>CAJTBO010000011.1 GCA_910573755.1 Lachnospiraceae bacterium | reverse complement strand
ATTTTTCTTTTATGGAAAGATAGATATCTCCGTTTGGCTTTTTTAATTTATGCAGATACATGTGACACCTCCGTCCTATAGTTCCATTATATCACACAAAGCCATATAAAGCCATGTATAAAATACAAAATATTGACAAAAAATTTCCAGCATTCTCTAGGGATTGCTGGATTATTTTATGTTTTAAACTTCTGAACTTAGGCGGGGCGATCTGCTCTACCGGATAGGGAATGGCAGGCAGATTCAGTTTCTGTCGGATGATACGCATAGGGGTGTCCTTTCTTTTTTTATTTGGGACTAGTATAACATAAAAGGAGAGAGGAATGCAACGATAAAGCAACGCGCTGAAAATACAACGGCGGCAGAAATACCGAAAGCTGAACTGTTCCAAATAATAAATAAAAAAGTAATTTTACTCTTTCAAATTGTGCATAAAGATAGTAAAATGGTAGAGGCGGGTATTTTGTGCACAGAAGCGTCAGCAATAACATTACGGAAAGATATCCGCGCGGGCAGGGATGCCTGTATCAGGTTAAAAGAAGTGTACCGGTGTATATAAAAACAGTAAAAACAGATAAATGATAGAAAAGAGGGTGTCAAATGGCTAAATCAACATTTGTAGGCGGGATTCATCCGTTTGAGGGAAAAGAGTTGTCCAAGGACAAGCCCATTAAAGCGGTGCTGCCAAAGGGAGATCTGGTTTATCCGCTGTCTCAGCATATCGGCGCGCCGGCTTCGCCGATCGTAAAAAAAGGCGATCATGTGCTGCAGGGACAGAAGATCGCGGAGGCCGCCGGGTTTGTATCGGCGCCTGTCTATGCGACCGTGTCGGGAACTGTCAAGGCGATCGAGCCGCACAGGGTGGTTACCGGCAATGAAGTGATGAGTATCGTCATAGAAAACGACGGACTTTATGAAGAGGTGGAATATCCGGTACATAAGCCCTACGGGGAATTGAGTAAGGAAGAGATCATTGGGATCGTCAGGGAAGCGGGTATCGTAGGCATGGGCGGCGCGGGATTTCCGACGTTTATCAAACTTTCTCCGAAGGAGCCGGATAAGATCGATTATATCATAGCGAACTGCGCGGAATGCGAGCCCTATCTGACGTCGGATTACAGGAGGATGATCGAGGAGCCGGAGAAGCTGATCGGCGGATTGAAGATCATGCTGCGGCTGTTTGACCACGCCAAAGGGATTCTGGCTGTGGAGGAGAACAAGCCCGATGCGATCGCGCTGCTCAAAAAGCTGACGAAGGATGAGCCGGATATTATGGTGACGCCCCTGAAAACGAAGTACCCGCAGGGGTCGGAGCGTTCCATTATCTATGCCACGACGGGGCGTGCCATCAATTCTTCGATGCTGCCGGCAGACGCGGGCTGTATCGTGGATAACGTGGACACGATCGTTGCCGTCTATCATGCGGTGACGGACGGGAAACCGCTGATGTACCGCATTGTGACGGTGACCGGGGATGCGGTCAGAGATCCGCGGAACTTTATTGTCCGGATCGGGACCATGTATGATGAACTGATCGAGGAGGCGGGAGGCTTTGTGCAGGAGCCGGCGAAGGTGGTTTCCGGCGGACCGATGATGGGATTCGGCATGTTTGACCTGCATGTGCCGACGACAAAGACGGCATCGGCGCTGCTTTGTCTGACAAAGGACGATGTTTCGGAGATGGAGCCCACGGCGTGTATCAAGTGTGGGAGATGTGTGGAGGTCTGCCCCCAGCGTCTTGTGCCGAATAAGCTGATGGTGGCATCCATCCATGACGATGCGGAGACATTTTTAAGGCTGAACGGTCTGGAGTGTGTGGAATGCGGCTGCTGCAGTTATACCTGTCCGGCGAAGAGGCCGCTGACGCAGACCATCAAGTCCATGCGTAAGATAGAACTTGCGAAGAAGAAAAAGTAATAGAGGGGGAATAAAAAGTGAGCGATATGTTACATGTATCATCGAATCCGCATGTCAGATCCAAAGTAACGACCAGTTCCATTATGCTGGCGGTCGTACTTGCTTTGCTTCCTGCTGCCGGGTTTGGTATTTATAATTTCGGAATGCACGCGCTTTTGCTGATCTGCGTGACGGTGGCAAGCTGTGTGGCAACGGAATTCGTTTATGAGAAACTGATGAAAAAAACGGTGACCATCGGGGATTTCTCAGCCATAGTGACGGGGCTTTTGTTATCTCTGAACCTGCCCCCGATGGCGCCCTGGTGGATCGGCGTGGTGGGCGGTATTTTTGCGATCCTCGTAGTAAAGATGCTCTTTGGCGGCATCGGGCAGAACTTTATGAACCCGGCGCTGGGCGCAAGGTGCTTTCTGCTGATCTCCTTTACTTCCATTATGACGAATTTTGACTGTGATGCTTATACCGGGGCAACGCCTCTTGCGCAGTTGAAATCCGGTATTACGCCGGATGTGTTTTCCATGGTGATCGGCAGGACCGGCGGAACCATCGGGGAAACGTCCATGATCGCGATCGTTGCGGGGGCATGTATTTTGATCCTTTTGGGAATCATCGATCTGAAGATCCCAGGCAGCTATATCGTCAGCTTTGTGGTATTTATCTGTCTGTTCGGCGGACACGGACCGGACCCCGCATACATATCGGCGCATCTGGCAGGCGGCGGTCTGATGCTGGGCGCGTTCTTTATGGCAACGGACTATGTGACAAGGCCCATTACGAAGAAGGGGCAGTATCTGTACGGTATCTTTCTGGGTATCCTGACAGGTATCTTCCGGGTGTTCGGCGCCTCTTCCGAGGGCGTTTCCTATGCGATCATCATCGGCAACCTGCTTGTGCCTTTGATGGAGAAGGTCACTCTTCCAAAAGCATTCGGGAAAGGAGGAGAAGCGGTATGAATAACGAGATAAGATCCATGTTCAGGGATGCGGGTATTATCGTGGCTATCACCCTGATCGCCGGTCTGGTGCTGGGCGGTGTCTATCAGCTGACAAAGGAGCCTATCGCGGAACAGAAAAGGATCAAAAAGCAGAAAGCCTGTCAGGAGGTTTTTGCGGAGGCGGATTCTTTTGCGGAAGTGGAGGGTTTTGATACGCAGGCGGCGGCTTTGGTACTGGCATCTTCCGAGGTTCCCTATTCCGCTCAGGATATCGATGAGGTGATGGAGGCTAAAGACGGGACAGGCGGTACGGTCGGTTACGTGCTGACAGTGACTTCCCATGAGGGCTATGGCGGAGATATCCAGTTTACGATGGGCATCACAAACGATGGGGTTTTAAACGGTATTTCCATCCTGAGCATTTCGGAGACGGCGGGACTCGGCATGCGGGCGGACGAGGTGCTGAAGCCTCAGTTTGCCGGAAAGTCTGCGGAGAAGTATGAATATACTAAGACAGGCGCTGTGTCGGACAGTCAGATCGATGCGATCTCCGGCGCTACGATCACGACGAATGCAGTGGTGAATGGCGTTAATGCCGGACTGTATTACTTTCAGAATGAATTGGGAGGTGCGGCGAAATGAGTGAAATAAAATCCAGGCTGGTAAACGGCCTGTTTAAAGAAAATCCCACCTTTGTACTGATGCTCGGTATGTGCCCGACGCTGGCGGTGACAACTTCCGCTATGAACGGTCTGGGGATGGGGCTGACCACGATGGTGGTGCTGGCGCTCAGCAATATGATCATTTCTTTATTGCGGAATATCATTCCCGATAAGGTGCGTATACCGGCTTTTATTGTGATCATCGCCTCTTTTGTGACAATGATGGAACTGCTTCTGGAAGGTTTTCTGCCTTCGCTTTATGAGGCACTTGGCATTTATATTCCGCTGATCGTGGTAAACTGCATTATTCTGGGAAGGGCGGAAGCTTACGCTTCCAAAAATCCGGTGCTGCCTTCGTTGTTTGACGGCATCGGCATGGGGCTTGGCTTTTCCTTTGCGCTGACCTGTATCGGTGCGGTGCGTGAACTGATCGGTTCCGGCAGGATCTTCGGATTTTCCGTGATGCCTTCATCCTATGTGCCCTGCGCGATCTTCGTCATGGCTCCCGGCGCGTTCTTTGTGCTGGCGGCGCTGACCGCCCTGCAGAACAAGATCAAGATTGCGGGGGAGAAGAGAGGAAAAGATATGAGTAAGGTCGGTTCCGGCTGCAGCGAGGACTGCATGAACTGCGGGGAAGAAGGCTGCGGCAGAAGGAAATTTTATGATACGGAAGCAGAGTAAATACAGCATATGAACGTACAGCGCCCCAGAGAATTTACGGATGCGAAGCAGCCGGGAATTACTCTGAGCGGAGAGGCGCTGGGAGAGAATATGCGGTACTGGAATACAGCATATGAACGTACAGCGCCCCGGAGAATTTACGGATGCGAAGCAGCCGGGAATTACTCTGAGTGGAGAGGCGCTGGGAGAGAATATGCGGTACTGGAATACAGCATATGAACGTACAGCGCCCCAGAGAATTTACGGATGCGAAGCAGCCGGGAATTACTCTGAGTGGAGAGGCGCTGGGAGAGAATATGCGGTACTGGAATGGAGGTTACGCATGGAAACAGTAAAAGATTTATTGATTATTTTGATCGGTTCCTCTTTGGTGAGCAATGTTGTGCTGAGTCAGTTTCTGGGGCTCTGTCCGTTCCTCGGGGTGTCCAAGAAGACGGAGACGGCGGCAGGCATGGGAGCGGCGATCATATTTGTTATCACGATATCTTCTCTGGTGGCGGCAGCGATCTATCGGTTTATGCTGGTGCCGCTGCATATTGAATATTTGCAGACTATAGTTTTTATACTTGTTATCGCGGCGCTGGTGCAGTTTGTGGAGATGTTTTTAAAGAAGTTCATTCCGTCTCTCTATCAGTCGCTGGGGATCTACCTGCCGCTGATCACGACAAACTGTGCGGTGCTCGGCGTGGCGCTGACCAATGTGACGAAGCAGTACGGGATTTTAAAGAGCGTTGTCAACGGCTTTGCGACAGCGGTAGGCTTTACGATCGCTATCGTGATCCTGGCGGGACTGCGGGAGAAGATGGTCTATAATGATGTGCCGGAATCCTTTAAGGGGATGCCTATCGTACTGATTACAGCGGGGCTGATGGCAATCGCGTTCTGCGGGTTTTCGGGGCTGTTGTGAGAAATAATAACAGAAGGGCGACAGGGGCAGGATTTGTCCCTGTTTTTCTGTAGAAAGGATGGAGGAAAGTGGACGAGAGATTAAAAAAGCAGCTGGATTTTGCGCTGGAGATTGACAAGGAAAAGAATATCTTTCGGCAGACTCATTTATCGGGGCACGGACGAAATGAAAACGATGCGGAACATTCATGGCATATGGCGGTGATGGCGTATCTGCTGCGGGAATATGCCAATGAGGAAGTGGATATCACGAAGGTAATGCTGATGTGCCTGATTCATGATATTGTGGAGATCGAGGCGGGGGATACCTATACTTATGATGAGGAGGCAAAGAAAACGCAGAAAAGCCGGGAAGACGCGGCGAAGGAAAAGATATATTCCCTTCTGCCGGAGGATCAGAAGCAGGAACTGATCGCTCTGTTTGACGAGTTTGAGGCGTATGAGACGGCGGAGGCGAAGTTTGCCCATGCGATGGATAATCTGCAGCCGCTTATTTTAAACAACAGCAACGAAGGCGGCGACTGGAAAGGGCATGATGTGAGCGCAAAGCAGGTGTACGGAAGGCAGGGAAAGACAAAGCTGGGATCCGAGAAGCTGTTTGAGGTGACGGATCAGATCATAAAAGAGAATATCAGGAGAGGGAATCTGAGGGAGCAGTAATTTGTAATAGTTCTGTTTTGGGCTAAATCATCACGGTAACTTTCGGAAATATATCAAATGATATTGTAAGTTGGAGGAAAGTGGTATTTTGCCATACGAAAATGTATATACGATGTAAAATAAAAACAGGGAGGATCGGTAAAAATGGGAAACAGATATGTGATAGACTGGAAAGCGTATGCCGGGACGGCGGTAAAAGCGGCGGCGGAGGGCGCCGTGCTTCTGAAAAATGATAAAAAAGCGCTTCCTTTGCAGGAGGGAATGAAGCTGGCGGTATTCGGAAGGATTCAGTTTGATTATTATAAGAGCGGCACCGGTTCGGGCGGAATGATCAATACGAAATATGTGGTGGGGATACTGGATGCCTTGAAAGAAGAAAATCTGGAAATCGATCAGGAACTGGAACAGGTATACAGAGACTGGATCATGGAACATCCCTATGATTTCGGAAGCGGATGGGCGCAGGAGCCGTGGAGCCAGCAGGAGATGCCGTTGAGCGGTGGGATCGTGGAAAGGGCGGCGAAAGTAAATGATGCGGCACTTGTGATCATCGGGCGGACTGCCGGGGAGGACCGGGATGCCAAAAAGGAAGCGGGCAGCTTTTATCTTTCCGGGGAGGAAGAGAAGATGATGGAGCGGGTGTGCGCCGCTTTTGACAGAGTGATCGTCGTGCTGAATGTGGGAAATATCATTGACATGAAATGGGTGAAAGCCTATGACCCTCAGGCGGTCTTATATGTATGGCAGGGCGGTATGGAAGGCGGACATGCGGCTGCGGAGGTGCTGATGGGGCGGATGAATCCTTGCGGCAAGCTGACGGATACGATCGCCCTGTCTGTGGAGGATTACCCTTCCGCGGCGAATTTCGGCGGTGCGGACGGTGATCGGTACGCGGAAGATATTTATGTGGGCTATCGCTATTTTGAGACTTTCCGGGAGGCGAAGGAGAAGGTGCTTTATCCCTTTGGCTTCGGGCTTTCCTATACTTCCTTTGCACTGAGCGGCAGGATGGAAGCCGGAAAAGAGGGCGGCATGTTTTATGTCCGCGTAAAGAACACGGGCGATGCGGCAGGAAAAGAGGTTGTGCAGATCTATGTGGAGGCACCCCAGGGAAAACTTGGAAAACCGGCGCGCGCACTGGCGGCTTTTGCCAAAACCGGGTGTCTTTTGCCGGGGGAAGAACAGGAATTGACAATAGAGGTAAAGAACAGTTCGATCGCTTCTTACGACGACAGCGGCGTGACAGGACATAAGTCCTGTTATGTGCTGGAGGAGGGGACTTACCGGTTTTATGCGGGAACCGATGTCAGAAGTGCAGTCTGTCTGGGCAGTATGGAAATAGAGAAGCCTGAGGTGACAGAGCGGTGCACGGAAGCGCTGGCGCCGGTGGAAGCTTTTGAACGGATGAAGCCGGAAGTAAAACAGGACGGAAAGTTTGCTGTTTCTTGGGAGGAAGCGCCTCTGCGTACTTACAGTATGGCGGAAAGGAGCGGCAGGGAGCAGAAGACGGAACTGCCCTGTACCGGTGATAAGGGGTATAAGCTGTCTGATGTTTATGACAAGAAGGTGGCTCTTGATACGTTTCTCGCGCAGTTGAGCGATAAGGAGCTGTGCGGTATCGTGCGGGGAGAGGGAATGTGTTCCGCTAAAGTAACGCCGGGAACGGCGGCGGCGTTCGGCGGCGTTACGAAAGCGTTGGAGGAGTACGGGATTCCATGCGGATGCTGTGCGGACGGGCCTTCCGGTATCCGGATGGACTGCGGCGCCTATGCCTTCAGCCTGCCCAACGGGACCTGTCTGGCGTGCAGTTTCAATGAGGAACTGGTGGAGCAGCTTTATACGCTGGAAGGGGCGGAACTGAGAAAGAACCATATTGATATCTTGCTGGGGCCGGGCATGAATATCCACAGGCATCCTCTGAACGGAAGAAATTTTGAATATTTTTCGGAAGACCCCCTGCTCACCGGGAAGATGGCTGCGGCACAGCTCAGGGGAATGGCGCGGTATCAGGTTACCGGGGCGCTGAAGCATTTTGCGGCAAATAATCAGGAATTTAACCGTAAAAAGTATAACGCCGTGGTTTCGGAGAGGGCGCTGCGGGAAATTTACCTGAAGGGGTTTGAGATCGCGGTAAAAGAAGGCGGTGCCTTTGCGGTTATGACAACCTACGGCGGGATCAACGGCCTCTGGACTGCCGGGAATTATGATCTGCTCACGACGATCCTCAGGAACGAATGGCGGTTTGACGGTATTGCCATGACGGACTGGTGGGCGGATATCAATGAGGAGGGCGGGGAGCCTTCCATAAAAAATACCGCCGCCATGGTGCGGAGCCAGAATGACATTTATATGGTGGCGCAGGATGCGGAGCATAATTCCAACGGGGATGATCTGGAGGAAAGCCTTGAGAACGGTACATTAAAGCGGGATGATCTGGCAAGGTGCGCAGGGAATATCCTGCGTGTGCTGATGCGTCTTCCCGTGATGGACAGAAGTCTGGGGCGGCAGAGCAGGGAGGAACTCGAGGCTGCCGAAGCGTTGGCGAAAGAGGATCAGGCAGATCCTGATATAGAGTGGTATACGCTGAACGGAAAGCTGGAACTGGACGGAAAGGATATCGATACCCGGATGGGAAGTTCCTTTGTTTGCGGGATACAGACGGAGGAAAACTGCCGGTATCTGATACGTTTCAGGGTAAAAGTGGATGCCTCTGACATTGCGCAGGTGCCGATGTCCATTTTTGTAAACGGAACGCTGCAAAGAACCTTTACCCTGAACGGGACAGGGGGAAGATATGTGGAGATAGAACAGTTGTCAGAGTCCTTCACAAATACCCGTAATTACCTGAAGCTGTATTTTGCCCAGAGCGGGATGCAGATAGACAGGATATGGATTGGGCGGGCTGAATGAAGATGAAAGCATAAAATTGCATTTATTAGTTTGAAAAAATGTGAAAATTTACATTAAACTTGACGAATCCCCTTTTGGTTGATATGATATCAGTATAACAGGGCATCTGAAAGGGGATATTTATGCGGAGAAAAATATTGTCCGGGCTGCTGAAATGGAGAAAGATGACTGCAGGACGCATGCCGCTTCTGATTTATGGAGCGAGGCAGGTCGGAAAAACATATATGATGAAAAGGCTCGGGGCGGAGTATTTTAGAAATACCATCTATGTTAATTTTGAAGCGGACGAGATAATAAGTGATTTTTTTCAGACCGATATCCATGCGGATGCGGTCGTCGGCATATTGGAAAAATATTATCATCAGCCTGTTATACCGGATGAAACACTTATCATATTTGATGAAATACAGATGTGTGAAAGGGCGCTGGCTTCTTTGAAATATTTTGCGGAGGAAGCGCCGGAATATCATGTGATTGCTGCCGGGAGCCTTCTTGGAGTGGCGGTAAACAGAGAGGGATATTCTTTTCCGGTAGGCAAAGTACAGATGCTGACAATGTATCCGATGGATTTTGAAGAGTATCTGTGGGCGAAGGGGAAAGGGATGCTTGCGGACACGATCAGGGAGCATTTCAGCGATAACAGGCAGATGCAGGAGATGCTTCATCAGGAAGCGCTGCAGGAATATTATCATTATTGTATTGTCGGCGGTATGCCGGCGGCAGTATTGTCAGATACGTCTGAGCATCCCACGTTGATGCAGGATGAAATACGTCAGATGATACTGGATTCCTATGTTGCAGATATGGCGAAATATGCGCAGGCAGGGGATACGGTGAAGATTTACGCGGCATACGATTCGCTTCCGGTGCAGCTTGCAAAAGACAGTAAGAAATTTCAATATAAGCTGATCAAACAGGGGGCAAGGGCTTCGCAGTATGGCGATTCGATCGACTGGCTGATCAAAGCCGGAATTGTTTACAAGTGTACAAGGTGTTCACAAGGGTATCTGCCTTCTGCTGCATATCAGGATCTGACAGCGTTTAAACTTTATTACAGTGATATGGGTTTATTGTCTGCCCGTACCGGAATGACGTTAAAGCGGCTTTTGGGAAATGAAAGTGAGTTTTTCAGGGGAATATTTACGGAAAATTATGTTGCATGCGCGTTAAAAAGCCAGGGACATGAATTATTTTACTGGGAATCTGACGGTATTTCGGAAGTGGATTTTTTGCTGACGCTGGGGGAGCATGTGATACCGGTGGAGTGTAAAGCAGGAGAACATGTGAAGGCGAAAAGCCTGATGGTGTATCGCGAAAAATATCATCCGGAATATGTGATCCGGATATCCGGAAAAAATTTCGGGATGGCTGATGGTATAAAGTCGGTGCCTTTATATGCAGTATTTTGTATGGAAAGTCTGGTGTAATGATATTGAAGAACGAACTGCCGGAAATTTTAATATATCACAAAAAGAAATATATCATATTGGGAGCTATGCTGTTATTTCTGGCGGTCCTTGCGGTGTCTTTGGGACTGACGCTGGGGATCGCAGGCTCTGCCGGCGAGGATCCGGCGGAAGTGGCACAGGACATGTTTCAGGTGCAAAATGCTGTTTATCTGCTGCCGGGACTGGCGGTGCTCGGCGTGCCGGCTCTGCTTGTTTATACTGCCGTACATATCGGAGAGCGGCGTTTTCTGCGTGTATATGAAAAGATGCCGCAGGAGGCGAAACGGGAACTTTATGAGAGACGGGCACAGGAGAAGCATCCGGGGGGCCTGATGATCTATGAAGCGCAGGGATACATTCTGTTTTCGGACAGGTGTTTTTTCGGAACGCCGCAGATCGTGGAACTGAAGGATATTGTCTGGGGTTATATCGGGCATTCGGATTTTCAGTATTCCAATATGGAGAAAAATGTTATTTCTCCCGGTCTTCACTTTTTTTCATTGTATTTTCATACGAAAGACGGAAGACGCCACAGGATATATGTCCATGTCTCCTGTGATGAGGCGGTCAGGTGGTTTACAGGACATTGTCCGAAAGCCATACTGGGCTATGGGAAAGAACAGAAAAGACAGGCGGAGGAACTTTTCAGAAGGGAAGCGCAGCAGGCGGCTTTTCTGACGGGGGAGGAAAAGGATTCCTGCCTGCGCAGGAAAAAGAGGGCAGTCTGTGCGGCGGCGGGAGGCGGTCTTTTTGTTGTTTTGTTTCTTTTGATGAGCGTTTATATCCGGCAGTACTGCAGCAGCGATGCTTATCTGTACCGGAAAAATATGAAAGAGGCAGAGCGGTATTACGAGCAGGGTGAGTGGTCCAGGGCATATCAGGCGTATAGTACCGCCAGAGAGCACAGCGCGGAGGATGAGGAAGCGCTGAAGGGAATGCTGCTTTCCCAGCTTGGCATGGCAAAGACGGACGGTTATCTGGACAGTGTTATTCAAAATTATGAGAATCTGTTTTTTTATCAGGATCTGTTTACGAATGAAAGAGATATTTCCGGCTGGTATTTTGAGTGTGTGGAATATTATCTGAGATACGATGACCCGATGGGGGCGGTGGAGCTGTTAGAGAAAGGGATGGAGACTTTTTCGAGAGAAGAAACTGTGGTGGGAAACGGGGAAGATTCCGGCGGAAGTGATCAGAAAGAGCATTCTTTTTCGGGAAAGGATCAGAAGGAGGATTCTGCTTCTCAAGGAGCGGAAGATACGCAGGGGATCAGAAGGGATATTCTGCAGAGGATGCAAAATAAGAAGGAGGATATCCTTGCCAGGTGCCGGATAGAGAGCGTGATAGAGTATCTTGACGGGGAAAGAAAACGATACACGGAGTATGATGAAAAGGGGCAGGAAATTCTGAATGTGTTGTATTTTTACGGGAAGAGCAGATGGGTCTATAACAGTTATGACAAAAACGGGAATGTGATCCTTGTGGAGACCTGGGAACAGAAAGCCGGGGAAGAGGAAAAGCAGCAGATCCGGGAGGAGCAGCGGGAGTATGATGACAGAGGCAATTTGCTTTATAAGGCCGAATATGATCCGGTACTGGGAAAAAATGTTTATGAAGTAAACTGCGGTTATGATGAAGAGGGGCATCAGATTTATTATACGGAAGCTTATGACGGAGAGGTCTTTACAGAGCGGGAATGCTGTCTGATAACGGATAACATGCAGATTGACAAAGAATACAGGGCGGATTATCTGCCGGGAAAAGATCCTGTTTACTATATTGCACAGAAATGGGATGAAGAGGGAAATCTTCTGGAAGAGGCCCATTATACGCTTTTCTGGTCTCCGGAAAAGATACTGGCAGGGGAAGCCAGGGCCATGATACGCTATGATTACACTTATGATGCAAACGGAAATGCAGTGGCGTTTTCGTATGTTTCCGGGAATGGAGGAGAATCGTATCCGGTCTATGAGAGAGAATATGATGACAGAAACAATCTGATAAAAGAGATTTATTATGATAGAAATGATGATGAGGAAAATTGTTTTCAGGTGATAACGCTGTGGGATTATAATGAGGAAAATCTTCCCGTAAAGGAGGAAAAGAGCACCAGGAGCGGGAATGATACATGGTCAAACTATACGGCAGAGTATACCTATGACGAGGCGGGAAATCTGATACGGGAGGATTATCTGAATGGAGATGGATGGGGATTTTCTGTTATAAGGGAATATGATGTACTGGGGAATCAGGTCAGGGAGTATAAAACGGAGGATATGATGCAGGAGGCGGGAGAGGAAATAAAACTCGATAAAGAATGGGAGTATCAGTATCATTACGGAAATGAAAATGCGGAATGGCAGCATTGATCAAAGAAATGATAAGAGGCTGCTTAGAGATCATCCCGGGAGGATTTTTGGCTGAATTTACCTATTCTTGCAGACTTTGCAGTATTGTGCAAAGTTCCGGGCCGAACGATTATCAATATATAAACAGTATAACAATATTCCATAAAATAGTTACAGAAATTAAAATTTGTGGTAAACTGTCTATATATGTTTGTCAGAGCATTACATAAGGAGGAGAAAGCTATGTCAGGAATCATCGTAGCGATGCTTGTAGTAGGAGGAGTCGGTTTATTTATTGGACTGTTTCTCGGGATTGCGGCGATAAAATTTAAAGTGAAAGTAGATGAAAAAGAGGTTGCCGTACTGGGCGTGCTGCCCGGGAATAACTGCGGCGGCTGCGGGTATGCGGGATGTTCCGGACTTGCGGCGGCGATTGCAAAGGGAGAAGCGGCGGTAAACCAGTGTCCGGTGGGAGGCGATCCTGTTGCCCGAAAGATTTCGGAGATCATGGGTGTGGAGGCCGCGGAGAGCAGGCGGATGGTTGCTTTTGTGGCTTGTCAGGGAGACTGCGATAAGGCGAGATCGGACTATGAGTACACCGGTATCGAGGACTGCCGTATGCTTTCTTTTGTACCGAACGGCGGGCCGAAAACCTGTAACTATGGGTGTCTCGGATATGGAAGCTGTGTGAAAGCGTGTCCTTTTGATGCGATCCATGTGGAAAACGGGATCGCGGTGGTGGACAGGGAGAAATGCAAGGCCTGCGGAAAGTGTGTGGAGGCCTGCCCGAAGAAGCTGATCTCCCTGATCCCCTATGATGCACCCTATCAGGTGGCGTGCAGTTCCAAAGACAGAGGGCCGGTTGCGATGAAGGGCTGCGATGTGGCGTGTATCGGCTGCGGACTCTGTAAGAGAAACTGTCCTTCCGAGGCAATCACAGTGGAGAATTTCAATGCCAGGATCGATCCGGAGAAATGTACCGGCTGCGGAACCTGTATTGAGAAGTGCCCGAAGAAGAGTATTGTGGAGATATAAGCCTCTAAAGCCCTCTGTGCCGGCGGCACGGGGAGCCGAAAGGCGGCGCAGGCAATTTATACTATAGACAAAAAGGAGCAGCGATGAATCAGATCAAAGCAGTGTTGTTTGACATGGACGGCGTACTGGTCAATACGGAGCCGGTTCATTTTCTGATGTGGAAGGAGGCTTTCCATAACAGGGGACTGGAGATCAGTTACGACGTATATAAAGGCTGTATCGGTACCACCGACGGTTATCTGATGGATCTGATATGGGATCATTACGGCAGGGATTTCAGGGGAGATAAAAAGTTTCTGGAGGAGAGGATGGCGATCGAGGAGCGTATGCCGAAGGAAGAAAGCTTTCCTGAGATGCCGGGGGTCAGGGAAATGCTGCAACAGCTGCAGGAGGCGGGATTTTTATTGGCGATCGCATCCTCTTCGCCCGTCAGCAGGATCGAGGCGGCAGTGGACCATATCGGCATCCGCCGGTATTTTTCCCTGTTGAACAGCGGAGAGAATGTGGCGCGCTCAAAGCCTGCGCCGGATATTTATCTGGATACGGCAAGAAAGCTGGGCGTAGAGCCGTCTGAGTGTATCGTGCTGGAAGATTCCGGTAACGGCAGTATCGCTGCAGTCTCTGCGGGGATGGTCTGCGTGGGACTGGATAATCCGGATTCCGGAAATCAGAATCTGGAACAGGCGAAGGCGGTTATTCATAAGCTGGGCGAGTTTACGCCGGAGCTGATCAGGAGTCTGGAAAAAATCTAAGCGGATGCTTTTGTAACTTTCGCTGCGGCGCGACAGAGGCGGCAAGGCGGTAAAACGGCGCCGGCGCTTTGATAGAGGAACGACAAATATGAGATATCATGACATTACAAAGGATGACATGAAAAACGGTGACGGGCTGCGGGTGGTACTGTGGCTTTCCGGCTGCAGGCATCATTGTCCGGGCTGCCAGAATCCTGTTACCTGGGACCCGGGGGACGGGATTTTATTTGATGAGGCGGCGAAAGAGGAGATAGAAGAACAGCTTGAAAAATCTTATATTTCCGGCATAACCTTTTCCGGCGGCGATCCTCTTTTCCCGGAGAATGTGCCGGAGGTGACTGTCTATATAAAGGAATTGAAGTGCAGGTTTCCCGAAAAGACCATCTGGCTCTACACCGGCGAAGTGTGGGAGGATATCCGGGAACTGGAAGTACTGCGGTATATCGATGTGCTGATAGACGGCAGGTTTGAACAGGAGAAAAGGGATAATCTTCTTCACTGGTGCGGGAGCGGCAACCAGAGGGTGATCAATGTGGGAGAAAGCCTGCGGCGCAGGGAGATAGTCATTTTTAACAGTTAGCGGAACGATAAAACCGATGCAGGGGCGGAATGCGTTTTCCTGTATGGACAAAAGGAGATAACGTGAATAATCAACAGGTGATACAGATCAAATATCATTCAAAGGAAATCGAGAAACTGCGTTATATTGACGGAAAAAGCGACTGGATCGATTTGAGGGCGGCGGAGAATGTTTCTTTGAAAGCGGGAGATTTTACGCTGGTCAGTTTCGGCATTTCCATAAAAATACCGGAAGGTTATGAGGCGCATGTAGTGCCGAGAAGTTCCACCTTTAAAAATTTCGGTATCCTGCAGGCCAACAGTTACGGGGTGATCGACTCCTCTTACTGCGGCGAGAACGATATCTGGAGAATGCCGGTGTACGCGGTGCGGGATACTAAAATCCATGTGAATGACAGGATCGCGCAGTTCCGTATTATGGAAAACCAGCCTCAGATCGTGTTTGAGGAGGTGGAGCGCATGGAAGGGAAAGACAGGGGCGGCTTCGGGAGTACCGGGACGAAGTAGGATAGCATACAGGACTGTCGTTTCGGGATCAGCGAAAGGACAGTCCTGTTTTTACGGGATTTTTTATTTCCCTGCCGCCTGCTGTCTGACACGGATAAACCGTTTCCAGAGCGTTCCAATGCCGCCGGGGCCGAAGGGGTTGATATAGCTTTTGCCTGTCAGCGTTTTATTGGAAGCGACGGCAAGGATAAAGAGCAAAATACCTGCGGCATAGCCAAAGACACCGGCGATCCCGGTTAAAACAAGGGTGATGATCCGCATGAATTTCAGGGCATAGCCCAGTTCGTAGTTGGACTGGGTATAGTTGGCGATAGCGACAAACGCCATGTATAACATAACCTCCGAGTTGAACCAGCCGGACTTTACCGCAAATTCCCCAAGCACGATACCGGCGGTTACACTCAGGGGTGTACTTAACATATTAGGCGTATTGACCGCCGCCAGTTTTAAACCGTCCAAAGACAGTTCCAGGATCAAAAACTGCAGGATCACCGGCACATTTACATCATCCGCGATGGCGATAAAGGAGAGCCACTCGGGGAGCCACTCCGGATACATCGTGAGCAGCAGGAAGGTGGGTGTCAGGATATAGGTGATAATGCCGATCAGGGTTCTGGAAAACCGCAGGTAGGTACCCGTGATGGGCGGAAAATAATAATCATCGGCTTCCTCTGTCATGTCAAAGATCGATACGGGAATGATCATGGCGGAGGGAGAGTTATCCACAAAGATAATAATATTACCTTCCAGTATATGTGCCGCGGCGGTGTCAGGACGTTCCGTATACTTGAATTTCGGAAAAGGATTGTACCATTTCGCCTGATAGAGACATTCGGCAAGGCTTTCCTGATTCATCGTAAGGGCGTCGATATGAATGTTCTGTATTCTTGTTTTCACCTGACAGAGCAGTTTGTGGTCCACCCGGTCATCCATATAGCAGACCGCGATATCCGTTTTGGAAGTTTCCCCGGCGCGCAGCATTTCCATCCGCAGTTTCGGGCTTCGGATACGGCGGCGCACAAGGGCGGTATTGAAAACGATGGTTTCCACAAAGCCGTCTCTGGAACCCCGCAGCGCCTTTTCCTTTTCCGGCTCGGAGACGCTTCTGGCGGGATAGGTCCTGCTGTCGATCAGAAGGCATCGCTCAAGGCCGTCTATAAACAGAATGGACTGGCCGGATAAAAGCGCTGTTACGATCTCGTCCCAGGTCCTGCCCAGATCCACCTCCACGGTGGGCATGAATCCCTTTGACATGCTGTGGGCATTTGACGGGACATCTTCCGGTTTTAAACCGATCAGATACTGCAGGATCTTCTGCATCATTTCATCCTTGCAGAAGCCGTCCACAAAAAACAGACAGGCATCCCGTCCGCCGATCTTGATCACTCTGTAAACGATATCATAGCTGACATCCGGCGAGAGGATGTCCTTCATGATCGACAGATTTTCTTTCAGGTCTGTTGTCATTTCCTTTCCCGGCTGTATTGTGGGATATAGTATTTCCTGATCCTTTTCGTTCATTATTTACCTCTTTTCCGCGCTGCTTTCTGCGCAATCCTTCACACATTCTCCGGCAGAAACGATGAAAACGCTTTTTGAGATTATTGTAAACAGGATTCAGGAAATTATACAGGATGGAAGACGGGTTTTCGTAAATTATCCGGCGGCGCTTCGATCCTGGCGCGGTAAAGAAGAAAACGGAATAACGGAATAAAAAACAGACCGGAAGACCGATCTGTTTTTATCAGCGTTATTTTTACCGCCTGTGCTCGATATCAGCATAATTTTTATCGTACCCGATAGGTTTATATGCGGGACGGATGATCTTGCCGTTGTTGGCGAGCTCTTCCATACGGTGGGCGCTCCAGCCGACGATACGCGCGATGGCGAAGATTGGTGTGAAAAGTTCCTGAGGCAGTCCCAGCATATTGTATACAAAACCGGAGTAGAAGTCCACGTTGACGCTGACGCCCTTATAGATCTGGCGTTCCCCGGAGATGACCTGAGGCGCGAGCCGTTCCACAAGGGAGTACAGGTTGAATTCTTTTTCCAGCCCCTTTTCCATGGAAAGCTTTTCCACGAAATTTTTAAAGATAACGGCTCTCGGATCGGATTTGGAGTATACCGCATGTCCCACGCCGTAGATCAGTCCCGCATGGTCAAAGGCTTCCTTGTTCAGAAGTTTTTTCAGGTAGGCAGCCACTTCTTCTTCATCTTCCCAGTCTTTCAGAACGGACATCATCTCATCAAACATCTGTACGACTTTGATATTGGCGCCGCCGTGGCGGGGACCCTTCAAAGAGCCGATCGCCGCCGCGATCACGGAATAGGTGTCTGCCAGGGAAGAGGTTACCACATGGGTGGTGAAGGAGGAGTTGTTACCGCCGCCGTGCTCCATGTGAAGGACCAGAGCAATGTCCAGGATCTTCGCTTCCAGCTCTGTGTAGCTGCTGTCGGGACGCAGGATATGTAAAATGTTTTCCGCCGTGGAAAGCTGCGGCTGCGGCTGGTGGATATAAAGGCTGTTGCCGTCATGGTAGTGGCTGTAAGCCTGATAGCCGTAGATCGTGAGCAGCGGGAAAATGCTGATCAGCTGCAGGCACTGGCGCAGTACATTGGGCAGGGATGTATCGTCCGCCCGGTCATCATAAGAGTACATGGTCAGCACGCTTCTTGCCAGCGTGTTCATCATATCCTTGCTGGGTGCTTTCATAATAATATCGCGCACAAAGCTGGTGGGCAGGGTGCGGTAAGCCGACAAAAGTTCCTGAAAATCCTTCAGTTCCTGCGCGTTGGGCAACTTGTTAAACAGCAGAAGATAGGTCACTTCCTCAAATCCGAAGCGGTCTTCGGAAGCAAAGCCGTGTACCAGATCCTTCACGTCGTAGCCCCTGTAGAACAGGCGGCCGTGGGCGGGGACAGATTCTCCGTTGATGACTTCGGTAGCCCTTACATCGGAAATAGTGGTCAGTCCGGCAAGGACGCCCTTACCGTTCAGGTCACGAAGTCCCCGTTTTACATCATACTTTGTAAAGAGGGCGGTATCGATGATATCCGCTTCTTCACTGAGTTTTGCAAGACGGATCAGTTCCGGTGTGATTTCTGAAAAATTCTGGTTATCCATATAAAAACTCCTTTCTTTAAGTAGTGTACGAAAGCATGGTTCCTGCCTGCCGGAAAGCCGTTTTGCAGAATATGCCGGCTGTAGTTTGACATAAAGTCAGCCTGCCGGCTGTTACGGCATAAAACCAGCCTGCCGGCTGTTGCGGCATAAAGCCGGCTTGCCGGCTGTTGCCTGTGTATGGGGCAGTCCGCAGGGCGAACCGTCCGCTGGGTTATATAAATTAGCAGCATCAAACTGTGTGGTGCCAAAATCAATCAAATTCATTGAAAATACAGGCGGCAAATCATTATAAGATTTGTTTATGATAGTAAGATAACGCTACTAAAAAACGCGGTAAAACGTTCCTTTTGAAAAATCAGAATATTCAATATGTCGAAATGTATTTTTATCATACCATAAAAAAAATGCAGATTACAAGTTTATTCTGTCAATTCAGAAAAAATTAATAAATTATATGACCAAAACGGTTGTTTTTTATGTATAATGGATAAGGACGTTCTCTAAAAAGGATATGCGGGAACGATCTTCAGACAAAAATGACAGAGATAGAAGAAGGAGATAAAAGAATGGAGAATAAAGAAGTTCTGGAGAGGCTCGGGGCTCTGCGGGAGGCGATGAAAGAGCAGGGGATCGATCACTATATGATTACCTCGGCGGATTGCCACGGATCGGAATATGTACATGAGCACTTTCGGGCGAGGGCATATTTCAGCGGGTTTACAGGCTCTAACGGAACCCTGCTGGTAGGGAGGGAGGATGCGGCGCTCTGGACGGACGGACGCTATTTCCTGCAGGCGGAGGAGGAACTTTCGGGAACCGGGATCGAACTGATGCGGATGCAGGAGAAAGGCGTCCCGACAATAGAAAAATATCTGATGGAAACCCTGCAGGATAGGGAAGTTTTCGGTTTTGACGGAAACTGTGTCAGCGCGAAGCAGGGTGAAAAACTGGAGAAGGCCTGCCGGGAAAGGGGAGCCGGGATCCGGTGTGACCGGGATCTTGCGGATATCGCATGGAAAGGACGTCCTGCGCTGCCTTCCGAGCCGGTGTGGGAACTTCCGGAGGAATATGCCGGGGAATCCTGCGGGGATAAACTGGAGGAAGTGCGCCGTGTGATGGAGAAGGAGGGGGCGGATTATCTGTTTTTAAGCGCTCTGGATGATATCATGTGGCTTTTTAATCTGCGGGGCGGGGATATTGCCTGCAATCCGGTGGCGCTTTCCTATGCGTTTATCGGGAAGGAAAGCTGCACGCTGTTTTTGCAGAAAAAAGCGGCGCCGGATCTTTCGCTGGAGCGTTTCGGCGTTGAAATAGAAGAATATGGTACGCTCTTTGAGTGGATCGACCGGAAGTTTGCGGATAAGGATGCCGGAGACGGGGGGCGGAACAATGCAGGAAATCCTGCAAAGATCACAGCCTCGGGCGCCTTTCTCAGTTACCGGCTGAGGCAGGTGCTTTCCGGAAAAAGCGAACTGGTTCTGAAGGAATCCCCCACGGAACTGCTGAAAGCCATAAAGAACGGGACGGAGCTGTCCCGTATCAGAGAAACGTATGAACGGGACAGCGCCGCTTTGTGCAAATTTATCTACTGGCTGAAGACACGGGTGGGAATAGAGGAGATCACGGAGCTTTCCGCGGCGGATAAACTGGAGGGATACCGCAGACAGCTTCCCGGTTTTCTGGATCTTTCCTTTACAACGATCTGCGGCTATGCGGAGAACGGCGCCATCGTCCATTATGCCGCTGATGAAAAGTCAAACCGCCGGCTTTGTGCGAAAGGCATGGTGCTTGTTGACTCAGGCGGTCAGTATATGGGCGGCACAACGGACGTGACAAGGACGATCGTGCTCGGCGGGATCAGCGGGGAGGAAAAAAGGATATTCTCCCTTGTGGCGGCTGCCATGTTAAGGCTGGCGGAAGCGGTATTTCCGGAAGGGGCTACGGGACGGAATCTGGATATTCTGGCAAGGCAGGGACTTTGGAAGGCGCATCTGGATTATAAGCACGGGACGGGCCATGGTATCGGCTATATCCTGAATGTCCATGAGGGACCGCAGCGTATCAGCTGGCAGTATCAGAAGGATGCGCAGGAATACGCACTGCGGGCGGGGATGCTGATCAGCGACGAACCGGGAATGTATCTGGCGGGGCAGTTCGGCGTCCGCACCGAGAATATTCTGGAGGTGGTGAAGGAAGAGGAAAATGAATACGGGACGTTTCTGGGCTTTCGCCATCTGACCTGGGTGCCGATCGACAAAGAGGCGCTGGATATACGCTTTCTGACAAAGGAGGATATCGGGCGGATCAACGCCTACCACAGGGCGGTGCGGGAGAAGATCCTGCCTTATCTGGAGAAGGAGGAGCAGGCATGGCTTCTTGAGGCGACGGAGGAACTGAGGATCTAGTGCAATGGTTCCGGTGTTTTTATAAAATTTTTAGAACAGCCGCCGGATTTTATGGCAGATTTATGAAAAAGCCATCTTGACTTTTGAGGCGCAATTTGCCATAATAAAAACGAATGTGCGGTCACAAAGATCACACGGCGGTCAGGAATACCGCAAGTATTAAAGATAATCGTGATACCGGTATGATCCGGTGTTGCGATGAACTATATTTATATTCCAAGAGGAGGAAAAAATATGTCAACAAAAGCGTATTACCCCATTTCCGAGATCGGCAAAGGTAAGGTCGGTTTTTCCAAAACCCGTTCCATTATCGAAGCTGCTTTTTACGGAAACAACGTAGTGAAAGTGGAAACCCTGAAGGAAGCTTATGAGTTAGCGAAGAACTCTCCGGGAACCATCGTAACGGATATGCCTGTAAAAAATGGCGAGACATTCGGTCTTCCGGATGATGCGAAAGTTCTTCTGTTCAATGACGGTGCCGTAACAGGCCGTTATGCCGCAGCACGCCGCATCAAAGGCGAGCCCGGTGTAGATGAAGTGAAACTGGATAAGGTAGTGATGGATGCGATCTATAAGACACGCTGGAAAACCATGTACCATGCAACCTGCTTTGTAGGACTTGATCCCGAGTTTATGGTAAAGGCTCACCTTCTGCTTCCGGAAGGAGAAGAGAACCTGCTGTACAACTGGATGATCAACTTCCAGTATATGTCCGATGAATATGTGAAGATGTACAAGAATTCCCAGCCTGTGGGCGGCGGCAACGAGCCGGATATCTATATCTTTTCCGATCCCCAGTGGTTCCCGCAGGAAGCTCCGGATGTGGATTACAGCTGCCTGAGCGATCCTCTGACACTGTGCTACTTCGATACGAACCAGAACTGTGCGGCGATCCTCGGTATGAAATACTTTGGCGAACATAAAAAAGGCACACTGACCATGGCATGGGCTCTGGCTAACAGAAACGGTTATGCGGCATGCCACGGCGGACAGAAGGAATATACACTGGCTGACGGCTCCAAGTTCGTTGCTTCCGTATACGGCCTGTCCGGCTCCGGTAAGTCCACTTTAACTCACGCAAAACACGGCGGCAAGTATCCGATCACCGTTCTGCACGATGACGCTTTCATCATCAACACAGATACCTGCTCCTCCGTAGCGCTTGAGCCTACTTACTTTGATAAGACTGCTGACTATCCTACAGGATGTCCCGATAATGAGTACCTGCTGACAGCTCAGAACTGTTCCGCTACAATGGACGAGAACGGCAAGATCCAGCTGGTAACAGAGGATATCAGAAACGGCAACGGCCGTGCGATCAAGTCCAAACTGTGGTCTCCGAACCGCGTAGACAAGATCGACGCTCCTGTAAACGCTATTTTCTGGATCATGAAAGATCCTACCATCCCGCCTGTAGTAAAATTAAAAGGCGCGGCTTTAGCTTCCGTTATGGGCGCAACCCTTGCGACAAAGACATCCACGGCAGAGCGTGTGGCAGCCGGCACGGATATGAATGCGCTGAGGATCGTTCCTTACGCTAACCCGTTCAGAACCTATCCTCTGGTGAACGACTACGAGAAGTTCAAAAAGCTGGTGGAAGAGAAGAACGTTGACTGCTATATCGTAAACACAGGCGATTTCATGGGCAAGAAAGTAAAACCCGCCGATACTCTGGGCATTCTGGAAACGATCGTGGAAGGAAAGGCTAAATTCGAGAAGTGGGGCAACTTTGAAGATATCGAGATCATGTATGACTGGTCCGGCAAGACAGGCGACTTCACACCTGATCTGAACGACGCTTCCTATATGGAGGCATTAAAGAGCGCTATGCAGAACCGTGTGGACGCGGTAGAAGGCTTCGCAACCAAGAAGGAAGGTTATGACAAGCTTCCCGACGAAGCGCTGGATGCTCTGAAGAAGCTGGTTTCCGAGTGCTAGAAAGCAGACATAAAACAGATAAATGCTTATAAAATAAAACAGAAGGGGCTGTTGTCCTGAGAGTTTAAAATTCCCAGGACACGGTCCTTTTACAATATCAGCGAAGGCGGCAGGTCCGAGAAATAATATGCCGGCGGCCGGTAAACGGAGGTCATATTTCATGGAATTTTTATGTTTCGCTCTGATGATATGCATTCCGGCTGTTATTACGATTTTCACAAAAAGCGGTAAAAAACGCGGCTGCGGGGGCAGCTGTGCCTCATGTGGAAACCGTAAGACCTGCCATAGAAAGAGATAAAGGGTGCATCGGGAGAGAATATGAAAGAGAAAACAAACAGGGGGAAATTTTGGACGGCACGTTACGCAGTGATCAATGCCGCTTATTTTATGGGATTTTGCGGCGTTCACACCTATGCGTCGATCTTTATGCTGGATCGGGGATTCACAAATTCGCAGATCGGCATGCTGCTTGCTTTTGCCAATGTTTTTTCGGTGGTAATCCAGCCGGTGCTTGCAGGGCTGATCGATAAGCCGGGAAAACTGACAAACCGCAGGGCGGCTTCCATGTGTACGGCGCTTATCATAGTGCTGTCGCTTGTTCTGGCGTTTACACGGCGGGAGAAACCTGTAATATTTATCGTATTTATGCTGATCTATATGATCCAGATGGCATATCAGCCGATCATCATCGCCATGAATTTTGAGTATGCTGAGAAGGGTTGTCCGATCAATTTTGGTTTGGCAAGAGGGATCGGTTCGGCGGGATTTGCCGCATATTCCCCGGTTCTGGGAAATATGCTGGAACAGCGGGACGTGAGTGTGATACATATCGGAAACGTCGTTGTCCTGGCTGTGGGACTGTTGTTTCTGCTGACTTTCAGGCTGCCGGACAAAACGGAGAAGCCGCAGATTGAGAGCGGGGAAGAGGGAAGGAAAGAAAAGCGCATCAAAGAAGCGGGGGAAGTTCCCGGGCAGGAGTGTACCGCCCATAATAATTTTTTCGATTTTGCAAAACACTACCCGAAATTCATGCTGTTTCTGCTGGCGGCTGTTTTAGTGTTTTTTGCTCATAACATGATCAACGATTACCTGATCCAGATCATTACGCCTCTGGGCGGGACAAAGAAGCATATCGGCTATGCAACATCCATGGCAGCGCTGATAGAACTGCCGACAATGGCATTTTTTGCAAAGATGGCAAAAAAGATTCCCTGCGAGAAGCTGCTGATGTTGTCTACTGTATTATTTACGGTGAAAGTGCTGCTTCTGTTTCTGGCAAAAGGGATTGCGGGTGTGTTTGTCAGTCAACTGTGCCAGATCGGCGCTTATGCGCTGTTCATTCCTGCTTCGGCCTATTATGCAAGTATGGTGATGGAGAAGCTTGACCAGGTGAAGGGTCAGGCATATGTGAACTGTGCCATTACCTTGAGCGGAACCTTCAGCGGGCTGGTCTGCGGCAGGATACTTGATATGGCAGGACCGAAAGTAATGCTGGGATGCGGCAGCGCGGCAAGTTTTCTGGGGACGGTGCTGGCGGTGGCGGCAATAAGGAAACGCAGGACAGAAGGCAGCGGCCCGGTCCGGGGCTGAATTGTCTTAAGAAAATATTTGCCATTTCTTTCGTTGTTGCATATCAGTCACTTTTATAATATAATATAGTACATTCTATTATAAATAAAAGGGCACGGCTTCTTCGGCAAAAGATCAGGCAGCCGGAAGTGCCCGTATAAATATGAAAGGGAGGTTGAAGCCTATGGGCACCAGTATTAAACAATCAGTTGGCATTCGTGTCATTTTCGCTGTTATCATGATCTTATTGTTCAGCGGGATCACAACATTCAATATTATACGGATTGGAGGGCTTCAGAATGATAATATTTCTGCGGCCGATACTTTAAAGAGAGTGCAGAGCGCCGAGACTGCCCACTATAAGTGGTCGGCAAACCTGAGCAATGCGCTGTATTCCGGGACGGAGTTTACCGGCAGTATGGATCATACATCCTGCGTTCTGGGCGAGTGGGTGTACTCGGACATGGAACTGGAGGACAGTGAGATCGAAAGCCTGCGGACCAAGATCGAGCCGTTACATAAGGAACTGCATGCTTCCGCAGGTACAGCGCTGGAATTGTATGCAAACAATGAAGCGGAGGCGCAGCAGTATTATCAGGAAACCATCCTGCCGAATTTAAGTACGTTGGTGGGGCTTTTGGATCAGGTGGTAGAGAGGAGCACGACTCTCAGCAATGAATATACCGCGCGTATGAACAGTACGATAACCTTTATGCATATTTCTACCTGTGTATGTCTGGTGCTGGCTTTGGGCGGCCTGATCAGTCTGGTAATGTATGTGATGAAGTATGTGGTACAGCCGATTGTCGGCATCACGGAGCAGGTTCGTCCTTTGAAGGAAGGCAATCTTTCCCTGAAGCTGACATATCATTCGGAAAATGAACTGGGTGAACTGACAAAAACGCTGGAAGAATCCATGAAACGTATCAGCGAGTATGTGGAGGATATCGACCGTGTTATGGCGGAACTTGCCGGAGGCAATTTCGATGTGGGCACATCCGCCCGTTATATCGGTGATTTCCAGCCTATCGAAGATGCGTTGGGACGCTTTACCGTTTCCATCTCAGATGCCATGAAGGGCATCGTCAAGGCGGAACGGACCGTGGCAAGCCATGCGGAGCAGCTTTCCGGCGGCGCTCAGGCTTTAGCCCAGGGGGCGACGGATCAGGCAAGCGCCGTGGAGGAGCTGTATGCTACGGTGGATGAGATATCGAGAAGCGCTTCGAAAAACGTGGAGGCAGTTGCGGATGCCCGGCATAATGCCCAGCTTACAAGCGAACAGGTTTCCCTCAGCAGCGACCAGATGGAGAAGATGGTGGCAGCTATGGGAGATATCGCAGAGGCTTCTCAGGAGATCAGCAAGATCATTGCCACGATCGAGGATATTGCTTCCCAGACCAACCTTCTGGCGCTGAATGCGGCAGTGGAAGCGGCAAGGGCAGGAGAAGCAGGTAAAGGCTTTGCGGTAGTGGCAAGCGAGGTGCGTGTTCTGGCATCGAAATCCGCGGAAGCGGTGAATGCCACCAAGAATCTGATCGATAATTCCGCAAGGGCTACCGAACGGGGCGGCAAGATCGTAGGAGAGGTATCGGATTCCTTAAAGCGTGCGCAGGAACTGGTGCTGCAGTCGGATGAGGCGATCAGATCCGTCAGCGACGCCATCCATCAGGAGGCCGACGCACTGTCTCAGGTTTCCATAGGGATCGGGCAGATATCCTCCGTAGTCCAGACAAATTCCGCAAGCAGTGAGGAATCCGCCGCTGTCAGCACGGAGTTGTTTGAACAGGTTCACCAGCTGGAGGAGAAGACAAGGAGATTCCGGCTGAAAAAATAATCCGTGATGGAAATTTTTTCTTAAGATTTTTTATAATTCCTGTTGTAAAATCAGGATGAAGAGGCTATAATATGTATTAACCTGAAATGCATAAGAATTCCTGTTATTTTGAACCTACATTTACTTTAAACGGGACTCCTATATTATCACATGGATGTCAGGCCTCCGGGCGAAAGCTTAAGCAGTGGAAGGCAGAAGTGTGTTTGCGGTAACCCACCTGGCGCTTGCTAGGAGTCAACTTACAGGGTTCGGCATTTTGGGGGTTCAGAATTCTTATTAAACGAAAATAAGAGAAAAAAAGACGGGTAAGGGCGAAGCTTTTTATCCGTCTTTTTTGCGTGGTAGCAGAATACAATGAAATATGAGGAATCGTAAGCCGTTAATTTTTCTAGCAGCATATTTTCTGGTGATCTTTTTCTGGCTTTTGTTCTGTTTCAGGCAGGTGCAGAAGGCGTGCATCGAGGCGGGCCATACGGCGCAGAACGGAAACGGGATACTGGAGGTGACACTCTGGCCGGGGGCGGAGGAATTTTCCGACCGGGCAGAGCAGGGGTATCCGTTTTTCGGAGGTGAAGAGGACGCAGTGCCGGAAGCCGAAAAAAAAACGGAAAATGAAACGAAAGATGTGGACGAACAGAACCGGGAAGAGCAGGATATGAAAGAGGATGAGGATACGAAAGAGGAAAATACGGAAAAAGCGGAGGTTGGCGGGACGATCCGTGTGGTTTTGCTGGGGACAGGCGGTATCTATCATGAAAAGATACTGCTGGAAGCGGACGGGGAGACGCTGGAGATCACAGCCCAAAGTCCCTATTTTGCGAAGACAGGCATTATCAGGATACGCAAGGCGGAAGGAGATGAGAAAAGACTTTGCGTAGCGAGCCTGGACAGATCCTGCGGACATCCTTCCTATGAAGGGATTCTGGAAATCCGGCGGGAGGATAAAGGACTTGTTTTGATCAATGAGGTAGGGTTGGAGGATTATGTAAAGGGAGTGCTGCCAAGCGAGATGCCCCTTTCCTATCCGCTGGAGGCGCTGAAGGCGCAGGCTGTCTGCGCCCGTACCTATGCCCGGATGAAACAGGAAAATATGGTGTATCCGCAGTACGATGCGGCGGTGGATGACAGCACGGCATGTCAGGTTTACGGGAATCTGGAAACTTCTGCCCAGGGGGATCTGGCAGTGGAGGAGACGGCTGGAGAGGTTTTGCGCAGGGAGGACGGCAGTTATATGGAATGCTATTATTATTCCACTTCCTGCGGAAGAAGCGCGCAGATATCCGTCTGGCACGGAGGAGAGACAGAGCCGCCGGACCTGCAGAAAACACAGGAGGAAACGGATCTTATGAACCAGGAGTTTTTTGACTATATCAGTCAAAAGAGAGACGGGCATCTGGAAGCGGAGGAGGCGTTTTACCGGTGGGAATATCGGTGCAGTGAGGCGGATGCACAGGAGATATTTCAGAGATGCGAAGCGCGCAGGAAGGTGAATGAAAAACTCGTCCTGACCAAAAGCAGTGAGGGGGATAGCGAACCGGAGATCACTAAAAAGGCTCTCGGCAGTATAGAGGATATGAGTATTGCGGAAAGGCAGGAGGGAGGTGTGGCGGATTGTCTGAAGATTTCCTGCCGGAATGGAACCCTGTATGTGTGGGGAGAGTATAATATCCGCTATGTACTGGCGCAGGGCGGCGCGGTGATATTGCAGGATGATACGGAATTCAGGACGGGGGAACTGCTGCCGAGCGCATTTATTTCTTTGCAAAGTATTTGTAACGAGAAGGGAAATATGGTAGGATATATTATAGTGGGGGGCGGTTTCGGCCACGGCGTGGGGCTGTCCCAGAACGGGGCGAAGCATATGGCGCTTGCCGGGAATAATTATCAGGAGATCTTGAAAACATATTATGGAGAATGAGGTATTTTCCGATATTCGGATTTACAGTGCAGGGGAGCGGCGTTTGAAGGGACAGAAAAATTTATCGGGGTATCGAAAACTGTATCGCATAATTTATGAGTTCGGGAAGCAGATGACCATTAAAAATATCAGTTCCTTTGCGGCGAGTACAGCTTTTTTTCTGTTTATATCACTGATACCGATCCTGTATCTGGTCTGCTCTATTCTGCCCTATGTGAATATTACGCAGGAGACGCTGCGGCAGTCTGTGGACGCCGTATTGCCCGGTGTGATAGGATTGTTTTTAAACTCCATTATTTCCGATGTATACGGACAGTCCGCAGGCGGCGTTTCCCTGGCGGTGCTGGTTATGCTGTGGTCTGCCGGCAAAGGGATGATGGCGCTGATGCGGGGGCTGAATGCGGTCAATGAAGTAAAAGAGGACAAAAATTATCTGTATGTCAGGCTGATTGCGGCGTTTTATACGGTTCTGCTGATCGCGGCGGTCATCATATCCATGCTGTTTAACGGTTTCGGAAAATTAATCCTGCATATGCTCGCGGAGATCATTCCGGGAGGGAGTATTGTTTATTCCCTGTTTACGCGGATCAGGTTTGTCTATATCTGGATCGTGCTGACGGTGCTGTTTATGTTGATCTACAGTTATGTGCCGGGGCAGAGGCAGAAATTTTTACTGCAGTTTCCGGGGGCTTTTTTTACGGCGATCATATGGAACGGATTCTCGCTTATTTTCTCTGCCTATCTTGAATATTTCGGGGATTTTGGCGTGTACGGTTCGCTGGCGACGGTAGTTATCGTGCTGCTGTGGCTTTACTGCATGAGTTATATCGTGATGATCGGAGCGCATATCAACAGGTATTTTAAGCCCGCGAATGAATTTATATGGGAAAAGAGGATAAGGAGAAGGAGATAGCCGGCCTTACAAATCTGACAGAAGTGTCAGGCTGATGGAGAAGGACTCTTACCGAGGAGCGAAGTACCGGGAGGGATTTGTGTGCCTGCCAAAGCGGGCAGATGGGAGTTGGTGTGAAGGTGGTTGCAGACGGGGGATATATAGGACAGCAGTTGATCTTTTTCCTGCGGATCATACTGGCGATGCTCTGCGGGGGGATCATCGGGATCGAGAGACAGCAGAGGATCAAGGTGGCGGGAACGAGGACCCATATGATGATCTCAATGGCGGCGGCGCTGATGATGATCATCTCGAAGTACGGTTTTCTGGATGTGATATCGACGGCCGGGGTCTCCTGGGACGTTTCCAGGATCGCTGCAAGTATCATCACGGGCATCGGTATTCTGGGCGGCATTATCATCACCGGAAAACAGGGGCATGTCAGCGGGACAACTACTGCGGCAGGGCTGATGGCGACGATCGCCATCGGTATGGCGTTCGGCTCGGGAATGTATATCCTCGGTTTCGCGGTGACGGTGCTGGTGCTGGGAATGCAGTATCTGCTCCACAGGAATCTCTGGATCGTGAAGCAGACGATCCGGGCACAGGTGGTCTTCCATATCGAGCACGACGCGGGGGAATACGAGAAGGTGCTTGAGAAACTGGAAAAGTATCAGATTCATATCCAGCAGTTTAAATGGGAGAAAATGAACAGTGATTCCTTTCAGATCAGCTGCCATGTGACGATACCCGCCCGATATACGAAGGAGGAGATCATTTCGATCTTCGCAGGAATGCCGGAGACGGAGAATTTTGAGATCGTGTACATATAACGGAGGCGGAAGGCTGCGGAGGGTGATATCCGGGTTGTGTCTGCGGTATATAAATTATAGAATGGGGAGAGCGTCCTGCGTATCCGGATATGTATCCGGCATGAGGGCGCTTTTTTGTCATAAAGGAAAGTTTGTCCTATATGACAAAAAAATCCGTGGGATGTGCACTGTGCGCATAAGGAAAATGGCTGCTGTCGCAGCCGCACACTTTTTCAATCTCACGGGAAAATGCTTTGGTGAAATAAGAACCGACCGGCGGGGGAAGTTTTGGACAGAATAAAAGCTATCGGTGCAAAAGCGCCGGGACACGGAGAGGGCGGAGCGTTTTTTGTAAGGGGGGAGAGGATAAGCAAAAGGCGGACGTTTACATTTTTGCAACATCTGTGTGATATATTCCGAAAAAAGACAAGTGATAAGACGGATAAGGAGAAGAGGGAGATGGCTGATATACTGATTGTGGAGGATGAACTTTCCATTAACGAACTGATCCGGAGGAATCTGGGGCTGGCGGGACATCGCTGCACGCAGGCTTTTGACGGGGAAGAAGCAATAGAGCTGCTGGGGGAGAAAACATTTGATCTGGTCATACTGGATATTATGCTGCCGGGGGCGGACGGCTATGAGGTGTTCGATCAGACACACGGGATTCCGGTTATTTTTCTGACGGCGAAAAGCGAGTTGTCCGATAAGCTGAAAGGGTTGACGAAGGGTGCGGACGATTATATTACCAAGCCTTTTCAGATGCTGGAGCTGGCGGCAAGGGTGGAGGCTGTGCTCCGGCGGACAAAAAAGGCGAAAACCTGTTTTGAACTGGACAATGTGAAGCTGGATTTTGAAAAACGGCTTATTTTTGTGGACGACACGCCGGCGGACTGTACGCCGAAGGAATACGAACTGTTTGAGACGCTGGTGAAAAACCGCAATATAGCGCTTTCGAGGGAGCGGCTTTTGGATCTGGTCTGGGGATATGATTTTGAGGGCGGCACCCGGACCGTGGACGTCCATATTCAGAGGCTCCGTGCCAAACTGGGACTGGAGAGACAGATCGTTACGGTCTATAAGCTGGGATACCGGCTGGAGGCTCCCGTATGAAAAAAAAGACGTTTATTGTGATATGGATGCTTTTCATTATCTTTATCAATTCCAGTATGCTGATTGTATCCATGGTCACGCTGCGGGAGCAGATTTTTGCGGAGAGGGAGAAGGCTTTGGCAGAGCATTATGTGATCTCCTCCGGACTGATCGGGGATATGCAGGCTGTAAAAAGCCGCGGGGGGGATGTGAAAGCATCCATGGATGAGCTGATGAGGACATACTCCCGTTATTCCCAGAGCAGGGACAACGAGTTTGCGGTCTCCTGCGGGAAGGAATGGATCTGGCATTCCGGGGAAAGGGTGCCGGAGGATGATCCGGGCAGTTTTTTTGCGCAGATAGATCAGGCAGAGCGCATGGTCTTTATGCAGAAAAAACCGACGGCACAGATCGGTGTCTACGGACGTTTTCCCGCTCCTTTTCAGGAATACGGGCTTTGGTACTGCTCCGGGCTTTCCGATACACTGGAGGCATGGCAGAGGATGAAAAATATGCTTTTTACGGTCAGTACGGCAGTAACTTTTCTTCTCGCCCTTTTTTTAGTTAAATTTCTGGATATTCTGTTCAAACCCTTAAGAGAGATTTCCGCGGCATCCCGTGTGATCGCGGAGGGGGATTATCATACCCGCCTGCGGGTCAGGGGAAAGGATGAGATTGCAGTCATGGCGGATCATTTTAACCGGATGGCGCAGCAGGTGGAATCCCATATAAAACTGCTTCAGGAAACGGCAGACCAAAAGCAGCAGTTTATCAATGACTTTGCCCATGAACTGAGAACGCCGCTTACGGCGATCTACGGCTATGCGGAATATCTTCAGAGGGCGCCGGCGACGGAAAAAGAGCGCTTTGAATGTACCCGGTTTATTCTTTCCGAGTGCGAAAGGCTTCAGAATCTGGCATATCAGCTTCTCGATCTTGCGGCGCTTCGGGAAATCGAGACAAAAGACTGTGCAGTGGAGGAACTGTTTCAGAGAGTCTGCGGGATCATGCAGGTGAAAGCGGAGAAAAAGGAAATTATCCTGGATTCTGCCTGCGGTCCGGAATATATTTCCGGCAATATGGAACTTTTGATTACGCTGTTAAGCAATCTGATTGACAATGCGCTGAAAGCAAGCCCTGCCGGTTCTGTGATTCGGCTCGATGCGGCGGGGGAAGAGGATACGCTGATTCTGGAAGTGACAGATCAGGGGATCGGTATGACAAAGGAACAGATCGCTCATATCAAAGAAGCTTTTTATCGTGTGGACAAGTCCAGAAGCCGCGCGGCAGGCGGAGCAGGGCTTGGGCTCTCCATCTGTGAGCGGATCGTGCAGCTCCATCAGGGAAAACTGGAATTTATTTCCCTGCCGGGAGAGGGTACCACAGCACGTGTTTTTCTGCCCTGCGGAATGGAAAACAGGGAAAGCTTGTGATGTTAGCGCGGACAGAAAATAAGTTTTTACAACTCTATAACAGGATGTATATTGTTCTGAAATATTTTTTCGTTATTCTGTAACCGTAACAGACAGACAGGAACAGAAGGCAGCCGGACCGGGTTATGACAACGGGGCCGGCCGGCAGATAAAATCGTATTGCAGACGGGAAGCAGTGCGGATTGTGTTTATCGCAGCAAGGAGCCTGCGATACTGCCATCGCCTTTGCAGAGCACGTTCAGGAATGGAGGAAAAAATGAAAACAGAGAAAAGAATGGAGACAAGGAAAAACAGAAAAAGATCAAATGGCAGAAAGGGCAGGAGATTTTCGATGATCGCGGCGGCACTTTTGGCGTTCAGCGGTATCAGCGCCGGGCTTTTCAGTTTTACGGCGGAGTTGACCACGCAGGCGGGACTTAAGGGGACGGAGAAGGTTTCTACCAGTTATCATGTGCCGGCGGTGTCCTCGGTGCCGGAGATACCGGAGGTAAATGTAATGGCAGCGAAAGAGGGAAAGGAGGATGTTGAAGGTAAAACAGACATCGGTACCGGCAGCAAAGCAAATTATCAGGTCAGCATGAGCAGTTTAAAGACAGAAGAGCCGACATCCATCGACCTGACCATGGAGCAGGCCGCGGCACTGGGGATAAAGTATCTGGAGGATATTATGGACTTCGATGCGGAGGGCGTGAATGTCTATATGAGTTATAGCAGCGGAACAATCACGTTTCCGCGGGCTTTCTGGAGCGGGGATGTGCGCTTTGGGAAGGAAGTCAAGACAGATGATGATACCTGGAGTTTTTTTGTCGACGCGGTGACAGGAGAACTTTTTATGATCGGATGTACGGAGACGCTGGATGTGGATGTACCGCTGGGGTATGACAGTTCTCTGGAAACAAATTACGGCATTTATGCGGAGGCCGCAAAGGAACTGGCGGAGCGCTGTAATCTGGTGGACGGCCCGGTGGCAGATGTAAAATATAGTTGTCAGGGATATAGCAGCAACAATCCTGACATCACTGTGAAAGTGGAAGGAAGCAGCGGAAGATGGGTGACCATGGTGTTTTCCCGCTATAATCAGAGGTTTCTCGGGCTGAGTACGGATACTTCCGATGAAATTACGGAAAAGGCGATGGGGGATTTTATGGATAACGCGGTAAATTCGGAGGATGTGGAGGTAGTGCAGGAACAGTTTAGCTCAGTGCGGCATGAGTTTTAATAAAGTACTTGACAGTCTGCGAAAAAGCCACTAGAATGTAGGATAGTCTGATGCAGGAAGAAGAATTTGTCCTGCAGATCATTGGAACTACAGTTATAGAAACGCTGTGACGGTGCAAAAGAACCTGTTATCCCCGGCAGAGAGAAAGGGTCATCGGCTGAAAGCCTTTTCGGGTCCTGACAGAGTTTTAATTTCACACCTGAGCGGTTCCCGGGAAAGTAGTGGCAGATCAGGAAACGCATGCCTGAGTTCCGATACAGGAAAGGATCCGGTGATCCGGCTGTAAGGAGGGCGGTATGTGTGGGAAGTATGGGATCAGTCTGATAAAAAAGTAGCGGGAAACGGAAGAAGGCACGTTACGCCGGTCGAGAGTCTGCCGCATATACGGCAGGAAACAGGGTGGTACCGCGGAGAGAATTCGTCCCTTGTATGAATATTCCGGAATCGGGATATTCATACAGGGGTTTTTCTATGTCAGAGGCTTTCAGCGGGCAGAGATGATTTGCGGCGGAGGTTTTCATCGGACAGGAGAGAACGCCGATGGAGAATTTCATCGGACAGGGAGACCGGCGGTGGGAATTTCATCGGACAGGGAGATTGGCGGTGGGAATTTCATCGGACAGAGACGATCTCCGGCAGGGATAAGAACGCCCCCGCATACCACAGCAGGAAAAGAAAACAGGATCTGTATAAAAACAGGGAAAGGAAATGTAAAATGAAAGAGAAACTGGAAAAGATCAGGGCGAAGGCTCTGGAAGAACTTTCACAGATGGAAGGCGGCGAGGCTTCCGCAGCACTGGAAAAGTTAAATGACATACGTGTCAATATCCTCGGTAAAAAGGGAGAACTGACAGCGGTCTTAAAGGGCATGAAGGATGTGGCGCCGGAGGATCGCCCGAAAGTCGGTCAGATGGTGAATGATACCAGAGCCGAGATTGAAGCGGCATTGGAAAAAGCGAAAAAGAAAATGGAACGTGCCATGCGGGAAGCTGCGATGAAGGCGGAAGTGATCGATGTGACACTGCCGGCAAAGAACAATGAGGTGGGGCACAGACATCCGAATTTTATTGTGCTCGAAGAAGTGGAACGCATTTTCGTGGGGATGGGCTATGAGGTTGTGGAAGGACCTGAAATTGAGAAAGATTATTATAACTTTGAAGCGCTGAACATTCCGGCGGATCATCCTGCAAAGGACGAACAGGATACTTTTTATATTAACGGAGATATCCTGCTGCGAACCCAGACATCCCCTGTACAGGTGCGTACGATGGAACAGAAAAAGCCGCCCATCAGAATGCTGGCGCCGGGAAGAGTATTCCGTTCTGATGAAGTGGATGCCACCCATTCCCCTTCCTTCCATCAGATCGAGGGAATGGTCATCGATAAGGGGATCACTTTTGCGGACTTAAAAGGAACGCTGCAGGAGTTTGCGAGGGAACTCTACGGGCCGGAGACAAAAGTAAAATTCCGTCCCCATCATTTCCCGTTCACGGAGCCTTCCGCGGAAATGGATGTAAGCTGCTTCAAGTGCGGCGGAAAAGGCTGCCGGTTCTGTAAGGGTGAAGGATGGATCGAGATCCTGGGCTGCGGTATGGTACATCCGAAGGTACTGCGCATGAGCGGCATCGATCCGGAGGAATATTCGGGCTTTGCGTTCGGTATGGGACTGGAGCGTATTTCTCTTCTGAAATATGAGATTGACGATATGAGACTGCTTTATGAGAATGATGTCAGGTTTTTGAAACAGTTCTGATGTTTATGGGCAGAAAAGAGGAACCGGACATAAAAACAGATATGTGTAACTGTAAAACAATATAACCCCGGGTGGTGCCCGGAAAATCAGGAATAACTGAACCGTATATGACACCGGAAGGGGTTATACGGAACTGGAATAGGAGAGAAAAGATGAATACAGCATTATCATGGATTAAAGCATATGTGCCGGAACTGGAGTGCACGGATCAGGAATTCTGCGATGCGATGACCTTGTCCGGCACAAAATGTGAAGGATATGAGAGACCGGATAAAAATCTGGAGAAGATCGTGGTTGGTGAGATCACGGAGATCACGGCGCATCCCGACGCGGATAAACTGATTGTCTGTCAGGTGAATATCGGGGAGAAGACGATTCAGATCGTGACCGGCGCGCCGAATGTGAAGGCGGGCGATAAGGTGCCTGTGGTACTGGACGGCGGCAAGGTGGCAGGCGGCCATGACGGCGGCCCGTTGCCGGAGGACGGTATCGCGATCAAGGCAGGGAAACTTCGCGGAGTGCCTTCCGAGGGGATGATGTGTTCCATAGAGGAGCTGGGCTCTGACCGGAACTTTTATCCGGAAGCGCCGGAATACGGTATCTATATTTTTGATGATTCCGTGACGGTCGGGGAAGATGCCATTGCGGCGCTGGGACTCCGGGACACGGTGTTTGAGTATGAGATCACGTCCAACAGGGTGGACTGCTACAGCATCATCGGTATCGCCAGAGAGGCGGCGGCAACCTTCCGTAAGCCTTTTTGTAAACCGGATGTAAAGATTCAGAAGGAAACAGGGGATGTCAACGATTATATCAAAGTGGAAGTTCAGGATAAAGACCTGTGTACCCGTTACTGTGCAAGAGTGTGCACGAATATCAGGATCGCGCCATCTCCGAAATGGATGCAGAGAAGGCTGGCGGCAAGCGGCATCAGGCCCATCAACAATCTGGTAGATATCACAAACTATGTGATGGAAGAGTACGGACAGCCCATGCATGCCTACGATCTGGACATGATCGCGGGGAATCAGATCATTGTGCGCCGGGCGAAGGACGGGGATGTCTTTACCACACTGGACGGCCAGGAGAGAAAACTGGACTCTGAAGTGCTGATGATCTGCGACGGAGAAAAGGAAGTAGGCATTGCCGGCATCATGGGCGGTGAAAACTCCATGATCACCGATCAGGTGAAGACGGTTCTGTTTGAGGCGGCTACGTTTAACGGCGCCAATATCAGAAAATCCGCAAAAAGGATCGGACTGCGTACGGATGCTTCCGGCAAGTTCGAGAAGGGGCTGGACCCTTATAATGCGAAAGAGGCCATCGACAGGGCATGCCAGCTGATCGAGGAGCTGGGCTGCGGGCAGGTCGTTGCCGGAACCGTGGATGTGCATGCGCCGCTGAAGGAGCCGGTACGGGTTGCCTTTGAACCGGAAAAGATCAATGAGTTCCTCGGAACGGATATTCCGAAAGAGGATATGCTGGAGTATTTCAGGGCGATAGAACTGGAATACAATGCGGACACAAACGAGATCATCTGTCCCTCTTTCCGGCAGGATCTGTTATCCTTTGCGGATATCGCGGAGGAGGTCGCAAGGTTTTACGGATACGATAAGATTCCGACCACACTGCCCAGCGGTTCCGCTACGGCAGGAAAGCTGCAGTTCAAGATGCGCATAGAGCAGAAGGCGAGGGATATCGCGGAATACTGCGGTTTTTCACAGGGCATGTGTTACTCTTTTGAAAGCCCGAAGGTGTTTGACAAGCTGCTGATGCCGGAGGAGGATGCACACAGAAACGCGATCACCATCGCCAATCCGCTGGGGGAAGATTTTTCCATTATGCGGACGATCTCCTTAAACGGCATGCTGACCAGCCTGTCCACCAACTTCAACAGAAGGAATAAGGAATGCCGCCTGTATGAACTGGGCAATATTTATCTGCCGAAGAGTCTGCCGCTGACCGAGCTGCCGGAAGAAAGGATGCAGTTTACGCTGGGCTTTTACGGCGAAGGCGATTTCTTTACGATGAAAGGCGTGATAGAGGAATTTCTGGAGAGTATCGGGCTGAATAAAAAGCCGGAGTATGATCCGGAAGGGAATCTCAGTTTCCTGCATCCCGGCAGGCAGGCGCTCATACGGTATGAGAGTAAGGTGCTGGGCTATCTGGGAGAGGTGCATCCGGAAGTCTGTGAAAATTATGATATGAAGACAAGGGCTTACGTGGCGGTGCTGGATATGCCCGAGATCGTGCCGCTTGCGACCTTTGACAGGAAGTATGAAGGGATCGCGAAGTTCCCGGCCGTGATGCGTGATATCAGTATGGTAGTGCCGAAGGACGTCCGGGTGGGACAGATCGAGACTATGCTCGCGCAGAGAGGCGGAAAGATTCTGGAATCCTATCATCTGTTTGATATTTATGAGGGGAGCCAGATCAAAGAGGGATTTAAGTCGGTTGCCTATAATATCACGTTCCGGGCGAAGGACAGGACGCTGGAGGAAAATGATATCGCAGGGGCGATGAAGAAGATTTTGAACGGGCTGCAGTCGCTGGGGATCGAACTGCGGCAGTGATCTGTTATATTTACTGCGGCATCGGAGTATCGGGCGCAGGGCTTTACGGCGCTGCCACGTGTTCCGATGCCTTTGTGCGCAGCCGGGGAGGGGTGAACTGTTGTCACTTTTCACGGGTCAGGAATGCGCATTTACTGCGCGTTCCGTGAGACATGGTTGCTGCACATAGTTGATACGGAAGGAGATAGAGGCTGCGTTTTATGGATAATGGTATTATGATTAGGAAGTACGGGGCGGAGGATATTCCCGCTATGATAGAGATCTGGAATGAGGTGGTGGAGGAAGGGATTGCTTTTCCGCAGGAAGACTGTTTGACAGTGGAGACGGGGAAAGCATTTTTTGCGCAGCAAAGTACCTGCGGTGTCGCGGAGGATACGGAGACGGGAAATATTTTCGGATTATATATTCTGCATCCGAATAATATCGGAAGATGTGGGCATATCTGTAATGCAAGCTATGCGGTTGCTTCGGCGAAAAGAGGGCTGCATATCGGTGAGAAGCTGGTGAAGGATTGTATGGCGGAAGCCGGAAAGCTTGGATTTAAAGTTTTGCAGTTTAATGCGGTGGTTGCTTCCAATGTTCATGCAAGACATTTGTATGAAAGGGCCGGATTTCGTCAGCTCGGTGTAATCCCGGGAGGATTCCGGTTAAAAAACGGGATGTATGAGGATATTTGTCCCTATTATATAGAACTGTGAGATCAGCGTGGATCGGACATGTTGCGGAAGGAAGAAAGGACGGCGCATAGGCTGCTGACTGAAATAAAACAGGAAGGAAGATTCGGGATGAAAAAATTGTTTCAACTTGTTATCATGTGTTTTACGGCGCTTATGTTGTCGGCCTGCGGAACCGGTGGCGGCGAAAGCGATGAAGGGATTCAGATCGTGGAATCGGAGCCGCTTGATATGGCGGTTTCGGCGGAAGGGGAAAAGGCGGAGGATGCGGAAAATAGGGCGCCCGGAGACAACGCGGCAGAACCGGAGACGGATGCGGAAACTGCGGATCTTTGGACCGGGGAATATAACGATCGGGACGTAAATGAACCGAATCTGGCGATCAGAAAAAATGCGGACGGTTCCTACCGGATCTTTATCGGTATTTACCGGCTCGCTGTTTTTGATGACGGACATGGGGTGCTGACGGAGAAGGGGATGGAATTTACCGCTACGGCGCCGGACGGAAAGCAGACAGGCGGTATCATCACATTAAATGGAGATGAGGCGACCGTGACCTTTGATCCGGGCTGGGAAGGTTTTGGGACAGTATACAGTTTCCAGTATTCCAAGACGTCAGATACGCCCGATTCGGCATTGTTTGCGGATTGAGATTAACGGTACCGGCAAAAGCATGGGATCATGCGGTTCAGGCAGAAAGCAAGGGTAGTGCGGTTCAGGCGGAATCGGCAGAAAGCAGGGTAGTGCGGTTCAGGCGGAATCGGCAGAAAGCAGAGGTAGTGCAGTCAAGGCGGAATTGATAGAAGGCGGAAGATTGTCTGTTTTGAAATCAGGCCCGGCAGAGAACAAAGATTGCTTTGGTTATGGTTTGTTAATACCGGATTGAGAAAAAAAGTTGGAAATAATAGGAAAGATACCATATAATATGTAAATAGCAGGCAGATGCCAAAGAGCCTCGTACAGAAGGAATCAAAAAGGGCATCTGACAAATGATCAACAGGAGGAAAATAAAATGGAACACAAAAACACATGGTTGCTGTATGATGAAGATCAGATAAAGGAAGCGGAGGCTTTTGCCGAGGGTTACAAGGCATTTTTAGACGGCGGCAAGACCGAGCGCGAATGCATCGATGAGATCGTGGACGAAATCGAAAAAGCGGGCTATACGGAACTGGAAGAGGCAATTTCCGCTAAGAAAGCTTTAAAAGCCGGGGACAAGGTATATCATGTGCACATGAACAAGTCTATTGCTATGTTCCAGATCGGAAAGCAGCCGATGGAAACCGGCATGAACATTCTGGGCGCACACATCGATTCCCCCAGACTGGATGTGAAGCAGAATCCGCTTTACGAAGACGGCGGTTTTGCTTATCTGGATACACACTACTATGGCGGCGTAAAGAAATATCAGTGGGTGACGCTGCCTCTGGCAATACACGGCGTGGTGGTAAAAAAGGACGGCACAACGGTAGAACTGAGCATTGGTGAGGATGAGGACGATCCGGTATTCTTCGTTTCCGATCTGCTGATCCATCTTGCATCCGAGCAGATGGAGAAAAAGGCCGCAAAGGTCATTGAAGGGGAAGCGTTGGATATTATTGTGGGAAACCGCCCTATCGTGATCGAGAAGGAAAAGGAAGAAGAGAAAAAGGAAGAGGATACCGGAAAAGCCGCAAAGGATGCTGTTACAAAGGGAATCCTTGCGATTTTGAAGGAGCAGTATGACATGGAGGAAGAGGATTTTATTTCTGCCGAACTGGAGATCGTACCTGCCGGAAAGGCAAGGGATGCAGGCTTTGACAGAAGCATGATCCTTGCTTACGGGCATGATGACAGAGTCTGCGCATATCCTTCCATGAAAGCGATTCTGGAAGTAAAGGAGCCGGAGAGGACAGCATGTTGTATTCTGGTGGATAAGGAAGAGATCGGCTCTGTGGGCGCTACCGGCATGCAGTCGAAGTTCTTTGAGAATGCGCTGGTGGAGGTGATGACGCTTGCGGGACAGTATTCCGATCTTGCCTACAGAAGATGCCTTGCAAATTCCTGCATGCTTTCTTCCGATGTAAGTTCCGCTTTTGATCCCACTTACGCATCCAGTTTTGATAAGAAAAACGTGGCGTATCTGGGCGGCGGCATGGTATTCAATAAATTTACGGGCGCCAGAGGAAAATCAGGCTCCAATGACGCCAATGCGGAGTATCTTGCATATCTGCGCCGTATTCTGGATGTGGAAAAGGTAAACTTCCAGACTGCGGAACTGGGCAAAGTGGACTTGGGCGGCGGCGGTACGATCGCCTATATTCTGGCGCTCTATGGAATGAATGTGATTGACAGCGGTGTGCCTGTTTTGAATATGCATGCACCCTGGGAAGCGGTCAGCAAGGCGGACCTGTATGAGGCAAAACGCGGATATGCGGCGTTTTTGCAGGGGGAAATGAATTTCTGAGCATGACAGGCGCTGTTCGGAGGAAGTATAGTATCATTATTGCATAGCAGGAAGAAAAAATTCAGAGGAATATATGGAAGAACTGAAAAAGAGCGACTTTTATTTTGAACTGCCGGAGGAATTGATTGCCCAGGACCCTCTCCGGGACCGTGCCTCTTCCCGGCTGCTTGTGCTGGAGAAAGAAACCGGAAAAACGGAGCATCATGTGTTCCGGGACATTCTGCAGTATCTTGCGCCGGGAGACTGCCTTGTGCTGAACAATACAAAGGTGATTCCGGCAAGGCTTCTAGGAACGAAGGAGGAGACCGGGGCGGCGGTGGAGGTGCTGCTGTTAAAGCGGAAGGAAAAGGATGTCTGGGAGACGTTGGTGAAGCCCGGGAAAAAGATGCGGCCGGGGGCAAGGATCTCTTTTGGCAGGGGGCTTCTGAAGGCGGAAGTGCTGGATGTGGTGGAAGAAGGAAACAGGCTTGTGCGGTTTACATATGACGGGATTTTTGAGGAAGTGCTGGATAAACTCGGTGAGATGCCCCTGCCGCCTTATATCACCCATAAATTACAGGATAAGAACCGCTACCAGACGGTTTACGCGAAATATGAGGGCTCTGCGGCGGCGCCGACGGCAGGACTGCATTTTACCGAAGAACTGTTGCGGGAAATAGAAAAAAAAGGAGTGGAGATCGCTTATGTGACTCTGCATGTGGGACTTGGGACATTCCGCCCCGTGAAGGAAGAGAATGTGCTGGAACATCATATGCATTCCGAGTATTATGAGATTTCACAGGAAGCGGCAGATAAAATAAACGCCGCGAAGCAGCGGGGCGGACGTGTCATATGTGTGGGAACGACTTCCGCACGCACGCTGGAGAGCGCCGCGGATGAAAGCGGATATCTCAAAGCCTGCAGCGGCAATACCGAGATCTTTATTTATCCCGGGTACAGGTTTAAAATACTGGACTGCCTGCTGACCAATTTCCATCTGCCGGAGTCCACGCTGATCATGCTTGTCTCGGCGCTGGCAGGCCGGGAACAGGTGCTGGCGGCTTATCGGGAGGCGGTGAAGGAGCGGTACCGGTTTTTTTCGTTCGGGGATGCAATGTTTATCTATTAACATCGTTTTTGTACATTTGTAAACAGATAAATAATGAGGAAATGAGCCGGAGAAACGTTGATCTTCGGCTTTGTTCAAAGGATTAAGAAAAAAATAGAAATACTGCTTTACTTTTGTCTTGCAAAAGTCTATAATGAAGTTACAGTTAAGAAATAGTGAGGACTTAACAGGAAAGGAGTAAACCATATGGAGGTATTGGACATGTCAATCAGTGAGAAAGAAATGAAACTGCTTATGAATTTCGTAAAAGACGACTTGAAGGAAGCGAGAGAGAGCGAGGACATAGAAAAGAAAAACAGCAAGATTGACAGGGTATTGGAGCATATCCAGCAGTATTTAGAGGATTAGGTAAATATGCGAAAGGACGGGCTTTGCCACCGCTTGTCCATAAAAATAAAGTGGCAAGATGGAGGCGGTTCTAACGGAAAGCAAAAAGAAAATGGGAAGGCCGACAGATAATCCCAGACCGTACAGTTTGACGATACGCATTAGTGAAGCTGACAAAAGGATTCTGGAGAAATACTGTGCAAGAACCGGCGTGAACCGAACGGAGGCGATCAGCCGGGGAATCGGAATGCTGAAAGCGGAGGATGCGGCAACGCCGGATGAAGCGGAGGTAATCAGGGAAGCCAGACAGGAAATCGAAAGAGGAGAGTTGTTTTCACACGAAGAAGTGTGGGCGTAGAATAATAGAAATAACGATAGCTGCTGTAGCAGAGGGAAGGCGGATGCGTATTGTGCTTTGCTTGCGGGAGAAAAGGGAATAATAATGAAAAATTTCTCTGGACTGTCTTTCAGGGAAATTGCGTATCAGGAAAGGATCCTAAAATCAAGATTACAGGCTTTGGGGATTCCCACGGAAGAACTGGAACTGAAAGCAGAGTAGAAAGCGGACCCTTTGGAGCAGCCATGTTCCGAAGGGTTTCCTGTTATAAAACTCTTGATTTTTACCCGGCAAAAGCCTATAATAAAGTTATGTCAGAGAAGAAGGGATTGACAGACGGCATTCTCCTTCCATCAATATCTATCATTTCAAGGGAAGAAAGGGTAAGGCTATGCAGGAACGCAGGAAAAGTAAACGGCTGGAATTGGAATCTAAGATTATTATAAAATCATTAAATGATCCGGGAGAGCAGCATGAGACAACCATCGATATTACGGATGTCAGCAAAACAGGAGTAGGTTTTAACTGTGATCTGCCGCTTCAGATCGGTACCGTATATGAAGCATATCTGACTATATGGACAAAAGAAGTGATCCATGCATTTATCGAGATCGTGCGTATCGAGAAACAGGGAGACCATTTTAATTACGGATCGACCTTTGTGGGCATGGCAGGTATGGATGTATCCCGTATCAGTATTTATGATACGGTTAATACCGAGTTAAAGAAACAGGATAATTAAAAAGCGGAAAGCGACTTATACAAAACGGCGGCCGGATAAAATAAACGGCTGCCGTTTTTATATAACCGGTATAAGGATGCCCGCAGAGTGTGCGGCTGCCGCCGGCATAAAGGAGCCCGCAGAGTGTGCGGCTGCCGCCGGCATAAAGGAGCCCGCAGAGTGTGCGGCTGCCGCCGGCATAAAGTAATTCCCGGAGCATGCTGCAGGCTGTCCGTTACGTTACACAAAGCATTTCCAGATCCCGATAAAACCCGGGATAGCTGATCCTGACACAGTCGGCGTCCCTGATCGTTGTTTCCCCGTCGGCTATCATTGCGGCAACAGCAAAACTCATGGCGATCCGGTGGTCCGAATGAGAGTCGATCACGGCACCGTGCAGCGGTTTTCCGCCATGTATGATCATACCGTCCTCGGTGGCGGTAATATCGCATCCCATTGCGGAAAGGTTTTCCGTCATCACAGCGATCCGGTCGGATTCCTTGACTTTCAGCTCCGCGGCGTCCTTGATTGTGGTAGTCCCCCCGGCGGCGGCAGCCATCACGGCGATCACGGGCAGTTCATCGATTAAAGTGGGAATGATATCCCCGCCGATGGTGATGCCGTGGAGCGTACTGCTTTTAATGAGCAGATCGGCAACCGGTTCCCCGGTATTTTTTTCATTTAACAGCGTGATATCAGCCCCCATTGCTTTTGCGGCGCGCAGGATGCCGTCTCTGGTGGGGTTGATCCCGACGTTGCGGATCAGTATTTCCGCATCCGGCACAAGGGCGCCTGCGGAGATAAAGTAAGCGGCGGAGGAGATATCGCCGGGAACAAGAATATCCATGCCGTAAAGCGCAGGCTCCGGCTGTATAACAGCCCTCAAACCTTCGCTTCTGACATCCGCCCCGAAGCTTTTCAGCATCAGTTCCGTGTGGTTCCTGCTGACGGCCGGCTCGGTCACGCTTGTTTCCCCGTCCGCGTACAGCCCGGCGAGCAAAACCGCAGATTTTACCTGGGCGGAAGCAACCGGAGACAGGTAGGAGATACCGCGGAGAGGGCTGCCCGTAATTTCTAACGGGGCGCAGTCATTCCCGTTCAGGCTGCGGATGGAAGCCCCCATTTGTGACAGGGGTGTCATAATGCGTTTCATGGGACGTTTTTGTATGGAAGCATCGCCGTTTAATACGGAAGTAAATTTCTGGCCGGCTAAAATACCGGATATCAGTCTTGTGGTAGTGCCGCTGTTTCCTGTATCCAGTACATCTGCGGGAGCCTGCAGCCCGTGCAGCCCTTTTCCTTCCACCACGATCTTATCTGCGCCCTCTTCGATGGATATGCCAAGCTGTCTGAAACAGGAGATCGTGGAAAGGCAGTCTGCGCCCCGCAGAAAGCCTGTGATCCCGGTTCTGCCCTTTGCCAGCGCACCGAACATAACAGCGCGGTGGGAGATGGATTTATCGCCGGGGACGGTGATCTCACCCCGGAGGCGGGATATTTTTTGAAAATTCATTGTTTTTTCCTTTCTGTTCTGATGTTGATATCCGAAAACAGGTCATTTCCGGACGCGTACCATATACCCCTTGGCGGATAAGACTTCCTGTGCCCGGGCAATATCCTTTTCGTCCCAGACTTCGATTAGAAGCGAGCCTTCCGCCACTTCCCGGTTATGGGTGATGCCGATATTTTTCAGGTTGATCTGCTGAAAAGCCAGCAGCGTAACGATGGTGGCAAGTGCGCCCGGCTCGTCCGGGATGTCCACATAAAAGACATAGGACTTTTTGATCGGGCCGCCGGAAACATCCGTAAAGGATTCCCGGTAACTGCGGGCGGAGTCAAAAAAATCATAGGTGGCACGGGCGTCCTGCGCCTGAATGGATGTCCGGATTTCCTGAAGGGATTCCATATAAGCATCCAGCAGGGAAAGGATATTCTCCCTGTTTGTCATACAGATATGCTCCCACATCACGGGGGAGGAGGAGGAGATCCGGGTAATATCCTTAAAGCCGCCCGCCGCGATCAGTTTCATGATGCCGTCGGCATTATCTTTATTTTTCACCAGATTGACAAGGGAGGCGGAAACCACATGGGGCAGATGGCTGATGCCGGCGGTCACATAGTCATGTTCCCCGGCAGATAAGATCAGCGGAATAGCCCCCAAAGCTTTCACCAGCTGTTCCATAAAATCCGTTTTCTCCCGGGGTGTCTTTTCCGTGGGGGTCAGTATGTAATAGGCATTTTCCAGAAGCTTTGCCCTGGAATTCCGATATCCGGTGCGCTCGCTGCCTGCCATCGGATGCCCGCCGATAAACTGTGCATCCAGCCCCGCGGCTCTGATATGGGCATGCATATCGCCCTTTACGCTGCCCACATCCGTGATCAGCGCATCCCGGTCCAGCACTTTCCGGAGCGATAGCAGGTTCTCATCATTGCAGGAAACCGGCGCGCACAGAAAAACAAGCCCGCACGCCGAAAAGACCCGGTCGATCTCATAGGCGCAGATATTGACTACGCCGTCTTTTTTTGCCGCCTCCACAGAAGAGGGCTCCAGATCATAGGCGGTGATCATACACGCCGGAAACTTTTCCCGGAGTCCCCGCGCGATAGAGCCGCCGATCAGCCCGAGCCCGATAAAACCGTAATGCATCTTTTCAAAATTTGTAAAATCCATAGAAACCTCTTTTTTTTAAAAGAAATTATAGAGATTTTCGACGGGAATGTCAAATTTATGAAATGAAAAATGACGGATACCACTTATTTCTTATAAAAAATCTGGTAAAAATGAATAATCGCTCTTGTAAAACAACAAAAACTTTAGTAAAATATCCCTATGGGTGTTTTGCGGGAAATGAAAAAGTCGGAATTTTCTGTGCATAATGCCTGTAAAATTACCAGCATTGGAGGAATTCACATGAACGTTTACACAACCGACAAGATTAGAAACGTTGTATTACTGGGGCACGGCGGCTGCGGAAAGACATCACTGGCAGAGGCAATGGCATATTTGTCCGGAATCACATCCAGAATGGGCAAGGTATCCGATAAGAATACAATAAGCGATTACGGTAAAGAAGAACAGGCGAGAGGCATTTCCATCAACACCACATTAATACCGGTGGAATGGGAAGGATATAAGATCAACGTACTTGATACGCCGGGATATTTTGATTTCGTAGGCGAAGTAGAAGAGGCAATGAGTGCCGCAGGGGCTGCGATCATCGTGGTTTCCGGCAAGGCGGGCGTGGAAGTCGGTACGGAAAAGGCATGGGAACTCTGTGAAAAGTATAATCTGCCCAGAATCATCTATGTGGATGATATGGATATTGATAACGCATCGTTTCGTCAGGTAGTGGCAGACCTGACCGAACGTTACGGCAAGAAGATCGCGCCGTTCCATCTGCCTATCAGGGAAAACGAAAAGTTTGTCGGCTATATCAATGTAATCACGGAAAGCGGCAACAGATGGCAGGGCAAGGAAGTCGTTCCCTGCGACGTGCCGGATTACAGCAAGGACAACCTGCAGCTCTGCCGCGATACTTTACTGGAGACAGTAGCGGAGACTTCGGAAGAGTTTATGGAGCGTTATTTCGGCGGAGAGACCTTCTCCGAGGCTGAGATCCGCGCGGCGCTGCGTGTCAGCGTGATGGACGGCAGCGTTATTCCTGTGACAATGGGTTCAAACGTGCTCTGTCAGGGCATCTATACGCTGTTGGATGATATTCTGAAATATTTCCCGAGTCCGGAAAACAGAAAGTGTGCCGGCGTGGATATGAAGACCAACGAAATCTTTGAGGCAAATTATGACTTCTCGAAAGCGAAATCCGCAGTGGTATGGAAGACCATCGTGGATCCGTTTATCGGTAAGTATTCCATGATCAAGGTAAATTCCGGCGTTTTGAAACCGGAGGATGTAATCTATAATGTGGATAAAGACGTGGAGATGAAAGCCGGAAAACTCTATGTACTGCAGGGCAACAAACCTATCGAAGTACCGGAGCTCCATGCGGGGGATATCGGCGCCATCGCGAAACTGACTGCGGCAAGAACAGGCGATTCCCTGTCCACGAAGCAGCATGTGATCAAGTACGGTAAGCCGGATATGTCCGTTCCTTATACATATAAGCGCTACAATGCCGTTAATAAAGGCGATATCGACAAGATCTCCCAATCGCTGCAGAAGATCATGCATGAAGATATGACCATCAAGGTTGTGAATGATTCCGAAAACAGACAGACGCTGCTCTACGGTATGGGCGATCTGCATCTGGATGTGGTGGCAAGCCGCCTGAAGAACGAATATAAAGTTGAGATCGAGATGGCTGAGCCGAAGGTTGCTTTCCGCGAGACGATCCGCAAGAAATCCGATGTGGAATATAAATACAAAAAGCAGTCCGGCGGACACGGCCAGTACGGCCACGTTAAGATGCGCTTCGAGTCCTCCGGCGATCTGGAGACACCTTATATCTTTGAGCAGGAAGTGGTAGGCGGCGCGGTGCCGAAGAACTATTTCCCGGCGGTTGAGAAGGGGATTGCGGATTCCGTATTGAGAGGCCCCCTTGCCGGGTATCCGGTAGTGGGCGTAAAAGCCGTACTGTACGATGGATCTTATCATCCGGTGGACTCTTCCGAAATGGCGTTCAAGACAGCGGCAAGCCAGGCGTTCAAGAAAGGATTTATGGATGCGGGCCCGGTACTGATGGAGCCCATCGCCAATCTGAAAGTAACGGTACCAGACAGCTATACCGGTGATGTTATGGGCGATCTGAATAAGAGAAGAGGCCGTGTGCTCGGCATGAACCCGGCGCCCGGCGGAAAGACCGTTGTAGAGGCGGACATTCCGATGACAGGGCTTTACGGCTACTGTACGGACCTTCGTTCCATGACCGGCGGCAGAGGCGTATATGCTTATGAATTTGCCCGCTATGAGCAGGCTCCGTCCGACATTCAGGAAAAAGAAGTAGCAGCAAGAGCCGCAGCACTTGCCGATGGCGAATAGACCGAGCTGAAAGCGAGGGATACGAGCAAAAAGCGAAGCGTTTGCGAGGCTGTGAGCGAAGCGAGCAGAAGCCGACCGAGCTGAAAGCGAGGGATACGAGCAAAAAGCGAAGCGTATTTAAAAAGTTTAAATCAGGGTTACAGTGATAAAGGGGTATGAGGGAAACACCTGTGCAGGAGAGCACGGGTGTTTTCTTGTCATATAGGAAAGTTCGTCCTGTATGACAAAACCCTCCGGGGGGATGCGCACCGGGCGCATAAGGAAAATGGCTGCAGGCTGTGGGAGGGAACTGGAGCGACGAAAAGAGTATAAGCTGCGGACAAAAACAGTAACTATGGGCAGCAGAAAAGAATGTTTACTTGACAAAAAGCTGCGGGATAGGTAATATTTAGGAAGGATTCGTTGAAAGTACAGGCTGCATGTAAAAAAAGCAGGGAGGATGATATATGGCAGAAGTTTATAACCACAGAGAAGTGGAACAAAAATGGCAGAAGATCTGGGATGACGAACAGGCTTTTGCGACATCTGAGGATTACAGCAAACCGAAATATTATGCGCTGGTAGAATTCCCCTATCCATCAGGGCAGGGGCTTCATGTGGGGCACCCGAGGCCCTATACGGCGATGGATATCGTGTCCCGTAAGCGCAGGATGCAGGGATATAACGTATTGTTCCCGATGGGCTGGGACGCGTTTGGCCTGCCTACGGAAAACTATGCGATCGCAAACAAGATCCATCCGAAGATCGTGACAAAGAACAATGTGGGGCGTTTTAAGGACCAGCTTCATTCTCTGGGTTATTCCTTTGACTGGAACAGAGAGATCAATACCACAGATCCGGGCTATTATCACTGGACCCAGTGGATCTTTTTGCAGCTTTTTAAGAAGGGACTTGCCTATAAAGCGGAGATGCCGATCAACTGGTGTACTTCCTGTAAGGTGGGGCTTGCCAATGAGGAAGTGGTGAACGGCGTGTGCGAACGCTGCGGCGCGGAGGTGATCCGGAAGGTAAAAAGCCAGTGGATGCTGAAGATCACGGACTATGCGGAAAAGCTGATCGAAGGGCTTGACGGTGTGGACTATGTGGAGAAGATCGCCGTGTCCCAGAAAAACTGGATCGGAAAATCCAAAGGTGCGGAAGTGGATTTCTCCATTGCGGGAAAAGAAGATAAATTGCGGGTTTATACTACAAGATGCGATACCCTGTTTGGTGTCACTTATATGGTAGTTTCTCCGGAACACCCGATCCTGGATAAATATAAGGCGGAGATCAGAAACTGGGAGGATGTGGAGCGTTACAGACAGCAGGCTGCGAAAAAGTCTGATTTTGAACGTTCCGAACTGGTGAAGGAGAAGACCGGTGTGGTTCTTGACGGGCTCTTGGCGGTAAATCCGGTAAACCGGAAGGAGATTCCGATCTTCGTATCGGACTATGTACTGATGAGTTACGGAACCGGCGCGATCATGGCGGTGCCTGCCCATGATGAGAGAGACTGGGATTTTGCAAAGAAATTCCATCTGCCGATCGTGGAAGTGGTGGCCGGCGGCGAGGATGTACAGCATAAAGTATATTCCGATGTGGAACACGGTATTTTAGTGAATTCCGAATTCCTGAACGGTATGCCGGTGGAAGCGGCAAAAAACTGTATGATCCAGTATCTGGAATCGAAGGGGATCGGCAAGGAAAAGACAAACTATAAACTGCGTGACTGGGTATTTTCGAGACAGCGTTACTGGGGCGAGCCGATTCCGGTCGTATATTGTGAGAAATGCGGTTATGTGGCGATCCCGGAAAGCGAACTGCCTCTGGAATTACCGGATGTGGACAGCTATATGCCTACCGATACCGGGGAATCTCCGCTGTCGGCAATGACCGAGTGGGTCAATACAACCTGTCCCTGCTGCGGCGGGCCGGCAAAGAGGGAGACGGACACCATGCCCCAGTGGGCAGGATCTTCCTGGTATTTCCTGCGTTATACAGATCCGAAGAATGATAAAGCGCTTGCCAGCAGGGAAGCGCTGGAATACTGGATGCCGGTGGACTGGTATAACGGCGGTATGGAGCATACCACACTGCACCTGTTATATTCCAGATTCTGGCACAAGTTCCTTTATGATGAAGGCGTAGTGCCCTGTCCGGAACCTTATCAGAAGAGAACTTCCCACGGTATGATTCTGGGACTTAATCCGCACAGCTTTTCCAATCTGCCGGCAGGGGAACAGAAGAAGCTGCTGGAAGAGCATGGAAGTGAAGAGGCTGCAAAGGCGGCGCTCAGGGAAAAATTCGGTGAAATGGCAGATCATCCTGTGGTGAAGATGTCCAAGTCTCTGGGCAATGTGGTAAATCCGGATGATATCGTAAGGGATTACGGCGCTGACACTCTGCGTACCTATGAAATGTTTATCGGTGCTTTTGACTTGAGTGCAGGCTGGAGCGAGGACGGAGTAAAGGGCTGCCGGAGATTTTTGGAGCGTGTCTGGAAACTGCAGGACATCATGACGGATGAGGAAGGCTACAGTGCGGATTTAGAGACAAAGATGCACCAGACCATCAAGAAGGTGGGCAGCGATTACGAAAATCTGAAATTTAATACCGGTATCGCGGCAATGATGGCGCTGATCAATGAATTTTACCGGAAAAATGCGGTGACGAAGGGGGAATATAAGACACTGCTCACGCTGCTGAATCCTGTGGCGCCCCATATGACAGAGGAGATCTGGCAGATGATCGGGGAAGAGGGACGTCTCTATATTCAGAACTGGCCGGAGTTTGAGGAGGCAAAGACCATTGAGGCGACAATAGAGATCGCAGTGCAGATCAACGGAAAAGTACGCGGTACGATGAATATCGGGAAGGATGATCCGAAAGAGGATATTATTGCCGGGGCAAAAGAGATGATGGCAGACCGCCTCACCGGAACCATCGTGAAAGAGATCTATGTGCCGGGAAGGCTTGTGAATATCGTGCAGAAGTAAAGAAAAGTGATGGATTGCCGTCGGATATAGTGTTATCCGGCGGCATTTTCGTGGCGGCGGATAGGCGGCGTCCGGGTATTGCCTTATATTTTGTCACCCCATAGATTTCCGCATCTGCATGATCTGGTTCATGCGGCTCAGTTCATCGGGAGAAGAATGCTCTTTTAGAACTTCCAGAATGGAGTCCATCTCATTTTCTGTGAAAGTGATGTTTTTTTCGCGGCTGATCTTGATGACGGACATGAAAAAAGGAAGCATTTCTTCCTGCTTCAGCTTGCGGCTTTCAAAAAGCATGATCTGGAGAAATTCCAGTTTGGCGTGCGGAATATGGGAGAGGGCTTTATCCCGCATCCACTCGCCGGAAGTTAAGTAGTCATTTTGATTTTCATTTTTAGCAGCCATAGAGATCCTTTCTTTGCTATACTTATTATATTTGTTTACAGGTTTTGAAAACGTTCATTGAATTTCTCATACAATTCCTTTTGGGAATCGGACATCATATTTGTCAGGACGTCTCCGGAGGGAGCGCCCTTCATCATATTCTGGAAAAGGTTGTTTGCGGGGAAGGGAGCGCCGGATTTCTCCGGGGCACTGCCTGATCCGGACTGTTTTTCCCTGTCATGACCGGCATCGGGCTGTCCCATGCCTGCCATCTGTCCGAACAGTGTCTCGAAATCCATGCCTTCCGGCAGGATACCCTTCAATGCTTCCATGTTTTTCTGCATTTTGGAAAATTGCTTCATCATGTCCATGCCCTTCTGAAGCTGCCGGAAATTTTCGGCTTCTCCGGGAGTGAGATAGGGGAGCAGGTCATCGACAGGAATCTCCTGTTCCCCGTATTTTTTATCAAAACCGCATCCGCTGAGCACATAAGGGTGTGCGTTCAGAAACGAAATGGTATAACGAAGTTCTAAAAATTTGATATATAATGCCAGATTTTTTTGAAGGGGAGGGTTTAAACAGGGTAACAGTATTTTCAGCATCTGAATATGATTAGTGGTATATAAGCTGTCAAAGGCATATATTTGTTCGTTTTTTATCGTTTCCATAAAATTGCACAATGCTCCGGTTTCGTCTGAAATATTCTTTTATTATTATGTATGCGCCGGAAACATGCTTCATAACCGAAAAAGTTGTGGTGCCCACAGATGGCGCAGAGGATGCGGGAGAGAATGTCTTATTTTAAAGAGGCGGCTTTACACCGCCTCTTGCCGGATTTTAGCAGAATCCGTTGCCGCCGCCACAGCAGCTGAGCAGCAATAAGATCCAGATAATGCATTCGCAGCCGCCGCCGTTGCCGTTGAAAAGGCCAAAGCCGTTGCCGTCGCATCCACAGTCATCATTGCCGTTGCCGCCGCAAAGGAACAGAAGAAGGATGATCCAGATGAAATTGCCGCATCCGCACCCGCTTCTGCCTACGTTGCCGCATCCGCAGTTTGTAGCTGTTAAATCACTCATAATTTGTTGCCTCCATTTGTTTATTTATGGTTTATCATATGCTGTCATCCGAAAAGGGTTCGCCTTTTGAAAAAATTTAGAGGCAGGTCCGGAAGGATTTGGGTACCGGCTCTGGAAGAAAATGATTGCAAAATGAAGCAGTTTGCGGTAGTATAAAGGTACATATCTGGGGATTTCTGAGATTTCTTGCATATCTTATCATAATCACATTCGTGAGATCAAAAGACTCCCTTATATGAAAAAAAGAATTAAGGGAGGAAACGGGACATGGGAAAACCGGATGTCTATGAGAGCGATTATCTGGAAAACGCAGAGATTTTTGCGGATCTGATAAACGGCGTTCTTTATCAGGGGGAGCAGGTCGTAAAGCCGCAGGCGTTAAAGGAACAGGACGGAGAACTGCGGAGTATTCAGAGCGGTGGTGTTAAAAAGACGGTTCGGGATAAGGTCAGGCTGTGGAATGGCAATACGATCCTTGCGATATTTGCGCTGGAAAATCAGACAAAAGTAGATTACCATATGGTACTGCGGGCTATGCTGGCAGAGAGTATGGCGTATGAAAAACAGTGGAAAAAACGAAAAAAAGAACTGGAACAGGAAAACGGGAGCGTGACGGCAGATGAATTTATATCCGGCATGCGGAAAGAGGAGAAATTTACTCCGATTATTACGGTCGTTGTTTATTATGGAAGAGAAAAGCCGTGGGATGGGGCAAAAACTCTCTATGATCTTCTGGATGTGGAGGGAAATGAGGAAAAGATCCTGCCGTTTATATCGAATTACCGGTTAAATGTGTTTGATTATCATGAGTATGATGATTTTAGCCAGTTCCATTCGGAACTGCAGTCATTTTTTGAGTTTTTGAGATATTCAGGAGATAAAGAGAAATTGAAGGAGAAATTAAGGGAAAACAGGGAGAACTATGGAAGCCTGAGTGCCGAGGCAAAGGCACTGCTGGTGCATCTTACCAATATAAAAGAGATTCCCGATGTAGGAGATAATGAATTGGAGAAAGGAGAGTTTGACATGTGTAAAGCGTTTGAGGATATGAAGGAAGAAGGAAGGACCGAAGGGAAGATAGAAGGAAAGATAGAGGGAAGAGCCGAGGAAATCGTGGAGATGGGATATGAGTTTGGGCTGTCTGAAAATGAGATCATGGAGAGGCTGCAGAATAAGCTGGATATATCTGTAGAGGAGGCGGAGAAATATTTGGGTATGTTTAAGAGGCAGGCGGTTTGACGGAATGGTGGTCATGGAAGAAATCCAGAACGGAGCGGAATGGATATATTTAAAATATAAATTTGGTGGCAGGTCCGAAAGAATTTGAAACGGGCTTTAGAAGAAAATGATTGCAAAATGAAGCAGTTTGCGGTAGTATCTCAAGTTTTGAAGCAAAAACGGCGTAACCCTTATAAACACTGGGCTGCGCCGATTTCTCTGTATAGCGTAATGGGAACTTTTTTGAAGTAAGAAATTTTTTTTAATAACGTAAAAGTCTCTGTATTTCCTGGCGGGTTCTGTACTTATTATCCAGAGACATACCAAATGCTTTTCCTATGGATTGAAGTATTTCATCAAAATATGTGAATTGATAGTTATTCATATCAAGAGGAACACAGCAGTAGTCCTTAAGGGATTTTATGATCCTGCCTGCAGGATATTTATTATCAAGTTTTGCCTGAAGAAGCCGCACCAGAACGAGTGCAGTAAAGCAGGTCGTAAAGTGGGCATCGATATGGTCATTGGTCCATACGAACACAGGCCTGGAAGCAAATTCGGATTTTGATATCTTAAAGGTGTCTTCTATACGGATGAGCCCCCGGTAGATTTCCCTCATTTCCATATCTGACATCTTTAACTCGCTTGTAACGATAGAATAGTAGCCGTCATACTTTTCTTCTTCTTTTATCTTTTCCAGGTCAAGTTCGAGTGATTTTCCTTCCACTATTTCGCCGGTATCTTTGCTGAAAGAGATATTCAGGACATAGGAAGCGGAACCAGCAGAAGTTACCTTATCATATTTCTTTGGGTGTTTGATCAGGTCTTTTGCCCTCTGTATCATCACTTCCCTGTCAGCCTTTTGTTTCTTTGCGTATTTTTCCGAATAGTATGCCATTTGTCTCTGGTCTATGGATACCGTCTTCTTTGATTTCTTTTTCTGCCCTGGCTTTGTTACATTTACATGCAGTTCTTTGGGGTGAATCCTTGATTTATGCTTAAAAGTTATTTCTTTCCCATCCTCATCTACGGTCTTATCCGTAACGTAGTTTCCGCCCAGAACCCAGGCTTTGAACTCTGCGTCCGCGCCCCTGACAGACTGGCCGTAAACATATCCGTCCCTGGTATTTATATCGCCCTTATTATCCCCGTTAAGGTAATAGATGTTGTCGGATGTATTTAATCCACGGTCTGCGACAAATATGATGCGGCTGTCTGAGAATTCATTTTTTATACGGTTTATGACCGGCCTCATATGGACCTTTTCGGATTCGTTCCCGGGAAACAGGTCAAAAGCAAGGGGGATCCCATTTCTGTCCATTAACAGCCCCATTTCCACGATAGGATCGGGACGGTGGTTTTTTTCAGGCCCGCGCTTCCTGTATTTAGCTGGAACAGAGTTCCCGTTTTTATCTACAGGCCTGCCTTCCTCATCAAGAGTATCCACATCAGAACGTCCGATGTCAAAGTAGTAATTCGTGCAGTCAAAATAAGAAACGGATAAGTCCCTTCCGCATATTTTCCCGGAATGATCATAGATCCATTTCTGGAGGGCTTCATTATTCGCACAGATGACATCTAAAGCATGGTAGACATCGTCAAGGGAAAAATCCCTAAAGTCTTCAAAGTAAAAACCCCTGTCCTCAAAGGTGCCCTTTTTTGAAGCGGGCGCAAGAATCCGTGAGAAGACAAGCAGCCTGAAAATCTGGTCAACATGATACCTGATGGAAAGGTTCCTCGTCTTCCAGTTCCAGAACTTATCGATTTCAAGCTGTTTATAAAGCTCTTTTAAAACACCATATCCTACATTTTTTACGTCGTCCACATCTGTGGACATTTTGGCAGTGGTATCAATAAAAATCCGTACAGATTGTTCTTTCTTTTTCTGAGCCGTCATTTCTGCTGCCATTTGAGAAAAATAGACAATGGGGTCTTCATATGTTTTCTGTAATTCACTGACATAGCCGAGGCTCTTAACCGTTTTTTCTCTGGCACCCTTTCCCGGCACATGGTATTTTTCTTTTATGGAAAGATAGATATCTCCGTTTGGCTTTTTTAATTTATGCAGATACATGTGACACCTCCGTCCTATAGTTCCATTATATCACACAAAGCCATACAAAGCCATGCATAAAATACAAAATATTGACAAAAAATTTCCAGCATTCTCTAGGGATTGCTGGATTATTTTATGTTTTAAACTTCTGAACTCAGGAGAACGGAGCGGAATGGATATATTTAAAATATAAATTTGGTGGCAGGTCCGAAAGAATTTGAAACGGGCTTTAGAAGAAAATGATTGCAAAATGAAGCAGTTTGCGGTAGTATAAAGGTACATATCTGGGGATTTCTGAGATTTCTTGCATATCTTATCATAATCACATTCGTGAGATCAAAAGACTCCCTTATATGAAAAAAGAATTAAGGGAGGAAACGGGACATGGGAAAACCGGATGTCTATGAGAGCGATTATCTGGAAAACGCAGAGATTTTTGCGGATCTGATAAACGGCGTTCTTTATCAGGGGGAGCAGGTCGTAAAGCCGCAGGCGTTAAAGGAACAGGACGGGGAACTGCGGAGTATTCAGAGCGGTGGTGTTAAAAAGACGGTTCGGGATAAGGTCAGGCTGTGGAATGGCAATACGATCCTTGCGATATTTGCGGTGGAAAATCAGACAAAAGTAGATTACCATATGGTACTGCGGGCTATGCTGGCAGAGAGTATGGCGTATGAAAAACAGTGGAAAAAACGAAAAAAAGAACTGGAACAGGAAAACGGGAGCGTGACGGCAGATGAATTTATATCCGGCATGCGGAAAGAGGAGAAATTTACTCCGGTTATTACGGTCGTTGTTTATTATGGAAGAGAAAAGCCGTGGGATGGGGCAAAAACTCTTTATGATCTTCTGGATGTGGAGGGAAATGAGGAAAAGATCCTGCCGTTTATATCGAATTACCGGTTAAATGTGTTTGATTATCATGAGTATGATGATTTTAGCCAGTTCCATTCGGAACTGCAGTCATTTTTTGAGTTTTTGAGATATTCAGGAGATAAAGAGAAATTGAAGGAGAAATTAAGGGAAAACAGGGAGAACTATGGAAGCCTGAGTGCCGAGGCAAAGGCGCTGCTGGTGCATCTTACCAATATAAAAGAGATTCCCAATGTAGGAGATAATGAATTGGAGAAAGGAGAGTTTGACATGTGTAAGGCGTTTGAGGATATGAAGGAAGAAGGAAGGACCGAAGGAAAGATAGAAGGAAAGATAGAAGGAAAGATAGAAGGAAAGATAGAGGGAAGAGCCGAGGAAATCGTGGAGATGGGATATGAGTTTGGGATACCTGAAAATGAGATCATGGAGAGGCTGCAGAATAAGCTGGATATATCTGTAGAGGAGGCGGAGAAATATTTGAGTATGTTTAAGAGGCGGGCAGTTTGACGAGCAGGCGGAAAATATCCGCAATATAAAAGCATTGGGTCATGGAATTCAGTGCTTTTTATATGGAGAGCCTAAATATTAGCAGTTACCAGAACGGATATTTGGATGCGAAAAGAGCAGGAATGGAAAGAATTAGTTTACCAGATGTGGTAAAAACACTTGCATTTCGTGCAAGATATAGTAAAATAAAAGAAATAGGCAGTAGTGCGTCCGGGGGGAGATGGGACAGGAGATTAAGATGGGCAGACTGCAGGATATAGAAGATGAAAAGCTGAAAGCTGCCGTGATCAGGGAGCTTGAGAAGCGGGAAAAGAGAAGAAAGAGGCTGATAGGGCTTTGCATAGTTCTGGCGACCGGTTGTATCGGCTATTTTTCTGTATATACTTATATGAATCGGAAGACCCAGGACGAGAGCGGAAAATGGGCGCAGATGAAAGAAGAGAGCAGAAAAAAGCCGGGTGACAAAAAAGACGAACTGGTAATACACAGGACAACGGGCGATGTAGAAGTGCCGGATATTCTTCCCGAGTATGAAAGTTTATATAATATCAACAAAAGGCTAATCGGATGGGTAAAAATAGCCGATATAGATATTGATTACCCTGTTATGCAGACCGTGGATAACGAGTATTATCTGGATCATGATTTCGGACAGAATTATGACAAGAATGGTTGTATTTTCATGGATAAAGATTGTGATGTGATAGACCGTTCCACGAATCTGATCATATACGGGCATCACATGAAATCAGGCGCCATGTTCGGACAGCTTGATAAATATGCCGATGAGTCCTTTTATCAGGAGCATCAGACTTTCCAGTTTGATACGATTTATGAAAAGGGGACTTATCAGGTTGCTTATGCATTTCAGGCACAGGTGTTGCCGGAAGATGAAGTGGCTTTTAAATATTATCAGTTTATCGATGTCAATTCAGAAGCGGAGTTTAATTCCAATATAGCGGCGATGGCGGAGATGTCCCTGTATAATACAGGGATTACGCCTGTCTATGGGGACGAACTGGTAACACTTTCCACCTGTGACCGTTCACAGGGGGCGGAAGGAAGGTTTGTGGTCGTCGGTGTGAAGATTGCATAAGATAAATAAGTGATATGTCTGCAAAATTGCAGAATACGAAGCAGTACATAGATAACAAGGGGTGAAACTTTTACCCTGAACGTCATAAAATGACAGAAGAAGGTGGATTTTTATGTTTGGAAAAGGAAAAAAGAAACTGGACAGAAAGATGCGGCGGCGTATCAGAAAGACATCGGCGGTGATGCTTTTGATTTCTGCGATTACGGTGGCAGCGATTCCGGTGCCGGAGGCGGCTGCGGCAGACGGCATTAGTGCATATGCTGCAATCGATGAGCCCCCCGCAAATCCATTGGTGAATAGTGTGGTGTCGGGGACGGGCGCGGATTTTATCATACCGGAGGTGGATGGTGCTGATAATATTTATGCATCTGAAGACAGCCGGTTTACGTTTGCTTATATGCAGTCGAACGAATATGGCAGAATGGCAGTACTGTTGAATTGTGAAGCCGGTCCCCATATGACGGATCTGGTTATTCCGGAGACGGTAAACGCGTATATCCAGTATACGACTACAGATGGTTCTTCCAGAGCTTTTGCCGCGGCTAATCAGGATGGGGAAGTCCTTTATTATAAAATGCTCAGGGTAGTTACGGCAGTGAGGTCTCTATCCGGCAGCAAGGATGATCCTACTCCAGGGGATAATGCTGGTTGGGGACAATGGGCATCAGAATCTGTAAATTTTGAACTGGAAGATAAAAATAGAAATTATCCGTCGCCCGGGGCAAGCGTTAGTTTTAATGAGGCGACAAGTCAGTGGGAGCAGACTGTACGCTACTGGGATTATTATTTTGTGCCATGCAGGCAGGGCGAAGAGGATACATGGAATAAGGATTCCGTACAGCGATATTTGTATAATGATGCTATCAATTATCCTATTCCAGGAGGCGGCAGCAAACCCAGTCCGGAAAATCTGAGGTTTTATCAAATGCCTACCTTGCCTGCGGGCACGCAATGGGATACATTTATAACTGATAAGGAGCATACTTATGTCGACGCTGGGAGCTATCTTGTTTTTAATATACCAAATAATGATAAGGACTGGCTTGTCAATGCAAAAGTAGGTTATATTTCTGACCAGCGGACAGAATATGACAGTGCAAATAATAATAAACTGCAGCTTGCTCCGGGTAAGAGGGGCGCTGAAACATTTTTTCCTTCCGGACAGATGATGCGTACTGTAAGCCTTCCGGAAACTTTGGTTGCGATAGCAGATTATTCTTTTTATAACTGTTCTTCGCTGCAGTCGGTAACATTTACCGGAAAATCTACAATTACGGCAATTGGACATCATGCTTTTGCGAACTGCAGCAGTATGACAACTTTTTCGCTGGAATCCAATGCACCGCTTACGAAACTTTCCAATTCTATTTTTGAGAAGTGCGGAAGCCTGCAGAGTTTTACTGTACCAGTGGGTACTACTATGATATGTGACGATGCTTTTCTGGATTGTTTCGGTTTAGCTTCTGTGGATTTTACAGGGGCTGCAAACCTGACGGAGATAGGCAGCGGAGTTTTTAAAAACTGCAGCAGTCTGGCAGCGGTGGAACTGCCTAAAAGCCTGACGAAGATGGGGCAGTCTAATTTTGAAGGGAATATATCGTTAAAAGAAGTAGTGATGCCGGATAATCCGACTATTACAGATATTAGTTTTTCTAATTTCAAAGGCTGTTCCTCTTTAGAGTGCATTGATGTGTTGAATAATAATACTACTTTTAAATATGAGGCGGGGAGTGACGAATATAAATATGGACCGGAAGAATTTAAGGATGATGTAAGCGAGAAGTTTTATTTTATTGGAAATAATGGTACACAAAACTGTCAGATACATAATCTTACGACAAAAGAGGCTTTTGCGTTTAAATATAGGAATGAGGATCGGTATGAAAAGATAATCAGGGAATATGAGTTGAATCCGGACGGTTCTCCCAATAAGGATAATATAGTTACGGAATATAATTATCAGGTAGATTCTAACGGAGAACTGTTATGGCTTGGTGTTACTAAGGGAGAACCTGAAACGGTTGTTATAGAGAAAACGATTGGACCCCATGATGTGAAAACGATTGGAAGTGAGTTCAGCCATAACGGGCAGGGAAATGATTCTTTAAAATCTATTACGATTCCCAATACGATTATTTCAATTGGGGATAATGCGTTTAAAGGCTGCAGGAAGCTGGAGGAGGTTATATTTGAAGAAGATAACCGCATCGAGTTTATCGGAAAAGATGCGTTCAAGACGCAGGAAGGGTCAAACGCGCAAATTATTCCGTTGACGTTTTACGGAAAGATAGATATTGATTCTGTGCCATTTATGTATGTGATGCAGAAAGAAAATAACTATAATAACGCCAGTCAGGATACGGCATATATTGATTTCTGTTCCAGTGATGGTACGAATATTCATGTAAAGTATAATCCTAAAACGGATAAGCGTGAAGTGTGGAAGATACCAACTACTGACATTGCCTGGGCAGGGGCGGGTTTGGGAAAAGATGAAACAGATGATTATTATAAGACTTTAAGGAAAGCTTTGCTTGAAATGAATAGTCCTATTTATACGGATGATACTATCAATGAAGAAATCAAAAAGATGGTTCAAGCGTATGAAGGTGATGGAACAGAGGCTAATCCAGGCGGAACTTTACCGACTACTCTTTCGGAAGATGCATTGAAAGTGTTCAGATCGGCTTATGATATTGTATTGCCGTCCGGTATTCAAAGTATTAGGAGCGGACTTTTTTCAAAGGCAGATGAAGAAACTACTACCGATAAAACTACATTGAATGATTTAAGCAATAGGCCTATCGATATACCTGCGGCGTTGTGGGATAAAGGATCAAGACCCGATCTTCAGGCAAACCAGTCCATTCGCAGTATCGTAATGAATGATATTGAAGCTTTGGAACCTTATACGTTTTATGGCTGTGAAAATCTGAACTCTGTAGAGATGTATTCTTCTGAAGCAGAAGGCGGAGAGAGTATCGGCAATTATGCATTTGCACATTGTCCTAAATTGACGACTGTGAAACTTCCAAATACTACTGTTGAAATGGGGAAAAGACCTTTTGCAGCAGATAAGAAGTTAACGGAAGTCAGATTTGTGGGCGAGGAGCCTTTGGACGGGATTTATAATGAATCGAATCAGGGAGATAATTTCCTGTGTGACAAAGGTATTATTTACGGCTTGAAAGACGGAGCGAAAGATTCCGTTGTACAATGTCTTGAGGCAAGAGGTGTTTCGGGAGGTGTTGGTTCTTCGAGATTAGTGGCAGAAGAGATGGCAGGAATCAGTAGCATCGCTGAAGAGGCTTTTATGAACTGTACCGGACTTGATTCGGTGGAACTTAATTCATCTAATGTAAGAACAATTCCGCGGTTCTGTTTTAGTGATGCCACGAATCTGAGGGATGCTAAGCTTCCGTCTACTTGTGTCATAGTTGACGATTATGCTTTTAAGGATACTGCGCTTCATATATTGCGTGTTCCGAATATGCTGACATCTTTTGCGAACTATGCATTTTATGATACTGATGATAACGGACATGTGAAGGACGGCGTGGAAGTCGAGACGATGGACGGAAGTACGGCAGCAATTCTTGCCGAAACAAATAAAAAATACAATTGGGTTATTTCTGATAATGTGATCGGAAGAACCTGTACCACTATCTTTCAGGATCGAAACGGGCATGTAATCGCAGAGCGCCGCAATGAAGAGGGTGAAGAAGTAGAGCCGCCTACAGAGGAGGAATGGGCTGCATATTTTGAAAAATATCCTGAATTTGCAGAGATGGTTTTTGTAGAATGGATTCCTGGTGATTATGAAATTGCAAGTAAAGAGACAAATTATGTAACAGCAACATTCTCTGATGAAGTGATTTATTACCATGTAAGGTTTGTGAATGATAATCTGACGGTTATTACGGAGGAAGATGTATTAAGTGGTAAAAGGGCACCTGTTCCACAGACACCGACTTCAGCACAGAACCCAGGCGCGGCGTTTAGAGGATGGATATCTGATCCTCAGGGAGTAAGTCCTTATGATCCGATTACTTGTAATGTGACGTTTATGGCTAGTTATAATGGAAATGGTGGTGGAGATCAGAGTGGGAATAATCCAAATGACCCCAATAATCCCAACAATCCGAATGACCCCAATAACCCGGGAAATAATGGAAATAACGGAAATAACGGAAATAACGGAAATAATGGTAACAACGGCAATAATGGTAATAACAGCAGCAACTCTAATAAGGAACGATATACACTTACAGTTGTAAACGGATCAGGTTCCGGCGATTATGAGGAAGGCACTACTGTAGTAATAGCAGCTTTTGAACCGAATACCGGGTATGCATTTTATAACTGGACGTCATCAGAAAGTGATACAACATTTGCCAGCAAGACGATGGCGGCGACAACCTTTAAGATGCCGAAGAAAAACCTGACAGTTACAGCCAACTACAGGGTGAAGAGTGAGACCGGCAATGCGATCACATCAAGGAGAGGTCAGGGTACGATAACCTCATCTCCGGCATCCAATACCGGTTCAGTGAGCAAGAGTGATGGAAGCAGCAGTGATAACAAAAATAGCGGAAGTTCCGTACAGGTAAGCAGGCCCGGTATTTCTGATACGAATGTTGCATCGGCAACGGTAAACGGTTCAACGGATAATTTTGTCATAAAAGTGACGGAGGACGGGCAGGCAACTATGGCAGTAGCGGAAGCGCTCAGAAATGAGTATGGTGATCTTAGCAATATTCACTATTTCGCTATGGATATTTCATTGTACGATGAAACCGGAACAACAAAAGTAACAGACACTGCGGGACTTTCCGTGACTATTACTCTGCCGATACCGGATGAGTTGCGGCAGTATGGCGGAAATAATAAGGTAGGAGCAGTGACCGGCGGAAATAATCTGGATAAATTAAATCCCAGATTTACGACAGTAAACGGGGTGCCGTGTGTGACGTTTACAGCAACACACTTCTCGCCATATACTGTTTATGTGGATACGGCAAACCTTTCAGAAGGTGCTTATGATATAACGCCTAAGACAGGTGATGCGATTCATCCGAAGTGGTTTTTGGCGATAGGATTAGGACTGTTTTCGGCAGTGCTCTTCCTGAAGAAAGATAAAAAAGTACGTCCGGAATTGGCGTAAGATAGTTGATCAGGAAAGTTGAATAAATTCGGCTTTCCTGATTAATATGTAATAATATGTGTAAAGTGTAAACATTGTTTTGTATTGCGTAAACGCATTGACAGGAGCCGGATATGAAAAAGATTATATTAATTGGCTGTAGTGTGCTCGGCTTGTTTGCATTGATATGGGCCGGAGCAAGAACTATAAGTGCAACAGCAGAAACGGATGTATCAGCAGGTGAAGAGAAAAAGCGGTATGCGGTAAGTAATGACTCGAAGGAAGCGGCTTCTTCAGAAGAACCTGAGGAAGATGCGGCTGAGGAGGACGCAGAAGATGCCATAGAGGAAGAGACAGGGGATAAAGCAGAAGAGGTGGAAGCGGCTTCTCTGGAGGAAGAGGAGGGATCTTCTGATTCTGATCTGGTGGAAGCGGTATCTGAAATAACAGAGAGTGCGGCTTCCGATGAAAATGTCCTTTATCAGATTGAGACATCCACGGGGAGTAATCTGGGCATGGTCCCGATCGTGAACGGAAATGCCATTGTCTTGATGGATGGCAGTCATGCTTCCACTTATCAGGGCGATTATGCACCGGAGGAGATGAGTGCGCTGACATTAAAACTGGAAGAAGAGGCGGCGCAGGCATTATCCAGCGGCGAGATTGATGCATGGGCTTTTTACAGAGAATCGCAGCTCAGGGATTTTGAATTTCCTGAGGGTATTACATCTATTGATAAATTTGCTTTTGCAAGAAGCGGTTTAAACAGTATTACGATTCCTGAAGGTGTGACAACCATTGGTTATAGTGCTTTCTATCATTGTGACAGTCTTTCGGATGTTATGATACCAAAGAGCGTTACAACGATTGAAGAAAATGCTTTTGCCTATACACCGTGGCTGGAAAACTGGCTGGCAGGCGGGGAGGACGCGGAAGAAGAGAGTGAGGAAGAATCAGACGATTCAGAGGCTGTAGAGGCTGATGATTTTCTGATCGTCGGGGACGGCATTTTGCTCGCGTATCGTGGCAGCGAAACAAATCCGGAACTGCCGCCTGAAGTGAAGAGTGTTGCGCCGGGAGCGCTTGGGGAGTAGTCACATGGCGGTCGGATTGACCATGCCGTACCCCTGTTTATTCCATGCCTCGCCCAGATTACGGGCGGTTTGTAATAAACGTCTTTTGCAGTATTCGTTGGATTCTGACGGATGGTTTCCGAAATAGAGGGCACAGCATCCGGATACAATGGCAGTTGCCATGGAGGTGCCGCTTTTTTTACAATAGTATTTATCAAATTTCGTTCTTCCCCGGTAGGGTGCTGCTTTGCAGGAAATGATCTCCGTACCGGGGGCGACGATGTCCGGTTTTCTGTAAATATCTGAAATTTCGCCTCTGCCGGAGTAAATCTGGCAGGGACGTCCAAAGCGATAGCTTTCCTGTCCTTCGTGGCATCCTACAGTAATAATATTACGGTTCATACCGAGCATAGAGATACTGCCGCCGGCGGGACCGCTGTTGCCTGCGGCACATACGATCATAATACCCTGATACCAGGCTTCATCAAGCAGATCTCTGATTTCGTTATATTCCTGTTTCTCATATCCTTTTCCGGTACCGATAGAAATGTTCAGCACACGAATATTGTAGGCATCTTTTATTTCCATGACCCAATGCATTGCGGCTGCCATTTTTTCCACATTGCCGTCTCCGTGTTTATCCAGAATTTTTCCGATGACCAGACGGGCATCCGGCATGATTCCGGCATAAAGACCATCTGAAATGGTACCGCTCCCGGCGATGCTGCCGCAGACATGGGTTCCGTGACCGTAATCATCATATGGAATATTCCGGTTTGCTATAAAATCCTGAAAAGCAAGTACTTTTCCCTCCAGATCGGGATGTCTGCTGTCAATTCCGCTGTCAAGGACAGCGACAGTGACAGGTTCTGCTTCATGATCTGTGGTTTCTTCTATATTATATAATCCAAGCTGATTTCTGACTCTGTTCATGATCAATGTCTGATAAAAATGTTCTTTTTCTATCATAATCAGAAAACCCTTGTTTTGAGTTTGTACGAAATACTTTGATTTTGTATTTGGTTGTTCTTTGATAATTGCATAGACTTTGCACTCTTGCTATGGTATACTTATTTAATGTATAGGGAAGGAAATGGAGGGACTTGTATGTATTTGACAAAAGAAGATTTACAGGCGATTTCGGATGTGTTTGATGAGAGGCTGGAAGTAAAACTGGATGAAGTGTTGGATAGAAAACTGGACGAAAAGTTAGATGAAAAGCTTGATATAAGATTTGAAAGAGAACTTCGACCGCTTAAAGAAGATATGAAAGCTATGAAAAAAGATATTACCAGCATGAAAGAGGACATTACCGGAATAAAGAACAAAATCGCCAATATGGATAAAGAAATTGCTGGAATGAAGCAGGAAATCACTGGTATAAAACAGGACATCACCGGAATGAAAGGAGATATTCAGGGACTCAAAGGCAGTGTAGATCTGTTGAATGTGAAGGTTGACAGAAATGCGAGAAGGCTGAAGGAACTGGATTTATCTGTTAGAACTCAGAATCTGGCTATCAGGAATCTGAAAAGCAGCAGTGATAAAAAGTTTATAAGGCTGCAGGATGGAATGGATACGGTGGAAACGATACTGAAAATGAACAATTTAATTCCCGGTTAAAAGATTATCAAAAGAGTGTGGAGTCTGTGGAGGGATCAAAGGACTGCATACTCTTTTTTCATGCTTTTTGCCCCAAAAGAATAGATGGTGTTTTATCTGTTTTTTGGTAAAAATGATAGTTGACAGAGATATGTACTATTGTATACAATGATACAGAAAAAACAATTAAAAATTGTAGAAGATAAGCTGTATCTGACAGGCGGTAAAAGGGCGGGAGGTATTGAAATGACGGACTTTTATAACAGAGATATGTTTACAAACAGGCCTATTTCCATGAATGAGAGTAATCATCTGCTGGAAATAGAGGAACATATGTATATTCTGGACGATGTGAAAAAGCCCAATGTGTTCCGGAATATGTTTCCTTATTCGGAGGTGCCGAAAATTCCTTTTAATGACAGGATCGTGCCTCATAATATGCCGGAGGAGATATGGATCACTGATACGACTTTCCGGGATGGCCAGCAGTCAAGAGCGCCTTATACAACAGAGCAGATCGTTACGATTTATGATCATCTGCACCGGCTCGGCGGTCCGAATGGCCTGATCCGTGCCTGTGAGTTTTTTCTGTACAGTAAGAAGGACAGGGATGCTGTTTACCGCTGTATGGAGCGGGGCTATGCATTTCCGGAAGTGACAAGCTGGATTCGTGCATCAAAAGAGGATTTTAAGCTGGTGAAGGAAATCGGGATGAAGGAAACCGGGATTCTGGTAAGCTGTTCCGATTATCATATTTTTATGAAACTGAAGATGACAAGGCGTCAGGCGATGGAACATTATCTGAATGTAATCCGGGATTGTCTGGAGGAGGGAATCAGTCCAAGATGCCATCTGGAGGATATCACAAGGGCGGATATTTACGGTTATGTGGTGCCGTTCTGTCTGGAACTGATGAAACTGATGGAGGAGTACCGGATACCGATCAAAGTGCGTGCCTGCGATACAATGGGTTATGGCGTGAACTTCCCGGGCGCTGTGATTCCCCGTTCCGTGCAGGGCATTATCTATGCACTCCATAAACATGCAGGAGTTCCCCACGAACTGATCGAATGGCACGGGCATAATGATTTTTATAAGGCAGTGAGTAATTCCACAACGGCGTGGCTCTATGGCTGCTGCGGTGTGAATACTTCTTTATTCGGCATCGGGGAGCGGACCGGCAATACGCCGCTGGAAGCGATGGTGTTTGAATATGCGCAGTTAAAGGGTTATCTGAACGGAATGGATACGACTGTTATTACAGAGCTGGCGGAATATTATGAGAGGGAGATCGGCTATGAAATTCCGCCGAGGACGCCCTTTGTGGGAAAGAATTTTAATGTGACAAGGGCTGGCATCCATGCGGACGGGCTTTTGAAAAATGAGGAGATATACAATATTTTTGATACGGAGAAGTTTTTAAACAGGCCGGTACTCTGCGCGGTCTCCAATACTTCCGGGCTTGCCGGGATCGCTCATTGGATCAATACATACTACAAGCTGAAAGAAGATAAACAGCTGGATAAGACCAGTCCTCTTGTAAAAAATGTGAAGGTATGGGTGGATAAGCAGTATGCGGAGGGACGCGTTACTGTTCTAACAGATGAAGAACTGGCAGCTGTGATCAGTGAAGAGTGCAAAAAAACAGGAATTATGATATAATGAGCGTTAGCGAGAAGAATGAGTTTACTCATTCGGCGAGCGGTGAATGGCGATCATGAACCGCAGATTCATGATATAATGTCAACAAAGGCAATGAGCTGTGCAAAAAAGCTTGAGGCTTTCCGGGCGTGTATCGTAAAGCAGATGATATAAAAGCTCAAGGTTTTCCGGATGTACATTGCGGCTGGGCGATATAGCGGAAATGCGAGAAGTGAGGATCGAAATGGGAAAGTATGATGTAAAAAACGAAGTGACAGATAAGTTTTCTCTCCGGGGAAGGGTTTTTCATAAGCTTCGGGATGATATTCTGAGCGGTAAATATAAGGAGCACGAAGAGCTAAAGGAGGTTGCGATCGGAGAAGAACTCGGCGTATCGAGAACGCCTGTAAGAGAGGCGTTCCGGCAGCTCGAACTGGAAGGACTGATCCAGATCATCCCGAACAAGGGGGCATTTGTGACCGGTATTACCGTCAAAGATGTGAAAGATATCTACATGATCCGTTCCAAACTGGAAGGGCTCTGCGCCAGATGGGCAACGGAACATATCACAAAGGAACAGATGGAAGAAATGGAAGAAAACGTTTATCTGACGGAATTCCATACACAGAAAGGGCATATGGATCAGATTGCCGATCTGGACAACAGATTTCATGATATACTGTATGAGGCGTGCGATTCCAAGATGCTGGAGCATTTGCTGAAAGATTACCACAATTATGTGCTGCGGGTGAGAAAGAAGAGCCTTGCCACCAGCAGGGCAAGCGTTTCCAATAACGAGCACAGGCTGATCATGGAGGCGATCAGGGACAAGGATGCGGACAGGGCGGAAGAACTGGCAAACGCGCATATGATAAATGCTTTTCAGAATATGGTGGAGAGCGGGATCTATCAGGATTATTGAAGCAGAGAAAATATATTATATATAAATGCATATATATCAGTGAAGAAAATGATGTAACAAATATATAAACATAAGGAGAGATTGGTATGGATAAGATTAAGATGACTACGCCTCTTGTGGAGATGGACGGGGACGAAATGACAAGAATCCTCTGGCAGATGATCAAGGAGGAGCTGCTGTTTCCGTTTATTGACTTAAAGACGGAGTATTACGACCTGGGGCTCGAGCACAGGAATGAGACGGACGATCAGGTGACGGTGGACTCGGCGATGGCGACGAAGAAGTACGGCGTTGCGGTAAAATGTGCTACGATCACGCCGAATGCCGCAAGAGTGGAGGAATATCATTTAAAGGAGATGTGGAAGAGCCCCAACGGTACGATCCGTGCGCTGCTCGACGGTACGGTGTTCCGTACTCCTATCGTTGTAAAGGGGATTGAGCCCTGTGTGAAAAACTGGGAAAAGCCGATCACGCTGGCAAGACATGCCTACGGTGATGTCTATAAAAATGTGGAGATCAAGGCGCCCGGTCCGGGGAAGGCGGAACTGGTCTTTACCGGGGAGGACGGCATGGAGATCCGGGAGACGATCCATGAGTTTAAGGGTGCAGGCATCCTGCAGGGTATGCACAATACCAATGCATCCATTGAAAGTTTTGCGAAAGCCTGTCTCAGCTATGCGTTGGATCTGAATCAGGATATCTGGTTTGCGACAAAGGATACGATCTCTAAAAAATACGACCATACATTTAAAGATATTTTTCAGGAGATTTATGATAAGGAATATAAGGATGCCTTTGAGAAGGCGGGGATCGAGTACTTCTATACGCTGATAGATGATGCGGTGGCAAGAGTGATGAAGTCTAAAGGCGGCTTTATCTGGGCGTGCAAGAATTATGACGGGGATGTTATGAGCGATATGGTATCTTCCGCTTTCGGTTCCCTTGCCATGATGACTTCCGTACTGGTGTCTCCGGACGGTGTTTACGAGTATGAAGCTGCCCATGGCACCGTACAGCGCCACTACTATAAGCATCTGGCAGGCGAGGAGACTTCCACCAATTCCGTAGCGACCATCTTTGCATGGACAGGCGCTTTGCGCAAGCGTGGTGAACTGGACGGGAACAAAGAACTTTCTGTTTTTGCGGATAAACTGGAAAAAGCGACGCTGGAAACGATAGAATCCGGTAAAATGACAAAGGATCTGGCGCTGATCACAAGCCTGAAAAATGTTACCGTTTTAAATTCTCAGGATTTCATTAAGGCGATCCGCGCGAAACTGGAAGAGATAAGCCAATGCTAGACACTTTGCGGATGGGTTTATGATAATTAACGAAAATCCTGATAGATCTTCTTATAGAAAGAAAATCTATCAGGATTTTTTATGTTACACTATTTCCGACAGCCGTTCCCATTCTTCGTACAAGTGATCCAGTTCCTCCTGCCATGTTTTCTGCTCGGCGGACAGTTCGGAGAGTTTGGCGGAATTGCGGCAGACTTCTTCGGATGCCATCAGCGTATCGATATCCGTGATCTTCTGTTCCAGTTCCGCGATTCGTGTCTCTGTTTTCTTTAAATCGTTTTCCAGCTTCCGCTGTTTTGCCTGTGCCGCTTTTTTCGCCTGCCATTCCGCCTTCGCAGAGGACATGACAGGTGTGTCGGAACTTCCGGAAGCATCGGCGGCCCTGTCTGCGTTGGAAGCTGCGTTTTCCGTCTTTTTTTCCAGATAATAATCATAGTTTCCGAGGTAACCGGTCAGTGTCTTGCCGCTCAGTTCCAGTATCCGGTGTGCGGTCCGGTTGATAAAGTAACGGTCGTGGGAGACATAGAGTATGGTTCCCTCGTAGTCGTTTAACGCATCTTCCAGAATTTCTTTGGAAGTGATGTCCAGATGGTTCGTGGGCTCGTCCAGAATCAGGAAGTTTGCCTCGGAAAGCATAAGCTTAGCCAGAGAAATCCGTCCCCGTTCTCCGCCGCTGCATTCTCTGATCAGTTTAAAAACATCATCCCCGGTGAACAGAAAAGCGGCTAAAATATTCCGGATCTCCGTAGTGGTCATAGCCGGATATTCATCGGAGATCTCGTCATAAATGGATTTCTCGGGATGCAGCACATGATGTTCCTGATCATAGTAGCCGATATGCACATTGGTGCCGAGGCGGATCGTTCCCTCATCGGCGGGAAGCAGTTCGTTGATCAGCTTTAAAAGTGTGGTCTTACCGGTGCCGTTGTCACCGATGATCGCCACATGTTCGCCGCGCTTTAAGGAAAACGAGATCTTCTGAAATAATACTTCATCATCAAAGGCTTTGCTGAGTTCCGAGATATCCAACACGTCTTTTCCGCTGGTGATACTCGGAACAAGGGCGATACGCATATCGCTGCGGACTTCCGTGGGTTTTTCCAGCACCTCGATCTTTTCCAGCATCTTTTCCCGGCTCTCAGCCCGTTTGATGGACTTTTCCCGGTTGAAGGATTTCAGTTTATCGATGACTTCCTGCTGATGTTTGATCTCACGCTGCTGGTTTAGGTAGGCGTGCATCCGCTCTGTGCGGTACTGTTCCTTCTTTTTGGCGTAGTCGGTGTAATTGCCGGTAAAAGTCATAACATTTCCGGCATCTATTTCAATGATCTTTCCGGCGATGCGGTCCAGAAAATACCGGTCATGGGATACGATCAGGACAGCACCCTTATAATTGGAGAGATACCCTTCCAGCCAGCGGATCGCATTCATGTCCAGATGGTTTGTGGGCTCATCCAGCAGGATGATATCGGGGGAGAGCAGTAAAAGCTTTCCCAGCGCCACCCTTGTTTTCTGACCGCCGGATAAGGTACAGACCGGTTTATCATATTCCGCTTCCTCAAAGCCCAGTCCTTTTAATACGCCGGTCAGCTCACTCTTATAGGCGTAGCCGTTTTCCATCTCGAAGCGGGTGGTAAGGCGGGCATACTGATTCATCAGGCTCTCCAGTTCCTCCCCTTCTCTGTGCTTCATATCATGCTCCATCCGGCGGATTTCCTGTTCCATTTTCAGCAGATAGTCTTTGACGCTCATCAGTTCGTCAAATATCGTATTTTCGCTGTCCAGAACAGGATTCTGCTGCAGATAACCGATGGTCCTGCCTTTGGAAATGCTGACAACGCCTTCATCGGGTGAAAGGCGTCCTGTGATGATATTCAATAGAGTGGTTTTTCCGGCACCGTTAATACCGATAATGGCTGCTTTTTCGTGGTCTTCTATATGAAAATCAGCCTGTTTTAAAATGGTTTTGCCGTCAAAGGCTATGGATATATTCTGACAGGATAAGATCATGGCTATATACCTCTTATTATATGTTTATATGTAAAATTTCCGCTTTTTCCAAACGCCGGACCTAATCAGTTTACTAAGGAAAATAAAAACTGTCAATAAAATGTGAGAAGAGTATTTGCTGACTTTTGGATATGGTGCTATACTATGGAGTGGAGGGATGAGGAAAATGGGTATCAGGCAGATTGTAATGGTTGTCGGTTTTATCGGTGTTACTTTTGTGCTGATTCAGATCGTGAATCTGATCTTCAGGCGTCTGGAGAGAAAAAACAATGCGGCGCATCTTCGTTTTTCCCGGAGCGTTATCAAAGTTTTTATCATTGTGATGACGATCTATGCGCTTGCGCAGCAGTTTGACATGACAAAGGATATGAGTACGGCTCTTCTGCAGAGCGGTTCGCTGGTCATCGCAGTGGCAACTTTTGCGGCACAGCAGGCGCTCTCCAATGTGATCAGCGGTTTTATTCTGGCGTTTTCAAAGCCTTATAATGTCAATGACAAGATCAGGGTGTCTCAGGGAAACAGTGTGATCGCGGAGGGGATCGTGACGGATATTACGCTGCGCCATACGATCATAAACCAGTATAATGAGGAGAGCTGTATTGTGCCGAACTCCGTGATGGATTCCGCGGTGATCACCAATACGAATTATACGGAGAACATCGGGAACTTTATGGAGATCACGGTGGGGTATGATTCGGATATCCCCAAAGCGATGGAACTGATGAAGCGGATCTGCGCCGGAAATATGCTGACACTGAATACAATGGAGAACAAGGTCTTTGTCAAGGGCTATTCGGCGGACGGTGTTATTTTGAAAACCACTGTCTGGACAAAGAACTTAAACGACAGCTTTCAGGCATGCAGCGAGATCCGGCTGGCCCTTGTGCAGGAGTATTTAAACCACGGGATCGAGATACCCTATCAGACGGTGACCGTAAAATCCCGGGAGGCCGGAGAGGGCGGCGAAAGCCGAAACAATAAGGGGTTTGATGAAGAGCGGGCATCGGAACAGGAAAATCAGATTTAGAGGTTATTGAAAATGGAAGAGGCAAAGGAACTGTCAAAAGAGATATCCCAGGCGGTAATCGGAAGGCTGCCGCGGTATTTTCGGTATCTGGGCGAGCTGAAGGATGAAGGGGTTACAAGGATATCTTCCAAGGAACTGAGCAGTATCATGCATGTGACTGCTTCCCAGATCCGGCAGGATCTGAATCAGTTCGGGGGATTCGGACAACAGGGATACGGCTATAATGTGGAGTATCTCTATGCGGAGATCGGAAAGATACTGGGGCTTGATAAAACCCATCACTTGATCATCATCGGTGCGGGCAATCTGGGGCAGGCGCTCGCTAATTATATGAATTTTCAGCGGAGAGGATTTTTATTTAAAGGGGTATTTGATAAAAATCCGGCGTTGTGCGGGAAGAAGATCCGGGATATGGAAGTGCAGCCGATGGAAAATATGGAGGCCTTTGTGAAGGAAAACGATATTGATATCGCGGTGCTGACCATTCCGAAGACCTGCGCGGTGGAAGTGGCGGAAAAACTGGTAAACTGCGGCATCCGCGCGATCTGGAATTTTGCCCACTGCGATCTGAACGTGCCGCCGCATATTCAGGTGGAAAACGTGCATCTTTCAGAGAGCCTGATGAAACTCTCGTTCCTGTTGAAAAATGAAGACGTATAATAGACAGTAAATAGCGAAAAGAGGAATGACAATGTCCAGAACAGATGAGATTTACAAACGTGCCCTAGCAAAAACAAAAATACCGCTGCTGGTTCTTGACAATAACTGGCATAAGCTGTTTACCCAGACGGATGAGACGCCGGAGATCAGAAAACTGGAAAAAAAGTTAAATGAACTTCTGAAGGAGCAGGGAAAGTCCAATACGGAGCAGAAAAAGCTGAAGGCCTGTAAAAGAAAGCTGATGGATGAGATCATCCAGCTTGCGGACCGGTATGGCGGGAGCATGGACGAGGCGATCGAGCGGGAGATGGACCGCCACAGGCGCCTTGTGGAAGAGTGCAACGGAAGGCTGGAACAGCTGCAGGAAAATACGGATGACAACGAGGAAGAAATAGAAGAGACAAATTATCAGCTGATGCTGAAAACAATGGAACTGTGCTATAAGCGTCTGGAGGAAAACAGGAAAGAGATCGAGTATTATGAGGATTGGATCAAGAAGGCGCGGGAGGAGTTAAAGGAAAATATCGTCCGCAAACAGGAGCGGGAGGAAAGTACCTTTGAACTCTATACCTATATGCACAATATTTTCGGCAGGGATGTCATCGATATTTTTGATATGCATTACCACCCGGAAAATTACCGCCGCAAGAAAAAAGAGGACGGCTATATAGAATAAAATTAAAACAGCAGGTATCGAACAGCGCACAAAACGATTTACAGACGCGTAAGCGGCTGGAAATTGTTTTAGGTCGAGTGTGGTGTGAGGATATCTGCGGAACTGGAATAAAAGAAAAAATGCTGTTTAATTCCTATATATTTATATTTTTATTTCTGCCTGTCGCACTGGCCTTGTATTATTTGCTGAACAGGTATGAAAAATATACGTTGGCGCAGGTTGTCCTGATCGGGATGTCCTGTTGGTTTTATGCCTATTTTAATGTTTCCTATCTGCTCCTGCTCGGGGGCAGTGTTCTTGTGAATTATTTTTTTCACCGCAGGATATGTACCGGAAAAAATAAGGCTGATATGATCGCAGGCATTGCCTTTAATCTGCTGCTGTTATGCTATTTTAAATATTTTGATTTTTTTACCGAAAATGTCAATGCGGTTTTCGGTACTTCTTTTGTACTGCGTAATATTGTGCTGCCGCTGGGTATCAGCTTTTTTACGTTTCAGCAGATATCCTTTCTGGCGGATACCTATAAAGGGGAGGCAGAAAAGTGCGGCTTTATTGAATATATGCTGTTTGTGGTGTTTTTCCCGCAGCTGATCGCGGGGCCTATCGTTACCCACGGGGAGATGATGGCGCAGTTTCGCGATCCCCGGCGGAAAATGCCGGACGGGGATCTGTTTGCAAAGGGCGTTATGCTTTTTACGCTGGGACTGGCAAAAAAGGTGATACTGGCGGACACGATGGGACAGGCTGTGGACTGGGGATACGGTGCCATTGCGGTGCTGGATTCCACCAACGCCATGATCATTTCCGTATTGTATACGTTTCAGTTATATTTTGATTTTTCCGGCTATTGCGATATGGCAAGGGGGATCGGGTATATGCTGCATATTGAACTGCCGGTCAACTTCCATTCCCCTTATCAGTCTGCAGGAATCATTGAATTCTGGAAAAGGTGGCATATTACGCTGGGGCGGTTTTTTACGAAATATGTGTATATTCCGCTGGGCGGAAGCAGGAACGGAAAGGCAAAGACCTGCAGAAACAGTTTTATCGTGTTTTTCCTGAGCGGCCTCTGGCACGGGGCGAGCTGGACTTTTGTACTCTGGGGCGTGATGCATGGCGTCGGGTATATCATTGACTATCTGGGAAAACCGTTCCGGAAAAAGGTGCCGAGACGGCTGATGGTGATTCTGACGTTTTGTTTTGTGGATCTGGCGTTCGTATCGTTCCGGTCCCCGGATCTTGGCACGATGTGCGATATGTACCGGCAGATCTTTTCGGGCGGCTTCGGGCCGCCGATGGCGGAGATCGCCGTGTTTTTCAAGGGAAGCGCATGGAATTATCTGCTGCAGGTGATCCCGGTCAGTTCGGTTTTTTTCAGGAATTATCTGCCCTATGCGCTGTTTATGGGGCTGTCGCTCTATCTTGTCTTTATAGGGAAAAATGCGGCGGAGCGTGTGGAGAGGAGCCGGTTCGGCGTATGGAGTGCGGCAGGGACGGCATTGTTGTTTTTGTACTGTGTTGTCTCTCTGGCGGGCGTCAGTTCCTTCCTGTACTTTAATTTTTAAAACATATTTTAACCTGAATTATTCATGGAACAGTATCCGAACCGGCAGCTCTTTTTTCATTCACTTGACAGGTGAAAAGAAAACACGGTAACTATGTGGCTTTCAGCCGCTTCAGCATTTCAATCAGTTCACACAGTTCATTCATATTGTGTTATACTTTGTTATGTGATGTTCGATGAAGTATCAGAACGTTTGATAATTTATTGGAAGATGTATCGGAAACAGGTATTCCGGATGAAGTGACGGCTTTCGGCTTTAATCTTCGTGAATGCCGACAGGAGATAAGAGAATCATGAACAGCAGTAAAAAAAGATGGTTTGCGGTTTTCGGCGTTATTACCGGAGTCTGCCTTCTGGGAATGGCAGCACTGGTGGTTTACGTAGATCCGTTTTTTCAATATCATAAACCGCTGCCGGGATTTCCCTATGTACTGGACAATCAGCTGAACCAGAATCCCGGCATCGCGAAAAATATGGAGTATGACAGTATTATTCTGGGCTCTTCCATGGTGGTACAGTTTAATACGCAGTGGTTTGCGGATATACTGGGTTTGAATACGATGAAGCTGCCCTATAATGCCGCCCATGCCAAAGATCAGGACAGGATCTTAAATATTGTGGAAAAACATCACAGGATGCCGGAGGCGGTATTTCTGGGAATCGATCTGCTGCCCTATGCGAACGGGACGGATACGGACGCTTATCCTGTGCCGGAGGCTTACTATGACGACAATATTTTTAATGATGTGGAATACTGGTGGAACAGGGATGTCCTGTTGGATTATGTGATCGCGCCTTTGATCGGGAAGGACGAGGCTGATGATTTCCATATTATCTATGCAAAAAACTATTACGGGGAATACTATAATGAAGAATATGTTCTGAGCAATTATGTGCCTGAAGAAAAGGCAAAAGAGACTGTGCCGGAGGATGCCTATGTGGAGGCGGCGCTGGCAAATATGCAGGAGCATATCCTGCCCCATATCGAAAAAAATCCCGACACGGAATTCTATGTTTTTTTCCCGCCCTACAGCATATTGTTCTGGTATGACTGTCTGCAGGATAATGATGTGGATGCCCGTCTGATGGAATATGACGTCATGATGCAGTCCCTGTTTGCTTATGATAATGTGAGGGTATTTTTCTTTCAGAACGATCCGGAGCTGATCTGCAACCTGAACCGGTATATTGATTATACCCATTATGACAGGGAAGTTAATCTGTATATGACGCAGTGTTTTGCGAACGGAGAAAAAGAGGTCACGGCTGAAAATTATCAAAAAGAGCTGGACGAACTCAGGGAGCTTGTGTATCAGTTTGATTTTAGCCGTTGGGGGCTGTAACCGGAAAGGTTCCAATGGTTAAAATACAGCTCAAAAGCAAACGGTTTGATAAAAGTAAATCAACGATATAAATAGTGAGCCGGGGGAGAGGCTTCGGGCATTGAAAGGATATGACAGAAAAATGGAATACATCGTAGATGCGGAGGAGATGCGACGCGCGGATGAAAATACCATACAATATTTCGGTATGCCCCAGCTTGTGCTGATGGAACGGGCGGCGCTGGCGGCAAGGGATGCCATATTGCGGAAATGGCCGGAAATCTTTTCGGGAAGCGTCCGGATTTTGGTGGCGGCGGGAAACGGAAATAACGGCGGCGACGGAGCGGCGCTGGCGCGGCTCTTTTTTCTGGCGGGGCATGATGTTACGGTGCTTGTCAGCGGGCAGGAGGCGAAATATTCATCTGCTATGAAAAAGCAGATGGAGATATTGAAAAAGTACGGAGATGATCATACCGGAAGGAAGGACGAATTTGCAGACGGAGGTAACAGATATAAAGATCATGGATTGTCTGTGCCGGCAGATAGCGGACAGAAAGTAAAAGCCGGCGGGAATCTGCGGATACTGACGGATGAGGAGTGGAAAGCAAAAACCGGCGGGAATCTGCGGATACTGACAGATGAAGAACGGGAGGCGGAAGCAGGACAGAATCTGCAGACATTGACGGACGAAAGGCGGATGTCAGAAACCGGGAAAAGTGCAGGGGATTATGATCTGGCGGTGGATGCCCTCTTTGGGATCGGGTTATCCCGGGAGGTTTCCGGTATTTATCGGGAAAAGATAGCATGGCTCAATCAGTTATCCGGAAAAAAAGCGGCGCTGGATATCCCGTCCGGGATTTCGGCGCAGGACGGCAGTGTACTGGGCTGTGCTTTCCGGGCGGATCTGACGATAACCTTCGGATTCTGGAAAAGGGGGATGCTGCTGTATCCGGGACGGGAGTTTTGCGGGGAGCGGAAGGTGGCGGATATCGGGATCACGGCGGAGAGTTTTCAGGGAGAGTATCCTGCCGGGATCACGCTGGATAAAAAATCGGAAGTTACAGGGGAGATGCTTTTATCCCGCAGTCCGGACAGCCATAAGGGCAGTTTCGGAAAGGTGCTGCTTTTTGCGGGAAGCGCCGGGACGCCGGGGGCGGCGCTGCTTGCCGGGGAAGCGGTTCTGCGCAGCGGCGCAGGTATGCTGCAGATCGTCTCGCCTGCGGAAAACAGGGAGATCATGATCACGCGGCTGCCGGAGGCGATGTATCAGGTTCTGGCGGAAGATACGGACTGGGAAAAGCTGCTCGGCTGGTGTGATGCCGTGGTGATCGGGCCCGGGATCGGGCAGGGCAGGCTGGCGGAGCAGAGTATGGAGAAGATTCTGACACATATGTCAGAAATGGAACGGCAAAAACCCGTTGTTCTGGATGCGGACGGACTGAATCTGGCGGCTTCTTCGGGAAGACTGTCGGGACTGATAAAGGCATATACTGCAATGGGCGGAATTGTTATTATGACGCCGCATATGGCGGAACTGGCAAGGCTTCTGCACTGCGGTATGCAGGAACTGCAGTCGGCGCGCCTTAAAAATATGGAACGGTTTGTGCGGGAAAGCGGTGCTGTTCTGGTCGGAAAAGACGCGGCTACCGTGGTCGGTTATGCGGATAAAGGTGTGTTTCGTTATTATATCAATCAGACCGGAAACAGCGGCATGGCTACCGCCGGTTCCGGGGACGTCCTTTCGGGAATCATGGGAGCAATGGCGGCATTAACGGCAGTGAAGCTGAACCGTAAAGCCGGAAAAGAGAAAGAGGCCGCAGTGAGAGAGGCTTATTTCCGGACGGCTTACAGGGCTGTTTACCTGCATGGGCTTGCGGGAGACAAAGCGGCTGAAAAATCAGGGGAAATTTCCATGAAGGCGGGGGATCTGATCGGTGCGCTTCCGGAATTGCTGAGGGAATGTACGGATCAGCGCAGGACGGCCGGGGTACAAAGATACTTTTTCGGAGATACAGGGAATGGAAATTAATATGAAAAATATACCGGATAAACATAAAAGAGTCTGTGCGGTGGTGGATCTGGACGCCGCTGTGGAAAATATGGAGCATATGAGGAAAAAACTCAGCCCGGAGACCAGGATGCTGGCGGTGATCAAGGCGAACGGTTACGGGCACGGAGCGGTGCAGGTGGCCCGAAAGCTGGATGGTCTGAACTATGTGTTCGGTTATGCGGTGGCTACCGTGGAGGAGGCTTTGCAGCTGAGGCGGAACGGGCTGTATAAGCCGATCCTGATACTGGGATATACCTTTCCGGATTGTTATAAGGAACTGGTGGCACAGGATATCCGCCCGGCGGTATTTCGGACGGATATGGCGAAAGAGCTGTCCGGGGAAGCGCTCCGGCAGGGAAAGGTGCTGAAGATCCATATCAAAGTGGATACCGGCATGTCGCGGATCGGGATCAGCCCGGATGACGCCGGACTTGGTTTTATCAGACAGGTAATGGAACTGCCCGGTCTGGAGATCGAAGGGATATTTACCCATTTTGCAAGGGCGGATGAAGCGGATAAATCCAGCGCGATGGGGCAGTTTGTACGGTTTGGCGCTTTCACGGAGCGGATCAGGGCGGAATTATCTCTGGATATTCCGTTAAAGCACTGCGCCAACAGCGCCGCCATTATGGAACTGCCGGAAACCCGGATGGATCTGGTGCGGGCGGGAATCGCGCTGTACGGTTTATGGCCTTCGGAAGAAATGGATAGAAGCCGGATATCCCTTCGGCCGCTGTTTCGATTATACAGCCATATCGTCTATGTAAAAACGGTGCCGGCAGGAACTCCGGTCAGCTACGGCGGGACTTATGTGACAAAAAAGAAGCAGCGGATCGCCACGATCCCGGTGGGATACGGAGACGGATATCCGAGAGGGCTTTCCGGAAAGGGGGATGTACTGATCCGGGGGAGAAGAGCGCCTGTTCTCGGCAGAGTCTGTATGGATCAGTTTATGGTGGACGTGACGGATATCCCGGAGGCGAAAGAGGGAGATCTTGTGACGCTGATCGGCAGAGACGGGAAAGAGGAGATCACGATGGAAGAATTGGGGGATATCTCAGGCAGGTTCAATTATGAGCTGGCATGCGATCTGGGAAGCCGGATTCCCAGAGTGTATATGAACCGGTGAGCGCAGGGCCTGCGGGCAGGCTTATGTGAAGGAAGGACGGATGACAATAACTGTTTTGAAGAAATCATTATAAAATATTCAAATTCTGTGTATGAAATAAAATCCACGGGAAATACTGTAAATATCACCGGCAAACAAGGTTTGCGGGAAAAAAATAAGAGGTGAGTTTCTATGAAACGCGGAGATATTTACTATGCCGACTTAAGACCCGTGGTAGGTTCCGAGCAGGGCGGCGTAAGACCGGTACTTATCATACAGAACGACACGGGAAACAGGCACAGTCCCACAGTCATCTGTGCGGCAATTACATCAAGACAGAACAAAGCGAAACTGCCTACACACATAGAACTGCAGGCAGACCAGTACCAGATGGAGAAAAATTCAGTGATTTTGCTGGAACAGTTGAGAACGATAGATAAAACAAGGCTGAAGGATCGGGTGTGTCATTTGGATGACAAGATGATGCATCAGGTAAACCGTGCACTGGCAGTCAGCCTTGAACTGACCAGAAGTTCAGCCACCGGCTGAAGACAAAGCAATCTGTAAAATTACGAAGATATTGCTGAAGAAGTGGCGGGAGAAAAGAAAGCCGAACGGAGTTTATGCGGAGGGGCTGTCGCAGTAAGGAATGAGTATGTATGCTTTTCTTAGTGCGGCAGCCTCTTTTTGAATTGCTATCAGTATTTCTGTGAAGTGTTCCGGCATTATTTGTGCAAAATATCCAAAAAGCAGACATGAAAAAAGTGTGAAAACGACAAAGTTATGTAAAGTGATTGACAGAAAGCAGGTTATACGTTAATATCAATATTATAAAAACGTTTTCATAATAATTAAAGTATATAATAAAAATTATTTTTTTGCCGCTAATAAAAACGTTTTCATTGAAAAGATTACATATACGGAGAAAATTGATGGAAGAGAAAAGCAAAATTTTTGGGGCGGATAAAACAGAATGGCTTGAGCCGATCAATGATCATAACGGTCAGGTTCTGTATGATAAGCAGTTGGTTAACGATCCAATAACCGGCATGCAGGTCAATGAAAGATAGTGTAATGGGAATCGTAACAGGAACCGTATTTGATATCAAACAGCTGGCAGTATTTGACGGTCCGGGAATCCGCACCACTGTTTTTTTAAAGGGTTGCCCGCTTCGATGCGCCTGGTGCCACAATCCGGAAGGGCTTTCGGCAGAAAAACAGCTTATGGTCAGTACCGGAAACTGTATTAACTGCGGCGCATGTAAAAAAGCCTGTCCTGATGAAGGACAATGCACGGCCTGCGGCAAATGCGTCCGGGTATGTCCGCTGCATCTCAGGAAAATATGCGGAACGGTTTACGGGGACGATGAACTGGCTCAAAAACTGCTGAAGGATAAGGATATTCTTGAGAAAAACGGTGGCGGCATCACCTTCTCGGGCGGCGAGCCGACGGCACAGCCGGCATTTCTTCTTTCCGTACTCCGAAAACTGCGGGGGATGCATCGTGCCATAGAGACCTGCGGCTGCTGTGCGCCGGATATATTCCGGGAAATTCTGGCAGAATTGGATTATGTCATTATGGATCTGAAACTGATCGATCCGGAAGAGCATAAAAAATGGACCGGAAGGGATAATCAGTTGATCTTACATAATCTGGAAGCGGTGAAAAACAGCGGGCTTCCCTTTATCATCCGGATTCCTGTGATCCCCGGTGTAAACGACTCGGAGCGGAATTTTGAAGATACCGCGAAGCTCCTTGCAGGGACGCCGTTCCTTGAGCGGGTGGAACTGCTGCCTTATCATAAAACGGCAGGAGCAAAATATCCGATGGTGGGCAGACGGTATCAGCCGGCATTTCAGGAGGATGGAATACCGGACGAAAATACGGAAATGTTTGAAAAATACGGCATTAACGTCAAGTTAATGTAGCGGTATCAAGATATTTTCAGTGAACGGGAAAGACATGATAGAAGGAGAAGACGGAAATGACATCAAAGATCAGGAATATGCTGGATTATTATGTAGTGAGGAAAGAACATCATAAATTCAGGCAGGAGGAAAAAGATCCGTATCGCTATGCGGCAGATTATGCAGAAAAGGGATTGGGGGATCTGGAGCGCAGTGTATGCAGACTGCGGGATGTACTCTCGGAAGAGGTGCCCGTTGTGATGCCTGACGAGTCCATTGCCTTTATGCGCACGGTTGCAGCATTGCCTGAAATTTTTACGGAGGAGGAATTTTCCGCGATAAAAAAAGAGCATTATATCCATGAACAGGGAAAAGTGTGCAATATCAATCCGGATTACCTGAAACTGCTCTCCTGCGGCACAAAAGAGAAAAAACGGCAGATCTCGGAGAGGCTGGAAGCCTTCAGGGCGGAAAACAGGCCGCAGGAAGCAGCCGCGGAAAAAGCGATGTACGATACCCTCTGCATTATGGAGGAATTTACCGGGAGATATCAGAAAGAGGCTGAAAGAGCAGGAAATAAAACGGCAGCGGAAGTGTTAAAGCGTATACCCCGGGAAAAGCCCCGGTCCTTTTTGGAAGCGCTGCAGTTTCTGCGGATCATACATTACTGTCTCTGGTGCAGCTTCCAGTATCATAATACGCTGGGGAGATTTGACCAGTATATGTATCCTTTTTATGAGAAAGACATCAGGGAGAAAAAGCTGACAAAAGAAGAGGCGCTGGAACTTCTGGAGGAGTTTTTCCTGTGCTTCAATAAGGACAGTGATCTGTATACCGGCATGCAGCAGGGAGACAACGGCCAGAGTATGGTGCTTGGCGGTTTAAATCCGGACGGAACGGAAAGTTATAATGAATTGTCCGATCTCTGTATGCAGGCAAGTCTGGAATTGAAGCTGATCGATCCGAAGATCAATCTGAGGGTGCATCAGAACACGCCGCTTTCCCTCTATGTAAGAGGAACGGAACTGACAAAGGAAGGGCTGGGATTTCCGCAGTATTCCAATGATGATGTGGTGATAGAGGCGTTAAAGAACTGGGGATATGAAGAAAAGGATGCTTACGATTATGCCGTGGCGGCGTGCTGGGAATTTATCATTCCCGGCTGCGGCATGGATATCCCCAATTTAAACGGACTTTCATTCCCGGCGTGCGTGATGGAGGCGGTTGACGGGCTGGAGGAGGCGGACAGCTTTGAAGCGTTGATGGGGAAAGTGAAGGAAGCCATATTTGCACAGTCCGAAAAACTCAGGGAAGGCGTGCATGATATCTATATGGAACCGGCTCCGCTGATGAGTATCTTAATGGACGGATGCGTGGAAAAAGGAGAGGACGTCAGCAGGGGAAACAAATACAACAACTTCGGTTTCCACGGCACCGGTATCGCCACGGCGGTGGATTCCCTCGCCGGTATCAAAAAATATGTGTTTGATGAAAAGACCGTGACCAAGACGGAACTTCTCACGGCGCTGAAAACCGATTTTGAGGGCAGAGAGAGACTGGCGAATATGCTCAGATATGAGGGACCCAAGATGGGGAACGACGATGACGGGGTGGATGCGATCGCCACAACGCTTCTGGACTGGTTTGCGGATTCCCTGGAGGGCTGTGTCAATGAGCGGGGCGGCTGTTATCGGGCAGGTACGGGTTCCGCCATGTATTATATCTGGCAGTCCGAAGGGATGCCGGCGACGCCGGACGGCAGAAAGGCGGGAGAGGAATTTGCGGCAAATTACAGTCCGAGTATTTTTACAAGGCTGGACGGCCCTCTCTCCATCATCAAGTCCTTTGCAAAACCGCATTTGTCCAGAGTGGCAAACGGAGGCCCGCTGACGATCGAACTGACTGACAGTATGTTCCGGGATGAGGAGAGTACGGAAAAGACGGCGCGGTTTGTGAAAACATTTATTGATCTGGGAGGCCATCAGATGCAGATCAATGCGGTAAACCGTGAAAAACTGATCGATGCGAAAAAGCATCCGGAAAAATATAAAAATCTGATCGTAAGGGTATGGGGATGGAGCGGATATTTTGTGGAATTGGATGAATGCTATCAGGATCATATCATCAAGCGGATGGAGCTTGCCGTGTAATGGGCAAAAGCCCGTTACACTTCCTCCTGAGCTATATATTTTTGCTGTCAATAAAAACGTTTTCACAAACAGAGGATTTAAACAATGCAGATAATCAATTTAAAATGCGACGGAGAAAAAGAACCTTTGCAGGTGTCCCCCGAAAAGCTGTGCTTCGGCTGGAATCTGGAGAGTTCAAAGGAGGGGGATAAGCAGACGGCATACAGGCTGGTCGTAAAAAAGGATCGGGAGGTTTTGTGGGATACCGGGAAGGTGGAGAGCGAAGCCTGTCTGTATATTCCCTATCAGGGAAAACCGCTGGAAGAGTCTGCCGGATACGAATGGCAGGTAAAAGTCTGGGACGGGGAAGGCAGGGAGACGGACTTCGAAAAGTCATATTTTGAGACGGGGATTTCCTGCTGGGACGGAGAGTGGATCGGATACGATAAGCCTGTTGACGGAAAAGTGTTTGATTCCGGGATACCTTTTCATTGCTCGGATGATTATACGGACGGAAAAAATAACTATTTTCTTCCGCCGCCGCCTTATCTCAGAAAAGAGTTTACGCAGGAACAGGAAATAAAAAAGGCTAAGATTTATGTTTCGGCATTCGGCCTTGCGGAGGTTTCGATCAACGGAAAACGGATCGCGGCGGAACGTTTTGTACCGGGACTTTCCAATTATGCGGAGACGGTCTACAGCATGGCATGGGATGTGACAAAGCTTTTGCGGAAGGGAAAAAATACTCTTTCCGTGGTACTGGCAGACGGATGGTATGCCGGATATATGGGGCTGAATAACCGGGAATGGTACGGCAGCAAACCGAGAGTGCGGATCAATTTGCGGATAACCGGAACGGACGGCGTGGTGCACACCGTAACAACGGACAGTACATGGAAATGCGCTTACGGCGGACTTGAGGAGGCGGATATTTTTGAAGGAGAAAAATTTGACGCCGCAAAGGAACCTTTCGGATGGCGGGAAAACGGTTTTGACGATACGAAATGGGACAGTGTTGAGACAGGCAGCGAATATGATCTGACTCCGGTGCCGCATCCGGGTATTGGCGTTGTGGAGCATAAAAGAGTAAGCCCCGCCGGGATCACGGATACGGAAGATAAGAAAATACTGATTCGCTTCGAGGAATACATATGCGGTGTGCTGAATTTGAAGCTGGAAGGGACAAGGGGCTCCCGGATCGTGATCCGCCATGCGGAGACGCTGAATGAGAAGGGGGAGCTTCATCTGAGGGGAAACCGCTCCGCGCGCAGCCAGGATGAATATATTCTGGCGGGAGGAACAGAGGAGGTGTTTGCACCTTCATTTACCTATCACGGTTTCCGGTATGCGGAAGTAACGATATACGGGACGGTGAAGCTTCTGCATATAGAGGGCGTACAGCTTGGAACGCGGCTGCTTCGAACAACAAGGTTCCATACGGATCAGGAAACGGTCAACCGGGTCTACAGGATGACTCTGGCGACGGAGAAGGCGAATCTTTTTGAAGTGCCTACGGATTGTACGGCAAGGGATGAGCGGCTCGGCTGGGGGAATGAGGGAAATCATTTTCTGTTTGCCATGTCCTATCTGAACGATCAGTATCTGAGCATACGGAAATGGGCAAAGGATATATGGGACGGCCAGCGGGAAGACGGCGGGCTGGAGGCTATTGCTCCCACCCTGATGATGAAGGATGTGGAGGGCTTTGTGGGAGACATCCAGTCCAACCACGGCGTTTATATGGTCTATGCGCTCTATAAAATGTATGGAGATGCAGATGTGATACGGGAATATTTCCCGAAAATGCTGAAATTTTTTGACTATCTGGAACGCAACAGCGACAGAAATATCCGGACGGCGATAGGCTGTGACTGGCTCGGTATTCTGGAGGAGACAGGGTATTCCGATGAACAGCACGGCTATGGGGAGAGCGCCCCTACGATTCTCGGCAGCGCGCATTATGTGTTTACGGTAATGATGATGACGGAGATGTGCAGGGCGATAAAGGAGTGGGATTATGCCGGGAAGTATGAAAGGCTTCTGGGAGATATCCAAAAGACGCTCAGGCTGCACTATGTGCAGAGAGACGGGAGCCTGCGCTATAAAAAACAGGGGGACTACCTGATCGCGCTGGCATGCGGCATGTTTGAAGGGGACCGGGAGGAAGCGGCGATGGCCTTTCTGGAACGGAAGATGACGGAAAAAGGTTATGTCCGCTGGTTTGGCGGAACCGCCACTACGCCTTACCTTCTTCCGACCTTAAAGAGACTGGGAAAAACAACTCTGGCAAACCGGTTCCTTACATCCGAAAGGTATCCAAGCATCGGGTATATGGGAAAGATGGGCTATGATACGATCTGGGAGCGCTGGGACGGCGTCAGGGAAGACGGTTCCCTTCATCCGCAGTCCATGAACGCCCTGTGTCATGAGGGATATGCGGTGGCAGGCGCTTATCTGGTATTCGGGCTGGCAGGGATCGATACCCTCTGCGGCGGATTTAAAAACATCCTGATCCATCCGGGCGTATCGGAAGAGATAAGGGAGTGCAGCTGCACTTACGAAAGCGCTTACGGAGAAATATCGGTTGACTGGAAATGGCGGGGGGAACTATTTGAAATAGTATTCAAAATACCCTGCAACACCAGTGCAAAGCTTATACTTCCCTGTACGGAGGCCGGAAGCCTTCAGACAATAGAAGGGACTGCGCTGGATGTGGTCTACGGGAAGGAGAAAGTGACGGCAGGGGTTCTGTCCGGAAAATACCATTTCCGTACAAAATTGTCCGGCTGATCTCTGCTTTCCCCATAAACGGAAAAGCCTGACGTTTTTCAGGTTTCCGTGGGAAAACTGACTATGGTCACCTGGCGGAAACGCTATGACAAATACATGTTTACATTTTTTAAAGGAGGAAAAAAATGAAACGAAAAATGTTAGTAACTTTATTATGTGTGTCTTTGACGGCAGGTATGCTTGCCGGATGCGGCAGCGCAGGCCAGGAGGCTCCTGCAGCACCTGTTGAGGAGGCGGCGGAGGAGGCTCCCGCTGAGGAGGAACCTGCGCAGGAAACTCCCGCAGAGGAGGCTCCCGCGGCAGAAACCTACAATATCGGATACTGCAACCAGCAGATGAAGGAGGATTTCTTTATCACGGTGGAAAGCGCGATCTACACGGCGGCAACAAACGCAGGTTATGAATACAATCTGGCGATCACGGATCGTGATTCCACAAAGATGGTAACGAGCATTGAAACGCTTGTGACAAAAGGCGCGGATATCATCGTTGACTTTAACTGCCTGCCAGAACAGGGCGCCGCAGCGGGTGAGAAACTTGCGGCAGAGGGCATTCCGATGCTGTCCGTCGATTCCGATTACGGCGAGGGCGTTTATTTCTTCGGCGTAAACAACTATGACGCGGGAACACAGCTCGGCAAGTCTCTGGAAACGTTTGTCGATGACAGATTCGGCGGCGAAGTGGATTTCGTTGTTGCACTCTGGGATTCCCAGGCGGGCGATGTTGTAAAAATGCGTTGTGAAGGCGCAACAGACGAGATCCAGGAAAAATACGGCCTGAGCGATGATCAGGTGGTATGGCTGGATTCCATGGCTGACGATACCAAGACACAGTCCATGACAAGAGACTGGCTGGATGCCCATCCGGAAGCAGAGCATATCGTATTTGTAGGACAGAACGACGACAGAGGCTATGCGATCAATCAGGCTGTCATCGCGGCGGACAGAGTGGCAAACTGCCTGATCGGTTCCCACAATGCAGATCCCTCTTCCGTAGAAAATCTGCAGAAGAATATGGATGACCCGACAGCTACGGCATGGGTGACAACAATGGCTTACAATTCCTTCTTATACGGGGAACAGATCGTAGCATATGTGGCAGACATTATGGCAGGCGGAGCGGAAATGCAGCGTTATGCTGAGATATCTCCCCTGACAACGGAAAACGTAAATGATTATATTGCGGAACGTGATGAAGTACAGGCAAATTTCATAGAGCATTAATCACTTGACTTTCTGCAGCCTGCCATGAGAAAAGCACAGATGGAAGGCTGCAGAATATAAAACATGTGAGATGAGCTGGAAAACAGAAACGGGAAAGGTAAAAAGCATGGATAAAGTGTTGGAAATGAAGCAGATTTACAAAGCATTTCCGGGCGTGGTGGCTGTCGATAAGGTGGATCTGACACTGTATCGGGGGGAAGTGCTGGCACTTATGGGGGAAAACGGCGCCGGGAAATCGACTCTGATCAAGATCCTCTCCGGTATGTATACGCCGGATTCCGGTGAGATCATAATTGACGGCAGAAGTCATAGCAGCCTGACGACAAAGCAGGCACTGGATGAAGGTGTGGCGGTGATCTATCAGGAACTGAACTACTTAAACGATCTGTCGATTGCGGAAAACATACTGCTCGGGCAGGTGCCGGTAAAAGGGCCTTTGAGAAAAGTGGATTATGAGAAAATGTACGACAGTGTACGCGGCATTATGGATGAAGTCGGCCTGGGACACAGGAAACCGACAGATATGGTGAGAATTTTATCCGTGGCGGAAAAACAGCTTATCGAGATCGCAAGAGCATTTTCCCATCATGTAAAGGTCCTTGTTATGGACGAGCCGACTTCCGCCTTGAATGAGACGGAGACGGAAAAGCTGTTCGAACTGATCTTTAAGATTCGGAAAAAGGGTATCGGCATCATCTATATATCACACCGGATGGAAGAACTCTTCAAAGTGGCAAACCGTGTGGAGATCATGCGTGACGGAAAATATGTGACGGACCGGCCGGTGTCGGAGATGACAACGGATGACGTGGTTGCCGGTATGGTGGGACGCCAGGTGAAAGAGATGTATCCGAAACGGGACTGCCGGATAGGAGATACCGTATTTGAGGTAAAGCATCTGAGCACAGGTTTTCTGAAAGATCTTTCGTTCCATGTGAGGGCAGGGGAAGTCGTTGGATTTTTCGGCCTGATGGGGGCCGGGCGTTCCGAGACCGCGAGATGCCTGTTCGGGGCGCAGAGGCCTGACAGCATGGAGATCATCATGGAAGGCGGCAGGATCGAGAACAGAACGCCGAAGGAGGCGCTGGATCACGGACTTTCCTATGTGCCTGCGGAGAGAAAGACGGAAGGATGCAATCTGGTCATGTCCGTGAAAGATAACATTACGTTATCCAACTTAAGGGGAATTACGAAACATCGCCTTCTGGATCTGAAGTACGAAAGAGAGGTGGCGAAAAGGTGGGCGGAAAAACTTAAGGTAAAAACCCCCGCGCTGGACACGCCGGCGGACAGCTTAAGCGGCGGAAATCAGCAGAAACTTGTCATTGCGAAATGCCTGAATACGGATCCTAAGTTTTTGATCTTAAATGAGCCGACCAGAGGGATCGATGTGGGCGCGAAGGTGGAAATCTATGATCTGATCAACGATATCTGCAGAGACAACCGGGCTGTGATGATGATTTCCTCCGAGCTGCCGGAGATCATGGCAATGAGTGACAGGATATATGTAATGTGTGAAGGGCGCATTACGGGAGAAGTGGAGAAAAAAGATTTTACGCAGGAAAAGCTTATGAAATTGGCGATTGGTGAGGTGGAGTAATATGAGTAAAGTGAAAAATATATTTAAAAACGCAAGGGGCGAATTGAGTGCCCTGATCATGCTGGCAATCTTATGGATCATTTTTGGAGTGGGCTCCCCTTACTTTCTGACGTTCCGGAACATCATGAACATCGGTTCCTATATGTCGATCATGGGAACCCTTGCGGCGGGCCTTACCGTGGCGATGCTGCTGGGCGGCCTGGACGTATCCCAGTACGCGCTTGCGGCTTTGGGCGGCATGGTGCTGGGCGTACTTTATGAGGCGGGATTAAATCCTTATCTGATCCTTTTATGTGTTGTGGTACTCGGTATTGTGGGCGGAAGCTTCAATGCGTTCATTATTACGGTGATGAAAGTAAATCCGATCATCTGTACCATGGGCACTTCGTTTATATTCCGCGGTTTTGCCTACCTTCTGACAAACGGAAGATATATCCGCATCGATGATCCGGTATTTTATTTTATCGGAAACGGCAGGATCGCAGGTGTGCCGGCATGTCTGATCATTATGCTGATCACTTATACGATCATCTGGTATGTACTGAAATATACCGTGTACGGGCGCTCCGTATTTGCGGTGGGCGGCAATCTTACGGTGGCAAAACTTGCCGGGATCAATACGAACCGCGTAAGGTTTGTATCCCATATCCTTGCCGGGATCTGTGCGGTTTTAGGCGGCATCATCACGGTATGTCAGGCTTCTTCCTGTATGGCAAGCCAGGGCTACGGCAATGACATGAACGGTATTTCAGCCGTGATACTGGGCGGTATTTCCATGGCGGGCGGACGCGGCAATGTGTGGGGCACGCTGATCGGTGTCGGTATTCTCTCCACACTGGTAAACGGTATGACGCTGCTTGAGGTAAATGCTTACTGGCAGCAGATCATTCAGGGGCTTGTCCTTGTCAGCGCGGTATTTATTGATGCCATGAGGACATCGAAACGTTCCTAGACAGAAAAAAATCGGAAACGGTTTATGATTTTATGGTATGATTAAGTGAAAGCGGAGGTTTTACCATGAAAGAAATAAAAAACAGTTCCGGGGCCAAAGTGACGATCGTGGAGGTGGCGAAGTATGCAGGCGTTGTTCCGAGTACGGTATCCCATGTGCTGAACGGAACCGCCCAGATCACGGATGAGACAAAAGCAAAGGTGCTGCGCGCCATTGAAGCGCTGCATTATACGCCCAACGCATCGGCAAGAAACCTGCGGCAGAAAAGAACAAGGCTGATCGGTGTCATCCTGCAGGATATTTCCAGTGAATTTTATGCCAAGTGTACGGCGAGTATGCTGAAAGAAGCGGTGAAGGACAACTACGCCCTGATGGTTATGGATGCCTGTTTTGACAATAACAATGTCAGGGCGCAGGTGTCGGCGCTGATCGAACGGCGGGTGGAGGGCATCGTGTTTGTGGGCGGCGGAAATGACGAGGATATTCTGCAGGAGATAGAAAAATATAATATTCCTGTGGTTTTAGGCGACCGGAATGACGGGAAACACCCCTGTGTGGAATTTAATAATGAAGAAACGGTTTATCATCTGATCTGTGCGCTGTATGAGAGCGGCTACAGGAAGTTTGCTTATGCCGGTGAGCCGCTGGATATTCAGGAAAACTTAAAATACAGGTATCAGGGGTTTGTCAAGGGGCTGGACGCCTGCGGTGTGCCCGAACGTGACCGGATCCATGTTATGACGAAGGATCTGCATATCGATAAGATAGACGGCGCCTATGCCGCTTTTATGAAGCTTTTTACGGACGAAAAGGGCAGGCCCGTTCCGGATGTGATATTGACGTCCAATGACCTGATCGCACAGGGCTTTGTGGCTGCTGCGCTCTCTAACGGTATCAAAGTGCCTGAGGAGCTGGGCATCGTCGGATTTGACGATATTTCCATTTCCAAATTTTTCCAGCCGCCGCTTACAACGATCTGTCAGGATAAAGACGAGCTGGGCATTTATTGTTACCGGCTGCTCAAAAAAGTGATTGAGGGGAACAGGGAGCAGGAACATGTCATATTAAAACAGAAAATACAAAACAGAAAGACAACACGCATCCCGGAGGATATCCTGTCAAGGTATATCGACAAAGAGCCGGGACAAAAAGGACAGGTAGGATGAAGATAGAAAAAATGGGAATAGATATCCCCCCTGTGGGGCTCGGCTGCTGGGCGATCGGCGGTGAATGGACCGATATAGGCGCACAGGCGGGCTGGGGAGATGTGGATGACGCCGTCTCGCTGCGGGCGCTGCAGGCCGGCCTGGATATGGGGGCGAAGCTGATCGATACTGCCAATATCTACGGCGCGGGACACAGTGAGGAACTGGTGGGAAAAGCGCTGCAGGGCAAACGGGATCAGGCGGTGGTGGTGACGAAGTTCGGCATCCTCTGTGATGAGAAAAGAAAATGTACCACGGGGATCGTGCAGTCGAAGGAAGATATCGTGACTTCCTGTGAGGATTCGCTTCGAAGGCTCCTGACGGATTATATCGACGTGTTTTTATTTCATTGCGGCGATTACGATAAGGAAAAGGCACCGATGGTCCTGGATACGCTGGAAGAACTGGTCCGTGCCGGAAAGATCCGGTATTACGGCTGGTCCACGTCCGATCCCGAAAGGGCGGGGATCATAGCCGGCGGGGCTCATGCCGCCATGATGGAATTTGCGGAGAACGTGATGGAGGATGATCCGGCGATGACAGGTTTCTGTGAGCGGCGCCGGCTGGCGGGGCTTTGCAGATCCCCTCTTGCCATGGGAATCCTGACCGGGAAGTATCGGCGCGGCATGCAGATGCCGGAAAATGACCTGCGGGGTATTCATGCGGCGCCCTGGATGGAATATTTTATAGACGGGAGACCGAATCAGGTGTTTTTGGATAAACTGGAGGCGGTCCGCGAGATCCTGACTTCCGGCAAAAGGACTCTGGCGCAGGGGTGTATCTCATGGATCTGGGGAAGGGGGGAGCGTATGATCCCGATTCCCGGTTTTAAGTCGGAAAAACAGGTAAAGGAGAATGTGTCTGCGCTTGACTTCGGCGCTTTGTCAAAAGAGCAGATGGAAGAAATAGACAGGATTTTAAAGAGGACGGTATAAAAATTTGACTCAAACACAAAACACAGGAGGAAAAGGTTTTGAGCAGGAATTTGCAGGAAAAGGTTTTAAAGGCAATGCTCTGCATGACAAGGCAGTGCTGGGAGCAGGGCATTGCGGCTCAGTGTCTGCTTGAGATCGGCAGGGAGGAAGAGCTTGCGCTGCTCATACATGATATCGTGCAGCGGCAGAGTTCGGACGGAAGGCTCTGCAATGTGGAAAACGCGCCGGCGGTGACGGATTCCGCATTCTGTATTCCGGCGGTTATGGATTATGCCGAAAAAACAAAGAACAGGGGATACAGGGAAGCCGCCGAAAAAAACGTCCGGTTTTTGCTGGAGGATGCCCGGAGAGCAGAAGACGGCATGGTGTATCATATGATCCGCACAAAGGAGATCTGGGCGGATTCGGCGGCTTATATGCCCTGCGCCCTTGCGAAGGCGGGACATGTCCGGGCCGCGCTGACACAGATGGACGGTATTATCCGCCGGCTGTATGATAAAAAAACAGGGCTCTATTTCCATATCTGGGACGATGCAGCAAAAGACTATAAACGGCCTTTTTTATGGGGGATCGGGAACGGCTGGATTCTGACAGGCCTTATGCGGCTGTATCTGGCAATGCCGGATCCGGACACCGGAGAGAAGAAGCGTGTGCATGACCGGATGCTTGCCCTGCTGGATGCGATGCTTTCCTATGAGACGAAAGAACATACGTTCCATGACGTGCTGGATCGGCCGGAAACCTTTACGGAATCGGAGACAGGCGCGATGACCGCCTATGTGATCTACAGAGGCATCAAGGAAGGCATTATAGATAAAACGTACAAGCAAAGGGCGGACCGGATCAGGGAGGCGCTCTGTGAAAGGGTATCGGAAACAGGGCTGATCTTTCAGGCGTCCGGTTCCCCTGATTTTATCCATGCGGGAACTTCCGTGGAATGCCAGGCACATTTTCTGATGATGCAGCACTGGAAGGAGAAGCTGGAAAAGAGAGAGGTGGAATAACTGTGAAAACCCAAAAAGCAGAAAAGAAGGAGGCAGTAGGATGATGGAAATGGAAAAGCTGACAAGGGACGAACTGGCGGGCATGATGGACCATACGCTGTTAAAGGCCTATGCGGTGGAGGAGGATTTCAAAAAATTATGTGAGGAGGCGGCCGGAAACGGGTTTGCCATGGTGGCTGTCAATTCCTCCCAGGTGCGTACCTGCAGGAAATTTTTGAAAGATACCAATGTGCATGTGGGAGCGGCGATCTCTTTCCCTCTGGGTCAGACGGAACTGGAAACGAAGGTGTTTGAGACAAAAAAGGCGATCGAAGACGGTGCGGATGAGATCGACTATGTGATCAATATCGGGGAACTGAAGATGGGGCATGATGATTATATCAGAAGGGAGATGGAAGCCATCGTAAAAGTATGCCGTGAACATCATGTCCTCAGCAAAGTGATCTTCGAGAACTGCTATCTGACAAAAGAGGAGATCGTAAGAGCGGCGAAGATCGCAAAGGAGGTAAAGCCTGATTTTATTAAAACAAGTACGGGATTCGGTACTTCCGGGGCGGACGCGGAGGATGTGCGGCTGATGAAGGAAACGGTGGGGGATGCGGTGAAAGTAAAAGCGGCGGGCGGTATCCGTGACTGGGAGACATGCCGAAGCATGCTGATGGCAGGCGCCGAGAGGATCGGAACCAGCAGCAGCATAAAGATCTGTGATGAGTTTGAGAAGGAGAGAGGAAAATAAGTATGCAGACTTCGAGATTGTTTACACTTCTTCCGGAAGGCTGTGTTTGTACGCCGGATGGTATGGAAATTGATAAAAACGGGGACCTGATCTTATCGTGCCCCAATTTTGCGCAGGATGATATGTCCGGGTGCGTGCTCAGGATCACAAAGGATAAGAAGATCAGCAAGTGGTTTGACGTGCCGGTCCATCCGGAGACAGGGATCGCGAGAAATATGGGCATCGCTTTTGACGGAGACTGGAATATGTATATCTGCGACAACCAGGGGTGGTCGGGAGATGCCTCCCTGATAGGCAGGGGCAGGATGCTGAAGGTAATCTTTGATGAGGAGAGAAATGTAAAAGACTGGTATACCGTGGCTTATGATATGGAGCATCCAAACGGCGTCCGCATATACGGGGACTATATGTATGTGACCCAGAGCTGCATGGAAAAAGTACGGGACAGGTCAGGGAAACTGGTAAGCTGTGTCTACAGGTTCCCTTTGGATGCCAAAGACATCAGGATCACAAATACGCTGGAGGATCCGCATATCTTTACGACTTTTGTGACCCACAATCCGAAGTGCCAGTACGGTGCGGACGGCATCGAGATCGACAGCAGGGGAAATCTGTATGTGGGTAATTTCGGGGACGGGGAAGTCTGGAAATTCCGTCTTGATGAGAACGGAGATATCCTGGAGCAGGAAGTATATGCGAAAAATCCGGCGGAACTGGTCTCCACGGACGGTATGATCATGGACGAGAACACAGGAAATCTCTATATCGCGGACTTTAACAACAACGCCATTGTAATGGTGGATAAGGATCGTGTGACAAGAAGGATCGCACAGTCTCCGGACTGCGACGGCTTTCAGGGAGAGCTGGATCAGCCGGGAGAGCCCATTATCTGGAACGGCAGGATCGTAGTTTCCTGTTTTGACCTTGTGACGGACGAGACAAAGGTAAACACGGCGCACGAGATGCCGGCAACGATGGCGGAGCTGGATCTGGAGCCCTGATATCATATGGAAAAGAACAGGCAGGGACTGTGTCTGCACCGTGCAAACAGGCCCTGCCATACGAAAACGGGATATGTCCCGGCATAAAACGGTGCGGAAACGAGGTGAAGATGGGGGATTATATTCTTGCCCATGATTTGGGCACTTCAGGTAATAAAGCTGTGCTGTTTTCGACGGACGGCAGGCTGATCGGCAGTATGCAGACTGCTTACGGGGTGTTTTATGAGCGGCCCCTGTGGGCGGAGCAGGATCCAAAGGACTGGTGGCAGGCGGTCTGCCTGTCCACGAAAAAGCTGCTTTTACAGTGTGGGATCCGCGGGGAGGAGGTAAAAGCCGTAAGCTTCAGCGGACAGATGATGGGAGCGCTTCCGGTGGACAGGGATGGAAATCCGCTGACAAGGGCGGTCATCTGGGCGGATATGAGGGCGCAGAAAGAGTCGGAGAAGCTGCGGGAGAAAATAGACGACGACAGGTTTTACGGCATTACAGGGCACAGAAATACCGCTTCCTACGGTATACAGAAGGCGATGTGGATCAAGGAGAACCTGCCGGAGGTCTATGAGCGGACGGATAAGTTTTTAAATGCCAAAGATTATATGGTCTATAAGCTGACCGGAAAGTTTTATACCGATTGCTCCGATGCCAACAGCATGGACTGTCTGGATCTTGCAAAACGTGACTGGTCGGAAGAGATCGTCTCGGCTTCCGGGGTGGATCAGGATAAACTGCCGAAGATCGTGGAATCCGTTTTCCATGTGGGAAATGTGACGGAAAGGGCGGCGAAGGAGACGGGGCTCTCCACCGGAACGAAAGTGATCATGGGCGCCGGGGACGGTGTTGCCGCCAATGTGGGCGCCGGTTGTGTGGCGCCGGGGAAAGCCTACTGCTGTATGGGAACTTCCGCCTGGGTGGCGTCCACGTCGGAAAAGCCTGTGTTTGATCAGGCAAAGAGGATTGTCTGCTGGGCCCACGCCGTACCCGGGCTCTATTCGCCCAACGGTACGATGCAGTATGCAGGAGGATCGTACAGCTGGCTTAAAAATACGATCTGTCTGGACGAGACAAGACGGGCAGAGGAAGAGGGCGGCTCCGCCTATGACCGGATGAACAGGGCGATCGCGGAAAGTGCGCCGGGAGCAGGCGGAGTGCTGTTTTTGCCTTATCTGATGGGGGAGCGGGCGCCGAAGTGGAACGGGGATGCCAAAGGCGTCTTTTACGGCATTACGGCAAAGACTACAAGACAGGATATGCTGCGCAGTGTGATGGAAGGGATCGTGATGAATCTGGCGGAGTGTTTTTCCATTCTGCGGGAAAGCACGGCGATAGAAGAGCTGACGCTGATCGGCGGCGTGGCAAGGAGCGGGATCTGGCAAAAGAGCATAGCGGATATTTTCGGCGTCAGAGTCAATATACCGGGGTATACGGAAGAGGCAAATTCCATCGGGGCGGCGGTGATCGCCGGTGTGGGAAGCGGCCTGTTAAAGGATTTCTCGGCGGCGGATCATTTCCTTATGGGGAAAGAAAAGATAGAGTTCGACAGGGACAGCCATCGCTTTTACTGCGGCAGGCGGAAGAAATTTAATGAAGTATATGAGGCGCTTTTGCCGGTCTATACGGAAGGAGAGGGAAAATAACAGTGATGAAAACATTGATCGTGGATGAAAACGGTGCATTATCCGTAAAGGAGATACCAAAACCCCATTGCGGTGATAATCAGGCGCTTGTGAAAATGATAAGCTGCGGGATATGCAACGGGACGGACGCAAAACTGATCCACCGGAAATTTAAAGGGGTGGAACTTTCCGAATATCCGCTGATGCTGGGACATGAAGGAGTCGGCAGGGTGGTGGAGACCGGAAAGGATGTCACCGGTTACAAAACCGGAGATGTGGTACTGCTTCCTTTTGTGGATGCGGATGAGGCGCTGTATGGGAAACTGGGTTCGGCATGGGGGGCGTACAGCGAATATGCCGTTGTCAACGATAAGTGCGCGCGGGGACATGATATCCCGGAATGCGCCTATGCCCAGACGATTGTGCCGGAGGATATCGATCCGGTGGATGCGGCGATGATCGTTACACTGAGAGAGGTGTTGAGTTCCATCAGGCGGTTCGGGATAAAGGAAAACAAAAGCGTGGCTGTATTCGGCTGCGGTCCGGTGGGGCTTACGTTCATCCGTTTTATGAGTATTCTGGGCGTGCATCCGATCATTGCCTTTGATGTGGTGGAGGAAAAGGCGGCGGAGGCTCTGGAAAAAGGGGCGGATCATGCTTTTTGCAGCAAACACTGTGATCCGAAAGAGGAAATACGGAAGATCTGTCCGGACGGTGTGGAATTTGTGCTGGATGCGGTAGGGATCCTCGGCCTGATCAATCAGGCGATGGAGCTGATCTGCGATCAGGGAAAGATCTGCTGTTACGGCATTGCGCCGGAGTGCCGCTTCGATATCGACTGGACAAAAGCGCCCTATAACTGGCAGCTGCAGTTCCAGCAGTTCCCAAGCAAGGCGGAAGAAGGAGAGGCGAACGCGCAGATCCTTTCCTGGATCAGATCCGGTATAATCGATCTGAAGGATTACATTTCCGATTATTTTTCTTTTGATGATATTCTGGAAGCCTTTGCAAAACTCGAAGAGAGGAAGATCGCCAAAAAGGGGATCATCGTGTTTGAAAAATAGCAGGATGCATCGTTATTTGAAACCGTAATATCTTTAAGCCTCAGGCCGCCGCTCGTTTTGGCAGTCCGGGGCTTTTTTCTTGACTGTACCGGGGATAAATGGTATAATGACTGGCGATATTGTACTGTATCGGGTACAATGGCAATATATATCAATATAGTATGAAGAGATTAAGGAGATGAGAGAATGGCGGATGGAAACCCTGATACTTCCAGGCTGGGGGCCATCGTAAAATCCGTAAAAAAGGGATTGGAAAGCAGACGGCATGGAAAGCCGGAAGAAGTGGAAGAAGATATCCTGACCATGGTCAGTGAAGGTCAGGAACAGGGGACGATCGAGGATGATGAGGCGGAGATGATCTCCAATATTTTTGCCCTGAATGATAAGGAGGCAGGAGACATCATGACGCACCGTTCCCAGATCTGCGCGCTGGAGGCGGATATGACGTTGAAGGAAGCGCTGGATCAGATGCTGGACGGCACGAACAGCAGATTTCCCGTTTATGAGGAAAACATTGACCACATTATCGGCATCTTATTTTTAAAGGATGCATTCCGGATGAACCGGATCGCGGCGAACCGGAAGATGGCGGTGAAGGATATTCCCGATCTGCTCAGAAAAGCTGTCTTTGTGACGGAGAAGAAAAAGATCGATACGCTGTTTCGGGAAATGCAGCAGAAAAAAGTCCAGATGGCGATGGTCATCGATGAATACGGACAGACGGCAGGCCTTGTGACGATGGAGGATATTCTGGAGGAGATCGTCGGCAACATTTTGGACGAATACGACGAAGAGGAAAGCCATATCCAGAAAAAGGGCCAGGATGAGTATGTGATAGACGGCATGTCGGAGCTGAGGGAGCTGGAGGATCGCTTCGGGATCGATTTCGAGGAAGAGGAATTTGATACGCTGAACGGTTTTCTGATCTCAAAAATGGACAGGATACCGGAAGAAAACGAGGAATTTTCCATTATGGTAGGGGATTATAAATTCCAGATCCTGAAAGTGGAAAACAGGCGGATCGAGAAAGTGCTCGTTGTAAAACAGGAGACGGAACATACTTTAGCCGCAGGGTGAAAAGTGAATTACATAGATAAAGGAGATCATACAAATGTCAGGACATTCAAAATTTGCAAATATCAAACACAAAAAAGAAAAGAACGATGCGGCGAAGGGGAAGGTCTTTACGATCATCGGCCGTGAGATCGCAGTTGCGGTAAAGGAGGGAGGGCCGGACCCTGCCAACAACTTTAAGCTGGCGCAGGTCGTGGCAAAGGCGAAAGCAAATAATATGCCCAACGATACCATTGAGCGCGGCATCAAAAAAGCAGCCGGCGAGGACGGCAATGTCAACTATGAGTATGTGACCTATGAAGGATACGGGCCAAGCGGTATCGCAATCATCGTGGACGCGCTGACGGATAACAAGAACCGTACCGCCGCCAATGTCAGAAATGCCTTTACCAAAGGCCAGGGTAATGTGGGAACCCAGGGATGCGTGTCCTATATGTTTGACAAGAAGGGGCAGATCATCATCGACAAGGAAGAGTGCGATATGGAAGCAGATGAGTTGATGATGACGGCTTTAGACGCGGGAGCGGAGGACTTCAACGAGGAGGATGACAGTTTTGAGATCCTGACGGCGCCGGATGACTGCGAAACGGTGAGACAGGCGCTGGAAGAGGCAAAGATCCCCATGGTTTCCGCGGAGGTGACGATGATCCCGCAGAATTATGTGGACCTGACGGATGAAACCGCGCTGAAAAACCTGCAGAAAACGCTGGATCTGCTGGAGGAGGACGATGACGTTCAGGCGGTGTACCACAACTGGAACGAAGAGTAAAGAATAATCGGGCTGTAAGCGGGATTATTCGCTGCTTCCCGATTTGCACAGCAAATTGAGAAGATTCCATTGCTCCGTGCAGGAAAACAGTTCGCGAAAGAAAGGATAAAGAATGGAAACCATTTTGATCAAATGCCCCCACTGTAAGGAAGAGATGCAGGCGCCCGCAGGCAGGGAGTCGATTCTCTGCATGTTTTGCGGAGAAAGGATCGACCTGACTGCCGCCGGAATAAAAGAGGCGGAAAACAACGGGCCGGCGGCCGACAATGCGGATGCCGGCAAATGCTATGAAAACCTGAATTTTATTCTGGAACATGCAGGAGCGGCATGTAAAGAGTATTCGGCAAAGGTGAAGGCGTTCCGGAAGGATTCCTATCATGAACTGTTTGAGCGGTATAAGGAAGAGAATTATGCTTTTTATACCGCCGTCAAGCTGGTGCTGGACTATGCATCGGAGGAGAGCCTTGACGGGATCTATCATCAGATCGCGGGCGCTTTTATCCGGGAACAGGAGGCTGCGCTGGAGCAGGTAAAGAAAAAGAACGAAAAGTTCACCGTGCAGATGGACAAAAATATGTTTATGGCTGTCTATGTACTGCCTTCCATTAAGGAGATCCGGGGAAGCAGGGCGAATGAGCTGGCGGAAGTGATCTGTAAGGAATGGGGAAGCAGTTTTAAGGACAGCAATATCATTGCTTCCGACTATGATTCCATTGTGCAGGGATTTAAGCGGAAACTCTGTTATGTGACCACGGCGGTCTGTCAGAATTTGAACAAAGGTGAAAACTGTGAGGAACTGCGGCTGATCAAGGAGTTTAGGGACGGCTATCTTGCCTCCACGCAGGAAGGGGCGGCTCTGATCGAGGAATATTATGATATCGCGCCCACACTGGTAAAAAGGATCGCAAAGGATGCGGATGCGCAGGCTAAATACATCTGGCTCTGGAATACCTATCTGGCGCCCTGCGTTGCTTTCATCAAGGCGGGCAGACAGGAGGAGTGTAAGGAGACCTACTGCGGAATGATGGAGGAACTTCGGAAGGAATATATGCCGGGACGGGAGACGCGGAGATAAGCGTGCAGTGTATTTGAAAACGCGGGGGACAGCCGTATGGACTTGCACCGAAGCTGCAACGGCTGCGGAAAGGATATAGTAGGAGCTGCTGCTGAAAGGACAGGCATAATGTGAGGGGCACTATGTCGGCGGCAGACATGGCGGGCTGACAGCGCAGCTGCAAAAAAGGCAGGATATAATGTGAGCTGCTGCGGAAAGGGAAAGATACAGTATGAGCGGATATAAAAAAGATACGATCTGTGTTCAGTCGGGGTGGAAGCCGGGCAACGGGCAGCCGAGGCTGATGCCGATCATTCAGAGCACAACTTTTAAATATGACAGTTCCGAACAGATGGGGCGTCTTTTTGATCTGGAGGATTCCGGGTATTTTTATACAAGGCTGCAGAATCCTACCAATGATATGGCGGCGCAGAAGATCTGTGAACTGGAGGACGGTTATGCCGCGATGCTGACAAGTTCCGGACAGGCTGCCACCTATTACGCGGTGTTCAATATCTGCGAGGCGGGAGACCATGTGGTGATGTCTTCCACTGTTTACGGGGGTACCTTTAACCTGCTGACCTGTACGATGAAGAAAATGGGGATATCCTGCAGCGTGGTGGACCCGGATGCTCCGAAGGAAGAACTGGATAAAGCCTTCAGAGAAAATACAAAGTGCGTCTTTGCCGAGACCATTGCCAATCCGGCGCTGGTAGTGCTGGATATCGAGAAATTTGCGGATCTCGCCCATGCGCACCATTGCCCGCTGATCGTGGACAATACTTTTGCGACGCCGATCCATTGCAATCCTTTCAGATGGGGCGCGGATATCGTGACCCATTCCACCACAAAATATATGGACGGACACGGCGCCGCGGTGGGCGGTTGTATCGTGGATTCCGGCAATTTTGACTGGGCGGCGTATCCGGACAGGTATTCCGGCCTTTGCACGCCGGATGAGTCTTACCACGGCATTGTTTATACGGAAAAGTTCGGGAAAGGCGCATACATCACAAAGGCGACATCCCAGCTGATGCGGGATCTGGGTTCCATTCAGGCGCCGATGAATGCTTTTCTGTTAAATCTGGGGCTCGAAACACTGGCGCTGCGTATGGAACGGCATTGCGGCAACGCATTGAAGATCGCGCAGTTTCTGGAAGATCACGAAAAAGTGGCATGGGTCAATTATCCGGGGCTTTCCGGGAACCGGTATTATGATCTGGCAAGGAAGTATATGCCGGAGGGCACCTGCGGCGTGATCGCTTTCGGGTTAAAGGGCGGCAGGGCTGCGGCGGGTGCGATGATGGATCGGCTGAAACTGGCTGTGATCGCAACCCATGTGGCGGATTCCAAAACCTGCATGCTGCATCCGGCAAGCCATACCCACAGGCAGATGACGGATGAACAGCTTGTGGAGGCTGGCGTTGCGCCGGATCTGATCCGGTTGTCCGTTGGTATTGAGAACGCGGAGGATATCATTGCGGATCTGAAGCAGGCGATGGAAGCGGTGTGATCGGGATATACCGGCAGGCGGCGGGATGATTATATACGGATTTATGACAGTTGAAGTTATGTGTGGGAGTTTAACGGCACCTGAAGTTATATATGGAGCTTATGGGACTTTATGGTGACTGACAGCTATATGTGCGGATATCGGTAATAAAAAGGATGCCTGAATAGAAATAGAACGGGAAAGGATAGAAGGATGGACAGACTTGCTCTGGTGGTACCCTGTTATAATGAAGAGGCGGTGATGAAGATTTCTTCTGAGGCGCTGCGGGGTGTGCTGCAGGATTTGATAGAGAAGCAGAAGATCGCAGCGGACAGTTTTGTACTGTTTGTTGATGACGGCAGCAAGGACAAAACCTGGGAACTGATCGAAGAGGAACACAGGCTGCACAGCAATGTAAAAGGATTAAAGCTGGCAGGCAATGTGGGGCATCAGTTTGCGCTGACGGCAGGGCTGATCACAGCAAAGGATCACAGCGACGTGACGGTTTCGATTGATGCGGATCTGCAGGATGACGTGAATGTGATCGAGGAGATGATCGATAAGTTCCATGCCGGAAACGATATCGTTTACGGCGTCCGCAATGACAGGTCTTCGGATTCTTTCTTTAAGCGGTTTACGGCGCAGGGTTTTTATAAGATGATGGCGGTAATGGGCGTGAAAACGGTATATAATCATGCGGATTTCCGACTGATGTCAAAGCGTGCTCTGGAGCAGTTCGCGAAATACCGGGAGTCCAATCTGTTTTTGCGCGGGATGATGCCGCTGATCGGTTATCAGACAGACTGCGTTTACTATGAGAGAAAAGAGCGGGTGGCGGGAGAATCCAAATATCCGCTGAAAAAAATGCTGGCGCTTGCATTCAACGGGATCAGCTCCTTCAGTGTAAAGCCGATCAGTCTGATCACGGCCCTTGGCGTTATTATCATCTGCATGTGCTTTCTGGCGGCTGTTTATGCTTTATGGAGTTATTTTACCGGACATGTCACGGCGGGCTGGACTTCATTGATCTTATCGATCTGGTTTTTGGGAGGCGTACAGCTTGTCAGCATCGGTCTGATCGGGCAGTATATCGGCAAGATCTATATCGAGGTGAAACAGAGGCCGAGATATAATATAGAAACTTTTTTGAACGAAGAGGATAAATGATCAAAATCCGGTCAAATGTGAAACAGGTTACGGAGATAAAGCAGGCGGCATTTGGCAGGGCGTCCGGAGAAATATATGGATCTGAAAAAAAGTATATTCAGTTATATAGTGTTGGCGGCTTTTGCCCCTCTGTGCTGTCTTTCCGTTGTGTCTGCACTGGAAAGGGCGGGAGTCAGGGAAATGCTGGGCCTTCCTCTTGCCGGTATGGTGGGCGGGGTATGTGTTTATCTTTTGTTTACTGCGGCAGTTTTTCTTGCGTTTCGTACGATCTGTACGGAGATCGGCAGGCATCTTCAAAATTCACGAAAAGCGGAGGCGGTACTCAAGAATGTACTGCCTGTAATAGTCCTGATCGGTGTGGCGGCGTATCTGGCGTTTTATCTGACATATCATACACCGCTTACGCTTGAGGGGAATAGTTTTTACGGGCAGGCGCTGGTTTCTGACCGGAAAAGCGTTTCTTTTGCGGTGCACGGCGCGTCCTGGATTTATACACATCTGCTGCATGTGATGCTTCTGGTGTTTGGCAATACGCCTTTTGCCGGGGTGATACTGCAGATCGTATTGTTTTTTGTCTGTTTATTGCTTCTGTATATCGGGATGGAAGCTTTTACCGGCATGATCCCGGCAGTGTTTTCCATGGCGGCATTCGGATTTTTACCTGTTTCCCTTCAATATGTTTTTGCACTGACACCGGGTCTGTTTTTTCTTGCGCTTTATCTGATCGGATTTGCTCTGGCAGGGGCTTTATACAAAAAAATCATCCGGCCGGAAAATTCCCTACCGGAAGGATATACCGGACATAAGAGCAGTGCACGAAGCATATTGACTGCCGTTTCCGTATTTCTGTTGGGACTTTATATCGGATTTCTGGTTTATCTGGATATTTACGGCGTTTCTTTGTATCTTTTTCTGGCAGTTTTGTTTTCTGCGGGGAGGAATAAGATAAAACGGGCGGCGGTATGGTATTTTACGGCTGTGTTTGGCGGGATCTGCGGTTTTTTCCTGTCTGTCATGGCGGTCTGCCTGACAGAAAAAATGGCGGTGCCCGCTTATCTGCAGGAACTGTTTTCCTTATATGCTGCGGATCTGCGGCTTGAGGCGGATATTCCTTTGTTTATGTCCTTTTTGCCTGATGTGTCTGTAGGCGGTTCCATGCTGCTCATCTCTTTTGCGTTCTGTATGATTCCGGCATTTTTTCTGTGGGAAAGGAGCCAGGGCAGTGCGTTTATTGTGAATTTGTTCCTGGTGTACGGATTGTCCGGATCTTCGGTGTTTTGTCCTGATGCACAGATGATCACAACATTTGCATGGGGTATACTGGCGGGACTGGGTGTGTATGGGGTGGTTCGGCCTGCGGAGGAAGCGGTTGTGGAGAATGCACAGGAAGAAAGCAGCAGGGGTGCCGGAGGAAGCGGCGGTTCCGAAAAGAAATCGGCAGATACGGAAAAAAGCAGCGGTTCCGGGAGAAAAGCGGGAAATGTGAAAAACATTGACGGTTCCGGGAAAAAAGCAGAGAAGAATGTAAATGATAGAATGCGGAAAGAAGAGAAGACCGTATCCGAAAAAGATGATAAAAACGTGACAAAAAGAGATACTTTACCTGAAACAGCAGAAGATCAAATGCAGGTAAGAGAAGAGATACCTGAAACAGCGGAAGATCAAATGCAGGTAAGAGAAAAAATACCGGAAAGAGCGGAAGATCATAAGCAATTGAACAAAGAAATACTCAAACAGGCGGACGGAAAACAACGGAAAAAGGAGCAGGAAAAACCTGCCCCCGGCGAGCCGCTGCATAATCCGCTTCCCGTGCCGAAGAAAAAAAGCCGTCCTCAGGCTGATTTTGGCTATAAGGTCACGGATGCCAGAATGAAATTTGATCTGGATGTGGCGGATGGAGATGATTTTGACTGGTAGTATTATTTTCTTTTTTCAATCCGTTTTTGTAGTTCTTCCATGGCTTCTTTCAGGCCGCCGACTTCATTGATGATGCCTTCTTCCACGGCTTCGGCGCCCTCTAAGATAGTGCCCACATCTTTTGTCAGCATTTTGGTTTCCATCATCAGTTCTTCAAAACGCTCTTCGGAGATACCGGAATGATGGGAGACAAACCAGCTGATGCGCGCCTGCATCTGTTTAAAATAGTCAAAGGTCTGCTGTGCGCCGATCACTGTGCCGTTCATCCGTACAGGATGTACGACCATCGTACCGGTGGGCACGATAAAAGAGTGATCCGTGCTGACAGCAATGGGGATACCGATGGAGTGGGAGCCGCCCAGCACAAGGGAAACGGTGGGTTTGCTGATGGATGCGATCAGTTCTGCGATGGCAAGCCCCGCCTCCACGTCGCCGCCCATGGTATGCAGCAGAAACAGTAGTCCGTCAATATTTTCATCGTCTTCCGCAGCCGCCAGTTTGGGCAGGATATGCTCGTATTTTGTAGTCTTGGAGTTACTGCCAAGATTGTCATGTCCCTCAATCTCACCGATGATCGTAATCAGTTGAATATGATTCTTCTTTTTGTTTTTATCTAAGATAAGCTGGCCGCTTTCCTTGATCTCTTCACGGGTGTTCTCCCCCTGTTTTTGGTCTTTATCATTGTTCACGCGGCGTTCCTCCTGATTTTTTCTGTTATTCTTTTTTTCGTTATTTTGTTTCTTATTGCTCATACTGCCTGTTCCTCCCTGATGTTTACAGAGTCTGTATTTTTTCGGAAAAATGTTTTGGATTTCTTTAGGGTGTGTAAAATGGGAGGATTTATGCATTTCCGTTTAGGATAAAAAGATAGGAAGGATCCTTTTAATTCTTTAAACTTCTTGTTACAGTTCTCATAATATGTTAAAATAGAAAACCGGACAGATATCTAAAAATGATAATAAGCAGAAAATAGTATAAGAGAGGTATATTTTATGATCGAGAGGATTGTAGGTTTTGTTTGCTGTCTGTGGTGTGCGGTCCCGTTTTTTATCATTGCAAAATATGATAAAGGAGGCAAGGAACCGATCGGTTTCTGGAGCGGCGATAAGACTTTGAAATCGAAAGTGAAAAATATCCCTGAATATAATAAAGAAATGGCAGGATTATATGGGAAATGTGCGGTGGGTTTTCTGTTGACAGGGATAGGCTACGGGATTTTTCCGTATCTCGGAATCGCTTTGATATGTCTGGACTGCAGCGTTGGTTTTTATCTTGTGTGGAGGAATTACAAGAGGATTCTGGAGAAATACTCCTGAGATATGGAAGGATGATATAACTGTATGATATATTCTCTTTCCGGATGAGCATCAGGAACACTTTTCTGAACAGCAGGGAGATAATTAAAAAGAATAATATTTCAAAAAAGAAAAATATATGAAATAAATAAAGGAGTATAGAAGAAATGAAAATAAGAACAAGATTTGCGCCGAGCCCCACCGGGCGGATGCATGTGGGAAATTTGAGGACTGCGTTGTATGCCTACCTGATCGCCAAACATGAGGGCGGGGATTTTATCCTGCGTATTGAGGATACCGATCAGGAGCGTCTTGTGGAGGGCGCCGTGGATATCATTTACCGGACCCTGAAAAAGACGGGGCTTGTGCACGATGAGGGACCGGACAAGGATGGCGGCGTGGGCCCCTATGTGCAGAGCGAGCGGCAAAAGAGCGGTATCTATCTGGAATATGCGAAAAAGCTGATTGAGAAGGGCGAGGCTTATTATTGCTTCTGTGACAAGGAAAGGCTTGCGGGCCTGACCAGAACCGTTGCGGGCAAGGAGATCAATGTCTATGACAAGCACTGTCTTTCTTTAAGTAAAGAGGAAGTGGAGGAAAAGCTTGCATCAGGCATACCCTATGTGATCCGGCAGAATAACCCGATGGAGGGGGAGACGGTTTTTCATGATGAGATCTATGGGGATATTGCAGTAAACAATGCAGAGCTGGATGATATGATCCTGATCAAATCCGACGGTTATCCGACCTATAATTTTGCAAACGTGGTAGATGATCATCTGATGGGAATCACTCATGTGGTCAGAGGAAATGAATATCTTTCTTCTTCACCGAAATATAACAGGCTTTATGAGGCCTTCGGCTGGGAGGTTCCTGTGTATGTGCACTGTCCGCTGATCACCGATGAAGAACATAACAAGCTGTCCAAACGCTGCGGCCATTCTTCCTATGAAGATCTGATAGAGCAGGGATTTCTGACGGAGGCGGTGGTGAATTTCGTGGCGCTTCTGGGATGGAGTCCGTCCGATAACAGGGAGATCTTCACACTGGAGGAACTGACGAAGGCATTCGATTACCGCCATATGTCAAAATCGCCTGCGGTATTTGACTATACGAAACTGAAATGGATGAACGGGGAATACATTAAACAGATGGATTTTGACAGCTTTTACGAGATGGCGCTGCCTTATCTGCAGGAGGCGCTTAAAAAGCCGCTGGATCTGAAAAAGATCGCGGAAATGGTGAAGACGAGAATCGAAGTATTTCCGGATATCCCGGCTCTGGTAGACTTTTTTGAAACGCTGCCGGAGTATGATGCGGCAATGTACACCCATAAGAAGATGAAGACTACAACGGAGTCTTCTCTGGAGGTTTTAAAAGAACTCCTTCCTGTCCTGGAAAAACAGGAGGATTACAGTAATGATGCGCTTTATCAGACACTCTGTGATTTTGTGGCTAAGAAGGGCTGCAAGAACGGTTATGTGCTCTGGCCTGTCCGTACCGCGGTTTCCGGTAAACAGATGACGCCGGCAGGGGCTACGGAAATTATGGAGATCATCGGAAAGGAAGAGGCTTTATCCCGGATCAGAGCAGGGATAGCACTTCTGGAACAGGCTTAAATTGCAGGATTTGAAATATCAAAATTCCAATGGGCAGGATATAAAGGGACAGAGTCCTTTTATATCTGCCTCAGCGGACAGAGCCGGGAATCCGGAGCAGCAAGAGGCTATCAGACACGGAGCCGGCCCCATGATGGTACTCGCGGGACCGGGCTCCGGGAAAACCTTTGTGTTGACAAGAAGAATTGCACATCTGATTAATACGCATCATATAAATCCGTCGGAAATTCTGGTGATCACATTCACAAGGGCTGCCGCAGGAGAAATGCAGCAGCGCTTTCTGTCCCTCTGTGAGGGAAGCCATCCGCCGGTGACTTTCGGCACTTTCCATGCCATTTTCTATTCGATTCTGAAAGAAACATCTATCTGTCATGCAGGCAGTATCTTATCCGAAGCGGAAAAAAGAAAAATACTGCGGGATATCATTCAGAAAAATCACTATAATGTCAGTCTGAATACGGATATGCTGGAAGAGATCCTTTCAGAGATAGGACAATACAAGAGCCTCTGCTTTTCAAGAGGCGATACGAACAAAGAGCGAAGCGTTTGCGAGTCGAACCTCTGTTTTTCAAGAGGCGATGATTATCGTTTCAACAAAAATGAAAATATAGACTTTATACCGCAAAATATTGATTCAAAGCTGTTTCGCAATATCTACCGTGATTTTACAGAAGCACAGGAAATTCTGGGCAAGGTTGATTTTGATGATATGGCATTAAAATGTGCGGAATTATTTGCAAAGCGGCCGGATATCCTGCGGCGCTATCAGACGAGATACCGTTATCTTCTGATCGATGAATTTCAGGATATTGCGCCGCTGCAGTATACTCTTGTACGCATGCTTGCGGCGCCCCGGAATAATCTGTTTATCGTGGGGGATGACGATCAATCCATTTATGGGTTTCGGGGCGCAAGACCGGATATCATGAGAAATTTTCCGGGGGATTATCCTGAAGCAAAGATCGTTTCACTGCAGGTCAATTACCGCAGTACGCCGGAGGTAGTGCAGGCGGCGGGAAGGCTGATCGCCTGTAATCAGAACCGTTTTCCGAAAGACGGCAGAGCGGAGAATGCCCCGGGGAGCCCGATCCGTATACAGGGATATGAGACGGAAGGCATGATGGAAAGCGCTCTGATCCGGTATCTGATGCAGGAGAAGAAGACAGGAACGCTTCAGGCATGCGCCGTGATCAGCAGAACCTCCGGCTGTTTTCCGCTTCTTTCGGAAAAGTTCCGTCAATCCGGCATTCCCTGTTCTTTCAGGGAGAAGGTAAAGAGTATTTTTGATCATGATATGGTAAATGACCTGACCGCCTATCTGGAGTTTTCCCGGACATCTGTAAGAAACAGAACCCGAAGCCAGTTTTTCCGGTTTATGAACCGGCCGCTTCGCTATATCAGCAGGGAGGCGGTAAACGAGACGGCAGATTTCAGGTATCTGATAAACTGTTATAAAGGAAGGCCTGCCATGCAGGAGACAATCCTGCGTCTGCAGCAGGATCTGGAGAGAATCCGCACTATGCCGGTTTTTCCGGCGATCAATTATATCAGGAAAGCGATGGGATATGACAGTTATCTTCTGGAAAAATACGGTGGTAAATCATCCGTAAATGGCAGGGCAGAGGCGGGTAATATATTGGAGCTGGCGGATCTGATACAGGATTCCGCAAGAGGATGTAAGACCTTCCAGGCATGGAAAGAGGAGATAGATATACGCCGGGAAGGAAATGCGCCCGGCAAAGTGCAGATGTCATGCCGGAATGCGGGTGCGGCGGATAAGATGCGGATATCCTCGGGAGATGCGGATGCCGGGATACAAATATCTGCCGGAAATGCGGGTATTGCAAATAAAATACAGCTTTCCGCCAAAGCAGAAGCCGCAAGCGCCGAAAAGCAGTTATCCGCCGGAGGCGGGAAGGAGAGACAGAAGCCCGAACCGGGCGTAACATTGATGACCATGCACGGCTCTAAGGGCTTAGAGTACGATAAGGTTTTTATCATAAACTGCAATGAGGGCAGCACGCCCCACAGAAAGGCCCGCAGTGAAGAGGAGATAGAAGAGGAGCGCCGGATGTTCTATGTGGGGATGACAAGGGCAAAAAAGGAACTGACACTTCTCTATGTGACCGGAGAAAAGGGCACAAAAAAAGAGAGCGGTGCAGGGGTCATGCCGCCCTCCAGATTTTTAAAAGAAATACGGGAGACTTTATAGTATTTCATCAAATTCGCATTGATCCAGAAATTCGTCGAAGGCATCGGATGCCTGTTCATATTCCTCATCATCATCGATATAGCGGAGCACCGGCTCCTCATTGGGATTTTCGGGATTTTCCGAATAGCCGTAGATCCAGACGGTACCGTCCGTATTGTCATTGTTTTCATCCAACGGAAGCAGGGCGATGTAGTCCTCATCTCCCACGGAAAAGATTGTTACGACAGAACAGATAACGGTTCCCTCCTCCAACTCCAACTCCACGGTCATCTCTTCCTGCGCCATATTTTTATCGGGTTCTGTTATGGTCTTATGATCTTCGTTTTTCATAAAAAATCCTCGCTTTCTTTTCTTACTGTTTCCGGCCGGACGGAATCTGTTTTTATTGTACAGCCCACAGCCGGGTTCCGCAATCTTTTTATCGGAATATTTTATGGATTGATAAATATCATAATGAAAATCCGCCAACATTTTTTGAAAAAACTCCACAGATGGAAAGAATTATGTTATACTGATTCCGTAGACTTAAAAACAGGCAGCGACATAGGAAAAATATATGGGAAAAAACTATACATTGAAAGAGTGTTCCGGATATGACACAGGTGTCAGCGTTGCGGCGCAGGGGATCAGTATCCATGCGGAACTTTATGGACGAAAGAGCAACGGTATCCTTCTGTATGAAGGGGAAAGTTCGGAACCTGTCCGCATTGATTTTTCGGAGGATATGCGGACCGGCAGTGTATATCACTGTATATTGTCGGGCGTTTCGCCGCATAACCATACCTATCTTTTTCACGAAGACGGAAAACCCGTGACGGATGTCTGGGCGAAACGTCTTGTGGGACACCGGCTGTTCGGGGAGGAGCATGCCGGGGCCAAGGAAAAGGATGCTTTGAAGGCCTGTGCCTTTGTGCCGGAACGGTTTGACTGGCGGGGGGATAAAAGGCCGGGGACCGCTTACGAGGACAGCGTTTATTACGGAATGCATGTCAGAGGCTTCACAAAAGATCCCTCCTCCAGAATACAGGAGGCGGGAACCTTTGCAGGAGTACAGAAAAAGATCCCCTATCTGAAAAAATTAGGGGTGACGGGTATTGTGCTGCAGCCTGTCTACGAATTTGAAGAATGTATGAAACAGCCGGAGCCGAGGACGGTTTCCGATGTTGTCATAAGACAGCCGGACGAAGCAAAGATGCGGCTTAATTACTGGGGGTATATGCCGGGGTATTATCTGGCGCCGAAAAATGCCTATGCCTACGGTGAAGATGCGGTATCGGAACTGAAGACACTGGTGCGCCAGCTCCATAAAAACGATCTGGAAGTGATCCTGCAGTTTTATTTCGAGCCCTCCATGCCGGCTTTCCGGATACGGGATATTTTGTTATATTGGGTGAACAGTTATCATATTGACGGATTTGAATTGCTGGGAGCGTCCATTCCGTTGAAGGAGATCGCGGTGGAACCGGGACTTTCTGATACAAAGCTCTGGAGCGAATGGTTTCCCCGGGAGGAGATAGAAGAAGTAAAAAAGGGAAGGCTTTCTTTCCGGATACCGGAGGCGGACAAAGGTTTTCCGGAAAAGAAAACCGCTTCGGATCAAAAGAGATACCTTGCCTGTACCGGAAGGGAATACCCTGATACCATCCGGCGTTTCCTGAAAGGGGACGGCGGGATGCTGCAGCAGTTTTTGCACTGCCAGCGCAAAAATCCGGACAACTGCGGACAGATCAACTATCTGGCGGCATATCACGGGTTCCGGCTTGCCGATCTGGTCTCCTATGAAAAGAAACATAACGAGGCAAACGGGGAGGACAACCGGGACGGGGAAAATGAAAATTACAGCTGGAACTGCGGCATAGAGGGAGAGACGAGAAAAAAGGGAATCCTTGCGCTGCGGATGAAGCTGATGAAGAATGCTCTGGTGATGCTGTTTACGGCGCAGGGGACACCGCTTATCTTTATGGGGGATGAATGGGGAAAATCTTCCGGCGGAAATAATAACCCTTATTGTCAGGACAATGAAATCACCTGGCAGAAATGGAATCTGAAAAAAGCCCAAAAGGAACTGCTCGCTTTCACAACGCAGATGATCTCTCTGCGGAAAGCCCACGGCGTGATGCATCAGAAAGAGCCGCTTCGGCAGATGGACTATTTATCCTGCGGCTGTCCCGACCTGTCTTACCACGGACATGAGGCGTGGCGTACCAGCATGGATTATCAGATGCGGCATATCGGCGTGATGCTCTGCGGAAAGTACTGCGTGCTGAACCAAAAAGAAGATAACTGCCTGTACATGGCTTATAATATGCACTGGGAGCCCCATGATTTCGCGCTGCCGAAGCTTTTTAAGGACAGACGGTGGAAGCTGCTGCTTGAGACGGAAACGGAAAAGAACACAGGGATAAAGGCGGAGAAGAGACGGGAAAAAGAGGCGGTTTCCGGGGATGGAGCCGCCGGTGAAAATACGGCAGAGGCGGCGCAGGTTACGGTAAAGACAGCACAGATCACAGAAAACGGGATAAAAAAACCGGCTGTATCCGCCGATACCGGCAGCCAGTCTGTGATGCTGCCTGAGAGAAGCATACACATTTATATCTCGGAGGAAGTGCCGAAAACGGTGAAGAGAAGGCGGTATAAAAAATAAACGGATCACAGGAAACGGAGATGACAAACGCCATGCATGCATGGGCACATTTCAAAACCATAACGCACCACAGGCATCTGGTCAGGAAAGGATGCTTTCGGGTGGGATTATACCGGCAGGGGCTGACCCACGATCTGTCAAAGTATTCCCCTTCCGAATTTCTGGTGGGTGCAAAATACTATCAGGGCACAAGGAGCCCCAATAATGCGGAGCGGGAAGATATCGGTTATTCTTCCGCCTGGCTGCATCATAAAGGAAGGAATAAGCATCATTATGAGTACTGGATCGATTATTCGCTTCACGCAAAGCCCGGCGGGATGCTGCCGTGTCCCATGCCGGATAAATACATTGCGGAAATGATCATGGACAGGATCGCCGCCTGCAAAACCTATCAGGGGGATGCCTATACGGATCAAAGCCCTCTGGAATATTATCTGCAGGGGAAAGATCCGGCGCCGCTCCATCCTTATACGAGGAAGCGTCTGGAGTATCTGCTGCGGATGCTGGCGGAAAAAGGGGAGAAGAAAACCTTTGATTATATAAGATATATTTTTTTAAAGCCGAAAGGCCCGTTTAGAGGTTATCTGCTGCGGAAGAACAAAAAATCCGCGGCGGCTTCAAGACAGAGGCTGGGGGCAAAAGCAAGGAAAGCAAAAGAAAGGAAGGCAGATAAAATTGATAGACGGTAAAAAGGTACTTTTCAGCGGGATGCAGGCGACAGGGAGCCTGACTTTGGGAAATTATATGGGAGCGCTGAAAAACTGGCTGACACTTTGTGAGGAATATGAATGTTTCTATTCGGTGGTGGATCTGCATTCCATCACGGTAAGGCAGGAACCGGCGGAGCTCAGAAAGCGGGCGAGAAATCTTCTGACCCTTTATATTGCGGCGGGGCTCGATCCCGTGAAAAACTGCCTGTATTATCAGTCCCATGTATCGGGGCACTGCGAACTTTCCTGGATTCTGAACTGTTTTACCTATATGGGTGAACTAAACAGGATGACTCAGTTTAAAGATAAAGCCGCCAAACATGCCGATAATATCAATGCGGGGCTGTTTACCTATCCTGTGCTGATGGCGGCGGATATCCTGTTATATCAGGCGGATGTGGTGCCGGTGGGGAAAGATCAGCTGCAGCACCTTGAGATCACACGGGATATCGCCCAGCGGTTTAACGCGATCTACGGCGATGTGTTTACGGTTCCGGAGCCCTATATCGGAAAGACCGGGGCGAGCATCAAGAGCCTGCAGGCGCCGGAGAAAAAGATGTCGAAATCCGATGAAAATCCCAATGCCAGCATTTATCTGATGGACGACCCGGATACGATCATGCGCAAGTTCAAGCGGGCGGTGACGGATTCGGAAGCGCAGGTCCGCTATCGTCCGGAACAGCCGGGGATCTGCAACCTGATCAATATCTACAGTGTATGTACGGGAAAGAGCCCGGAAGAGGTTGAAAAGGAATTTGACGGCCGGGGATACGGCGATTTTAAGACGGCAGTCGGAGAGGCGGTTGTCAGCGTTCTGAAGCCTTTACAGGAGCGCTATGCGGATCTGAGCAGGAATAAGGATTATATTGATTCCGTTATTAAGAACAATGCGGAAAAGGCAAATCATTATGCGACAAAGACGCTGCGGAAAGTACAGAAAAAAGTGGGATTTCCCGAACGGATCAGGTAAGGAGGATATCAGGCAATGCAGAATAAATATGTGGCTTATGTGTCAACCTATACGATGGGCACACTGACAAACGATCAGAAGAGTTACGGCATCAAGATCTATGATGTGGATCTGAAAAACGGGCGGTTTACGGAAAAAGACCAGGTGGAGATCACCAATTCCTCTTATGTGACGATCTCCCATAATAAAAAATATCTGTATTCGATCACGGATATGGGCGTGGAATCCTACCGCATTAAAAAAGACGGCACACTGGTAAATATCAACCATGCTTCCATCAACGGCATGCGCGGCTGTTATCTGTCCACGGATTATGAGGATAAGTTCCTGTTTACGGCGGGTTATCATGACGGAAAGATCACGGCGCTCCGTCTGAATGAAGACGGCAGTATCGGCGCCATTACGGATGAAATTTTCTGTAAGGGAATGGGCAGCGTTGCGGAGCGGAATTTCAGGCCCCATGTAAGCTGTGTGAAAATGACCCGTGACAATAAATATCTCTGCGCGGCGGATCTGGGGATGGATCATGTCAATGTATATCTGCTGGATCACATGACAGGAAGGCTGAAACTGGTGGATATTCTCAGAAGCGATCTGGAATCCGCGCCCCGGCATATGAAATTTTCCCAGGACGGGAAGTTTATGTATGTGGTACACGAGTTGAAAAATTATATTGATGTATATACTTACAGAGAAGAGAAGGGACTGCCGGAATTTGAAAAGATTCAGACGATTTCCACAGTGAACGAGTATCACGCCTCTAATTCTTCGGCGAGCGCCCTGAATATTTCCGAAGATTTCCGTTATATGGTGACATCCAACGCGGGAGACAATACGGCGACGATCTACAAGGTGGACAGAAAGACCGGGCTTCTGGAAAAGCTGCTCTGCCTGCCGATCAGCGGGGATTATCCGAAGGATGCGGTTTTGTTCCCGGATAATAAGCACCTTGTTTCGTTAAACCATGAATCCAACACCATGACATTCTTCACAACCGATTTAAAGAACGGGCTGATCGTTATGAATACAAAAGAGATTCCGGTGAATTTCCCGAATTGTATTATCTTTCATAAGCTGGAAGAGTAAGATGGACAGGACGGGATCGGGAGGGTTTCACAGAGCGGATCACTGTAAGGTATATATCCGTTCTGAAACCTCCACCTGTTTATAGATACCGGCATATTCCGAAGCCTTTAATTCCGCAATATAATTCACTTCATAATTTTTTCCGGGAAATCTTTTTTTCACGATATCCACCGCTTTATTATAGGCAATGGCGGCTTCGATGGCGCTGTCGTAGTAACCGATCAGATAATAGCTCCGCAGGTGGAGCCGTGCCCGGTATTTTACCGTATTTTTTTCCCGGATCATGGAAACGCCGTGGTAGGTATTCAGAATTTCAATATTCTCATAGCGGAAATCATGGGGGTCGCCGTTGATAAAACGGAAATCCTTCCCCTGCACGGCGTAATTTTTGATGCCGTAGCGGGAGGAAAGCGTTACCTGCATCCCGTAATCCGCAACAAAAAGATGGTTTCCGCGTCTCATGATCTTATGGGAGGAATAGTAAAACAGGTCTTCCAGATCAAATTTCAGTTCCAGTTCCGGCTCCAGATAATAGGAAAAATAGGTTTTCATCAGATAAATGGGAGTGGAAAAATAGAGCCCGTTATCCCGCAGGTTGATCAGAACCACCCATTTTTCAAAAGAAAGCGGACAGGAGCTGCTGTGGTCAAGAATCCCGAGAGTATGATCGGAGAGCAGAGAAAAAGCCAGAAGATAAGCTTCGTGTGCTTTTTTTTCTGTTAGAAAACTGCCGAGGCTGATATGTTTTTTCCGGTAGGTGATGGAGGCACGGAAAGAAGGGGTGCCGTCTTTTAAGGTTGTCTCATATACGCCGGGAAGGCTCATGGGGAGGTCTCCTGTGCTGCCGTATTCTGTATCGTTATGTCGCTTACATATTTTCAGTGTATGTGATTTATAATGGAAAATCAACAGCGGGGACGGAAAATTTACTTATTTTTATGAATTGTCCGGAAAGCGCCGGCTGCCTGCAGGTCTGACATTATCTGCTTGATTTTAAACAACGGGGGGGTATAATAAAGATGTCGGCGCAGATATGGCTTGTTTTAATGCCGGTATCTGCCGCCGGAATATTTTAGGGTTTAGGATAAGCGGAGGAACTTTGAATGAGCGCAAGATACAAAATATCCAATAAAAACATATACGGTTTTAAGACGAACATCTATCAGATGTTTCTGCTGATTCCGGTCATATGGATACTGACATTTCTGATAGAATTCGGTCTGGGGCCGATTCTGTATAAGGGTTATCAGAAGGATGTGACGCCGGAGGAAGGAGCCGCAGGCACGGAGGCGGGAAGTGATATTCCCGTTGCCGGGTCCATAGCGGATATGGAACAGATGGGTACTTTTACGCTGATTACAGAGGGTGTGGTGATCAATCATGATACCTTCCGCGCCGGGGAGGAAGTCTATCATTATATCAAGCTTCCGAGCGGGGAGAAGGTGATCGCCCATATCAATAAAAAAGCGATCCTGGAGACGGACGAGGCGGGGTTCTACCGCCTTCCGGCAGGCGTCTGGAGAGAGTGGGAGGCGCCGGAGGAAGCCATGATCTATAAAAATCTTGTGACGGACCATTATGTGGATATGTACGGGGATTATGTGCCGGTGCTGGAGGAGGCGGCCTACACAAGGACGCTCGGCAGCGCGGCGTCCGCCTGGCTGTATGTAATCGCGGCGGTGCTCTACCGGGTGATCGGCGTTAGGAGAAAACGTTTTGCGCCCGCCTTGTTCTGGAAAAGAGATCCGCTTCTGCCGCGCAATGATATGGAATGCTGGTGTGCGTCCACCTTTGCCGTCTGGGCCCATTCTTTTGCCATGCTGGAGGGGTGGCCTTTGGTTACGGGCGTACACGGCAGCCGGAAAGTCCTCTCCAATTTCCGGAAAGTAGCGCTGGGAGAACAGTGGGATATCAGAAACCGGCAGGACGGTATTCAGACGGTGCACGAACTGGTGGAAAGACATGCCGGGCGGCTGGATACCGAGTATCCGGGCTGGGATCTGTGCCGGGCAACGCAGCTTCTGGGCATGATGTATCTGGTGAAGATGATAGACCGGGATGAGATGGATCGTGAATTCAGTAAAGCGGGGAAGGTGATCCAGCAGCAGTTCAGTTCCTGGGACGAGATGGCGGAAAGTTATCTGGGCGGCTATCAGGCATGGCTTGTCCGGTCGGGAAATCAGGAGGCGGCGCAGTATACCGAAAGGCGCAGAAATATTTTCAGGCGGTTGAAAGCCGATCTTAACGGCCCCTATTCTGTGCCCTGGCGGACGGATCTGACATGGACGCCGGGAAGCAGTAAAGGGGAAAGGACAGTTTTGAAAAGAATCCTGTCAAATTACCGGGCACAGGGAGTGTAATGACGGCAGTCTATGGCTATATTCACGGGATATAAAGGGCGGAGGTTTAAAGTGAAAAAAATTTATGACATTAACTTGATATGCGCGGGTTGTGGAATTTTGTTTAATATGGAGAACTGATTGTGGAACGGATTTTGGTTGTGGAAGATGATCTGATGCTCAGTACGGGACTGTGTTTTGAGCTGGATGCGGCGGGATATGCCACACAGGCGGCGTATAACTGCAAAAAGGCGGAATATCTCATAGATCAGGAGCGCTTTTCCCTTGTGATCCTGGATATCAATCTGCCTGACGGAAACGGTTTTGAACTCTGTAAAAGAATAAAGGAAATATACAGCGATATACCTGTCATTTTTCTGACGGCGAATGATTTGGAAGAAGATGTGCTGAGCGGTTATGATATGGGGGCGGAGGATTACATTACAAAGCCGTTTTGCATGCCGATTCTGCTGAAACGGGTGGCGGTGGCGCTGCGCCATAGCGGGATGGCGCCGGAAAAACAGGGGAATACGGACGGTTATCGGGATGATTTTCTGCAGATAGATTTTGGAGCCCTGACGGCATTGCGCGGAGGAGAAAAACTGTCCGTCACACCGAATGAGTATAAGCTGCTCAAGGTGCTGACGGCGAACGCGGGCAATGTTGTGACAAGAAAGCTGCTGCTTGAAAAGCTCTGGGACTGCGACGGGAATTTTATTGATGACCATACGCTGACGGTTACGATGAACAGGCTGCGTGCCAAGATCGAGGATGAAGAGCATATTTACATTAAAACGGTGCGCGGGCTGGGATATGTGTGGGAAAACGGAACATGATGCGGAGAAGCCTAGAATTCATGGGGGCATGGGGAGAAGAAAGGGGCGGCGTGGAATGAAGAGGGAAAGAAGAGACCGGATCATTTGTTTCTGCATGATTTTCACCGGAGCCGCCCTGTCGGGCGGCTTTCTTTATACGGTATGGATCTATGTGCCGAGGGACGATATACGGTATCTGCTGGCAGGGCTGTACGGCGGGTTGTGTGTGCTCGGGCTTTTAGGGAATTTCCGGCAGCGTCGGCAGATCTGCAGGTTCGCGGATGAACTCTGCGGAACGCTGGATGATCTCACTGCGGGGCAAAAGCCGGAGGGAGATTTTTTCTATGAGGATACGCTCTCCTCAAAAGTGCAGGGAAAGCTTTTGCAGTTTTACGATCTGATGAGCGAGGAAAGACGCCTGAGCAGGCAGGAAAAGCAGGTGATCCAGGAACTGGTATCGGATATTTCCCATCAGGTCAAGACGCCGATCGCCAATCTGCAGATGTTTTCGGGTATTCTGCGCTCCCGTGATCTGAGTGAGGAAAAACGGGCGGAATTTCTGGAGATGGAAGCCGGTCAGGTTGACAAGCTGGATTTTCTTCTGCAGTCGCTGATCAAGATGTCACGGCTGGAGACGGGTACCTTTACGATGCATATGGAGAGAGCGGATCTGTATGATACGATCGCGCAGGCGCTAAGCGGCATATGGGCAAAGGCGGAAGCAAAGAATCTCGATCTGGCGGTGGAGTGCGGCAGTGGCATCACGGCGAGGCATGATCCGAAATGGACGGCGGAAGCCCTTTTCAATATTCTGGACAACGCAGTAAAATATACGCCGGCAGGGGGCGGCATCCGGATCAGTGTCCGTCCCTGGCAGTTTTATACCCGGGTGGACATAAAAGATACGGGAGGCGGTATCCCGGAGGAGCACTGTCATGAAATATTTAAACGCTTCTGGCGCGGGGAGGAAGCCGCGTCAAAGGAAGGCGTCGGTCTGGGACTTTATCTGGCACAGGAGATCATTACGAAACAGCGGGGTTACATCAGCGTGAGATCAGAGGTGGGAAGCGGTTCCACTTTTTCCGTGTATCTTTTGACCTGAGACGTCAGGGGGTTTGGGGATCATGTTCTTACGGAATGCGCAGTAAATGTGCATTTCTGATCCGTGAAAAGCGGTAAGCTTTTTTATGATCCCGGCAGAATGAATTTGAAAGAAAAAATCCCGATTCGGATGAAATAATATAGAATATATATTGAACATAAGGGTTGTTTACGGAAATGAAAACAAATACAAATATCATAACGGTACATGGTCTGAAAAAATACTACGGCAGCGGCCCCCGGCAGGTAAAGGCGCTGGACGGGATAGATCTGACTATAAAACAGGGAGAATTTACTGCCATTACCGGCGCATCGGGCAGCGGTAAGACCACGCTCCTAAATATGATGGGAGGACTGGATGTGCCGACGGAAGGCGAAGTGATTGTGGACGGCATCGATCTTTCCCGTCTTCGGGAGGAACAGCTCGCCGTGTTCAGGCGCAAAAAGGTGGGATTTATCTTTCAGAACTATAATCTCGTCCCGACTCTGACTGTGGAGGAAAATATCCTTTTTCCGCTGGATCTGGACGGCGCGGCGCCGGATATGCGGTATCTGGAGGAGATCATAGAGCTGCTGGGGCTGCCGGATAAGCTGAATGCCTATCCGGAAGCCTTATCCGGCGGACAGCAGCAGCGGACGGCGATCGCAAGGGCGCTGGCGGCAAAACCGGCGATTCTGCTGGCGGATGAGCCCACCGGCAATCTGGACTCGCAGAACAGCCAGAATGTGGCGGGGCTTTTAAAGATGACAACAAAACTGTTCCACCGGACGCTGGTGATGATCACCCATAATCCGGAACTGGCGCAGTTGGCGGACACAGTGGTGAAGATGAAGGACGGACGTATTGTATAAATGCTGCAGAATAATAATCTGAAAATATGCCGTAAATTAGTACGGCGGGAATTACAATTTCATAAGGGGCAATGCCTTCTGCTGGTGACGGCGGTTACACTGGTATGTATGCTGTATACCTTTTCCTTTGCGATGGGGAGCCATGTCTATGACGGATTTCTCTATTCCTACAGGCTGATGTACGGCTCCGGGAGCCATATCATCTGTTATGATCTGTCAACGGAACAGGCAGCGCTGCTGGAGAGCCACAATGCAGTGAAGGATACGGTTCTTCTTTCGCCTATAGGTACACTCAGTGATGAAATGCTGGGAAACAGGAATGTAAAGCTGGCGGAATTTTCCGAAAAATGGGCGCGGGAGACCGATTCCGTGCCGCTTTACGGACAGGCGCCGGCAGAAGAGGATGAGATTGCACTGGATGAGATCACCCTGAATTCCCTTCTGATCCCTCATGAGATCGGTGCGGAGGTTTTTCTGACATGGGTGCCGGAGGGAGGCGGAGAGGAGCGGGCCGGTGTATTCCGGCTTTGCGGATGGTGGAAAAATAATACCGGGGAGACCGATTCCTGTGCCTGGATCACGAAGGAGGCGGCAGAGGAACTTGGGGGAGGCACACCGGAGCATAAGACGCTCGGGCTTACTCTGTATCTGCCGGGAGATCCGGAGAGACAGGCAAAAGACCTGTTTTCCGATACGGGAATACAGAATATCACCTATACCACAAATCTTGCCGGCAACAGGGCGAGGATGGCGTATGCGGGCGGCAAGGCGATGGAATTTTACCGGTTGAATCTGATCGTGGTACTTTGCGGGATCCTGATGCTCTATACGATCCTGCGGCTGTCCGACAGACGGAATATACAGTTTTACGCAGGCGTAAAGGCTCTGGGGATGACGCCGAGACAGATCCGGGTTCTGGCGGTATACCGCGCGGCGGCGCTCTGCCTGCCCGGGCTTTTGCCGGGCTGGATCCTGGGCTTTTCCCTCTGCGCTTTGCTTGCGCCTTATGTTGTCGTGGGACTGGGGGCAAATCCCGCTCTTTTCTTTTTCCGGTTATGGCCTTTTGGGCTGGGCGCCCTGCTGACATGGCTGACGGTGCTTACGGCATGCCTTCTGCCGATACGCTCTGTGGCAAAATACACGCCCGCGGAGGCGATGCGCTTCACAGGCGGAAACACAAAGATAAAAACAATGCGTTCTATGGCAGGACGAAGTAAAACGAAAAACAGAGGACTCAGACGCACTACGATCCGGCGTATGGCGTTTACGGAGCTGTCCCGGCATAAAGGGCAGTCCCTGCTGGCGGCGCTTTCCCTGCTGTTATCCCTTATCATCCTTTGCTGTGTCTGGACAAAGGGTGTCAGTTATGATGAGGAAAAATATCTGGAGGGAGCGGCGCTTTGCGATTACCGTCTCTCCGATCCTTCGGCGGCGGCAGACACGCAGCGGTATAATCCGAAAAGCCGGAGCATTGCGCCCGAAATACCGGAAACCCTTTCCGGACATCCTGCGGTGGAAAATATCGGCATTGTCTGTACGATGGAAGTTCCCATGTATGCAGGAGCTCAGGAAAGAGCGCCGATCATCGAAACCTTTGAGGAAACGGATGAGAGAGGCGTGATCAGGAAAGAATATATGGCGGATGCCCCGGACTGGATCGCCGGATATGAGAAGATGCGGGAGAGCGGGGAATATATCGGTATTGTGACAGGGGTAGACAAACTGGCGCTGGAGAAGGCGGTGACGCAGAATATTTTTATAGAAGGGACATTTTCCGAAGAGGATTTCGATACCGGAAAGTATGTGATCGCATCGGGCGCCGCCTCTTTACTGAAAACAACGCCTCCCGCGGGTACAAAGGTCATGATCTGCGGCAGGGAGTTTGAGATTATGGCATGTGTTCTCTTCGAGTCTTCCCTTGCCTCCGGCGCGGACAGCAGGCAGGCGCAGTTTAATGTGACTTATTATGTCCCAATCGGCGTTTTTGAAGAACTGTTTCCGGAGCACGGCATACGGAACGTATTGATCGATATCGACAGGAGCAGACAGGATGAATTTGAAGCGTTTCTGGCAGATACCCTGCGCGGCACGGAAATTCATATTACTTCTGTCCGCGATCATCAGTTGAATTTCCGCAATGCCCTCTTTCGTATATGCATGATCCCGCTGTTTGTGGGCGGGGTGATGCTGGTGATCGGCACGCTGAATTTTACCAATGTCCTGATGATGGGGATACTGGTGCGGAAGAGGGATTTTGCAGTATATGAAAGTCTGGGGATGACAAAAAGACAGCTTGGAAAGCTGCTTTTGTGGGAAGGACTGTCCTGTTTCGGGATCATGACCGGGCTGTTAGTCCCCGGCGTTGCCGCAGCCGTATGGCTCTGGGGGAAATGGCAGCTTGCCCATATGAATACCTGGTGCGTTACCTGGCGGTTTTCCCTGCTGCCGCTCTGGATTTCCCTGCCGGTATTGTTGATCATAGCGCTGGCGGTCCCGCTGTATTTTATGAAATTTGTCACGAAAGAGAGCGTAACGGAGAGGCTCCGGTCGGCAGAATGATATACAGAATCTTCCGGACAGCGGATATTTAAGCCTTCCGGCCTATAATGGAACCTTTTTCGGGGAAAGCTAATAAAAAGAATGTAGAGCGCAGAAAGTGAGGAACAGAAGGATGAGAAAAACCAAAGTAATCTGTACCATAGGCCCGGCATGTGAGGATGCGGAAATTTTACGTGAGATGTGCCTTGCCGGAATGGATGTCGCCAGATTAAACTTTTCCCACGGCACCCATAAGGACCAGCAGAGGAGGATCGATCTGATCAGGGAGACAAGAGAAAAACTGGGGCTGCCCGTTGCCGTTATGCTTGATACCAAAGGCCCGGAGTACCGCATCGGTACCTTTGAAAACAGGAGGATAACACTGGAGGATGGCGATACGTTTACCTTTACCACGGAAGAAGTGACGGGAAACGACCGGATCGTATCGGTCAATTACAAACAGCTTATGGAGAATCTGACAGCGGGAGATACCATACTGGTGAACAACGGACTGGTCATTTTCCGGGTCGCAAAGCTGGATGGGACGAAGGCGGTGTGTGAGGTGGTGACCGGGGGAGAGCTGTCGGACCGCAAGAGCATGAACTTTCCCGGGAAGGTGATGAAACATGAATTCCTGAGTGAACAGGATAAGGAAGATCTGTTGTTCGGCATCAGAAACGAAGTGGATTTTGTGGCGGCTTCCTTTGTATCCAACAAACAGGATATCGCCAAGATGCGGGCATTTCTGGATGATAACGGCGGAAGTGAGATCGATATCATCGCCAAGATCGAAAACCGCGCCGGTGTGGAAAATATTGAAGAGATCTTCGAGATCGCAAACGGTATTATGGTAGCAAGAGGCGATCTGGGGGTGGAGATCCCTGCCACGGAAGTACCTTCCATCCAGAAATATCTGATCGGGAAATGCAGGCTGTACGGAAAAAGGGTGATCACGGCAACGGAAATGCTGGAATCCATGATCCATAATCCCAGACCTACGAGAGCAGAGGTGTCGGATGTCGCAAATGCCGTTTACGACGGCACATCGGCGGTGATGCTTTCCGGGGAGACGGCGGCCGGCAGATATCCTGTGGCGGCGGTAAAGAGCATGGTTGAGACGGTAGAATTTACCGAAAAGAACATTCATTACGATAAACGGTTTAAAAAGACGGACTTTACGATCAAAAATAATCTGGATGCGGTATCCCATTCCGCCTGCGCCATGGCGATCGACGTAAAAGCGAAATGCATTGTGGTCAATTCCCTGTCGGGCCATACGGCAGGCATGGTAAGCAGATTCCGGTGTTCCGCAGATATTATCGGTATGACAACGTCCGAAAAGGGATGGAGAAAACTGAATATGAGCTGGGGTGTGATGCCGGTTTTATGTGAGAAGTTCGATTCTATGGAAGAGATGTTTTTAAGTGCCCTCAGGAGGGCGGAAGAGGTACTTCATCTGGAGGACGGCGACAATGTGGTGCTGACAGGCGGCAGGATCGACGGGAATACAGGAAATACAAATACGATCAAGGTGGAAAGGATCTCGCATTAAAACCCGGAAACTTATGCAGGCTCCCTTTAAGGTACAAAACTGTACCTTTTCTGTGCCTTTCATGTAACGTTCCCCTGTTATGATCATGTAAAAGAACCCCGCAGGAGCGGCGTATGAAAAAGTGTTTCATACAGAGCCGCCTGTGCGGTTTCCGTTACCGAAGGCAGAAAGGACAGGGTGATCAGGATGGAAGCGATCGTAAGGGCGAAAGGATTAAAAAAATATTACGGAAAGGGCGAAGCGTTGGTGAAGGCACTGGACGGCGTGGATCTGGAGATCGAGCGGGGAAAGTTTACCGTTATCATCGGAACAAGCGGCAGCGGCAAATCAACGCTTCTCAATATGCTGGGCGGGCTGGATGCGCCAAGCGAGGGCAGCATTTTTATCGGAGAACAGGAACTGGCTCATTTAAACAGCGAGCAGGCAACGGTTTTTCGGCGTAAGCAGATCGGGTTTATATTTCAGAACTATAATCTGATACCGGTGCTGACGGTCTGGGAAAACATCCTGTTTCCGATCACACTGGACAACAGGAAGCCGGACCGGAATTATATTATGGATATCGTGCAGTTTCTCGGGCTGGAGAGCAAGCTGGATACACTGCCGAACAATTTGTCCGGCGGACAGCAGCAGCGGGTGGCGATCGCCCGGGCGCTTGCTTCAAAGCCTTCGATCATTCTTGCGGATGAACCCACCGGCAATCTGGATTCCCGCACCAGCAACGATGTGGTAGGGCTTTTGAAAGTGACGAGCAGACAGTTTTGCCAGACCATCGTGATGATCACGCACAATCCGGATATCGCCTCTTCGGCGGACCGGATCATCCATATAGAGGACGGGAGGATCGTGGAATGAGAGAGATATTAAAACCGATTCCCGTTTTAAATAATAGGATTTTCAGACAGAACAAAGGCAGGAACATTGTGGCGGTGACAGCTATTGCCCTGACTACGCTGATGTTTACCACACTTTTTGTGCTGAGCCGGAGCATGGACAAAAATCTGGTGGAGATGATGTTCCGTCAGACCGGTTATGACGCGCAGGTTTCTTTTAAGAGCATTACCCCCGAACAGATCGCAAAGATCGCGGGCCGCCCTGAAGTGAAGGAAGTCGGAGAAAGCGTTGTTGTGGGCCTGGGAAAAGGGGATGCCCTGACAGGGCGGCAGGTGGAAGTGCGTTTCGCGGATGAGAGTTATGCCGGCCATTCTTTTTCGCTGCCCGAAACAGGCGGTATGCCGCAGCAAAAGGATGAGATCGCGCTGGATACCATTGTCCTTGACCGAATGGGGATCCCCCATGAACTGGGACAGCATATCACACTGGAATGGACCGCGGATTTTGCGGGAGAGGAAAGCAGGATTTCCGAATTTACGCTCTGCGGTTTCTGGGAGGGAAACGAGTCCAGCTACGCCAGCATGGCATGGGTGGACAGAACCTTTCTGGAGGAAGCTGCGGCGGGGACGAAAGCAGGCTTATCGACAAATGATGAGGCCGGGGCGAAAGCCTCCCTGATCACAGGAATACATATGGCGCAGGTTTCCCTGTATGAGGAGAACGATATCGAACAGACAATGGACCGGATTCTTGCAGATACGGGACTGACGGAACTGGAATACAGCGTCAACCTTGCCTATGATCCGGGTATGAACCGCATGAAGACGCAGGAGAGTCTGCCGATGTATCTGGGGATGCTTCTGGTATTTGCGGCGGGCTGGCTGATCATCTACAATATCTTTCAGATTTCCGTTACCACGGATATCCGGTTTTACGGCAAGTTAAAAACCCTCGGTATGACCGCGAAACAACTGAAAAAGCTGATCTACGGACAGGCGGGGCGGTTATGTCTGATCGGCATTCCGGCAGGCATGGTTCCGGGGTATCTGCTGGGGTATCTGCTGGTGCCTGTTCTGGTAAACAATCTTTCCGTATCGGCGTCCGCAAGTCCGGTGATCTTTGCGGGTTCCGCATTGTTTGCCGCAGTGACCGTGCTGATCTCCTGTATGCGTCCTGCGCGAATGGCAGGAAAGGTATCGCCGATGGAAGCGCTTCGCTATAATGACGTGCAGGGCGTAAAGCGTTCTTTCAAAAAAAGGAGCGGCAGCGCGAAGCTTTCTGCACTGGCATGGTCCAATCTGGGCAGGAATAAAAAGCGTACCGTTACGGTGATCTGTTCGCTGACACTGGGCCTGACGCTGATGAGCGCTTTTTATGCAAAAAACGCAGCTTTCGATATGGAAAAATATCTGAGCGGCCTGACGATTTCGGATTATCAGATCGATGATGCATCCAGCGAGGAATATGTGGCGGGCTATGATCCTTATAACAATACGCTGAACGATGTATTGACTGATAAAGTCAATTCTATGGAAGGACTGGAAAAAACGGGATATCTGTACAGCCATGACACACAGATTGCGTTAAGTGAACAGACCATTGCCAATCTGCAGGGATTCTATACGCAGGATGTATTGGATTTCTGGGGTTCCTATGATCCTGCCGGGCCTGAATCCCTGAAGCAGGCGATAGATGCAAAACAGGCGGGCTCCGTTATTTACGGTGCGGATGGTATTGTACTGGACGCGTATACCGCCCCGGAACATGTGCAGGAAGGCAGTGTGGATATGGAAAAGTTCGCGACGGGGCGGTATGTTTTTGCCATCGCGCCTACGGCGGAGGAAGAAGAAGGACGGATACTGCCCACGGTATCTGTAGGGGATGAGGTGGTAATAGAAGGAAAAAGCTATACTGTTATGGCAGTGGTGGATGATATCAATCCGGTGACGGAAGGGGCGCATGAAGGCGGCCATACGGATCGGTTTTTCCTTGATTTTATCCTGCCCCTTGTTGCATTTGAAGAAAACTGGCCGGAAAACACACCTAGAAAGCTGTTTTTTGATGTGGAGGATGCTTTCATCGATGCCGCGCAGGAAATGCTGGATGCCTACAGCGCCGAAACAGGCGTTACCCTTTCCGTCACTTCCCGGGCTTCCATGTCGGCTCAGTATGGCAGGGAAACCCGTTCTTCCGCGGTGATAGGCAATGTGATCAGCATTGTGATCGCGCTGGTGGGGGTGCTGAACTTTGTCAATTCCATGGTGACATCCATTGTGGCAAGGCGGAAGGAATTCGCCATGATGCAGAGCGTCGGGATGACAAAAAAGCAGTTGTGCAGGCTCCTTGTATATGAAGGAATGGATTATGCCTTTGCCGTACTTCTGGTCAGTTACGCGTTCAGCGCCCTTGTGGTGGGCGTCGGCATCAGGGCGATGGTGGAGGGCGGATTTACGACCTTCCGGTTTACGCTGCTGCCCCTTGTACTCTGCACGCCGGTATTACTGGCGTTTGCGCTGCTGATTCCGTATCTCTGTTTCAGGAATATTGAGAAAGTTTCCCTGGTGGAGCGGCTGCGGATGACGGAGTGACCGGCGCCCGCGGGGGTGTATCGTTACGGTTCTGGCGGATATCCGGAAGGCTGTGGCAGGTACTGCGCCTTATAAAACAGCGCCGTTTTTCATTCCCGTTCAAAGAGGTTTCATTCCATTTTGTATAAGAAAATTTCAAAAATGCCGATAAAATAAGTAGAGCATCCTCGCGCACCGCGGTGCAGGCTTTGCTCTACGTATTTTATCGGCATTTTTGATCGCCTCTGTCGCTGAGGCGGTAGACGGGAAGTGTGACATTTGATGAAAATAGCGGTTGTGGATGATGAAAAGGCCATTCGGGAAGAGATGGAGAGCCTGATCAGGGAGAAAAGGCCGGATTGTCATATAGAGAGTTTCGAATCGGGAGATCGGCTGCTCCTCGCGGAAGGACAGTATGATATCGTGTTTCTGGATATACAGATGAGCGGCAGAAACGGAATCGATACCGCCAGGCTGCTGCGGCAAAGATCGGAACATATGGTGATTGTCTTTGTAAGCGGCATAAAGGACTATGTATTTCAGGCCTTTGACGTGGCGGCGTTTCACTATCTTCTAAAGCCCCTTGAAAAGGAAAAATTTGAGGAAGTGCTGGACAGGGCGCTGCGGGAAGCGGAAAAGCACAGAAGGGATGAGGCGGGATTTCTGCTCGTTAAGACGAGAAACCGTACGGTATCTGTCCCGAAAAGCGGTATTTTCTATGTTGAGAGCAGGGGCAAAAAGGCGGAGGTGCATACCGGAAAGGATGCCGTGGAAATGTACGCTTCCCTGAACGGCCTCGAAGCGGAACTGGGCGCGGGTTTTTACCGCTGCCACCGGGGATACCTGGTCAATATGGCATATGTGTCGGAATACTATCATGACAGGATTCTTTTGACAAACGGGGAAACGATCTATCTGGCAAAGGAAAAATATTCGGAGTTTGTAAAAGAGTATATGCGTTATCTGAAAGGCGGGGGCGTTTCCTATGGCTGAGATGGCGGTCGATATCGGTGAGATCATGGCTTTTATATTACAGGGATACTGCCTGCAGTACTTTCTCGGCAGTTTTCTGGAAAGCAGGCTGCCCGGCAGGCGTGCCGGAGCCCTTTTCGTTTCTTTAGGTTACGGGCTCATGAAAATGGCTGCCGTTTACCTGACGCCTGCGGGCAGGGAAAGCACAGGCAGTTTTTACAAACTTTTGCTGCAGTGTGTTTTACTGCCGGTGTTTGTCTTTTGTTTTTACAGGGCGGCAAAAACCATCACGGTTTTTCTGATCACAACTTTTCTGGCGCTGAATGAGATCAGTTTTTTTATCGGATATATGATCATGAGCCTGATTGCGCCTGTACTGGAACTGGAAACCCGTTTTTTCACCCGGGGATATATCGCAGAATCTGCCTTTGAACAGATTCTCAGCTTTACAGCGGTGATGCTGCAGTTTTTGTGCTTTATCCTCTGGGTTTCCGTTCTTTATTTTTCTCTCCGGAAGGTGGCGAATGCTTTTCGGGAAAAGGATTACGAGATGCACCGGACGGAGCTTTTGTTTATTCTGACGCCGGGACTTGTGGGATTTTTGCTCTGCGCCCTTCTGCGGCTCATTATGATCACGGTGGAAAACGGCATGCCGGCACTTCTGTATGACAGATACCCGGTCCTGCGTGCCGTAATCCCGGCCATCCTGTTATTGTCTCTGTTGTCCATCGTGTACAGCGTCAAGCTGTTTCAGGACATGATCCTGCTGGGCAGGGAAAGAAACAGCCGGATCACGCTGGAACAACAGATCGACAATATGCAGGAGCATATGGGAGAGATGGAGCATCTTTACGCCGGCGTGCGGAGCCTTCGGCACGATATGAAGAATACGCTGACCGTGCTGATGCGGCTGTCCGCCGCGACAAAGGAGGAGGAAAAGGCGGAACTTACCGCTTATCTGGCGGAGCTGAACAGGAGTTTTGACAAGCTGGAACTTCGCTTTCAGACCGGGAACGCGGTGGCGGACGCTCTGCTCAGTATGAAATACCATGAGATAAAACGTTGTTTTTCGGTTGAGGCCGGAAGAGGTAAACAAAACGGCGTTGCATCCGGGCATTACGATGATCCGGTACCGGACAGCGCGGCAGGCGGCTGGCAAGGCAGTTTTGGACAGGAAGATTTAAAGAAACTGGATTTTCAGACGGATAACCTGATATTTCCGGAAAATCTGGCGATCCAGAGTTATGATATAGGCGTCATTTTAGGGAACGCGCTGGATAACGCCATAGAAGCCTGCAAGAGGCTTATACAACGGTACCCGCAGGCGGAGCCCTTTATCAGACTCTCGTCCTTCCAGAGGGGAAAATATTTCTTTCTGGAGATAGCAAACAGCTTTGACGGAACACTGAAGCAAAACAGGCAGTCCGAATTTCCGGCGACGCTGAAAAACGAAAAACAGATACACGGCATCGGTTTTGCCAATATGAAAAAGACGGCGGAGAAATATGACGGTGCAGTGGATTTTTCCGTGGAAGGTAATCCGGGCATGCCCGGTTTTGCAATATTTACCTTATCTATCATGATGAAGAATACCGGTCAGCAGGCTCCGCAGGCTGATCCGGATTCAAAGAAAGGAGGGAAAGCGTGAGCATATGAAAGACGGAGACATAGCGGTTTTGAGAATGAACCGGAAAACAGCATAAGTCCGGACAGTGCCCAGAGGATTTACAGGCGTGACAGCGGCTGGAAATACTCTGCCGTAAACGGTGCTGGGAGGACTTATGCGGTACTGGAAAACAGCATAAGTCCGGACAGTGCCCAGAGGATTTACAGGCGTGGCAGCGGCTGGAAATACTCTGCCGTAAACGGTGCTGGGAGGACTTATGCGGTACTGGAATAGGAGAAAAATATGAGCATGGATTTAACTTTTTTATCAGACAGTTATACGAAACAAATCCTGCACCAACTCAGAAGCGCCCAGTATGAGAAGCAGCGGAAAAAAACGGATTTCGGCAGCATCTTATCATCCAAAGATGACACGGCGGCAGTTTCAGCGAAAGCAAAAGAGTACACGGCGCACCTGAAAGAGAAGTACGGCGGTGTATCGGTAAAGAGTGTGGGAAAAGACCAAAGCAGCATGGATGATCTGGGCATGGGAACAGCCGGTACGGGAAATGTGGTGATCGCGCCGAACATACTGGAGCAGATGGCAAACGATCCGGAAAAAGCGGCATATTACGAAGGAAAGATACAGGAATATTTTGACGGCCTTCCGAAGCTGCAGGCTGAGATTTCCGCCATGGGACATGAGATCCACTCCAGCGGCATCGTGATCCATCCGGACGGCACTGTGACACATTATGTCACCGGAGATTTAAAACCTGAGGAACGGGCTAAAATCGAGGCACGGATCAAAGCGGAGGATGAAGAGAAGGCGAACCGCCGGAAAATGTACTTTATCCAAAGTGAAGAAGCCGCCGGACGGCGCGCTCAGGAACTGGAAAACTATTATAAGCGGCTGATGACAAACAGTTTTCGCTCGGACCTTTTCGGAGAGCGATCGGTTCTGAATGACGGAGGAACCGACTGGCTATCAGCATATTATGCTTATATGGGAGGCAGTATCTTATGAGCTTCGGTACATCTATGGGGAGGCAGTATCTTATGAGCCCCGGCGCATCCGTGATAAGAGATCCCTATATTATGCAGGCACTGCAGAGACAGCAGGGCGGCTCTTTTATACAACAGATGCCGGAGGACAATAAATCTGCGGGGAAAAATTCCGGGGCGGTATCGCGGAGTCGGATCTTCTCCTCCGGACAGCAGGACGGGAGATCAGCAACACAGCAAAATGCAGTGCATTTCTTCAGTATTTTGTCCGGAAAAAATACGGAACATACTGCGGCTGCCACAGGCATAAAGGCTTCTGCGGCGGAAGCCGCATCCGGGCTGGAAGAGTACACAAAATATCTGAAATCAAAATACGGAAACCTGACTATAAAGAGTGTGGGAAAAGATAAAAAGACCCTTGAGGGGCTCGGAAAAAGCATGAGCGGGAGCGATGTGGTCATTGCGCCGAATATTCTGGAGGAAATGGCCGGCGACCCTGAGAAAGCGGCTTACTACGAAGGAAAGATCGATGCCTTTTTCGAGGATATTCCCAGACAGAAAGCACTGTTCGCGGCAAAGGGGCTTGATTATCAGCCCTGCGGCGTGGTTGTCCATGAGGACGGAAGTGTTACCTATATCGGCGGCTGCGCTGATTCCCCGGAACGCGTAGCGCAGGTAAACGCCATCAATAAGGCAAAACGGGAAAAACAGGCGGCGGAGAGAAAAGCCGCTTTAGAGCGCTCCCGGGAGGCGGCCGGAATGCAGCGGGAGTTGGCAGAACGTTATCTTACCGAAAAAGCTTTTTCGGTTTCTATGATGCCGGGCATTACGCCCGAAGGAGGTCAATGACTATGAGTATTGGAAGTATTGGATATACAGGGTATACACAATATACCGCAAGCTATATAGCAAAACAGGCTTCCGTTTCAAAAAGCGGTTTTTCGGGAGCGGTGGAAGGAGCGGAAACTGCCGCAGGAACAAAAAAAGTCACAGAAAGCGCAGTGGATGCCTTTAAAAAGAAACATCCGGATGATGCCGCACATGTGAATTCTCAGGTGAAAGCCGGGAAAAAGGTATTGGAGAAAAACGGTGTAACGGATGTATCCAGAGAAGATATGACAATGGAAGAATATAAACAGTTTTTCACGGCTCTGATGGACAGCATTCCCCGGGATCCTTCCCAGAGAAACGATGTGGAGATCTGGTCCATTACGGAAAAAGGATGGGAGCAGATGAAAAACGACCCGGATTATGAGGCATGGGTGCTTGGTTATACTGTAGAAAACAGATCCGTTTATATCCCCTTTGCGTCCTGGCCAGGCTATTCCCCGTGTCTGTGCACGGAGAAGTTCGGAGATTCCATTGAACAGCACATCGGACAGTCTGTGCCGATGAACACGGGGGGCAGTAAAAAAACCAATTCTTCCGACGAAGAATCCTGGTGGGTAAAGCGCCAGAAAAGACTGAAAGAACTTCTGGAGGAACAGCAGAAACGGGCAAGACAGCAGAGGGCTCTCGAACGGAACGCCATGGAGGAAGCGATGCTGCAGGAGCAGATGGCGAGCAGCGCCAGACTGAAAAACTTTCTGACAGACGGCGTTACGGGGGATGAGGAGATCGCCTTTCAGACAGGACATTTTTCTGCGGCAGTGAGCACTTATGAAAGTATTATGGACCTGTTTAGCAACTCTGTGGCAGGCGGAAAGATTTAATGATTTGAGTTGATGCTGCGCGGACGCCGGGATGTATGAAATGTTCCGGTGCCGCGCTTGTGCTCCGTAAAAAAGAATAAAACATCAGTAGGAGGAATCAGTAAAATGAGTATCTATAGCGTCGGAGCAGCCGGCTATCCCGCTGTGGGATATGGATATGAATATAGAAACAGAACCGGCAGTAAAACAGAGATTGGCGGTTATTCGGAAACCGTTCAAAAGTCGGAAATGGCAGGCGGCGCCTTTGTGCTGCACTATTTTGACAACGAGGACGGAGAAAGGACTGTAGGAGCGGCATGCGGCAAAGATTATTCCATTTCGGCATACATTCCGAAGGATTTTGATCCGGAAAATCCCGTCTATAAAGTGAAAATATGGGATAAAGACGGCAATGTGACGGAGCGGATGGTAGACCTGACCAAAGTAGACCCGGAAAACAGTGATTTTATTGATATGTTTGCCTATTCCAGCTATTTGGAGAGCAGCGGCAAATGCCCGGGCGCTCAGAGTGCCTTTATGGGGTCTCATGCAAACCAATATGACACGGACGGCATGCGCTATGACGATCTGTTTGACAAAACAAACTGGGTGGGCAGGCTGAAAGATATGATGCAGATGCAGTATCGTTGCGGGAATCTGAAGGGATATCTGGAATACAAAAACTTCCGGGATTTTCTGGAAGAAGACCGGATGAATATGACAGACAGCTCAACGGAACAGTACGAAAAAATGGCTGCGGAATCTGCATCGTCAAGGGAAAAAGCGGAAGAAAAGAAAATGACAACCTATTATAACGGCGTTCCGCTGGAGGAGAGAACAGGCACGGATCAGAAATATACGGACAAAGAAACCGGTATTTCCTATTATGTCGCTGACGGCAAATATCCTTATATCACCGGAGAGGATGTTGAAAAACTGAGAAAACTCTGTGCCGAAACAGGAGAGCCTTTTTTAAAGAAGATGGCTGAAATAACCGGAAATATACGCCATCTGGATGAAAATACAACAGCCTATATCGGAGATAACGGTACCCTTATCATATCAAAGGACGGCAGGAAATTGTCTTTGGATACCTCTGCTCTTTCCTATGATGTGCTGTATTATATGTTCCAAAATCCCGGCGGTACAAAAGATTATTTTAATGAAAGCTACTGGTCGGACTATATGAAAGATATTGTCCCGGAATATCTGACCGCAGACCGGTGAACAACAAAATGTGTGCAGGACGTGAAAAAGAAACTGCTCACGCGACCATACTTTTCTCCTGTTCTGCACATTGACAGAATGAAAGGATGACAATATTTTATGGAGATATCAAACCATGGAGCGAATCAGGGTTCCAGATATGTAAATCCGAATAACAGAACCCTGACAAGCAACAGGAAAAATACGGAGATAAAGGATCAGGATAATTTCGGCTGCATGCAGCGCCTGTTAAACCCGGTGGAGGACATGGTAAAAGCACTTACAACACCGATAAAACTGGCGGATCAGACAACCGTAAGCAGGGCGGCAAACATGGCAGCCATCGCGGCAGGAACACAGATCACAGTAAATGACGGTTATATTCTGACCGTCACAGAAAGAGGCGTGGAATGCCATCACGGCAAAGACTATGATCCCTATGACACAAAGGCATATGAAAAAGCACAGGGACTTGCGGATTCCCTCGCGGTTCTTTTGAGAAATGCCGGCGGCACGCAGAAGACCACTGCTTTCAGCAGAGAAGAATATCAAAAATGGACCGGCGACGTCTCAACCGTTTTGTCTTACATGGGACTTGACGGCAGCCGGAGTTTTACGATAAACGGTATGAAATACAGTAAAAATACAGCCGGATACTGGGAGTCAGCGGCAAGCCGCAGCGCAAAAGCCGCCTATGAGAAAGGGCTGGCGAATAACAGAACCTTTACATATGCCGACGAGAAAACCAGAGAACAGATTGACTATATCAGTCATTACTATCTGGAGGATACCACAAAACAGATGCGGGAGGCATGGCGGAAAGCATTGGAGGAAACGGGAGTCAATCCTTTCCCGGAGGGCTTCTCAAGCACCCTGTCGCAGCTTGCTGCGGAACAGGATTTTGCAACCGGAGGAAACGATGATATTTTCGGCAGAGATGAAAAGAGCAATATAGCCGCGGTCGAAAAGATACTGGACAGGATCGATCACCCGCTTGGCACAGTCTCTGAACAGGATCAGAGTTTCCGGACCGATGAAAAAGCTTTTTATACGGCGGTGCTGGCGCATCTGACTGAGCCCGGCCGCAAGGAAACCGATATGGCACAGGCAGCCGGATCTTCCGGGCCCGCAAATCCCATGGCGGAGCAGATAGCCGCTGCGGCAGAAGCATCCGCGGCAACGGTTGTATCCGGCGAAAGGCAGGCCTATAAGGCATATGAATCCGCAAATTACAGACTAGAGCCGGATAACGAAAACAAATGTGTTACAATTTATAACAGACAGGGTGAGAGCCTCGGCACCTATTTTTATTCCGATATAAAATGCAGGCAGGACGGCGCTTTTGGCAAACAGTTTCTGATCTCCGAAAACGGAACCATGTGGTATGACGCCCTGGTATTGGATCAGGAATTGAAAGAAGATCTGCAACAGGTTATGGGTGTGGGTATTCTGGAGACGGAGCCGCTGCAGGGCTACAGCCTGAAAACCCACGCAGGTACAGGCATACAGTATCTGGTCAGGGACGGCGAGGAAGGCAGGGGCGGTAAAGTCCTCCTGCAAAGCGAAGCGGATCATGCGAAATATGAGGCACTGGCAGAAACGTATTTCAACAAATACCCGAATCTGATCAAAAGCAGGGAAGAAGCATATATATGGGCATCTTTCGAGATCAGGGGTATGGCGATGCGCACCGGGCAGGGCATCGTCTCCATACATAATGATGGTATGTCCTATAATGACAACAGTAATTTCAAAAATAACTGGAGCATCCGCTTTATGGAGGACACTTACCGGAAGATATTTGAGTGGCTGCAAAGAAACCCGGACTATCATGGAGATATGCATAAATTCTCCGTGTGGCAGGAAATCTTTGACGATATCGGAATCGATTACGAACGGATCTGGTCAAAACCGGAGGAAGAGCAGGGATATCTAAACAGCTGAGGGCGCGGCAGGTGTCCTGGAGGATATCTGCGGAACTGGAAAACAGCAGATATGCGAACAGCGCACAAAACGATTTACAGACGAGTAAGCGGCTGGAAATTGTTTTATATTAGGGTGTGCTGGGAGGATATCTGCGGAACTGGAATAGGAGACTTCACAATGAGTATAAACAGCATTCATACAGCCGGTGTTCCCACCGGTTACGAAACAGCAAAAGCGGCAAAGAGCACTTCCCGGAAGACAGAGGATTTTATGCATGCCGCAGAAAAAGCAGAAAAAACAGAGGCAAAGGACAAAGCGGCCGAGTATGCGGAAAAAGCATTTCTGTCTGTCGGTTCCAAAGCGCCTGAAGAAGTAAAAAAGGCATGGATGGAAGCCGCGAAAGAGACCGGTGCCAACGGGCTTGGTGTCGGCTCTAACGGCATGATGACACATATTTCCCAGATGATGGTACAGCGTTTGAAAAAGAACTGGTTAAACGGCACGGGAGATTCCGATGACATTCTCGGAAGCAGTGTCTCTTCCGCGATGCAGGCAGCAAAACAGGCTCTCTATGATCTGGAAAATCCGCTTGTTCCGGAGAACACGAGAAGTATGGAAGTACAGCGCTGCCGCCTGCAGGAAAAAGCGTTTTATCAGGCATTTATAGAAAAGCTGGAAAAGCTCTGAAAATCTGACAGGAGAAAGGAAGATATAGCTTATGGCGATAACAGGTATAACGTTCGGCGGCATAACGCCGCCGTCTCAGACAGTTCAAAATAAAAATACAGGACAGACAAAGGAAACCGGTTTTGGAAACGGCGTTATGAAATGCGTCCGCGCGGGAAATCAGGAAGTACTTTTGTGTTCTGATGCACTGATGTCCTATGCAAGCCCTCAGACCGGAGAATCGGTCAATATTTACCGGGCTGAAAATTATTCCAAGGAAAATCCGATATATATACTGAAAGGGCTCGATGCTTCCGGGAATCCCTTTGAACAGGAGGTGGATGCAGGAAAGATCAATCCGAACCGCTGCAGTTTTAATGAACTGATGGTTCTGAATGTGGAAACCGGCCATACATCGCCCGGTGATTATTTACACGCTGTGGCGGCGAGGGACAAAGCCGGGGCACGCAGCTATTTCGAACGGATGGATTACCTCTCTATTGCAAAACAAGTTATGGAAGATATGAAAACAATAGGAAGCTGGGATAATTATCTGTCCTGCGGTAAATGGATCGACAGCATTTTGAGATATTGCTCTAAATCCGCATCATAGTAAGCCGACGGCTTCAGATTGTGCGAACGGCATTATCAGAACCGGGAAAGCCGCGGACTTGCAAGCGGCTTTACAATAATACGGAAAAAGGAAGGAAAGCAATCCGCATCCTTCCTTTTTCCGTAATGTACTTATAAATTATTCATGGAATTTAATATTCGCTTAACTAATAGTCACTTAAAACTCACAGATTCGCGCCCCGTGCATTTGCTCATGTGAGATAAAGAAGTGTAAAAAATTTTGCCGTTCCCTGTCCGGCTGACTGCCGGACGGGTCGGGCTTTAGTCGGGCAACTCTACCTTGCCGACAAAAGAGTAATAGATTTCGATTTCCTGTCTGCGGAGCTTCCCCCGGCGTTTCCCGTCAAGGGCTTCCGATTCGTGGATTACGATTTTCTCCACAAACTCCCGCAACAGGGTAGGGGTGAGTTCCTCAAAGCTGGTGTACTTGCGGACTACTTTCATAAACTTCTCGGCGTTCGCCGTGGCTTCCAGCGTCCTTGAAAGCTCGCCCTGCAGAACGGCGGCACGCTCTTTCAGTTCCTTTTGCTCGGCTTCGTAGTCTGCCGAAAGCTCCGTGAAACGCTCGTCCGATATGCGCCCCGCCACGCTGTCCTCATACAGCCGCTTGAAGATAGCGGAGAGTTCCGCAATCCGCTTTTCTGCCGCTTCCAGCTCTTTCTTCTTGGCGGCGTTCCGGCGTTTGCTCCCGTCCTCGGTCTGCTCGGTCAACAGCTTCATAAACCGGGCTTCATGTTTTGCGGCGTAGCTGGTGACTTTCCGTAAATTCTCGGTCACTCCCTCGGTCAAGAGGTCGGTGCGGATAAAGTGCGCCGTACAGTCTGCCGTGCGCTTCTTGTAGCTGCCGCATATGTAGCAGTCCTGTTTCCGCTTGTCCGTCTGATACCTCTGCTGGTACATGACGCTGCCGCAGTCGGCACAAAACAGTATGCCGGAGAACAAGCCCACTTCATCATAGCGGTTGGGGCGTTTGCGCTGCTTGCGTAGCTCCTGCACACGCTCCCATGTGTCACGGTCTATGATTGGTTCGTGGTGGTTCTCAAAGATTACCTGCTTTTCGGCGGGGTTCTCCTTGCTCTGCTTTACCTTGTAGGACACTTTCTCGGTCTTGAAGTTCACAAGGCAGCCCGTGTATTCCCGGTTCTCAAGGATATGCGCCACGGTGTTTGTCGCCCACCTGCACTCATAGCCGGGGTGGTAGCGGCGTGTGCTTCCCGTCCTGCGGTATTCCAGCGTTCCCGGCGTGGGTGTCTGCTGCTCCGTGAGCATACGGGCTATCTTGGTCGGTCCGTTCCCGGCAAGGCATTAAGCTGTATACACGGTTTTCAGTTCGGCGTGGACGCTGTTCAGCTCCGCACTGGCGGCGGCAAGGGCGGCTTCCAGTTCCTCCGGGGAAGAAAAGCCGGATTCCTCGTAAATGCTCATGGTCGCCGCCATTTGCTTCAGATTGTGCAGGGTCGCCCATTTCTCGTAGCCTTTCCCCTTGCCCTCGGCTCTCTTGGCGGCTATGTCTACCATGCGTTGTACTCCGTCCTGTTTCGGGGCGTTTATGGCGGCTTTGTTGCGCTGTAAACGGTCTTTTATGCTGCGGGGGTATTCCTCTTTGGGTGCTGGCTTTTCGGCGGTTCTGGCGGCGTTCTGTGCGTTTATGGCGAGTGCTTCCAGTACGGCGGCACGGTCAAAATCATCACCCAGCCTCCGGGCGGTGCGGATCGTGCGCCGCAGCTTCTCCTTGTCGGTTTCAAATTTCGTAAGTTTGGGCGGCTCCCCTGTGGCGGCAAGGGAAGCGTTCTCTTTATCCAGTGCGGCTTGTCCTTTCCGCTTCGCCCAATACTCACGCTCGGTGACACGGTTCTTGCTCCCGTTCAGCAGGTCAATCTGATAGAGGTTTTCCCGGTGGCACATCTCCATGACTTCCGCTTTGAAATACTCCATAGCTGCGTCCGTACAGCGGTGCTTGCAGCCCTCCCTTGTGTCCGCTGGTCTTTCCATGTAGGGAAGCAGCGGCACTTCCGCAATCCGTAGGGAATTGATTACGATATGTACATGAATGTTGCCGCTGTGGTTATGCCTGTCCGGGTGGGTGCATACCAACGCTTGGTGTCCGGGGAAATGCTCTTTACAGAATTGCTCGCCCAACTGTTGCGCCCGGTCTACGGTCAAGCCGTTGTCCTGTGCGTCACGGGGGTCAAAACTGATAATATAATGGTGGCTCTTTACGTCCTCTTTTCTTTGGTTCTTGCCGTATTTCAGATTGGAGCGCATACAAGCTATGGCGAAATCTTCCCCGTTGCAATTCAGAGAGGAAATGAGATAACCTGTCCTCGGTACAATCTGCCCGTTTTTATCAAGAGTGGGCTTCATGGTAAACTCGTCATGCTCAAAAGTTAGGTACTGTTCAGCCGCCCCATAGTCGGCATTTTTAGAGCTGATATGTTTGAACGTTGCCAACGGCTTCACCTACTTTCTGCAAGACTTCAAACTTCAAGGCGGCAAGCTCCGCTGTGGCGGCTCGTACCTCTTGGGAGAGGGCGTTATAAGGTGCGCCGTACTCGTTCAGACAGCGGGCAATCTGATTCAAGTTGCCGCCGATTTTCCCATACTCGGCGGTTAGCTTCCCAACAGCAGACAGCAATTCATCATTGACCGGGGAAACGGTGATAACCGGGCGTATGCTTGATTTAATGAGGGCTTGCCGGATAAACTCGGCTTGGCTCATTTTGCAGAGGGTGACACGCTCGGAAAACTCGGCGTATTCTTCCCCGGTCAAGCGTGTCTTGATTACCCTGTGGCGGTGTGGCGTGTTGTATTTTTTCATGGGCTTCAACTCCTTTCGTGGGTGGATTTTTTCAAGCGGCGCAAGCCGCAAAAAGGCGGACTTGGGGTGACAACCCCAACAAGATTCCCATAGGACAAAATGAGCGATTAGCGAAATTTGGTACTGTGGTAGAATCTTGCTCTTAAAAAGTGGCGGCTTCCCCTGTGTGGGCTTCCGTCAATACCTTTAGTGCCGCAAGCGGGGATTTTACCAAAGCTGCGGCGATATTTCTCCCCTTACTACCTACAACACCACGCAAAGCAAAAATGACGGTGATTTGCGGAAATTTCCCTCTATTCCTTACAAAACCGCACAAGCCGGAATAGGCGGGAATTTTGAGAAATTTCTTTTTATCCCCCTTTGCACGGCATAATACTGGCGATTTCTGAAAATGCCAAAAAAAGGCGCAAAAAAACAGGAAACCTTTTTTGATTTCCTGTCTTGGTGTGCCGTTTTATGTAGCGATAATTATTCAGTTTTTCGGTATGGCTGTTCATCAAAACGGAACTTGAATAGGGCGGCAACAAGCCGAGATTTTATGCTGTCCTCGGTATCCCTATCAATATGCCCGTTTTCAATGGCGGCGATTCGGATACACTTGCTGTAATGTCGTAAAACCTCGTCCACGGCTTCCGGCTCGCCACTGGTCGCCCGGACAATCGTTTCATAGGACAAAAGGTTCGGATTCCCCATGTGAAAACACCTCCATTTTCCTTTGCAGGAGTTTTAACGTCCTGCGGATTAGATACCCGGTCGTACTCCGGCAGCGTCCGTACATTTTCCCGATTTCCTGTTGTGTATAATTCCCGAAAAAGTAAAGGAAAATGATTTCCCGGTTTCTTTCCGGCAGGGATAACAGGGCGGCGGCAAGTTCCCCATTGGTAAGGATAACTGTCTGACCGCATATCGTAATGGGGTATTCTTCATAAGGTGCTTCAAAATATTCGTCTGTTGTGCCTAAAGGGTAAAACTTTTCTTCTGTGAGGTATTCAAGGGATATTTCTTTTTGCCGCCGTCTGCTTCTGTCACGCCATGCGTTGATAGCCGCAAAGCGTATGACGGTCTTGCAATAGCCATTGAAAGTATACATGATGTGTTCTCTGTATGCTTCTGCATAAGGCATATACGATTCCCCCTTTCTCCCACATAGGGCGGTGCATGGTTTATGGATACATTTTTATAATTTAGAGGGGCGGCAACACTTTTTGTTATCGTCCCTCTAAATAGCGATAATAATACTTGATGCTGTTATCAATAGCAGAATAAAACAATATTCATATTTCTGTTGACTTTCCCCTATTAGAATTTTGTTTTTAGCATTCTTTGATATATAAAACATCTGATAATCTGCTGGTATACTTACATTTATTCAAATCACAAGCAATCACTTCATCATTGGAAATGTTTTCAATAGTTACTGAATAAAATCCTCCGGGTTTATTAAATCCTAATCCTAAAAGCAAATTATTTTGTTTCAATCTCACATCACATCTTTTCCCTACAAGGTAATTGCCAATATCCTTAATGGATTCTTTGCTTGGAATAGGTGGTAGCTTCATTTGCTTTTTCTTATCAACAAAATCAGAAATGGTGCTAACAGAATATCCGTCTATAAATCCCAGCTTACCCTTGTCATTCATAATAATTAAATATGACTTCTGAATTGATACAAGAGCAACGCAGTGCAAACCGTTAAACTCTCGGTCTTTCAAAAAAATCCGCACCCATTTTCCAACATAAGATTCATAAGACGATATTTCCCTTTGTACGCTACAATCTTCTGCTGTTGCAGTTTTATCTCGCATAAGATAGTCTAAATCAACATCTAATATTTCGCAAAGTATCAATAACTTTTCCGTTTCGGGGTATCCTAAACCTGTTTCCCATTTTGAAACGGACTGTCTTGTTACATTGCACTTTTCAGCCAACTCTTCCTGCGACAATCCCTTTGATTTTCGCAAACTCTGTAATTTATCAGCAAACACCATTTGTATGCCCTCCTTATTTTTGATGGTTTTATTTTAACCTATACTCTTTATTATACCACCAATTTTGTCGTGCTTTTTCGCAACTTGAAGTTGCGATACCACTTTTACTCTATGTAATGCTTTTCTATACAGAAAATATTTAATCTCTTACGGGGTTAATTCTTCGTATCTTACTATGGAGAGGTCTATTTATGCACGTCAATTCAATCTTTCAAAAAAGAAATGCCATATATTTTGAGTGAATGAAAGAATGAGAGGGATTCCGTAGCAGTCGGCATTCGTGGTAAAATCCAAAAGTTAAGATTTTACCACAATGCTTGTCTTTTGGTCTTTTGTTTCTTTTGTTCGGAATAGTGTGGTGCTGGCGGTCTATCTCTTGTTTTCGGTTACTTGCTTCTTTACCGTATATGAGCATTCATACACCGATTCACAGTCATAGTCAGGGGCAAATTCCTCCGCTTTAAAGCAGCCTTTGCATTATATGGAAGATACCAAACGGCATAATGCCGTAAAATATCAGCCGCTTCATTGATGGCGATACCCGCTTTCGGATCGATCTTATTACCGGATTTTTTATATTAAACAGTACCATATCATACTTTCTGCGGGAAAAACAGTTCTTTGTATTTCATTTCATACAATTCTTATATGCGATGCTTTAATACCGGATTTACAGACATGTCCCGGACAACCTCCGCATAGAATATTATAAAGGTGATACATAGATCATGAAAAAGGGAGGCCAGATATGTATAAAAATTGTGCGCTGATCTTATGCCTGTCCATGCTGATCACAGGCATGTGCGCGGTCAATGCGAATGAACTGAACATGAATCAGGAGTTGTCCGGCGGCGTCCTCGATATGACGCTGGAGGAGATGCAGGCGGAATTGAAAGAGGAAGATATACAGGAGGTTTACCGTTTCAGGGAAATGATGCAGAGTATCTCTTCCCCGGAGAGAACGGTAGATTACAGTGTGCTCGTCAATGAAAACGCGATCTATCTGGATGAAGAGAGCATAGAGATCCTGTGCCGCATCGTGGAGGCGGAAGCCGGAACCGAGGATGAAAAGGGCAGGATACTGGTGGCGAATGTGGTGATGAACCGGGTGGAGAGCAGCCGTTTTCCGGATACCGTCAAGGGAGTGGTCTTTCAGAAATCCGGCGGGCTCTATCAGTTTTCCCCGGTGGCAAACGGCAGATATTACCGTGTGACGGTTTCCGAAGAGACAAGGAAGGCGGTGGAAAAGGTGCTGCGCGGAAAAGACGAATCCCAGGGCGCCCTGTATTTTGTCAACAGATATGCCGCCAATACGGAATATATGAACTGGTTTGACCGGAGGTGCACCTCGCTGTTTTCCTATGGGCGGCATGAATTTTTTTCATAAATTTGTTTACGGAAAGACAGGATATATGCTATACTTTAACAATATGAAAAAGATCCTGCCGGGGACGGAAGATCTGTTTTTCATAAGACAACCATGTTTATTACTATGTCGCATAGGAGACATGACAGGGAGGAATACAGATGGTAAACTATTTCAGTACAAGAGGAGGCGGCGGCCCGGTATCGGCATCAGAGGCTGTATTAAAGGGGCTGGCAGAGGACGGGGGGCTGTTTTTTCCCGACCATATTCCCGCCCTTACAAAAAGTTTAAAAGAACTTTCGGAAATGTCCTATCAGGATGTGGCGTACGAGGTAATGCAGCCCTTTCTTTCCGATTATACGGAAGAGGAGCTGAGAACCTGCATCCGGAACGCATATGACTCCAAATTTGATACGGAAACGATAGCGCCCCTTGCCTGTGCGGACGGCGCTTATTATCTGGAACTGTTCCACGGCGCCACCATCGCCTTCAAGGATATGGCGCTTTCCATACTGCCTCATCTGATGATCACTGCGGCAGGGAAAAATCATATCAAATATGATATCGTTATTTTAACGGCAACCTCCGGCGATACGGGAAAAGCGGCGCTGGCGGGTTTTGCCGGTGTAAAAGGGACAAAGATCATCGTCTTTTATCCGAAAAACGGCGTCAGCCCGATTCAGGAAAAACAGATGGTCACCCAGAAGGGGGATAACACCTTTGTCGTCGGTATCCACGGGAATTTTGACGATGCCCAGAGCGGCGTAAAGAAGATATTCGCGGATCAGGAACTCGGGAAACTGATGGCGGATAACGGATATCAGTTTTCTTCCGCAAACTCCATCAATATCGGCCGTCTTGTGCCCCAGGCAGTCTATTATGTGTATGCTTACGCGCAGTTATTGAAAGAGGGAAAGCTTGCGGAGGGCGAGCCGATGAATGTGGTGGTGCCCACCGGAAACTTCGGCAATATCCTCGCTGCGTATTTCGCAAAGAATATGGGGCTGCCCATCGCGAAACTGATCTGCGCCTCCAATGAAAACAGGGTGCTTTTCGATTTCTTCCGGACAGGCGTCTATGACAGGAACAGGGATTTTGTGCTGACCAGTTCTCCGTCCATGGATATTCTGATCTCCAGTAATTTAGAGCGCCTGATCTATCTGATCGCCGGAAGCGACGCGGAGAAGAACAAAGAGTTGATGATGCAGCTTTCCACATCGGGAAAATATGAAATCACACCCGAAATGCAGGAGAAACTGCAGGATTTTTACGGAGGCTATGCAAGTGAAGCGGAAACGGCGGAAACGATCGCTTCCCTTTACAAAAAATGCGGCTATGTGATCGATACCCATACGGCTGTGGCATCCTGCGTTTACCGGAAATACAAGGAACAGACAAAGGATGAGACAAAGACCGTCATCGCCTCCACGGCAAGCCCCTATAAGTTTACAAGGAGCGTTATGAGCGCCATCGACCGGCAGTATGACGGGCTGGAGGACTTTGCGCTGGCGGATAAGCTTTCCGAACTTTCCGGTGTGAAGATACCGGAAGCCATCGAAGGCATCCGGACAGCGCCCGTTCTGCATGATACGGTCTGCGAAAAAGACGGGATGGCGGATATCGTGAAAAAATATCTGGGGATCTGACAATGGGCGGAAAGTATGGGCTCAGGGCGGGAGGGTATACACTCGGGGCGAAAGATATAAGCCCGCGGATCTCCCGGTATGATCTCCTGAAATATCTCTGCAAAAGAAAGGTGTGGTAAAAAAGTATGAATACTACATTCGGATTTATGGATATCCTTATTGTTTTCAGCGGCGCATATCTGGTTTATGCCGCGGTACAGATGAAGCGTACCGGCGAGATCACCAGTTCCGCCATTATCGGGAAAGGATATGATCCCAAAAAAGCGAAGGACCCGAAAGGGTTTATCGAGTATATGTATTTGAAATCCGTTATCATGGGGGTGCTTGTTATGCTCAGCGGCGCACTGGATTATATGAATGACCTGTACTGGAATATCCCCTATTTCGGCATTGTTATGTGCGGCGTTTTTCTTGTGATGATCATCATATATTGTAAGATTTCCATGGACGCCCAGAAAAAGTATCTTTCTCCGAAATGAGTCCCCGCATAGTTATCTTTTTACATTGCGGCGATTTACAGGCGGTGCTTTCCGGCGGTCCCGAAATACCGGGAAATACTGTCTGATATAAAAAATACACCAAGAAAGGACACCAAAGACTATGGAGCATTATTATCAGCCGGAGATCGAATGCGCTTCCAGAGAAGATATCCTGAAGCTGCAGAACGAGAGACTCGTGAAACAGGTAAAGCATGTGTATGACAATGTGCCTTACTACAGAAAGAAAATGGAGGAGGCAGGCGTTTCGCCGGAAGATATCCGGTCGGTGGAAGATTTACATAAACTGCCGTTTATCACAAAGGACGATCTGCGCGATGCATACCCCTATGGTCTTTTGGCGGTTCCTTTGAAGGATTGTGTCCGTATTCAGTCTACCAGCGGCACCACCGGCAGACGCGTGGTGGCGTTTTATACCCAGCATGATATCGATCTCTGGGATGATTGCTGTGCAAGGGCGATCATGGCGGCAGGCGGCACCGATGAGGATGTGGTGCATGTCAGCTACGGTTACGGCCTCTTTACGGGCGGCCCGGGCTTAAACGGCGGTTCCCATAAGGTAGGTTCCCTGACGCTGCCCATGTCCTCCGGCAATACGGACAGGCAGATACAGTTTATGTGCGATCTGGGCTCCACGATCCTTTGCTGTACGCCTTCCTATGCGGCATATCTGGGCGAGACTATCAATGAAAAGGGATTGAAGGACAAGATCAGATTAAAAGCAGGTATTTTCGGTGCGGAGGCATGGACGGAGGAGATGCGCCGCGATATTGAAAAATCACTGGGCATCAAGGCATATGATATCTACGGGCTCACCGAAATTTCCGGTCCCGGCGTATCCTTTGAGTGCAGCGAGCAGACCGGCATGCATATCAACGAAGACCATTTTATCGCGGAGATCATCAATCCCAAGACAGGGGAGGTGCTTCCGGAAGGCGAAAAGGGCGAACTGGTATTTACCAGCATTACAAAGCAGGCGTTCCCGCTGCTGCGTTACCGTACCCGCGATATCTGCGTGCTGACCAGAAAGAAATGTTCCTGCGGAAGAACCCATGTGAAGATGACAAAACCCATGGGCAGGAGCGATGATATGCTGATCATAAAGGGCGTCAACGTATTCCCGTCCCAGATCGAGACCGTGCTCTTAAACAAGGGATATGCGGCAAACTACCAGATCATCGTGGACCGTATCAACAACAGCGATACGCTGGAGGTACAGGTTGAGATGACATCCGAGATGTTCTCCGATTCTGTCAGCGAAGTGAGCAGGAAGGAGAAAGTGCTGGTGGATGCACTGAAATCCATGCTGGGCATCTACGCAAAGGTAAAACTTGTTGCGCCTAAATCCATTACGAGAAGCGAGGGAAAAGCAGTCCGTATCATCGATAAACGGAATTTATACCAATAAGGGGGAAAACAATATGACGGTACAACAGATTTCGGTTTTTTTGGAAAACAGGCCCGGAGGACTTGCCGAATTTACAAAAGTGCTTTCCGAGAACAATATCGACATGAGGGCAATGTGCATCGCGGAAACGCCGGATTTCGGCATCCTGCGTATTATCGTGGACGATGTCTATAATACAATGTGCACCATGAAGGAGGCAGGCTATATCTGCTCCGTGACAAAGGTTCTTGCGGTGGAGATTCCCGATAAACCGGGCAGCCTTCTGCGCACACTGACAGTGCTCGGCGAAAGCAATATCAATCTGGAATATTCCTATGCGTTTACGACGCGGAAAAAAGATGTGGCTTATATGATCCTGCGTGTGAATGATAACGAGAGGGCGACGGAAGTGCTGACAGAGCACGGTATCAAACTGGTGGATCAGGACGGGATAAGCAGATTATAAGACTTCCGGCGGGGTTAATCGGTACCGCGCAGTTTGACCGCATTGGTCACTTTCATACGTTTTTCGTCGCTGATAGCGGCATAGTGCTTTCTGGTGGTATTTACGTCGCTGTGGCCGAGGACGCTGGCTACAAGGTAGATATCACCGGTTTCTTTATACAGGGAGGTGCCGTAGGTGCTGCGCAGTTTATGCGGGGTGATGTTTTTCAGGGTGGTCACATTCCGGGTGTATTTTTTTACCATATTCTCCACGCTGCGGACCCCCATCCGTTTGTTCTGCATGGAGATGAAAAAGGCGTCTTCGTGTCCCGTCATGGGAATCATGTTTTCCCGCTGGTCCATATAGTCCCGCAGGGCGGTTTCCACTTCAAAACCGAAATAGACCGTCGCGTCATAGCCGCCTTTTCTGTGTACCACAAGGGCGCCGTTATCCAGATCCACATCATTGAGATTCAGCCCCACGCATTCGGATACACGGATGCCGGTTCCGAGCAGGAGCGTTAAGATGGCGATATCCCTTACTTTGTTGATCTTATGGTATTTTAACTGGGACTTGGTCAGCTTTTCGCCTTTTTCCACCTGTTCCAGCAGGATCGCCACCTCCTGGGGTTCTAATCGGATGATCTCTTTTTCATGCTGCTTCGGCACGGGGATCAGGGACGCCGGGTTTTTTTCGATCTTCTCGGCGCGGAAAAAATAGTTGTAAAAACTGCGCAGGGAAGCGATCTTTCTGGCTTTTCCCCGTTCTTTGTTCATGATAACACGTCCGTCTTTGTCATACAGCGTTATATAATCCAGATATTCCAGAATATCATCCTTCGTCACGCGCTCCAGCACCGTGACAGGAATCTCCGTTAATTCCATCTTCCTGCAGTATGCGTTATTTTTGTGGAGAAATTCAAAAAACACCTTCAGATCATAGGCATAGGCGAGCCTTGTGCGGGTGGAAGTGTAATCCGCTATATCATAAAAAAAGGATTTGCAGAAAGAGGGCAGTTCACTCAGGATCCCCCGGATCTTTTCAATATTTATTTTATCCTGTTCTTCGTAGTACTTCATTTTTTCCCTCGCTGTTCCGTATAGATCTGACCGGTATCTCCGGGGCGGATAAAAATATTCTTATACAAGGAGCCTCCGCCCGATATTAACATATTTTCCATGCCGGCAGGGCATCCTGCACCGCGTGAAACATCCGTTCTTTTACGCCGGGATTTTCCCTGTTAAGCTGCTGCAGGAGCAGATGGGCATATTCCCGTTTGGTGTGTCCGTCTGCCGGACAGGGGCTTTTGACCACGGGAACATGATATTTATTCACAAAACCGATCACATCCGCCTCCTGCACATACATCAGCGGCCTGATCACTGTCATATCCATACGATCCAGATAGGTTACCGGCGCAAAACAGTGGAAACGCCCCTCGTAAATCAGGGACAACAGCATGGTTTCCACCACATCATCCTTATGGTGGGCATAGGCGATCTTGTTGCAGCCCAGCTCTTTCATTGCCTGATTTAAGGCTCCCTTTCTCATCTTGGCGCACAGAGAACAGGGAGAAGATTCTTTTCTGTCCTCAAAAATGATCTTTCCGATATCTGTCCCTACTATATGATAGGGTACCTCCAGTTCGGCGCACAGGGCTGTTATCTTGTCCAGATTCAGGTTTTCAAACCCCAGGTCGACTGTCACTGCGGTCAGCTTAAAAGAGGCGGGATAAAAGCGCCTCAGACCGCTCAGGGCATATAACATGGCAAGGGAATCCTTGCCGCCGGATATGCCGATCGCTATATGGTCGCCGTCCGAGATCATATGGTAGTCATCGATGGCTTTTCTGGTATAACTGTAAAGTTGTTGCAGTTTCATTATCTGTTTTCCGCTTTCAAAAGTAGCTTTCTTTCTATTGCAACTTTCTTTCTATTATTTCGGTTGCAAGTCCTGCCGGTTCTTATTATAATGTTAATAATGTCAGGGGAGGGCGGCATGGAATAAAGATATCACTGCCCTCATTTCTACCTAATAAATAATAACACGATACTCGCAAAAAGAAAAGGATTGAAATCAAATGAAAAAATTCACCAACAAATATATGAAATGGGGACTGACTGCACTGATCGTACTGATCCTTGCGATCTGCTTTGTCTGCCTGATCTTTAAAGGGCAGTCGATCGGGGCAGGGCTGAAGGTGATCCTGCGGGTGACCATGCCGGTCATTGACGGACTGATCATCGCTTTTATCGCTACGCCGGTCATGAACTGGATAGAAGAGAAGATCTTTTTTCCGCTGTGCAGAAAACTGAACCTTGATGTAAAAAAACCTAAAATAAAAAAGCGCCTCCGCGCAGGTTCCGTACTGCTTACTTTTGTGTTTATCGGCTTTGTCATCTATTCCTTTTTTATGATCGTCATTCCGGAACTGGCTTTGAGTATTCAGAGTATCGTTACACGGTTTCCGGCCTATATCAATAACCTGATCGAACTGACCGAAAAACTTCTTGCCGACAATCCGGATGTGGAAGCGTATATTGAGGGGCTTCTTGCCGCTTACTCCAAAGATCTGGATGATCTTCTGGATAATTCGGTAATGCCTACGGTCAACAGTTTTATCCTTTCCGCCTCCAAAGGCGTATTAGGCATGCTGAAATCCCTCTATAATCTGATCATCGGCCTGATCATTTCCCTTTATATCCTGTCCGGAAAAGAGAAGTTTGCGAGTCAGGCGAAGAAAATATGCTACGCGCTGTTTGACCGTCCTGCCGCCAACCAGGTCATCAGGGCCTGCCGTTTCACCAATAAAACATTTATCGGCTTTTTAGGCGGAAAGATCATAGATTCTGCCATTATCGGCGTGTTATGCTTTTTCGGGACAAGTATCCTCAAAATACCGTATGCGGTACTGATCAGCGTTATCGTGGGCGTGACGAATATCATTCCGTTTTTCGGGCCCTATATCGGCGCCATTCCCAGCGCGCTGCTTGTTCTGATGATCAATCCCGGGAAATGTATCCCGTTCATCCTCTTTGTCCTGGCGCTGCAGCAGCTTGACGGCAATGTGATAGGGCCGAAGATCCTGGGAGAGTCCACAGGGCTTTCCGGCTTTTGGGTTATTTTTTCGATCACTTTCTTCGGCGGCTTATGGGGCGTGGCGGGAATGGTAGTAGGAGTGCCCCTGTTTGCCGTGCTGTATGCCGGCATCAGCTATATGATAAACAGATTTCTTGCCCAAAAAGCGCTTTCTACCAATACTTTGGATTATGAAAAACTGGATTACATCGATGAGGAAAAAGAGTATGTACCGTTGAAGAAAACAGAATTGTTAAATAATTCACAAACAGAAGGGGCAGAAGAGAAGCACGACAAGACGATATAGAAAAAGGTAAAGAGATAAGGATCTTTATTTGTAACAGAAGGATTTTTGAGAATACAGAAGAACTTAAAACAATAGGAATATCAGAAAAATAAGAGGAAAAAGCCATGAAATTTTTAGTACAGATCGCGTCAAACGCTTCCGTAACTGTCGATGAGCAGGTGATCGGGGCGATTCCCTTCGGATATATGGTGCTGATCGGCGTGGAAGACGCCGACACAAAGGAAATCGCGGATAAAATGATAAAAAAGATGCTTGCTCTCCGTATTTTTAAAGATCAAAACGGGAAAACAAACCTAAGCCTTGACCAGGTGGACGGAAGCCTTCTTTTGATCTCGCAGTTTACCCTGTATGCGGACTGCCGAAAAGGAAACAGACCCTCTTTTATCCGGTCGGGCTCCGCGGCGTTTGCCAAGGAAATGTATCTTTATATTATTGAAAAATGCAAAGATGCCGGTGTAAACGTCCAGACCGGTGAATTCGGCGCGGAAATGAAAGTTTCGTTTACAAATGAAGGCCCTTTCACGGTTATGCTGGATTCTGCGGAACTGTTTTGATAAATTGTTGCTGATTTCGGGTTTGTCTATTGAATCTATTACAACTATTCGTTAAACTATGCTTTTGCGAATAGTTGCAGATATCTCCGAACTGCTGCTCTCCTTACCGGTTATCCAAAAAAAATCTCCCTTTACATAACGGCAAAGGGAGATTTTTTTTGATATTTTTTATCCTCGTTCTTTTTCAACGTCCTCCACATACTGTGCGAGAAGATTCACCGTGCCGTCTATGCCGAGCCTGCCGGAATTAATGGAAAGATCATAGGTGTCGGAGCGGCCCCATTTTTTGGAGGAATAATAGTTATAGTAACTCTGACGCTGTTTATCCTTTTTGTTGATTGCGTCCCTTGCTTTGGATTCGGTCATATTACGCCGTTCCATAATACGTTTTATCTTGTGTTCTTCGTCTGCGTGGATAAAAACATGGACGCAGTTCGGATATTCGGCAAGGGCGTAATCCGCGCATCTCCCGACGATCACGCAGGCACCCTCGTCGGCGATCTTTTTGATCGTGTCGAACTGTGCCAGAAAGATTTTATGGCTGATCGGCATATCTACAAAGGAAGAAGAGTTATAACCGAAAGAATATGTGTCCATGACCAGATTATATAAAAATGAGTTGGTGGGGCGCTCGTCGTGGTTCTCTATCATCTCCTGGCAGAAGCCGCTCTCTTTCGCCGCCCTGCTGAGCAGATCCTTGTCATAAAACGGTATATTCAGCCGTTTTGCCAGTTTCTCTCCTATCTCCCGTCCGCCGGAACCGTATTGACGTCCAATTGTTACGATCGTATTCATATGATGTCCTCCGTTTCTGTTATGATTTTAATAGCCAGAGACTTCCGGCTTTTGCTATATGGTTTTTCTCTCCGCTTCTATCTGCTTTTGACCATAATGATGATCGTAAAGAGAAGGGGAACAAAAGGAGCAACATATACCATATAGATATTTCCTGCCGCAAAAAATCCCCATCCCATAAAAAAGAGGTTTCCAAGCATAGAGCAGATCAGCCCTGCGGCCCCCAATCCGTTCATATCCCTTCTTCTGCCGACAAAAAAGGGAATCAATCCATAGAGGGCGCCCACGATCAGGCATCCCAATATGATCCCGATCAAAAATCCTGAACTTTCCGGTATATATACCATATCCTGCTCTCCTCCTGTAATCCATATATTACTATGATGTTGGGGTCAAAAGAGTTTTTAGAAACTCTCTGACTTCCTATATAGTACCTTGAAAATTTTACACAATCCTTATGAGGATAAGATTTTGCATATTTATCT
>CAJTBO010000010.1 GCA_910573755.1 Lachnospiraceae bacterium | reverse complement strand
GAATTAACAATACCTTATTCAGGGCTCATTTACTACTGCTTTTTTATGAAAAAGAAAAATCGCTATGCGTAACCTTGGCAGGCCATCGCGCAGCGATTTTGTTCAAGCGGCTTTATGGAAAGCTATACATAAAGCCGCGACAAGAAACGTTCCGAATAAAATTAACAATGTTAAAACTTCGTAGGTACTCATCTGCACCACCTCCCTTCTTTTTCAAGTTAGGAAGGCTACCACCTTGCAACACGATTACTCCTTTGCCAAATTATAACACGGACGATTCTTTTCGACAACTTATATTCAAATTTTCATCATTTTATTTTCTGTCTGAAATATTCCCTTACCAAGTTCCCTATAAATTGTCTGCAATTTGAATTTTTTGGGTGCTGTACGGGTTCTATGAACTCAAATTATCTCGATTTATCTTGAACGCCACAAACACGAAAACCCCAGAACCCGCGCAGTTTCAAGCTATTCTCTCTTTTTGTTATAGTGGGAGCGTAAAATACGCCTCTGCCGCACCAACCACCAATTTTCAGTCAAAAATGCGCCTATATCGTGCATAAAAACGCCGCAATTCATAAGAACCACGGCGTTTTATCTGTCTCTTATATGCTATTTCTGCAATTTTCAGCTCAATTCAATTAGAATTTACCTGCTTTACTGGCTTCCTCGATCGAAACCGCAACAGCAACCGTAGCGCCTACCATCGGGTTGTTTCCCATACCGATCAGACCCATCATTTCTACGTGAGCCGGTACGGAAGAAGAACCTGCGAACTGCGCGTCGGAGTGCATACGGCCCAATGTATCTGTAAAGCCATAGGAAGCGGGACCTGCAGCCATGTTATCAGGATGCAGAGTACGTCCTGTGCCGCCGCCGGAAGCTACGGAAAAATATTTCTTCCCTGCTTCTGTTCTTTCTTTCTTGTATGTACCTGCTACAGGATGCTGGAATCTTGTCGGATTAGTAGAGTTACCTGTGATGGAAACGTCTACGTTCTCTTTCCACATGATCGCAACACCTTCCGGAACGGAGTTTGCGCCGTAGCAGTTAACCTTTGCACGAAGTCCCTCGGAATAAGGGGTTCTGAACAGTTCTTTTACTTCGTTTGTGTAGGGATCATATTCTGTCTCAACGAAAGTAAATCCGTTGATTCTGGAGATGATCTTTGCAGCGTCTTTTCCGAGTCCGTTTAAGATAACACGGAGCGGTTTCTGACGAACCTTGTTAGCCTTCTCAGCGATACCGATCGCGCCTTCTGCCGCAGCAAAGGACTCATGGCCTGCCAGAAATGCGAAACAGTCTGTTTCTTCTTCCAGAAGCATCTTGCCCAGATTGCCGTGGCCAAGGCCTACCTTACGGGTATCGGCAACGGAACCGGGGATACAGAAAGCCTGCAGGCCTTCACCGATCGCTGCTGCTGCGTCTGCTGCTTTACGGCAGCCTTTCTTGATCGCGATAGCAGCGCCTACTGTGTAAGCCCAGCATGCATTTTCAAAACAGATCGGCTGTATCTTCTTAACCTGATCATAAACATCCAGACCAGCGTCTTTTGTTATTTTCTCAGCTTCTTCAATAGAAGAAATGCCGTACTCATTTAAAACGGAATTGATTTTATCAATTCTTCTTTCATAAGATTCAAATAATGCCATTTTTTACATTCCTCCTTATATTCTGGAAACTTCTCAATCAAGAGAGAAGCTGTGCTTCTCGCTACAATGCGATTTATCTTATAAATTGCATTGTTTCCCGTCCTTCATTGAGAAGCAGCGTATAACCGCCTTACAGTTACGCTTTATTCTTTTCTCGGGTCGATAATCTTCACAGCGTCATCTACACGTCCGTACTGTCCGCTTGCCTTTTCCCATGCTGTATTAGGGTCATCACCCTTCTTGATGAAGTCAGTCATCTTGCCAAGGCTGACAAACTTGTAACCGATGATCTCATCGTTTGCATCCAGAGCAATACCTGTTACATAGCCTTCTGCCATTTCCAGATAACGGGGGCCTTTCTTTAATGTACCGTACATGGTACCAACCTGGCTTCTTAAACCTTTTCCGAGGTCTTCAAGGCCGGCGCCTACAGGCAGGCCGTCTTCAGAGAACGCACTCTGGGAACGGCCGTATACGATCTGTAAGAACAGCTCTCTCATCGCTGTGTTGATCGCATCACATACAAGGTCGGTATTCAGTGCTTCCATTACAGTCAGTCCGGGCAGGATCTCAGATGCCATAGCCGCGGAATGAGTCATACCGGAACAGCCGATGGTCTCAACCAGTGCTTCCTGAATGATGCCTTCCTTAACATTCAGAGTCAGCTTACATGCGCCCTGCTGCGGTGCACACCAGCCCACACCATGTGTCAGACCGGAAATGTCTTCCACTTTTTTCGCCTGCACCCATTTTGCCTCTTCCGGGATGGGAGCACAACCATGGTGAACGCCCTGTGCCACAGTACACATTTCTTCAACTTCTTTAGAATAGATTATCATGTGAAAACTCCTTCCATAATATAAATATTTGTAACAGGAGATATGCTTGTCCCCTGTTATAACCTACCGAAACCGTTCCGCCTTTTCAAACTCACGACAACAGAAAGCCTGCAGGCATACCTGCTGTTTATACGAAACAAATCCCGCGGGTAAGTTTTGCTCACTCTATTTTCGCATATCTTCAACAAAAAATCCAGTCCTACTTGCAAATATTGTCAGATTTTTGTAGCAGTTCAGCCAAAAGCCGAACCGTTACAGATTCTTGCGGCAGTCCGGCCTTCCGTTTCACTGCCGCAGATTTTTATCACGCTTCTCTCCGGCATCCGGTATTCTCACCTTACCCTTTCAGAGAGTGCCCGCATTTTAACACGTTTCTCTTCGACATATAACCCCAATAATACCGCTGTGTAAACGAGAACCGTCTCTACCTCTTCTCCACAATATCCTGCGGGCTTTTGAAAATACTCCGCGCAGGGATATATCCGCGCACACAGGAGGTTGGATAAATATTCGTTTCTTTCCCGATCACAGTACCCGGATTCAGCACGCTGTTACAGCCTACCTCCACCTGATCCCCCAGCATGGCGCCGAATTTTTTCAGCCCTGTCTCAATCTGCTCTTCCCTGCTCTTTACCACTACCAGCGTCTTATCGCTCTTTACATTGGAAGTAATGGAACCGGCCCCCATATGGGATTTATAGCCTAAAATACTGTCGCCCACATAGTTGTAATGGGGCACCTGCACATTATTGAACAGTACCACATTTTTCAGTTCCGTGGAGTTCCCCACTACCGCCTTCTTACCGACAATAGCGTTTCCGCGGATAAAAGCACAATGACGTACCTCCGCCTCCTCGTCAATGATGGCAGGACCGTTTATGTAAGCAGTGGGATATACATTTGCCGATTTCGCGATCCAGACATGCTCCTTCACCTGTTCATACCGGTCTTCCGGCAGGCTCTCTCCCAGTTTTATTATATAATCCTTGATCAGCGGCAATGCCTCCCAGGGGTAAGTCAGCCCGTCAAAAAGCGCCTTCGCTATCGTCTCATCCAGCGTATAGAGCGCCGCTATCGTTGCCTGTTCCATCTTTACCATGTTTTTATCCTTCTTTCTATTAAATTTATGTTGCTTTTTTCTATTCTATGCCGGAGTTGTGTTATATGATCGATGGTTTCCGGCTGCCTTGCAGAAGGCAGCTCTACAGTAAAACTTCCGGACGGATTCATAACAGATATGTCCGGTTTCTGCCGGATGCCCGGTCTGATATCCCCGCCAAACAGGACTGCTATTTTTTATAATACCCTGCGAATTTATCAAAAGCAGGATACAGCGCCGTCTGGTTTCTGACCTGCTTCACGATATTGGTGCGCCGTGTCACAAAATCATCCAGCTTTCGCATATACTCATCGGATGTAATGGTCCCTTCTGACACCTGTGTCAGTCCCTTTTCCCAGCTTGCGGTAAGCCTCGGGTCCAGCAGCGGCTTCATCGCGTTATCCACCACCTCATAGATGATCTCTCCCAGAAATGTGGGCGTGATGATCTGGGTTTTCTTGTTTAGCATCAGATACTTGATGTTGACCAGCTTTTTCAGGATCTCCGCCCTTGTGGCGGAAGTACCGATGCCGGAGCCCTTGATCTGGGCGCGCAGTTCCTCGTCTTCGATCAGCTGCCCCGCATTTTCCATCGCCAGAATCATACTGCCCGAATTATAACGTTTCGGCGGCGTTGTCTCCCCCGCCTTGACGGAAAACCCGTGATAACTGATCCGATCTCCCTTTTTCAGCTTTGAAAGCGCCGCAAGAAGCGCTTCATCACAGCCCTCCTCCTGAACTTCGTTCTCTGCCGGATTTTTCTCCTTTCCGGCGTCTTTCTCTCCGGGAGCAGTCGCCTCCTCGCCCTGCGCCGGCGTTTTCCCGTCCTTCCAGAAGGAAAATTTCGTCACCGGCAGATAGCCTTCTTCCTTTAATACTTTAAAACTGCTGTGAAAGCGTTCCTTCTTCACTTCCGTCACCAGCGTCACCTTCTGGTACACTGCCGGCGGATAAAAGATCGCCAGAAACCGCCTGACAATAACCTCATACACTTTCCGGGATACAGGCGCAAGCCCCTTTAACGCCATCAATCCCTGCCCTGTGGGGATGATCGCGTAATGGTCCGTGATCTGCTTGTCATTCGTATATTTTGTACTCCCGATCTTCCGGTAGGTCCCCTTCGAGAGCACCTCCTCCGCCAGCTTGCCGCAGACAGTATAATTTTTCAATCCACCGATATTTTTCCCGATCTCCTTTGCCACAGCGCTTGACAATACTCTGGCGTCGGTTCTCGGATAAGTCACCAGTTTTTTCTCATATAATTCCTGCACTACCTGCAGCGTCTGATCCGGGCTGATCTTAAAATACTTCGCACAGTCATTCTGCAGTTCCGCCAGATTATATAACAGCGGTGGATTTTTCACTTCCTTCTTTCTCTCAATGGAATGCACCGCCGCCTCTTCGCCGCTGACGATACCGATCAGCCCTTCGGCATCTTCTTTTTTCAAAAAGCCGTTTTCCTTATACAGGCCCGGAAAACCCGCATATTTCGATTCCTCCCAGACTCTCCATTCCCCGGAAAACTGCTTTCCTTCTAAATCTACATCCGCCAGCACCCGGTAAAAAGGAGTCTTGACAAAATTCCTGATCTCCCGCTCCCGGCTCACCACCATGCCCAGTACACAGGTCATAACCCTGCCCACGGACACCACGCACTTATCGGTATTCATATAATTTTTCACGGAATATCCGAACTTTAAAGTCAGCGCCCGGGAAAAATTGATCCCCATCAAATAATCTTCTTTGGCGCGCAAATAAGCGGAAGCACAGAGATTGTCGTATTCCGACAGATCCTTTGCTTCCTTGATGCCCCGCAGTATTTCTTCCTCGGTCTGGGAGTCGATCCAGACTCTTTTTCTCGTTTTTCCTTTTACCCCTGCCTGCTGCTCCACCAGACGGTATATATATTCCCCTTCCCGCCCGGAGTCGGTACAGACATAAATGGTCGTAATATCTTTCCTGTTCAAAAGCCCGCTGACGATCTTGAACTGCTTCGCCACTCCCGGGATCACTTCATATAAAAAATCCTCCGGAATAAACGGAATCGTATCAAGTGACCATTTCTTATATTTTTCATCGTAGGCATCGGGATAACTCATCGTCACAAGATGCCCTACGCACCAGGTCACCACCGCGCTTTCCGATTCCAGATAGCCGTCTTTCCTTGTCATATTCAGCTTCAGCGCCTTCGCAAATTCCTGCGCCACACTGGGCTTCTCCGCAATAAATAAACTCTTCATATTCCAGTCCCGTATCTGTACCCGCCATCTTTCGGGCAGAGAAACCGCAGACGCCTCACCGTCTGCAATTCCTCTGGATGCCGTACTAACAGATACTGTTTTTGTTTTCCAGTCCCGTATCTGTTTTCCCGCCGTCTTCTATGGCAGAGAAATCACAGATACAACAATTTATTTCTTTGTGATATATCCTTTTGCTTTGAGCATTTCGGCGCAGAGCACAGCGCCGCCCGCAGCACCTCTCACTGTGTTATGGGAAAGGCCGATGAATTTCCAGTCATAGACACTGTCTTCACGAAGACGTCCCACGCTGATACCCATTCCTTTTTCAAAATCCACATCCAGCTTCACCTGGGGCCTGTTGTCCTCTTCCAGATACTGGATAAACTGCTTCGGCGCGCTGGGCAGTTCCAGTTTCTGAGGCTCACCGGAGAAGTTTCTCAATTTTTCGATCAATTGCTCTTTTGTGGCTTTCTTTCTGAACTTCACAAATACTGCTGCCGTATGTCCATCCAGTACCGGCACACGCACGCACTGACAGGTGATCACAGGGCTTTCCGCGGGCACGATCACGCCGCCTTCCACCTTACCCCAGATGCGCAAAGGCTCTTTCTCACTCTTTTCCTCTTCGCCGCCGATATACGGAATCACGTTTTCCACCATCTCCGGCCAGTCCTGAAAGGTTTTTCCCGCACCGGAGATCGCCTGATATGTTGTCGCCACCACTTCATAAGGCTCATATTCCATCCACGCCGTCAGCACAGGCGCATAACTCTGAATCGAACAGTTGGGTTTTACCGCCACAAACCCTCTCGCTGTGCCAAGGCGTTTCTTCTGTGCCTCGATCACTTCAAAGTGTTCCGTATTGATCTCCGGCACTACCATCGGCACATCCGGCGTCCATCTGTGGGCGCTGTTATTGGAAACAACCGGCGTCTCTGTCTTCGCATAAGCTTCTTCGATCGCCTTGATCTCGTCTTTGCTCATATCCACTGCAGAAAATACAAAATCCACTCCGGCTGCCACTTTCTCCACTTCGTTGACATTCATGACAACGATATGTTTCACTTTCTCCGGCATCGGTGTCTTCATTTTCCATCTGCCGCCCACGGCTTCCTCATAGGTCTTGCCCGCCGAACGGGAGCTTGCCGCAATGACCGCCACCTCAAACCACGGATGGTCCTCCAGCAGGGAAATAAACCGCTGTCCCACCATACCTGTTCCGCCTAAAATTCCTACACGCAATTTTTCACTCATAATTTTTCTCCTCTTATTATTAGTACCGCAGATGACCTTCCAGTACACATGACTCTAAAGCAATTTCCGGTCGATTAAAACATTCGCCCGTAAATCACTTCGTGCACTGTACGGTATCTGCTGATTTTTCAATTATCTTTCAGACACTGCCTGTATACCGCAAGCACCTTCTCCATCGCTTCCCTGCCCGGCGCCCCGATGGTCAGCCGTCTCTCCACACAGGCCTTTAAGGAAACCGCATCATAAATATCCTCTTCAAACCGGTCGCTGATCTCCTTCATCTCCTCTAAGGGCAACGCATCAATAGACGTATTTTTCTCGATGCAATAAAGTACCAGCCTGCCCACGATGCCGTGTGCCTCCCGGAAGGGCACGCCCTTTCCCACCAGATAATCCGCCGCATCCGTGGCATTGGTAAATCCCTTCATGGCGCTCTGTGCCATCCTCTCTTTCCGGAACTTTATCGTATCCAGCATCCCCGTAAACAGCAAAATACAGTCCTTCACCGTATCAAAGGCATCAAACGCCGCCTCCTTATCTTCCTGCATATCTTTATTATAAGCAAGCGGAAGTCCTTTCATCACCGTTAAAAGCGCCATCAGATCCCCGTAGACCCTTCCTGTCTTTCCCCGGACAAGTTCCGCGATATCCGGATTCTTTTTCTGGGGCATGATCGAAGATCCGGTGGAATAGGCATCATCGATTTCGATAAACCGGTACTCATCGCTGTTCCAGATAATGATCTCCTCCGAAAACCTCGACAGATGCATCATTACAATGCTCAGCGCCGATAAAAACTCTATCAGATAATCCCGGTCTGACACGGAATCCATGCTGTTCAAAGTGGGGCCTTTAAATCCCATAAGCTGCGCCGTATGATCCCGGTCCAGAGGATAGGTCGTCCCGGCCAGCGCCCCTGCCCCCAGCGGACAGAAATTCATCCGTTCAAGGATATCCCCCATTCTCAGCCGGTCCCGCTGGAACATCTCAAAATAAGCGCCCAGATGATGTGCCAGTGTAAGCGGCTGGGCTTTCTGCAGATGGGTAAATCCGGGCATATAAGTATCCAGATTCTCCTCCATGATCCTGACGATCACCTTCAGCAGTTCCGTAAGCAGTTCCGACGTTATCAGCACCTGCTCCCTTGTATAAAGCCGCATATCAAGAGCCACCTGATCGTTCCTGCTGCGCCCGGTATGAAGCTTTTTCCCTGCATCACCGATTCTTTCGGTAAGCACCGCCTCCACAAAGCTGTGGATATCCTCATAGCTTTCATCTATCACAAGCTCTCCGCTCTCCACATCCTCCTGTATGGAGGCAAGCCCCTGCGTAATCTCCTGCGTTTCCTTTTCGGTCAGGATTCCCTGCTTTCCCAGCATCTTTACATGGGCCATACTGCCCTCGATATCCTGCCGCAAAAGCCGCTTATCAAAGCCGATCGAGGCATTAAACGCATAGACCAGTTTATCTGTCTCTTTTGTAAACCTTCCGCCCCACAACTGTGCCATATTTTCACACTGTCCTTTTCTTCTTAATTTTTTAAGCACACGCCGGATCTGTATTTTGCCAGAATAATATGTATCTTCCCGATACCCGCCCGGGTGCCGCCTGCCATTTTCAGTTCCGCATAATCTTACCACAAATTCATTTATCTGACAATTGTTTCGTGACCGGTCTCCAAAATTTCATTCAATTAAATTCGATTTATTACAATAAATATTTCAGGTCAAGCACAGGTAATATAACGCAAAAAATCCACAGATCCCTGAAGAAACGGAAAGATTTCTATACCTCATTGTTTTTGTCCTGTTCTTCGTCAAGCCATTCTTTTAACTTTCGTTGCAGCACTTTCTTATCCGGCAAGTATAACTCATATTCTTTTGCATAAATATTAGCACCGGACAGTTTTCACTTGCGCTTTCTTCAGGATATTCAAACAGGAGAAACCTCTATTTCAACCTGATACTCCTCATCGATCAAAATATAATCCATCCCGTGCCTGATGCACTGCTCCAGTATTTTGGCATTATCCCTGCATATCATTTCCGGCGTACACTCCTCATCATACAAACGCTCTTCGATAACATTCGCAAATTTCCTGATATCATCAAAATGGTTTCGGATATATTTTTCGCTCATAACAAGACAGTAAAACCTGATCTTTGCCAGATATTCCGTCTCAAAATCTTCCCTCCAGCTAAAGGGGATATAACATCCCTCCACGATAAGGTTCTGCTTGTTTTCAATTGCTGTCCTGATCATACCGCATACGATCGGCCACAAATAATCCGTCAGCGCCTCTTCGTCACTCACAGGGGTAAGCATCGTGTTCCCGCTGCGAATCAGACCCATCTTCAGATGGTCTATGGAGAGGTAAGGATATCCGTACCTTTCAAGAAGTCTCTGTGCCAGCGCCGTCTTTCCCGTGTGGGATGCGCCTGTTATCAATATGATCATTTTACCTCACTCCCACTGCAATATATTTATGATCAATTTTCCCTGCCGGCGGCATCACCTGCTCATCCTGTAGTGCCCCACTATATCAGATCTTATCTCCAGAATATTCTGTTCATAGGAATCCTGTACCGGATTACTGTGATGAATGACATAGAGAACTCCGTTTTTGTTTCTGTGATCCGAAACGATGCCCACATGATTATGAAAGATCACAATATCCCCGCCCTGCCACTCTTCAATTTCATCCACATCAGTAGTCAGGGAGATGCCGTGTGGGCAAAAAACACTTTCAGATTTTTTACTCGCCTGAAATCGATATTGGCATCCGGCTCCTCAAGCGGATAATCCTCCGGATTTTCCGCTATATCCTTCTGCACCAGTTCCATCAGATCATATCCCACGCTTTTCAGTACATTCGCCACAACATCTGTACACACGCCATATTCGTCATCCGGATATCCCGTCTGGTAATACCGGCTTTTATATTTTGGCTTCCCGGCGATATATTCCAGTGCTCCCTGCAAAATATCCGACTGGTCATCTATGCCGTCCCCGTCCTTATCGACGGTACTGTGCACCTGTTCAATCACAGCGCCGTATCGATCGGGCTTGCGTCCCGCCGAAGTATTCTGATAGCAGAATACCAGATAAACGCAGGCACAGCCGGTAATGCATACGCATACTATACACATGATCCGCAATATTTTTTCACAGCCGCCTCCCGCTCTTTCCTTTTTTATGTGCCGTAATAATCGTATAGCTATAAGAATTTATTGTAATAATGCAATCGCCTGCATCCGCATACCAGTTTTTTCCGTTCTTTGTTATCACCGCCTCCGGCGCACTGATTTTTTCCCTGCACCATTCGACCACCTGATCGGTATCTAAAGATAAATTTCTTTTTATCCTTTCTATCCCCAACTCGGTTGTATGCAGTTGATCCAGATGATACAGCAGTTCATTTTCTGCATTCACTCAAAAAATCCCCCTTTAAAAAAGTTCTCATTCCCCAGCGGTTTCGCCGTGATCCGAAACATGACACACCCGTCAGGACAGACGATCACTTTGCTGTACTTTCCGTCTCCGCCGACATTCTCCAGATTTCCGCCGCTCCTGACCGCCTCCATGATCGGATACAGCATCGCCATTGTTTTGGAACAGATCCCATATCCCTGGGCATTGACAGGACAGCCGTAAGTACAGGTATACTTATCCCCGATCTCTTCCCCGTTTCTGCAATAACGTTCCGTGTGGTCGCCGCGCAGAAAATCTATCACCTCAATTTCAAATTCATACTCTTCATCATACCATTTTTTCATATCAATCCTCCTGCCTTCTCCCGTGTTTGTTCAAACAATAACACATGCTCTGCGAGCAGCCTTACACAAATAAAACCGCTCTTACAGACATGCTCCTTCCTGTATGCTTTCCACTTTATCATACACAGACAATCTGCTGCAGACCGACCCGCAAATATCACCCTGATTCACGTCTGCTGATGCAGCACCGCCATGATCCGGCAGTCCTTACAGATCTCAATATAAGCATTCCCCTCCATCGCATCCAGCACCGTATCCCACTGAATCTGAGCCAGATATTTCATGGGCTTTCCGCAGTCGGGGCAAAGCCTGATATCGCAGTCCTGAATCCAGAACGCAAAACCGCCGATCGAAGAGCCGCCCTCCCAATCCGCCGCATATCTCGGCGGAACGGGCCTCTCCCCTAAAACATAGGTATTCGAAGTAAGTTCCGCAAGCCCCCTCTCCCCCAGATAATCTTCCATCTCATATGCGTCTTCGGCATAGACGATCTCGCTCTCCCCGTCTATGGTATATCTGCAGTAATCCCCCTCCGAAAATTCAAAACAGTTGGGACAGCATTTCGCTTTGACCACACTGTCGATCCCGAGAAAATCCAGCCGCGGGTCCCTGCCGTCGATTTCCATCAGATTCACGATCCCGCAGCCGCACCTTAAACATTTCTCTTTTGTCCTTGTGCCGATCTTCACGGGACTGCGCATTTTTTTCTCAGCCGTCCCTTTCACCATCGGATAACATTTGTCAAAATTTGTCCGAAGCTTCCTGCCTTCGCCGTCAAAAGACCAGCCCCCTTCCACCGCATAACGGGAAGGAGAGACATACAGCTTTTCCTGCCACTTCCGGGGATTCTTTTCCAACTCCAGAAACAGCTTAAATACTTCCTCCCCACCCCGGACAGCAAGGCACCTCAGCAGCCGGTTCGCCAGCATCGAAGGGATATCATCCTGTTTTATCTTCTCCATCATTGCCACTATCACATGGTCCGGCGCATCCTTATACATTTCGCAGGGATGGAACAGGTTCTTTTTCCACGCCGTTTCCGCTATTTCAGACGTATCGATATCTCTGTAATCGAGCAATTTCATAAACAGGCCGCTTTCCCTGTCCAGTTTCCCTTTCTCCTCTATTTCCCGGCATATCTGTCCGATGGCCACAGTGATCTCCTCCTGCGACAGTGCCAATATCCTGTTCCGCTCATTTTCCGCCCGGCAGGAGACACAGATTCCGTCAAAATAGATCGTCCTGCCGCACTGCTTACATTCTTTCGCTTCCCTTCTCATACTCAGCCTCCGTCTCTCTATTATTTAAGTGCTTTTTCAGGACAATTCCTCACACACGCAAAACAAAGAATACATTCCGTGCCGTTTTTTCGTTTTCTGGAATTATCCGTCATATCCACATCCATCGAACAAACCTTTTTACATTTCCCGCAAGAAACACATTTCTCCTTATCACACCTGACCCGAAGAGTTTCGCAACGGCATAATGGATCGTTGCCGCCTCAAATACCCCGGTAAAAAGATAGTACCTGAAACCTTCGATCTGCATATTCTCCCCGCAGATCAACCCCAAATAAACAAGCATATAGCATCCCACCAGAAGCTGCGCAATCCGGCGGGCATTCCTATATTCCCTGATATACAAAAATATTCCCAGAGAAATCGATATTCCTATGTAACTGAAATTGTACAGATAAAACAAATTATCTTTTGTCAGCCACAACGTCAATGCTATTGTCTCAAACAAGACAAGCATAACTACCGGTAGACAGTATTTTTTCATAAGATTACACCTCCGAATTAAAAATCAGACTATTTCAATCAATACAGCGATGCCGTCAGTACGATTTTTCCCAAAGCAGCCTCCGCAAAAGTGCCTGCGCAGCATTAGAACTGATCAGGTCACAGTCCCTCTCATCCATTGCGATCGGTATCTCCGGCAGATTCCTTTCATTTTCCATTCATACCCTTCTGATTCTACCATAACAATCTATTTGATACAAGAAATGCCGCACTCCCATGACGGTATGCGTTTTTCCTCGGTTCTGCTTTTCAAACTCATGTAAAACTTTTTGAATCAAATATATTCCCTGTCAGCGCCGTCCTGCCAACAAAAATTGACAATACCCACACCTTTTTCATCATCCCACATAGAATAATATATAACTTTTTAAAACAAAGGAGCGCTTTTTGTGGAAACCTCGTATCTTTCCCTTGACCATTTATCCTACGCCTACCATGGTATGCACGGGGAGACCTGTGCGCTTACCGATATATCGTTTTCCGTAAAAAAAGGCGAATTTATTGCGATCGTGGGGCCAAGCGGCTGCGGCAAATCCACGCTGTTATCTCTGATCGCGAGACTCCTCACCCCCGAATCCGGAAAGATCCTTTTTCCGATGCTGGAAAAGGACGAGAGCCCGAAGATCGGCTATATGCTGCAGCACGACCATCTCTTTGAGTGGCGCAGCATCTATAAAAACGTGATCCTGGGGCTCGAGATCAATCATCTCTGCATCCCCGAAAAACTTGCTAAAGTAAACAATTATCTGAAAGACTACGGTCTCTGGGACTTTCGCGACAAACGTCCCAGCGAGCTCTCCGGCGGCATGAAACAGCGTGCCGCACTGATCAGGACGCTGGCGCTGGAGCCCGAACTCCTTCTTCTGGATGAACCTTTCAGCGCCCTGGACTATCAGACCCGCCTGCAGGTATCGGCGGATATCAGCCGCATCATCCGGGCGGAGAAAAAAACGGCGCTGCTGATCACCCACGATCTGTCGGAAGCGATCTCCATCTCCGACAGGGTCATTGTTTTATCAAACCGTCCCGCTTCTGTCAAGATACAGATCCCGATCCGCCTGACACTGCCCGATGACAGCATGTTGGCGGCGCGGAACGCACCGGAATTTAAGACTTATTTCAATCTGTTATGGGAGGAATTGCATGATGACACTGCAGGAACAATATATCAGAAAACATAAACGCAGCCACCGGATAATCTTTCTGGCACGGCTTTGTATCATCGCGGTATTTCTCCTTGTCTGGGAAGTATCCGCGAACACTGGCCTGATCGATCCCTTCTTTTTTTCAAGCCCCTCCAGAGTATGTAAGAGTTTTGTTACCCTGTATCAGGAAAACGGCCTGCTGGGCCATATCGGCATCACGCTTCTGGAAACCCTTTTAAGTTTTTTGCTGGTTTTCGGCATCAGCATGCTGGCGGCAACCCTGCTCTGGTACTCGGATAAGATCTCCGCCGTTTTAGAGCCTTATCTTGTGGTTTTAAACTCCCTGCCCAAGTCTGCCCTCGCCCCGCTGTTTATCGTCTGGCTGGGCACCGGCATAAAGACCATTATCGTGGCAGGCATCTCCGTCGCCGTTTTCGGCGCCATCATCAGCCTCTACACCGGCTTCGCCCTGACGGAACCGGAAAAATGCAAGCTGATCACCACCTTAGGCGGCAGCCGGAAGCAGATCTTTAACAAGGTCGTCCTGCCTTCCAATATCCTGCTGATCTTAAGTACGATGAAAGTCAACATCGGCCTTTCCCTGGTCGGCGTTATCATCGGAGAATTCCTTGCCGCAAGGCGGGGACTGGGCTATCTGATCATTTACGGCAGCCAGACCTTCAAGATGTCCATGGTCATCACTTCCATCGTCATCCTCTGTATGATCGCCATGCTGCTTTATCTGATTCTGCAGTTTGCGGAACACTGGTATAAGAAAAGGGTGCTTTAGGGCACCCTTTTACATCCTGTCTTCTATTCTGCCTTGATCAGTAAGTTTATGAATTTACCTGTAAATATTTACACTAACTCCTATTCGCCCGCTTCAGCGGGCACTCAAATGAGCCTTTTTATCTGCCCTTTTCTACCGGCTCACCCGTAAACGGGTCAATGTTCTCTTTTAACGTCATCTGGTCATATTCCAAATCTTCTTTTAACTGGTTTCTATGTACTCTTCGATTTTTTCGCATTTTTACCTACTGTATCGACATAATATCCACGGCACCAAAAATGGCGGTTTTCATACTTGTACTTTAAATTGGCATGCCTTTCAAATATCACCAGCGAACCTTTCCTTTTCAGATATCCCATTATCTCTGATACGCTGTACTTTGGTGGAATCCTTACAAACATGTGTATATGATCCGGACATACTTCTGCCGCTATAATTTCTATTCCTTTCCTCTTGCACAGTTCACTCAGTATATGGGCTATATCTGCTTTTATCTTCCCATATATAATTTTCCTTCTGTACTATTACTTATCTTTATTACTGACCTTTACTGCTCCTGCCATTAAAAATCCAAAGAAGAACCGGTACAAGGAATGATCGCTGCATCTACCTAAAATTCACTTTAAATACTACGCAAAAAGTGCCGAAAATCCAATAGATTCAAAGGATTTTGGCACTCTTTTCTGCGAAGCTGGAAAAGGGACTTGAACCCTCGACCTACTGATTACGAATCAGTTGCGCTACCGACTGCGCTATTCCAGCATTCCCGTATTCGTTTTGAACACAAACACTATTATAGTAGGTTTTCAGCGTTTTGGCAAGACATAATTTTATTTTTGTTTTCCGTACCCTCTGAAAAACTCATTCAGCGCATCCAGCACCTTCATCAGAACCGGCATATCCGCCTCATCCAGCTTCTCCAGCACCGCCTCTGTCATCTGATGGTGATACTCCTCATGATGCCGAAACGCCGCAACCCCCTTTTCCGTAAGCTTTACCAGAACCACTCTTCTGTCCTCTTCGCTGCGGTTCCGCTCCACATACATTTTTTTGACAAGATGATTGACCGCTGTAGTCAAAGAGCCCATGGTAATATTCAGCTTCTTTGCCACATAGGACATGTTCCTTCCTTCTTCCAGACCGATCGCTTCGATCACATGCATATCGTTATTCGTGATATCTTTAAATTCATCCGTAATGATTGCCTTAGCTTCCAGTTCCCAGATCTCATTCACCAGCTGGACCAGTATATCATTAATTTTTTTATATGCATCTTCCATTGCTTTCCGTTATCCTTTTCTGCTCATAACACAAAATAAAGCTTTTCTTCCTCCGCCGTATTCCGTGCTTTTTCATCCCCGTCCCGATCAAAATAACAAACCAGTTCATAAAATCTGAATTTTTGATGGTAAGAGTATACAATAAAATAATATTCCGTTCAAAAGATTTTTCAGATCAGGGAATCCATCACTTCTTTTACCGTCTCGAGTTTTTCCGCCTTATAGGCATAGGCGCCGCAGAACAAAAGGGCATGTTCCACGTCCCCTTTTGCGGCATTGATCAGCGCATCCGTGATGCAATAGGGTATCTCCGCCGGATTGCAGCTGCGCAGACAGCCGTGGCATGCCGAGTGAGGTATCTTTTCCCCCGCATCTACCCGATCCATAAACGCATTGCGGATTGCTCTTCCCGGCATACCCACCGGACTTTTTACGATAATGATATCCTCTTTTTCGGCCTGCAGATAAGTTTCTTTATAACGGATATCCGCATCACATTCCTCAGTGGTCACAAATCTGGTCGCCACCTGCACCGCATCCGCCCCCAGCGAAAAAGCATGTTCCGCCTGTTCTCTGTTTTCAATCCCGCCTGCTATGGCGATCGGGATCTTTTTCTGATACCGGTCTCCGTACTCCTTTACGACCGCAAGGATCTTGCGGATCTCCTCATCAAAGTCACCCGCGCCGTTCTCCAGATAATCCGCAAGCTGCTCTTTTGTAAATCCCAGATGCCCGCCCGCCTTCGGTCCCTCGATCACAAGCAGATCCGGCACCCTGTTATATTTTCTGTCCCAGAGTTTCAGGATCACGCCTGCGGAACGGGCGCCGGACACGATCGGGGCAAGCTTTACTCCGCTTTCGCCTGCCAGTCTTGGCAGTTCCGTAGGAAGCCCCGCTCCGGAAATGATAAGATCCGCCCCGGCATCTGCCGCAGCCTGTACATAGTCCTCATAATGCCGCAGCGCCACCATGATATTAAAACCAATCACGCCCTTTGGCGCAATTTCCCTCGCCTTCTCATACTCCTTTTTGATCGCGCGCAGGTTTGCCGCCACGGGATCTCTGTCAAAATCCGGCTCCCGATAACCGATCTGGGCGGCGGAAATAATGCCGATACCGCCCTCCTTCGCCACAGCCCCTGCCAGATTCCCGAGACTGACACCGACCCCCATTCCACCCTGTATGATCGGTTTTTCTACTGTTAAATTGCCTATTTTCAACGGTTTTATACCCATGGCACTACCTCTTTTCAGAAAAATCACCCGGTCCGGCCGTCTTTTTCTCATCTTGTCCCAGCCGTTCCAAATCACCCCGCAACATATAAACTATTCTTTTTTATTTTCCGTACCGTCCGGCGTTCTTTACATTCTCCTGAAACGCCGGTATCTGTGCTCCCTGAGTTCCTCTTTTGACAAAGCGCCATAAGTCTTCATAAATTCCAGCATAGCCGCATCCATTTTATCCGTTACAACAGCCAGATTTTCTTTTGTCAACTCTTCCGGCTCCTCAAACACCTGCTCCACAATCTGCTGCTTATACAGGTTTTCCGCCGTCATTTTCATTACCTTCGCCGCTTCCTTTGCCTTACTGCTGTCTTTCCATAGAATACTGGAAAAACCTTCCGGCGACAAAACAGAGTAGATCGCATTTTCCAGAATCCAGACCTCGTCAGAAGTTGCAAGCGCCAGCGCGCCGCCGCTTCCTCCCTCGCCTACTACCACCGAAAGCACCGGGACGCCCAAAGCAGACATCTCATAGATATTGCGGGCGATGGCCTCTCCCTGCCCCCGCTCCTCCGCTTCAATGCCGCAGAAGGCCCCCGGCGTATCCACAAAACAGATCACCGGCCTCCCGAATTTTTCCGCCTGCTTCATCAGGCGCAGCGCCTTCCGGTATCCCTCCGGTTTCGGCATGCCGAAATTATGAAGAATATTTTCTTTGGTATTGCTGCCCTTTTCCTGCGCGATCACCGTCACCGGCATCCCGTGGAATCTGGCAATACCGCCTACGATCGCCGCATCGTCCCCGTAGTATCTGTCCCCGTGGAGTTCTGTAAAATCCGTAAACAGCGCACGGATATAATCACTGCCGGAAGGCCGGTCGCTTTTTCGGGATTTTTGTACCCGTTCCCATGCCTCTATACGTTTTTTTCTTTTTTCTTCTGTTCCTCCGTCTGTTTTTTCGATGCCTTTTTCTTTATCCGTCTGTTCCGCCGGAGATTTTTTTTGGATATTTTCCGTCATCTCCTGCTTTTTATGAAACTTTATGATCCGGGACAAGGTTTCCTTCTGTGCCTTTCGTTCCACGATCCCGTCCAGAAAACCGTGCTCCAGTAAAAATTCCGAGCGCTGAAATCCCTTCGGGAGTTTTTGCCGGATAGTCTGCTCAATTACCCGCGGCCCGGCAAAGCCGATCAGCGCCCCGGGTTCTGCCAGAATGATATCTCCCAGCATGGCAAAGCTTGCTGTTACGCCGCCCGTTGTGGGATCTGTCAGCACACTGATATATAAAAGTCCTGCTTCGCTGTGTCTTTTCAGCGCCGCCGAGGTCTTTGCCATCTGCATCAGAGAGACGATGCCCTCCTGCATTCTGGCGCCGCCGGATGCCGTAAATATCACTACGGGAAGCCGGTCCTTTGTCGCCCTCTCCACTGCTCTGGCGACTTTCTCACCGACATTTTCCCCCATGCTCGCCATCAGAAACCGTCCGTCACAGACGCCCAGCACAACCTCTTCGCCGTCTATCTTTGCCTTTCCGGTCACCACCGCTTCCTTTAAGCCCGTCTTTTCCTGCTGGAGTTTCAGTTTTTCCAGATATCCTTTGTACCGCATGGGATTTACAGGCCGCATCTCCCTGTCCCATTCCTCAAAGCTGTCCTCGTCCGTAATCATCCTGATCCGTTCCATGGCGGGGACATGATAGTAACCGCCGCACTTGGGACAGATATAATATCCGTTCTCGACTTCTTCTGTCAGAATAACTTTTTTACAGAGGTTACATTTCCGCAGAAGCCCTTCCGGTACCTCGGACTTTTGTTCCTTTTCCCCTTCGTTCAAAGATAGATTCTGACTTTTTTTGAACATATTATCCAGCTTCATATTTTATACTCCTATATATAACGCTCAGATTCATATTTTCATATCACCGCGATCTGCACGGCAATCAATTCCCGCCGCATTCCACACCCGCAGTCCTGTCACTGCGCGGAAATCCTCCGGATAAATTCCACGTCAATATTTCCGTCCAGATAATCCTGATTGTGCAGAATCTCATACTGATAGTCCACATTGGTATCCACGCCCTCGATGATCACCTCACCCAGCGCGCTCTGCATCTTCCGTATGGCTTCCTTCCTGCCCTTGCCCCAGACGATCAGTTTTGCGATCATGGAATCATACCAGACCGGGATCGTATAGCCGCTGTAAACCGCCGTATCGATGCGGATGCCCTTTCCGCCGGGCAGATACATATCCTGGATTGTTCCCGGCGACGGCATAAACCCTTTTTCCGGATTTTCGGCATTGATCCTGCACTCGATGGCGTGTCCCTGTATCCTGATATCCTTCTGGGTAAATTCCAGTTTTTCTCCTGCCGCGATCTTGATCTGGGCTTTCACAAGATCCACGCCCGTCACCCACTCTGTCACGGGATGTTCCACCTGAATACGGGTATTCATCTCCATAAAATAAAAATGATTTTCCTTATCCAGCAGAAATTCAATGGTTCCGGCGTTTACATAGCCTGCCGCCTTCGCCGCCTTCACTGCGGCCTCTCCCATCTTCTCCCTGAGTTTATCCGTCAGTACCATGCTGGGCGCTTCCTCGATCAGTTTCTGATGATTCCGCTGGATCGAACAGTCCCGCTCTCCCAGATGCACTACATTTCCGTAATTGTCCGCCAGAATCTGGAATTCGATATGGCGGGGATTCTTGATCAGACGTTCCAGATACATCCTGCCGTCCCCGAAAGCCCCCAGCGCTTCCTTCTGCGCTGTCCGGAAGGCTTCCTCGAAATCCGCCGGATCATACACTTCCCGCATTCCTTTTCCGCCGCCGCCGAGAGCCGCCTTTATCATCATCGGATAACCGGTCTTTTCTGCCGCCCCGAAAGCTTCCTGCCAGTCCTCCAGCGCTTCCTCCGTCCCTGGAACCACCGGGACGCCTGCCTCCGTCATTGTCCTTCTGGCTTCCTGTTTATTGCCCAGTTTTTCAATGACTTCCGCAGCGGGCCCGATAAAGGTAATGCCGCACTGTCTGCACAGATCCGCAAACCTGCTGTTCTCCGACAAAAATCCGAACCCCGGGTGCACCGCATCCGCTCCCGAGACCACCGCCGCGCTGATAATGCGCTCCATACTCAGATAGCTTTCCGAGGCAGGCGCCTCCCCGATACAGATGGCTTCGTCCGCCAGCTTTGCGTGAAGCGCCTCCCGATCCGCCTCCGAGTATACCGCCACCGTGGCGATCCCCATTTCCCTGCAGGCGCGGATTATGCGCACTGCGATCTCTCCTCTGTTTGCGATTAAAATTTTCTTGATCACTTTGATGCTCACATCCCTTTCAGCCTATCATAAAAGATAATTCCGCACTGACCACCACTTTGCCGTCCACGCTGGCAATCGCCTCCCCGATCCCCAGCGGCCCTTTCTGTTTGATGATCTTTGTCTCCAGACGAAGTTTATCCCCCGGCACGACTTTTCCGCGGAATCTGCAGTTTTTAATGCCGCCGAAATAAGCGGTCTTTCCTTGATTTTCCTCAAGGCTTAATATCGCCACCGCGCCTGCCTGCGCCAGCGCCTCCAGTGTCAGTACCCCCGGCATCACGGGTTCCGCCGGAAAATGTCCCGCAAAGAATTCCTCCCGGTAGGAAACGCACTTATATCCCACCGCATACTGTCCCGGTTCATAGTCCTCTATATAGTCGAGCAGTAAAAAGGGATGTCTGTGGGGAATGATCTCCTGTATCTGTTTAATGTCCAAATGTTTCATTTCATGCTCCTGTTTTCGGTGATTTTATCTGATCTTAAACAGCGGCTGTCCGAATTCCACCGCCTGCCCGTTCTGAACAAGCACTTCCGTCACAACACCATCGTATTCGCTCTCAATCTCATTCATCAGTTTCATTGCCTCTACGATGGCAAGCGTCTGGCCCTTTTTGACGGAATCCCCGACACTCACAAAGGCTTCTGCCCCTTCCTCCGGCGCCGCATAGAAAATACCCACCAGCGGACAGGTGATCACCTGATCTTCTGCCGCCTCCTGTATCTGTTCCGATACCTCAGTCTGTACCTGCACACTGCTCACCTGCACGGTCTCGGGCTTTTCCATGTGTATCTTCACACCGGATTCCTCATACTCGAATCTGGAGAGTCCGGAATGAGATACCGCTTCAATGAGTTTGATAAGATGCTCCATTTCCATAGATGATCGCTCCTGTATAAATTTTATATTCTATTCTTTATATTCCTTCAAAACAAGGGAGGCATTATGACCGCCGAACCCGAGGGAATTGCTCATGACATAATGAAGTTCCTTCTCCACCGGCGCTCCCAGTGTATAATTCAGATCGCATTCTTCCTCTGTTTCCGTTGTTCCCATCGTCTGGTGGACAAAGTGATCCTGCAGGCTCTTGACGCAGACGATAAACTCCACCGCGCCTGCCGCGCCCAGCAGATGGCCGATCATGGATTTTGTGGAATTGATCTGCACCTTCTTCGCCGCTTCCCCGAATGCCAGTTTGACCGCCCTTGTCTCAAACAGATCGTTATGGTGGGTGCTGGTTCCGTGAGCATTGATATAGTCGATCCGGGAAGGCTCAACCTGCGCTTCCTGCATCGCTATCTCCATCGCCTTCGCCGCACCGCTGCCGTCCTCCATCGGCGCCGTAATATGGTAGGCATCACCGGTCGAGCCGTAGCCCGCCAGTTCCGCATAAATATGCGCCCCTCTTTTTTTCGCATGTTCCAGCTCCTCCAGCACCACGACGCCGGCGCCTTCTCCCAACACAAAGCCGTCCCGCTCTTTGTCAAAGGGAATGGATGCCCTGAGAGGGTCTGAGGATTTGGAGAGCGCCGTGAGGCTGGAAAATCCCGCCACACCGGTAGGACAGATACTGCTCTCCGTGCCGCCGGCAAGCATGATATCCGCATCTCCGTACTGAATGGCGCGGAGCGCGTCTCCGATACAGTTGGTGCCGGTCGCACAGGCTGTTACCACATTGGTACATTTTCCTTTCAGCCCAAGCTGAATGGAAATATTGCCCGCCGCCATATTGGAGATCATCAGAGGCACCATCAGCGGATTTACTCTGGCAGGCCCTTTTGTCAGTATCTTCTCATACTCCCGCTCCACTTCCTGCAGGCTGCCGATCCCGGAACCGACGATCACACCGGCTCTGAACGCATCTTCCTGTTCCATATTCAGCCCCGCATCCTCAAAAGCTTCCTTTGCGGCCGCCACCGCATACTGGGAAAATGGTTCCATACGCCTTGCCGCTCTTGCGTCCATATGTTCCTTTGCATCGAAACCTTTCACTTCCGCCGCCAGTTTCACTTTATAGTCTGCGGTATCGAATTTCGTGATCTCACCGATGCCCACTGTCCCTTTTTTCACAGAGGTCCAGAAATCCTGTACAGAATTTCCGATCGGCGTCACTGCTCCAAGCCCTGTTACAACTACTCGTCTTTTCATGGTTACCTCCATCTGTTTTATGTTCTGCCGCGCAACGATCCTTTTTGCGCATCTCCGCGCGCTTATGCCGAGTACAGGAAAAATGCCGCTTCCGGCAGGACATGGCTTCCCTCTTTCCTGTATTTAGTCTGAACTGCCGCCGCTTACATGACCATTCCGCCGTCTACATGCAGCACCTGCCCTGTGATATAGGACGCCTGATCGGATGCCAGAAATGCCGCCGCGTAAGCCACCTGTTCCGGATCACCCAGCGTGCCCAGCGGAATGGCGGATGCGATCTGAGCCTTCACTTCATCCTTAAGCTGCCCCGTCATATCCGTGCTGATATAGCCCGGCGCAATGGCATTTACAGTAATGCCTCTGGATGCCAGTTCCTTTGCCGCGGATTTCGTCAGCCCGATCACGCCGGCTTTGGACGCTGCATAATTTGCCTGCCCCGCATTGCCTGATACGCCGACCACCGACGCCATATTGATGATACGGCCGCTTTTTTGCTTCAGCATCTGCCGGGAAACAAACCGGATCATATGGAAAGCGCCTTTCAGATTGACACGCAGCACTTGATCAAAGGCTTCCTCCGACATGCTCATCAGCAGGCCGTCCTTTGTGATGCCTGCGTTATTTACCAGAATATCTATTCTGCCGAACTTTGCGGTGATCTCCTTTACAAAGTTTTCACACTCTTTGAAATCAGCCACGTTGCATTTGTAAATGTGCGCCCTGCCGCCTGCCTCTATAATTTCTTTCTGTACTTCCTTCGCTTTTTCTTCCGATCCGTTATAATTGATGACTACCTGCGCGCCAAGTTCCGCCATATGGACCGCGATCGCCCTTCCGATGCCTCTGGACGCGCCGGTGATCACCGCTGTTTTATCTTTTAACATATTATTTGAACTCCTGTCTTTGTTCGGGCTGATGGTATTTATCCCAGTTCCGCGGATATTTTCTCCAGATCTTCCCACTTTGCAGCCTGATATACCTTCATTTCCGGTGCAATCTTTTTCATAAAGCCCGCAAGGGTTCTGCCCGGCCCGATCTCCACAAAGGTATCCGCGCCCTCTTCCAGCATGGTTCTCACGCTCTGCATCCACTGCACCGGTGAATAAACCTGTTTTGCAAGAAGCGGTTTGATCTCTTTTGCATCTGTCACCTTCCGTGCCGTTACATTGGTGATATAGGGAATGGACAACTGCCCGAACTCCATTTTCTCCATCTCCGAAAACAATTGGTCCCCTGCCGCCTTCAGCAGCGGCGAATGGAACGGGCCGCTGACATTCAATAAGATACAGCGCCTTGCGCCCTGTGCTTCCAGTCTTTCTTTCGCCGCACCTACCTGCGCTGTTTTCCCGGTGATCACGATCTGTCCCGGACAGTTATAGTTGGCGATGGATACATCTTCCATCCCTTCCAGTACCTGTTCGATCACTTTTTCATCCAGCGCAAGGACTGCGCACATGGCGCCCTCACCGGCAGGCACCGTGTTCTGCATCAGGATGCCGCGCTTTCTCACAAGCTTCACCGCCTGCAGATCCGTCATGGCACCTGCTGCCGCGATAGCCGCGTATTCCCCGAGGGAAAGCCCGGCTGTCATATCCGCACGGATACCTCTGCTTTCCAGTTCCCTTGTGACAGCAAGATAGGTGGTGACAAGAGCCGCCTGGGTGTATTCCGTCAGGTCCAGACGGTCATTTTTTTCAAAGCAGAGTTCCTTCATATCAAGCTGCAGCGCTTCGGAAGCCTCGTCATACACCGCTCTCGAAAGTGCGCTGTTTTCATAAAAATCTTTTCCCATGCCGGCGGTCTGTACGCCCTGCCCGGGATAAAGGTATGCAAGTTTACTCATAGATCTTTGTTCCTTTCAACAGTTCCTCCGCCTCGGCAGCCAGTTTTTCTATCAGCGCCCTGCAGCTCATGGATTCCTTTACCATACCCGCGCTCTGTCCCGCCATAACGCTTCCGGTCTTCACATCGCCTTCCACCACCGCTTTGCGCAGCCCGCCCAGCGTCAAAAGTTCCAGTTCCTCAAAGGATGCGCCTTTTCCCTCCAGTTCCAGATATCTTCTGGTCATTTCATTGCGCAGCGCCCGCACCGGATGTCCCGTGCTCCTGCCTGTCACCCGGGTATCAATGTCCTTTGCCCTCAGGATACGTTCCTTGTAATTTTCATGTACCTGACATTCATCAGTCACGACAAAATGCGTTCCCATCTGTACGCCCTTTGCGCCCAGCATAAACGCCGCCGCGATTCCTCTGCCGTCTGCAATGCCGCCCGCCGCGATAACGGGTATCTGCACGGCGTCCGCAATCTGGGGCACCAGCACCATGGTCGTGGTCTCCCCGATATGTCCGCCCGCTTCCGAGCCTTCCGCCACCACTGCATCCGCACCGGCGCGTTCCATTCTCTTCGCCATGGCAACGGAAGCCACCACCGGGATCACCTTTATTCCCGCTTCCTTCCACATGCCGATATACTTTTCCGGATTTCCTGCACCGGTAGTCACAACCGGCACCTTTTCTTCCACCATCACCTTTGCCACTTCATCGGCGCTGGGACTCATCAACATAATATTAACGCCAAAAGGCTTATCCGTCAGTTCCTTCATCTTCCGCACCTGGTCTCTGACCCAGTCCGCAGGCGCATTCGCCGCACCGATCAGCCCCAGGCCTCCGGCATTTGAAACAGCCGATGCCAGATGGTATTCCGCCACCCATGCCATACCGCCCTGAATGATCGGATACCGGATTCCCAAAAGCTTTGTTATTTCCGTCTTCATCTGCCGCCTCCGCTTTACGCCTGATGTTCCTCGATATATTTTGCCACCTCTTCAATACAGGTAAGATGTTCCAGATCTTCCGCCGGAATCTCGATCCCGAACTCCTCCTCCAGCGCCATAGTCAACTCAAACAGATCCAGTGAATCGATTTCCAGATCCTCTTTAAACTTCGCCGTTGCCGTCACTGTCTCCATATCCATGCTCAAATTCTGTGCTGCGATCTCTCTGATTTTTTCTACCATTGTCTTATCCTCCATCATTTTACGTTGTCTGAAAGCGTTCCTGTTTTCAGACTCCTTTACTTTTCTTTTTATTCTGATAAACCGGATAGATTCCGGGCATCATTCCGTTTTATGGTTCGCGCCGCCCGGCCGTCCTTTCCGTCACCCCTGACAAAAAGGAACTTTCCTGGGAACAGGAACCTGTCTGCAAAAAATCTCATTTTCATCAGGTCTCTTACTGCCGGCACTCCTACATCTCCCAGTCAAGGATATTTCCGCTCCAGGTCAGCCCTGCGCCAAAGCCGGCGATCAGTATCCTATCCCCTTTTTTCAGTTTTCCCTGCCGGTTCATCTCATCCAGCAGGATCGGTATGCTTGCCGATGAGGTATTGCCATAGTGCTGCAGGTTCATCGGGAATTTCCAGGAAGGCTCTCCCAGATGCTTTGCCACGGATTCCAGTATCCTGCAGTTTGCCTGATGCACCACAAACCATGTGATTTCTTCCTGTTCCACATTGTTTTCCCGCAAAATCTCCCGGATCAGTTCCGGCACCTTGCGGACTGCGAACTTGAAGATCTCCTGTCCGTTCATATCGATGAAATATTCTCTGGAAAGCGGCTCTTTTCCCGTAACGGCAAGGCGGTTTTTACAGGTCAGCGCCCAGCCCTTTTCCCCGTCGGAATGGGTGACGGAAAAATAATGCCTTCCTTTTCCTTTTTTCAGTACCGCCGCTCCGGCTCCGTCACCGAACAAAATACAGGTATTCCGGTCCGTCCAGTCCGTCAGGCCGGACAGCTTTTCCGCCGCCACGATCAGTGCCGTCTGATACTGCCCCGCCTCAAAAAAGGCGTCCGCCATATTATAGGCAAGAGTAAAACCGCTGCAGGCGGCATTCATATCAAAGCAGGCCGCCCTCTTCGCGCCGATCTCCCTTTGTACCTCACATGCCGTGCAGGGTAATATCACATCTGAGGAAAGGGTCGCCACTATGATCAGTTCGATCTCTTCCGGGGAAATCCCCGCATTTTCCAGCGCCCGCCCGGCAGCCTGCGCCGCCATATATGTAGTGGTCTCCGTTTTCGCGATATGACGCTGTCTTATCCCTGTCCGCTCCCGTATCCAGGCATCATTCGTCTCCACCAGCTTTGCGATCTCGTCATTATTCATCTGATAGGCTGGTGCATAGGAACCTGTTCCACAAATCACTGCTGACATAATTTCTCCTTCAAAGTTTGAATCATCAAATAGTTTGAAATTATTTATATTTGACCCTCAAAGTATATAGCCGTTTTATTTGATTGTCAAGTATTTTTATAATCAAATCTTTAGCTATTCAAAGCAATTGGCCGTTTTCGATGGGAAGATATGCTATACTTTGGCAATCTCTGGCTTGGCAAGTGGATATAATTTCCTCAATCCGCTCTTCACTGAAGCCGGCTTTGGAAAGGGCATAGATATCTGGTTCCATGACAAAGCATCCCGCCTGAACCAAAAATGTAAGTGCGGTTCTGATGGAAATTCCGAATCAGATCCGGGAGCATCTGCAGAATTTCCTCTGCCCGGCGCCAAAGCAGCAGGCCTTCATTCGTCAGCCGGTTCCTTCTCTTCCCTACAAGCCGCATTCCACGCTGATCCGGCTCCCGTCTTTTGTCTTCTCAACCCTGATCTGCTGCGGAATATTCTCCGTAAGTTCTTCCCTGTGGCTGATGATCCCCACCAGCTTGTTGCTTCCGGTCAGATTGATCAAAATTTCCATCGCACTGTCTATCGATTTCCGGTCCAGCGTTCCAAAGCCTTCATCCACAAAGAGCGCATCCATCTGCACACCGCCGAGATTAGAGGACACGGTATCGGATAGCCCCAGAGCGAGGCTCAGCGATGCCTTGAAGCTTTCCCCGCCGGAAAGGTTTCCCACGGGCCTTCTGTGTCCCGTATAATTGTCCAGCACCTCAAGGTCAAGGAAATTATTACTTTTCCTCCCCAGGGAATCCTCCTGACGGTACAGTTCGTACTGCCCGCTGCTCATCGGCAGCAGCCGCTTGTTTGCGGCGGCGATGATCCCGTCAAATCCTGCCGCCTGTATGTACTGCTCCAGTGTGATCTTGCCGTTTTGGGTGGTGCCTCTGACCAGATGATAAAGCCGCTCACAGATTGCATTCTCTTTGCGGGCTTTTTCCAACTCTCCCTTCCTGTCAAGGATGCTTCTGTATTTCTCTTCATTCGTATTTATCCTGTTTTCGCAGTTGTTGCAGTTCTTCCTGAGCAAGTCTGTCTCTGCACTCTGCGCATCACACACCGCTCTCAGCGCTTCAATGTCAGTCACCTCTTTCCCTTTTGCATCCGCCTCGGCATCCAGAAGCTGTTTTTTATTTGTCGCAACAGCCCTGTCATATTCATGGATCACCTTATCCGCCGATGCCATATCTTCTTCCTTCATGACATATCTCAGCATTTCCTCCGCGGAAGTAAATCCGTTTGCGGCGACCTCTTTGTCCAGCTTCTTTTTTAAAGCCTCTTCATCCTCTCTCTGCCGTTTCAGGCTGCCCTTTAAGGTCTTCAGTTCTGACGCGGCGGCAACGGCATTCTTATCGGCTTTTTTCTTTTCCTCCTCCGCCTCCGCGATATCCTCCAGAATCCTGTTTTTCTTTGTCTCTGCCTGTTCTCTCTCGACTTTTGCCGTTTCCCAATCCGGGAAACTCAATTTCTCAAGCGTCTTTAAAGCAGCTTTCGTTTCCGTCAGTTCCTGCCTTATTTTCTGTCTGTCTTTATCCAGTTCTTCTTTTTCCAGATTAAGCTTCTCTGTTTCATCCCCCTGCGCGGTTTCGAGATCCTTTTCAGCCTTCTCAAGAGTCTTACAATCCCTGCTGAGAGCGTTGTATTTTTCAGTGTGCTCCTTTGCCATCGTCTCAACCTGCTTTTTTGCCTCCTTTACCGCTCTGATCAGCTCCTCGAGGGGCTCTTTCTCCATATCCATGTTCAGAAACGGATCTGCAAGGCTGTCCAGTATCGTTATCTTAAGCTGCTCCTCGAATTCCTCCAGAGATGTCTTTGCAATCTCCGCCTCCATGTTTGCACGGTTCTTTTTCTCCTGAAGTTCAGACTCTTTTATCCGGAGTTTTTTTAAATCCTCCTCCGAAACGAAAGCCTCCTTCAGCTTTGCGGGCTCCGGATGATGCACCGATCCGCACACCGGACATTTCTCTCCTTCCACAAGCTTCTCCGCCAAAATACCGGCTCTGCTGTCTTCGAGAAGGCGTTCCGCCTCCTCTCTTCTTATGCCCGCTTCCTCATATTTTTTACGCGCCTTCAAAAAGATATTCTGTTTTTCGGAAAGCGCCTTTTTCCTCTTTTCTCTTTCCGGGATCTGATCATCTGTTATGGCATCTAAATCCGCCGAAAGCTTTGTCAGCTTTTCCCCCTCGCCTTTTGCCTCCGCGAGCCCGGCGGGCCTGTCCTTTAATTCCTTTACCGTTTTATGAAGGGCTCCTATCTTCTCCCTGAGAGATTTCCCGCATTCTTTCAGCTCCGCCTCTTTTTCGCCGATATCCTGTTCGAGTTTTTCGAGTTCTTTCCGCTTTCCCTCCAGCCCCTCTTTCTCCCGGTATTTCTGTTCCTCTCCGTCGATCCTGCTGATTATCTGCTTTAATCTGTCAACCTCCGGTTCCTGTTTTTTGATGCCGTCAAGTATATCCTCAGCCTGTTTCAGCGCCGCAGCGGCAGCCTCCAGAGCGGCTTTCGTTGTTTCAATCTGCTTCTGGATAAGGGATACCTCCTCTGATTTTTTAGCCCATGCGTCATAAGAGGGGTTCACGTTGCGGGTGGCTCTCTTTTGTTTCTCCAAAAGCTGGATCATTTCCTCCATTTTTGTCCTTCTTTTTTCAAGCTCCTCTTTTTCTTTTTCGAGTTTATCCCTTTTCTCGATAAAACCGTTATTGATCTTCGCCAGCGCAAGCTTCTCATGATTCTTCTTCAGTTCCGCCTCCGCTTTCTTCAGATCTGCACTCATGCACTTTAATCTTTCCCTGCCGGAGAAGATCAGCCGCTCCGTTACATCCAGGATCTCATCCGGATTCCATGCGCTCCGGGAACGCGCCGCCCTGCTTTTAAGTTCCTCCAGTTCCTCAGAGAGCGCATCCCCTTCCTCAGCCGCCACCTCCGAAACATGCTGGATAATGCTGTCCTCAGCCCTTCTTCTCCGCCCGCAGCCTGCGTCCATTCGATCCTTCAATTTGTACTCTATATTTTTATAGCCGTCCGTCGAAAATATCGTACGCAGGATCTCCGTTCTTTGATCCGTTTTAGCGTTTAGCAAATTCCAGAATTCCCCCTGCGCGATCATCACGATCTGCTTAAACTGCTTCTCGTCGATATGCAGCAGTTCCTTTACGGCATGGTTCACCTGGGTCAGCCCCTCTATCGGCACCTGCCCCTCTTCATAAAGGATCGCCTTTTCCTTTTCCAATATCACACCGGCGCCGCGTTGTTTTTTCCTTTCATAGGACGGTTGTCTGAAGACATGGAATTCGCGCCCCTGATGCGAAAAATAAAAGTCCACATAACTCTTCGCAGCATCCCCGGCGTATTCGCTTCTCAAATTTTTTGTATCCCTGTATGTTCCGCTGACCGTCCCGTATAACGCGAAACATATGGCATCAAATATGGTAGTTTTCCCCGCACCGGTGTCTCCGGATATCAAAAACAGTCCCTTTTCCTCAAAGGCATCAAACTTTATTTCCGGAAGTTCCCCCGCATAGGGACCGATCGCGCTTATGATCAGTTTCACTGGCTTCATTGATAACACCTGCCTCTCGTGCTGCCGTCCTCATGACATCCATTTCTTCTTCTGTAATCTCACAGCCATACATCAGCCTGTAAAAATCCCCGATCAGTTCCGTGAATGATCTGTTTTGGGCGATCCTGCTGATGTCCACCTGCTCGATCTCTCTTGTATGCGAATTATCGTAGTCGATCCGGATCGTATTCGGATAGATCTGCCGGAATATTCCCATCGCATCATTTATGATATCCTCATCTGTCAATGTTGCATAAATAAAATCCTCCGGTGCCTTTACATTCTTTTTATCCAGCAGTTCCTTCATCGTCCCCTTCAGCCGCCTCATATCCCTCATCGGTTTTAAGGGAACAAGTTCTACCTGAACCCTCTCCTTTGCCGATACCGTAATGAGGGGAACCGACTTTTCATTATTCACTTCGCCGAGCGAATATTTAAGCGGAGAGCCCGCATATCGGATCTCATCTCTCCCGACGCGCTGAGGTGAATGAATATGGCCTAATGCCACATAGTCAAAATCATCGAAACAGCCATATCCGATTTTTTCAACCATACCCACACTCTGCGTTCCGACGCCTTCGGAACCTGCAAGCGCCGGGTCCTCTCCCCGCCCTGCAACAAACTGATGTGCCACCAGGATATTTTTATTTTTTTTGTTTACGGGCGTATTTCTTATAATCGCCCGGACGGCATCATCGTAATCTTCTATCTCTTCCTCCGGGAAATAATGCCTTACCTGGGAAGCTTTTACAAACGGAAGCATATATACGGTAATCTCCGCATCCCCGTCTGCAAAACTCTGCTTATGGAGTTTTCCGTCAAAGACAGCCGATATGAATATCTGATTTGATGCAAACAGAGCGCTTCCGTAATTCAATCGATCATCCGAATCATGGTTCCCGCTCACCATAAACACCTTTATTTCCTTTTTTGCCAGTTCGATCAGGAAATGATCCAAAAGCCTCATAGCCGCCTCGCTCGGAACGGATTTATCATACACATCCCCCGCGATCAATACGCCGTCTATGGATTCTTTCTCCGCAATACGAAGAATCTGATCGAGGATATACCTCTGGTCCTCGATCAGATCAAAACCGCTCAGTGTTTTCCCTAAGTGTAAATCTCCTAAATGTAGAAATCTCATATCTTTCCTCTCTGCACCGCCTGCCGGACGGATCAGCAGTCCGTTTCCCTGCGAAGCGCTTCCTCCATCACTTTGACAGGCGCCTCCTCATCTGTCCAGAGCGCAAAATTCAGCGCCGCCTGCTGTACCAGCATCCCAAGCCCCGTCACGGTTTTGGCGCCCCGTTTTGCGGCCTCATTCAGGAAAACGGTCTCCGCCGGCTGAAACACCACGTCACAGACACACATCTTTTCCGTAACAGTGAGATAATCGATATCCGGCCTGTCGTTTACATTCGGTGAAAAGCCTGCCGAAGTACCATTGATCAGTATTTCCGTATCCGCCGGAACCTTCATCCCCTTCTCCCATGACAGAAACTTTGCCCTGCATCCTGTTTTCTCATTGAGCAGTGCCGCCAGTTCGCTTCCCCGCTCCGCATTCCGGTTGATAACGGTAATGTGCTCTGCCCCGTTTAGGGCGCATTCCACGCAGATCGCCCTTGCCGCGCCGCCGGCTCCGAGCATCGTAACACGCTTTCCCTCCAACGCAATCCCTGCATTTCCCAGCGCGGTGACAAATCCCTTCCCGTCCGTATTTTCGCCGTAAAGCCTGCCGTCCTTATGGATCACGGTATTCACGGCGCCGATGATTGAAGCCGCCTCGCTCAGCTCATCCAGATAAGACAGCACTTTTACCTTGTGCGGCATGGTGAGGTTGATCCCCTTCATGCCCAGCACACGGACAGCCGCCATTGCCGTCTCAAGGTCGTCCGGCTGCACCCTGATCGTCAGATAGCGGTAATTCAGCCCCTTTGCCGCAAACGCCGCTTCCTCCACCACGCCGGTAGGGTTATCGTCCACCGGATCACCGAATACCCCTGTCAATTCCGCACGATAGTTTTTCATTGTTTTGTTTCCCTCCTTTTCCCGCATTTATCCTGTTACAATAAAAGAACTGATGGACCTGTGATCACCTGCCGGATGCCAAAGACACGCACCGGAGCGCGTATACTCTGTTTCCGTAGGAAGAGAGTTTCATAAGCTTATCCTGCAGCGGGTCCATACACAGGTATTCCCCGTCCTGCACGCCCACGATCAGCACATAATGAATATTTCCCAGCGCATACATCCGCACTCTGGCAATCGGATATCCGCCTTCTGAGAGGCACGTATCTATCACTTCTGATGTAACCTCCCGATATACATCAACACGGTACTCTCCCAGAGCATTCAACTGCTCCCACTGCAGATTCCCTTCACTGTCATACACCTGTCTGTCGGAAAATTTCTCATTCAGCGCGCCGGGTGTCTCTTCCATACCGCTCTCCATAGAAACCGCGGAAGCGATACTGCTCACAAGGCAGCCGGAAGAACGCATGGTAAACCGGGAATCCCCCAGCCTGTCCTCCCCCCATCTTTCATCATCCTGTCTGTATAAAACCGGTTCTGTCTCAGACAATATCTCTTCCTCCCGAGGCGCCTTTATCTGGGTGCCATTGCGCAGCCGAACATACAAGAAACCTGTTATGATCAGCAGAACGCCGAACATTACTGCCGCTTTCGGCAAAGCCGGAGATTTAACCTCATTATGTTTCCGCCGGATCATTTTTCCCCCTTTCCTGCCACAGGGCTGTGCGGCCTGCCGCATCCTGCGCAATTACATTGAACACACTTTGCTGCTCTTTCTTATTACATTATACATAGGATGCCTGTTTTTCTCAATCGCAATCTGCCAGACCGTAACTTCCGTTTTATCGTTTGAAAGTATATCTGTTTCCATAGTATTCCTTTAAAGCCCATCCTGAAATTGGTGTTCAAAAAAATCATCTTGTCAGCTGTTCTCATTTCTCTTTAAAATATTTATTGTGCTCTTCCAATTTAAGAATCACCAGTTTAATTAGTTCATTTTCGCCTTTTATATGATTAAAAACAACTTTGAAAAGTTATCTGTTACAAGCAGAAATAGTATAATTTAGTCATGAAGAAAGAAAAGATAACCAATCCTAAATTTGTACAGGATAGAATTACAGAATTAAGACTTGCAAGAGATATATCAGAATATAAACTGAGTCAGGATATCGGCCGCAGCAAAGGTTATATTCAGTCCATCAGTTCCGGCAAATCACTGCCCTCCATAACATCGCTTTATAAAATCTGCGACTATTTTGAAATTACCCTGAGAGAATTTTTTGATGCCGGCTCCGCTCCCGACTCCAAACTGGTACACGACCTGATTCTCGAAATCCGCCGTCTTCCCGCCGAAGAACAGTACTTTCTGTACTATTTTCTGTTGGCAAGAAAAAAAGAAAAGGATAAAAAAGCCATGGAATCATAGCCGGGCAGCATCATTATCCTGCTGCGATACAAGTCACTGCCGTATATGGCCGCCTCTCTGCCCATACCATGCGGCAAATGCCTTCCCCGCCTGCTGCGCCGGCTTCACAGTATTTAATGCGCCGTGCAGCCGGCCTTATGGTATCCGCCTTGTTGTATCCACCGCATTACTTCATATGCACATCCAGCTGCGGATAAGCGATCTCGATACCCGCCTCATCCAGCGCCAGCTTGGCGTTTTCCGTCATCCGCCATTTCTCCTCCCAGAAAACCTCCTGCGGGAAATAGCAGCGCATATTCAAGATGACCGCGCTGTCCGCCAGTTCGTCCACAAACACCCGGTATTCCATCTCTTTTATCACCTGCGCATTCTCTTCCAGCAAAGAAAACAGCACTTCCTTCGCCTTTTTCAGATCCGCCGCATAAGAGATGCCGACCTTTACATCCATACGCCGCTCTCTGTTGCCGGATGCGTTGGTAAGGCTTGTGTTGGCAAGGCTGCCGTTAGGCAGGACCACCACCTGATTGTCAACCGTGCTCAGCTTCGTATAAAAAATCTGGATCTCCGTCACGGTTCCCATATTGCCGTGGGTGTCTTCCCTGATAAAATCCCCCACCTTAAAGGGTTTTAACAACATGATCAGCACCCCGCCCGCCAGATTGGAGAGGCTCCCCTGAATGGCAAGCCCGATGGCAACGCCGGCGGAACCCACCAGCGCCACGATACTCGCCGTATCCACACCGAACCAGGACAGCAGCACAAAGCCGAGCAGCACATACAAAGCCGCCTTCACAAAAGAGTCCACGAAGGAGCGCACGCCCTCCTCCGCCCCCGCCTTCTCCATGGATCTTCGCAGCATCTTCCTGACAAGCTGAATGATCTTCACCCCGATCAGGAAAAGCACAATACAAAGCAATACTTTCATACCGAAATTCAATGCTTTAGAGGGCAGTTCATTTAAAAATTCCTCGATCACGCCCGGCTTCAAATTTCCTTCTGTAATTTCCGAGATAAATTCCGTATTTTCCACTGTTGCTGCTCCTTTTCCTTTTTCCGGTAAATCTGCTCCCGATCAATATTATCCTGATTTTGTCTTTCCGCAGATGCTTTTGTTTTTCACACCGCTTCCGTCACCTGCCAGATGCTGACGCTCAGCGCAGCCATCTTGATCCTGATGGACTGCTCGCATCCGTCCGCCTTCTTCGCCACGGCTTTCTTCGCCCGGGGATTGATATAGCCCTGGCCGCCGTAATGCACATCGTCTGTGTTAAAGATCTCCTTATATTTTCCCATATGGGGCACGCCGATCTGCACTTCCCTGTCTATGCCGGCAAAATTGCAGACCACCAGAAGTTCCTCCGATCCCGCTTTCTGTTTTCCCGCTTTTCTGATAAAGGTAAGCTTACAGTTTTCATGGTCGATGCAGTCCACCCACTGGAAGCCGGACGCCTTATTGTCATCCTGATACAGCGCCGGGTGCGTCAGATAAAAACGGTTCAGTTCCTTTACCATATTCTGGAGTTCCTCATGTCCCTCCTCCTGCAGTAACGCCCAGGAAACCGCTTTATCCATTTCAGGTGACACGATGTCTTCTTCACCGTGCCCGCTTTCTTCCTCCGATACCGTCAGCATATCCGCCGGTATGACGCCCGCCTGCCACGCCTCTTTCTCTCCCAGTTCCTGCCCCATAAACAGAAGTTTTTTGCCCGGATGGGCCATCTGATAGGCATAGGTCAGCCTGAGCCCCGCCAGCTTATCTTCCGCCTTGCCCGGTACTCTTCGATATAATGCCCCTTTTGATGCCGTATCATGCCCGAAGGGCAGAATAAACTTTTCGCTGTAGGCATAGACCATGCTCAGCGTCAACTCTTCCTGATGATGGGCGCGGAAATAGGGATCATATTTGATATACTCCAGATAATCCTTTGTCCAGTCCGTATTCCATTTATAGTCGAAACCCAGACCGTCCTTTTTCAGCGACCCGGTCACGCCCGCCCACGCGGAATATTCCTCCGCAATCATCAGAACGCCGGGGTTTCTCTTCTTCATCATGGAATTCAGATGTTTGATAAACTCGATCGCCTCCAGATTTTCATTGCCGCCGTACATATTCGGGATCCACTCTCCGTCTCCCTTCCCGTAATCCAGATAGAGCATGCTGTCCACAGAAGCCATGCGGATGCCGTCCGCATGGTATTTCTCCACCCAGAACAGCGCGCCCGCAATCAGGAAGTTTTTCACTTCATTGCGGCCGTAATTATACAGCCTCACATCCCGGAACGGATGATTTTTCTTCTTCGGGTCCAGATGCTCATAAAGGCAGGTGCCGTCAAAGTCGGAAAGCCCCTCGTTGTTTTTCGGGAACCACCCCGGCACCCAGTCCAGGATCACGCCGATTCCCTCCCTGTGCAGTTCATCAATCAGATACTGGAAATCCGCCGGCACTCCATATCGGGAGGCAGGCGCATAATAGGCTGTAGTCTCATATCCCCAGAGGTCATTTTCCGTATGCTCCATCACCGGCATACATTCCACATGGGTATATCCCATCTCCTTCACATAGGGAACCAGCTTCTGCGCGATTTCTCTGTAATCCGGCAGGGCAGCCTCCCTGCCGTCCTCTGTTTTCTCCATCCCGAAACTGCCAAGATGCAGTTCGTAAATATTGAGCGGCGCCGTTTCCGCCTGTTTTTCCTTCCGCTCCTTCAGCCACTTTTCATCATGCCACACAAAATTCCGGATATCCCTGATCACGGATGCGCCGTCTGTGCCGCCCTCCGCCCCGAAGGCATAGGGATCTGCCTTCAGATAAGTCAGCCCGCCCTTTACCTTGACCTCAAATTTATAACAGTCTCCCTCCTTCGCCTCCGGCACAAAAATCTCAAAGATTCCGCTGTCCCAGAGCCGCCGCATCTGATGCACTCTGCCGTCCCAGCCGTTGAAATCGCCGACAACAGAAACCCGCAGGGCATTCGGCGCCCATACCGCAAACCCGCAGCCCTTCACTCCGTTATTCTCCGTCAGGTGGGCGCCCAGTTTTTCATACAGGGTATAATGGATTCCCGCCTCCAGTTTATCCGTATCCGACGCGCCGATCTGCGGCAGAAAACGATAGGCATCCTCCACAACGACCTTTCTGCCGTCCTCATAAGATACCTCATACTGGTACGCGCCGATCTTCCGATAGAACATCATCGCCGCAAAATATCCCGCCTCATCCGCCATCTCCATAGGCAGGATCTTTTTCTCCTCCCGCAGCAGCACATTCACGGAAACCGCTCCCGGCATGAATGCCTGAAAAACCAGATATGCCCCCATTCTGTGCACGCCCAGCAGCCTGTGGGGATTGTCCTCCTCCGAATATACGATTCCTTCGATAAACCGCCAGTCCATTAACTTATACAATTTTTCCTGCATGATACCCCTCCTGTCAATACATTCCGCTCTGAATGGTTTGATTTTTATGGTTTATTTTTTATAGTTTATTTTTCATTTCTATAATTCATTATTTGCATTTTATCATTTATATCTTATATTTCATAATTCTTCCGCTTACATCAGCCTATGAATAAACAGCCCGCTCCGCAGCTTCGGCTCAAACCAAGTGGATTTCGGCGGCATCAGGCGCCCTGCATCCGCCACCGCGAAAAGTTCCCGGATATCCGTGGGATACAGTGCAAAGGCTGCCCTGCAGTCCTCCCTGCACCGCCTTTCCAGTTCATCCAGCCCCCGGATCCCTCCCACAAAGTCAATTCGTTTATCCTTCTTTGGATCTTCAATGCCAAAGAGCGGCCTAAATACCCTTGCCTGCAAAATAGAGACATCCAGATTTTCCACCGGATCATCCGAAAAACAATGGGACCTTGCCCTCAGTCTGTACCAGTTTCCGCCTGCATAACAGGAAAACTCACCTTTTTTTGCGGGTCTGCGGATGTCCGCCGCCTTTTTTACACTGCTTTCATCTTCCTTACATCCTTCCGCCTTCTCTTCCTTTCCGGCAGCCTCTTCCCGTTTTATATCTCCCTTTTCTAACATTTCAGTCAATTTTTCCACTTCAAAATCCGCCTGCAGCTTCCGAAGCAGTTCTTCCTCATCCATCCCGTTTAAATCCTTCAGCACCCTGTTATAATCCAGAATACAAAGTTCCTCCTCCGGGAACAGCACGGACAGGAAAAAATTAAACTCTTCCTCCCCTGTGTGATCCGGCTGCTCCGCCCGGCGCTTTAAACCGACCTTCACCGCCGAAGCACACCTGTGATGCCCGTCCGCGATATAAACCGCATCCATCTTTTCAAACGCCTCCCGGATTCCCTGCTGGCTCTCCGCATCCGCCACCTGCCATACCTGATGCCTGATACCGTCTTCGGAAACCCAGTCGTAAAGCGTCCTCTCCGCCGTCTTTTTCCGCATGATCTCCCGGAGCGCCGGAGTCTGCCTGTAGGCTAAAAAGATAGGACCGGTCTGGGCGTTGCAGATATCCACATGATGAATCCTGTCCTTCTCCTTATCCTCCCTTGTATTTTCATGTTTTTTGATCACCTGATCCTCATAATCGTCAATGGAAGCGCAGGCGACAAATCCATGCTGGGTACGCCCCTCCATCGTCAGGGCGTAAATATAATACATGGGCACTTCCTCCGTCACAAAATCGCCCGCCGCGATCCGCTCCTCCAGTAACTCCTTCGCCCTTATGTACACCCGCTCATCGTAGGTATCCACGCTCTCGTCAAAGGAAGTCTCCGCCCTGTCGATCGCCAGAAAAGAATCCGGATTCCGTTTTACAATTTCCGCCGCCTCCTTTCTGTTATAAACATCGTAGGGAAGCGCCGCGATCTGCGCCGCCTTCTCCGGTATGGGCCGCACCGCCCGAAACCTTCTGATATCCGCCATATCCGTATCCGCCTTATCTGTTATAGTGATGATATGCAGCAGCAAAGCCGAATGCCGGACTGCTGCAGCTATTGTAACAGAGGAGCCGAAAGCCAGACTGTTAACAATTATTATCAGTTTAACAAAATATGCTTTGCAACACAATAATTTCAGTGATAAAATAATGGAAGAATTGTAAAAGTTGCGCCGGATAATAAGAACGATAGATATTAATACAAGAGGAGAATCTAATATGACAAGTGAAGAAAGAGAAATGTTCAACCGCATCAGAAACTATGCCGAAAAGGCTTTGGAAGATTTTGACACAGACCCGCAGAAAACGCCTATTTCTTTCCAGCTCCAGAAACTCCGTCCCATTATGCAGGAACTTGCTATGGAAAAGCAGATGGCCGTGGAGGATATTTTTATCAAATATATGGATCTGGCAAGCGAAGATGCCGTGGAGAGGGAAAAACAGTTTCAGGAACGTCTGGATGAGGATAACAGCTTTTCCGGACGGGCAAACCGCGCCTAAAGCCGGATAAGTCCCCTGCAGCTTACGGTATCGTTCTCTTCCCATATAGACAGTCCCTCAAACAGCCTGTTTTTTCCCTCAAAGGCCCTTACTTTTTCAAAACTCCGGATTCCAGTGCCTGCAGTTCCGCCCATATCCGGAGTTTCCCTTTCCGGCTGCCTTCCCGTAAGTAGATACAGCCCCGACAATAAATTTATACACTGCTCACTGACACCCTTCATCCGGCTTCTGTCCGTCATGCGCCATCCACCGGCATTCCGTCATCTGCATATCTGTAAAAACCGCCTTGAAAGATGATCCTTCCGGAGAACACGCATAAATGCCAAACGCAATCTTTCCCTTCCCTTTAAACATATGGCATACTCTCATCTGGTGAAATGTGATCCCGTCAGAGGAACACTCAATGCAATAATCGTCTTCCCTCCGGCTCAGACGATACCACATGGTTTTAACGGATGCGTCTATCTCCGTAGTCGCCCAGTCTGAATATCCGTTGTTTGTGACAACACTTCCCAGATGCTGAAACCTGTCGTTTTCATATTCCACAGAACCCTTCAGCCAGTTTTCACTGTCCAGATACATCACGATCCCGCACTGGTCGAACCTGTGACAGCTTCCTGTAAAATCTGTCTTCACGACAAAGCTGAAGTACTTTTCCTCCGTTTCCATCTGCCAAACGGGTGCATTGTCATTCTGAAAATGATAATACGTTCTCTGCCACAGATCCGTATGCGGTTTTGTGACGATCTCAATTTTGTCCTCATGGATTCTGTAACTTTCCGGCTCCCGGATCCACTTAAAATTTTTCAGTTCCATTCCTTTCATCCTTTCCTTCCTCCAAAAAAAATATCTCTTCCACCCGGCGCCCCAATAATCTTGCGATCTTCATCGCCAGTTCCAGTGTCGGATTGTATTTATCGTTCTCGATAGCTATGATCGTCTGTCTGCTCACGCCCAGTTCCTTTGCCATATCTTCCTGACGAAGCCCCGCTTCTTTTCTGAGCCGCTTTATCATATTCCGCATATTTTTATACTCTCATCATAAAATATGTGCCCACAGATACAACAACCACGGCGGCGATCACCGCGCAAATGATTCCCCATAAAAGCCTGTTTGGTTCCCGGTACTCCTCATCGCCGGCGATCATCTTCCGTTTGATCATCGATTGGGACAGGCCCTGTATACACACAGCGGCACATAAGATAAGCCCCGGCAGCGGATTGTATGCCATGCCTTCTGTAAGCGTCCGAAAACTGTTAAAAAGCGACCAGCCCGCCAGCGCCAGCATAGCCGTATGATAGCCCCATTCCTTGGAACGCAGTTGAATGTTTCTGTCCATCTCATCCATTTTCTTCATAACCCGCACCTCCCATCTGCCATGTAACGCCATTTCGTATCGCCGCTTAAAGTATGGCAGCTTAATATGAACCTGTTTATTATCTGTCATATCCAATTTCAAAATGTAAAGATATCTTTACATTCTATTATATACGCCCGGCAAAAAAAGTCAAGAAGTTTTTACATTTATGCGTAGTATCTTGTGGCAGGAACAGCGGTGACACCACCCCGCAGGGCGCAGGATATGGAATGATAACAGACAGGGCGGCGGAGCAGTCAATATCTGCCCGCCGCCCTGTTTCAGTTTTCTTTCCGTCTGATAAGCCGGGATTTTAGTGCGTCACAAAGAACATTACCGTAAACAGCACACCGATCACCCATGTACCGGCTTTGATTTCTTTCACTTTCCCGGTAAACAGGCTGATAAAAATATAAGAAATAATACCAAATGCTATGCCATAAGAAATATTGTAGGCCATCGGCATCATCGCCACCGTCAAAAATGCCGGAACGGCCGTATCCGCATTCAACCAGTCAATATTTCTCACGCAGTTCATCATCAGCACGCCGACATAGATCAGAGCCGCCGCTGTCGCGCAGCCCGGCACCAGCGCCGCAACCGGGCTGAAGAACATGGCGATAAAGAACAGCGCGCCGGTCACCATGGAGGATAAACCGGTTCTGCCACCCTCCGCCACACCCGCAGAAGATTCCACAAAGGTTGTCACAGTGGAGGTACCGCATACCGCACCGCAGGTCGTTGCCACCGCGTCAGCCAGCATGGCCTTATCCATATTGGGTACCTTGCCGTCCTTTGTCAGAAGATCGCCTCTAGCGCAGGCGCCGTATAACGTTCCCAGCGTATCAAACATATCCACCAGACAGAAAGCCAGTGCTGTCGTAATGATCAGAACGACCAACTCCGTGGAAGTATGTTCCGCCAGATATGCGGAAAAATCAAAACCTTCCGTAAATACCTTGCCGAATGCCTGAGAACCGAAATCCGCAAAGGCTGTCAGCGGATTAAAACTTAAAGACGCGCCAAATCCCTCATAAAACCCGGGGACTGTAAAGCCCAGCACATAGTAAACCACCGCGCCGCCGACAATCCCCAAAAGCACTGCGCCCTTCACCTCTCTCCCGGACATCACCGCGATCGCGATCACGCTTCCCAAAGTCACGAGGATGGGCATAATCAACCCCCATGTGGCAGTGCCTGAAAAGACATTCAGAGACACCAGATTCACGCAGGTCGCCGCATCATTCACAATGATACCCGCATTCTGCAGACCAATAAAAGCAATAAACAGGCCGATACCCGCCGGAATTGCCACTCTTACCTGATTCGGAATCGCCTCGAAAATCTTTTCCCTGAGCCCTGTCACAGTCAGGATAATAAAGATAATACCGTCCATCAGCACCAGCACCAGCGCATTGGCATAAGTCAGGCCGAAACCGAAACATACGGTATAAACAAAAAATGCATTCAGGCCCATACCGGAAGCCTGCGCCAGCGGCAGATTGGCAAGTACGCCGATCAGGATCGTACCGATCACAGCGGAGATCGCCGTGGCAATATAAATCGCATTGTAGGACACGGTGCCCAGTTCGGCAAACATACCGGCATTTACCATCAGGATATATGCCATCGCCATAAATGTGGTCAGCCCCGCAAGTACCTCGGTTCTGACAGTGGAACCTTTTTCTTTCACTTTGAAGAAATTCTCCATACCTCTTCTTCTCCTCCTTTGGCATTCGCCATGTGTGAGGAAAAAGCTTATCGAAATATACCGGCGAAAAGCAAACCTTCTTTTGTACCTTTTCTTCCGATAGTCAGATATTTACGGTATCTGGTAGAAACTCCGAAACCATATTATTCGGATTATATCGAAAAGCAGTTTCCTTAGTTTATAAATTTTTAATAATTGCTACGCTGCTAAGTATATCATGGACAATATATGTCTACAACCGTCATATTTTACAAAATTCTTCCGAATTATCCCTCTTCTCTTTCCGCTGTCATATGTTCATCAGATAATAATACAGATCATCTTCCCGTTGCTCTCGTTGACGATCCTCTGCATTGTATCCTGCAGCTTCAGCTGGCACTCATCTCCCATCATACCGATCTTTCCGTGGATGCCGTCCTGCACAAGCTGTTCTATGGTCTTTCCGAAGATATTGGTATCCCATATACCTTCCTCCGCCTGCTCCGCGTCTTTAATGTACTCGATCAGATCCTTCGCCTGCTCCTCGGTTCCCACAATGGGCGCGATCTCCGTCTCGATATTGGCTCGGATCATATGGATTGAAGGGCTCTCCGCCTTGATCTTCACGCCGTATTTATTACCGTGGCGGATGATCTCGGGCTCCTCCAGGGAAATCTCTCCCTTCTCCGGCGCCACCACACCGTATCCCTTTCTCCTGACCTGGTCCAGCGCCTCTTCCACCTTCACATACTCCCGCTTCATCTCTGCAAATTCCTTCAGGATCTGCATCAGCTGGAACTCATTCTCTACTTTCTGTCCCATCATCTCACTGAGCAGTTCATAATAATAGCTTTCCTCCACCTCCAGCACAATGCGGATCGTGCCGTCCGCAAGGGAAATCTGCTCCAGCTTCACCGCATTGATATAAGGGCAATCCAGTGTCAGCTCCTGTTTCATAAACTGATGCATGGTGCTGACGGATTTCATCAGCTCCCGCACCGTCTCGATCAGCGCCTGCTTCATCTCATGGTCATTCGGCAGCATCTCCACCCACTTGGGCATATAAAACTCGATCTGAGATACCGGAAATTCGTAAAGCGCCTCCTGCAGAATCTGCTGCACATCCCCCTGTTTCATCTGCTCACAGTTGACCGGCAGCACCGCCACGTGGTACTTCTCTTCCAGTTCCTTTGCCGTCAGCCTTGTATCCTCGCTGTAAGGCTTCGCGGAGTTCAAAATGATCAGGAAGGGCTTGCCCATTTGTTTCAGTTCCTGCACCGTCCGCTCTTCCGCCTCCCGATACTCGTTTCTGCCGAACTCCCCGAAACTGCCGTCGGAAAAAACCGCGATCCCGATGGTGGAATGATCCTTGATGACCTTCTCCGTCCCGATCTCCGCTGCCTGGGTAAAGGGGATCTCCTCCTCAAACCAGGGTGTCTTTACCATCCGCTCCACGTCCTCCTCCAGCGCGCCCGCCGCTCCCGGGATCATAAAGCCGACACAGTCCACCAGCCGCACTTTCATATTGATCCCGTCCTGCAGCATAACTTCCGCCGCCTCCTGCGGAATAAATTTCGGCTCTGTAGTGGTAATGGTTTTTCCGGTGCCACTCTGGGGCATCTCATCCAGCGCCCGCAGCTTTTCATGCTCGTTCTCCATATAAGGCAGCACCAGCAGATCCATAAACCGTTTGATAAACGTGGACTTTCCGGTCCTCACGGGTCCCACCACTCCCAAATAGATTTCTCCGTCCGTCCGGAATTTGATATCCCGGTATAAATTAAATTCCCTGTCTTTCCCTGCGGTTTCTGCCGCCCCGCCCGCGGTATTCAAATGTTCCATACAAAATCCCCTCCATAAACTGCTGCTGATTACATTATCTTGTAACAGTTTATGAAGGGGAAAGTGCCTGTATGACTTATAATTTCTTCAAATTTTCGTATTGCCGGATCGATATCCCGGCTGCCCTGGCAGGCATCTAAAACTCACAGGTTCTGCCTTCTTCCTCCAGCAGGATCAAATTTTTCACCTGCGGCCTCGCTTTTAAGTACGCCCGGATGATCTCCGGCTGTTTCCAGAAGTGCATCGGAAATACAGCATCCGCATCCGCCGTCTCCAAAAACAGATCCATTCCGCCAAAAGCAAAATCTTCCTGTCTTGGATCAAGGGGCACAAATGCCGCATCAAAATGCCGCCCCCGGATCAGTTCCATCTCCCGCCGGAAGTTTGCCTCCATATTGTTATTATGGGCTTTGGATTCCTCCGCCCACTTCCAGAGATTTAAATCCCCGGCATGGTAAAAATGATACGTTCTGCCCTCCTCCGATAAGGTCACAAGATAGGCGACACCGATATCCGTGGAACGCAGTGTCTCGATCGCCATCTGATCTCCATACAACCGATAGGTTTCATGGGCCTTGACGGACAGCAGTTCATTTTCTCTATGCACAAGCTCCTCTATCCGTTTTCTCCGGATGTCTCCGGACAGCACATACGTAATATGCAGACCGTTCTGCAGCGCAAATATTTCTTTATTATAGTGATCCTGATGGCTATGGCTGACAAAGACAGTCAGCTTTTTTTCCGGTGAAAACACCGGCAGCTTTCCGGTATAGTAATCAAAGAGCAGGTAATGCTCCTTCGTCTCCGCCAGAAAGCCGCTGTGTCCCAAATAGGTTATTCTCATACATTCAATCCATATTTTTCATTTTCTATTCTGTCCCGTACCCTGTTCCGATACGGGCATATACGGCAAAAACTCAGCCTTCCTTCGTCAGGGAACCCTTTTTCGCCCTTGTCTTGCTGTATGCAAGAAGCAGGATCGTACCGATCACACCTGCAGAAACGGCATTGGAAGCAGCAGCCACCATACCCTGTTTAAACACCAGTTCCTTAGGCTCTGCGTAGATCACAATATCAAGTACCGGCGCAACGATAACCCATGCGACCACATTGGAAATGATCTGGTAAATATTATACAGTATAATGTCCTTTCCGCCGAAAATGCCCTCTTCCACCTTCAATCTCGGATAAACAAGTCCTGTGCCGAAGCATGCAAGCCCGCTTGCCACAACCCAGCTCCACCATGCGGAACCGTACTGTACGGAATCAGACAGCGCATGGCCGATAAACGCGATCAGGCCGCCCGCGATAGGTCCGAACAGTGCGCCGAAGAAAGCGCCGATACCGTAAGCCGTCTGGATATCCGTCTCGGGAATACCGGTCGGAACCTTCACATACATGAACAGCAAAGTAAACAACGCCGCACCGAGGCCTGTTGCCACAATGGTCTTTGTCTTAAACTCAAACATCTTCTTTTGCATCTTACATCTCCTCCTTAGTCTGCGGAAATCTCCGTAGTAAACTCTTTATTCCACCAACAAAAGAGTACCTAATATCAGGGCATTTGTCAAGTGCGGCGTCTCCACAATCCCGTTTCATGTAACTAAAATCTCACTTTCTTCATATTTATATTATATGGGGAATTGTGCCGGAAAACCTGCGGCAGTAAAGCGGCGGTATGTCCTGCCTGTCTCAGAGACAGTTTCCCGAAAGGATTGAAAGGAGGAATTTATTTATTTATGGCTACCGGTTACTTAATCGTTCAGGCACGGACGGCGCACGAAGCGCTCCCACTCAGCGGGGTACATATCTGGATCATGGACGAGTACGAAAAACACACCTATCATGTGACAACGGATGAAAGCGGGGAAACGGCGAAGATCGCTCTGGAAACTCTGGATAGATCTCTGTCTCTGGATCCGGATTTTTCAGGAACGCCCTATATCAGTTATAATGTGTTTGCTCTTGCAAACGGTTTTAATTCCATTCATATCGTCGGCATTCCGATCCTGGACGGGGAGACAGCCATCCAGCCCCTCGCCTTTGTTCCGATGCAGGCAAAACAGTTTATTCCGACCGTAACGGAAATTCAGACCGGCGCCCCTGCCGTCTCCATGAACAGACAGCGTTCTCAGGAGGGCCCCGGTGCGGAGGATACGGAATCTCAGGTACTCCGTCAGGTGGCTATTCCGAATCCCATCACGGTACATCTGGGCAGGCCCGACGCATCTGCATCCAATGTGCAGGTATCTTTCCCCGATTATGTAAAGAATGTCGCCAGCAGCGAAATTTATCCGACCTGGCCGGCTGCGTCCCTGAGGGCAAATATCTATGCGATCATCACTTTTGCGCTGAACAGGATCTTCACCGAATGGTACAAAAGCCGCGGCTACAGTTTTGACATAACAAACAATACCGCCTATGATCAGTATTTTATATACGGGCGCAATACCTATGAATCCATCAACCTGATCGTAGACGAAATCTTCAATGAATTCGTCCGCAGGAGGGGACAGACCGCACCTTATTTCACATCCTTCTGCAACGGAACCACCGCGACCTGCGCGGGAATGTCCCAGTGGGGAACGGTCTCTCTGGCAAATCAGGGGCTTGACCCTCTGCAGATACTGCGCTCCTACTACCCGAAGGATATCGAAATTGCGGAGACCAATATCATAACCGGCATATTGTCTTCCTACCCCGGCAGCGCACTCCGGATCGGGAGCACAGGGCTTGACGTACAGACGATCCAGACTTATCTCCGGAGGATCCGCCGCAATTACCCCGCAATTCCTGCAATCACGGATGAGGCGGGCGTATTCGGAGAAAGCACAAGAGCGGCGGTCGCCGGATTTCAGAGTATTTTCAACCTCGCTTCCGACGGCGTGGTCGGAAAAGCCACCTGGAATAAACTTTCCTATCTGTATACCGCCGTGACCAGACTTGCCGAACTGGACAGTGAGGGAACCTCCCTTGGAATAGGGACCGTTCCGCCGGGTTCGGTTCTGCGCTCCGGCTCCTCAGGTCAGGACGTCATCACCCTGCAGTATCTTTTGAATGTGGCGGCGGAATTTAATTCCTCGATCCCGGCTCCTTCTCAGGACGGACATTTCGGAAGGGAAACACAGCAGGCTGTCGCCGCCTTCCAAAGCGCGGCAGGCCTTCAACCGGACGGCATTGTCGGACCGCTCACATGGCAGGCGCTGTACAATACTTATCTGGGAGCGGATAACGTGATCCCGCCCGATATCAATGACGGTGTTACGGAGTATGTTGTCCGTCCGGGGGATACCCTCTGGCTGATCGCACAAAGATACCACACGACCGTTGACGCGATCAAGCGTCTGAACGGGCTGACCAGCGATGTGCTGAATATCGGACAGATACTGAAAATCCCGCAGCCGGGAACTTCCGGCGGATCGTACTTTGAATACGTTGTCCGTCCGGGAGATACCCTCTGGCTGTTAGCCCGGAAGTACGGCACAACCGTCGATGCGATCCAAAATTTGAACGGGCTGACCGGCAGCAATCTAAGTATCGGACAGATATTGAAAATTCCCTCTGAGGGTACCTCTGCCGCCCCGTATTTTGAGTATACCGTCCGCTCAGGGGATACACTCTGGCTGCTGGCGCAAAGATTTGGCACCACCGTCAGCGCGATCAAAAGCTCAAACGGACTGACCGGCGATATGCTGAATATCGGGCAGGTGCTGAAGATTCCGCAGGGCTGATCGGCACCTCTGAGTTCCACCGGAAACGAGTCATCAATTTCAAAAAAAACAAACGGAAAAGGCTATTCTCTAATTCGCAGCAGAGGATAGCCTTTTCCGTTTCCAGAAAGGACAACCGCAGACTGTTAACGGTAAACACTTTTTACAAGTGGAGAAAATGTTTCAAATAGATACCGACCTTCTAAACAACATCTATTAAATCACTATTCTTTTTTTATATTTTCAAATATCAGATAATTATTATATTCAGCTTGTTCAGCCTTGCAAATAGAAAATATGTGAACTTAAAATAAGCCTTTTCTCAATAAAAAAGAGAGAGAATACCAACCTATTTCAGCTGATATTCCCCCATTTACATTACTGTATTCCAAAGAATTGACGTTAAACAAAAAACATGTAGAATGTAATTACTTCTTTTTTAGTAATCGTTACCTTCAATTCAAAACAGGCTGATTTGCTGATATATCTCTTTCGCGTTTTGTACTTTTCGCAGCTCCATGAAATGACTTTCCAACAATTCTGCCGCTTCTTTTTTTGAAAATAACCAGTTTTCTATCTCCCTCTCATTAAGAATAAGCGGCATCCTATGATGGACTTCCTCCATACATCCTTCCGCCGCCCTTGTTAGAATTGTAAATCTGTCACCTAAAGGATCTTTATGATATATCCCCGCCAGATACAGAATTCTATCCGGCGTAAAAAACTCATATTTCTCTTTTTGCTTTGTGTTGATCTTTTTCCACTCATAAAACTTATTTGCAGGAATCAGGCAGCGCCTCTCCTCAAAATCACGCCGGAACATCGGTCGTTCCCGTACCGTCTCCGATCTCGCATTGAAGATCAGTGTTTTCTTCCCGTATGCCTCATATCCCCACTTTAATACCGCTGACACCATCTCCTGATGATTCGCCCGCAGAATAAGCGCCGGCCGGGAGGGGTATATATCCCCCGCTGCCGCCACATTTTTATCTGTCTTTCCGGCGATCTTCTGTATCTCCCTCATTGTTTCGTCATCTACATAAAATACACCGCACACAGCCCCCGCTCCTGTCTCACAAATTCCTGACTTTTTCGTTCATCACATCTATCCCTAATGTTACCCCGCTGCGTCTCTCTTTATCCAGACCGCCGCTCATGTGGGCTACATTGCTCTTCAAAAAACTTGCTCTGAATACAGCATCTTCCCCGTACTTTTCTCTGATTTTATCTATGGTTCTGTTCATAATTTCCAACCTGTCATATCTCTGCAGATCAAAGAGATTGTACTGCCTTCCGGCATCGCTCTCTACCTTTGAGGTATGCACCCCGATCTGCCTGACCGGCGTTCTTTTATCCCACAACTTTTTAAATATCCTGCAGGCCGCCGCATAAATTTCTTCGGTCACATCAGTGGGCGTCAACAACTGCATCTGCTTATTGGCATATTGAAACTCACAGGTAGTGATATGCACGCTGACCACGCTGATTTTCACATGGTCACTCCGCAGCCGCATCCCCACCGTCTCGCAGAGGGAAAGCATCAGATGCCATGCATACTCTTCTGTCACGATATCCACCGGCGCGGTGAGACTGTTTCCATAACCCTTGTTCGCCTCATGTGTAAACATATAGGGCTGCAGGTCTTTCCCTTTTGCATATCCCTGTATAATCTCTCCCGGCTTCTTTAAATGCGCCCGGATCATATCCTCATCCGCCCGCGCCAGCTCTCCAATCGTATATATCCCCAATCGATGCAGCTTTGCCGTCGTCGCTTTCCCCGCAAAAAACAACTCCGAGACGGGCAGCGGCCACATCTTCTTTTCTATCTCCTCCGGAAACAGCGTATGCACCTTATCCGGTTTCGAAAAATCGCCTGCCATCTTTGATAAAAGAAAATTTGTGGATATCCCGATATTCACCGTAAATCCCAGTTCTCTTTTTATTTCCTCTTTCAGCTCATGGGCCAGCTTCACCATCTGCCCATACCCGTACAGCTTTTCATACCCGTCAAACACCGCCCACGCTTCATCAATACTGTACTGGATCACTTGATCCGTATACTGCCGCAGTTTTTCGATAAGTGCTCTGGAAGCACTGACATACAGGCCATAATCGGGAGGCACCACAACAAGCTTTGGACATTTCTGCCTTGCTGTTACAATGGCTTCCCCGGTCTTAATGCCATACTTTTTTGCCGGCGTACTTTTGGCGAGCACAATCCCGTGCCGTTTTTCCTGATCCCCGCCGACAATACTCGGGATCAGGCGCAGATCCTGTTTCTCCCCAAGTATATTCACCCGGTATGCAGCGCTCCAGGAGAGGAATGCGCTGTTTGCGTCTATATGAAAAATACAGGTTCTCATATTTACAGAAACTGGAATATCCTCCACTTCTGAGTTGCCGTATTGTATCTCATCTCCAGTGTTTTACTCATCCCATTCTGCCTGATCCGACATACAAACTGCTTCTCTTTTATTCCGACATAATTCTTTTCTCCCCGAGATATAATGTCCTCTATCCGGAATTTTCTGATTTCATGTTCTTTTGTTTCCAGCCGGAACCACAGAGGGGTTATCCTGCCGTCGCGGTCTGTGACCGACAGAAGCTGGATCGGAATATTGACGGCCTCCGACTGATATACCCCATCATGTACCTGATCTTCCATTTCTCTCACCTCTTTACATAAGAACGTATGTTTTTTCATAATATACCAAACATACGTTCTTGTGTAAAGAGGAGATTATTACCAGTCTGCAATTCTTATCCACTCAAATATTTTATCTATGGCTAATTTTTTCGCTTCTCACTGCCCTATTTCCAGAAAATATTAAAAGCTATATAATACTCCCTATTCAGAAAAGTGTTCCCAATGCATAAGTGTGAAATATAAGTATATTTCTACACAGATTATGTGCAAGTCTTATTCCGGGACAGGCTCTTATTTTTCCGGCAGAACCTCTGATACATCAACAGTAATATCGTTGAAGAAGGATTTGATTTCATCTGCAGAGCCACAGGTAAAACCATCGTACATGATAAAAATACCACTCGCAGATACTGCCTGATTTTCGCCGATGGTAAAAGTCACAGCAACAGGAATGGCATTTTCGTAGACATAAAGATAAATTACGTCCTCTGTGACGTTCTCATTTACAAAAGTCTTTCCAACAGTGCAAACACTGGATGCAGCTAAATTCTCTACACTACTCATACCATTGATCTGCATCATCAGGGAAGCAAGAGATTTCTGCATTATATAGTTCTTTAATTCTTCAGAAACATTGTCCGGGTTACTCCCCACCATGGCAGCAAGATCATCCTCAGCAATGGAAATGGCATACACAGCTTTAGGTGAAGAAAAATCGCCGATACCGATATTTTGGATAATCGTCTTAATCTCGTTGCTTCCACTGTAAAGTTCCACATACTCCTCAATTTGAGTCATTTCTGACATAAGTTGAACAATCTCCAACCCCTGTGCATACAAAGACTTTGTTTCTGTATCATTTTTCTTACCGCAGGCAGATAAATTAAATATCATTATCAATGCAACAACGATTGCCAAACCACTTAATGTACTTCTAATCAATTTTTTCATGGTATTTTTCGTCCTTTCATAAACTTTGATTTACATATTTGATTATACAATCTTTATCTGCCATTTACAATGTATATTCACTTTCCCGATTTGATACGGCTGTACATCTTATCTAATGTCCATGCCGCGCCAAACATAACTGGCAGAAAATCCGGCATATCTCCACCGAGCGCAGGATTGAATATCTTTATGCCCCATAATCGATTGAATGACCTCGATATTTACATCCGCTTCACACAATCCTGCACAAAAGGTATGCCTTAAATGGTTTCTTACTATGCTCCGATATAATCAAAAAAATAACAGTAGTGTCATTGCTGAAATCCTTATTTTATCTCGGCTTTTCTGAAAACCAAGTGTGTTGCTGTCATTGAAATAACGATCACCGCTGCTGCAAACACCGCCGATAATGCAAGTGTTCTGTTATCGCTCATTTGTGCAAGGCTAAAACATGTCAGCCGGAAAACACTCTCGCTGATGAAGTTTCTAAGGATATTGCAGGACACAAAGCTGAACACAACTGTTACAGCTATTCCCGATGTAACTTTTCTGAGGGCAAAGACAATAAACATAACGATACAGATATTAGCACATATCTGCAATATGACAACCAGCAGCCAAACAAAATCCGTTACAGAAAATATACTGGTGTCAAACCTGTACTTAACAGCAAATCCAATAACTGTTGCAAAAACATAGATTAAATGAAGCAGCACTGCCATGATAACGGTAGTAATAGTTCTTGCAATAAATACTGAAAAACGGCTGTACCCTGCCTTTATCTCATTATGTATCGTTCGGTTTAGAAAATCATTTCCAGCAAACCAAGCTGCAACAAGTGAAATGATAAACATAAAAGATGTATCGCAAATCGAAAGAGAAAACACCGTTGCTGTATCAAGATTTTCCGGGAGTTTAAGAAGTCCAAGGAAAAATCCTGCTGCTGCAAGAACAATCGCCGCAAGATACATGATAATAAATCTTTTCGCTTTGTATTTTTCAATGATTAGCTGATTATACATTGCTGTCACCTCCCGTAATGCTAAGGAAGTATTCTTCAAGGCTTTGCCCCGTAACGGAAAGTTTTTTGTCAAGTTCATCATGGGTGATCGACTTAATTATCCTCCCCTTATGGATAATATAATAATCAGTGGCAAGCAGATAAAGTTCGTTAAGGATATGACTTGACAGGAACAGTGTCACGTCATTTTCCTCATTCAGCCTTTTGAGCAAGCTGCGCAGTTCGGATATGTTTTTAGGATCAAGACCGTTTATCGGCTCGTCAAGTATAAGCAGCCTCGGCTTACCGACAAGAGCCATTGCTATGTTAAGTCTTTGCTTCATGCCCATAGAGAATTTTCCTGCTTTCTTATCCTTAACCTCGGTCAGCCCCACCATTCCAAGCAGCTTATCACATATTTCCTTGTCGGGATTACCGATAAGGATACGCTGCAATTCAAGATTACGGTAAGCAGAGTATTCCGGATAAAGGGCAGGAGCTTCAATGGTACTGCCGATATGTCGGCGCATTTTCAGAATATCACACGGTTTATTTTTCCCGAACAGCGAAAAATCACCGTTTGTCGGATAAAGCAGCCCTGTCAGCACTTTCATCAGTGTGGTCTTACCTGCGCCGTTCTCACCGATAAAGCCGTATATATGCTTATTTTTGAGACTAATGCTTACATCATCAAGAGCAAGGAAATTACCGTATTTCACGGATATTCCGTGTGTTTGCAGGATAATGTTTTCCATTTCGCAGCCCTCCTTTCATTATCCAAATGTGCGCTTGATTTCGTCACGTTCTTTTTGTGCTTCCACCCAATTTTCCACATATCCGCAATCACAGCAGACATAGCGTATAACCGGGATTTTTTTCATCAATGTAAAGGTCGAAGTATAAATATTGTTCCCGCTGGCATGTCGGTTTTGGTTATCGGGAACACGAACAATATTTTGTGAGCTGCATTTAGGACAGCGTTTTGTATTTTTCATGGTGCTATATCCTCCTTACGACAAGTGATAAGCTTAAAACTTCAGCTATGACAATGCAGAGCAAAACCCATATATTTATAGACCACATACTGATAAGCCCTGCAGCCAAAAACATAATCAACGGCACAATATACTTTCGCGGGTGGTGCCATAAATCATTTTCAATCTTCCAGTTACGGAGGGGACAAAACCACTCCAACAGGACAGACAAAACAGCACTTTGCAGCGCGATTATAAGCGCAGTAATGATTTCTGTACTATTTACGCCGCTTTTGCCTACTTGCCAGCTAATCAGATACACGCTGTTTACTGCCATATTGACAGAAAAGATAAAAAAACAATAATTCGTGCAAAAGCGTTTTGCCTGTCCCGGTAGTGTCCGGACTGCCTGCTCTAAACCGGGGTCACAGGAAAGCAATATACAGATTGGGGTATTTAGGCATAGAACGGCAAACCCCAGCGGCATAACATTTACTCCCTCAAATTGCCCTGATATGAATGGCATGACACCAGCAATTACGCATAATCCGGCAGTATTCAAAAGATAGTTTTTGTTTGTTATCAGATAGCGCAGCAAATATAAAAATATGCTTCCTGTCCCTTTTGTGTGTTTGATTAGAAGTTTTGCTGATACTGGGTGATAGAAAACGTAAGCGTCTACTTTCAGTAACCTTAAAAATGAAATGAGCATACTTGTAAACGCAATAAAACAAATAATCACAACAAGAGAATAGACGGTGCAATCTCTATTTCAATTCCTGCGGTATGGATAGCAAGAAACAGGATAATGCAAGCAATAAGGCTTTTTACAGCACGTTCATACTTTGCGCCGAAAAGCTGTTCCCCGAGGTTTTGAAAAATAATCATTCTGATAATACCTCCCGTATTTTCTCTGCTTTGATTTCCTGTCCGGCAAAACTCCTTTTTATCCGCCCCTGTTCCAATACCGCTACCCGGTCGGACGTAAGGCAGATACTTTCAAGAATATGGGACGAAAAAAGGATTGTTCCGTATTGCCGATAGCTGCTGATCTGCCGGTATAGGTATTCGGTACTCTGAAAATCAAGTCCATTCACAGGCTCGTCCAGTATGAGCAGTTTGGGCTTCAAAGCAAAAGCTGTAATTAAATAAGCCTTTTTCCGATTGCCCGTTGACAGTTCTTTCAGCAAAACATCAGTGTATTCTTCAAAGTGAAAACCATATATCAATTCATCAATATCAGATAACTTCCTGCCGTAAGACGCCGCCACATAGGAAGCATACTCGCGGAACGTAAAAAACTGAAATGAATGATCTTCGGCAAAAACAACATACCGTTCTTCCTTAAATTCCCGGTCACTGAATAGAAGCGGTTTTCCCTGCCACCAAGCAGCTTTCACATGAAAAGTGTTAAGCAGCCCGGAAAGCGTTTTGATAAAAGTGGTCTTGCCCGCTCCGTTCAATCCAATCAGTCCTATCACTTCATTCGTTCCCGGCTCCATAGATAATTTTTCAAGAACAGGTTTTCCCGGCGTATACCACACATTCAAATCATTAAGGACAAGCATTTTCCCGTTGTTCATTATGTTACCCCCGCTTGTCTTTGTCCTTTTCCTTTTTCCAAATTGAATAAGCAGACCATAGAAATACGATACCCAGCGAGGCATACAGAGCGGCAAATGAAATATTTGCTTTCACGGCACTAACAACCGCAGCAGCCAGCCAGACAATACCCGAAATCAATCGAAAATAAAAATGACGCATAAGATAACCTCCATTTCGTTTTGTGTGTAAGTTTCTGTTACAGTCATAGCATACTGCAAAAGCGACATTTTTTCCGCTTTGTCCATAATCGGTAGGTTTTTGTCCATGAAAAAGCAGACCGCCAGCCTGGACGGTCTGCTTTCCCGATAGATTGATTATGCCTTTACTGCTTCAAAAGATAATGTGACAACAGCGCGGAATATCTGATCGCTGTATTCTGTTTCGATAGTCCCGTTATAGTGTTCAGCAGCGGCACGGACGCTTTGAAGTCCCCAGCCATGCACAGTTTTATCTGCTTTGGAAGTCTGCAAACTTCCGTTCATTTCGGTAGGTGCAGCACTGCACCCGTTTTCCACCTTGATAACCAGCATATCATTTATGCGACGGATTGTTAAATTGACAAAGCGAAATCTATCTTCCTCATTTTCTATCGCTTCAAGGGCATTATCCAAAAGATTACCTAAAATCGCAACTAAGTCAACACTTTGTAGATATCTTCTATGAATTGGCTTTCCCCGACGACGATCCAGTCTATACCCTGAAAAAAGTGATGGAGGATTTAGATTTTTCAGGCCTGCTTGCCTGTTATTTTGACCAGGGAAGAACCGGGTACAACCCGATCATGCTGTATGCTGTTGTTACTTACGCAAATATGCGCGGAGTGCGTGCGGTTGGCCACATTGTGGATTTATGCCGGAGAGACCTCGCGTTTATCCTGTTGACCAAAGGGCAGAAACCAAAGAGGGATACTTTCTATGACTTCAAAGGGAAAAAGCTGAAAGGCGAAATATTGGATGAACTGAATTATCAGTTCCTGCGCCGGTTAGAGAAAGAGGGACTCATTACGCTTATACACAGAGGTATGAGGTGTATGGGTGTGCAGACTGCAGTGGATGTGAGCATAAAGCAAAATGTTTATATAAATATAGTGCCGAAAAGGATGCAGAGAAAAATAAAGTGATGAAAGTCAATGAACGCCGGGAAGAACTAAAGGAAGAAACCCACGCTAATATACAGAGCGAAAAGGGGATACTGAACCGCCAAATCCGCTCAATACAGGCAGAAGGGCACTTTGGAGACATAAAAGAAAACGAAAAATTTCGCCGTTTTAATTATCGATCTACAGAAAAAGTATACAAGGAATTTATGCTGTATGCGATTGGCCGAAATATAAATAAATATCACCGTTTTCTGCATGATAAAATACATAAATTCGAATGGAAAGCTGCATAAGAAAAAGAGTACTTCCGAAATTAGCAGCAAGGGATTTTGCACCCAAAAATAAGGTGGCCAACAAGAAAAAGATATCTCTCGCAGAAGAATCCATGCTGAAAAGCACAGAATTCTGCGGGTTACACCGCATTATCATCAGGACATTAGCTGCCCTAAAACGCAAAAAAGGCGCATGGTTTACAACTTACTGTTCCATACTCCTTTACGCTGTTTTATTGATATGCAATTTTTACTGATTATGCCAACTGCATAACCTTTGCTTCAATTTCTCTTAATTCATCCATTGACAATATCGGAACACAGTCCGCAATATCTTCTAACGCCATTTGTCCCTTCTTTATCAATCTTTCCGCAGTTTCCCTCGCGCTTTTTAATTCGGCCGCCCTTGCCGCTTCCCTTCTCATATCCTCCATCATTTTGCACATGGCTGCTACTCCTTTCTCATCCTGCTTGAAATACCTCGCCTTTTAGGCAAGCGCTTCAAAATTCATATCATCAGGATTGATGCATGAGAAATCATGCATCAGCTTTCCGATCTCATCATTGCCCCTGTATTTCCCGTTAACATATAGAATATGCGAACCGTCGCCAAACAATACTTTGTTTTCTCCGATCGTGACATATCTTTCTACCGGATATAACGGCAAGTCTCCCTTCATCACATCATTTTCCGTAATGAAAATAACATAACTGTCAGGCATATCCTTCGTATCCTCTTTCCGCTGCACCGGCTTAATAGAACAATAAATACTGTAACAAAAGAGTACCGCTGTCCAAAAGCTGAATGTAAAGACTGTCCGTTCCGTAACAGGTGCATAGGCGAAAAAGGTTCTGATAAAAGAATCCAAGTAAATATTTTTGAAGACGTTGTAAAAAAGAATCATGAAAAAGACGGTACGGAATTCTGGTAATTCAGCCCATAAGGCCAGCTCGATCCCCTTGTGTCCGAAGTATCATACAGATCGATGGTTTCTTTCCCCAACACTTCTGACAATCCCTTCAGAGTAGTCTGCTCCTGTCCCCCAAGAAATTTTGGTATCTGCCCGATATTTGCAAACTCATCAAGCAGGCAGCGCACATGGGTTGGTAATCTTCCACGATACACAAATTATATTATCATAAAAATCTCGTATAGCTGCTAATCTTTGCTGACCATCTAATACTTCATCTATGGATTGATTATTATGTATTACATGGATAGGTGGTATCTTCCAACCTCTTAATATTGAATCTATTAACTTTTGTTTCTTCTGAAGTGTCCAAATCTCCCCTCTTTGAAAGTCCGGTTGTAAGTCCATATCTTCATTTTTTATTCGATTTACTATTGTTTCGATTTCTAAATCTGTAGATTCACATTTCATAAAGTTTTATCCTTTCTTACAACTATATTACATTTCAGAGAGAAAATTTCTACTGTTTCTGTTCAAACTGTTTCTAAACTTTAATCTAACGAAATCATAAATAACTTGTTCAATGTCAATCACTACAACTAAACAATTTATTGACTTTTTATTCCTCTTGTCCAAGTTCAATTTCAGCAAGAATAAGCCAAGAACCTTTTTTAGATTCCTGGCCTACAGTTCTATTTACACTGTTCTTTCGGCTTTCAATTTCTTTACTTCATCAAGAGAAAGTCCAGAAATACTCGCAATTTCTTCCAGAGCATATTTTCCAGCTGCCAGCATACGAAGTGCAACCTCTTTTAAAGATTCAATTCTCATATCTTCCATAATTTTACACATCTCACTCACTCCTTTCGGATTCTCTTTTAGATATCGTGTTCGGTTTGCCATCAATTCAAAATTCATATCATCTGCTTTGGTACAATTAAAATCGTGCATGAGTTTTCCTATATCGGATTCTCCACGATATTCACCATTCACATAAAGGATATGCTCCCCATCTTCAAAAGATTTACCCGTTGCAAGATTGATTCTCTCAATCGGGTAAACAGCTTCGCCCTGACCATAAAAATCTTTTTCAATAATAAAAATTGTATATGTGTCCGGCAACTCTTTAAATTCCTGACCAGAATGGAGATTTTCTATATCCATTACGCTTGAATGATATCTTGCCCTGTGTGGGTCTGCTCCCTTGTCCTGCCTCTGGACTTCTAAATCATATTTTTTCCCATCTGAATCCGTTCCATATGCGTCCAAGCAGATAGAACGTGCCCCAGCCAATCTTTTCATATCTTTCTGTGTTTCACACTCAGTAATAATTAAATCAGGTTTATCAGTGATAATGCGTAACACAAATTCAGCTAATGGAATGTTATCTTTAAAAAGACAACGCATAAAATCATCATCGATTGGCCTTAACAAACGCAAACGCTGCAAATCTTCCTGATGTTGCTTATCCGTCACTGTCAATCTTTCCACCTGCTTTCCCGCCTGTTTTCGTATCTCCATATTACCATATAATCTGGATTTTTTCAATCACATCCAGACCGTCTGCACGGATAAAACCAAACAACTTATCGTTGCTTTGTCCACATGGTCAACACGGTACAGAAATATAGAAGGTTCCTTCATTGGACTCAATAATTAATACACGGCTGATGTTACCACCTCCTCCATTCAGAACATACCAAAGCATAATTACATTTTTATAATCCTGTTTATTTAGCTATTATCAGCCAAACACTTCTGCTACATCCTTTAAATATTCCCGGATCGGCAAATGCTGCGGACAATGTTTTTCGCATTTTCCACAGCCGATGCACTCCGACGCTTTTCCGTGTGTCAATGCCAGATTGTTATAATAGATGGATGATACCATCCCCTTAAAATTTTTATTATCGTTGTATAATGCGAAATAATCCGGAATCGCAATATTCTTCGGGCATTCACTCTCACTGATGCAATATCTGCAAGCCGTACAAGGAATCGCAATCCCGGAACGGATAATATCTGCAGCCTGTTTCAATGCTTTCATTTCTGCTTCGCTCAAAGGTTTAAAATCCTTCATGTAGCTTAAGTTATCCTCAACCTGTTCCATATTGCTCATCCCTGAAAGTACCATCATCACATTTTCATGAGTGGCTGCAAAACGGATTGCCCACGATGCCGTAGAAAGTCCCGGTGTCTGTGCCTTCAATATCTCGTCCGCTTTCTCCGGGATATTTGCAAGCGCACCCCCTTTGATCGGTTCCATCACGATCACCGGCTTGCCATGCCGTGTGGCAATCTCATAGCATTCCTTCGCCCGGAGCGCGGCATCGTCCCAATCCAGATAATTCAACTGAAGCTGCACATATTCCGTTTCCGGATGATCCTTCAATATGCGCTCCAGAAGTTCCGGCGAGTCATGAAAAGAAAAACCGATATGACGGATTCTCCCTTCTTCTTTTTTCTGTACCAGAAAATCAAATGCCCCTACTTTCTGGACATTCTCATAGTTGGTGCCAGCCAGTGCATGGAGCCAGTAATAATCAAAATACTTCACACCGCACCGGTTTAGCTGTTCTTCAAATATCCCCTGCATCTGTTCCGTTTTCTGTACCATGTAAACCGGCATCTTATCCGTAATGGTAAAACGCTCCCTCGGATACCGTTTTACCACGGTTTCCCGGAACGCTTTCTCGCTACTGCCGCCATGATACGGATATGCCGTGTCAAAGTATGTGCCGCCTGCTTCGAGAAAAGCCTCCACCATTTCCGTCATTTTCGGAATATCCACCTCACTGTAATTTCCATTTACCACGGGCAGCCTCATTAATCCAAAACCAAATTTTTTCATTGCGTTTCCTCCATTCGTTCCATAAGTTTTATTCAATTACAATTTCTTCCCCAGCTTCCACAATCAAACGGTCTGGCGCTTCAAACTGCTCCGCCAGTTCCCTGTCAAACACAACGCCCTCCTTAGCTGTTACATGGTAGGGAATATTATGCTTTGCCCCAACCAATTCCGCACATTCCGCAGCTTCGTCAAGTCCCATATTATAAATTCCATCACAACAGAAAAAAGCATAATCAATGTTTTTTTCTGCCAGCAGCGGCATCTGCTCTGTGGTTGATGTATCGCCTGTCACATAGACAGACTTTCCATCAGAAAAAGTCAGTATGTAGCCTACGCAATCACTCACATCATGCAGGGAATTATAGCCTGCTTCTAGCGCCTCCACTGTCACATAGCCCAGGTCAAATATCTGGTGTTCTCCATTCTGGATTGCCTCGTCCTGCGTGATGATCTCACAGCCTGGATTCCGGTTCTGCACTTTATCAACCATGTTGTGATCATAATGCGGGTGTGTTACCAGAATCAAATCCGCAGAAAGTTCATAATCATCCCCCGCATAAGGATCAACATAAATAACCTTTCCCTCCGCCGTAACAATACGGATGCTTGCCTGTCCCTGATAAAGCAAAACCGCCCGGTCTGCTCCATCCGTTTCCGGCTCATTTTGTGAGGATTCTGTATCATCAGAATCCACGCCCGGCGTTTCCGAGGCTGACGATTCCATCTGCTGTGTTCCTTCCATATGCGAATCTGCACCATTTCCACCCGCACACCCTGTAAATAAAAGTACCGCCAGCATAGCCATGCTTAAAACAAGTATTCTTTTCATGCCCTTTTTCTCCTTTTCTCCAGCAGTGCTGCCCCACCTACGGCATAATACCCGCATACCGCAAACAAACACATCACCGCAAGATAATCCATAAAAAAGAAAATGCGGGGTTCCCCAAAATCAAAAAAGACAAACTGGTTTTGAAGAAACATATAAGAGCCAATTTGTCTGCGGACAAACGCATAAACTCCATACAGTGCTATAAGCCGAAACGCAATACGAAGCAGGAGAATACCAGTCCTGCCTATTTTCTTCCTGCCACATAAGTTTCCTGTCATACCGACAGCCATCCTCCAGTGAAGCCCTATATGCAGCGACATAAGTACAAATCCCCAATAGGAGGCGAAAAGATGCACTGTCCGCACAAGAGATAAACTGCTGCCCAAACCCGGAAATATATGACGGGACATCATGATCCCACTGACCGGCAAAGCCAGCATAACCGGGATCAAAAACAGAGCGGATATCGTCTTCAATATGCGGGAAACGGAATAATGCCCCCGAAACAGATTTCTGTACCACGAAAAATTTAATACATGGTGCAGGATAAAAAGCAGGAACATGAAAATACCCATCCATTCATGCACAGCCTCCCCAATCAGGGAATAAGCCATAAGCAGGGGAATCAAGCCCGTCATGCCTACATCCGCCAGCATACACACAGCCTGTTTTCTTTTCTTAAAATATACTTCCTTCTTATCGGTCGTTTTCGGTAAGCTCATACTGCACCTCCTATTCGTCAGGTGCGTTACTGAGAAACCATTTGTCCTGCCATTTTTCGAACCAGTGTGTTCCAGTCATGCGGTAAGTTCCCCTTGCACCATAAGCATTGGCATTCAATACCGAAGTATACGTGACAGAGGCAGTATATCCGTCTACTTCCACCACCGGGGAATCAATGCCAATCGTAAAATACCGGAGACTGCCATCCTCCACATCCGCAAAATATTCTTCCCGCGTCTGCTGTCTGCCACTCATATGCGTAAAGGTCATGTCCTCCGGCACAAGTTCCCGCATGGTATCAATATCCGCATCGGTCATTGCCTGGCAATACCTCGCCTGTTGGTAGAGGACTTCCACCTGCTCCCTGCTCATGGCAGACAGATCCACTCCGATCAGTTCCACATTATCAAAAACAGAAAAATCATATTCCTGCATAACTTCTCCTTCCTGCCTGTCTGCGATTTCAACCGTCACGGATACATTGTCCTCCATTGTCTCAAATACACTTAAATCCGAAGCAATCTTCCCCATACGGATCAGACCGCCCTGACTGGAATTCCCTTCATTTCCGAAAAAAATAGCGGGGGATTTTCCTGACATAAAATAAGTAATGTCCCCATTTTCAAAATCTGGAATATCCTCTCCGTTTTCCGGCAGTTCCGAGACAGGAGCATAATATTCCCGATCTCCATAACGGTTCATGGAAAGCGTCAGAGGAAGCAATTCTAAAAATGCTTTTGTCGTTTCACTGTTATCCATCATTGCAAAAACAATTTCATTCCCAAAGGTCAGCTTAATCTCTGTTGTATCGGACTGTAATTGTTCCGTTTCCGATTCCGCATCAGCAGTTTCCTGATGAATGCTTTCCACATCAGAAAACCCTGCCGTATCAGATACCGGCTCCTTCTGATCCCTCTTTTCCGAAGTGCCGCAGGCGGAAAATGTCAAAAGTATCGCAGACATTATCAGTACACAAATACCGCATTTCTTTGCCTGCTTATTTTTACTCAATAAAACCACCTTCCCGCAGCCATTCCGTCACTGCTTCGCCCGCTTTGTCCCGCTGGTTCTGCGCCGCCTCGCCGGCAATGTCAAAGCCATCCATCATTTCGGCTCCCGTAATGTCCGCAATCGTGCTTTCCGCGCCAGACAATCCGCTGCCTCCATGCGTACAGAATGGAATTACCGTTTTGTCGGAAAAATCATAGCTTTCCAAAAAATTGTAGACGATCATCGGCATATCGCTCCACCAATTCGGATAACCTACAAAGACAATATCGTAATCCTCCATATTATCCACCATGCCAGCGATTTCAGGACGGGCATTATCTGACATTTCCTGCCGGGAAACATCCAGCAGTCCATCGTATGTTTCAGGGTAAGCATTTACGGCTTCAATCTCAAATACATCTGCCCCTGTCTGCTCTGCAATCATTTTCGCAATAACAGCGGTATTGCCTTCCTCAATGACGCCCACCCCATACTGCTCCCCTGCAAGGGAAAAATACGCCACCAAAATAGAGTTTCCTTCCGCTTTGCTGTCGGAATCGGTGTCCATTTCTTCCTTCCTCAGAATGGGGTTCCGTCTGATTGATATGAAAGCAAAGTTTTCCACACCTGTGGATTTCCTGGACGGAAGCCTGATAGCTTTCGTCCCGCATATTGATTCGTTCTAATTCCATGATATCACCTCTTTTTTAATCCGCAGGCGTAAACGCACTCAGATGGGCTTCCTGCTCTTCAAGGCTCATGTTAAAGAAACGCACTCCTTTATCCAAAGCCCGTATGCGTTCCATTTCACCCTCAGTCAATTCAAAGTCGAATATGTCAATATTATCCTGAATATGTTTCGGATTGGTAGACTTCGGGAATACAATTGTTCCCTCCTGGATATGCCAGCGCAGGATGATCTGTACATTGTTCTTCCCATACTTTTCCGCAAGTTCGGTAAACACCGGCTCATTCAGAAGCCCCTTGTCCCCATGCCCGATAGGATACCAGCTTTCAATCACCGTGCCACAGGATGCAATGCGTTTTTTCAATTCATTCTGCTGATAATACGGATGGCACTCTACCTGAAGCACCGAAGGCTTAATTGTTGCAGCAGCAAGCAGTTCTTCCAGACGCTCCGATTCAAAATTGCTGATACCGCTGGATCGCACCTTGCCTGCAGCAACAGCTTTTTCCATATCTTTCCACGCCCCGATATAATCCCCAAACTGCTGATGAAGCAAAAGCAGGTCAATATACCCCGTATCCAGCCGGGAAAGCATTTTGTCAATCGCTGCTACCGTCTTTCCCTCCCCATACTCGCTGGGCCAGAGCTTTGTGGTAATCCAGATTTCTTCACGGGGAATACCGCTTTCTTTTATGGCAGCCCCAACTCCACGCTCATTCTGGTAAGCATGGGCCGTATCAATATGACGGTAGCCTGCGCGAAAAGCCTCCATACACGCCGCCTTCGTGTTTTCATCCCCCGGAATCATATATACGCCAAGACCAAATTGAGGGATTTTGTTTCCATCATTTAAAGTTACATAAGTCTGATTCATTTTGATTTCCTCCATTCCTAATCTGCTATCTATTAAAATCCATACCGCTCCAGCCATTTCCTAATATCATTCTCCGCCTGTGCCACCTTGCCTCCTGTGACCGCCAGCCCTTTTTCTACCTTTGCGCCGGGACAGGCTGCCTGGATATCTGCCTCGCTGCGTCCCATGCCGCTGCCTTCGTGGGTACACAGAGGAAGGATTGTCTTTCCAAAGAAATCATGCCCCTCCAAAAACGTGAACACAGCCATTGGGCAGGTTCCCCACCAGTTTGGGTAACCTAGAATCACAGTATCATAGGCATCCATTTTCAGGGCATCCGCTTTCAATACTGGGCGCGCTTTCGCATTCTGCTCGGATTTTGCCAGCTCTACGGTTTCCATATGGTCATCCGGATATGGTTTCTCCGTTTCGATGCGGAATACATCCCCGCCTGTCAATCCATGGATCATCTGTGCCGCAACCCTTGTATTTCCGATTTTCAATTTTACAATTTTCCCTCCCACATAGGCTTCTCCCTCGTGGGAAAAATAAGCGATCAACACTTTTTTCATGGCAATACCTCCATCTTTTATTTTCTTACCTGTCTAAAATTTCTTATCCGCCGACTGCGGCAGTTTTTATAAAACTGCCGCAGTCGGCCGCTACCTGTGAAATCCCCGGTGGCCATATACCCTGCACCCATCCAGCGCTTCCTCCAGAGAGCGGAACTCTTCGTCTGTCAGCTCCACTTTGGACGCATCCAGATTCTCAACAATGCGCTCCTTATTTTTCGAACCCGGTATTGGGACTACATTTGGATATTTGTGCAGCATCCACGCCAGGGAAATCTGTGCGCTGGTCGCATTTTTCATCTCCGCATATTTTTTCAAAAGGTCAATGATTGGCTGGTTGCCCGCTATGTTTGCTTTGGAAAGCTGCGGAACCCAGTTTCTGACATCATCATGCCTCTCAAATTGTGTGTCCACCGTAATCTTCCCGGAAAGAAGCCCGCTGGCAATCGGTGAAAACGGGACGAAGCCGATGTTGTTCTCCAGACAGTAAGGGATTACACACTGTTCCGCGTCCCGCTCTACCATGGAATAAATATTTTGGATTGCCGAGAGCGGCGTCACCCTGTTCGCCTTTTTAATAACAGGTACATCTACCTGCGACAGTCCCCAACCACGGATCAGTCCATCCTCCATGAGCCTGCCCATAGCTTCCGCAATCTTCTCCACGGACACGCCGCCCATTCTGTGGAGATAATATATGTCCACCCAGTCCGTCCCAAGCCGCTTTAGCGAGCCTTCCAAATGTCTGCGGACTGCATTATAAACAGAGCCCCTTCCAATCGCTTCAAATCCATTTAAGAACAGCTTCGTGGCAATCACCACCTGTTCCCTTACACCATGCAGCGCTTTTCCCACAATGCGTTCATTATGCCCAATGCCGGAAAGGTTCGGGCTGTAGATTTCCGCGGTATCAAAAAATGTGCATCCGTTCCGGCAGGCGTTCCGGATCGCTTCCACACTGTATTCCTCCGGCGGTATCTGCCCATAGCCGTGGGAAAACGCCATGCATCCCATGCCGACCTCGGATACTTCAATATCCCTTAATAATCTTGTCTTCATGCCGCCCCCTCTATCAATAACCCGCAAATCTCTGGTCCTTGTCAATATCCGTCATCCTCTGCATTTCTTCCTCCGATAATTCAAAATCAAAAATCTCAAAGTTTTCCTGGATATGCGCCTCATTGCTTGATCCGGGGATTGCGATATTACCCGCCTGCAGGTGCCAGCGCAGGATAACCTGTGCGGAAGTCTTGCCGTGCGCTTCGGCTATGCTGCTGATGGTTTCATCATGAAAAAGTGTTTGTGTATTTCCCCTTCCGCCCAATGGGAACCAGGATTCCATGACCGTCCCGTACTGGGCAATATGCTCCTTCATCTCCATACTCTGATGGTATGGATGCGTTTCGTTCTGGATCAGTGCCGGGACGATTGTCGTCGCATTCACCAGACGGTCAAAGTCCTCCGGCTCATAGTAATTGGACAGCCCGATGGATTTCAGTTTCCCATCTGCAACAGCCTGTTCCATTGCCTGGTATGCCTCCACATCGTTTTCCGGCTGTGAGTGGTGGAGGATCATAAGGTCGATATAATCAAGTCCAAGCCTGTCAAGGGATGCATCAACTGCCGCTGCCCCGTCATCGTAATCATCTGTCCACATCTTGGTCGTTACAAAGATTTCTTCCCTGGTTACAAAGCCTTCATCAATCGCCCTCTGTATCCCACGCCCAACGCCGGCTTCATTTCCATATATCCGGGCCGTGTCGATCAGGCGGTATCCGTCACGGAGTGCCCAATAGACAGAGTTTTCCGCCTCTTCCTGTGAAAGCCTGAAACAGCCGATACCAAGGATCGGCATTTCATATCCGCTGTTCAAAAGGACTGTACCCTGCTCAAGGTCAAATGCCCCGGCCTCCCCCGCCGGTTCCTTATCATTTGTTATATCCTCCGTGTCTGCATCAGAAGGAAGTTCTGTTTCATCCGCCCCCGTGATATCTGCCGGTTCTGTATCTGTTTCCGATTCCACATGGCCTGCCGGTCCTGACATCTGTGGATCACTTTCCGCACCGCATCCGGCCATACTGAATATAAGAATAAGCGCCAGGAAGAAAATACTGATTTTTTTCATCATCCCAAATACCTCCTTAAATTTTTTCATTCATCACACGTTTATCAGTAATAAGGAATGTTGTCCTTCTGCGTTTGATATACCACTTTCCATCCGCTTTCCCGCCGCACGGTTTACCCCCTGTTTATCCCCTTCTCCAAGTTTTTTTGACAATACGGAATTAACGCCCACACCAAGCCCAATCCCAATGCCGACAGCCAGATACTGGACGGGCATACAAAGGGAGATTGCCGTTAATGCAGAATCGCCAAGCCTTGCCACATACATACTGTCCACAAGCCCATACAAAACCTGCACAAGCATGGAGATGATCAACGGCAGGGACATCTTCCTTAAAAGTTTTCCTATGGGAAGCGTCCCCATCTCATTTTCCGCTGCGGTTTCATCTCCGGCATTTCTGCTTAATTCCGCGGTTACTGTTTTTTCTGCCATATATAGACCTCCTTGACTTTTTTATTTATCTGTGATATTCTTATATTGTGCAACTCAAGTTGCTTATCTCTGTACAGTTTATTATATCCGTATCGGGAAGCAAAAACAATGGACGCTTTTTCTGATAAAGTGAGTTATGCCACACTTCCCGCAAAAAGGTTGCACAAATCCCAAGGAGGTAATGAAAATGCTGATCAACGGCACAGAAGATTTGAGGGTACAGAAAACAATAGACGCCATACAGAAAACATTTGAAGATATGATCTGTGAAATGGATTATGAAAAGATTACGGTCAAAGAACTCTGCGAAAGGGCGCGGATCAATAAAAAAACTTTTTACCGGTATTATTCCGTCCTTGACGACCTGCTCGCCGAGCTGCAGGGGGTAATGATAGAAGAATATCTGGAACGAATCAAAAACTACCGGATACCGGAAGACCTGGATAAGATCAACCGTGAATTTTTTCTCTATTCCGCAGAAAAAGGGTCTGTCTACGAAAAAATCACCTGCAGCGGAAATTATGGGTATATCCGGAGCAGGATGATCAGCAATGTGATGAATTCCACTTGGAAAAACTCCGCATGGCTCCAGCTTCTGGAGCCGCCAAAACAAAATATCCTGCTGCATTTCATCCAGACCTCTACTGTGGAAATGTATAGCCAGTGGGTAGCGGATGGGAAAAAAATCCCCTTGGAAGAAATGATAAAAATATCAAACCAGCTTCTATGTGCCGGTGTAAACGGCTTCGTGGAATGCAATGCCCCAATCTGATAAACATTTTGATTTTGCCTTTGGGGGGGCAAATTTTTAGAAACAGAGGGTTCAAATTTCTGTGGGGAGGGTTCATGCACAAACAATTCTCCTGCCTATGCCACAACACTCATGAACAATAAAAAGGCATCTGACGGTATCCAATATCGCCAAATGCCTTTATTTCTGCGGTTTCCCCAATATTCTGTTTTTGCCCTTTGTATCAATTAAGCGAGTTTTATTTCTTTTTCTATACCGGGCCTGCTCTCTGAGATTATCTTTGTGATTTTGAAAATGCCCCGGCATATCGGGCATTCTGATATAACAGGCCCACAAAGTCTGTTTACACCCTGGATTCTCGGAGTTAACATGACGAGGTTGGTACCTTCACTCCGAGAGCCTCATATATTTTTGCCTGCTTATTGAGAAGTTCTCCAATCCTTAAGGAATGGTTTGCATCTTCAAAGCACTCAATCACATCAAGCTCGTCAAGCAACTGATGCAGAGTGTAGTTTTTATATAAATCTGATTTTTTCATCTTATGGTCAAGATGAGATATCAGAATTAATGCAACAAACTCTGTAAAGATTTTACCATCAAGACCTTTTTCAGATGACACCAGAAGCCTCCGCATATTAAGTCGTTCTTTCAGATTACCAAAGGCTTTCTCTACAACATCTTTCATCCTGTACAGGTGCAAGGCTGTAAAGGCATCCATTTTTTCATTGGTAATCAAAGCAAAGTAGCCAAAGTAACGACGCGCCTCTTTGATGGCATCTTCTTTATAATAAACCTGACGTCCCCCCTTGGGGGTTGTCTTCACTTCAAAGAACTGGCCATAGGCCTTTTTATGGCTTTCAACATATTTGCCTTCTGACAGTTCTTTGCAAAGGCTGGCAATTCGTTTATCGAATGCCTGCTCATCGTCAGCACCATTTTCAATGCTGTAATAGTAATGGATGTACATCCNTATTCGCTCACACCAATAGGTTTTGACATATCTCTTAACGCATATTCTGCAATAGTTCTATTCTCATCTCTACATAATATTAGTCCAACAGATGGTTTATCGTCTTGAGATTTAACTAAATCGTCCAGAGCCGACAAATAGAAATTCATTTTCCCTGCCTGCTCCGGTTTAAAATCACCTGTCTTTAAATCAATCGCCACATAACATCTAAGCTTTGTATTATAAAAAAGAAGATCAATATAAAAATCTTTTCCGCCAATCTCAAGATGATATTGCTGTCCCATAAAAGCAAAACCGGTTCCCAATTCCATCAATAGCGAAGTAACATTCCTTACCAACTCATTTTCTATATCTGTTTCCAACATATCCTCTGTATAATTGATAAAATCAAACATATATGGATCTTTCATAGTACTTATAACAATATCCTTTTGTTCAATAGGCAATCTGTTTTCAAAATTTGAAATCTTATTTGCCACAACTTGCCTCTCATACAACTGGCCCTTCACTTGGGATGCCAATTCATCTACCGACCATCCATGCTCTAAAGTTTTTTCCAAATACCATACATATTCTTCTTGGCTTGACACCTTACTCATCAACACTTGATGATGGCTCCAAGTAATCCTTGCCAATCCATACTTATCCACATCATCCTCAGCGAAAATCTGTGCAAACTTCTTCATATACTTTAAATTTCGAACAGAATACCCTTTTGCACTGGGATATTTCATCCTCATATCCTTAGATAAATTATCAACGAATTTATTACCCCATTCGGAGTTACGAATAATCACACTTCCAATGAACAAGTTTGTTTTCAGCACTTCACTATTCACACTAACGGACGCTCTATATTTAGCCTGATTCACATAATCATTTATTTCTTGTACTGCTTGCAAATACTCATTCGATGTTATAAGCATACTACCTTCCTTCCAAATTGTGCAGACCGTCTGCACAATTGTTAATAATATATTATCTCTTACTCGCTGATGCTTGACCTTGAGAATCTATGTAAAAAGTTCCGGCGGATTTTCCCCGTTATTCAGTCTTGATGCATGAAGTTCCTCTATCCTCTTATCTCGTCTGAGATTTCCAACTTTCACATCTTTTTAACAACGCATTCAAGTTCATTTACATGAATTACCTAATCACTGTTTAGGCAATTCGTTTTTTTAACCATTTTAATCATCTTCTGGCAAATTCGCAGCAATATGATAAACCATATTGTTGGTACTCCCCTCCGCCACTATATATCTTGTACCTGTGAGAATTTTAAAATATCTTCGCGCAGTCGCAGCAGACTTACCCGTAACTGCTTCGGCTTCTTTAGGAGTTATTTCTCCATGCTCTTCCATAAAACTAACAATTGCACTCACTTTATTATAATCTTTTTGCGTCAAAACTTCGCTCAAAACTTCGCTCAAACTTCGCTCATTTTTTTGAGCGAAGTTTGTATTTTCAATTTCAAATCTTTCGTGAATCCTTATTGTAGTAATCATATAAGTTCTGTCTGCATCCGTTTCAAACTCCGGCATGGGCGAACCGTTTCTTTTCAGTTCGCGCAAAATTTTTGATATGCCCGTTGATTTCTTCTCGGACAAATCAATCTCCTTGAAAAATTCTCCAATCTTGGGATTTCTGTATCTTCTCGCTCTGATTTTCCCCGCCGCAAACTTCTCCATATCAATATAATAATCCGGTCCCGGGAAATTGATAATCTGAATTTGATCCACATAAATCCGAATCTCTACCGGTACATCCTCTTTATAGTTTTTGTGTAAAACAGCATTTACAAGCGCTTCCTCCAACGCATTGTACGGATAGTTGAAAAAACGGTCTGCTTCCGCCCTCCCATCAACCTTTACAACCTTTTCCTCAATCACAGTTGTCTTAATATAGTCTAGCGCATCTCTTATCTGCTTCCATATCGGACCGCAAAATGTCTTCTCCGTAAAATCAGACGCCTCCGCTTCCTTATCATGAAAACGCACCAGTTCAATCTTGCTTCCCGCAATCAACTTGTCCGGTCTTTCCCCAAACATAAGCAATCCGATATTTTTGATTGCTATTCCCTCATCTTTTTCCTCCGCCACTTCCTCGGATACCAATAAGTCCTCCAAAGAACGTACATTAAGTTCCTCTATCAGTGAACTGTTACTTCCTCTGATAAAATCCTCCAGATATCCCCTGCGTATGTGATCCATAGATGCCCGATTATTGATACGGTCAACAAACGGTATGGAAGCAAATTTTTCAAAGAGTTCCGCTATCTCGCTCTGTTTGGCTTCTACCGTCAGTGATGCCGGTCGAATCCAATATTTCATTGTGCGATCCTGCTCTTTTCCCGCTTCCTTTTTAGAATAAACATCAACGGGTGCCTGATATGGTCCTGCATCCCCTGCTGCACACTTCAAATATACCAAATTCACCCCTTGATATTCCACAATCTCAATTTTGGGAATATAACGTGGCTCAATTTTATTGCAGTATTGAAATATTTTTAATTGAATGTCATCAAGCAATTCGTCCGGTACCCCTATCGGCGGCAGAATGGGGCGTCCATTTTCTGTTTTGACGCCAATCACAAGATATCCGCCATCCACCCCTGCTATATCATTCGCATAGCCGCATATGGTATGCACAATTTCTAACGGATTAAAGCCTTCCTTATATTCTATCCGGTTTTGTTCTACTTTGCGCCCTTCCAGCAGGGTTTCTATTTTTATTGGAATCATATGATCATCTCCATAATTGACACAATTAAATTGGGGAAACAGCATTTACCCAATTTAAATTCACCTATAACTTGTCATGTTTTCCGTATCATTTTATACACTCTTCGCACATTTTTTCACAGTCCATCATCTGATATCTCTCGTTATTCCTAACAACCCCAACACAGGGTATTCCCTTTCTTTTACATATATCAATGATTTCTCGCCGTTGATTATTATTCATGTTCACGCCTAAATATACTCTGGTAATCGGATAAAATTTGCAGTTATAATTATCCGCCAGCATTTTGTCATATGATATCAACCGCCACTCATCCTGTGATTTCCACATAGACTTGCTCTTTGCTAAAGCCCCATATTTATAAATTACTGATAAATACTCTGCATCCGGTTTTCTTTCATTATATTCCAAGCATTTATCTAATACATCCGTTCTTGCATCACTATAAATGACTGGAAATAAATTATTACACAGCTCGTCTGTTCTTCGAGACAAATCCGGTATTTCATACTCAATGCAAAATCCCTGATTATTGTCAGCATACTGATTTGACCACATATTAATCATATATGGAGATGTGGTAAAACATGCTACCCTAAAACGATTCATCATTTCTGCTATATCCGCATATTCATCTGATATCGCTTTATAAAAAGCAGTCTGCCAGATATTATCCTGTTCCTTACAACTCAAAAAGACTGTTTTTAAAGTCAAGTAAAAAATATTCCGCCGATAGTCTTCCTGCGTTGACAGTTGTTTGATTCCAAATATTTGTTCTAAATCTATTCCGCCACGCATCTTATTGTATAAAAAGCCCGAAAACTCTGCTGCATATCTGTTATAGTCCCATTTTTCATTTATCTTCATCCCACATATCTTTGCATAATGCATGATACGCAGTCTTGCAAATTCATCTATATTAATCGACAATGTGCAGTCATAATTATCATCAAATTTCTTAATTTCTTGCAAATATACCGTATTATTCTCCAATGCTTCCTTAGAATAATTTCTTCCATCAATCACTTTATTTGAATAGTACTTGTACAGCTTTGACGGCATACTTCCATGCCTTCTAAGTCCAAACTCCTCCCATGTCATCTTATCCAGTTCTTCATATGTATATCTTCCTCCGCATACATAATAATATGGATCCCTCTTCTCAAGTTCAGGTTTACGAAATCCTTCTTGTAAGAAATTTGTTTCTTTCACATTGCCTCCAATCTGCCATTACAATCTCATCTACGCAATCTAAATCTATATTCTTCCTTTAATCTCTCAAAATCTCAAAAGCTACCGGACAAATCTCTATCACGTCTAATATACTAAGCAAACTTGACAATCTCTCCGGCTGGTCAGTATATGGATATTTTTTGCAGCTATCAGGTTTACAATCGCCCAATTTACAGTTGCCATTTTCCTGTAAAAAATCACATGGTTTATGCTTCGTCTGATAGTTCATGCCATACTCTTCTTTTTCCAAGTAAATATCAATAAACTGTTCGGGTGTTATTCCCAAGTATTGTGCATCACTGTCAATATCTTCTGCTGGAATACTTCCTTTATACATCTTGCAGCAGTTTCTGCATTTGCTGCAATCATAGTCTGCAAAGAGTTCTTTATGTAATCGTAAAAATTGCTTGTCTAACCCATCCTCGTCCGCATGACCTTTCAAATAGCTACGGAATTGAAAATTTTCGTTTTCTTTTTTCTTAGCTTCTTCTTTCATTTTATTTGGTTGTATCATTTATTCTTCCTTTCAAAATTACAATTGAATTTACTCTGTCATATTCCTGTCCATGCACATCTAAACAGAACCATTCTAAAACAGTATACTTTTGAGTATTATTCGCCCACAAAATTGTTTTCTCTCTGTAAGCTACTTACTATATCAGACAGTTCCCGCACAATAATGTCGATGTCTTCTATGGTATTTTCCACACCCAAACTAATTCTTATCGTTCCTCTTGCATATTTTTCCGGAACTCCTATTGCACGAATAATATGTGAAATTTGATTATTCATAGAATCACATGCCGAGCCCGTTGCTACTTCTATACCTTTTAGATCCAATCTATGCAGTAATAGTTCTCCATCAGCATTTGCTATTGACAATGAAATATTTCCAGGATTTTTATTGTTCGAACCATTGACAATAAAATCAATATTAACCTTTTTAAGCAAATCTAAAAATACTTTTTCCAAAGATAAGAGATATCTGGTATTATCTTTCAAACTCAATACATTTTCTTTCAAAGCCTCCGCCATACCCACGATACTTGCAACATTTTCTGTCCCTGCTCTCTTCCCTAACTCCTGACTTCCGCCAGTAATGAAAGGTTCTATTTTTACACCTTTTTTTAAATACAGGAATCCAACTCCTTTCGGTCCATTAAATTTATGCGCTGACGCAGACAACATATCCACATCTAATTCATGAACTTGAATTTCAATATGTCCTACCGCTTGTACTGCATCTGTATGAAATAGTGCGCCATATTTATGTGCTATAGTTGCAAGTTCTTTAATATTCTGTATAGTTCCTATTTCATTATTAGCATATATTATAGAAACAAGCGCAACATCACTTCCTATTTCTTTTTCAAGAACATTGGGAGTGACAATCCCTTCCTTATCAACAGGCAAATAAATGACCTCAAATCCGAGTTTTTCCATCGCCTTACACGAATTTAATATTGCATGATGTTCAATACTACTCGTAATAATTTTGCTTTTATACACATCCTTGGAAAACAGCATATTTTTTATCGCCCAATTATCAGATTCTGTCCCTCCTGATGTAAAAATAATCTCATCTGAAAAAGCACCGATTGCCTTTGCTATCGTATCCCTTGCATCTTCAATAGCTTTTCTAGGTATTCGCGCCGATGAATATAATGTTGAGGGATTTTTAAAATCCTCGCGTAAGTATGGCATCATAGCCCTCAATGCATTTGCTGATAATTTAGTTGTAGCCGCATGATCTGCATAAATTTTCTTCATATTATTCAAACAGTTTACACCCTTGCTCTTTAAATTCTTCCACTTTATCCATAATATCCTGTTTTGAAACACCAAGATATTCTGCCAAACAATCAATGCAATAAAAACTATCCACTTTTTCTCCAAGAAGTTTCTTATTAATTCCAATTGTATTTTTAGGCAAATTTTCTGTTCCACATGAAATACATACTTTTTTCATCACAAATCTTTCACTGTCAGTGACGGAACCGACTTTCCTCCAAACTCTTCCGGATCTAAAATTCCTAACTGAATCTTTATTATTCCTCGCATTTCCATAGCCGGACGCAAACAAAAAAGATTAAAGTTCCTTGCCGAAATATCTTCCGCTTTTCGCACGTTTGGAAATAACAGCTTCATATATGCTGTCGCAATTCGTTTAATTGCTTCTGTATCACGAGTGTCAGACTTATCTGGTACTTCCACCAGCAAATCAACTATCGCACGATAACTTGGATCATCCCTCAAAGCATGCATGATAGTGGTAAAATACTCAGAATTTAGCGCCCAATCACATATCTTTAAGTCATCCGTCATTCTGGGCAAATCCCATCCCTTTAAAAAACCATGAAATCTGTCTATTAATGCACTTTCATGAAATACAGTTGGTAATTCAGCAAACATATTTTGATATTCGTTCATACTATTTGCAGATATATTCCCTAACAGAATAATACCTGAATCAGCAGCTCCTTCATGATTTGCCACTGTATACTTTCCATTTTCCATGTATCCTTTTAATGCGCCGCGCATTTCATCTACGTCAGTGAAGTTAATTGTCTGTACCTCATCCAATGCCACATAATCATGTCCAAACACTAAGCCTTCCTGCCTTTTGGAAATATCATAAAACATTTTTGCACGCGACATTGTTCCTCCGGATGACAACCAACCAAAGCGGCTAACCTGCCCAAACAAATATGATTTTCCCGTTCCCTTCGGCGCAAGTTCAATCAAATTTAATCTCTTTTCCACAAAAGGTAAAAGCCTCGTTATCATTGCTAATTTTTGATTTTGGTTCTCATATCCCTTAGCATTATAATCAACTGCACCAAGAAGAATGTCTATCCATTCATTCAGTCCAAATTCATCCCGCGCATATTTAAATTCGTCCAAATCTACAGAATAAGGGCAAAACTCCTTGAAGCTAACCAGCTTGATTTTCCCTTTCTTTTTATCCTCTGGAAACTGATATCCTAATTCTACGATTCCCCAATTTTCTTCTGCTTTCAGCAATGCCTCTCCATACAAATCCCATACATTTCTAGGAATTACCGTTTCCTTATAATTCAACGCAAAATCAGGTAATGCAAAAGAAATACTTCCTGTTTTAATATCTATTTCGACAGAAATTTTTGCAAGAAATTTAACCTGTTCCTGATAATTTACCACCCTATTTTTTATTGATTTCCAGTCTTCCTTTTTAGGAATAAATTCCTTAATAAAATCGGTTGCTCCTTCTATATCAAGTACGCCGTCATCATCTTGAAAACGCTTTAATACCCAATCTCTCATAAATGAAGGAAGTTTAAATGAAGAAATAAAGTTACTCTTCTTCAAATCCTTATATACTACCATTTGATCAAAACAATCTCGGAGTCTTTCCAACACTGGTCTTCTCAAATTATCATATTCAAATTCACCCATCCAATCTGCCTCCTGTCATCTATGCAAGTAAGTCCACTTCTTGCCCCATACTCTTTTGAATTTTGAACTTTAAGGATACTGATAAACTGGTATCCCCATCATATATTTCCGCTATGTATTCCCTACTTCGTTTCAACTCAGGCATTACAAATTTCGCATGTTTCTGATCTGCCACAAATTCCCCATCATAGAAAGTCTGATTAACAAGTATTCTTGGTTTATTCATAGGGATATTACAATATAAGGTCAATGTCGCTACATCTTTCTGCTTCAGAATAATTATCGGATTAGTGAAACAATATTCGATATTTTCAGGTTTTCTACTGATAGTAATAACCGGCACAACAACCTCTTCCAACGTTGCCCCACCATGTACCTCAACATTTGCTTTTCGTCCACCACGAAAACGTTCATAATTTGCAAGTACAGCAAACCCATCTTCATATGCCACATAAGGAATATCTGGATTAATTTCTGCAGGGCAGCATCTACCACTATGCTGTGCTTTTTCATCAAGTTCTAATATCGAATCATTCTCCCGTCCATAAATAACAGCCAACCTGCTTGCTCCATGATCCGAAGCAACAATTGCCTTAGAAATCGCTCCTTGAATCAGCAATGAATGGATTCTTCTCAATTCTGCGTCAATAATTTCTAATTCCCTAAAAATATGAATCGGTTCTTTCCTTTTTTCGTAGTCATATATCTGACTATGATGCTTTAATTCATCCAAACCATCAATCTTTCTGTATTTTCCTCCAAAATACTGAATAAATTCCTTATTCTTTTCTGTAATTGACGGAAGTTCGCAATGCCCTACTGCTATTTCAATAATTAAATCATACTCTTCGCATTTCGCCTTTATAAAAGATAAATACTCTACACCCAACGCATCAAAAAAGAAAAGTTCCGCATTCTCTTTATCTAACTGCGCAATGATACTACTTCTGGGACGTAATTTATTATAGGGTCTATCTATCGCAAATTTGTTAACCGTATCCTCGAAATCCGAATAGATTCTATTTGTAACTTTTTGTAGTTTATACTCTTGAAAATATTGTGTTAATACCCCTCTTAAATCATTGTCTGTATCAGCTACCCTCGTATTCACATTATCAAAATAGAACTTATCCAAATACAATGCTAATGCAGTTGAGAAATGTTTTGCAGCAATACACAACTCATCTTCTGAATAATCGTATATACACAAACATCTTATAAATTCAACTTCTTCTGCTTCGCTTTGATCCGTCAAATAATATATTGCATTCTTTTCATAGCGTCCCAGCTTCTCACAATATTTTGCTATAAACGACAACCTTTCTGGAATATACACTAGCAAATTTTTACGTTCCAAATATAAATTTTCAAAATTCGGTGCATCAATATTTTCATCCGCCAAATCTAAATAAATATGCTCCTCAAAATCATTTTCATTTTTACTATATTTCAATACTTTTTTCAAATAGCAATTGCTTGTCCCAAAAGCTTTCATAGCAAGCCAACAAAGCCAATATTTATATGGCTCTTTCTGACAATCAAGATCCCGAATCATATATTCCAAGTTTGATGTATTACCAAATTCCTCATAGATAACACCCGACAAAGATTTTTTGTCGTGCATTTTTATATCAAGCCATTTCCACTGTTCATCCGTCCCATAACTTTTTTCTGTTGCACCAGCAATTTCAGGATATTGTTTCGTTAACGATTCATAAATCCCCTCTGCCTCTACTACTTGATACATTGCTTTCGAAAAAAATTTCTTGTCAAAATTGGTATTGACTGGAATAACTCTATGTTCATTTAATTGCATCTCTGTCATCTTTTCTAAATAGCATAAAAGATGTTTTATACTCTTCATTTCGAATGATGTATTTCTCACGTTTTCTTTTATAAGTGCAATTTGAGGCAATGGCGATTGTTCAACATGAAACATAATTGTTCTTTTTGTAATTCGCGGATCACGTTTCTCAAACTTTTCAATATATCTTTTACAATAGTAAAGAACAATCAAAGCATGACCGCTAATCGTATGCCCCAAAACAGTATCCACATAGTCTTCCAAATCGCGTTCACTTTTTAACATCATTGCCTGTGAACTTCCAATAAGCACATAATCGCCCGCTCTAGATATATGAGAAATACATTCCTCAATATTTGGTAGACCATTTTTCCGACAGCTATCAGAAACATAACTGCAATTTTTTGATTTATCAGCTTCTAATCGTTGTATGATTTCGCTATATACTTTGATATTTTCTGTATCTATAACCAGTGTATATCCGGTACACTTGCCCTTGAAGTATGCGCTTATTTGCTTAAAACCTTCTTCTATGCTATCGCAGTACATGCCTACAGCCTCCCTATTCTTTTCTGTTTTTTATAATCTCCATTCCCACAGTAGGATTGTCAGCAATCAAGTCACACAAATATTTTTTTGCTTCATCCGCATCCATGTTATTGATAATTTCCATCGCTGTGTCCTTACCTTTTAATAAATATTGTTTTTCACACAATGATTTCAGTTTATTTCTTACTGTTGAATTATCAAACCATGCATGAGGCGCTTCCGTTACATGATCTGCAAGATACTCTCTAATTTCATCAGAGTCTTTTAAAATAACTGCATAATCGCCAATGACTCTTTGCCGGAAGCAACGATTTCGTTCTTCCGAATTAGAAAGCCGCCTATAAAAATCTGCCTTCTCCAAATATGCAATCGTTCTTTTTACCATCTCTTCTGTTGCCATCTTATCATCAAATGGCTCAAGAATTTCTCTCACACTGCTTCTTTCCTCATCGTCAAACATGCAGTAAATAGGCGTTTGGTATGTATTAGACCAATCTGCTGGTGATTTCGTTCCCGTTTTATCTTTCCATACTGCGAACAATCTTCTCTTTGCTTGATTTCGCAAAAATATTTTTACTTGACCTTCTATATAGTTGAAATACTCTGTACTTGATTTCGTAAACTGCCCATTTGGAATATCAGAATACAGTTTTTCTATATCCTGATCATCTAAATCCTCAATAAAAGTTGCAGCCGCCCGCTCAAAATACTGTATCTGATTTTTATAAAATTCCGTAAAGTTATTTCCTTCTGTAACTAAGCAATCATAGAACTTTGACTTATTTTGCTCTTGCAAGCTTCCACTTCTCTGCATCAAAAGCAATTGCTCTAAAAAGCTTTCTAAAGTGCCTACATATTTTCTCAATGCCTCAAAAGAAATTCTAATATTACTTGAGCGTTTATTCCATTCAACGATCGCATCATGTAAAGACATTGCTCTGGGATTCAGCTTGTTGCTCTCTACAATAATCTGATATTCCAAAATTACATCGTCAATTTTTTCATCTGCGGTTTCAGAACTCCAAACCCAGTTTGCCGCATCTGCGTTAAATTTCTGTTTTACTTGATCTATGTATGCACCGTTATCACCGATATTCAGTGCTAATGTTTCCAATATGCCCGATCTGTAATTTCTAATATATGCAAGCATGCCATCTTTGCATTTTTCGTTTGTGATAAGTTTTATAAGATCGTCAACAATATTGGCATTTGCATTTATTTTTCTTCCAATAGAATCTGCGAGATCACTTTCCGAGTTTTTCATGCTGTTTGCTGTATTGGCAATTCCGCAGTAACAGTCAATCACTTTCGAAACATCTTCTATGGAACTTGATAAATCCTCATCTGCAAGCAAAGATTTTACACACCAAATAGGAAATGTCAACTGTTTCATCCTGCTTCTAAGCTGATCTCTTGCGCTTTCTATAGAACCGCATTGATTATCGGCAATATGAAATACCTTTGCTGTGCATCTCAAAAATGCCTTTTGCTCCAAACTCATAGCCACAATATACTCTTCTTTATAATTTCGATTCGGCGTCACTTTTTGATTCAGTGCATTGGCAATCATCTGTTTCATTTTATTTACAGACATACTTTCACTATTGGAGCCATTACTCCAAAAGTAGTCTGACAGAGAATACTCTTTCAAGACAAATCCCATCACAAATGCAGAAATATTACTTGGTATAAAACCATATGGAGCTTCCTCCAAAGCCTCAAAAATGGCAAGAATGCTTACTCGTCCAGCCGCATTTGAAAACCCTTGCTGCACCAATTCTTCAACCCTATTCTTAATCCGTACAATCGGAAGGCTCTTTTTACTAGAATCTTCCCAATATTTATCTATTTTCCACGCACCGTTCAACGCTTTCTCAAGACTATTCTTTTCATTGCTTGACTTAAATGTTCCAGCCAATGACTGATTAATCCCACACTCCGCTCCTTGTGCCAAAGGTCCCTTAGAAAACATATTATCAATGACACTGTATTGGCTTAATCCATAATAATATTTCTGATGTTCAACTGCCTTCAATTCATCCTGCAGCGCCTGCAAGCCTGCCAAACGAACTCCGCTTCTATTATCACTTGTATAAAGCATAAACGCACCGGCAGATATCTTCTGTTTCCATTCATTTAGGCATCTGATTGCCTGTTGTTCAAAGCTGGTAGCCCTACCTTTATCATTCTTGGCATAATAACGGCTATATGCCATATTTTCAATATACTGTTCCAACAAATCCTGTCCCATCGTTGTTAGACACTCAATAAACATAATACTATCTTCACTATCACTTGCAGCTTTAATAGTCAAATCTTTTATTTGCCCCTCTTCCGTATCATCCATAGCAAATGATACAATTATCTTATATCTATTTGGCTTCACTGTCTGTGATGCTTTTGATATTGATCCGGCAAAATTTCCCACAGCGGAACCTTCCAATTCAAATCTTCCTTTTATAGATGCCGGAAGCTGAATTGCTGCCAATAAATCCGCATTTACAATCAAGTTCTGTGTTTTTGTTTCTTCTCTTATTTCTTTCTTTATCTTTTCAATCGTTGCGGCATCTCCTGTACTGTTTGCCACAGTATATTCCATCTTCCCCCCGCCAACTGGCTTTTTGAAAATCAACCCATCTCTGCAAAGTTTTTCAGCAATACTTTTCCCTTTGCCTTTGCTCCAATCCGTCCCGGAAAAAGCTAAATCCACATTCATATCATTCGGGCGCAGTAATTCAACCCCGCTAACTCTGAGCGAGATTGCCTGTAATAATAATACTGTCTTAAATACTCTCTGTTCATCAAATGTCAATTTGTCATTCTGCAACAGATTATAAGAATCTAGAATCACCCTCACATCGTCATTTAATCCATTTTGTCCCTTACCATTAAAGAAATCCCACAACATATCAATCGTAAGCAAATTTTGATTATCCAAAGGTCCATATGTATTGATAAACCATTTGAAACCTTTCGCATCTGTCATGTCGTTGCTAATAATAAAATCAAACATGCTTCTCTGATTGGAACTAAACGCTACCGATAAATGTTTCAACATCAGTGCAGCATACGGATGAATCGGTACTATTGACTGCAATTCGCCATCAGTTATAACCGTTTTTTGCCCCATTGTTGATTCTTTCTTCGCACTCGACTCAATCGTGTTACGCACACTTATTAATTCGTCATTTAATTCGCTGGCATATTTATTCCATTCACTCGCCAGTACGCTATCCGATGTTTTCTTCATTGCTTGAGCCATTAAACGAAATGCCATATTTTCAGGCAGTTCTATTTTCACTGATGGCACAAAACGATCTAATATCTTCTTCGCTGTATCTGCATTTACAAACAAAGAACGGCTTTCATGCGAAACAATCATAAAATAAAATGGGTGCGACAAACTTATCTCAGCCAGCGTTTGAAATCCGGTCAGTGAATTAGGATTATTTTGAAAAAACTCTGTAAATTCATCCCACACAAATAAAATAGCACTGATATTATTTTTAGCAATTACAGCTTTAATCCAACTGGCTAACCCCAATATATCCAACCGAAGTGCCGTAATGCCGTTATCTTCTGCCACTTTCAGAATGTTCCGCATGGTTGTCTGTACGTCATTACTTTCATTCTTTAGCTTTTCAATAATAGTAGTAACTTCCTCTCCACCAAATGCCCACGCATATTCGTCTTTATGAATCAATGCATTAAAATATTCTCTGTTTATATCGTCTTCCAGCCATTTCAATGCAGCTTCCTTTAAAGATTCCTCTCCATAATTTTCCAAATTTTCTTCATAAAGAGCAGACTTGATACTATCCTGAACTGCTAATATCAAATCCTGATCCGAACGAATGAAAGCAGAACCAATTCTATGAATTGTTATAATCTTTCCACCATTCTTATCAGTAATCAATTTCTGACACAAATCGTTGCTCAATCCATAATCTTCAAAATAAGCTCTAACTTCATCGTCATCAGCTTCCAACAGGGATTTTACTGTTAATGCAGCATGAGATTTACCTGTCCCATACGCCCCCTCTACCCAAAGAGAACGAGGATCTTTTCCTGACAATACCATATGAGTTTTCTCCAACAGCTTCACAAATGTTTCGTGTGGATAGAAATTTTTCCAGCTTACTTTTCCCTGTTTAATCAGATCTGCTGTTACGGCGGCATAGTATTTCGGATCGATATCAAAATATTCTTTGTATACTTTCTTTTCGCTCATTTGTAATCTCCTTTTTAAAACAACTCTAGCACATCCGTTGAGGACTTATCTGATCTTAATGTAATGTTATCTAAATCCAAAGTAAATGATGCGGAAATAAATTCAGGATAATTGATTGTTAACCCGTTTAAAATTCTTACCATTTCTTCTTTTGAAAGACCAAATATTTTTATGGGGCTCACACCATCCCGTTCAATAGTATTATCAAATAATGTGTTTAAAGTAAACTGATAATATTCTCCACATGCCTCTGCAAATTTATAAAGAGCATATAAAACAACTAATGCGTCTGCATCTTCCCAAGGTTGCCTTTCCAATGCAATAACTCGATTCTTCTGTTTAATTGTTTCACCTAATCCAAGTTTTCCGATAGGAAGATCGCATATTCTAGAAAGTGAACTAAATATATCATTTGTCCAATTTTCTTTTGCGCCATTCTCTAGCATTAATGCGACAAGATAACTTTTTTCCAATGTTTCATAATAATTTGTTCTATTTACAAACCATCCAATTTGAGGTGCATAGCAGAGATTTGTATAAATAATTCCCCAGCTTTGATCACTATTCAATCCGAGTTTATCAACAATCTCTGCCGTCCTTGAAAATCCTGTATCATTCAAAAGCTTTGCGTCCCTTAAAAAACGTTTAAAAAAACTATGCATCTGCGAACCCAAACTATGTTTTTCATCAAATTCATTCTTATACTCAAAATACTGTGAAAACCATTCCATTTTAGGTGCATGATGCGAATAACTATTTAAGCTCATATTTTTGCCTGACATTATAATTCCTCCTTTGGGTTGCTCTAATGATTTGTAAACTAAACATCCTTTTTCAACTTTATGACACTGAGCGCAATGATAGCAAGTATCGCTTACAACAACTTGCCCATTTACAAAATCCATGCATCCATATGGGCAGTCAGCCTGACACTCTCGACATGCCACACAATCACTTGTCTTTCTAAAAACATTTTTTATCAATTTAACAAATTCACTATTTCCCCTTGCCGTAATTCCATCAATACTAATCTGAAGTTTGTTATCTCTTTCATTTAACTCAAATTGCAAAATTTTATCCTTAAACATTATTGTATACGGCGAAAAATCATTCCCAAGTACACCAATTGTTTTTATCCATTCTTTCCAATTTGTTTTTGGATTCTCTATATGTATCTCAATAGAATTATCCTTGAGCCTTTTTTCACTATAAGATGTCTTTAACTCCAAATCTCGCCCATTTTTTCTCGCTTTCCATCCACCGACTCGAATAAATTTTTCTAGTTCTTCATTGGAATTAAAATTCCTCTTATATTCACTTCTAATAATATCAACAAAGGGGTCTGCCTCTTTTTGATAACAGTGATGATTCATGAAATCATTTCTTTCCGCTGCTTTTGGGCATATCAAACACCCAGCTCTTCTATTACCTTTCTTATATGTTTCATTCATAATCAAATTTTGATGATAAATATACAAAAAAACTTCAGCAGAGCTCCAATTTAAAATTGCATTGCAGCTATATTGCCCCTTATGCTTTTCACCATAGCTAATATAATCATATTTGCTTCTAGCAAGGCTTTCATCAGCTCGTACACCTACAAATCCCATTCCTGTAAAATCTGGTTTTTTGAGAAGTTCTCGTAATTTCAAAATTTGTGGTGCAGTTTTATGTACACTGCAACACCATCGTGTTACTGTCGATGGTGGCCCGAATTTCCCCCATGTATCTAAAGGATTGTACTCCGATTTTGCTACATGAAATTCTATTTTCACTCTTTCGCAATAATCTCTAATAAAATCTACCGTCTTATAGGTATCAGAGAATTCCATCCCTGTATCTCCAAACAGCACTATAAATCCATTATGCGGTAATGAACGCTGCACTAAATCTAATGCTACTACACTATCTTTTCCACCGCTAAAGGCAACATAGAATACATCTACTTTTTCTTTATAATCCCTATAAGTATTATATATATTTTGAATTGTTTCTTGAGCTAAGTTTTCAATAAGACTGCTATTTTTTTTAACCATCGCATCAATATCTACAAGCTCCAATTCTGCATCAGCATCTTCCAATACAATCAGCTCGGGGGCGCAATATAGTGTCCCCCCTTTCGTTCGCGCAATCGTCCGTCCCTTATAAATATAATTGTTTGCCTCTGCCCACATAATGGGCGCCGATTCATCTTTGGGATATCTCCAATACTTATCGAAGCCTAAAATATCTAGTTCTTTATAATAAACAGGTCTTGGCTCTTTACTAAACTTTGATTGCTCATTAGTTAATAGAAGTCCTCCCGTTTCTGCCTCCCATATATACTGATACATGTTGTAACCTCATTTCTCTGATGTATTTATTTTTTCTCTTAATAATTTTGCTTTATGTACTATTTTTTCAATGTCAGCATATCTCTTTCTCTGTTGGTATCCCTGTTCCACCAATAGCTCTAAAGCAGAATTTTTTTCATTCCATTGATTAGAATGTGCCAATACATCAATGATAAGTTCTTGATAATTCTCTATGCCACTATCTTGGCGTACCACAGCACCAAAAACTCCGGATGCCGAAAAACTTGCATGTAATAATTTAAATTTTTTACTGTATTTATAAAGGTAACTTTCCAATACATATCTGTTCCACTGCACGCATAATTTCGGAAAATGCATAAATAACCCAATATCTTTTAACGGAATATAATTTTTCTCGCACAAATCATTAAGAATGCTATCTATTTCATCAATTGCAAATTCCACCTTATCATGCCTTAAAAATAACTCATCTGAAATTCTTATCATCTCATCTCTGACAGAATCCCAATATATTATCTTATTATTCACCTCAGATGCAAATATTTTTAATTCTTCAGTAGTTACTTGTTCTCTTTCATTACAATACTGAGCAAAAACTTCTGCCATACTTAATTCTTGTTCTATTCGACTTATAATCGGACCATTAAAAGAATATGAGTCACGCAAAATATATGCAAGGCAGTTGCGAATACCATATGTTGTAAACTCCAAAGTATTAGTGAATATTCCCTGACAATTATCAGCTATCAATTGACGAAGTTCAACATCCGTAATATATGTTTTATTCTCTAATGCACAATGAATCAATCGGCTAACTTCTGTAATTTCTTCTTCACTAATGGGTAAATTCATCGCAAAAAAATATGTTTCCTGCTCAACTTGAACAATTGGCTTTGTCATTACAAGCACATGCTTGATTTTATCCAATGGTATGTACCACATAACCTCTTGAATATCTGCATATGACATAGGTATTGGCGAGCTTTTTAACACTTTCAAAACATCTCCGGTCAAATCCGCTTCTTTATCTTTCAAACACAAAAATGTCTGTTGTTTTTTTAATTTTCCAGCAGACATACTTATCAGAACACTACCAAGAAATTCCTCGTCATATATTTGTAGCTTTTCTATCAATTCTATCTGGTACCTGTGATAGACCGCTTTAGGATACACACAAGTTGCTCCGTTTTGGAAAACAAGCATTACATTTTCAAATATTTGTTTCAGAATATCATTTTGTTCATCATCATGTCTTGTATAAATACGCTCTTCTCTGACAGTCCCTATTGTCTTTAATATGTCTAAAAATTGCTCGTCAGATAATGGCATTTCTTTTGTGAATCTCTCATTATAATATGCCTTAAATCTATCTCTATCTATTCCGGATTTGATGCGAAATCCATTCTCATAATCTTCTCTTAAAATAAGTGCAAATTCTTCCTTATATAAATCTATGTCATACAGCGCTAAAACAGGTGGCTCCGCCTCAATTATTTGTGACTTATCAACTTCTAATTCTTCATGCTCTCTCTCAACAACATCTTCTTTACATTCATTATCCTTTGCCAAATGTGCAGTCGCGCTATCGGATACATCTATCTTTTCCCCTAATCGTTTATCTATTTCCACCGTTTTCCCCATTTCTATTAATATCTCTTGGAATTTCACCCTGTCACATTTATACAGTCCAACCATGTTTATAAATAGTTTTGAAGCACCCCTTAAACCGCACTTTTCTTGTGTCAACAGTTCATTTACCAACATAAATTGCATTGTAATTCCATTTTCATTGCGGAACACATCATCTATTGTAATTCCATTATTTTCAGCTCTTTTTCTTAAAGCTTGAGAGACATTTTTAATAGCTTCTTTTTTCGTACACTTACCTGCATTATAATCTACACATGCCAAAATCAATATTGCTGCCTCATATTCATCCCAAGGAACTCGCATTGCCATAATCTACTCCTTGTCAGTTCATTACCATAAATTAGTCTACATTTCTCTTATTTCGTCGATCATAACTAATTATATCGCCAAAATCGCATTCCAACTCTTCACATAATTTCTCTAATATTGAAAGTGACACCGGTTCTCCTTTTGTCATCTTGGCAATCGTACTACTGCTAATTCCCAAGTTATTAATCAAATCTATTTTTTTCATTTCTTTATCAATTAAGATTTTCCACAAACCATTATATGATACTGCCATTCCCTTACCTCTTTGACTTTAGTTCTTACAGCCAATAACAACTTCTTAAAGCATAATAGACCCAACTGTTCTTAATATAACATATATTTGCATACTATTCAATTCCATTTACATTTTTTCTTTGCATTATCGAACTTTTACTTTACAATTAAATCATTTATGAATATATAAAATAAGTAGCAGGTCAATCATTCTTTTTTTGACGGGCCTACAATTTTGTATAATTGTTTTACTTACATTAGGTTATCTATCAAATTTTTGAATTATAGTTAGAAAACAGAAAGAGCATGACCTACAACACGCTCTTTCTAAAAAAATTATAGACAATATATAATTTCTTCCCTCACAATCTCCTCCGCCCTCGCCCGAATATTATTCATTCTCTGCACCCAAAGCATCTGATCCTGTGCTTTTAACCACTCCGTCGCGCCCTCCTGTTTTGCCATCTGCTCCACAAGTAAGTCAAATCTTTCTTCTGACTGTTCCTGTATCGTCAACAGATGCCTCTTTAATTCTCCAGATAACAGTAATCCCGAATAAATACCTCTCCTGTGATTCTCCAAATAGGATTTCCTCATCAATCCAAATTTCCCCAACTCTCCCTCCGGCTCCGGGTCAGGAATTAAGTTCGGTATCAGATAATCTCCGCTTTACTTTACTTAAGGATAATCCTTCGGGGAACTGCCGCAAATGGCACATTCCCCATAGTTTCTATTTTTCAATCAATCTTCCCGACAAAACGGTAATAAATCTCAATATCCCATACTTTCTTACCGTTCTCGTCCTTCCTCCACTGATGGACTGCGATTTTCTCAATCAGCTCATTCAAAAGTGGGGCGGTAAGCTCGTCAATGGCACTGTATTTCTGGATTAGGTCTACCCACCGTTTTGCGTCGTCCGTTTCCGCTTTGGCATCCTCAAGCCTTGCGGATACGGTCTTCATTGTTTCATCAAGCTGTTGCTGCTCCGTGCGGTATTTGACGGACAGCATGGAATAGTTTTCTTCGTCAAGAAGCCCTTTTACCCTGTCCTCGTACATCTTCGCAAAGAGGTTGTTTAATTCCTGCCTGCGTTTCTGCGCCCTTTTCAGCTCTTTTTCGTCACGGGCATTCTCTGTCCTCCGCTGTTTCTTGCTGCTCTGCAGCAGCCGTTCCAGAATGGCGTCCTCATTCTCCTTTACTGCCATCAGCCAGTACTGTAACCTTCCGAGAACAAAAGCATAGAGCAGGTTGTAAGTGATGAAATGCAGGGAACACGCTTCTTTCCCATGTGCGGAATACTGCGTGCAGCGGTAATACCTCGACTTGTTCTTTGTGTTTGCCGCCGACAGGCTCCAACCGCACTCGCCGCATTTGAGCAGCCCTGCGAATATCTGCGGCTCATCGTCCTTTCGGCTGCGTTTGCGGGAATTGATATGCCCCTGCACTAAATCCCATGTTTCACGGTCAACTAACGGCTCATGGGTGTTCTCAACCCTCATCCAGTCCTCTTTGGGGCGTTTGACATTCTTCTTTGACTTATAGGACAATTTCTGTATCTGGTAATGTACAGTGTTGCCCAGATAGATTTCATTCTGAAGGATTTTGCTTACGGTAACGATATTCCAGAGGTATTTCTTCCCCTCTGGCTGTCCTTCAAAAATGTTCGCCTTGTAGCCGTTTTTCTGTGATGCCCACCATGCGGGTATCGGGACTTTCTCAGCGGCAAGGGTGCGGCAGATTTTGTTTGCCCCGTATCCGTGCGCCGCAAGTGCGAAAATCTTCTCCACAATCCACTTCGTTTCCTCATCAACGACAAGCCTGTTCTTCTCGGCAGGGTTAATTTTATAGCCGATTGGCACAACAGGGGCGATGTATTCGCCATTCTTGAACTTGGCCTTCATCGCATTTTTTACCTTGCGGCTCGTTTCCTTTGCCTGCCATTCGTTGACGATATTCTTGAATGGGGCGATGTCGTTGTCCTCCCTTATCGTGTCAACGCCGTCATGGATTGCGATGTACCTTACGCCCTTGCTTGGGAAATAAAGCTCCGTGTACTGCCCTGTGAGGATGTAGTTCCTGCCAAGCCTTGACAAATCCTTTGTGACAACACAGTTGATTTTCCCGTCCTCTATGTCCTCAATCATGCGTTTGAAGCTCGGACGCTCGAAATTCGTACCAGAAAATCCGTCGTCCACGTACTCGTCTACGACTAAAAATCCCTGCTCATTTGCATAATCCCTTAGTATCTGTTTCTGTGTGGAAATGCTTGCGCTCTCACCTTCCAGTTCGTCATCACGGCTTAGACGCATATATAACGCTGTATTGTATTGCTGCTGTTTCAATTGTTTTAACCTCCTGTCCTTTGGAAACAGCCTGCCACAATACACTGCTTGCATAAGCCTATTATAGCATGGGGCAGGCTGGTTTTCCATCACCAGCGGCATTTATTACGCAGATTTTTTCCTCTCATACCGCATGACGTTCTCCGCAAGCCTTTCCACGGTCTGCTTTTTATCGCTGAAATACTCCTTAAAGCAGATAATATCTTTTCCGCAGACAAAGAATGCCTGACCGTCTTTTTCTATGAAACAGCCCTGTGGGATGCCTTTCTCCTTCGGTTTTATGCCTGTCTGTATCATCCTGTCAAACAATTTAACCATTCAATTCCTACCTTTCCTTTGACCTGTTTTTACTTGATTTCTGCAATTCCTCCAATACTTCTGGCGGTATCTTTTTCAATAACCTTTCCATCTGCTGATTTGTTTTCTGCAACTCAAATATCCTCTGGTTTGCTTTTTGTACCTTTAGTTCCTGCTCGTACTTCTCATCACGCATACGCCCCGCATAGTTGGCTTCCTGCCCGATTCTCTCTTTTAGGCTGTCGATATACGCCTGCTGTTTCCCGATTTCCTTAGAGAATTTCTCCACATCTGGAAGCCATGCGGAGAGCAATTCTAACGCTTTATTTCTTTTCTTGCCTGCGTTAAAAGCGTTAATGTCGGAGAGGGCAGACACGATTTCCGCATACTGTTTATCCAGTCTGCCGCCTAATTTATAGAGCCATGTGGGGATATGCTTCCGCTTGGTTTCCATTGAGGACTGCCCACGTTCAAGCTGATTCCACCGTGCGGACATCCGCTCATGGTAGGCGGTCTGCCACTCGGATAAGGATTTCTGGTTGCCTAAGATGGCTTTTGCTGACAGCTTGTTGTCTGGCGTAATCGGCACGAAACAAAGGTGCATATGGGGCGTTCTCTCGTCCATGTGGACAACTGCGGAGATGATATTTTTCTTTCCCACACGCTCCGAAATAAAGTCAAGTGCCGTCTGAAAATACATTTTCTGTTCTTCGGGTGGTAAGCTGTTCATAAATTCTGGCGATGCGGTGATGAGCGTTTCCACCATCATCACGCTGTCTTTCCTCGTCCTGCATCCCGCTTCTTTTACCATTTGGTTTATCTCTTTCTTATAGGTGCAATGGGGCGGATTCACAAGATGGTAGTTATCTTTGGAGCGTCCCACGTCAATGTCTGGGTTGCTTTTATAGGCTTCTTTCTTCCGCTCGTTATGGCGTTCGCAAGCCGCAACGCCGCCTGCCTTGCGTTTCTGGAAACGCAGGATTGCATAGGGCATAATTCATCTTCCTTTCTTCGGCGGGTAATCTGTATGCGTGACGGTCATGACGATGGTGACGGTGATTTTGGGATACCCCCTATCGCCAGTCATAACCGTCACTGTCACGCCGACATTCTTCCATCCGAAGCCGTAAGGCGCAGGATGGGGCAGGGCGTAAGCCCTGCTTTAAGGGAGTCCAGAGGGAACGTCTGGCACACGACTTTGCAGGGCAAAGTGTAGTGTGTTACACCCTGTAAACGCAGTCGGAAAAATCGGAGGATTTTTCTGACCGCAGGGGTGGCTTTACGAGCCGAAAAGGGCGAGTAATGCCCACGCCTGCATTTTGCGTTTACGGGGTGTTCTCCCGCAGGGTGACAGCGCAAGAAGAGGCAAAACAAACGCCATAACCGCCGTAGCTGTCACACTTCGGGCAGAACTGCCGATTCCGCATACATTCCCTGTGACGGTAACAATGGCAGGGGGTATCCCAAAAACACCGTCATCATCGTCATGACCGTCACACATAGGGGCAGAGCCTCCGATGTCACATAGGTTTAAATGTCGGCGGCAACAGCAAGGGAAATCATCCGTCCGCTGCTCCTGCGGCTGAAATCATAACGGATATGGTTTTCAAGCAGGAAGCCAAGGCGGTACTCGTTCATCCACTTTGTCAAGACATTTGCCGCTGTTTCTGTTTCCCCTAGAGCGTCCAGTAATTCTGTTGCCGTTCCAGTCCATTCCTCCCTGCCCTGTATAAAATCCACTAACCGAAAAAGAACATCTGGTATCGCTTCTTTGGCAAGCTGTTCCTGCTCTTTCCGCTCCACCAGTTCCCAACTGCAATCACGGAAACGGAGTGTGAACTCCTGATAGGGCGTATCCCTGCCCGTTACATACAGCTTTGCGGCACTGGACGCACGGCTTTCCTGTTGCAGAACAAAGGTTGCGTCCGCACTCCCCGTCAATCCCGTCGTGCCAGACACTTTGTTGAACACGTCGCTGTCGTTCTGCTTTCGGATGTGGTGTACGACAATGACCGCCAGAGAGTGCCTGTCGGCAAAGTCTTTGATAAGGGAGATGTCCCCGTAATCGCTGGCATAGGCGTTGTCTTTGGATGCGGTGCGGACTTTCTGCAAGGTGTCAATCACAATGAGCCTGCTGTCGGGATATTCTTTCAGATAATCCTCCAACTGCACGATAAGACCGTCTGACAGCTTGTCGCTTGCCACCGCAAAATGAAGCCGCCCGCTCGCTTCGTCTGTCAAGCGGAACAATCTGTCTTGGATGCGGCAGAACGTGTCCTCAAGGCAGAGGTAAAGCACATCGCCCTCCTGCGTGGGCATATCCCATAAGGGGATTCCCTGCGACACGCAAAGGCAGATTTTCAGCATAAGCCAGCTCTTGCCGATTTTCTGTGCGCCGCAGAACAGGGTTAAGCCCGTGGGTATCAGACCGCCCACCACAAAGGACGGCTTTTCAAGCGGCTCATAGAGGAGCGTGTCTGCATTGACTGTCTGAAGCTTCTGCATGGGATTCCTCCTTTCGGGCGGTGTCTTTGGTTTTGTTGCACATAGGCGCTGACCTCCTTAAAATAGATTTACTCCCACGAAAAGAAGTGAGAGTATGTAATGCCGCCATCCCTACGCCGATAAAAAGCGGATTCCTTTTTCGGGCAGTAATCATCAAGGTTTGAGATACTTCCTCATTTCTGCCTTGACTTTCTCCCTTGCAACCGAAACAGACTTCTGGACAGCGGAAGCGGTGCAATGCTCCATTTCCCCGATTTGGTAAAAGTTAAAATCATACTCGTAATAGAGCAGGAAACGCCGCCTTTGTATCTCTGGCAGTCGGGCAACCGCTTTAGCAAATATCTCATTCCGTTCTTTTTCAATCATTCTTTCATCAAGCGTTTTAGGAACACGCAACGCCCGCCTGTAAAGCGTTTCGTCCCACACCTCGTTAAACTCCCTGTGCCGCTGGTTCCATTGCTGAAGGTTTCTGTTCCTCCTTTCCATCTGCCGAAATTCAATGAATAATTGTTCGGACACTTCCAGTTCGTGATGTTCCCCCTGCCCGTCCTTAAAGCTGATAAAATGTCTTGCGCCGCTTTCCGTGGATTCCTCCCGAAGCGTATATGTTTTTGCCCCGTATGCCATTTCCTTTCCTCCTGTTAAAAAGTGGGAGAGAGTTTTTCCCTCTCCACCCAATAGCCCATAGGAAAGCAGGATATATTAGCCGCTTATAAAATTTTCCGCAGCTTCTTCCGCAGATGGTTTAGCCTTGCATAAATAGCTCCTGCCGTTAAATGCACAAGCGGGGCAATCTCCTTTGTGGAATAGCCCTGCGTTTTCAGCAGGACGATTTGTAACGTGCGCCTGTCCACCGTGATTAAGGCAAAGTACAGGGTTTCGTCCTCAATCTCGTCCAGTAAATCAGAAACAGACCTTACCTCCGCCTGCTTCTCCCTGTCCGCCATGCCCTCAAGATATTCGCCGAAGTCGCTCGCCCATCTGTAAAACCGCCTGTTGGAATTAAAATCTGCCCTATCGTCTGTGCGGATTTGCTCAATAACCGCTTCGTCAACGCTGCACTCACGCAAAATCTTTTCCTCGGCTTCTTTCCAGATACGCCATTTCCTGTCCTCCCGTCCGTGGTTGTATGCCATCTTATTTCCTCCAATCAGAATTGATTGAGAGGGCAGACAAAAGCCCCCTCATTTTTCCAAAGGAAAAAACAAAGGGGCTGAACGCCTTAAATTTTGTTTTCGATTATCTTCCTCAGCTTCGCAAGGATTTTGGCTTTGCGTTTGTTGACAACGCTCTGCGTTATGCCTAACCTTAAACCAACTTCCCTCTCGGAAAGTTCTTCAAAGAAGATGGCTTGTATCAATGCCTGCTCACCATCCGACAAGAAAGACATGGCTGTTTTCAGCCTGTCCACCATTACCGCATGGACAACGGTTTCCGCAACGTCCACCGTTTCATCAATAACGAAGTCAAGCACATTTCCCTCGCTGTCCGTAAATCCCTCCAATGAAAGCAGGCTGTGGTTCGTGTCCAGTTTTTTCAGATAACGCCACCGTTCTTTATCTTTGTAGAACTCTACATACTGTTCCCGCACTACCTCAAGCAGACAGCCCTGCACGGGGATAAACAGCTTGTCCATGTAACTCTGGTCGGTTTGCCTGCGGCGGCAGAAATCCGTATAGGTTAATTCCGCATAACCGCCGCTTTCTTTGATATATACTTTTCTTGGTGCATACTTCACCGTAAGTACCTCCCATCTGAATTTTTGAAATGCTAAAATCCAGATGGAGAGGGCGGGGAGCGGCAACGAATATCAAATACAGCCCTGCGGCACATTCCGATAAAAAACGACAAAAGAAAAACCGCAAAGGCTCTGTGACCTCTACGGTTATAGGAGATACATATTCTGTTAAGTGGAGATTCTACTTCTGGTTTCATGGTGAGAAGTAGCGTTGCATGGGCAGGGATTTTTTTAATTGGCTTCCTACCAATCCCCAATATTCTATGTATGGATAAACTCTGTGTTGCGTGAGCAGATGGATAACTGCCCGAAAAAAGGACATAAAAAAATCCCTCCAAACTTCAAAAAGCGAAGTCGGAGGGTGTTTAAAGTATAGAGAATCAACCCACCGATACATCGTTTTTTTTATTCGGTGGGCTTGTCCTTACTATTCTGTATAAAAGAATAAAGCCGATAAACTATTGAAAAATCAATTTTGTATGTTTGGTAATTGTAATTGCAATTATAAGAGTTATTGTTTCAGCTATAAAAGGAGCAACCCAAATCATTTCTTTTCCAAATAGCATTGGAATACTGCATATTGCCATCGCTTTTATAATAATTCCCCTACTTACTGCAATAACATTTGATTGCTTTGTTCTTTTTGTCGAATAAAGAAACGATGTATAAATAAGGTTTAACGCCATTGGAATAAATGACAAACTGAACAAAGGCAATGCTTTAGATGCAGTCTGCACAAGTTCTGTATCGCTGTTGAAAATACAAATAACAGGTTTATCAAAGAAAAACAACGCACTGTAAATTAAGGCAGACAAAACTAAGTTGATGATAATTCCACAACGGAAAAGCCAATTTATTTCTCCAGTATCCTTTTTACCATAGCTGTTCCCCCAAAGTGGCTGTAAGCCTTGTGCAACACCCGAAAGAATTGCATTCGCAAGGGAATAAATAAAACTCAATACACTGAAAGTTGATACGCCAATATCTCCAACAAGGCTTGCTAACATAATGTTGTAGCATAATGCCGTTACGGGAGTTGTAAGTTGTGAAATTGCTTCAGGAACACCACGCTTACAAATTTTCTTAACAAGTGTTACCTCCAATTTTATTAAATTCAGTTTCAAGCGTCCTTTTTTGTTCCAAAAATGTGACAGCAGAACAAGTACAGAAAATACCTGTCCTAATCCCGATGCAACTGCTGCACCAATTATTCCCATTTCAAACGGGAAAATAAAAAGCCAATCTAAAAATATGTTTGCAATCGCACCAACACACATCCCAATGAAAGAGAGAGTCGGAGAACCGTCATTCCTCACAAATACGGATAGACAGGTACTCATGAGCATCGGAATAGAAAATGCTGAATAATAAAGCAGATAGTCCGCCGCCATTTTTCTCATTTCATCACTTAACTTGCTTGCTCCACTTATATCCACAATTTGTTGTGAGAACACCATACCAACAATCATTAATAAAACAGACATAGCAAGTGTTAATGTAATTGCTGTCATAAACGCTTGATTTGCCCCCTTTTTATCCTCTCTCCCCATTCGTATTGCAACTACAGTTGCACCACCCATTGGAAACATAGCGGCAATGGCTACAACAAAAGTGATAAACGGCACTGCAATATTTACTGCACCTAAAGCCGCCGAACCAACACCTTGACCGACAAAAATTCCATCAACAACATTGTAAAGATAGGTTACAAATAAGCCTCCCATAGCAGGGAAAATGTAACCGCATAAAGATTTTACTTTTGCATTCATAAAATACCTCCATACAGGAAATGGGACAAAGCACGTTTATGCTTCATCCCATCTAAATAAACAAAAAGTGGGATAAAGCCCAATAGGTCTTATCCCACTTCAACAATCTTATTTGATTGCAAGTCCTCTGACAAGCACATCTATTATAACATATTTTTATCAAAAGTCAAATCCCAAATCTGCTGTTTTCACTTAGAAAAAATAAGCTCCTCGTTCACAATCTCCCTCGCACAAGCCCTTATGTTATTGAGTCGCCCTGTCCATTCTAAGGCGTTTTCTTCCTTTAAGCGTTCCGTTATGCCCTGTGCCTGTTTCATACCCTCTATGAGCCTTTCAAAGCGTTCCTGAGCCTGCTTGTCGATGTTGGCAAGGTAAGCGTTCAGCCCGCCGCTTGTGAGAAGATTGGTGTATGTAGCCCTGCGGTACTGCTTCAGATAGTCCAGATGCCGCTGTCCCCATATGCCTATCGGCTGTTGTTCCTCAGCGAGTAATTTCAAGTCTGGAGTAAGATACCCGTTTTCTTCGTGGTATGTGCCGCCTAACTGTTCAAATATTGATTTCATATGCAAAAACTCCTTTTCTGTGTGTTTTGGCTTCTGCGGGGTATCTGCAAGCAATGTATCAGCAGGCTGTATGTATATGTTATCTTTAAGTTAAGTAATCCCCACATTTTTCATACGTTAAATTCATAATATTGTCCTCTCTCTTTCCTATAAACTCATATCTTGTTTTTTGTGCCGCTTTATCTCTTCCTGCGTATCTCTCTCAATCCCTAAATACTGCCTTATGTTCCTCAACTGCTTATCTGCTTCAATCGCCTCCTTCTCCGCTGTCTGATATCCTGGATTCTCGGAGTTAACATGACGAGGTTGGTACCTTCACTCCGAGAGCCTCATATATTTTTGCCTGCTTATTGAGAAGTTCTCCAATCCTTAAGGAATGGTTTGCATCTTCAAAGCACTCAATCACATCAAGCTCGTCAAGCAACTGATGCAGAGTGTAGTTTTTATATAAATCTGATTTTTTCATCTTATGGTCAAGATGAGATATCAGAATTAATGCAACAAACTCTGTAAAGATTTTACCATCAAGACCTTTTTCAGATGACACCAGAAGCCTCCGCATATTAAGCCGTTCTTTCAGATTACCAAAGGCTTTCTCTACAACATCTTTCATCCTGTACAGATGCAAGGCTGTAAAGGCATCCATTTTTTCATTGGTAATCAAAGCAAAGTAGCCAAAGTAACGACGCGCCTCTTTGATGGCATCTTCTTTATAATAAACCTGACGTCCCCTCTTTGGGGTTGTCTTCACTTCAAAGAACTGGCCATAGGCCTTTTTATGGCTTTCAACATATTTGCCTTCTGACAGTTCTTTGCAAAGGCTGGCAATTCGTTTATCAAATGCCTGCTCATCGTCAGCACCATTTTCAATGCTGTAATAGTAATGGATGTACATCCGGCGTTTATCTTTGATGACATCACCTTTGTACGGACGCTCCTGGGTATACTCCCACTGGGCGCTGACCGTATATCCATAGGTGTTGATGCTTTCGTCAAAATTTACAAACATCCGGATATCGTCATATACATCATCAAGATGCTTCCTGATGAACTTTAATGACAGCTTTGTTCCTACAAGAAACTTGATGTGGCCTCTGTATAAACCATTAATGTTATCTTCGGAATAGAAACCTCTGTCCATAACAAACTTGGTTTTGCCAAACCCAAGGATGTCCAGATCTTCCAGTAAATGTTTTACAGTTTTTGAATCTGGTATATTTCCTGCAAGCTTACGGTAATAAAATGGTAAGCCAGATTCTTCGCCAAACACCAGCAGGAGGTTCAGCTGCGGAAGTTGATCATCTTCCTTGTTTTTGCCATACCGGATCTGAGCAAGCGTTTCAGAGTAACTGGAAATGCTGGTACTGTCATAAGCCCAGTATTCATCTTCAACACGGCGCCTGCCCTGAAGCCGGAAGAGCTTACTTACCTGATCATCTGTTATTGAAGCAAATAATTCACTGCTTCTGGGTGAAGTTATACTTTCACAATAAGGATGCTTATGGGTCAGATGCCATTTTTCAAAACGGTACAAAGGATTATTGTCCTCAAGTATCAGATAAAAGGCCACAGATAAAAGCTGTTTGTATGTTTCGGGAAAACACTGTCTGAGATCTGCTGCAAGTCCAAGCTCATTAGCAAACTCATTCAGAAGATATGTTGCTCCATAATACAAATGTCTGGTTTCGACAAAAGGCTTTGGCCCTGTTTTTGCAGGCTTTCCACTTGCTGATTTAGAACCTTTTTTTGCCCTGCCTCTTGTTGGAACAATGTCACCAGTCTCAGGGTCAATCTTTCCTACACATATGCGTTTTGAACGGGACTGCCGCTTTTCTTTGTCCCAGTAATAAGTTGTGTCATAAGCATATGTAATGCCTGTGCGTTTATCAGTTTGAGTAACTATCGACATACAATCACCTCGTCATGTTTATGCCTCCATCATAAAACATGACGATGAGTTAATCAAGTGCAAAATGGTGGTTTTGTCAATAAAATTCAGGTGGTTCGGCTAAGTGTGGCGAAAATTCATCGTCACGTTTTCGAGAATCCGGGTATCGCCGTATTTCTTAATGACAATACCGGCAAAGCGGGACATCGTAGCGTTACGGCTTCCTTCCGGGATCACGACGTCTTTCTCGTGGCCGCCGGGCAGGTCTGCATCGAACTCGTCGTCATTCAAAAATTCCGTGAGGTTCATGCGACCGGGATAGATTTCCACATTCGGCTCCTGTGTTCCGAAGAAGAAGCGAGCAGCATCCAGTGCCTTCGTATCGAAATATGGAAATATGGAATTGACCAGCTTCTTCATATCGCTATAGAGGGCGGCATCCGTTACTCGGTCGATGGGAAAGAGCACATGGAACTTTGGCCTTGCCGGTTTGCCGTTTTTCTCGCGCTGATTAAAGCGGCTGTAATGGATGGCGAGGCTTACTCCCGGAAATGCCTCCAGCACGTCTGCCGATGTGATCCAGTCTTTCGGATCTTCTGAATGGTCATTATCACAGTCCACGGGAAGACAGTCAGCGGAGAGGAAGTTGTCGCTGTTGCGGTAGTGATTTTTGTACTCCGCACACACATAGTCGTGACTGACTGCGTCTCTCATGCTGTCCGCGTCCATGACAACGGTCTTATGCGGATAGGAGCAGTTTCCGGGATTGCCGATAAAATCGGCGCTATACAGGGTAAACATCAGTCGTACACCTCCTCCGATTCTTCCTCCAGCACCTTCGTGATAAATTTCAGGGCACGGATCATAGTTTCCAGTTCGCAGTCGCAGCCAAGGGTAACTTCAAAACCGTTGCAGCCGAATCTGTCCATGAAAGGTGTGACATGGATATCTGTGCTGGCTTCATCGGAAATGCGGAAATAGGTGCGTCCGCCGTGGATGGTGTCACCACCTTTGTATCCGGTCGTCCCAGCTTCGACCTGCAGGATATTGGCACTTACCACATCGCGGGTGTAGGTAGTGATCTCAGTGCCATCGAAAAGCTCTCTGCGATTTTCTTTAATTTCATACATAGCGTTAAACCTCCTGACATTCTTCTGTGAAATAGCGCAAGTGATAGTCCTTCCACTTGGCGCGTTTGATTTCTGCTTCCATACCGGATGAGATGCGGCTGCCGAATACCCAGACCTCAGCGCACTTGCTCATGAGGGCATTTCCGAAGAAAAGACCAAGCTCACGTTCATCCGGATTGTCATCATCAAGGAACTGCGGAAATAGCAGATGTGGTGCGATAGGGATATATCCCTTGTCTACGGCATATCGGCTGTAGCGTCTGGCGTTGGCTACGTTTGTCTCCACATCTCCGGAAAACGGAGAGCAGATGTAGACGATAGGCCGGAAAGCGCGAAGGGACTGCTTTTCATTTGCAGCAATCCGGGAGAGTGCTTTACCTGCAGTTGGGTCAGGATAGCCTTCGCTGTTGCGATAATCGTTGCTCACTCAAAAGTCCTCCTTTCCGGGCAGACTTAAAGGCGTCCACCTCCAATTTCCACTGGAGATGAACGCCTGATTTGAGCGGACGATTTTTAATCTTTTTTGTAGAAGGGTGTGGTGTAACCGTCGGCGCGGAGCTTCAGGCCTTTTGCCCACGGCGGAGTCCTGCCCATCTGTTCACAGAGAACGTCAAGAGACATGCGAGGGTCTGCTTCGATGACCAGCTCGTCGTGGATATGCATGACGATGGAGCAGCAGCGCAGCGTCTTCATAGCGTGGCAGAGAATGTCGCGGGAGGTTGCCTGCACGATATTTTCCACGAATTTCGGCCCGTATGAGTCGAGCCGCTCCCATTTTTTCGTGCTGCCGATGCCCTCATAGGTGATACACTCGCCTCCGAATTTATTCGTACCGACCTTTGGCTTTACATAGGCGAGGTTCCGTCCGGAGGGTAGTGGAATAAAGAGCATCCCGGAACGGCAGGAGAAAGTAAGCCCGTAGCTACTGGTTGTGTGTTTATACTTCACAGCCTCCATGACAGCGCGGTCGACATCCCACCAGAATTTTACGATGTTGGGATTTGTCTGCCGCCATGCATCCACCAGCGGAGGAAGCTCATCCTCGGAAAGTCCCATCTCTATAGCGCCCATTGCCTTTAAGGCACCGACCGAGCCGCCGTAGCCGAGCGCGAGTTCCGCAATTTTGCCTTTTTGACGCAGGTGGCCGTTAATCCCATGCTTCTCAACCGGAACATGGAACATTTGACTGGCGCTGGCGCAGTATATGTCACCGCCGGTTTCAAAGACCTTTTGACGCCACGTCTCACCGGCATACCACGCGATGACTCTTGCTTCGATGGCGCTGAAGTCGGAAACATAAAATTGCGTACCGTCCTTCGGGATGAATGCTGTCCGGATCAACTGAGAGAGGGTGTCCGGGACATCCTCATATAAGAGCTTTACGGCATCGAAATCGCCAGATTTTACAAGGGCGCGAGCGTCAGCCAGATCCGGGAGATGATTTTGCGGGAGGTTTTGTAATTGTATAAGCCTGCCTGCCCAGCGTCCGGTACGGTTGGCTCCGTAAAATGCGAACATACCACGAGCCCTGCCGTCATCACAGACCGCACGCTCCATGGTCTGATATTTCTTGACAGAGGATTTGGCAAGTTGCTGTCGGAGTTCCAGAACGGTCTGAAGTTCGGGTGGAGCAGTTTTGATAAGCTCTGCCACTATCTTCTTCCCAAGGCTGTCAGTTTCGAGTCCGTTATCGGAGAGCCAATGTTTCATTTGCTGGACGGAGTTTGGATTATCAAGTGCTGTCATATCTTTCATGGCAGCAGTCAGTTCTGACCGGGAGCGGGAGTCCATTTCGATGGCTTCCTTTACCAGATCCATATTGAGCCGGACACCTCTGTCGTTGATTTCCTGATCGATGTGGTATTCATCCCAGACCTCCTCCGGTACAGGGAACTTGGCAAGACGATCCTTAATGCCGATCTCGGTTTCTACATCGCGGATATTATATTTTTTGAAGGCCTCCCACTTGTCTGGCGCATGGAAAGGGTGGTTCCTTGTGCGACCGCCATTTACCTTTGTTGGAGCACAGGGCACGGAGAAGTATTTGATCAGGTCTTTTCCCTCTGTGAGCTTCTGTTTCTCAAGACCGAGGACTGCACCGACGCCTTCCAGAGAAAGCGGCAGTCCCATTGTGGCTGCCCAGACCATAGAGCAGCGCCAGCTTTCCGGATTTAAGAAGCATGCGCATGCGGTCGAGAGAGGGTGGTTATCGTGGAAGGGGTCAAGGCTTACTCCAAGATCACGGAGATACCGGGATAAGCACACCCGTTCAAAATTTGCATTGAAAGCCCATTTGATGACAGTATCATCAGTCAGGGCATCTATAATTTCCTGCGGCAGACGTTCTCCCTGTGCAAGGTCAATGACCGTCACCTCGGAGCCGTCGGCGCTGTAGCCGAACAGTAGTATCTCAAAATCCGGTGACTCGGCATACTTATATACACCGCACTTGGATAGGTTCACGTCGCTGTAGGTTTCAATATCAATACTGAGTGTTTGCATAGATTTTCACCTCAATTCAAACAAGCGGCTTAAGATCGCTCCTAAGCCGCCTGCCGGTACTGGATTATTTCAGGGATTCCATACGCTTGATATGGTATTCGTCGTCCTGCGCGGCCTTTTTCTCCTCGCGCTTCTCACGCTTGAAGTCATTGATCACCGTCTGAACGGCAACCACTGCCCAAGACAGGACTACGATGCAGAAGCACCCGATCAGGATGTTGCAGAGAAGGGATGAAATCATAACTGTGCTTTCCATTGTTTTGCGCTCCTTTCCTTAGTTGAGAAAATCTTCATCGTCGTCAGTAGCAAAGTCGGACTCAGCGCTTGCCTTGCCGCCGAGAGGCTCACCGTCGCGGATCTTCTGCAGGTTGTTGAGCCCGCATGCGATTCCCTTATTGCCGGAAGAGTTGAAAGCATAAAACGTGATGCTGGCTCTGCCGTACACGCCGCTGTACACTTCGGAGCGGGTGAGAATCGGATTCAGGTCTGCGTCCGCGATGCCGGGCGCAGAGGTTGCATTGGCGTTGACGAAGTAGGCGTTCTTGTAGGCCTCGTCGTCCGGACGTTCTGCATCACCATCGCGCAGAGGAGTCTTCAAAACAGATAGCGCCGGTACGGACTTGCCGTTGCCCTTGAGCTTGGCCTCGCCCTCCTTGTAGGCAGCCTCGATAGCAGCCTGAATCTTGGCGATGGTCTTGGTGTCGGACTTCGGAATGATGAGGCTCACGCTGTACTTGGGAGTGCCGCCGTTGATAGACTTCGGTTCCCAGACGTTCGCATAGCTCCAGCGAGTGTCAACACCGGTGATAACCTTCATGGGATTGCTGATTTTTACATTTTTACTCATTGTCGTTTTCTTCCATAAAATCATTTTTTGCTGTATTCATGGCCGGGCGCTTGTCGCTATCCGGCACAAGTGTGGGTTTGCCCTGTGGCTTTTCGATGTAAGCCGTCAGGAGTTTATCAAAGCGGGACTTGCCGAGGAGCTTTTGCATGGCAGTGATACCGAGCAGCTTTTTCTCATACGGGTCAAAGCCTGCTTTCTCGACCGCGTCAATGACGGCGGCCTCATTGCTGTATCTGCGGTTGCTGCGTCCTTCGACGAGCTTAAAACCTGTCCATTCCTTACCGGAGAGAGCCTGCTGCAGGGCGTATTCCTTAATATCGGAAGCCCAGCTAACCAGCTCATCTACCTTGCCGAGGATAACCTCGATCTCGGTATCCGTAAGCAGTGGCGGGAGTTTGAAATCATGCTGCGCGAGCTTCAGATTTGCCTCAGCTCTGGCGCGCACTCATTCTTAGCTTTGCAGAAGCTACACCATTCACCGCACAGGAAGTTCCCGTCACCGGCAAAAGCCAAATCTGCGGTGGGCTTTAAGACTTCATCCGCCCAGCGGTACAAGTCGTCCTTGCTGATTTCGTAGGTGCTGACGTTCTGACGCCTCGGCTGGTAGATAGTCATGGATACCTGATCGATGTCGTAAATGTCATCGAAAAGCTCCAAAGCACCGAGGGCGTAACACTGCATTTGCGGATTCTCCTTTGCAGAGACCAAGACGCCTAAGCCGTGCTTGTAGTCGATCACTCGGAGCGTACCGTCAGCTATGATGATGCAGTCGGCGGTTCCGAAGCCTTGTTCTACCCAGCGGGAGAAGTCTACACGCTGCTCGATAAGAACTACCGGGTCGGTGCAGGTTTCCTTGGCGGCTTCGACCTGCTCCAGCACATATTCGGCATAGCCGGAGGTAGCATCCTCCATTTCCTCGGAATACCACTTGAGGCTGTCGGTTGGATCGTCGGCAGGTAGTCCCAGCACGGTCTTTAGCTTGTACTCGCCAAGAGCATGAGCGTCGGTGCCTTCTGCAGCGTAGTCGCTTCCTTTATCCTCGTAGGTTTCGCAAAGCCTCACCGATGGCGGGCAGTGCAGCCACCTGTCAGAACTGGATGCGGACAGGATCGCGTGTGCTTTAGCTGCCATTGCTGATCACCTCCGCGTCCTTCATCAGGGCTTCGTAGTTTGCCGGATCGATCTCCGAGAGCTTTGCGGCACCATACTTTTTAAGCAGGGCGCGTACTTCTGCGGTATGACCGGCGCGGGACTTCTCGGCAAGGACGGCTCTTACATCCTCCAGCTTGAGTTCAGGCTTTGGTTCCTTCTTGGCGGGAGCCTCAGTTGCCTTCGCTTCATCGTCATCACCAGAAAACTGCTGGTAGAGCCAGTCGGCTGCGGCATTAATAGAAGCAGCAGCGGTGCGGAGCTCTTCGATGGTCTGTGCCATTTCTGCCATCTTTGACATTTTCTTTTCCTCCTTCCTCGGATTGGCTTGCGACAAGGAGTGAGAGGTTCCTTGCCAGTCTGGCGGATACGTGACTGATGGAATTTAGGAGCTTGACCTCCTCGTTCACGTTGCCGCCGGTGTCTGCGTAACTGCGAATCATCTGTTGTTCACCTCGCTTTCTGAAGGCTGTGTTCTCTTGCCTTCACCTTCCACTGGAGATGAACTGTCGATTTGAGCGGAGGATTTTATAAAAAATTTCCGACCACCATCCGAGAGAGGGACAGTGGCCGGAAAGGGTGTGGTTCGTGGTATTTGTATTACTTGTCGTCTGTGATCCTGCGAAGGTCAGTACGGTACTTCTTCATTTGATCCGCGAAGGTCTTCTGCGGGCGACCGAGCTCTCTGTCGATTGCCCGGTCGGAGATTCCCTCCGGGTGATCCTTCCAAAGTTGAATGATTGTATCAGCCTCCGGGTCGAGCTCACGCAGTCTGGCAAAGAGCTGCTCCAGCAACATACGGTCGGCGATGACTTCATCCATCGGCTTGCTGTTGTCCGGGATATAGTCACCGAGGGTACCGTTGCCATCAGGGAGAGGCTGATCCAAAGAAGTGGTATCGCCTGCCGCGTGATATTCGCAGCCGATACAGTCACCGTCGCATTTCCAGATGAAGCGGTAAGGGCACATACACCTGCCGTGATCCTGCTCCTTGTGGCGGATGCGGTCAGCTTCCTTATAGAAGGAGTCGTGTTGTTCCTTGGTGACCGGCACTTTCTCGCCGGTGCTGCGAACGTAGATAAAATAGGTCTTTTCATTTGTCATAAGATTTCCTCCTGTGATTTGCATTTGTTGAGCAATCACAGAGGGAAATTCATGGCATGTTCATCAGGAGTTCATCAGGAGTTCATCGCAACATATTGATTTCTGCGTGTATTTCTGATATAATAGGAATTGGTGGGAATAACTCGGAAACACCACGAACCATAGTACCCGTCTATCCAGCCACTTCCCAGACGTCATATCGCCCTTGTGACTACTCACAAGAGCTATCCAATCGTTCGGTAGGTCAGCTGCCATAGTTCGTAAGGTTCTTAGGGTTCGACTTTGAAAATTGGAGAGAAAATCAATGACAAAAGGTGACAATCCACGGCTTTGTGGCGGCACCTTCTTCGTGCTTGTATTGCAGGCGCTGAAGCAGCGCGCCAAAGCAAGACAGCACTATAAAGGAGAGAGGGACGGCCTCTCAGATCCGGAGGTTTTAATCGGACTGATTAAAGTAATCAATCCCGACTATCGGGAACCGAAGGAAGGTGCGCTGAAAGGAAAAACAAACGACTTTAAATCTTGCAAAACCTCGACCGGTCAGTATCTGCCCTTTGGCAATACTCCGGAGATTGAGGCTTTTGACGAGCGTGTCCGGAATGAGTATCAGGACGCACTCGGTGCGATGACAGAGTTCGTTGCCTTGTTCCTTGAAACAGGCACAAAGGTAAAGAAAGATGAAAGACTCGTGAAGGCGCTGATCGACCTAATTGAGCAAGATGACAGCATCAAGCAGGATGAGGAGTTTCATATAGAAGAGAACGGTCAGAAAATAAAAAAGACCGCACTTGGCGGTCTCGATGATGTCTGCCTCCCGGCATTCCTGCTGGGCATGTGGCACTATGTGGTTGTTTATAGGAAAGACAACAGCGTAGGTAGAGATACCTACGACAGGTGGTGTCCAGAGAACGGCGGAGCTCCGAGAACATATTCTGGCGATATGGGCAAGCGCATCACAAAAACAATAAATGTTCGTATGCCTGAAACAAGCATGGCCGAGAACGATGAGATATTCGATTTTGGAGACGAAGATGCGGATCAGCGCTCAGATAATACAGAGACAGATTACGATTTTGATTTCGGAGATGAGGACGCTAAAACCGGCACGCCTCCTCCCCGACAGCAGATCATAAACAATCCATTGTTCATTTCACAGATGGGAGACAACAGTAATGTCATCCCGAATTATGGAACGATGAATCTGACGCTGGGCAAGCATGGAGGTGGCTCCAATGAGTGATGAAATAAGAGTAATATCTGCGGCTAATCTCCCGGCGAATGGGAAGCCGCAATATTCCCAGAGCGGGAACGACGCGGTAATGGTTCCGAACTACGGCACCATCAATATGCAAATTACGCAGCAGACTGCGTCGATGCCGTATTTTGGTGGAAACATCTATCTTCCTCCGAAAGTGGATCGGGAGTATTACAACATTTTTGTACTTGCCGGAGAGGAATTTGACAGGCCGTATATCAAGGTTCCGCGTGACCGGGCGCTAAATCAATGCATGACGCAGGAAACAATGGATAAGTTTGCGCCGATGACTGAAGAAAACCGCGAACAGATAAAAACCATGCCCTCGCTCTTTATGGCAGAAAATAATCAGTACGGGAAAGCTGATGAAAACCAGAATGTGATCTACGGGTTTGTGCCCGATATAAAGGTTTACGACAATTATGTAAAAGTTTATTACTGCGGTTATAAACTCGATGTCCCGCAGTGGAGACTGAACGAATTGTTAGAGGAGCTTCAACTTGTAGGTAACGATAAATTCAACGAACTGAACCGGACTCACTGGTCAATCAAGCGCTGCGATCTGATTCAGGAGCTGCTTGAAGGAGGAGTCCAAATTCCCGTATTCACCATTGGTGATTCGCATTGATGGAGGAAAGCATATGAGTAACGAAAACGAAATTATTACAAATGAAGCAATGCCTGAAAAATGGGTAAATCTTGAGGATATAGCTGAACACTTGAGCGTAAGTACAGATACTGTCAGGAACTGGATAAAAGACGGAAAACTGCCATTCTATCGCGCGGGAAAACGCTATAAATTCAAAATTTCCGAAGTCGATGAATGGCTACGTGATGGGAAGATCACGGATTAAATGTTGCACGCAGAAATGTGGCAGAAGGGAGAATGCCTATGCAGGACAAGATGAAGTCCCTCATAACAAATATAAAATTAGATGCTGCCACTTTTCATGGTGAGACGGTAGAACCTACATATATCAATTTCTTTTTTGGGAAAAATGGAGCTGGTAAAAGCACGGTAGCATATGCGTTTGAACATCCGGAGTGCCTTGAATGGCAGACCGGTGTAAATCCTGCCGACTACACGATCCTCATTTACAATCAGGAGTTTATAGATCGCAATCTGGCAAACTACGGTGATCTCAAGGGCGTATTCACACTCAGCGAGGAAAACGCCGAGACAAGGAAGCAGATTGATGATAAGACGGAGGAAAGAAAAGGCGTTATAGCTGATGGCAAGCAGGCTGCTGAAGACCGCGACAAAAAGAGTGGTGAGCTGAAACCACTGCGCGACGCATTCGAAACTACGTGCTGGGATGATACGGATGATATAAGAAAGAGCTTTGACCAGACGCAGAATGGCAAGAAAAAGAAGCTCCAATTTACAGATGAAGTGTTGTCTGGAAAACACTCGCCGGTTGAACACAAAAAAGAGGATATTCAGAAGCTATACGATATTGCCTATGATCCAAAGGCTCGGAAATATCCACTATTTAAGTCCACTGGTGATTTGGAAGGCGAATATGATCTGTCCGGAGTATGTCATCTCGGTGAAAAAGTAACCAGCCGGAGCGAGACACAGTTCGCGCAGTTCATGAAGGCACTGAATGCGACCGAATGGGTGAAGCAAGGCCACGCTGATTATGTGGTTGGCCATGATGAGGACAAGTGTCCGTTCTGTCAGAGAAAGTTGCCGGATACCTTTGAAAAGGATATCGCAGAGGCCTTTGACGAGGGATACCAGAAGGCTCTTGATGCTTTGGAAACTTTCGAAGCGGAATACGCAAGAAAGATGGCAGACCTGCTTGAACTGCTGAAAAATAATCTGAGCGATGTTTTCCCGAAGGTTAAGACCGCAGAATATGAAAAGCTCGTGGCGCAGCTTGAAACTGTCATTACAGAGAATGAGCAGCTGATAGCAAAGAAACGGACTACACCGGGTGAGGCCGTGGCGCTCAAAGATACAGATACCATTCTCTCTGATATTGATACAGTCGTAGCGGGTATCAATGAACTGATTCAGGAGAATAACGACATCGTAGCTACCAAGCTGGACAAGCAGCTTGAATGCTTCAATATGGTATGGGAGAAAATCGCATTTATCCTGAAGGATAAAGTGGCGGCCTATACAAAGAGCAAGAGCGATATTGAGGCTGAGGCTAAGAGACTGGACGGAGAGGTCAAAAAGCTGCAGGAGAAATATAAAGCTCTGTCGGCTGAAATTAATAAACTCAATGCCAGCGTGATCAACACGGCGACTACGGTGGAAAGCATCAATGCCCATCTGAAGGATTCTGGATTTGAAGGATTCCGGCTCCGCGAAAAGGAAGGCGTCAAAGGTACTTACGAGGTCATCAGGGAGGATGGCAAGGTTGCGGAAAAGCTCAGCGAGGGTGAACGTAACTTCATTGCTTTCCTGTACTTCTACCACTTGGTGCGCGGCAGCCAGACCGAGACGGACTCCGGCAAGGATAAGATCGTGGTCATAGATGATCCTGTTTCCAGTATGGACTCCAGTGCGCTCTTTATCGTCAGTGCACTGGTGCGTGAAATGTTGGGCGTATGCAGCAATAATGTCCGGCTGGAAGATCACGAATACAAGGGCAAGTACATCCAGCAGATATTCATCCTGACGCACAATGCCTTCTTCCATAGAGAGATCACATACAATCAAGTGAGCCATTACAGGTATGTGTCTTTCTTTAAGGTGAACAAGAAAAACAATATTTCTACAGTTGAAAAATGCGTCATCGTGGCCACAAAGGTGTCTGAGAAGGATAGAAACTTCAATCCGGTTCAGAACTCCTATGCGGCACTCTGGCGAGAATATGAAAAGCTGGATGCACCGATTCCGCTCATGAACGTGATCCGGAGAATCCTTGAATACTACTTTTTACAATTGTGTGGCTTTGAAAGCACTGTTCTTAGCACTACAGTGCTTGAAGCGATAAAGAAGCAGATCATGGATGAAGCTGCCGGTGGCGTTCCAGATTATACAAAATACCATCTGGCACAAGCTATGCTGTCTTACATCAATAGGTCGGATGCTTTCAACGATGGACTCCACTTTGTAGATGAGAGCATCGATTGTGACCAGTACAGAAGCGTTTTTTATTCCATCTTTGAGGTGATGAATCAGGGACAGCACTTTAAGCACATGATGGAGGAATTGGAATAAGTCCTGATTATTGTACCGATGGCTTGGTAGAATAATGATAAAAAAAGAAAAGTGAGGTAAACACAATGGCTGAAAAGAACACTGCCAATATTGGTTTTGAAAAACAAATCTGGGATGCGGCCTGCGTTTTGTGGGGACATATTCCGGCATCAGAATATAGAAACGTAATAATTGGGCTTATTTTCCTGAAGTATATCTCTACGGCATTTGACAAGAAGTATCAACAGCTTGTGGCTGAAGGGGATGAATTCGAGGATGATCCGGATGCATATCTTGAGGATAATGTATTCTTTGTGCCGGAGGATGCCCGTTGGGACAAAATTGCGGCAGCAGCGCATAAGCCGGAAATCGGAACGGTTATTGATGATGCTATGCGTGCAATCGAAGCTGACAACAAAAAACTCAAGAACGTGCTTCCAAAGAATTATGCCAGTCCAGATCTGGACAAGCGAGTCCTTGGTGATGTCGTTGACCTCTTTACCAATATGGATATGGGAGAGACCGAAGGTAACCGAGATGTCCTCGGCAGAACTTACGAATACTGTATCGCTCAGTTTGCCGAAAAGGAAGGCAAAGGCGGTGGTGAATTCTATACGCCGTCAAGCATCGTAAACACACTGGTTTCAATCCTGAAGCCATATTCAAATTGTCGTGTATATGATTGTTGCTGTGGTAGTGGCGGTATGTTCGTACAGAGCGCGAAGTTCATTCAAGCACACTCCGGTAACAGAGGCACGATTTCAATTTATGGGCAGGAGGCCAATCCGGACACTTGGAAAATGGCTATCATGAATCTTACTATTCGCGGTCTTGATGCAGACCTTGGCGCTTATCATGCTGATACATTTACAAATGATCTTCATCCGACATTAAAGGCAGACTTCATTCTGGCAAATCCTCCCTTCAACTATAATCCTTGGGGACAGGATAAGCTGATGGACGATGTTCGCTGGAAATACGGAATCCCGCTTGCAAGTAATGCCAACTTTGCATGGATTCAACATATGATCCATCATCTTGCGCCAAAAGGCAAGATCGGACTTGTTCTTGCAAATGGAGCACTGTCTTCCCAGAGTGGTGGCGAGGGTGAGATCAGAAAGAAGATCATCGAGGATGACCTTATTGAAGGCATCATCGCTATGCCTCCACAACTCTTCTATAGCGTAACAATCCCTGCGACGCTCTGGTTCATTTCAAAGGGAAAGAAACAAAAAGGCAAGACAGTCTTTATCGATGCCCGTAAGATGGGACATATGGTAGACCGTAAGCATCGAGACTTCACAGAGGAAGATATTCAAAAGCTCGCAGATACATTTGAAGCATTCCAGAACGGCACGCTTGAGGATGAAAAGGGATTCTGTTCTGTAGCGACGATTCAGGATATCGCAAAGCAGGATTACGTTCTGACTCCCGGACGCTATGTTGGCATCGAGGAGCAGGAAGATGACGGCGAGCCATTTGAAGAGAAAATGACCAGACTGACATCAGAGCTTTCTGACATGTTCGAACGCTCTCATGAGCTTGAGAATGAGATTCGTAAGAAGTTGGGGGCGATTGGATATGAAATTTAATATTTGGAAAGATGCCCAATCACATGAATTACCAGACTTGCTTGATTTTATTGTTGATAATAGAGGAAAAACAGTCCCTACAGACCCGGAGGGAGAACATGCTCTGATTGCAACAAATTGTATACGAAACGAAAACCTATATCCGTCCTACGAAAAGATCAGGACACTAAATGACGAAACATATCGAAATTGGTTCAGGGCGCATCCAGAACCCGGAGATATAATTTTTGTTAACAAGGGAACACCGGGGAGAGTTTGCATGGTTCCTGATCCGGTCGATTTTTGTATAGCTCAAGATATGGTTGCTTTTAGAGTTAATTCGGATGTTGTGTACAACAAATATCTTTTGGCTGTATTGCGTAGTGAGCGAATTCAAAAACAGATAACAGCGACAACTGTAGGCGATGTAATTCCTCACTTTAAAAAACAACAACTAAAGGAACTATTGATTCCTGTGCCGCCTATGAATATTCAAAAATGCATAGGAGATTATTACTACTTATTTTGCGAGAAGGAGGAGCTTAACAAGCAGATAAACAAGAATTTACTTGAGCAAGCTCAAAGCATTTTTACCCAAGAGTTCCTTATGTTCGACTGCATCCCGGATGGCTGGCAAGAAAGCTCTCTACTTGGTATTGCCGATTACCTCAATGGACTCGCCATGCAGAAGTACCGTCCAAAGGATGATGAGCAAGGGCTGCCTGTTCTTAAAATCAAAGAATTGCGCCAAGGTTCCTGTGATTTTAACAGTGAATTATGCTCACCTTCCATCAAACCGGAATATATTGTTCATGATGGCGATGTAATATTCTCATGGTCGGGCAGCCTCCTTGTTGATCTTTGGTGCGGAGGAACTTGTGGTTTGAATCAGCATTTATTCAAAGTCACATCCTCCACCTACGATAAATGGTTCTATTATGCATGGACAAACCACCATCTGCAAAAGTTTGCTGCTATCGCTGCAGACATGGCTACAACGATGGGACATATCAAACGCGAGGAACTGTCAAAAGCAGAAGTGTTTATCCCTTCGCAATCTGACTATGATCGCATAGGTGGTCTTCTTGCTCCCCTATACGATCTTGTTATCGCTAATCGTATAGAGAACCGTAAACTTGCATCCCTGCGCGATGCGCTACTTCCTCAGCTTATGTCAGGACAGCTTGATGTTTCGGAGGTGTCACTATGAATGAAAAGAAACTGAGGATTCCCTTTAATGCTCCTCTCAACGAGGCGGACACCGAATTGCAGACCTATGGCTGCCGTCAAAACAATCCCGACATTTGTGGGAACAATGGGCTTGCTGGCATCTGTGCTTTTGTGAACAAGGATGGAATTTGTAGAAAACCATCTCGCGCATGGAAAAAGCAGTACCAAAAGCTCAAAGGTTAAGCTGCTAAATTCTTGTTTGAAACGGAGCAAAGAGGAATGAAAAACACCTCTAAGAAGAGGATAATGTAAGAAAATAAACGAAGGAGTGAGACTCATGTCAGGATTTTATACTGAAGCGGACTATGAGAATTCGATAATCGAATTATTCCAAAACATGGGATACAGGTATGTCTACGCGCCAGATTTGGAGCGTGACTTCCGTAGCCCTCTATATGAAGAAGAGTTAGTATCAGCGCTGCACAGGCTGAATCCGAAAATGCCGGAAGATGCTATTGCGGACGCGCTGTTCAAGTTGAAGAATTTTGAAAATGCTGAACTTGTCCAGAAAAATGAACTTTTTATGGACTATCTTCAGCATGGGATCGAAGTCCGGTATTTCGTTAAGGGCGAGGAGCGCTCCGGCCTCGTTTATATTGTTGACTATAAAAATCCTGAGAATAACTCCTTTGTCGTAGCAAACCAGTGGACTTTTATTGAAAACAGCAATAAGCGCCCGGATGTACTTCTATTCTTAAATGGCCTGCCGGTAGTACTTATTGAGCTGAAGTCGCCATCACGTGAGGAAACAGATGCTTCCGAGGGCTATCTGCAGATTAGAAACTATATGCAGGAAATCCCGTCAATGTTTATCTATAACTGTATCTGCGTCATCAGCGATCATCTGACCAGCAAGGCCGGAACCATCACTTCTGGTGAGGATCGTTTCATGGAATGGAAAACAAAAGACGGCAGTTATGAAAATACGCAATACGCACAGTTTGATACATTCTTTGAGGGAATGTTTGAAAAAGAGCGCCTGCTGGACATCATCAAAAACTTCATCTGTTTCTCCAATGAGGGATTGAAGAAGTTTAAGATTCTGGCTGGCTATCATCAGTATTTTGCTGTCCGAAAGGCTATCGAATCTACAAAGAACGCGACAGTAACTGACGGTAAAGGTGGCGTATTCTGGCATACACAGGGCAGCGGAAAATCTCTGTCTATGGTCTTTTATGCACATCTTCTACAGGAAGCGCTGGATAGCCCAACAATCGTAGTAATTACAGACCGCAACGATCTTGATGATCAGCTTTACGGACAGTTTGCTAAGTGCAAAGATTTTCTGCGTCAGGAACCGGTGCATGCTACCTGCAGGAAATTGACCGAGACTTCAGGTAAGAATGATATAGGTTTGAAGGACTGGCTGGACGGTAGGCAGGCAAACGGCATCATTTTTACGACGATGCAGAAGTTTGAAGAATCATCAGAGCCGCTTTCAGAGCGCCGTAACATCATCGTTATGGCTGATGAGGCGCATCGTAGCCAGTATGGATTGAAGGAAAAAGTTGACGCCAAGACCGGCGAGATAAAGGTCGGAACGGCACGTATCATTCGTGACAGCCTTCCTAATGCTACATATATTGGCTTTACCGGAACACCTATAGCTGCAAAGGATAGAAATACCCGTGAGGTTTTCGGCGACTATATCGATATTTATGACATGACACAGGCCGTAGAGGATGGCGCTACGAGACCGGTCTATTACGAAAGCCGTGTCATCAAGCTGAAATTCGATGAGGCTACGCTTCATCTGATCGATCAGGAATACGACATTATGGCAAATAATGCTGATCCTGAAGTGGTTGAGAAAAGCAAGAAAGAGCTTGGTCAGATGGAAGCTGTTCTTGGAAATGATGCTACCATAGATTCGTTGGTTAATGATATTCTTGACCACTATGAGAATTATCGTGCCGATCTCCTGACAGGAAAGGCGATGGTTGTCGCGTATTCCCGTGCTATCGCTATGAAGATTTACAACCGTATTCTTGAACTGCGCCCAAGCTGGAAAGAAAAGGTTAAGGTCGTAATGACCGAGAGCAATAAAGATCCAGAAGAGTGGCGTGCTGTTATTGGAAATAAACGCCGCAGGGATGAGCTTGCTAAGGAATTCAAAGACAATAATAGTGAGATGAAAATCGCTATAGTTGTTGATATGTGGCTGACCGGATTTGATGTTCCTTCTCTTGCAACGATGTATGTCTATAAGCCTATGCAGGGCTACAACCTGATGCAGGCCATTGCCCGCGTTAATCGTGTTTTTCAGGATAAGGAAGGTGGTTTGATCGTTGACTACGTTGGCATTGCATCAGCATTGAAGCAGGCTATGAATGACTACACAGCTCGCGATAAAAAGAACTATGGTGATACCGATATTGCCAAAGTTGCATATCCGAAGTTTCTTGAGAAGGTGTCCATTTGCCGTGATCTATTCCACGGATATGACTATTCCAAGTTTACGAACGGCACCGATCTTGAACGCTCGAAGGCTATCACCGGTGCGGTTAACTTCATTGTAGGCACTGACAAGGAAAGAGAACGCGAAGACTTCATCAAAGAGGCACTGTTGTTGCGTCAGGCTTTGTCTCTCTGCTCATCGCTGGTAGAGCGTGACCTACGAGTCGAAGCGGCATTCTTTGAATCTGTCCGCGTGCTTGTTATGCGCTTAATGAATCAGGGCGAGGGTAAGAAGATATCTCTGCCGGAAATGAACGCTCGTATCAATGAACTTCTGAAATCCAGCATCAAGAGCGATGGTGTTATCAATTTGTTCTCGGATGTTAAAGAGGAGTTCTCACTGTTTGATCCTAAATTCCTTGAGGAAATCTCAAAGATGAAGGAGAAAAACCTTGCTGTCGAACTTTTGAAAAAGCTGATCGCTGAGCAGATACAGATCTACAGACGAACAAATGTGGTCAAATCCGAAAAGTTCAGTGAAATAATCCAAGGCGTCATGAACCGGTATCTGAACGGAATGCTTACCAACGAGGAAGTCATCGAAGAACTCCTGAAAATGGCACAGCAAATCCGAGAGGCTCACGATGCAGGAGATGAGCTTGGTCTCTCTGAAGATGAGTTGGCATTCTATGATGCTCTTACCAAGCCGCAGGCGATTAAGGACTTCTATGAAAATGATGAGCTGATTGCTATAACAAAAGAGCTTACAGAGGCACTCCGAAAGAATCGATCCATCGATTGGCAAAAGCGTGATTCAGCGCGTGCCAAGATGCGCATGATGATTAAGAGACTTCTTAAGAAACATAAATATCCGCCGGAGGGCATGGATGATGCGGTTGCCACAGTAATGCTTCAGTGTGAGCTCTGGACAGACAATAATGATATGGAGCATCGGGTGATTAACTATGCTGAGGCTTTCAGTAAAAAATCACAGGATTTACAGATGGTAGCGGAAGAACCTGCGCCATACGGAACAAAGAAGGAGGACTAACCAAATGGACGCGACAAAAGGTAATATCTACGCCATCTTAAATGGAAATAAGCAGTTTCTCATTCCCGTATATCAGAGATACTACAGTTGGGAGACGGAACAATGCAGTCGTCTTTGGAATGATATCGTTGACATGCAGAAAAAAGATAAGGCCGGTCACTTTGTTGGCTCAATCGTAAATATTGCGGAGCAGGCGATGCCGACCGGTGTTCAGAAATATATGATAATTGATGGGCAGCAGCGTTTAACCACGCTGAGCTTGCTGCTGATTGCACTCCGCGACTATGCGGAAGAACATCCGGAAGATGGCACTATCAATGCTCGTCGAATCGACAATATGCTTCTGAAGAATGAATATGAGGATGGTGACGAGAGGTACAAATTGCTTCTAACAGAAACTGACCGCGACCTGCTGATTAGTCTCGTTGAGAAGAAGCCAATCAGTGATCCCGGTCTGTCACGCATCTTGTCGAACTATAACTTTTTTGCCGGTAAGATAGCCGATATGGAGTTGCAGCCGAAAGATGTCTATGAGGCTATCGGTAAACTCCAGATTGTAAATATTACACTTGACCGAAATGTGGATGATGCACAGGCAATTTTTGAAAGCTTGAACTCTACAGGTAAAGAATTATCTGAATCTGACCTCATTCGAAACTATGTACTCATGGGACTTGAACCTTCAGAACAGCGGTATGTATATGAGCACATGTGGAGACCGATGGAGTTGCTCTTTGATTATGAGAAGCAGGACTCTGTCATGGATAGATTTTTCCGTGATTACCTGACGATGAAGACTACGCGCATCCCGAAGATCGACCGGGTTTATGAGGGATTCAAAGCGTATCATTTGAATTGCGAATTCAGCACGATTCGGGAACTTTGTGCCGACCTGCTGACCTATGCTACCTACTATACAAACATGGTATTCCGCAGGAGTGAAAAGTCTGTCTTGAAATCTTTGTACTCAGATATTGGCGATCTTCGCATGGAAGTAGCATTCCCGTTCTTGCTCAAAGTGCATAACGATTGCACAGAGGGCGTTATCACGGAAGATGATCTTATTGAGATTATCAAGATGTGCATCAGTTATGTATTTCGTAGAAGCATCTGCGACATCCCGACGAATTCGCTTAATAAGACTTTTGCGACGCTGCGTAATGAAATCAAGACCGATGATTATATGAATTCTATTAAGGCCTTTTTCGTACTGCGCGATGACTATAAAGAGTTCCCGGATGATGAGAAATTCGAGAAGGCATTTGTGTCCCGTGACATTTACAATATGCGTTCCAGAAACTTCATTCTCAGCCACCTTGAAAACTTTGGGAACAAAGCTCCAATCATTATCGAGAATTATACGATTGAACACATTATGCCACAGAACAGCAATCCACGTGACGAGTGGAAGATTATGCTTGGCGCAAATTGGAAAGAAGTTCAGAAAACCTACCTGCACACAATAGGGAACCTGACACTAACAGCTTATAACTCGGAAATGAGCGATAATCCATTTATGGTAAAAATGGATATGGAAGGTGGATTCAAAGAAAGCGCTCTGCGCCTTAATGCCTATCTGGTAAAGCTGACAGAGTGGAATGAGCAGCACATAAAAGAACGTGCAAAGCTGCTGGCCGAAAAGGCAGAACAGATCTGGACTTATCCGGAGATTACTGCGGCTGAACTTGCACCATATCAGGTAGAGGAAAAGCCTGCCCAGAAATACACGATTAACTCTTACGATATCAATGCATTTACACGGACTCTTTTTGACATGCTCGACAGACGAATTTGCAACCTGTCACCGGATGTGAAGCGTGAGTTTAAGAAGCTGTATATCGCCTACAAGTTGGATACCAATTTCGTTGATATTGTCGTTCAGAAACAGCGTCTTCGAATTTCTTTGAATATGAAGTTTTCGGAGATTCATGATCCAAAGGGGCTGTGCAAGGACATCACTGGTCTTGGCAGATGGGGCAATGGCGATGTTGAGGTGTTCTTTGAACATACGTCAGAGATTGACGATGTGATGGAACTGATTGAGCAGTCATACAGCAAACAGGCTGATGAATAAAGAAGGAGTTTTAATGAAAATTGGTAGAAATGATCCGTGTCCATGTGGAAGCGGAAAGAAATATAAGAATTGCTGTTTAAGAAAGGACACAATGAGTGTTCCGGAGCAAATAAGATATGCAGTTAAAGAGAACGGCTATAAAGAAGATGTCGGGGATGTTCTGGCAAACGTGTACAGGTACATGGATAGAAAACAATGGTGGGGTGCCTGCCACGCTTCGTGCGCTGCGTTATATGTTTGCCTGTCTGAGATCGGATACAAACCTGATCTATGTATAGGTGAGGTGCTTGGGCAAGGATTGTACTTTGATCACTCATGGATTAGCCTTAATGATAAAATGATTGATCTTGCGATAAGTATGACCTTGCTTGGAGGAGCACCGGCATCAGGAGTCATTATTTTTGGAAAAGATATCGAAACTGGGATGCCTCCTATACTGGATTATGGTGTTCCGGGCAGAGGCATCGAGGATCAGGCAAAGTTCATGATGGAGCTTCCATTCAATCAGTATATGGATAGCTTTCCAGACGAAAAAGATGGTCTATGGGGCGTCGTACGTGAAGTATTAAGTACTGATATAAATATTCCATCATTACGTGAAAAATACAAGGACACGAAGAGAGTTCTTATAAGACATGAATGATGGTAATTATGTTACATTTGAAGAAGGAGGCTTATTCGTCCGTGAGTAATGATATTAAAGCAATTGAAACAGAATATGACGGACATCGATTTCGCAGTCGACTTGAAGCTCGCTGGGCAGTCTTTTTCAATGCAGTCGGCCTAACTTATGAATATGAAATCGAAGGATTCGAAATGGATGGAACCAGATATCTTCCGGATTTTTATATTCCAAGCTTGAATAGGTGGTTCGAGATCAAAGGGAAACCGTTGAGTTTGGACGAAATAAAAAAGTGCGAAGAATTCTGCCGTAGACTTGATAATGAGAATATAAAGTACTCAGTCCTTATTGGGTCGCCGAATTTATGCGCCATACGCATCGGAGAGTTCTTTGGAATACTGGAATATGTCTGGGAGTGGCCGTCTGAAAAGTATCCTGACAATTATCGCATTCAAGCTCCCAAGGAGCTTATAGAGGATGAGTACTATTCCAGATTCGTAAAGGGCTTATGGGTTGTTCCTGATAAGACGGAAGAGGAAGTTGCGGTTGCTGCTATTGCAGCAGGAAAGGCAAGATTCGAATTTGGAGAAAAGCCTGACGTATAAGAATTCTAAAGTTGAGGCGATGGGATTTCTGACTTGTTCCCTCAGAGCGAAGTCTTGAAGCGGTCGGCGATTATGTGGATTTGCATATTATAGGTAGGAGCAAGGTCTTTGACCTGTTTCCGAGAACGGACAAGGGTAAAAAACGGTGTGTTTTATTGAAAAAACACGCTTTGATAAATTCCCACGAACGACCGCTAAAATCTGACATCAATCTGGAGCAATCGAGCCATGTGGAGATTATTGTACTTTTGGCCCACAAATCACCAGATAGTGTCATTAATGTTACGATGGAATTTGGAGAAGGTGAAGGGAAAGTACCTTTAGATGCAATAGCAGAGAGGGCAAAGAAATATTAGCCGAAACCGAAAATTACATATAAAATAATACAGGAATATGTTGAAAAGAAATATGGATTTAAAGTACATACTGCGTATATTGCAGAGGTGAAAAGGTCTCTGGGATTTACGATGTATGGTGCGCCTAATGCAGTAGAAGAATTAAAGTATCCGAGGAAGCGTCCACCGAAAGAGAAGGTAGAAGCGATAACGGACGCACTTAAATATTTTGAGGTAATTTAATGGATGAGAGGATTTATCAGATTGCAGAGCAAATAGTTGAAATACATCAAAAAGCCTATGAGTTATATTTGCCGTTGGTTGAAGATGTGTGTAGCAGAATTGTGTCAGAAGATGAATTGTCGCATTTGTTGGAGTATCTACTGGATTTTGCATGTGATGAAAAAATATTGAAATTATATAAAAGGGTGTGTAGAAGATATTTGTATGTATATCCTGGCTGTATTAAGTTTTATATTGAAGAATATCGGGAGATGTGGGAAGATGAAAACAAATGACTATTTGGCGGAATATATCTAAGAGAAGAAGCAGTTACAATGCTTGAGAAAGTTTGTGATATTATTAAAGGAGGAGCGATGGGAAAAATAATTAAGGATACAATTCATGCAAATGGAATAGATATTGGAATTTATACGCAGGATTTTGAAAATGAATTTATTTCATTGACGGATATTGCCCGGTATAAGAGCGATGACCCAACGGCGGTTATTCAAAACTGGATGAGAAATAGTGATGTGATAGAATTTCTGGGATTATGGAAAGACTTCATAATCCAGATTTTAAACCCCTCGAATTCGAGGGGTTTAGAAAACAAGCAGGAGCGAATGCATTTACAATGTCACCAAAAAAATGGATAGAGGCTACGGATGCTATTGGTATTGTTTCAAAAGCAGGACGATATGGCGGGACATATGCCCATAGTGATATTGCGATGTCCTTTGCAACATGGATTTCTCCTGAATTTCAGTTATACATTATGAAAGATTACAGGAGATTAAAGACAGATGAAAATAGTCGGTTATCTCTAAATTGGAACCTAAATAGAGAGATTTCCAAGTTAAATTATAGGATACATACAGATGCAATTAAGGACAATTTGATTCCACCAGAACTAACTCCTGCACAGGTATCTTATACATACGCCAATGAAGCAGATATGTTGAACGTTGTTTTGTTCGGAAAAACAGCGAAACAGTGGAAGGACGAAAATCCAACCGTAAAAGGAAACATGAGAGATGTGGCAACACTAAACCAATTATTAGTGCTTGCCAATCTGGAAAGCTATAATGCTGTTTTGATTAATCAAGGGAAGAATCAAAGAGAAAGAATGGAATTACTTCGACAGTTGGCAGTGCAACAGTTGCAGACATTGGAAACAGTGAGTTTAAATAACCTACCAGGATTGAGAAGTGAAATTAGTAATTAGGATTTTCAGAAATTATTATGGATACGGTATAGGAAAATATCTTGTTTTGATCTGCTGTAAAAAAATAATGGATAATTTAAGAGGGTATCAACGGAAAGCTGATAGTACAGCATTGTTATTTAAACAATGCTGTACTAGTGAATAAATAATATTCAACTCTTTTGAGGCTAAGAACACTTATTTTGTGGGAAAGAGGTAATACCGTTGAGTGCGTGGTATTGATGTCGCAGGCCGCAAAATAAAAACTTAAAAAGTGTTGGAATGGGTGTTTCCGAGAGCCGGAGTTGTTTGAAGAACAATTTCGGCTCCCGGATTTTTGCATTTCGGAGCACTTCGGAAACCGGTCAACTGCGAAAAGCGGCGGAGAGCTGAGTTGGCGGGGACATGCGTGAAAAGCATTTCCCGGCATTAGATTTTTCCTTGTTGACAAAGCATAAGAAATTAATAAAATGAAATTAGGGGGTTTTTAGTTTCATTTTATTAATTTTCAGATTCGGGCAAAGGAAAGTGTATTTATGAAAAAAACAAAAAGAAAGTATCTTCAGAAATGGGCGTATGTTGTGCTGCTTTTGATCGGCATCATTATTTTATTTCAATGGTATGCAACGCAAAACAGAAAACGTATAGGGGAAAGAAACAAGGATTATGCGGCGGATTCGGCGCGTCAGACGGCGGAAAAGATCGATAAGGAATTGAGCAATGCACTGAACCGGATCAGCACCTATTCTTATTTTGTCGGAGAAAGCCTTACAGAACCGGAAATTACAGCGCAGATGCTGGAGGAAATAAAAGATAATTCTTTATTTGACACATTGATCTTTACCGATGGGGAGGGGATGAACCATGTTTATGACGGACGGGTTTCCGATGCATCGGAAAGAGATTATTATCTGAATGGGATTCAGGGGGAGAGCGGCATTTCTGCCGTATTTGATTCCATACTTTACAATGAGACCATGCTTAGCTTTTATGCACCGCTTTTTTATCAGGGAGAGGTCATCGGTGTGCTCAGAGGCTCTTTTCTGGCGGAAAAATATTTAAAGGATATGCTTGCAACCACTTATTTCGGGGAGGATGCGGCGGTATACCTCTGTATGCCGGATGAGAGGATTCTTGCATGTTCCGATGTGAATGAGCACGGGAACAATATAATAGATCTGCTCACGGAGACCGGAATGACGGATGAAAATACTGCAAGACAGGTGAGGGAAGTGTTTGAGAGCGGAGGGAATGGGGCTTTTATCTGTGAGAGCGGGAGCAAAACGGATAACATCTGCGTGAGACGTCTTTCGGAAAACAATTTTGTTCTTGTGCAGACGTTTCCGAAAAATGTGACGGAAAGTATGGTGAGGGATGAAAATCTTGTAGGAATGCAGTTGGAAACCATGCTGATCGGATTATTTATCGTTTATATTATTCTTGTGCTTTTCAGGGCAAGACGGGACAGAAAACTGCTGGAGAAAGAAAACCGGGAAATGGGATATATTATCAAAGGGGTAGATACAATGTTTTCCCGTTTCTCTATGGTTGATTTTGAGACGGATGCCTATATTTATCTGGCAGGAACAAGGCCTGAAGAGGGAGAACTTTCGGAAAACGGCAGTTATCAGGAACTGACGGAATACTTGTGCAATCTGTTGACGGAAGAAAGCGACCGAAGGGAACTTGCGCAGTCGCTGGATAAGAACTCCATAATAAAAGCGATGGAAGATAATGACAGCCTGTGCTTTGAATGCCACTTCCAGCACGAAGGCAAGGCGGAGTGGGAGCATATCAATATTGTCTGCATCGAGAGAAAAGACGGCAGGGCGGATAAAGTTCTGTTCAGCAGGCAGATCATCACGGAGATCAAGGAAAAGGAACTGCGGATTCAGGCGGAGAGATCGCTGGCGGACAGGAAAGAAAGGCAGTACCGGATAGCGATTACATCAAATGCCGTCTGTACGTTTGAATTTAATCTGACAAAGGATATCATAGAGAATGATATTGTGCGGGAACTGGACGGAAAGACAATATCCATACTGGAAAAGGTCGGACTGAAAGTCCCCTGCAGGGCTTCGGAGTGTTTTGAAAAATGGAAAGAATTTATTTTGAAAGAGTCTATTGAAGAATATTCCAGAGTGGTAAATATAAAATATCTGAAGGAATGTTTTGAACAGGGGGAAGCGGAAGTAAATGTTGATTATTGGGGCGCCGCACCGGCAGGAAGCCAGATGTGTGTAAGGCAGTCCTTCATTATGACGCCGGATAATGATACCGGGGATATTATGGTCATGGTCGTGACAAAGGAGATCACGGAACAGGTCCGGAAACAGCGGCAGCAGACTCAGGCGCTGCAGGACGCGCTGATGCAGGCGCAGCATGCCAATGCGGCAAAAACGACATTCCTTTCCAATATGTCCCATGATATCAGGACGCCGATGAATGCGATCATAGGATTTACAACGATCGCAGTAAGCCATATCGATAATAAAGATCAGGTTAGAGACTGTCTGCAGAAAGTATTGTCTTCCAGCAATCACCTGCTCAGCCTGATCAATGATATTCTGGATATGAGCAGGATTGAGAGCGGAAAGGTGCAGATCAAGGAACAGGAATGCAATATTTCCGAACTGATGCACAATCTGGTCAATATCATCCAGCCGCAGGTAAAGGCGAAGCAGCTTGAACTGTTTATTGATACATTTGAGGTTACCAATGAGGATGTGATAGCAGATCCGCTGAAATTGAATCAGGTATTTATCAATCTGCTGAGCAATGCCGTAAAATATACGCCGGCAAAGGGCAGCATTTCCTTCCGGATCAAGCAGAAAACAACGTTCCGCCATGGGTACGGGGATTACATTTTTATTGTCAAGGATAACGGTATCGGCATGACGTCGGAATTTTTGAAACATGTTTTTGAGCCTTTTGAGAGGGAGGCAAGTACGACCCGCAGCGGAATTGAAGGCACCGGCCTCGGTATGGCGATCACAAAAAATATCGTGGAGATGATGAACGGCACGATTCGCGCGGAGAGTGAAGTCGGCATGGGATCGACGTTTACGGTGGAGATAAGCCTGAAGCTGCAGGATATCGAAAAGAATGCGGAGCAGATCAAGGAACTGTACGGCCTGCGTGCGCTGGTGGTGGATGACGATCTGAATATCTGCGACAGTGTGAGCAAGATGCTGAAGCAGATCGGCCTGCGTGCCGAATGGACGACCTCGGGCAGGGAAGCGGCGTACCGTGCGAAGATGGCATATGAAGAGGGGGATTCTTATCATACCTATATCATTGACTGGCAGATGCCGGAGATGAGCGGCATAGAAACCGCAAGAAAGATCCGCAGCGCAGTGGGGGATGAGGCGCCGATCATCATTCTGACAGCTTATGACTGGACTGATATTGAGGAGGACGCGAAAGAAGCGGGTATTACAGCTTTCTGTGCAAAACCGCTGTTTATGTCCGATCTGAAGTCCGCGCTGCTTGTGGCAAATAATTTAAACAGCAGGGAAGAGGAAAACGTACCGTGGATAACGGATGATTTCAGCGGAAAACGAGTACTTTTGGTGGAGGATATTGAACTGAACCGGGAGATCGCGGAAGTAATATTGGAAGAAGCAGGTTTTGAAGTGGAGTCGGCGCCGGACGGAACAGATGCGGTGGATATGGTGAGAAACTCCGAAGAAAATTATTATGACGTAGTCCTGATGGATGTGCAGATGCCGATCATGAACGGCTATGAAGCGACCAGAGAGATCCGGAGCCTTCCGAGAAAAGATGTGAAGAATCTTCCGATCATTGCGATGACTGCAAATGCATTGGAGGAAGATAAAGAGGCCGCGATTAAGAACGGCATGAATGCCCATATTTCAAAACCTCTGGATATGGATATTTTTATGAAGGTGTTGAGGCAGTATCTTCATTAGCACAGAGACGGTTTCAGGCAGTGGGAGCCGGTCTTGCGTCTGGTCGGAGAAATGCTGCGCCGGATAGCATTGATGCCGTATCAGGCGGATATAAATGTGAAATATAAAATGTCAAGGGAGAAAGAAGATAAACATATGGATGGATTTGAATTCAGAGATATACGATCCGGGGAGGCAGATGAGGCGATCTTAATAGAGCAGATCTGCTTTCCGCCTCACGAGGCGTGCTCCCCGAAAGCAATGGCGGAGAGAATCGCTGCCGCGCCGGAATTTTTTCTGGTGGCGATTGACAAAGAAAATGGAAAAATGGCAGGCTTTTTCAATGGAGTTGCGACAGACGAGCCTTCTTTCAGGGATGAATTTTTTACGGATATCAGCCTGCATCATGCGGCCGGAAAAAATGTGATGCTGTTAGGGCTTGACGTATTGCCGGAATACCGGGGCCGCGGACTGGCAAGGGAAATCGTGGAACGGTATATTAAAAAGCAGAAGGAAAGAGGCGGGCAGCGCCTTATCCTTACCTGTCTTGATGGGAAAGTGGAGATGTATGTAAAGATGGGTTTCACGGATCTGGGCATCGCCGATTCAACCTGGGGGAATGAAGTGTGGCATGAGATGTGTTATGTGATCGCATGAATTAAAAACCTGTGAGGGCAGTTACAGGGATCTCACAGATTAAACAGGAATGAGAGGATTTTATGTTTCCGGAAGTCAGTATCATTGTGCCTGTCCATAATGTGCGGGCAACGCTCCCCCGCTGTATCAACAGCATTATCCATCAGGAATACACGGATTTCGAACTGCTGCTTATAGATGACGGCAGTACGGATGATTCCGGTGCCGTCTGTGATGCGTTTGCGGCGCAGGATGAGCGGATTATCGTGATTCATAAAGAAAACAGCGGTGTTTCCGATACGAGAAATCTGGCGATATCTAAGGCGCGCGGAACCTATTTACAGTTTGTGGACAGCGATGACTGGATCACGCCGGACGCCACAAAGCGCTTTGTGAAAACGGCGGAGGAAAATCATTGTGATCTGGTGATCGCGGATTTTTACCGTGTAATAGGAGAACGCTTGTCGCCCAAGGGGAATATCGATGAGACGAAACCTTTTTCCCGGGAGCAGTATGCGGCGTATATGATGGAAAATCCGGCGGATTTTTATTATGGTGTTCTGTGGAACAAGCTGTTCCGCAGGGAGATCGTGGAAAAGTATCATTTAAGAATGGATCCGTCAGTGAGCTGGTGTGAGGATTTTATGTTTAATCTGGAATATATCCGTCATGCCGGGGTATTCTGCGCGATACAGATACCATTGTATTATTATGTAAAGACAAAGGGGTCTCTGGCATCCCAGGGAATGAACCTTTCCAGGGCCGTGCGGATGAAACGGGCTGTCTTTGACTGTTATAATAATTTTTATAAAAATATATTTTCGGAAGAAGATTATGAAAAGATCCGTTTTCAGGTGTATCGTTTTCTGATTGATGCGGCAGGGGACGGCATTCTTTCTCTCGGAGCGAAAAAACTGGAAAACCAGTTATATATCTCTCTGGAAGAGATCGGCGGAACGGGAGCCCTGCCGGAGATCTACCGCTGCCGGAAGCTTCTGGATTATTATCTGGAGCCGATCGCCGTAAAATATGATCTTTCTTTGCGGGATGTGCGTCTGATGCTCTGTCTGCGCAATACGTCAGCCCTGTGCAGCAAGCGGGATCTGGCGGACAGGCTGGGGGAAACACCCCAGGGAATATCCCACAGGCTGCAGAAGCTGGCAGCAAAGGGGTACCTGGAGACTGAGGAGGCGAAACCCGGCAGAAGGAGAGGAGAATCCCGGAAAACAAAGCGGATAAAGATTGCCTTTTTACCGGAGTCAGAACCGGTTTTGGCAGAACTCAGGCAGGCGGAGGCAGAAGATGCGGAACTGCGCTTTTTGGGATTTACGGAGTATGAGCGGGAAATATATCAGGAACTTACGGAAAAAATGAATCATAATATGCGGAGGATACTTTCTAATTACGGCAGCATTGTTTCGCCCGGGATCTGAAATATTTTCCGGTGGGACAAAGAAAAGCCGTTTCATACAAAAGAACTGTATGAATTTCAGGAAAATGGGCATATTGACAAATCAGAGGTATTGTAATACGATGGGATGAGGCGGCGGCTTTTTATGGCTGGCGCAGGCGGTGAGTTGTAAATAATTAAATATAAAAAGGGGGATCAATTATGAGTAAGTATGAAGGCACACAGACAGGAAAAAATCTGGAGGCGGCTTTTGCGGGCGAGTCGGAGGCAAGGAATAAATATACGTATTTTGCGTCCGTAGCGAAAAAGCAGGGCTATGAGCAGATTGCAGCATTGTTTTTAGATACAGCCAACAATGAAAAAGAGCATGCGAAAATGTGGTTCAAGGAGATGGAGGGGATCGGCGATACAGCTTACAACCTTGCATCGGCAGCGGCAGGCGAGAACTATGAATGGACAGATATGTATGCGGGCTTTGCCAGGACAGCTGAGGAGGAAGGGTTCCATGAACTGGCGGCGAAATTCCGTATGGTGGCGGAGATTGAGAAACACCATGAAGAACGTTACAGAGCCCTGTTGAAGAATGTGGAAACCGCACAGGTATTTGAGAAGAGCGAAGTAAAGGTATGGGAATGCAGAAACTGCGGCCATATCGTAGTCGGCAAGAAGGCGCCGGAAGTATGTCCTGTCTGTGCGCATCCTCAGGCTTATTTTGAGGTTCGTGCGGAAAATTATTAAGAGCGTTTTTGATTTGAAGACTCCCTGCTGTCCGTTGCGGCGTGGGGAGTTTTATCTTTCAGGAATTTGTTTTCCGGATTTTTTGTACAGAGGAGAAAAAATGTCTACAAAGATTTTTGTTATGACTCATAAATTGTTTGAAGGTCCGAAGGATAGTATGTATGTCCCGCTGCAGGTGGGACATGCGCTGCACGGGACGCTGGATCACGCCTATCTGACAGATGACGGCGGGGAAGATAATATTTCTGTGCAGAATCCTTATTTCAGCGAACTTACCGGCATGTACTGGGTGTGGAAAAATTATAAAGGCGCAGATAATGTAGGAATCTGCCACTACAGGCGTTTTCCTGTGATCCGCGATCATCCGGACGGACCGGAGCGGCTGATGGCCGGCAGTGACTGTGAGCGGATCTTACGGGATTACGATCTGATCACAACGGAAAAGCTTACCCTTCACAGCAATTATTATGAGGGGTTCGCGGTAGACCATAATCTTCATGACTTGCAGGTGACACAGGAAGTGATAAGGGAAAAATATCCTGCATACGGCGCTGTTTTTGACAGGCTGGTGCATGACAATAAAGTCTATTTCGGGAATATCTGCGTGATGCCCAAGGCGCTTTATGATAAATACTGCGGCTGGCTCTTTGACATTTTGTTTGAGGTGCAAAGGCGTATCGATGTCACAGGGTATGACGGATACCGGAAGCGTGTATTCGGATTTTTATCGGAATTTCTGCAGATGGTCTGGGTACAGGTGAACCGGCTGCAGCCTTATGAATGCCGGATAGCGATCATCGGGGAAAAGTTTGAGACCGGGGAGGTAAAGCGTGCTATGGCGGATTTTTTTGCGAAAAAAGATGTCCAGGGCGCAAAAAAATATTTTCTGGAATGTTTTGAGAAAAGGCCGGATATTTTAATGGAGGCTTCGGATATTACAGGGGAGTTGCGCATCTGTATGCAGATCATTTCGACCTGCGAGTTTGAGAAGGATTCTCTGGGCACCTGTATTCTGGACAAAGAACAGGATATGAAAAAGCTGATTTCGCTGTTTAAGACGCTGAATATGGCAGTGCTGAGAAAAAGCAGGGGGGAGGAGACGGAGGAGGATGTAAAACTGCTGCAGGGGGGTCTGATCACAGAGCCTGCTTACCGGGTGGCGGCGCAGGTGGTGAAAGGCGGCTGAAGCAGAGTGTTTTTGTTTTGACGCCTGCAGACGGTAATTTCCGCAAAAATATTTTAGTTGTGTTTCTGATCCGTTTTTTGTATACTATTTCTTGAATTAAACATAAAAATATATAATATTACTTAAAACAGGGGATCGATATGAAACACAAATTTGAAAATGCGGTTTCGGAGCAGATTTATCAGTATTTGATCAATATGATTCTGTCTCTGGAAATCAGGCCGGGGGACAAGATTCCGGAAGCTTCCATTGCCCAGCAGTTTAAGATCAGCCGCACGCCGATACGGGAGGCATTGCGTGATCTTGCGAAAGACGGTATTATCAATACATATCCGAATCGTTTCTCTGAGGTGGCGGTATATGATGAGGACAGGGTGAAGGAGGTCGGTCTGGTCAAGATATGCCTTGATCAGATGTCGGTGAAACTGGCTGCCTATTACGGAAGCAGGGCGGAATATGAAAAGCTTTGTGAATATGCTAAAAGGTGTTATGAAGCGGCGAAAAAGAATGATATATTGAATCGGATTAAAGCGGATTCGGATTATCACTGGGAACTATGCAAGATCGGAAAAAACCGATCCCTGATGCAGATGGAAAAAAGCCTGCTGATTCAGATCGAGTATCTGCAGGCGGCGAACTATCTGCAGGCGGAAGATTCGGAAGTGCAGTATGCGTCGCATATGAAGATTGTGGAGGCATTAAAGAGCGGGGATGTGGAAAGCGGCCTCAGAGAAATTACAGAGCCGGCACTTCAGTTTTATAATCTGAAAACACTTCCTGCAATATTTTACCAATAAAATAGATGGGGTAAAAGAGGTATAATTGTCTGTTGTAGACAATTATACCTCTTTTATATTGCTGAAATTGTCTATTATAACGAAATGTATACAAAAATATAAAATTGTATTGTATTTAAAATAAATGAGTACTATAATTTAATATAGTATAATAAAAGGAGGAATGGTCGTGGATAAAAAAGTGGAAAGAACAGATGGACGGGGAATTCTGGCGGGGGATTACCTGAATCAGAACAGGTCTTTGACAAGACAGGACTGGCTGGAAGACTGCTTTCCGGAATGGGGAACGCTGCTCAATCAGGAAATTGAAAATCTGGACGTAAAAAAGGGAACGGTTGCGCTCTGGTGGCTGGGCGGTCCTTCCTGGATGCTAAAAACGGATGAGGGAGCTATCTTTTTTATCGATGTGTATTCCGGTCCGTCACATTATACCCAGTATTACTATTGCGGTGTATGCAAGCAGGCGGGCGCAGATACGATCAACTGGATGCGCATGAATCCACAGTTGATCGATCCCTGGAAATTTAACAGGCTCGATGCGGCTTTCAGCACCCACCATCATCAGGATCACTGCGATCTTTATACGGTAAAGGCGGCATTGCAGACAACGGAGTGCAGGTTTGTGGGACCGGCGAAAACGGTGGAAAAATTAAAAGGGTTTGAAGTGCCCGACGAGCGTATTACGACAGCGGTAGTGGGGGAGAGTATTCATTTCCCCGGCGCCCAGGTGGAATTCCTTATGAATTATGACGATACAGTGATCCGCACGGGGGATGGTACTTCACGCGACAAATATGAGAACTGCTGCGTGAGTTTCCTGTTTAAGACATCTGCCGGAAATATCATGTTCCTCGGTGATACATGGTACAACGATGCTTACAAAGCGATCGGGGATAACTATCAGGTCGATGTGGCAATTTTTGATATGGGAATGAACGCACCGGGAGCAACCGATAAAATGACGCCTTATGATTGCGCAAGGCTGGGGGAGACATTAAAGGCAAAGGTGCTGATTCCGGATCATTACGATAACTGGGCGAATACCTGCAGTGATCCTGAAATGCTCTGCAATCAGTTCGAGAGGATCGTCAGCGAAAACACACCGGATATCAAGACAGTGATTCTTCGGCCGGGTGCAAGATTTATCTATCCGGACGATCAGGATATCAAAAGATACCGTTATCCGAACCAGAGTGAGGGCTACAATCCGGAGCGTTCCGTGTCTTACGGAGAATATGCAAGGAAATATGGAAAAAAGAAGTAAGAGCAAAAAACGAACAGAACATAGATCACAATAAGTGATTTATTAATATTTATGATGAAGAAGGAGGATATGGGTTGATGAAAAGAAAAATGTTGGCAGTGTTATTGACGGGGATGATGGCAGTTTCTTTGCTGGCAGGCTGCGGAAATACTGCGGCGGATGAAACGGCTGCGGAAGCGGTAACAGAAGAGGCACCGGCGGAAGAAGAAGCAGCACCGGAAGAGAGCACAGAAGAGGCGGCTGAAAGCACGGGGAAATCAGCTTATGGCGATGTTACGGCAAAAGAGAATTATAATTTTTATGTGATTGTAAAGAGTATGAGTTCTGATTTCTGGCGTGCGGCAGCAGACGGGGCGGAAGACGAGGCAGAGACGCTTGGTGTGACAGTTACTGTAATCGGTCCTAACTCCAATACGGATATAGCGGATCAAGTGCAGATGCTGAATAATGCCATCAACAGCAAACCGGACGGCATCGGCATTGCTGCCAGTGATAAAGAGGCGGTGATGGATTCCCTGCAGGATGCTATGGATGCAGGAATTCCGGTTATATGTTTTAATTCAGGGGTTCCGGGAGCGCCGGAAGGAAGTGTGTATGCGACAGCTTCTACAAACAACTATAATGCAGGCGGTGTTGCGGCGGAAAATATGTATGCAGCCTTGAAAGATGTGATCGCAGCGGCAGATGCACCCGTCAGGATCGGTGTGGTAAACCAGGATGTCACCAGCGAATCGGTTATTGACAGAGGGCTTGGGTTCATTGATAAGATGATGGAATTGGTAAAGGCGGACGGAAAGAGCGCGGCAGTTATCGGAAGTGATAAGTATGTAGACGACGCGAAAGAATCAGGTGATGTCGGCAGCGCGGATGTAATCATCGAGGTAAAGGTTCCGGCACAGGCAACCAGCGAACTTTGTGCGATAGAAGCAGGCGTTTTGTTAAATGAACAGGACTTGATCGGTATTATGGGAACAAATCAGGAAACTGCGGAAGGCATCATTACAGCAAATGAACTTCTCGGCAAACTGGGTACAGATCCGGCAGCCGGTGAAATCATTGCCTGCGGGTTTGATTCGGGTGCAACCATTATCGGCGCGATCGAAAACGGAACTATGTATGGCGCGGTGACGCAGTCTCCGAGGTATCAGGGGCAGATCACGGTAGATCTGCTGACAATGATCGCAAACGGCGAAGCGGTGAAAGATGAAGAAACACCGGCGTTCTGGTACAATGCGGAAAATATGGACGATCCGGAAATAGCACCGAACCTTATTAAATAAATATAATAAAGTATTACATAATAGTACAGGGCCGGAGAGTTCTTCCGGCTCTGCTTTGTTGTGTGCCTTACCTCTGGAGACCCTGCTCACATACCAAAAGGTATGGTCGAAAAAGGTTTGGAGAAGGAGTTGATGATGTCATAGTAGGCAACATCAGCAAAACTGAGCTATAAGCCGAAGGACTGAAACATTTACTTAAAAATAGAATAAAAGATAGAGCCGGTTTGCTCAATCCCCTATCCTGTTACTTGGTAAAAATTGGAATATAAGTTGTAGAGCCGTATACGAAACCCGTACGTACGGTTCAATGGGAGGGCGAGAAAATTATTCTCTCTCTGCCCTGTTTAATTTTTGAAGAAAGTTTTGTAAAAACCGCCGAAATGTATTATACTGTAATTAATAGACAATAGCAAAATGACCAGTATAAATCTTGATACAGAAAGGGGTGCTGTTATGAAATGCAGAAGGACATCGATAGAAGCGGAAGTAGTGAAATATGAGCAGGGAAAGGGACTGGAAGACGGATATGAGCTGTGGTCGGATATCGTGACAAAGATATGGATCGTGACAGACTCTCTGATCAAGGTGACAAAGCCGGACGGGACGATCGTTTGTCCTTACATATTCCACCGGAGAGGACGTACTTTTATCAATGAAGGGGATTATATCATCATCGACGAAGACGGTACAAAACATGTCTGCGGAGAGGATAAGATATTTACGCGGTATGAGCCGGTTAGCCTTGATGAGATCTTATGACCGTATAAAATCTGTAAACAGGAGAGGGGATAAGAATTGACTCTGCAGCAATTAAAATATGCGCTGACGATCGCGGACTGCGGTTCCATGAACGAGGCGGCAAAACAGCTTTTTATTTCCCAGCCCAGCCTGTCGGAGACGATGAAGGAGCTGGAAACGGAGATCGGGATTGAAATTTTCCTGCGTTCCAACCGGGGTATCAGTATGACGCCGGAAGGCGAGGAGTTTCTGGGCTATGCACGGCAGGTGACGGAACAGTTCGGGTTGTTGCAGAGCAGATATATCGAGAAAAAGAAAAAAGAAAAATTCAGCGTATCCACCCAGCATTATACGTTTGCGGTGAAGGCCTTTGTGGAGACGGTAAAAAAGCTGGGGATGGAGCGCTATGAGTATGCGGTGCATGAAACTACTACTTATGATATCATCACAAACGTCAGGTCTTTTAAAAGTGAGATCGGCGTATTATACCTGAATGATTTTAACGAAAAAGTCATGATGAAAACGATACAGGAAAACGGGTTGGAGTTTAAGGAACTGTTTTCCTGTAATACTTTTGTCTATCTCTGGGCTAAGCACCCGCTGGCTGAGAGGGAAATGATCTCGATGGAAGAGCTGGATGATTATCCGTGTCTGTCTTTTGATCAGGGGAAGCATCATTCCCTGTTTCTGGCGGAAGAGATGAAGAGCGATTATGAATACAGGAGGCTGATCAAGGCAAACGACAGGGCGACCCTTCTGAATCTGATGGTGGGATTGAACGCCTACACGCTCTGCTCCGGCATTATCTGCGAGGAATTAAACGGCAGCGATTATAAGGCGATTCCATTGAAAGAGACGGAGAGGATGCGGATCGGTTATATTGTGAGAAAAGGGCAGAAGGTCAGTAAGATCGGGAAGCTGTATATTGAGGAACTGAAAAAGTATCAGGAGATGGCAATGTAACGGGCAGGAGGGAAGATGGAGGTATAGGAATAACCTATAACCAAATAAAGGTTTCGTGTATTAGCTTTTTTTCCGGATTGGTTGTATACTCTTCATGTCAGCAAAAGTAAGGCAAAAAGCGGATGCGGCAAAGCGTCCGTGAAACTGAAATGAAGAGGAGGAAACATTATGAAGAAAAAAGCATTGGCAGTACTTTTGACGGGCGTGCTGGCAGCAGGCATTTTAGCAGGCTGCGGCTCGACAGAAGAGGCAGTGGAAAGGCCGACAATGGAAGAGGCGGCGGAAGAGACATCTGAGGAGGAAGCGGCACCTGCAGAGGAAGAGGCGCCGGCGGAAGAAGCGGTTGAGGAAAAAGGAACCATTACGGTAGCGGCATCCCCGACACCCCATGCGGAGATTCTGGAAGCGGCAAAACCGATTTTAGCTGAGCAGGGATGGAATCTGGAAGTTACGGTTTTTGATGATTACATACTGCCGAATCAAGTGGTGGACAGCGGCGAACTGGATGCAAACTACTTCCAGCATATACCGTATCTGGATGAGTTTAACGCAGAGAGAGGAACACATCTGGTAAATGCAGGAGGCATCCACTATGAGCCCTTCGGCATCTATCCCGGCACAAAGAAGACTCTGGACGAAGTGGCAGACGGCGACGTGATCGCGGTACCCAATGATACCACAAATGAAGCAAGGGCGCTTCTGCTGCTGCAGGACAACGGCCTGATCAAATTAAAAGACGGCGCAGGCCTGACGGCAACGGTACAGGATATCGAAGAAAATCCGCACAACCTTGAGATTCAGGAATTAGAGGCGGCTCAGGTACCGAGGGTTGTGGGAGAAGTTGCTTATGTAGTATTAAACGGCAACTATGCACTGCAGGCAGATTTCAGCGTTGCAAAGGATTCTATCGCTTATGAAAGTTCTGATTCCGAAGCGGCAAAGACCTATGTGAATGTGATTGCGGTTGCAGAGGGCAATGAAAACAATGAAGGCATCAAGGCTCTGGTGGATGTGTTGAAATCTGATGAGATCAAGCAGTATATCAATGATAATTATGACGGGGCGGTGATTCCGTTTAATTAAATGCAGAGTATGTAAGTCTATATTGATAAAGGATCAAATCCCCCGACTGTGCCGCAGCGCAGTTGAGGGATTTTTTTCTTTTGCCGGAACTTTGTTGTCAAGGCCTTTTTAAATCCGCCTGACCTCCTCTTTTTCAGGCACAAAAAAAGAGTCGGAACCCTTTAAAATCAAAGTTTCTGGCTCTTTCCAACCTACTCGGCGCGACAGGATTTGAACCTGCGACCTCTGCGTCCCGAACAAACTGCCCGCCTTTAAAAATCCCCTATACGTCCATTTTTCCCCTTGGGATACGTCTGTATACCCTCGGACACGTCCATTTTTCCCCTGTCCATGCCCATATCCAGCACTTTTCCAAACTTTTGTTGGAACTTTGTTGACCCTCTCCCCAAATTATTGATAACAATGGATTTCACACAACGTCTGAATCCTTTAAGCATCTCGTATTTTTATATTAGACAGCATATCATATTTCTATGATTGGTACAATAAAAAGGGATACTTTTTCTGTTGCAGGTATCCCCATTTTGTATTATGGCTGTTTAGCCGAATATCTCGTCCGCTTTTTCACCATGTTTATTCTTCCATTTCCGGCTGACATGGTTGTAAATATTAGCCGTCACTGTAATATCGCTATGCCCCAGCCAGTTCTGAACCTTGCCTAAATCCCAGCCCTCCTCAAACAGGATGGCACAACAGCTGTGCCTCAATTTATGTACCGTTAAACCTTCCGGCACACATCCGCATCTTATGACTGCTTTCTTGAAATGCTTGGTTATGTAGTCCGGGCTGTATACTCTTCCGTTATCCCATGTGAACACATATCCATCCTTTGAGTAGATGCCCAGTTTTTTCTGGGATTCCATAAGTTCCTTAAGGTCACCCTTTATACTGTCCAGCAACGGATAATAGCGGTAGGAGCTTTCTGTTTTTACGTTGTCTCTGCATATGTCTCCTGCCTCTGTCCTTACGATTGTATGGTTTATGACAATCGACCCTTTTTCAAAATCAACCGCACTCCATTTCAGACCGAGTATCTCCGACCTTCTGCATCCATAGTACAGACCGACTTTCGTGATGCAGTACAGCCTTTCAAAAAGTGGCTCCGCTTTTATAAAGTTCAGAAATGCCGTCGCCTGCTCTTTATCCATGTAAGCAACCTCTTTCACGTTGCTTTCCTTTACCCTCGGCACCTGTACCTTGTCTGCCGGATTCGTCATGATGACACCCTGTACAACCGCATCATTCAGAAAGCCTTTCATCAAAGTCAGCTGGTCTCTTACCGTCCGTCTGCTCAAACCAGTCGGAGTATTTTCATTATAGATATTCCGACGTCCGTTTGCCAATGCCCATTCGCAATATTTAAGCAGGTCTCTCGGCTGTAATTCCTCAATCCTGATATCTTCCTTACGGAAATACTCTATGATTGTCTTGCTCCGTTTTTTATATCCCCATGCAGTTGTACTTTCTATCTGTTTGGATTTATGATCGATCCATCTCTCAAAACAGTCTGCAAATGAATGCGATTCTTTTTTCTGTGCAAGCTGTTCCAGTTCCATTTCTTTCTCCTGCACGAGCCGGTCTCTTATCTTCTCTGCCTCCCTCTTCTTATGTGAAGCTATTGAAATTCCGGTTGACTTCGTATCCTGCAAACGATGTTCCCCGGCATAATAGCTGACTACCACATAATATTTTCCTTTTCTCTCTATAAGGCATCCTCTGACATTTTTATTGGTTGACATATTTTTTCCTCCTGTTGTTTCGTATTGTTCGGGGATGGTACCGCTGGCCATCCCCGATTGTCAAGACTGAATTTCATATAAGCTGATATAGGCTAAATAATTCATATCTTTTCCAGTAAGAGAGCAGGATTTACTTCTGTTTCTTTTTTGTTAACTGGTTTGCCAGATATTCCAGATTAAGTATACAATAACTCCATTTGGTGTAAGATTCTGGAAAAAATTCCGCTCCCAGTTTATTCTTTTCAGCAGGAAAACGAACACATGTCTGATATCCTTTGGATGAATCCGTGAGATACAGGAATTTGTATTCTTTCAGCTTTTTCAATAACAGGTCTCTTTTTATATTCAATGTATTGGCAATCTTGTCAATCTGTTCTGTATTAAGGGCATAATATGCTTTATGTAAACTGTCATCAAACCAAGCCTGGTTTTTCCGGATTGCCATCATGATATCTGCATAGAACCTGTCCGGGTAATCATATTCTTTTAATGAGTCACTTTCGGTAGGGAGTAAACTGTAAATGCTTAATAAAAACAAGAATAATTGTTTTATGCTTACGCATTCTTTTGGGAATGCGGTTTTATTATAGTAATCATTGCGTACATTCGCGACAATTTTAGCGCCGGTATTTTTTGACATGAACCCGGAATTGGTATTTTCCTCATCACAAAAAAAGTAGGCGCCGGCAATCAGGTCAGCCTGCTTCACATTCATTTTCGCAGAGTAAGAATCGTCGCTGTACTGCTGGCAGTATTCTATCCAGCGGTTCCCTTTTGAATCCGTAAAAATCCGGGCATAAAACAAATGTCCTGTATTAGTCTTGAATCCTTTCATGCCCCGTACGGGATCAAAAAAACCATGTTTTATGGATTCTTTCAAGTCAATGTAATCTTCTTTGGTTACTTCTGCCCGTTCGTTTTCAGGTATCTCTGGAATTATGTTCCCTAACGGTTCAATAATTTCCACAACAGTAAGAGGCACAATGTTCTTCGAATGTTTTTTTTCTGAAACGCCCCTTTCTTCTGCCGGGATAATTTCGTCGATATCCGAAGGCATTGCGGCTGCTAACGCATTATCCATAATAGTATCTGCTGTTTCCTTAAAGCTGGCTTCCATAACTTTTCCCTCCTCATTTTTATTGATTTCGTTTGCCATAGTTTCTGCCTCCACATTATTATTTTTTTCTGCGCTGTTCATAGTTGCATCTACCTCCTGCATATTATTTTCCATATTGATATTTCTGCTCATAAGTGTCTCCTTTCTATGATAAACATTAGTTGCTTTTTTCAGAGTTGCTTATTTTTGGGCAGGCTTCCCCCATACTGCGCCCTATGGGTGGGTATACTGCCCCCTTGAAAACCTGTTTACGGGTTCCATATGATATCCCTTCCACTTCCTCCGGCGCAGTTTTGGAAATTTTCGGCATATTTTTGTCAAGGTTCGATTTTTTTGTCTTTTATCTTTATGTATCTTTCATTTTGTTTTCCCCCTCTCGATAATACAATTATAACACGCTATAGTATAACGTCTATATGGTCTTAATCAGGTCATACATAGCGTGTTTTGTGGTTAATAAAAGACATGCTGTAATTTTTTGTGTAACACTTAATGTTGATTTTGTACCACATAAAAAAGGAGGTATGCTTTGCAAGCACACCTCCCATTATCTCTTTGTTTTAGGTATTGGATGTTGTTTTTTCTCTTGTTGCTCCTTTTTCAATTTATTAAGGGTTACAAGTGAATTGATATAATTATAATGTCCTCTCAGAAGTTTTAGCAGTTCACTCAGTGATGTAGTGCTTTCTTTCTCCCATTCCCTGTAATCCAATTCACACAGAATATCTTTGAGGCTTTTGATAGCGTTCGGTCTGTCAAATCTTTCACCGTATTTGAAATAGTAACAAATGGCAAAAATGGGATTGTCACATTTAAGTTTCTGTTCCCAATCCTTGGATAGGTCTTTTAATATATCCTCTACTTTCTGTTTAACTATATCATCCCCCTCGTTTTCAAAATCAATATGCAAGTCATAATCGACCTCGTACTTCGATTTATAAAAGCACTTCCAGCTGGTCTCGTCAATACCATCTATCTCGAATGCTATCGGGTCGTCTTTTCTGAAATATTTCATTTCTATTCCAAAAGTTTCTGTTATGGAGTTTGCTTCTGCCCGGGTAAATTCAAAGCATTGTCCGTTATTTATTCTGTTGAGCCTTTGCCTTGATACCGGGAGCATATCCGTACAATAAATCGGATATGATTTCCTCTTTTTTCCCCGTTCGTCCTCATCTATAAAACAACGGGCTTTGTCTATATGATAGTATATATATTTTATCACATATAAGTTAATCATAATTGAAAGACCTGTATTTCTATCATATATGGTTTTTACGCTTTTGCGCTTTTTCTCATTACTGGTGTCTGCCATTCCAATATTCCTCCGCTAAACACATTATATAACATAAGTGCCCTAAAATCATCTTGTATTTTGAACGGTAACTCATAGGCACCATGTTTGGATATTTTGTGTTTCTTTTATATAAACTTGAAACATTTGAAACAAAATGGTATTTAGCGGTCAACTGCTCCGGCAATATCGTTTCTTCCTCTTGCCTTATCATTTTTCCAACAAGACAGGATTTTGCATTTATGATAATCTGCCAATTGCTTATAGTTTATTACCATAATTGTATACTCTTTTTCTCTCCTGAATCACTTTTCTTCTTATGCTGGCTCTATCTACAGCGTATGTATTACTTCTTATATAAATATGTTTTTCTGAAATGCTCCCCCCTTATGGTCTTTTTAAAATTTCTCATTGTTCAGCATCCCATGCATAACATACTGAATCACTGTTTTTCCAACCAGTCTGATTTTTGTGTACACCCGATTTTTCATCACAGCGTTATACCCCTACACACTTTTTTTCTGGAAACCTTGTTTCCACACCCGAAAAATTACTTTTTCTGAAAAAAATATATCACCCCTCCCTTAACGTGCACTTTTGGGAAATCATACATGACATTATTTCCATCTCTCCCAATTCCTCAACATTAAAGTGTATACTTAAATCTACGTCCATAAAAAACCACTCACAGCCTTCAGGCCATGAGCAGTCCTTTTTAATCTTCCAATTCTTCCAGATCCCCAAACAGGTTGACCTCAACATAAACCTTGTCAAGGTCAAGGCTTATATTGGGTTCTAACATTGTTTCCAATGTAACAATGTTGCTTGCCGTGTTGACAAGGCACAAAGACTCTGGCAACTCCACTCCATTATGTTTGACAACTGCTTTCATCAGTCTACCACCCCCGCCCTTTTTAATTTATTGTAGATTTGCTCTGCTGTATATTTCTGGTTACCCAGAGCAATCAGCTGTTCCATGTTCAGCCCCCTTGTGTATGTGTTGTCAGGCACGTATTATAACCTATAAGACAAATTTCCTTTTTAATGTTCAAAATCATTGTTTACAGTTACAAAAACAATCCCCTGCCCCAACCCTGCAAGGGATTGTACCATCCATTTTTTCTTTTGGCTGTAGTGGTTCTTAACGGAATTTTAAACTGGTTTTTATGGATTTTGCCGTATATCCCAGCCTTTAATTTTTATCCTCTTCCAGTTCTTTCCATATCCCTTTTGCTATCCAGCGTATGAAAATGAAACACTGTTTCCCTAAATAAACTGCTCCACATAATGAAATGATTACCATTGTATGGATTACTGTAAATGTCAGATAGTCCATCTGTCAAGCCCCCTTTCCTTAACCTCTATGTATCGGTCAACTGTTTCCCTTGCCCCCGGTAATGCAAATTTTTCATAATGGTAAACATTACTTTCTATAATGCCCGTGCCGTCACTGGTAAAGATGCAGAATACATAACCATTATCAATCTCACTCCAAAATACTTTTATCTCATATCCCCTATACTGTTCAATCATTTCTCCCTGTACCTCTCTCAAATCTCTCTGTATCCCTCTGGAACCTCTTTAAACCCTTTTATGTCCTGTCCTCAAAAGAGGGGGCTTACGCCCCCTCTTTTACTTCTTCCTCATTACCGATAATCTCCACACCCTCACAGGCTACAAGCTTATTCTTTTCAAGCCGTACACCCGCAACAGGCACCCCGATTTCCAGCATCATCTTCAGCTTGTCCTCGGTATATTCCATCCTTGCATGTCTGGCATTGACTGTCTCATAAACTTTCTTCTTGTCACCGCTGGCCGCTACAACAATAAGTTCCATGTTCATATCTGAACCGCTGTCCTCATTCATCCATGACAGGCTGTTTACACCGGTTTTCAACTGCAAGTTGCCCATGTTGAAGCCCTCAACATCCAGTTTAAGGACTTCTTTCCCGTCCTCTTCCCCAAGGATAAAGCCATAAACCTTTTCATTGTTTTTCAGCTTTGTAATGACCTGCTTCTCCGTCATGCCTACGAAGCCCTTGCTCTTGCTGTCATAGAATTCATAGCCTATCAGCCTCTGCCCTAAAAAGTTACCGTTTGTCAAATACATACACATAATGCTTACCTCTTTCTTTCTGTGCCTCAGCACTAACTTTATTTAACTTACAAATAAATCTTAACGCTGAAACATTTATGTGCATAGACGTGATAGTGCAAGGAAATAAACCATTATGTGTCACTGATTTTTAGGGAGATTGTAGAGGAATTTTTGATTTTTATTCCTCTTTCACCATCTGCAACAGACAATCAAGGCACGCTATATTTACATCCTTTGTAGCCCTCACTGAATTACCACATTTAGGGCAGATATATTTTCTTGTACTGCTTTTCTTTTTTGGCTTTTTGCCATTCGTGCCAGTTAAACCATTTCCATTATCCCCATCATTTCCATTATCTCCACCAGTCCAGCCATAAGCCCCCATACGCACATACCCTATCTGGGAATCTAAATGATTTTCCTTTATCGTTTCTATTAACTTTTCTGTAGGCTCGGTTACACTCCATCCTATGCTCTCATGGTAGCTTATTTTCAAATCCCTTTTTTCTGCTATCTCTTTAAATTTTTTATTGTGATAGCGGTTATTATTTGATGTGTCCTTTATATTATTTTCCATAGCATACAAATGACACATTTCATGAACCAGAGTACTGATAATGTTTTCCACAGGTCTGTTAAGGTACTCTGCCGACAGGTTGATTTCATGATAGGAATCCCAGCTGTCCTTCCAGATCTCCCCAACCGTGATATGGCCGTATGATTTTTGAGAGGACTGTATTGTAATCACTACCTCCGGCAGGCTGTCCTCAAAATATACCCTATTCAATATCCTGTATGCCCTTTCTAAAAATTCATTATGTTCTGATAACATAAAAGTACCTCCAACAGATTTTTATTTTCTATTGAAGGCCATGCTTATTTTCCCGTATTTTTAATATACACTTTTAAAAATTATCCCAATGCACCATACCATTTTTTCTGGTGCACAAAACCACTTTTTTACTATTATGAAATACCCACTACATACCAACTTCATCGGATAATGCAGGAACCACCCCACTGTATACTGACAAGCCAACAATTTCTATTAACTTGTACAACTTGATTTTTTCATAATGCAATATTTGTTTTTATATGTTCATTGTTGCTGATATTCCACATGGAGAAATTTTAGTAAGTATGATAAACCCTTTCATGGATATTGATTTTTACACACTGTATTCATTTATGCATTACATATCCATTTTTACCATTTTCATTAACATGCATCTTCCATATCCATTGCGCAGAACGTTTTAAAAAGTTGAAACATTTGAAACAGACAGTCCGTAAAATATAAAATATGCTTATATCTTCTTTTTAGATTGAGCAGTACATTTATTCATGTTATAATGGGATTGTATAATTGAAAAGGAAGCAGGATGCGGTTTTCTGATAGGTGCCCTCTAGTCTTACGAAAGAGGGTGATGCCCATGAGCGTGATGGAAGTTTTGACATTATTGCTTGTTATCTTTGCGGCTCTGTCTTACATAGATAATCATAAAAAGAAATAGCATCCCAACCGCCCAAGGTATGATGCTATTTCTTTTGAAATATTAAATTCACTGAGGGCAAATCGGAACTTCGTGTCCGATCAACCTTTCTAAGTAGATTATACATGAGAGCTGCTTGTTTTGCAAGTGGCTCTTTTAAACCTGTTGTGGTTACATTTTCCCAGCCTGATTTTGTTGCTACTATATCTGGATAATTTGATTTTTCAGAGTTCTTTAATGAAAATCTAACTGAATTATCTGTAAATTTACCATAACTACAATATGCTGTACTATATTTTGTATTTCCTTCACTATCTTTTCCATCTGCATAACTATGCCCGCTACAACTACTTTTGTGTGCTGGTCTTACCCACTTAAACAGAGTGTCTTTCATAATGGTTATACCATTATTGTCTGGATATGACAATTTAATCTTTCGTGTAATGGTTGACTGACTCATAACAAAATCTGCTTGTCCAGTTACAGGAGTAGATTCATTTTCTGGTTTCTCTAACAACAAATACAATGTTGTTTCAGGTGCCTTCATTTCTATTGTTGTTGGAGTTGTTCCACTTTGCTTGTGTACTGCTGGTACTGTTGATTCCCATTTTATACTACTTATATCTGATTTGTATGTCGTTGATGTCTTCCATGCTATAAGTTTGTATTCGCTTTCATCTTCTATGCTTATTTTAGGACTTGAATCAGGCTTGATATAGGTTCCTTTGTCTGTGAGTACATTTGTGTCTAGGTTTCGGATTCTATAGGATTTAACAATTTTGTATACGCCAGTTGATTCGTCTTCTGGTCTGCTTGGTGTACCATTTTGGCTTTCATCACATGTGGTTTGTGCATCATTATCATCATTCCATACAATACCTATACCAGCACCTACATTTTTTGTTGCCATGGCTGTATTTGTCTGTGCACCACTTACTGGTGAATATCCTAAAGCTGCTGTCTCTGCTGAACCATCAAGTTTTACACATGTAGGCCATACTTTATTTGTGTATCTTTTAAAATATGACATACCTGTTTCTGGACAGCCTATAGCTTTATGAAATGCTCCCCACTTGTATGATGTCATGCAATACCAACCGATTTGTTTTCCACTTCCAGCCAAAGCATTGTACCAGTAAAATGGTTCAAATACTAAATAAACTTCTCTATTATTCCATTGTTCGGCATAACTTTGTCCAAAGGCTCTGTTGATTAGGTTGTATGCTTTCTTTTGTCCTCCTTCTCCAGATGATAGCATGAAGTCTTTTACTTCGTCACCTCGTCCTTCTCCACCTTCAGTATGGGGTGGACCCCAGTCACAATCTGTTGTGCTATATCCAGATGCTGATACTCCATATCTGCTTGTTAAACTTATATTACTACTGGGTAGGCTATTTCCGTTTTTGTCTACTATTGGGCCAGATGATGTAGTGGCTACTGTGGGGGTGACTTGGTTGTTGGATAAGTCTATACAATAGAAAATCCAACCCGTACGTGACGACATCGGACCCCCATCATAAACTCCAGTACCACCTCCTCCATCTTCTGCTCCCATATCTCCTCCATCTTCTGCTTGTACTTGAAGTGGTTGTGAAGTAAATATTGGTGTTATCATTGATATGGTGAGTATCAATGATAACAGAATTGTCAGCAACTTAGGTCTTGTCTTATGTTTAGTATGCTTATCAAGTTGCATATTGATTCCTCCTTTAAAAGCACAGAGGACAACTCACATATAATTGAGTTATCCTCTGATTACTTATTTTTTAAATATCATTTGCTTATAAATCATGTGTCCAGCTATCATTACTGTTATCTTCTACACTTCCGCCAAAACCACCTAAGTCATTTAGGATGTCTTGGATTTCTTGCTGTGTTGGTGTACCTCCACTTGGCTGGGTTGTTTGACCGTTGCCTCCTGATGGTTGTTGAGTAGAACTATTACCTCCAGCAGAACTGCTTCCACCACTTGGCTGTTGTGTAGTGGGGGCTGTATCTCCTAATAAACTGCCCGCTATGTAAACAACTCCATCTCCCCATTCTACTCTATACCAGTCATTTGAGGTACGCCCTGTTACATGTAACTGTGCTCCTTTTTCTATGGATGCTACTTTGTCATAATTTGTACCATCACCAGAACGGGAATTACAATTCTGCTGTGCATACATTGTTTTATCTAATTCCTCAACTATCTCTATGCCTGTTGATTCGTTTAAATTCTGGTCTGCTTTGTTAGCTTCTTCCTCTGCTTGTTCTAATTGCTCATGGTATTCATCACCAGTCATGTCAGTATCTTCCCCAATCATACCATTACCTTCTTCAACTGGTTTCTCTGCTTCAACAATTTCTCCACTGGTGTCTCCCATGCCTGAAGTTGCATCAACTGCATATCCGTTCTCATTGGTGTATGCTTGTGATTCTGAATCTGCTGTAACAGGCTCCCCTTTATCCCCACACCCGGTAAACAGCAGAAGTGAAACCGTAACTGCCATTGCTAAACTATATAATTTCTTATTTCTCATATATGTAACATCTCCTTTGCTTTGTTTCCTATTGCACCAAATAAACTGATTGAACCATTTATAAGGCTTGGATTGATTTTAAGCCCACATAGGAAATTATAAATTTTGAAATTATAAATATTGTTAGTCACATTTCCCCCCTTATCCCCCTTTTCAATGCTCCCCCTTATCTCTTTTTCCCATTCATTAAGTACAGACTGTCCTTTAGGGGTGATGCCCTCAACTTCTGGTATTCTGTCAGTCTCTATATGTTCCTCTGTTGCATCCGACAGAATATAGCCTGTCTCTGTCAGCTTGCAGATATCTGATACAAGCTGTTTATGTTCCCTATCGGATAAACTCTCTTCCAAAGTCCAGATTACTTCACTAAGGCTTGAAAGGTTCTCATGCTCGTCTGTAATGAACTCCTCTAAACTCTTTATCAGTATCAATGTCTCCAACTGTTCTTTTGTAATGTCCTTAATATCCATGATTTTCTCCTTTTCGTAAATGTGTTTGTTTTATGCTGATTATATCATCTTTCAGCATAGTTTGCAATGCTTATAGCAGTCCACCCATATCCCAAAGCAGACTCATATACAGTACAATCACTTCATGGAGGTGCTTGCATGATAAATGGATTAGGCCAACGGCTACAGGAACAGCGTATACTAAGAAATCTTTCCCAGAAACAGGTTGCTTCTTCTATTGGTGTGTCTGCCTCTGTCATATCAAACTATGAAAGTAATGAGCGTACACCCAGTACGGAAATACTCAGATCGCTTGCACATTTATATCACTGTTCCACTGATTATTTACTTGGTATTGATAAATCTAATACTGTTAAACTGCTTGATGTTTCCATGCTGAATGATAAACAATACCAGCTGTTGCAAGCCTTTTTACTGAGTTTACAGGAATGACAAGGTTGTATCCATGTTAGATGCCCTTTGTCATTCCTTTTTTATTACTGCTTTTATTGCAGGGCCATGTTAAAGCTGTCCTTTGATCTCTGCCAGTATAGTGCGTATCTTTGTGATCTCTGTGCCATTGACCTCTGACAGATATTCTTTCAGGATACGCATACTGGAGGTTTCATAGGAATCCTCTTCCCTGTTAAGTCTCTCCATACCAAGGCTTATGAGTTCAAGAAGCCCTGCTGTATTGTGTAACTTTCCTTCAACCGTATCAATTACATCTTCAAGTCTTCTTAATTCTGCAGGTATGTTTTTCATTTCCTCCATAACGTACACCCCCTTTCTTTTATAATGGAAGGGGATTGTACCGGATTACATAATTCAAAACAATAGTGTATATAGCCAGAAATGGACAATGTTTATTATACACAATGCAGGATAAACATTGTCCATTTCTGTTTCATATACATACTGACACTTTTTTAATGCCAGTTATCCTTTTATTTTGATATTCCTCATTCAGGCAGATTACCTTCTTAGGTTATTTTTTAATCACTTTACTGTAAATTTTGGGGTATATTTTACAGGAAATTTTATGAATCAACAGATCAGATAGGGGATAGGGTGGGAGAGTAACCGTATATCCCCCTCTCTTTTTCCGTATGGTTTCATAAAACTGTAACCGATCTGTTTTCCATGCTTTTATGTTTATCACTTGTATAATGCCAAAAACAGGACTCTTTGTTTCTGCCGCTATGTAATATTCTTTATTACCTGCCTGTAAAAAATATTTTTATCTTTTATCTTTTCTCTTCATGTATTTACATTTCTGTTTTCATTGTATTTTCTATATCTTAAACAAAGTATCCTTCTTTTTCCCGTAAGTACATATCTGAATACATTCTGTTTTCATCTCAAAAATCTATCGGCTTATTATCATTCTCATGCCCATATACTTTGCGGTAAAATGTACTCCTGCTGATATTCAGTTGCTTACTTGCGGAAGCAGCAGTTATATTCCCGGATTTCCATTGATGATAAATTTCATCAAATGTATCCAATTGTTTTGCAGGCCTTCCCTTATACCTGCCTTGTTTCTTTGCGATCTCTATGCCTTCTCTTTGTCGTTGCCTTATGTATTCCCTTTCCAGCTCTGCAACTGCGCCAAAGATTGTAAGCATAAATTTCCCTGCCGGAGTGTCCGTGTCAATATTCTCTTTTTGAGAAATAAACCGAACATGTTTATTATTTAACTGCTCTGTCAATTCAAGTAAATCTTTTGTATTCCTTGCAAACCGTGAGATACTTTCCGCGATTACACTGTCTCCCTCACGTATAAAGTTCATCATTTCCAGCAGGGCAGGGCGGTCGGTATCCTTACCGCTCATCTTATCAAGGTATACCTTATCAACTCCCAGTGATTTCATAAGTTCTTCCTGACGTGCCGTATTCTGCTCTTTTGTACTCACTCTGACATATCCAATCTTCATAGTGCCTGCTCCTTTCCCAACTAGACCAGTTAATGTGACAAACCAAAAATTTTCCTCATTTCAGAAAGTGTCCCCAAAGCTATACCCAGTCCATGCGGAACAATCATACACTTTTCATACATGAAAACTGTCCCGATAGAGCGGTTTTCTTATTTTTGCGACACTTCCTGAAACATATCTCATTTACCCCCTTTTCTTTTCAGAGCAGAATGAAAAGTGTGTATTAAAAATAAAAATGCCTGTATCCATTTCCATACAGACATTTTCCTCTTATATAATAAGTTGAATCATTTAAAACAGATATACATGTCAGTGGTGAAGTTGCAAGGACTTATTTACTGGATTTTGTGCGATATGCAAGAAATCTTATTATATAGTTACTGCCCGAAAAAGTTGAAACATTTGAAACAAATAGATGTCTCTAAGATGTTTCTATAGCCCCTTTTAAAAATCATCTGGCATATATTATAATAAATTTTGTTGGAACTTTGTTGGAACACACCCTCTTAAACCCCGCCAGATTATCCGTTTCCGGACATAAAAAAAGACTGGAAAACCCCACAAATTCAAGGCTTCCAATCCTTTCTACAATACTCGGCGCGACAGGATTTGAACCTGCGACCTCTGCGTCCCGAACGCAGCGCTCTACCAAGCTGAGCCACGCGCCGATAATTAAAAATAAATTTATAATATTCGCAACAACTATGATAATACATTATTTAGGGTATGCTTGTCAAGAGCGAATTTTGTGTTATACTGTTGATTATAGCTGTAAAAATATATAAGTGCAAAAACAGGAAATAATATACATGGAATATACCAGAGAAAAGATAAGGGAACTGCTTGAAGATATGGCGGAACCGGACTATGCGAAATTCACCGGTTCCCTTCTTGGGCGGGAAGCGGTAATGCTGGGGGTGCGGCTGCCAAAACTCAGGGAACTTGCGAAAAAGATCGCGAAAACAGACGGCAGGGAATATCTGGAAAATACATTGTCCGATCAGTATCCGGGAACGGCTGCCGATATGAAAGGCTGTCCCCCTGTTTGTGCTGAAAATACCGACGGGATAAAATATATGGAAGAACTGATGCTTTATGGCATGGTGGTCGGCTGCATGAAGGAAAAACTGGAACAATTATTACCATATATTAAAAAATATGTCGCGCGGATTGATAATTGGTCGCTCTGTGACAGTTTCTGTACCGGTCTGAAACAGACGAAAAAGGAGCCGGAAGTGATGTGGTTTTTTTTGCAGCCGTATCTGTGCTCGGATAAGGAGTTTGATCTGCGTTTCGGCGTGGTTATGCTGATGAACTTTTATGTGACTCCGGAATATATAGATGAGCTGCTGCGGATATTTGATGATATTCATCATGAGGGATATTATGTTAAAATGGCAGTGGCATGGGCGCTGTCAGTCTGCCTTGTGAAAGAGTGGGAGAAAAGTTTTGTGTATATGAATTCTCCGGAGAATCATCTGGATGAATTCACCTACGCAAAAACGGTGCAGAAATGCCGGGAAAGTTTCCGGCTGACGAAAGAGCAGAAGGATATGCTGACCGGACTGAAAGAAAAGCGGATACAGAAGAGGAAAAAATAGAGATGCCGGCGTTGAATGAGAAAAGCAGGCAGTGCAGAACAGGAGCGGGGCGGGAATAAGGATGCCGTGTCCGGGATGAAACAGGGAGAAGAATGAATACGACAGACATTACAAGATTAAAACCGGATACGGATCTTGTCGGCGGGGCGGTGGCGGTTTTAAAAAAAGGGGAAGGGCGCAGCCTGAAAGCGGGCGGGCTGTGGATCTACGATAATGAGATCGCCGAAGTCGGGGGCGGCTTTGAAGACGGTGACATTATTTCCGTAGAAGATTTTGACGGATATTTTCTTGGGTATGGTTTTATCAACAGTGCTTCCAAGATCAGAATCCGCATGCTTTCCCGCAGGAAGGAAAAACGGATCACGCCGACTTTTCTGGAAGATCGTGTGAGGACGGCGTGGGAATACAGGAAAAATGTAATAGATACCGGCAGCTGCCGTTTGATCTTTGGCGAGGCGGATTTTCTGCCGGGGCTGGTGGTAGATAAATTTTCCGATGTGCTTGTGGCGGAATCTCTGGCGCTTGGCATTGACAGGTTAAAACCGTTATTGCTGGAGAGCTTGAAAAAAGTGTTGGAGGAAGATGGCATCAAGATCCGGGGTATCTATGAGCGCAGCGATGCGAAAGTGCGCCTGCAGGAAGGAATGGAACGCTTTAAAGGTTTCATCGGGGATCCCTTCGATACAAAGATTGAGATTGTGGAAAACGGCGTCCGCTATCAGGTGGATGTAAAAGACGGACAGAAAACCGGTTTTTTTCTGGATCAGAAAAACAATCGTGCGGCAATTCACAAACTTTGTCCGGGGAAACGTGTACTGGACTGTTTTACCCACACCGGTTCTTTCGCGCTGAATGCCGGTATAGCGGGGGCGGATTCGGTACTCGGTGTGGATGCGTCTGAGCTGGGTATTCTGCAGGCGCAGGAAAACGCAAGGCTGAACGGCTTGGAAGATAAAGTGAAATTTGAATGTGCAGATGTATTTGAACTGCTGCCGAAGCTGGAAGAGGCGGGAGAACAATATGATATAGTAATTTTGGATCCGCCTGCATTCACAAAATCCAGACAAGCTACAAAAGGCGCTGTAAAAGGCTATCGGGAAATCAATCTGCGGGGAATGAGGCTGGTAAAAGACGGAGGTTTCCTTGTGACCTGTTCCTGCTCTCATTTCATGGAACAGGAACTTTTTGCAAAGACGATCCGGGAGGCGGCAAGGGGAGCCCGTAAACGCCTGCGCCAGGTGGAATTTCATACCCAGGCGCCGGATCATCCGATCCTTTGGGCGGCGGATGAGTCGTATTATTTAAAGTTTTATATTTTTCAGGTGGTGAGCGAACAATAACATAGTTATCAGGAAAGAAAAAGAGGAATCCGTATGCGTTTAAACAGTATGTGTATCCGTTGTCTGATCGATAAGCAGCAGGAAAGGCTTCTGCAATTTCAGGATGAGGAGAAGAAGGCAGCCTATATGAAAGAGATTGCCGGGATCATCGGAGAGAGCGGGGATGATGCAAGTTCACCGTATCTGGTATATTTATTTAATCAGGTATACAGGCGGTATTTCGGGGAGATCAGAGATTATGCGGAAGTTAAGAAAGAATACAATGCTTATGTGCTGGCAATGGAAGATGCATTGTATAAGGATATTTTAAAGGCAAAAGATCCGCTGGCACAGGCAATCGTCTATGCCCGGATCGGAAATTATATTGATTTTGGCGCGATGCACAAGGTAGAGAAGAAGGTGTTTTTAGAACTGTTTCAGGATAAAAGGAAAAATGATCTGGACAAAGCGGTCTATCAATCTTTTTTACAGGATTGTGAAAGCGGAAGGCGGTTTTTGCTGTTGGCGGATAACTGTGGAGAAATCGTGCTGGATAAACTGTTTTTAAAGGAACTGAAGAAGCGATTTCCGCATCTGGAGCTGTGCGTGATGGTGCGGGGAGAGGAGGTTCTGAATGATGCCACATTGGAGGATGCGGAAACGGTTGGTTTACATAACGTTGCAAGAGTAATACCCAATGGGAACGGTGTTGGCGGAACGGTGGAAAATATGCTGCAGGGAGAGGCAAAGGAAGTATTGGAGCAGGCGGATATCATCCTGTCGAAAGGACAGGCAAATTTCGAAACATTAAACGGGTGTGGCAGAAATATATATTATTCGTTTCTCTGTAAATGCGACTGGTTTTCGGGGCGGTTTCAGGTGGAGAGAAATACAGGCATGTTTCTGAGGGAAAGGGAGATTTTGCCGTAAACCGGCTGTCACTGACAAGCAGGCAGGTATGGACTATTTTTTAAAAAGTGGTAAAATAGAAAAAACACAGGGGAGAAAAGTATGTTTATTATATGGGGATTTCGGGATCTGGATAAAGAACTGGGAAATGTAGAGTATCTGCATTGCAACAGATGCAATAACGACAGTACCTGGCGGCTTATGAAAAGGACATCATGGTTTACGCTGTTCTTTATTCCGGTGATACCGTATCACAGAGTATATTATGTGTATTGCCCGATCTGCCGCTGGTCGACAAAGGTGCCGAAAGAAGAGGCGAAGCGGATCATGGAAAAGAATTAAATACTTTATTCTGGACAAATGGCAAAGGTTATACTAAGATAAAGAAAAATAAATATGTTGCTCCCCGTAAGTGAGAGACAGACGGTTGCAAAGGAGGAGAAAGTTATGGAGAAAAAGCAGCTTGACTGGTCAAATCTTGGCTTCGGTTATATACAGACGGACGCAAGATTTGTTTCCAATTATAAAAACGGAGCGTGGGATGAGGGCGCCGTTGTTACGGATGCCAATATCGTTCTGAATGAATGTGCAGGTGTTTTCCAGTATGCGCAGACAATCTTTGAGGGGCTGAAAGCCTACACAACAGAGGATGGACGTATCGTATGCTTCCGTCCCGACTTAAATGCGTCAAGAATGGCGGATTCCGCTAAAAGGCTGGAAATGCCGGTATTTCCGGAAGAGAGGTTTATTGATGCTGTCATAGAAGTGGTAAAGGCAAATGCGGCTTATGTGCCGCCCTTTGGTTCCGGCGCAACCTTGTATATCCGTCCTTATATGATGGGAACGAACCCCGTAATCGGTGTAAAACCGGCTGATGAGTATATGTTCCGTATTTTTGTAACCCCGGTAGGTCCTTATTTTAAGGGCGGCGCGAAACCGCTGACGATCAAGGTAAGCGATTTTGACAGAGCGGCGCCGCACGGCACAGGGCATATCAAAGCCGGATTGAACTATGCGATGAGCCTGCACGCTATCGTAACGGCGCATGAGGAAGGATATGCGGAAAATATGTATCTGGACCCTCAGACCAGAACAAAAGTGGAGGAGACAGGCGGTGCGAACTTTATCTTTATTACAAAGGATAATAAACTTGTGACACCGAAATCGGATAGTATTCTGCCTTCCATCACAAGGCGATCTCTTGTCTATGTTGCACAGCATTATCTGAATATGGAAGTGGAAGAAAGAGAAGTGCTTCTTGAGGAAGTGAAAGACTTTGCGGAATGCGGCCTTTGCGGCACGGCTGCGGTTATCTCACCGGTCGGCAGGATTGTAGACCATGGAAAGGAAATCTGTCTGCCCAGCGGTATGGATGAGATGGGACCTGTGACAAAGAAATTATATGATACATTGACAGGTATCCAGATGGGTAAACTGGAAGCGCCGGAAGGATGGATAAAGACGATCCTGTAAACAACGGATTTAGGCGGGATAACGGGAGACTGTTATCCCGCTTTTCAGTATAGGGCGGTTTACGGAACGTGTGGAATTGGCCGGCATAAGTCTGTTTTCAAAGTATACAGGCGTTAGTCAACATAAAGTTAACATAAAGTCCTCATGAACATATGGACGCTGCTCGGGCAGGAAGAGGAAGCGGAAGGAGTCCCGTCATGGATGAACAGGAAAAAATGATAGAAGAGGTTCTCAGGCATCTGGATCATGAGATGGAAATAGGTGCATTAAAGATGAGCGTAAATTTCAATGAACTGCAGGAGGAGGAGAAGCTGGTAGATCATAAATGCTGCCATATGTACGGCAGGCCGGTAAGTGAGGTTGTGGGCTTTCTGGATATGTATTCGGATTCCTCCCTGGAAAAAGGTTAAAGTTCTTTTTTCAGAGTTCCGGGCGTAGTCCGGAACATCCGGTAATAGGAGCGTGTAAAGGTGGAATAGTGATGAAAGCCGGATGAAAAGCAGGCATCGGTGAGCGACATGCCGTGGCGTATTTTGTCCCGTGCCCAGAACAGACGTTTTGCATTGATATATTTTCCGATGCTGTAGCCGGTCTCCTGCTGGAAGATCTGCATCAGATAGCGGCGGCTGATAAAGAACTGCCTGGAAAGCGCATCGATGGAGAGGTCGCTGTCCAGATGTTCATTGATGTAATGCAGGATTTCCGTGATCTTCCGGTTGGAGGAGCCTGTTTCGATATAGCGGAAGGAATCGGTTAAAAAGCTCCTGTTAAGCTGTATCAGAAACTGGAGGAGAAGGGTGCGGCTGTATAATTCTGCTGCATATTCGCGGTCTGAAAGGGAAGCCTCCAGTTTTTCGCAGAGTTTAAAGAGTGCGGGAACGGAAGCGGAGGAAGTGCGGAGTACCGGAAAGGGCTCCGTTTTTTTATCTTGCGGGATGTCAGTGCGGCCTGAGGAGCGTATGGGCAGCTGCTTTTGAAAACAGGTCTCCAGAGAATATTTATCGTCGGCACAGGAGACTAAAAAATCGGATGAAACATAGAGAATGATCCGTTCGTAGGGAGCCGCGGAACGGATAATGGGTCTGTGGACGTCTCCCGCACCGATCAGAAGGATATCCCGGGGCTCGAGACGGTAAGTGATCCCTTCTATAAAATAATCAACATCGCCGGAGAAAAACAGAAGGATCTTATGAAAATCATGATAATGGCAATCATAGTTTTTTACTTGCCGGTCTGTGAGATGGAACAGCCTGAAGGGGTCATGCAGATATCCGGTTTTTTCATAATTTACATCAGCCATAGAATTCCTCTGTTATGCAGATAAACAATAAAAAGCAGGTGTTAATGATAAAACTTCCGGTACGGAACCGATCCATACCGGAAGTTTGTTTTTTGTAAATCTTTTTATCATGTACTAGGAGAGTGCTACGCCCACCGCCGCGCCAACCATGATACCCATAGCAGCCGCTGCAATTATCAATAAGATACAAAGAATGATTTTAAGACCGACATTCATTTTGCTTCTTATTACAACTGCAGAAACAAGAAGAGCAAGCAAAGCCCACAGCCATCCGAAGAACGGAGCAAGGATAATATCGATTATAAGGAAAATCCAACCCCAAACAGGAATCTTCTGATATTCCCAAGGCTCACCGGTAGCACAATTTACACCATTATATGCCAGTACAGGAGAAGCCATAGACTGAATAACCAGAGTTGCAGTTCTGTTTCCGAGCGGAATTGTGTATTCCGTATCAATAAAATGTGTCTTTTTTGCAAATCTGTTTAATCTTTCTGGGGGGGCACCGTTAATGCTGACTTTGCTGCCCTTCAGATCAACTGAAAAAGTACCTTCGTCTGTTGTCACAGACCATGTTTTTTTTGCCATCTCGAGTCTCCCTCTCTTTCTGTAATTTTAAGCAAAAGAGAAATCTTTCGCCACTAGTTAATGTATCACTTTAGGGGAAAAATGTCTAGTGGGGGGGTGAAAATTCTGGGATGTTTCAAAAAAAATACAAAAAAAACACCGCCCCCACAACAGATGTTACAGAAACAGTGCTTCATGGGCCATCAGGGACTCGAACCCTGGACAAATAGATTAAGAGTCTACTGCTCTACCAACTGAGCTAATGGCCCGTACAATATAAAAGGTTATAATTTACAACGCAAGAATGATTATAGTATAATCCCGTTTTAAACACTTATCGAAAAGCAAAATGGCTGAATCTCCCTGTTTGTGGGAACTTCAGCCACTTCTGTTTTCTAAGGTTTGTTGTACGGAAACTTTA
>CAJTBO010000009.1 GCA_910573755.1 Lachnospiraceae bacterium | reverse complement strand
GGATAAAGTTTCCGTACAACAAACCTTAGAAAACAGAAGTGGCTGAAGTTCCCACAAACAGGGAGATTCAGCCATTTTGCTTTTCGATAAGTGTTTAAAACGGGATAACATAACCAGTATATCACTTTTTCCCAAAAATGCAAGCGTTTTGGTGATTTTTTATCGGGAACTGCCGTCACAGATCCTCTACATACGGATCAGCGCTTCCCCCGAACTCCACACACTGACGATGATCACCCCCGCAATGTAACCTGTCAGAACCGTCTTTTCCTTTATTCCTTTGCTCCGCCTCCAGTAAAGCTGCAGATTCCGCAGGCAGACTATCAATACCGCCGCAGAACAATACAGCGAGGTTCGCTCTCCCGACGCATAGATCGTAGGACTCAGCCCCATCATAACGCGGGAACACAGCCCGCCTCCCAGGATCACAAGTTCCAGCAGTGTCTCCGCACTTTTCCCGTGTATAAAACAGATCGTCAGTACCACGCATATCAGCAGCCCCAGATAAGTCCCCGCCTGCAGGAGCACCATTTTGCGGGAATAGGATATCCATCCCAGATAATCAAACGTTCCCGCACCTGTGGAAAGACAGCGGTTCCTGCTAAACAGCCCTACGACATGTCCTCCCTTTTTAAAAGCGTTTACCTGTAACAGAGTGTTTCCCATCTGCCCGATCCCCCAGTAAAAAAGAAACGGGATAAAAGCAGCAGCCGTCCTGAACCGAAACCTGTTTCCCCTGCCCCTCTGCAGCATTCCGGCAGCCAGAATACCGGCAAGCAGTGCGAACAAATAATTTTTTCTCCCGCCGCCGCCCGCCGAAACATAATAATTCATACTGTCTATAAAACCCATCAACAGTTTTTCAGACAGATGCAGCTGATCAAAACCGGGAAACCACTGCTTCATCTCCGCCCTGAAACGACAGGCGTTTCCGGGCGTCATCAGAATAAACAGAACGGATGCCGCCACACAAAACAGAAGAATATAATAAAAGGAAGAAAGCCGCCCGCCTTTTTGGGAAATATATATCCCGCACAACAGATAAGCCCCCAGAAGAACCGCCGCCCCCTGCTCCACATTGGCGGCATATACCACGCATAACGGACAGACGGGATATTCCCACACAGGGCACCTCTCCCCCCTGATCCAATGCTTTATGGGACGCATTGCCACAAGCCCCAGCGTCATCGGCCACAGATAATTCACCGTGGTGGCGATCCACCCCGCATCGCACAGGCAAAGTACCGGCAGGCACCCTGCCATCAAAAAGAACGCGATCTGCGCCCGCATTTTTGATCCTGATCCCTCCTCCGCTCCGAATAAATCCGCCGTGATCCATACCAGCAGCAGTACCATCAGAATATTCAGTATCTTCCACAGCCATTCCGGCTCTGCCGCCAGCAGTTTTACGCCCGCTTCTATAAGTATTCTGGAGGTCCAGTTCTTGTACCTGTCCGCCAGAAACGCCCCTAAAGCCATGTCCTCCCGCGCAAAAAACAGATCATCCCCCCAGCCGGTTTTTACCGGCAGATGCAGAATCAGCAATATAAAAAAGAAACTCCCCATAACAAGACATTGTGTTGCAATCCGTTTTTTATTCTCCACTGTCCTTTTCCTTTTTCTCTCCTTCCTTTTCCTCTGCTTTTAAAGTGTCCGGAATTCCTTTCCAATATGCATGCAGCAGTTCGGCTTCCGGCTTCACTGTTGCGGAATCTGCCGTAAATGCAAAGTTCCGGGCTTCATCGTTACATGCACACCTCCCGCTTCCCAAAAAGGAATTGACAGTATTACCGGATGATATTATATTGATATTGTTAAATTGATATTATAAAGAGACTTGACTGACGGATATTAATCGGGGTGAAATACCATGAAGATACAGATCTGCCTTCTCTGCCTCTCCTGCATATAATTGCCCGTAATTCGTCATCCTGCTATGATAGCGAGGTTCCCATGCAATACAGAAAAAACAAAACGGGAGAAGACATCTCCCTCTTAGGCTACGGCTGCATGCGCTTTACGAGAAAAGGCGCCGCCGCCGATATCGACAAAGCGGAAAAAGAAGTGCGCCTCGCCTTGGAAGGCGGCGTGAACTATTTTGATACGGCTTATGTTTATCCGGGAAACGAAGCCGCTTTAGGCGAAATCCTCCGGCGCATCGGCTGCCGGAAAGACATCAATATCGCCACAAAGCTGCCCCACTATCTGATCAAATCCATGGACGGCATCGAAAAGGCCTTTGAAGAACAGCTCCGGCGGCTTCAGACAGACTATATCGACTACTATCTGATGCATATGCTGACAGATACCGAAACCTGGGAAAATCTGAAAAAGCTGGGGATCGAACAGTGGATTGAAGAAAAGAAAAAAAGCGGCAGGATCCGGCATATCGGTTTTTCCTACCACGGCCACACGGATATGTTCTGCCGGCTGATCGACGCCTATGACTGGGACTTTACCCAGATCCAGTACAACTATATGGACGAGCACTCCCAGGCAGGACGGCGGGGCCTTCAGTACGCCGCCGGGAAAAACATTCCGGTCATCATCATGGAAGGGCTGAGGGGCGGAAAACTGGTGGATATGCTGCCGGAGAGCGCAAAGAAACTGATAAGCACCCATGAACCGAAACGCAGCGCGGCAGAATGGGCTTTCCGCTGGCTCTACAGCCAGCCCGGGGTGACCTGCGTTTTATCCGGTATGAACTCCGTGGAAATGGTGGCGGAAAATCTGCGGATCGCTCAGGAAACAAAGGCCGGGGATTTTACCGAAGCGGATTTCGCGTTTATCGAGACAATAAAAAAAGAAATACAAAAGACCATAAAAGTCGGCTGCACCGGCTGCGGCTACTGCATGCCCTGTCCGAAGGGCGTGGATATCCCGGAAACCTTCCGCTGCTACAATAATTACTACGCGGAGGGAAAAAGCGCCGCAAAAAGGGAGTATATACAGTGCACGATTTTCCGCAAACAGCACAGCAACGCCTCCTGCTGCATTTCCTGCGGCAAATGCGAAACCCGCTGCCCGCAGCAGATCCCGATCAGAAAGGAATTAAAGGAAGCCGCCTCCAGACTGGAGGATATCAGGTTTTCCCTCGCCAAAAAAGCCATAACGCTGCTCAGGCTCTGGGGATAGCCTTATACCAGCCAACGCCCGCCCGCTCCGCCGGCGGTCTTATACCAGCCAACGCCCGCCCGCTCCGCCGGCGGTCTTATGTCTAAAAAGCAGGATTGGGCATCAGCCCTGATCCTGCTTTTCTTCGGAATCCTGCAAAAGCACACTGTTGTTATTGACTTCCAGGCCACGGATCCTGCGCAGGAAACTGGAAATCCTGCTGTAGCCGTAAGACTTCAGTTCAAAATTCGGATGGCGTTTGCCGATCTCGTCATTGATAATGGAAAGATTGTCGATAGTACCGCCGTTCTCCCGGATCATCTCCTTGATCTCCGTCTCCAGAGAAGTCTGGGAAACCTTTTCCTGTTCTTTCAGATAGGTTTTCTTTTTCTCCCTCACCACCTGGTACTGAGGCATTTCTTCCTTCACAAACACACTAAGCTTCGCGTAGCCGTAATTGCGCACGTCAAAATCCGTATACCTCTCGCTGATACGCTGTCCCACATACCCGAGATCCAGCGCCTTGCTGCCGTTTTCCGTAAACAGCGCCGCAATGGACTTTTTCACCGCTTCGATGCTGGTCACGTTCTCCAGTTCATTATGATCAAAGCCGTCCTCCTCATTTTTATCATCGATCAGGTTCAGATAGATAAATTTATTACAGGAGCGTGTCAGCGCCGCAGGCGTTTTGGACTCTCCCATACCGAGCACATACTTCTTCTCCTCCCGAAGCCGCATGGCAAGCCTTGTAAAATCGCTGTCACTGGTCACAAGGCAGAAACCGTCCACCTTATCCTTATATAAAAGATCCATGGCATCGATGACCATCGCCATATCCGTCGCATTTTTTCCCGCCGTATAGGAAAACTGCTGGATCGGCGTAATGGAATACTCAAGAAGCACCTTCTCGGACCAGCCGTTTCCTTTCGACCAGTTCCCGTAGATCCTCCGGCAGGAGGCAAAACCGTATTTTTCCAGTTCGTCAAAGATCGTGGACGCGTATTTTGAGCTGATATTATCCGAATCGATAAGCACGGCAAACTCCAGCTTGTTTTGAATCAATTCTTCCATGAGGATTCCTCTTTCTTATTAAGATTTTTGTATACTGCCATATTATTGTCATATTATAAGGAAAGCGCCAAAAGGTCTTTTGACGCTTGTACCACATTATACCAATTTTAAATTCTTTATGCAAGAAAAATTGCTCGGTTGTCATCACCAGTACCTTACTTATTCTGCCATATTTTTCAGCCGCGGCACACAGGATAACAATCTCTGTCCCTTCTGCTGCCGGTATAATTTTTATCCTCCCTCCTCCGCCCTGCGCGGCGCCTCTCTTCCGCTTCCGCAAACAGACTGGAAAAGCCTGTTTATTTGTGTTATCATAGGATGAGTATTGGAAACACTATATTTTAAATGTCACAAAATGGAGAGTTTATGTCAGTCAATCAATCAGAAAAACCGGAAATAAATTCCTGCAGGCGCTGGACGATCTGCACCGTACTGCTAACCGCAGCCATATTTATCGCAATCGCTTCCGCCACCATATACAAAGACCCTTTTTATCACTATCACGGCCCCCTGCCGCAGTATAACTACCCCCAGCTGGAATATCCGGACAGCAACGAGCGGTATTTAAACGACGGGATCACCAGAAATTTTTCATACGAAGGGATCATTACCGGTACTTCCATGGCGGAAAACTTTAAAGCTTCCGAGGCCGAAGCCCTGTTTGGCGTCAATTTTATCAAGGTGCCCTATTCCGGCGCATCCTTCAAAGAACTGAATGATAACCTGGTCCGTGCCTACGGTGCCGGCAAACAGATCAAATATATCATCCGTCCGCTGGATTACGGCTACATGGTCTCGGACAAGGACAAATACGACGAAACCTTTGACTACCCTCTTTATCTGTATAACGACAATCCCTTTGATGATATCAGCTATGTACTGAACAAGTCCATTCTGCTGAAGGAAACCATTCCGGTCACAAAAGCGCCGGACGGGATGGGCAGTTCCGTTGACTTCGACAGCTACGGGGAATGGAACAGCTACTACAGCGGGCAGTTCGGGGCAAATTACGTCCTTCCCACCTACCGGTTAAAGGATACCCCCGATCCTGCGCAGCCTTTTACAAAAGAGGATCAGGAACTTCTGCTGGGCAATCTGCGCCAGAATGTAACAGCTCTCGCCGCGGAGCATCCCGAAACCACCTTTTATCTGTTTTTTACGCCCTACAGCATCGGCTACTGGGATTTTCTGAATAATACGGGGAAACTGGGCTGGCAGTTTGAGATGGAGCGGATCTCCATCGAGGAACTTCTGCAGTATCCCAATATCAGGCTGTATTCCTTTTCCGATGATTTTGAGATAATCTGTGATCTGGACAACTATAAGGACTATCTCCACTACGGGGAATGGATCAATTCCCGGATACTGGAGCAGATGAAAGAAGAAAAACACCTTCTGACAAAAGACAACTATCAGGACTATCTGCAGACTATACAGGCTTTTTATACTTCCTACGATTACGCTTCCCTGCACAACTGATCAGAAAAAGAAAGGACCGTCATGCTGTTTAATTCTTACTATTTTATCTTCCTGTTTCTGCCTGTGGCACTGACAGGATACTATATTTTAAATTACGCAGGCCGGTACAGGGCGGCAAACGTCTTTCTGACCGGCGCCTCCCTCTGGTTTTACGGATATTTTAACGTCTCCTATCTGCTGATCATCTGCGGCAGCATTATAGGGAACTTCCTGATTGCAAAGCTGATGGAACGCCTGCCTGAGAAACAGACGGCAAAAAAAGCCGTTCTGTCCGCAGGGCTCCTTATCAATATCGGCGTTATCTTCTATTTTAAATATTTTGATTTTTTTCTGGAGAATATGAACGCGCTGTTTCATCAGTCCTTTGAACTGAAACATATCCTGCTGCCTCTCGGCATCAGCTTTTTTACCTTCCAGCAGATCTCCTATCTGGTGGATTCCTACCGGGGCGAGACAAAGGAGTATTCCTTTGACGAATACGCGCTGTTTGTCTCCTTCTTCCCCCAGCTGATCGCCGGGCCCATCGTCCTGCATAACGAGACGATCCCGCAGTTTCGGGAGCCCCAAAAACGCCGGATCAACTATGAAAATTTTTCCAGAGGGATCTATATCTTTTCTGTCGGGCTGTTTAAAAAGGTCATCATAGCCGATACCTTCGGCATACCGATCGACTATGCTTTCGCCGTCGCCTCCAACTTAAATACGCTGGAAGCTTTTCTGATATCCCTGTGCTATACCTTCCAGCTCTATTTTGATTTCAGCGGCTACTGCGACATGGCGGTCGGCATCAGCGGCATGTTCAATATCGCGCTGCCTCAAAACTTTAACTCGCCCTATAAAGCGCTGTCCATCACCGAATTCTGGGACAGATGGCATATGTCGCTGACCCGTTTTCTGAAAACCTATATCTATATCCCTCTGGGCGGAAACCGCAGGGGCAGGATCAGGACTTATGTAAACGTTATGATCGTCTACCTCGTCAGCGGTATCTGGCACGGGGCAAACTGGACCTTTGTTTTATGGGGCGTATTGCACGGCGCCTTCAGCTGCTTAAACCGTATCTTCCACAGGCCGTGGAACAAGTTATGGAAACCACTCCGCTGGGCTGCCACTTTCCTGTGCGTGGATCTTCTCTGGGTCATCTTCCGGGCGGACAGCATTGCCACCGCAGCCGCCTTCTTCCGGCAGCTCTTCTCCTTGAAGGGCTTCCAGATCCGTGAGGAACTCCTCATGGGCTTTCAGCTGGAGGAATTCGTTTTTCTCGAGGAGCGGCTCCCGGCGCTTGGATACCTGACGGCGCATATCACAGGATTTTATCTGTGGCTGTTTCTGCTTGCCGCTTTTATTACCGTCCTGTTTTTTAAAAACAGCGGAGAACTGGAATTCAAGCCCACAGCAGGAAAATCCCTGATCGCCATAGTCTGTATGGTATGGTCGGTCTTATCTCTGGCGGGCATTTCCACCTTTTTGTACTTCAATTTTTAGTCCTGTCCCATATCCGGTTTTCAGCCGTAAAAAATCCTCTAAAGCAGTCAGGCTGTTTCGCCTCTCTGCCTTAGAGGATTCAGAAAAACCTCATCGTCCTTCATCTGCTTCTGTTTCATGATCTACCGTTTTGCGTCATAACTCCGAATAAGCGTATCCACACTGTTCCCGGCGGAATTATACTGATTGGATATGCTCTTTAAATTTGCCTGCGCATTATCCGCCACCTTCTCCGCTATCATGTTCACCTTCGGAGTCAATGTCCCGTCAGCGCCGAAGATGCCCTCCAGCCTGTCTACATCCGCCGTTTTCAGCTTTTCCTTGTCCAGATTCATTCTGCCGTTTTTGTCGATCGAGATGCCCACCGTACTTAAGAGTTCCTTATTTTCATTCACCGCTTCCTTCAGGCTCTCCCGGTAAAAGCTGCCCAGCGTAGTCATATCGGTGCGGAGTCTGCCCAGCATGCTGTTGTAGGCGGAAACCATTTTTTCCACCTCTCCATAGACCTCGGTGAGATCTTCACTTTTTCTTGCCCTCTCATAAATGGAATCGCTGCCGCTCTCATTCAGCTTAGCTGACTGCTCCTGCAGCCTTTGTGCCGCCTCATCCATCTGTTCGTATTTCCCCTTCGAGAGCACCTTCAGTGTGGAACTGCTGCTCCCGCCCAAAGATTTCGCCAGGGAATCCGACTCTTCACCGTTCAGATAATTCACAAGGGAATTTCCGCCCATCTGTATTCCTGCCTGCACTGTAGCTTCACTTAACATATTAGCTGTAATCCTCATGTCACATTTCTCCTATTCCAGTCTGCATCTTACTCAGTTTCTTCTATCTTTTCCGCTTCTTTTATCTCTTCCGTTTCTTCTTCGGTTTTTCCTTCCGCTTTTCCCTGCATCCCGACTTCGCTGACCAGTTCTTCCAGGCTTTTCGCCTCATGGCCCGTGTCTTCCGGCGCAACAACCTTATCTCCGTTTATCGTGGTATCCGGTCTTTTCTCCGGCATATCCTCCCCGTTTTCCTTCCGGATCGATTCCTGGATCTTTTCCTGAGCCTTATCAAAACTGTCCAGCAGCTTCTCCCATTCCTCTTCTGTCAGGCACATGCTGCCGATCGGGATCTTCGTCTGCGTATCTCCGTTTTTCAGTTTCCTTAAAATCTCTTCCCGCTGGCCGGAAATGACCTGCATCAGGGCTTCATGGCTTGTCGCTTTATCGTCTTTTGAAGCTTTATCTATCACTTCATCGGCGGATTCAGGTTTTTCCTTCACCTTTTCGGCAGCCTTCTCCATATTGCTGAGAAAATCTCTTTCCCCCGACACAGGGCTGTACTCATCCCGCCTTGACGCCGTAATATTCTGTCCTCTTACATTTCCGCCCGTATAAACAAAACTGTTTTCCGTAAATATCATATCTTCCTCCTTTCCTTACAATTTGTGTTCTTTTTGCGTCTCCGCAGATATTCAGCCATCAAAAAACGGCAAAACTTCCGTCCCTTCTTCCATCCGTGGAAATCCTGCCGCCATCCTTTGCCGCTCATTATGAATTTATACATGTTTTACATCGGCATCTTTTCATGATTTCTTAACCTCGCTTTTCAGAAATGGAACAAAACCCTCTTTCAAGGGAATGAAACAAAAATGCCGGAATATCTCTGCCGCAGATAAATCCGCCCTTGACATTTCCCCCTGTATCCACTATACTCATAAAGGCAATTACTTTAGCGCTTTAAACCGTAACGCTTTAAAGCGGACTATCGCTATGCTAAGGAGGAGAAAATTATGATTTTTAAAGTAACTATGCTGGTCGTGTTTTTTGCGGTCATGGTTCTGATCGGACTCTACTGCCGGAAAAATGCCACCGATGTCAACGGATTTGTTTTGGGCGGCAGAAGTGTAGGCCCCTGGCTTACCGCCTTTGCCTATGGAACCTCCTACTTTTCCGCCGTTGTTTTTGTCGGCTATGCCGGACAGTTCGGCTGGAAATACGGTATCGCATCCACCTGGATCGGACTGGGAAATGCCGTGATCGGTTCCATGCTGGCGTGGGTCGTTCTCGGGCGTCGCACCCGCATTATGACGCAGCATTTTAATTCCGCCACCATGCCGGAATTTTTCGGCGCCCGTTTTTCCAGCACGCCGCTGAAGATCGGCGCTTCCATTATCGTTTTTATCTTTTTGATCCCTTACACGGCATCCCTCTATAACGGGCTTTCCCGCCTGTTCGGGATGGCATTCAACATTGACTATACAGTCTGCATCGTACTGATGGCGGTGCTGACCGGCGTTTACGTTATTGCAGGCGGTTATATGGCGACTGCCATCAACGACTTTATCCAGGGGCTGATCATGCTCTTTGGCATCTGTGCCGTGATCTCTGCCGTATTGAAATCCAACGGCGGTTTTATCGCCGCGCTGAATTCCCTCGCACTGGTGGAAGATGCCGCGGTTACAAGCCAGCCCGGCGCTTTCGCCTCCTTCTTCGGACCGGATCCTTTAAACCTTCTGGGCGTTGTGATCTTAACCTCCCTCGGTACATGGGGGCTTCCTCAGATGGTGCAGAAATTTTATGCCATCAAAAACGAGAGCGCCATCCAGAAGGGCACCGTTATCTCCACCTTCTTTGCCATCGTGGTATCCGGCGGCTGTTATTTTCTGGGCGGTTTCAGCAGGCTTTACCATGCCGGTATTGATATAGAAGCAAACGGTTACGATTCCGTTATCCCGGCGATGCTGGAAAACCTTTCCCCGCTGCTGATCGGCCTGGTCGTGATCCTGGTGCTGTCCGCCTCCATGTCCACTCTTTCTTCACTGGTCATCGCCTCCAGTTCCACGCTGACGATCGACGTGATCAAGGACAATATCATAAAAAAGATGGATGAAAAAAAGCAGCTTTTATCTATCCGGATCCTGATCGTGATTTTTATCGCCATTTCGGCAGTGATCGCTATCATACAGTATAAGAGTTCCATCACCTTTATCGCGCAGCTTATGGGCGTATCCTGGGGTGCGCTGGCAGGTTCCTTTCTGGCACCGTTCCTCTACAGCCTGTACTGGAAAAAGGTATCAAAAGCTTCCGTCTGGGTCAGCTTTATCTTCGGTTCCGGTTTTATGACCTTAAATATGCTGATGCGCGGAAGTTTCCCCGCCCTGCTGCAGTCGCCCATTAATGCCGGTGCCTTCACCATGGTCGCAGGGCTTATCATTGTACCGGTTGTCAGCGCATTTACGAAGAAACCGGACGCAAAGCTGGTGGAGGACGCCTTTGCTTCCTATAATGAAACACATGAAGTGAAGCGCTCTACCGCATTGGAAAATTGATATCCCTTTTATCTTTACATACCCCCGGCAATAGAAAGACTGTTTGACAGGCTTTCTATTGTCATCAAAAGAGCGGACATGTGTATGAACTGTCCGCTCTTTTCTTCAGCCCTCAACCGCATAGCGCCGCCGGGAATCAGTCCTGTTTTCATCTTCCGCCTTTCTTATCTTTCTGAGCGCCCGCCCGTATAAGTCAATTTATCCTTCTCGCTAACGCTCATTATATCATGAATCTGCGATTCATGATCGCCATTTGCCGCTCGCCGAATGAGTTTACTCATTCTTCTCGCTAACGCTCATTATATCATCTAAGCTTTCCAAACAGGCACATTTCATAAAATAATTTCCCGCTTCCGGGACATACTAAACATAAAGGAGGAAAAAACAATGGAATCCAAAGATACTGTTTCTTTATTACAAAAGTGCGATCTGGGTACAAAAATGGCGGTCTCTTCCATCGACGACGTTCTTGATAAGCTGCAAAATACCAAACTGAGGGAATTACTGCAAAAAAGCAAAGAACACCATGAAAAACTGGGAAATGAACTGCATGAACTGCTTTTGCGGCATCACGCTGAAATCCAGGATCCGGGGCTTATGGCAAAGGGCATGTCCTGGTTCAAAACCAATGTAAAGGTAAGCATGGGAGATGACTACGACAAAACAGCCGCGGACGTCATGACCGACGGCTGTGATATGGGCATCAAGACTCTGCGCCAGTATCTGAACCAGTATAAAGATGCGGATCATACCGCAAAAGCCATCTGCTGCCGCCTCATCAGTATAGAAGAGACGCTGCGGGATGATCTGCGGAAACACCTGTGACCGGATGAGCCTGCCTCACCTGCAGAAACCCACAGACATACAGATAATCCCGGCTTTGCCGAAAACTCAATGTCCCTCTGCGGGCTGTTCATTCAGCCCGGTTCAGAGGTGCAGTGAAGACATCTTAAGGAGCTGATAAACGCGCCGTAATCGATGCAGTTCCCTGTTCCGAACAGATTGATCCTGTCATGTACCTCAGCCCCGCCTTCTTATCCGACCCGCAGTATCACACTACACCATCCGCTTATTTTTTTACCAGCAATTACCGCATTGCCTCTTACTTTCGCCTGGCGCAATCTGAGCGGAAAACGCCTCCGCCTCCTCATAAGTATTAAAATAAACCGGCTCGCTCATCGCCTTGTCTGAATTTCCCGTTGCCGGACATCCGCCCACCATATGTATCTTCCCGTTTTTTGCATTGACTGCATAGGCACCGTTCCCGACCGGCGCTGCCTGCTGTTCCGGCTGCGTCTGAGGTTCCGCCTGTACCTGCTGTTCCGGCTGATCCTGCGCCTGAGACTGCGGCATCTCCTGCTGGACCGGAGCCTGCGGCTGTGGTGTTTCCTGCTGCTCCTGCACAGCGGATGCCGATGCAGCAGCCTTCTCCGCAGTATCTTTCCCCTGCGCCTCAGCACTGCCGTCCAGCGAACTCTCCCCTGTGGCATAATCTATGGAAACCCCGGGCTGGACATTGTAACAGAAGACATTAAACAGGATATCCGCCCCGTTGTCCTCAACGGATCTCGCCTCCATCAGCACACCGTCAGCCACCAGATTATCCCCGTCAAACAGGGGCGTCACCCGGTACATCACATGGTTTCCGGTCTCCTTCACATAATCGGCTACCATATTCTCAAAAGGGAGCATCCCTTCCACGTTCATATACCTTGTCCCGGTGATCAGGTTCTTTCTGTTGGCATTTTCCCCGGTCAATTGGAATCCCAGCAAATGACATCTGTTATAAAGATAATTCCCGTCAACCACTCCCTCGTATTTGACTGTATGCCAGCCGGTGGGCTTCACATCCCCGATGCTCTCCCGCTCCTTTGTCGGCATGATATCCTGCCCGACGCTCGCCATACACGCGCCGCATCTTCCCAGCGCATCCAGTTCCCCATAATATTCATAAGATGCAGCGGATAACTCGTCATCGGTAAAAAAGGGCACGTTGCCGTTGATCTCCGTATACGGTTTTCCGGCATATACCGGTACGTCTATGTAAGTGACTTCATCCGCCTTTTCTCCGCCGTCCGCCGAAAGAGCATCCTCCTCCTGCTCTTTTGGCGCCGCTTCATCCGCTTCTGTTTCCGGCACTTCTGTCAGTTCCCCGGAATCTTCCTCCGCTTCTTCCTGCATAGCCGGCGCCTGCCCGGTTTCGTTCAGCCCTGCCTCTGCGGCGCCGCATCCGGCAAGGAGAAATCCCAGTAAAAATACGGCGCACAATTTCCGAAATTTTTTCATCCTTCTTTCCTCCACACTTCCATTGTTATCTTATCATGCGAATGCCCCTGAAACTCCTCGCTGTGGCTGCATACAAATCCGTGCTCCCAGGGCAGCATGTCCGGATAAAAATCGCCCGGATACTTTCTGTTCCATCTGAATATAATAAACTCTTCCACCTTTTCCGCCGCTTCCAGAATTCCCACATTCTCCACAAAGCAATACTCCCCGGAACCTGCTTTGGAAAGAAAGTCCTCATCCACATGAAGATCCAGCTCCATATCCCGAAACTGCCCTCTGGAATATGCATTTAACCATAATCTGCTTCCGCCTGCGATCCCGGCTGTCTTTTCTCTGACCGCAATATCCTGGCTCTGCCTTCTTTTATTGAACATCATGCCGTTATCGTCATCTAATATCAGAATTATCTTCATATCTGCCGCCTGTCATTTTTAAATGTATGCTTCTGCTGTTGCAACTCCGAAAGAGGAACTGACCGCTTCCATATATAATCCCTCTCCGAAATAAAAGACTGCTTGCTCAAACAATCTGCTCTTATTCCTATTATATCTTTGCATGCATATGTTTTCAATGCGATTTTTGCAGCTGAATCAAGATATCCGGAAAGTTTTCCAAATCTGGCAGGAAGTAAACCCACGAAAAGACATTATAAAAAGGTGCAAAGTCTGTTACAGGGCTTTGCACCTTCGTATCCCGGCGGCTTTATTCCCGCCTCACTCTCTGTTCATTCTCCTACCGCTTTTACATAAACCTTTCTTTCACGCGGGCCGTCGAACTCCGCAAAATAAATTTCCTGAGAGCCTCCCAACACCAGCTTTCCCTCTTCGATCGGGAACGTCTGCTGAACATTTGTCAAAATAGTCTTTAAATGTCCTGCCGCATCTGTCTTCGGGTCACAGGTATGCGCAAAAGGCGTTTCCATCGGCACCACCTTCCGGATAAAATTGTCCACATCCGTCAACGCATCGGGATCGATGCCGCAGGCTATCAGCACCCCCGCTGTGGAATGGGGGGTATACACAAGACACAGCCCGTCCTTTACCCCGCTGTTTTCCACACTTTTCTTTACTTCATCCGTAATATTATACAGCTCGTGTTCCCTTGTTTTCAAACTGATCGTATCCATCCTCTCTGTTCTTCCTCCTTTATACCTGCCAACCGGCTACAGGCCCCGTATAAAGCAGATCAATCACATGCCGCAGATCCACATCATGAGGCGCGTCCGGATCTTTGAAAGATCGTCTGGACAATTCACAGGCAAACAAATGTGTCACAACCATGGAAGCAAGCACGGCCGGAAATTCACTGAGCTGTGTAATAGAGTTCCCTGCTTTTATCACATTTTCCGTCTCTTCACATGCCACATTTCCGATAACCAGCACCCTTGCACATTGCGCTTTCGCATATTCCACAACCTGTATTTCTCTGTGATCACTCAGACTGTTTCCTATTACAATGACCGCATCTGCACTTTTTATGGCAAACCCGTTCATATGCATATATTCTTCTGCATTTGTCGTCATAATATGACAACGGTTTGTTTCAATGATCTTCGCCGCTCCTATCATACCCGCGCTTCTGGAAGGACCGCTCCCCACAAAGGCATAACACCGGGCTTCCAGAAATTTCTGTATATTATCTTTCAGTTTCGGGTAATCCTCCCGGTAAATTTCACGGATCACAGCCGGCGTTTTTTTCGCGATCTCCTCAAGGAACCCGTCCGCTTCCTTCTCCTTCAAAGCCTTATTGGCCCTTCCCAGTTCTGCCGCAAGCGCAAACATCAAAGCAAGCCCGCTTGTGCTTGTTTTGGTCGGAAAGGATTTCGAGACACCGGTTGCCACCGTCACCAGCGGAATACTGCAGTCCGTTCCCAATGTACTGTCCGCATGGTTTGTCACTCCTATTGCAATACCGTTTTTTGAACGGACATATTCCAGAGATTTCAATACATATAAAGACTTCCCGGAAGAGCTGAACAGTACCACAAGCGTATCCTTATCCACTTCCGGTTTCAGCAGATAATAATCATAGGCTTCATACCCTGCCGCCCGAATGCCCGCATATTTCTGAAAGGCATGGGCTGCTGCAAATCCGATAAAGTAGCAATCCCCGGAACCGACGATATGTACTTCTTTTACATGTCCCGCCCGGCCCGCGATCTCCTTCAGCGTATCCTTCAAAGCAGCCATGCAGCTTTCTATGGCATCTGCCTGTTCCATCATTTCATTCGGAAAATAGTATTCATCCCAGTTTATGTTCATTTTACATCCCATCCTCTCAAACTCTCTTCTATCTGCTGTCTTTCCGGCATACACCGCGCACCGGGAATCGTTACGGATATTCCCGCCGCAGCCGTCGAAAATCTCATGGCTTCCTCCACGGATTTTCCTTCCATTTCCGCATAGACAAACGCAGCCGCATAAGTATCTCCCGCTCCGGTAGCATCTATTGCCTTTTGCGGCATTGCCGGTACCCTATATAAAAGTTCTTCTTTTTCATTGATCAGACCGGAACCCCTTTCACCGTCCTTCACGATAAAAGTCTGGCCGGACCGCGGTTTTAAGCCCAACGCCTCCATTTCAATCTTTCCGGTCAGAACCACATCGCTGAGCCCGCTTATCTCCTGCATGCTCTCCCTCAGTTCTTCTGTAATGGAACTGACCGGAACACAGAGGTTTGGATCAAAATAAATTCTGGATCTCCCCTTCCATGCCGGAAGCACTTTCCTGATAGTTTCCGCCGCCGGATGAACACTTAACATCACACCTGTCACGAAGATGATATCCGGGTCTGTCTTCTCCAGATACTCCATTTCTTTTTCCGACAATTTCTCATAGGCAGAATCATTTCCAAGTACCCATATCGTTCTCTCCCCGCCGGGTATGACTCCTACGATAACAATAGCGCTTGACTCTCCCGGTATGATCGAAATCCCGGAATCGTCCACATAATAATTTTTAATATCCTCTTTCAGATATCGGCCTACTTCATCATCACCAAGACGGCAGATTATGGATACATCCGCCCCGAGCCTCCCCAGTCCGGACGCAATATTCCCTCCCGTACCGCCTCCGTTTCTTGAAAGCGGCGTTCCGAAAGTTCTCTCCCCCTGATTGGTAAAGGACATAAGGTGTGTTGTCATGTCCGCAAAAATATCTCCTATTACAACGACCTTCCGTTTTTCACGCATAAGGCAATTCCTTCCCCTTTCTTTATCCCGGCGCTTTCGCCAGTTTATAAAACAGATCCCCGAATACCGCATCACGGTAAATGTAATTGCATATCCGCATTTTATGACGGTTCTCATTAATACGCCATTTATAGTCCTGTGTCAGAAACGGCGTCGAAACCAGTGTGGAGGGACACCAGGCCGGATTGCACATATAAGCTATCGTGGATATATCCCAGATGATCCTGGACGGAGAAAGCATTGTCGTTGTAGAAGGCGCTCCCTCCTTTCCGTAATCATCCAGCCCTCTGCAATAAGTCTGATGAAACAGATCAAGCCAGTTTAGTCCCATTTCCTGTGTCAGCTGGCTGATCACAATATCTGCCAGATATGTCCCGACCTTACTCTTTCCTTTCAAGTACGCATCCAGTTCTGGTGCAGTCACCGTCAGATTCGATGCCACACTCATACATGGCACTGTCACCAGCGGAACACCGCTGTCCAGTATCACCTGTGATGCCAACACGTCCTGCCCCAAATTAAATTCGATTGCTGTGGGCCAATGCAGCGGTTGACCTGCCAGCCACACGATCACAATCTTTTTTATGATCTCCGGGTCCATCAAAACAGCGGATGCCACATTGGTGATCTCCCCGATCGCCACTACATATAAAATATCCTCACAGGCGCGGGCCCTTTCCACCAGATCCCTTGCCGCGTCGCTGTCTATGTATTCCCCGGGCTCTGTCATATACCGCGCAGAACCTTTCAATACCTTTCCCGCCGTATCAAGTTCCAGAAGCCCAAACAGATTTATGATCTCCTTATAGCTGAGTTCCAGACCTTCCTGCAGGTTGTCCGTCATCGGAATATCCACCTCTGCATTCAACAGCTTTGTAAAGAAACCGGAAGAAAAAGGCGCGGCATAAACCGCCTCTACTTCCAGCTGCATAGGAGACATCAAAGCATACGCCAGAGCAAACTGGTCATCCACCTCGTTATAAGTATCTGTATCGATCACCACATGCACCTTTCCTTTTGGCGGCGCAAGGCGTTTTTTACGTTCTTCTTCAGACAATATCGGAAATCTCATCTTTCCCCTCCTCCTTTACTGCTCCTGTTCCTGCAGGGCGGCTCTTTTCGTTTTCCATGCGTTGATCCGTTCCGTATTACGGAAAAAGATCATGACGATCAGCAAAAAAATACCCAGAACCACATTTTGGAAAGTATCCGGCATCCCCGCCGCGATCAGCCCGATAAAAATAATATTTAAACTGAACTGACTGATAAAAATACCGATCGTCAGATCACATATGTTCTGTAATACCAAAGCCAGCAGGATACTGATCAAAGGCTTAAATACGATAGTCACACTGCCAAGTCCCGTCTGTGCTCCGACAGAACCGGACTGGCTGAGCGTTAAAACTGAAGCAAGCGCTATAAAAACACTTCCATATATAAAAGATTTGAATTTCACCAGATCTGCTTTTATTCCGTTATTTTTTGCAACCGTTTCGTTGCTTCCCACTGCCCGCATATGGAAACTGAACTGTGTATTGTTACAGATAAAATAAAACAATGCTGCCGAAACAAAAAACAGGATAATGATATAAGGTGAAGAACCCAGCACCGTATATTCCGTATCGATCTGTACAAAACCAAACCGGCCTGCGAACTGCTTTCCTATTACCTCATATATCATCGTAAGCCCCATAGTCAGTACCAGCGACGGAATCCTGAGAACCCGATTGAAAAAGCCTGTAATTGAAGCCGTCACAAGGCTGGCAGCCAGCGCGCCGAGAATCATCCCGGGCATCCCATAATCTGCCGCAAGGAGTCCTCCCACAACACCGCTGATGATCACACGGGCACCGATCGTAAAATCAAAAATCCCGCATATATTTCCATACGCAACCGCATAAGCAGTTATCGTTGGAATAATCGTCTGTAAAAAAATAGTATAGACACAGTTCCAGTTACTGAATCGTTCAAAACAGATACAGAGAAATACGCAATATACAATGACCGGAAGCATGATCGTTTTTATCGTTTTGGCACCTAAATTTTTCATGGCAAAGCTATCCTTATATTTTTATAGAAATTCGGGTTTACCAGCGGGTATCCCCTACGGAGATTCCCGCCGATACCGGAGATATTTTATCCCCCGTAAATTTAACCGTGTCGTTCCACTACATCGGCAATAGAAAAACCTTCCAGCAGTTTTTCAACGGATTCTTTTGTTACATTCGGATCATAGAATCTGATCATGGATTCTTTGATCTCCTCCTTTGTATAAACGGTCGTATCTCCCAGGAAAAACTCATTAAACTGTGTGGATTCTTCCGCTGTTGTCAACTCAAGATAAGGTGTGATGATGATACAAGGACCTTCTTCCTCGAGCGGTGTACCGATTACTTTGTTTACCAGAATAACAGAACTTATCAGCGGGTCGATCTGCTGCTGTCCGCCATAGGAAACATGGAAGGAACCTGCTTCCAGATATTCGCCCATTGTGGAATCAAAATCGATGCGGCCTACAATAACCTCTCCTGCTTTATTGTGGTCAGACAGCGCCTTCTCGATCGTAGGCAGTGCGGCATCACAGTATGTGCCAAGCAGCAGGATACCGTCCATTTCAGGGTATGCCGCGATATAACTTTCGATCGTCTTTGTCATGTCTGTGGTAACCGCAATGTCATAGGTCGTATTCAGTATCTTAACACCGGCTTCTTCCGCACCCTTTGCCGCGCCCATATCCCTTAAATCCGAAGAAGTATCACCTTTGGCGATATTGATGCAGCAAAGATTTTCAACTCCCATGGAAGCCATGGTCTTTACAACATTCGCCGCACATTCCTCGTCGTTTTCGTTGCATCCGCCTGCAAACCACTCGGAGGCATACACCTGCTCACGGATCTCTTCATCACTGATCGTCCGGAACATGGTTCCCCAGTATACGCCTGCCTCCGCACACATTGCATCCACTGTCGGAAGCATGGAATCAGACGCGGGCATAAACAAAATACCATCGCAGTCCCTGCTGATAAGTTCTGACACATTATTGATCAGATCATCTGCGGAAAGATCTGTCTGTACATTGACCAGTTCACCTCCTGCTGCTTCTACGGCAACTTTCACGCTGTCATAGATAGAGATCCAGGTCGGGTCTGTTGAAGAAGTATCCCACGGGAAGCCGATCTTGAACGGTTCCGGGTCCCCTGTACCCTGTACATTTTCCGCCACTTCCTGCGCTGCCTGCGCCGCCTCTGTTTCCGTTCCTGTTTCCCGTGCCTCCTCCGTCTCGGGCGCTGCATTCTCCTCTGCGGCAGAACCACAGCCCATCAGAAGCCCCGCTGTCATCGTAAGAGAAAGAACCACAGCCAATAGCCTTTTTTTCATGATATATCCTCCTTTTTCTTTTTATATGTTTACAGGATTCCCTGTAAATCACCTATTTTATAACACCCGCGTTTTTCCTGTCAAAAGACAGGGCAACCGCAATGATCAGAATGCCCCCCTGCACGATCTGCTGTACCAGACCGTCGATACCGATCAGCGACATGCCGCTTTTTAAAATTGCCATTGCAATACTGCCCACTACCGCGCTGCGGAATCTGACTACCCAGCCTCCCGAAAGGGGCATTCCTCCAAAAAGAACCGCCAGCAGTACATCGAATTCAAAAGCGTCTCCTGTTTTGGAAGAAGCCGTACACGCCCTGACCAGCGTAAAAAAACCGATCAGCCCGCAGATCATGCCGCACAGCGCAAATCCCAGAAACCTGACTCTTTCCACCCTGATCCCTGACTGTCTTGCTGCTTCTGCCGAAGCCCCCACCGCCCTACAGTGTTTGCCATAAGCACAATGTTCATACAGAAAATAAAACACAATTAATACAACAAGAAAAGTCAATATCTTCACAAGGTTTTTATCGAATGCCCGCATGGCGATCGGTATGCCGGTCGAGCCGTTTAAAAGCCATGTCGTCATACCGCGCACAACAAAAGACATTGCCAGCGTCCCGATAAAAGACTCCACATTTAATTTCGCGACCGCAAATCCGCTGACGGATCCTATAGCCAGCCCTGTAAGCACCGCCGCCGGCAAAATAAGCCCTACATTGATATTGGATGCAAAAGCTCCCATCGCCGCGGAAAATCCCACAATCGCACCTACCGAAAGATCCAGCTCCCCAAGTGCCATAATAAAAGCATAAGCCATAGCACACAGACCGATACTGAAAAAATTGTTAAAGATATTGATCAGATTCCTTTTCCCGAGCAGCAGCCCTTTGGTCAGTATCTCAAACAGCACCAGTACCAGGATCAGACCTATAAAGGAAAAATAATTGAAAAGTATCTCTCTGATATTCACCTTCTTTTTTCCGGTAGTTACCGCACTCTCTTTTGCCATATTCCTTACCCCTTAAATCATTTTTTGTATTAATTTTGCTTCACTCAAGCCTTCACTGCGTTCAAATTCACCGGAAATTTCTCCGTCCTTGAGCAGAATGATACGATCCGACATACCTATCAGTTCCTGCAGTTCTTCCGAGATCAAAACAACTGATTTTCCTTTCTTTTTCAAATTTTCGATCAGTTGATAGATGGCTGCTTTTGTTCCCACATCGATTCCTCTCGTAGGACAATCCAGAATCAGAATATCCGCCCCTTTAGCCAGCCATTTCGCAAGTACGACCTTCTGCTTGTTCCCGCCGCTTAATGTATTGCAGTACACCGAAATCGAAGCCGCTTTTACTTCCATATTGGCTGCCCATGTCTCCGCCAGCTTTTTTTGTTTTTTCACAGAGACAGGGCCGAACCTTGCCAAATCACGCAGTGACGGAAGACAGATATTGTCTCTGATACTGCAGACCGGCATCATGGACTCCTGATCCCTGTTTTTGGATACATAGGCAATACCGTTCCGCACGGCCCAGAAAGCGTTTTTCACTATCTCTCTGCCATCCTTCAGCACCCTGCCCTGCTGCGGCGGAATCAATCCGTATAAAACCTTTCCCAGCTCATGCATGCCGCAATCGCTCAATCCGCCGACTCCCAGCACTTCCCCGCGATGCAGCTTCACCGTCGCATTCCTTAATCCGGCAGCCGTCACATTTTCCATCTCCAGAACAACCTCTTTACTGATATTCTCATCGATGTCCTCCCTGTAATAATGCCCTGAAAGTTCACGTCCGATCATCAGCTGGCGAATCCGGTCCGCATCAAATTCTTCTTTTTTCAGGTTCGCCGTAAGCACCCCGTCCCGAAGGATCGTTAAAGAATCGCATATCTGCATGATCTCATCAATATCATGTGAAATAAATAAAATAGAACTGCCGCTGTCTTTTACTTTTTTCATCAGTTCATAGAGCAGATCCCGCCCGGAAAGGCTGAGCGCCGTGGTCGTCTCATCAATGATCCAGAGCCTCGGTTTTGTGTAGAGCGCTCTTGCAAGTTCCACCAGTTTCCTGTCTTCAAAGGAAAGCTTTTCCGTCATCTGTTCCGGTACTATCGTTCCCGCGCCGATCCCAGCCAGCGCCTCTTTCGCTGCCCGGTTCATGGCTCTGGTATTTAAAACGCCATGTTTTACAAATCCGGATTCCTTTCCGAAAAATATATTTGCCGCTACCGATATTCCTGTGATCGTTCCCTGTTCCTGTACCACCATACTGACGCCGTGATCTACAGCATCCACCGTTCCCGCAGGTTTATACTCCTCTCCGTTCAAATACATGACACCTCTGTCATATTTCTGTATTCCGGCAGCAATAGATGAAAATGTGGACTTTCCCGAACCGTTTTCACCTACCAGACCGCGTATCTCACCTGCTCCTACCGTGATATCAAAATCCACCAGCGCATGCACCGCCCCGAAGGATTTGCATATCCTTTCCGCTTTAAAAAGACAATTTTCCATATTCGGCATAACACTACCCCGCAACTGCAAATTTCATAAAATATTTGATGAATTTATTATAATAAAGTGGAATTTTATCGTAAACATAAGAAACTTTTGATTTTGTTAGATTTCTTTAGAAAAACAGATGGGCCATCTCTTAAAAAAAGATAGCCCGTTTGTATATTTTTACCAAATTCATTTAGGGAAAATGATCGTAATAGCTGTCCCTTTTCCCTCTGCGCTCTCTATATGGAGACATTCTCTCTCCCCATACAGATAATACAGGCGGCTCTGTACATTGGAAAGCCCGATCTGCCTGCCTCTCTCCTCTTCTATATAGGCTCTTCCAACGATTTCCCTGAGACGCTGCGGACTGATCCCGCGCCCGTTATCCCTTACCTCCACCCTGATACCGTCCTTTATCCTCTCTGCGGTTATCACGATCTCCCCGGTAATCTCTCCGATCTCTTCATCGATCAGTCCATGAAAAATAGCATTTTCCACCAACGGCTGAAGCATATTTTTCGGGATCTGTTCTTCCATTACCTCATCTTCCACATTCCAGATCATTTCGAGGTCGCCGTCATACATATACTTCTGAATCCTGATATAAGTCTCCAGTATACTTTTTTCATGCGCGATCGTGTCGGTAATCTGTATATCATTTACCCTCAGGCGGTCCCGGATGATCGTGATCAGAGAACTGTTGACCACGATGATATCCTCACATCTTTTCTTTCTTGCCAGATAATTGATGCTGTTAATGGTATTACATATAAAATGCGGATCGATCTGGCTGACCAGAAGCCCGAATCTTGCATGCTGTTCCTTCTTTTCTTTTTCCAGTATCAGCTTTCTGTCTTCCCTTAAATCTTCCAGCATCTTATTAAAGGAATTCTCTAACTGCCCGATCTCATCGTCACGGTCCACCGTTACCTTACAGTCCAGATTTCCCTGCACGGCAGACTCCATCGTCTGTGAAAGGCCGATAATAGGCTGTACCGCCCTTTTGACCGTCTGTGAAGTGGATACAAGGATCAGGATCAGAAAAGCAGTCAGGATAAAAAGCAGTTCCAAAATATAGGGTGCAAGAGATGACATGATCGTTGTATGGGATACGATCGATACGATACCCCATCTGTTTTCTATGGAATGATTTACAAAGCCGATCCCGTTATTCAGGGATACTCTGGATGTAGCCTTTTCCTCCCCTTTCAGTTCTTCCGCCTCCTCCTGCAACTTTTCATCTCCGTAGGCATAAAACGTATCTCCCGTCGCATCACATAAAATAAAATAATCCGTGCTGTTCTTTCCGATCTCTCTTATATCATACATCGCATCATTTAACGATGCAAAAGTCACAAAAGTATACCACTCATTGTTCATATAAAAGTTCTTGGTATAGGCAAATACATAATATTTCACATTTTTCACCGTAGTGACATAAACCGGAGACCAGCCGCTGTTAAATGTCTTACTGCGCTGCTTCTCATACCAGTTTGATTCCAGCAGTGCAGAATCTTCATCCGTGATCCTGTTCAGTGAATCCAGCACCAGAAGATCATTAGATTCAATAGAGACATTACGGATAATGCCGTTATTGCCAACCAGATTATTCAACGCCAGAGAAGCCCTGTTTCTATTCTGCGTCGTAGGATCCTTAAAGTAATTCTGGATCACTTCATTCTGAGCAACCGACAAAGCAAGCATGTCCGTATATTTTTCCATAAAGGACAGTTCCGTATTAAGCTGCCAGATGATTTCCTCATTGGCATTTTCCGCATTGATGATAGCACGTTCCTGCAGCATTGGAAACAGTACAAGAAAAGAAAGCAGGATCGCTATAACAAATGTAAAAATACCGATACGCAGAATCCGGCTGCGTATCTGCTCCATAATAGATCTTCCACGCATATCACCCTCCGTATCTGCGGTAATCATTTGGCGATACACCGACCTTTTTATAAAATACCTGGCTGAAATACTGGCTGGACTGATATCCCACCGAAGTTCCTATTTCATATATTTTTCCGTTTCCTGCATCAAGCTGTTTTTTTGCTGCCTCTATCCTGATATCCGTGATAAAGTTCTTTATGGTATTTCCGGTCTCCTGCTTAAACGCCGTACACAGATAACTTGTATTCAAGTGTACATACTCCGCGATCTCATCGAGAGATAATTCCGGATCTGCATAATTCCGGCGGATATAAGCTTTCACTGAAGCAATGATCTTTGAATTCTTTTTCTCTTCTCCTTTAGCATGTTCCAGCCTTAATCTTTGAAACTGTCTGATCATCCATTCCCTGATCCGGCCGGCATCCGTCCATTCCTGTCCGTTTTTTCGGAGAGAAAAATCCGGTATCTCCGCAGCCGGCGCCTGCTTTTGGTACTCTTCCCGCAAACCGGCATATAGTTTTCGGGACACACGATAGAGTTCCTGATAATCTCCGGCATCACAAATATCATCATATATCTTTCTGATGCACGCTTCCGTCTCTTCCTCCTGCCCGCTGATCAGCCGCTGTAATAAATCTTTATTACAATCTTCTCTCACCTCCTTCTTTTCTGTACTTCCTGTTATCCTGACCAAAGCTTCCTCCGGTTTAAAATATCTCTGCCTGAATATTTCCTCATTATTTTTACAAAGCTTTTTCCAATCAGGCAGCGTCATGGGTTCCATCGTATAAAATACCGTAAAATCCTTCTCAAACCGTCCGGCAAGGAATTCCCTTACCTTTACGGCATTCTGATATAAGATCTGATAGCTGTCATTCAGAGAGACAAAATCCGTATCCAGAATAACTGTGGTAGTGGTTTCCCGCATATTACTCACGGCTTTCATCTTCATCAGGGTATATTCCAGCCCTCTGAGTGCCTCCGATATCTCCTGCTTTTTGATAAGAAGATCTGTCCACGATGTTTCTCCGCTGATATTTAAGGGAAGATTCTGTTCTATCATAAGATAACAAAATCTTTTTTCCAGCATTTCACTCCCCAGCATTTCTTTGTTTTCATTTTCGGACTGGAAAAAATTTTCGATCAGTTTATCATTTAAAATATTACTGCTCTTTTGTACTATCTCTATCCTCTGCCGCAATTTTTTCAGCAATACTTCCATAGACTGCTGTGTAATCTCATTTTTTACCACGTAATCCGTGATCCCAAGCTGGATAGCCGCTTTTGCATATGAAAACTCCTCATATGCGGTCAACAATATGATAATCGTCTCCTCATCCGTTTTTCGCAGTTCTTTACTGAATTCTATCCCGTCCATCACAGGCATCTTGATATCCGTAAAGATAATCTTCGGATGATGCTGCTTATACATTTTCAGAGCCTGTCTGCCGTTTACCGCTGTCGCCACAATATAAAAGCCCAGAGATTCCCAGTCAATAAACGTCTGTAAATCTTCTCTCGCCAATTTTTCGTCATCTACGATCATAACCGGAAGCATATTCATATATTATCTGTCCCCTATCTTCAAATCAAAAGTTTTTATATATAACATACCGGTTTTCCGGTATTTATGCAGTTTTAAGCCACTTTAGCATGGATTATATCCGCATAATATCTTCACTATTTTTAATTCATCCATAAAACAGTCCGGTTGAAACATGTCTATTTTATCAAAATCACCAGAAGACTTCAATTTTTTATGCCGCTCAATATTTCATCCATGTCCTGTTATCCTCCCGATCTTTGCGGGGCAGGATTCCGGACATGCCATAATGGGATTGTATAATTGAAAAGAAAACAGGATGCGGTTTTCTGATAGATGTCCTCTAGTCTTACGAAAGAGGGGGGACAGGATCACTGCCGTATCAGTCCGTCACACCAAGTTCGTGAAACACCTCATTAAGTGCTTGGTGACAGCTCAGACGCCAAGCAGGTTTTAAACAGGAAAATAGACGATTTCATATCCCATCATTCTACAGCCTGTCTTTCCCTGTACTCTTAACATATATATTATGAAAAAAATCCCGTTTAGGCTGGTTTTATGAACTTTCCCCTTTCTCTTTTAATCGAACATATGTCTGATTACATTTTTGATTACATTTTGTTCAGTCTCTTCTTATATCTCATTTTAAGAGACAATAAAAAAGTTCTGAACCCCTTGATCTTACCGGGTTTTCAGAACTTCTCGGGTTGGGCTGTTAAAAACAGTCGCAGCTGATAGGGGAATCGAACCCCTGTTTCCGCCGTGAGAGGGCGGCGTCTTGACCGCTTGACCAATCAGCCATTTTGCAATCTTTCTCTTGTGCATCTGCACTGCACTTGATTATTCTATTACATTTCCGGAAAGATTGCAAGTGTTTTTTACAATTTTTTTAAATTTTCTGCAGCAATTCATTCTCCGGCTTCCCTGCTGCGGAATCTACCCATTCCAAGCCGCCTGCAGCGACGGGCAGGCTCCCTGCCGATTTGATCTGCATGTTCTCACGGACTTTGCAATAAATATAACGTCCCAAGTTGAAAATTGACAGGAAGCAAAGGCATCTTCTACCCCACCTTCACAAAATCAAACAGACTGATCTGGTTGCTCTCCGGAAGATCGCCCAGTATTCCCAGTTCCGATAACTGGTCTACCATTGTCTTGCCGACCTTTGCCCTCTCCCTGAAATCATCCTTCGATAAAAACGTTCCCTGTTTCGCCGCTTCACAGATCGCGTAAGCCGCCTTTTCTCCCAGCCCGTCGATACTGTTGAAAGACGGCAGCAGTTTCCCGTCCACGATCTGAAACAGCCTTGCATCGGATTTATACAGATCAATGGGCAAAAATTCAAATCCTCTCGCATACATTTCCTGCACGATCTTCATATCCCGCATGGAATCCTGTTCCTTCTTGGAAAGCTGGTCTTTCCCTCTTTTTTTATACTCATTCAGTACACTTTCCAGATGCGCCTTTCCCTGACACATGATCTCATAGGAAAAAGCGGACGCCCGGATGCTGAAAAACGCTGCGTAATAAGCCAGCGGATGATACACTTTACAGTAGGCGATACGCCATGCCATCATAACATAGGCTGCCGCATGCGCCTTCGGGAACATGTATTTGATCTTTTTACAGGACCAGATATACCAGTCCGGCACGTTATTTGCCGCCATTGCCTCTTCCCACTCCGGCTTCAGCCCTTTTCCCTTCCGCACGCTCTCCATGATCTTGAAGGAAAGCGCCGGATCAAGCCCCATATGGATCAGGTAGATCATAATATCATCACGACAGCAGATCGCCGTAGAGATCGTTGCCTTTCCCTCCTCGATCAGCGTCTGGGCATTTCCCAGCCATACATCCGTCCCGTGTCCCAGTCCGGAGATCCGGATCAGATCCGAAAAATGCTGTGGTTTGGTATCTAACAGCATCTGAATGACAAACTCCGTCCCGAACTCCGGGATGCCCAATGAGCCCACAGGACAGCCGCCGATATCCTCCGGGGTCAGCCCCAGCGCTTCCGGAGACGTAAACAGGCTCATCACCGCCTTATCATCCAGCGGGATCGTTGTCGGGTCAAGCCCCGTCAGATCCTGCAGCATACGGATCATGGTCGGATCATCATGCCCCAGTATATCCAGCTTTAACAGATTGTGGTCAATGGAATGGTAATCAAAATGGGTGGTGACGATATCCGTTGTCATATCGTTTGCCGGATGCTGCACCGGCGTAAAGGAATTGATATCCTCCCCCACCGGCAGCACCACGATACCGCCCGGGTGCTGTCCCGTGCTTCTTCTGATGCCGGTACAGCCCTGCACGATTCTGTCGATCTCACAGTTCCGCTTATGGATCTCATGCTCGTCATAATAGTTCTTTACATAGCCGAAAGCGGTCTTATCCGCCATCGTCCCGATCGTGCCCGCCCGGTAAGTCTGCCCGTGGCCGAAGATCACCTCCGTATATTTATGTGCCTTACTCTGATATTCCCCGGAGAAATTCAGGTCGATATCCGGCTCTTTGTCCCCCATAAAGCCGAGGAATGTCTCAAAAGGAATGTCAAACCCGTCCTTCACCAGCATCTCACCGCACTTCGGACACTTTTTATCCGGCATGTCACAGCCGGCGCCTCCCACAAAGGCTTTCACCTCTTCGGAATCAAAATCATAATAAAAACAATGGGGACACCTGTAGTGGGGGCTCAGGGAATTCACTTCCGTAATTCCCGCTAAAAACGCCACAAAGGAAGAACCTACGGAGCCGCGGGAACCCACCAGATACCCGTCCTCCACCGATTTCCATACCAGCTTCTGGGCAATGATATACATCACTGCAAACCCGTTATTGATAATGGAACCCAGTTCCTTTTTCATTCTGGCCTCCACTACTTCAGGCAATATCTTACCATACAGTTCATTGGCTTTATCGTAGCAGATCCTTGTCAGCGTTTTGTCCGAATCAGGGATGATCGGGGGACATTTATCCGGGCGCACCGGGGACATGGTATCTACCATATCCGCGATCAGGTTGGTATTTGTGATAACGATCTCCTCCGCCTTATCGCTCCCCAGATACTGAAATTCCTCCAGCATCTCTTCCGTGGTGCGCAGATAGAGCGGCGCCTGATTGTCCGCATTCTCGTATTTTCTTGCCGCCATGATAATGCGGCGGTATATCTCATCCTCCGGATCCAGAAAATGTACGTCGCAGGTGGCAACCACCGGTTTTCCAAATGTCTCCCCGAGTTCCACCACCTTCCTGTTCAGATCCTTGATATCTTCAAAAGAATGCACATTTTCTATCCGTTCGGATTCTATCATAAACTCATTGTTGGACAGAGGCTGTATTTCCAGATAGTCATAAAAATTCACGATCCGCGCCAGTTCCGCCTCTTCCCTGCCATCCAGCAGCGCCTTATACAACTCCCCCGCCTCACAGGCGCTTCCGATGATCAGCCCCTCCCTGTATTTGATCAGTTCGCTCTTCGGAATTCTGGGCCGTCTGCTGAAATAATCCAGATGGGATTTGCTGACCAGCGTATACAGGTTTGTCCTGCCAACATTGTTTTTTGCCAGAATGATCACATGGTAGGTGGTCATCTTTTTTATGATCTCCGGATTGGAGCATCCCGCCTCTTCGAGCTGTGCAAGGCTTTTTATACCGCGCTCTGCAAGCATCTTTAAAAAAGCCTGATACATTTCCGCGGTACATTCCGCATCATCTACCGCGCGGTGATGATTCTCCAGAGAAATATGCAGCGTTTTTGCTACCGCATCCAGCGTGTGCTTCGCCTGTCCCGGCAGAAGGAGCCTTGCGATCCCCATGGTATCCAAATAGGTAAACTCCTTCAAAATCCCTGCCCTTCTGACATTTTCTTTTATAAAACTCATATCAAAACCGGCATTATGGGCAGCCAGAACAGCATCCCCGCAAAAATCCAGAAACCGGGGCAGAACTTCTTCAATCCCCGGCGCATCAAGCACCATAGCGTCATTGATACCGGTAAGTTGCTCGATCCTGAAAGGGATCGGCTTCCCCGGATTGACAAAAGCCGAAAACCGCTCTGTGATCTTTCCTTCCCGTACCTTTACCGCCCCGATCTCTATAATGCGGTCATTTACCGGGGAAAATCCTGTTGTCTCTATATCAAACACCACTGTCTCATCTGACAAAAACTGCCCTTTATCGCCAGTGACAAGCGGATTTAAGTCATCCACCAGATAACCTTCCACGCCGTAGATCACCTTGAAAAAGTCAAATTTATCCGGCTCCGCCTCTCCCGCCGCCTTTCTTTTTTCCTTTTCCGCCCGCCACAGGTCCTCCCATACATGGTTGGCATCCGGAAAAGACTGCAGCACACCGTGATCCGTGATCGCAACCGCCGGCATACCCCACTGATACGCCCGCTTTACGATATCCTTCACCTCGGAAACCCCGTCCATCTCGCTCATCTTCGTATGACAGTGCAGTTCAACACGCTTCCTCATACTGTTGTCCATCCGCCGTACCGTAAAATCAGGAATCTTCCGGATGCCCGAAACGGACGATATGCCCAGTTCGTGGTCAAACTTATCCATCATGGCAACGCCCCTGATCTTCAGGAAATTCCCTTTCTGCAGAGCGCCTTTTATCTCTCCCACCTGCTCCGTCTTCACAAAGATCTTCACGCCGATGGTATCTGTCAGATCCGTGATCGTAAAGATCAGGATCGTCTTTTCTATCTTCGTTATCTCCCGCTCATCATAGTTAAGCACTTTTCCCCGGATGATCACTTCCCCGATCTCGTCGGTAATATTCTCTATCGGGATATCCTCTCCGTCAAAATCCCTGCCGAAGATAACATCCGGATTTTCGGATCGTTTCAGCGGGCGAGGGGCGTCCTTATCAAATTTTTTGCCTGCGCCGCCCGGCATACGGTTTCTGCCGCCTCTCTCACCCGGCATACCGCCCGCCGGCTCTCTCGAGGAAGTGGTGCCTCCCGTCTCTTCTAAAGCCGGGGTTCTTCCTTCCTCACCGAAAGCACTCTCTGCATCCCCATTTCCCCTTGTCATGGAAACGATCTCGGCTATCTTGTTCTCGATCTTCTGTTCCTGTTCCGCCTTATGCTTTCTCTCCTTTTTCTCCCGGTATGCGGTCTCGATCTTCACATCAAAACCACAGCGCTCCTGAAAGATCTTCTCCAGAATCCTTACCAGTTCCTTTTCTTTTTCTCTTGCAAGAACAGATTCTTCGAGCACCATCTTTATATTTTTTTCATCGGGATAGGAAACTTCGGCATTCTTAAACAGGCTGTACTCCAGCGGGGAAAGTTCCCGCAGTTCCTGCATCATGCTCTTCTGATAGGCTTCCATCAGTTTTTCCGGCGTATACAGGGAAGAAAGATGGAACCTTTCATATATCTTGATCGTTGTATTTGCATAAGGAAACAACTGGTTTTTGATCTCCCTCTCCAGGGCCCAGATTTTGTCTTTTTCTATCAGATGTTCGCTGCCGAGATAGATCCGCAGGAATTTCCTGTCTTTCGGCGCTGAGATCCGCTCTACCTGCACTCTCTCGAAAAGGGCTTTCATTTCCCCCTTTAACCGAAGGGTCGGGAATACTTCTTCAAATAATTTCATTATCCTCTTATATGATGTTTATAGAAACAAAAACATCTACTTTCCTTTCATGTATGATGATGCCGTACACTACGATTCCGTTTCTCATAAATCCCGCAGTTCTTTTTCAGCCTTCCCATGAAAGCAGTTCCTGCCGCAGTGTCTCTAAAAGTTCTGCCTCCGGTACCTTCCTGATGATCTCGCCTTTTTTGATCAGGAGTCCTTCTTTGATCCCTCCCGCAATACCGATATCCGCTTCTTTTGCTTCGCCGGGGCCGTTGACGACACAGCCCATGACTGCCACCTTGATATCCAACGGAATATCCGCCACCATTTTTTCCACTTCCCCCGCCAGCCTGATCAGATCGATCTTCGTGCGTCCGCAGGTGGGACAGGATACCACTTCAATACCGCCTTTTCTGAGCCTCAGCGTCCGTAAAATAAGCTTTGCGGACCTGATCTCCTCCACCGGATCTCCTGTCAGGGAAACCCGGATCGTATCGCCGATCCCCTGATTCAGAATCAGTGCCAGCCCGATGGCGGATTTGATATTGCCGCTGTTTACCGTACCGGATTCGGTAATGCCCACATGCAATGGATAGGGCGTTTGATCCGCCAGCAGTTCATGTGCCCTGACGCACATCATCACATCCGAGGACTTGATACTGATGACAAGGTTGTCATAATCCATATCTTCGATCATATGTATCCTATCCAGAGCACTCTCCACAATACCTTCCGCTGTAACACCCCCGTATTTTTCCACCAGTTCCCTCTCCAGCGAACCGCTGTTCACTCCTACCCGGATCGGAATATTCCGCTCCTTTGCCGCTGTTACAACAGCTTTCACCTTCTCCCTGCCGCCGATGTTGCCCGGATTGATGCGGATCTTGTCGGCGCCGTTTTCCATTGCCGCGATCGCCATTTTATAGTCGAAATGGATATCCGCCACCAGCGGTATCCCGATCTGCTTTTTGATCTCCTTCAACGCCTTCGCCGCCTCCAGAGTCGGCACCGTACAGCGGATGATCTCACAGCCCGCTTTTTCCAGACGGCTGATCTGCGCTGTCGTCGCTTCTATGTCTTCCGTCGGCGTATTGGTCATGGACTGGATCGCGACAGGACTTCCCCCGCCGATCACTCTCCCGCCGATACTGACTTTCCTTGTATGATCTCTGTATGCCATGTTTTAGTCCGCCTTTCTGCTTCTCTGTCCTTATACTTTATCACATTCAAGCCCTCTGCACCATACGGATTTTTTCTGTTCCCATCTTTCATTTTGTTTGTGAAAGATCCACTCCCCCGCTTTCAGCCAGAGATATCCTGCGATAAAACGCCCTGCCAGCGCCAGAGATTCTGCTCTGTACCATACAATATATACCGCCGCATAAAGGAAAAAACAGGCCAGTATTTTCTCCGCCCGCATCACAAAAGCCTTTCCCTTTCCCACGCTTTTGTACCGCTTCCAGTCCGCCGCAAAAGCCTCCGCCGTGGCATAGCGCTTTTCCTTATCCCGGCACAGGCACCGCCTCACAGCCCGCACCATCCCTTCCGGCATCCCGCTGTTTTCCATCCCCGGAATTTCCATGCCTGTCCTGTTTTTCAGCTTTTCCTCCCCTGCCATCATGGCGTATAAAACAGCGCCCAGCCCGTAAATATCCGCACGCTCATCCACGGCTTTTCCCTCCCACTGCTCGGGCGCCGCATAGCCAAAGGTACCCACCCGTTTTCTCTGATACAGCTTTTCCTCCCCGAGCCGGACAGCCGCCCCCACATCCACCAGGCGCAAGGTTTTATCCGGCTGGACCATGATATTTTCGGGCTTCAGGTCGCGATACAGCACTTTGGGATTCCTGCCGTGAAGCTGTTTTAAAAATTCCCCGAGCTGCAGCCCCCAGTCATAGATCTGTCTTTCGCCTATCTGCCGGTGAAGCGCCAGATATTCCTTCAGGTTCTGTCCCTCCACATACTCCATCACGATCACACCGGTATGATCCTCCTCTATCCAGGCGTCAAAAACCGCAGGCAGCATCCAGAGGCTCTGCTTTTGAAGCAGCGCCACCTCCTCCTGAAACCGCTCCGTCACCTGTTCCAATATTTTAACCGCCACAGGCCGCCCCAGCCGCATATCCCTCGCCAGATATACCCTGCCTGTGCCGCCCTCGCCCAGCATTTCCATGATCTCATATCTGTCGAACCAGATGCACGCCTGACAGACGGATTTTTCCGTTTTTGTCGTTTTATTATTATCCTGTTTTATTTTTTCTTTCATATTTATAACATTATCGCAACCAGCACTCCATTCTTTCCTTACAGTTGCAGCCTGTTCCATCAACATATCTATCGTCTCCCCTGATACCTCCATCATGGCAAAAAGTGCACACAATGTCAACAGTGTACATTTATGATGTCGGAATAACATTTATACCATTTCCTATATAGTTCATCTTCCGGATATCTTTTCAGCCACACAGCAGACCACCGCCGCCTGATTGTCCTTCTCCCCCCGCTGCCTGCCCGCCTCTCCCAGCTTCCTGAGCCTCCTCTCCGCCTGATCCTCCGTCAGCTTCCGCCCTCTTCCAAAACCCTTCCCCCGTCCGAAACTTTTCGCAATCTCCTCCTGCTGCAGCTTTCTCCAGAACCCGTCGCTGCACAGGAAAATCTTCTCTCCCCTGCGCAGATACCCCCGTTTTTTCTGTACATCCTGCCACGGAAAACTTCCGATGCATCTGTGCAGTACATGATTTCCGTAACTGTCATCCCGGGTCAGTCTTTTACACTTTTTCCCGATCACATAGGCTCTGCTGTCACCCACATGAAAAAGTATATACCGTGTCAGCCGCGGCAAAATTCGCAGTCCGAAAAGCCGTCTGCTCAGCAGAACCGCCATCGTCATCGTCGTTCCCAGCCTGATCCCGTGTTCCTCCCCGTAAAGCAGCAGATATCTGTTGCAGTCATAGAGCATCCCCAGACAGTCCCGTCCAATCCGCCTGCTGCCATGCCGTCTCTTCACATGCTTTAAGCAATCCTCGTAAAACCAGTTCCGTATCCGCATCGTCACATAACCGCTGGCATACTCCCCTTCAGACAGGCCGCCTATCCCGTCGCATACCACCAAAAGCGCCGCCTCACGCTTTCCGCGCACCGCATACTCCAGCACCAGCGCATCCTGCTGCCGAGGCGCAAAATCCCCTTTGTCAAAATAAAATGATAAAACCATAAATTCCTTTCCGGTTCTTTGAAAGTTCGGATGAATTATAAATCGGATCTCAACGTGATCCATCAGAATAAAAGATATCGATCCTTCAGATCAAACAGATTTTCAGATATAACAGATTTCCACATATAACGGATTTCCATATATAACGGATTTCCCAGATAAATTGATTATAGCATGTAAATCAAAAAAAGCAAGAAAAAAATAAGGACGCAAGCCATATCATCAGCTCACGCCCGTCTGCATACCGTTTCATTGCCTGTCATTTTTTGATCTCATCAATATCTTCTTTCTCCCAGCCAGCGGAGAGCCGCTTCCCCAACCTGCTGAGCACTTCATTGGTGATCGTTCCCGCCTCCTCTGCAACCTCATACGCCGTGATCTCCTCCCCGCCGGATCTGCCGATCACAACGGCGGTTTCCCCGGCTTTCACCCCGGGAATTCCGGTGATGTCCACGATTGTCTGATCCATGCAGATCCGCCCCACCACAGGCGCGCTCTGTCCGTGTATCAGCACCCTTCCCCTGCCGCCGGAGAGGCTTCTGGGCAGGCCGTCCGCATACCCGATGGCAAGTACGGCGATCTTCCGGTCTTCCTCCGCCCTGTAATCCAGCCCGTACCCGGCACTCTCCCCCTGATACAGATCCTTTACCGCCGCGATCCTCGCTTTCAGGGACAGAACCGGATACAGTTTTACCGGACAGTTTCCCTCCGCTTCCCCGTCACCAGGCAGCCCGTAGAGCGCAATGCCCACTCTCGCATAATCCCCTCCCAGTTCCGGGTAATTGAGCAGTCCGTAACTTGCCAGCAGATGAACCTTCAAACCCGAAACTCCCTGTTTTTCCAGTTTCCTCAGCACCTCATAAAACACTTCTCCCTGCCTTTTTGTAAATGCCTGCTGCGCCGGATCTTTTGCCTCATCCGCACTAAGATGAGTGTAGATACCTTCGATCTGCAGATTTTTCAGCCGGAATATTCTGCCGATCTCCTTCGCTCTTTCCGCGCGCTCTCCCAGCCTGTGCATTCCCGTGTCGATCTTGACATGCACTCTTATCTTCTTTCCGTATCCATTCAGGACTTTTCCGTATCGATAATCCACCACCGTCTGGATGAGCCTGTATATTCTCAGCAAAGGAAACGCTTTCGGATGAGTATAGCCGAGTATCAGGATATCTCCTGTGATGCCGTTTTTTCTGAGTTCCATTCCCTCCTCCACACAGGCAACACAGAAAGCCTCGATTCCCATATCCTGCAGCTCTTTCGCCATCAGAACGGCGCCGTGTCCGTAGGCGTCCGCCTTGATGGCAGGCATAAGCTGCGGGGATGTCCGCTGCCCGTCCAAAAGCCGCCGGCTTACAGGGTATCCCGGCGCACACAGGCTCCGCCCGGCCTGTCCGGATCTATCCCGTTCCGGCATACATTGCCCCGCTAAAGACTGCTGTCCCGGCACAAGAAGTCCCTGCAGCGCTTCCACATTCCGCGCAAGATTTTCCCGGCTCAGCTCGATCCAGGCACGCCCTTTTTCAAGCCCTTCCTCTTCCCGCGCCAAAACAGACAGCCTGTGCCGTGAACTGCACTTATATCCTGCCGCCGCGATCATCCATGCCGCCGCCGAGGACACTGCGCAGACCGCCAGATAATGTACCAGCGAATTTTCCACAAATAATTTCTCCATGCCCGCCGCCTTTGCCCCGCCCCGCACCAGAATAATGCAGAGCGGATGGATCAGATAGATCCAGGTGGAAATTGCCCGAAGGCTTTTTACCGGCCTGCATCTGACTGATAAAAGAAGCCGGAACAGGAAAAACATCACCGGAAGCAGCATGATATACATACTGTCATGTCTCTGCAGATCCAGCCGATGGAGCAATATCCCCTCTGCCGTCATCATACCCGCCGACAGAATAAGCCCTGTTATATTTACAGCGATTCCGCCATGGTTCATAACGGTATATCTGCTCCCTCTGTTTTGCGTTTTACCATTTCCTGCTCCCATCGCCAGAAAAACCGGCGCATAAAAAATCCCGTTTCTTGTATAAGAAGAAACTGCAAACAGCACCCCGTAACTCTTTTTTAAAACCGGGATCTGCTCCGCCGCCCCATAATAGCTGTCCCCGAACAGCCCGATCAGATACAGCACAAGCAAAATTCCCATCAATCCCTTAAAAGGCATCCTCCTTCCCGTAAACCAGACGATCCACACACCCAGAACCGCCGCCGGCAGATACCAGAGATGATAAAAAGTCCCGTCCAGCAGTACCATGCGGAAAAAATCCCGTATCCCCGGATCCCGAAACTGTCCGGCATACAGATTTACCGGCAGATAAAGAAATATCCCCGTCAGATATAAATACAAAAGCTTTTTCAGGCAGCGCAGAAGCGGACGCCGGTCCATCGAGCGCCCGAATACATACTGCGGCAGCAGAAAATATCCTGTCACCATGAAAAAGAAGGGAACCGCCACCCTTGCTATCACCCTTGTAAATATAAAATCCATGTCTGCACTGAACGAAGCCAGAGGAGAGGTATGGATAGCCGCCACCAAAAACGCCGCCGCCAGTTTAAAGTAATCCAGTCCGCCGTATTGTCTTTCCTTTGTCATTTCGATCCCTTTCCGAAATATCCGGTGCGAAGCAACACATTCCTTCGCTTTTCTGTAAGTTTGAACATTAAAATAATCATCTGATCTGTATATTTTAAAATTCTTAATATTTTATCTACTTTATATTTTTAATTATTGTAATAATAAATCCGCTCTGATTATCACCCGATATTTCACACTGCTCATAATCTTCTGTCTCTCCGGCACAGAAATCCTCCTCTGCCGCCAGATAAGATATCCGTACTTCTTTCCGCGTTTTGCTCCGCGTCCCCTTCTGTTCTCCCCCCTGCACTTCTTCCCTTTGCGCTTCTCCCATTCGTTCATCTCTCCAGCAATAATACCGCTTCCCGTAAGGAAACTGTTTTAAAAATGCACCATATTCTTCCAGACACATCCCCTGTTCCTTCATGATCTGCGCATGGGGCCGGCCCACATACCTGAAATGCCAGGGTTCCTTCGCGATGCCTGTCAGCCGTTTCTTCTCCTCCTGATAGCGTTCAATGAACCCGTAAGCAGCCGCCCTTTCCCGGAATCTCTGGCAGACCCCCTCATAGGGAAAATCCGGACAGATAAAATCAACCTTCTCTTTTTTCAGGGCAAGATCAATGGCAAGCCCCGTCTGATGCTCGCTGCATCCCGGCAGCGCCACAAATTTCCTCGTAAACTCCTCCCCGTCTTCCTGCAGGGAAGTTTCAAAAATATTCTGCTGTTCCTCAAAAGACCGCCAGCCGCTGACCGGCACGATCCCCTCCCAGCCGTTTATTTCCGCCATCAGTCCGGACAACTGCAACAGTGCATGCTCCTCCAGTAAAATATCCGGCGCTTCCCTCCGCACCGGACGCAGCCGGATCTTCGATGCTTCCTCATGATAGGGATGCGCCGCGTTTACTATGATCAAATTCCCGCTATATACTTCCTTCGCAGTTAAAAACATTGTTTTCATCCTTCTTATTCCAGTTCCGCAAATATCCTTCTTATGCTCTGCTCAGCGCCTCTTCCAAAATCTCCGAGACAACCTCCTCAAAGGAAATCCCGGCGGCCTTCATCATATTCGGGAAGCGGCTGTGGGTCGTAAAGCCGGGAATCGTATTGACTTCATTAAAAACGATCTCCTCCTCCTTTGTCAGAAACATGTCCACCCTCGCAAACCCGCGGCAGTCCAGCGCTCTGTATATCCTTTTCGCGCTCTCTTTCACCCTGCGCGCGAGATCCGGTGAGATCCTTGCCGGCACATGGATCGCGGACGTTTTCAGGGTATACTTTTCCGTGAAATCAAAAAATCCTTCCGCCAGTTCGATCTCGTCCACTTCCCCTAAAACCATATCTCCTGTCCCCATCACGGCACAGCCCACCTCAAATCCGGAAATACATTCCTCGATCATGATCTCATCATCATAGGCCAGGGCAAGTTCCATCGCCCCCTGCAATTCGCTTTCATCAGACACTTTGGTAATGCCATAGGAAGATCCCGCTTTTACGGGTTTCACAAAAAGCGGATAACCGATCTGCCCTGCCCGGCCGGCAGCAGCTTTCCCGTCCGCATTCCTCCTGCTGACAAAAGATACCGGCACACGGATACCCGCTTCCTTTGCCAGCCTGTGCGCCCTGTCCTTGTCCATACACAGTGCGGACGAAAGTATGCCGCAGCCCGCCACAGGGATACCCGCCAGTTCAAACAGCCCCTGCACCGTACCGTCCTCCCCGTTTTTGCCATGCAGGACCGGCAGCGCCACATCGATCTTAAGCCGCTCTGCATGATCTCCCCTCATCAATAACAGACACTGCTCATTTCGATTTAAAGATACCGTCACCGGTACACAATCTCCCGAACCGCACCAACTGTCATCCGCGATCCGGCCGATCTCGCCTGTATAATAAAACCAGTCTCCGGTATGGGTGATGCCGACAGGCACCGGCTCATACTTCGTCTTATCCATGTACGCAAGCACCGCCGCCGCGGACTGCAGCGAAACGCCGTATTCCGGCGAACAGCCGCCGAAAAGTACGGCTGCTCTCTTCCGTTTTCCGTCTGTCGGCAGTTCAGATTTTTTTCTGTCAGAATTCTGTCTCATTTTCGATCTCTCTCTTTCTTTATTTTTCTTCATATCCCCCATACTTTTGTCAGAAGGCTTTTTCCTGTAAAATAAAAAAACTCCTGTCTGAAGATCATTCTATCAGATAAGAGTCTTTTATACTTTAACAGCGGCTTGGCATCCTGCTAATAACCGTCTAAGATTTCATTAATATTTTATAAAGTTTATATCGTTCAATTACTATTTTGTGTGGTATGGATTATTGCAATACTGCGTTTTACATATAAAAAACAGTTGTCCTGCTCATTGCCTGAAAGCGACAGCTATTTTTCAGCTATTAATTCCCTGCCGGGCCGAACCGCTATCCCGCCATACCCCCGCCCGGATCTTCATCCGGAATCCGGATCTGAAATTCCACCCTGTTATCCGCGCTCTCTGCGGTAATGCTCCCGCCGTGCAGCGTCACAATCTCCTTTGCGATGGCAAGCCCCAGCCCGGAGCCTCCCGTACAGGAATTTCTGCCCTCATCCAGCCGGTAAAACTTCTCAAAAATATCCTGTAATTTTTCCTGCGGGATCGTATACCCCTCATTCCGGAAAACAATCTCAACCGCCCCCCCATTTTCCTTCGCGGTAATCCCGATCTCAGTTCCCGGAAAACTGTATGCGGCAGCATTCCTCAACACATTCTGGAATACCCGTGCCAGCTTATCCGCATCCCCGTATACCGTCAGATTTTCCTCCGCGCAAAGCTCTGCCCTGTTATTCCTCTCCGACAAAAGCGGCGACATCTCATCGATCAGCTGCACCAGCATATAATAAAGATCGATGCGCTCCTTTCGCAACGTGATCTGCTGCAGATTATATCTTGTAATCTCAAAAAATTCATTGATCATCTTTTCCAGACGGTAAGCCTTCTCCAGAGAAATATGCACATAACCCGCTCTCTGTCTTTCCGGCAGCTCTGCCTCCTCCTCCAGCAGATTCAGATACCCGATCACAGAAGTCAGCGGCGTGCGGATATCATGCGCAAGATACATGACCAGTTCGTTTTTCCGCTGCTCCGCAAGCCGCGCCTCCAGTGTCCGCTGTTTCAATGTCCGCTTTACCGCGTTTAGTTTCTGCTCTGTAGCATACAGTTCCGAAGGCAGACGGATCTGCGCCTCTTCTTCCAGAAGCGCCTCCACCCCCTGATTGACCGCAGCAAAATATTTTGTAAACCCGTTCAGCATAACCCGCAGCAGCCAGAAAAATATAAAACTGGTCGCTGCCATCCAGATCAGTTTCGCATGATTGCGGAACACATGCTGATAGATCGAATAGGCGGCATCATAATCTATCCTGCAGACGGACTGCAGAATGGCGATCGTCCAGTCCCCGCCTCTCCTGAACCATATAATTTCATATATATAATATATCGCGGCAACAGCCACCACCGCCGTCTCAACCAGTCTGCACATTATTTTCAGCCGAAGCTGCGAATAACTGCTCCGCATCATCCTGCTGTTTTTCCGTTTATGTCTCCATTTTGTAACCCACACCCCAAATTGTTTTAATATAACCCGGATTTTCCGCCGTATCATTCATTTTCTCCCTTAAATGCCGGATATGCACCGTTATACTGTTGCCCGCCTTGCTGTAATATTCATCTTTCCATATCTCATGAAACAGGTCCTCCGTGCTGACCACCTCCCCCTTTCTCTCCAGAAGAATACGCAAAATCTCAAACTCCGTAGGCGTCAGCACAAGTTTCCTTTCATTTAAAAAGCAATCATGTGTCTTTGCATTCAGCACCAGCCCCGCATGCACAAGGACATCCCCCTCCTCCGTCCTCCGGGAAGAATTATATCTCTTATACCGCCGGAGCTGCGCCTTCACCCTTGCCACCATCTCCAGCGGCCGGAAAGGCTTCGTTATATAATCATCCGCTCCGAGGGAGAGGCCCGTGATCTTATCGATCTCCTCATCCTTCGCCGTCAGCATGATGATCGGATAGGTATATTTCTCCCTGATCTTCTGACAGATCGTAAACCCGTTCACATCCGGCAGCATGATATCCAGAACCGCAAGATCCATCTCTTCCTTCTCCGCACATTGAAGGGCCTCCCGTCCCGTATAGCATTTAACGGTCCTGTAATCCTCATTCCGCAGATAAACCTCGATCAGATCCGCGATCTCCCGCTCATCATCCACCACAAGTATCTTGTCCGTCATCTCCCTGCCTCCTTTTCTCCCTACCCATTTTATCAGATCCCGCCGTACTGTTCTCTAATATTCCATACACAAATCCTTAAGATTTTCTTAACCCGGTCATTTCATCCCCGCCCCACGGGCATCCGCTTCCATCCGGCTTCCGGCTGTTACCAACTTTTCCCAAAATTTCTTCTGCCTCTTGTTCTGAAAAAAATAATATGTTACACTTTATTTTGCGGGTTTTCAGGATACAACCCTGATACACAAAAACAGCACAATTACATAACCGGCAGGAACAAAATACACAAAATCATTTACATAACAAGGAGATTTCAAATGATAAAACACAAAAAACTATTTCGTTTCACGAAAACAGTCCTGACGCTGATGCTCATCACAGCCCTCACGCTGTCTTCCACCTCTGTTGCCAATGCGGCAGCACTGGGAATCGACGTATCCAAGTATCAGGGCGCCATCAACTGGGGAGCGGTTCCCTCTTCCGGCGTTACCTATGCCTTTATCAAGGTCGGCAGCACCAAAAGCGGCATTGACCCCGCCTTCGCCGCCAACGTGGCAGGCGCCCAGGCGGCAGGCATCAGAACCGGCGTTTACATCTATTCCTACGCCACCAGCGTGGAAGGCGCCATAAACGAAGCCAATCTGGTCCTGCAGTGGATCGAAGGTTACAACATCAACTTCCCCGTAGCCTACGACATCGAAGACAGTGTGCAGAAAGGGCTTGATGCCAATACCGTTACCGCCATGTGCAACGCTTTCTGCGATGTGATCGCGGCGGCAGGCTACCACCCCATCGTCTACACCGGCGCGAACTTTTACCGCGCTCATATGACACCCGCCCTGCGCTACGATATCTGGATCGCCCAGTACGCCAGCGCCTGCTCCATCCCGGGACATGCCATCTGGCAGGCTTCCTACCAGGGTTCCATCGCCGGCATCGCGGGCAATGTGGATATCAACTACATGAACAAAGACTATCACAACCTGATCATTCCTGTCGGTTTCGCGCAGCGCGACGGCTTTACCTACTTCTATAACAATTACCGTATCCAGTTCGGCTGGGTGGACTTTAACGGCGCCCGCTACCACATGGACGAACTTGGCCATATGAACACCGACTGGTTTACGGATGAGACAGGCACCTACTATCTCGCCGCCGACGGTCATGCCCTTATAGGACAGAATCAGGTGGGAGCGGACCGCTACTATTTCAATGAGATGGGACAGATTCAGAGCGGCTGGATCACCGTTGCCGACAACCAGTACTTCTATGACGGAAACAACGGCTGCCGTATGGTAACCGGCTGGTACAACGATGAAACGGGCAGACATTACCTCTTCCCCGCGGACGGACACCTTGTAAAGGGCAGCATCAACATCGACAACAAGGACTACCTGTTCAGCGCGGAAGGCAGCATGCTGACCGACTGGCAGACGGTAAACGGCCTGAGATACTACTATAATCCTGCTGACGGCGCTATGGTAAGAGGCTGGCTCGGTGATATCGCGAACCGCTACTACCTCTCCCCTGTAGACGGCCATATGGTGACAGGTTATCAGAACATCGAAAACGCAAACTACTACTTTAACGAAAACGGTATCATGCAGACCGGCATGGTCCAGATCGGCGACGGTACCTTCTACTTTGATCCCAATACGGGAGCCCAGCAGAACGGCTTTATCGGCGATGTGGCAAACCGCTACTACTTTAACACGGCTGACGGACGCATGGTGACAGGCCTGCAGACCATAAACGGCCAGACCTACTACTTCGACCAGACAGGTAAAATGATGACCGGCTGGCAGAATATCGGCGGTGTGAACTTCTACTTCAACCCCGCTGACGGCGCTATGGTAAAGGGACTGATCCAGGGACCTGACGGCGTATACGGCACTTCCGAGACGGACGGACACCAGCTTGTCAACGAAGCGGTTGTAATCGCGAACGTACCCAGATGTTTCGACGGAAACGGACGGATGGTCATAAACGCAGCTTATACGATCGGCACAGAGGTCTATATCTGTGACGCCAACGGTGTTGCCGCACCCGCAGCAGCGCCTGCTCCTGCAGTGCAGCAGTAATGTGACATACAAAGAAAGCCGCCGGGTTTTTACCCTGCGGCTTTCATAGATTTTTACCGGTGCCCGGAAAGTATCAGTCCGGCAGGGAATCTGTCCCTCACCGCTGGCAGCTTGGAATGAGCAGATTCCGTAACAGAAAAGCCGGAAGCCGGACCGTACCTAATATACAACTCTTAACGGCAGGAGGAAATTCCCATGCGGCTCGAAGAATTATGGGCTAAATACAGTTCCTACAACCAGTTTAATTACTCTATCTTACCGGAAGAACTGAAAGAAAAAGGAAGCATTGTCAGATACCGCCCGAACGAGGTGATCATCAATCAGGGAGATTTCCCCCGTTATATATTCTTTATCATGGAAGGCCTCGCTTTCGGCACCCGCAACTATCATGACGGAAATAACTACCGCTATTTTACGCTGACGCCTTCCACCGGCTCCATCGGGCTTCTGGAGGTTGCCGCCCGCAAACCGGGAGCCGTGGCTACCGTTATCGCGGCTACAGAAATGAAAATGTTAAAACTGGATTCTGCCATCGCCTATGAATATTTAATGACACATATGGAAATGCTCTGGAATTGTATTTATATTGTGGCAAACGATCTGTACCAACGTTCCGGGAACGACGGTTTTCTATACTATAAAAAAGGGCTTGACCGGGTGCGGTACTATCTGGTACAGTATTACCTTCTGCACCACCTTGAGGAAGATATTCTGGTAGTAGAACCGGATTATCAGGTGCTCGCCAGCAACATCGGCCTAAGCGTCCGCACCGTCGTCCGCTGTGTCCAGAAATTAAAACAACTCGACGAGATCACCTCCTGCCGCCGGAAACTCACGATCTCCCCCGGGCAGCACGAGCGCAGCATGTCCAGAATCCAGCCGCTTCTGCCTTCCTGAACACGCCGCACGCTTCCCCTCTCTACGTGATCATGATCTCTTTTACACCGTTTCCCTTCGCCAGTTCACGAAGCGCCTCCATCTCTTCATCCGAAGGCTCCTGTATCTTCTGGTATTCTTCCCTAACCCCGTAATGCCGGAATTTGATCAGCTTGTAACGCACCTCGGGATATGCCGCGATCAGGCTGCTGCCAAGTTCCACCGTCCTGCGGTTATCCACCACTCCCGGCACCACCACGGTACGTATCTCATAGAGTTTCCCAAGCCTTGCCATCTGCCGGATATTTTCCACAGGATTATAAAGCCCCATGCCTGTCAGTTTTCTGTGATCCTCCTCCGTCCCCGCCTTCAGATCGATCATCGTCTTGTCCGTCACCTGCAGAAAGTCCTCTCTATCCCACAGCGGAATCTGCCCGTTGGTGTCCGCATAGGTGGTCTTTCCCTCTCTCTTCACCAGCCCGTAGAGTTCCGTCAGAAAATCCAGATGCATCGTGCACTCCCCGCCCGATGTCGTGATCCCGTTGATAAACGGAAAATACGGCAGGATCTCTTCCATCACTTCCTCCGCCGTCAGATTCCTGATCTTCGGCGAAGCATTGTTTTTACAGGTCTTGATACAGGTATCACAGCCGCAGCACTTCGCCGCATTATATATGACATAACGCCTTAACGCCGCGCCTCCATCCGCCGCCGTACCTGCCGTTTTTCCGCCCTCCGGCGAAGAACCTTCCGCCCGCTGCGGTGTCTGCGCCTTTCCGCCTTCATATCCCCCGGATGCTTCCACCAGTTCCAGCGCCCCCGCGGGACATGCCGCCACACACGCCCCGCATGCCTTACAGTGTTGGATCGTCTCCGGATTGTGACAGTACAGACAGTTCTGATTGCACCCCTGCAAAAAGATCGCCGTCCTGTTCCCGAAACCGTCCACCGCGCTGAATGAAATGATCTTGTTGACCGGAGCCGTTATATCTGTTTTACCCATCATCTCTCTCCTCCCATTTATTCCTCCCTGCGAAAAATGGCGATCAACAGTCTAACGACGTCTCTTCTCCCCGCACCTTCCGGTCCAGCAGATGCAGGTTCCTCTGCACCTCCGACCCGTTTACGGTCGCCTCGTTCAGCGTCGCTTTATTGTTCCTGAAGGCTTCTATATCAGATTTCTTCACCAGATACCCGGTCACTCTGACCAGATCCGAATCACTTCCGTAAAACGAAAGATATCTCGCCCCCGACCGAAAAGCGCCCTTCATAATATCTGCCAGATACTGGGGATTACGCTTTACCGTCTCCTCAAAGGGAAACAGTTCTCCGCAGCCTGCATCGCAGTCCCGGTGCATCCGGATAAAGTTCGTGATCTGGAACGGCAGCTCCGGCTCCTCGCCGATCGGAATCCTTCCTCCCGGCGTACTGCCGGCATCCTCCATCACACCCACCTGGGCATGCAGTCCGTACTTTCCGAAAGGACAGGGGCGCTTATCAATCTCTTCCTTGATGCGCCGCATGATCTTCTCCCCAAAATCATCCGCCTCTTTCCCTTTTCCGAACCGCTCCTCCGGTTTCTCAAGGCCCAGCACACCGTTCACACACTCCGCCAGCCCCACAAAGCCGAACATGCCGATCATATAGTCCTTTTCTTTTTTGATCAGCCCTTCGTCATAAAGAAACGTATTTTCATAATAATGACATTCATTTACAATAAAGTCCACCCGGCTGTCGATCGCGTCGCAGACCGCCGTCACCGCATCCGGGATCACGCGCTCTAAAAGATCTTCCGGATCTTTCGCCAGCTTCGGCAGGTTATGCATATTCAGCCGCACCAGCGTCAGCCCGCAGCCGCCGATCGGCAGCACATTATAGCAGCTCACCACCGCGTAATTCCCCATATCCCTCCGATACAGCGCATCATTGGCAAAACTGGGCTTTGCGGCGGCGATCGCCGTTTCAAACGCCGCCATCAGATAATCGTCCGGCGTATCCTCCCGGTATAACAGCGTCATATTCGGACAGGGCCTCTGCATTTCGGCAGTCAGCTTTAAAATGATCCGCCCGGCTCTGGTATCCCTCGGTCCCAGATTCGCATGGCAGAACGCATTCGAGATCGTCCGGTCCACATGGGTGAGCAGGAAGCGGATTGCTTTTTCCGCCTCCTTTTCGTCTGTAATAAAAGGCTCCAGCAGTTCATCCAGACAGCCGATATAGACAGGCAGGCCGCCGTCCGCCGGAATATTGTGATACAGGCATAACAGATTGCCGACCGCATCCCAGATATCTTTCGGAGGCTCCAGCATCAGAAATTTACTGCCCTGTTTCATAAACAGTTCATAATCCGGCACGCAGTAACGTGTACGGTACGGCGTTTTTCCCTCAAACATATCCATCATGGCGCCGCTTGCAAAATACTCTTTGGACTTTTCAGTATATTCCACCAGTTCCACCGAGTTTTCCGCGATCTTCGCCATATCCTTCAGCCGCTGTCTGAAGGTCACTCTCGGATTTTTGATCGTATATAAAATATCCTGTGTCATATCATTTGTCATGCACCTTACCTCTTTCCTTTTTCTCTTTTCTTTCCTTTTCCTCTTTTTCTTCTCCCGCCGATTCTTTTACAGTTCTCAGCCGCCTTCGGCAAAATGCCTGTCCGTACAGAGTTGTCAAAATCGTCTGAAGCCTCAAAACCCGATCAAACTCTCCCCATAACGCCTAAGCATTCTTATTCTTTCTATAGGCACGGATGGAGAAGATCGCCAGTCCTGCCAGTGTCGCGCAGTAAGGGATCGTCTTTACCAGATCCGAAGGCCAGCCCAGTGTTGCCACCGCGTTAGAGAGCGCGTCCGCCACACCGAATAACAGGGAAGTCGCCGCCGTCCCTAAAGGATGCTGCATTCCCATCGCTTCCGCCGCCAGCGCGATCCAGCCACGCCCGCTGATCATATCCCGCGAGAACCATGACACATATCCCATAGACATAAACGCGCCGCCAAAGCCGCACATCAGCCCGCTCAGAAGCAGGGCGATGGTCTGCGTTTTGATCACGCTGATCCCCACGGAATCAGCCGCTTCCTTCTTTTCGCCCACTGCCCGCAGATGATATCCGAGAGGCGTTTTCTTCAGCAGATACCAGGTAAAAAGCACTGCCAGGACCGCCACATAGGTCAGCACATTATGTCCCGATATTACAGGCCCCAGGATCGGAATATCCCCGATCAGCGGAATATTGATATTGGGCAGCACCTTGCTCGCCAGAGAAACGCTGGTTCCCTTGTCATGCGCCACCAGATACAGAAAGAAGATCGTACCGCCGCTCGCAAGGCTGTTGATGGCAATACCGCCCAGAATGATATTGGTCTTGTAGTACAGCGTAAAAAACGCCATCACTGCCGCTGCCGCCACCGCGAACAAAACGGCAAACAAAAGTCCCATCAGCGCACTGTTAAACACATAACTGAAATACATGCCCGCAAAAGCCGCGATCAGCATCATGCCTTCCAGCGCGATATTCGGCACGCCCGCCACATCCGACAAGACAGCACCCATTGAAGCAAAGAGCAGGGGTGTGGTCACGCGGAAAATTGAATAAAAGAAATCACTTGTAAAGATCAGTTTCATAAATGCGTTCATTTCTTCTCCCCTTTCTCGATCCAACGCTGTCTGTATTTATGCAAAAACCTCTCCGCTGAGATCAGCAGGATAATGATACTCTGCAAAATAGCGATCATTTCCGTCGGAATATCCGAAGACCTGTTTACCAGATCCGCCCCGATCCGCAGATAGCTTACAAAGAACGCGGCGCCGATCACGCCCAGAGGGTTATTGCCCGCCAGCATGGCGATCATCGCCCCGTCAAAGCCGTACCCCGGAAGCGCCGTCCACTCGAACCGTTTATGCAGGCCGATACACTCGATGATGCCGCCCGCGCCGGCAATGGCTCCCGCCACCATATGTACGATCAAAATAACCTTCGCCACATTGATACCGGAGTAGGATGCAAATTTCGCGTTGTTGCCGGTCATCCTGATCTCGTAGCCCCATTTACTCTTATACATAAAAAGATATACTAAAACGGCACATAAGACGGCGATCAGAAAGCCCGCATGGATACGTGTCCCCGGCACAATATTCGCAAGCAGCGCTTTTTTCCTGTACTTATAAGATACTAAAGACGCCATGCCCGGATCACGCAGCAAATTGTTCAGCAGATATAACCCCACACCCAGCAGGATATTGTTCATCATCAGGGATGTTACCATCTCGTTCGCGCCGTACTTCGCCTTCAGGCCGCCGGGCACCATCATCACCACCATACCTACCAGCGCGCCCACCACGATAGCCGCAAGCGGCGCCAGCACAGAAGGAAACTTCGGCCAGATCGCCACAAAGGAGCCCACCGCTCCCGCTATAAAAAAGATACCTTCCCCGCCGAGATTAAACAGGTTTGCCTTAAACATCACCGCCATCGCAAGGCCGGAGAAAATAAGCGGCACCGCCGTCTCCACGATATTCCCCAGATAACTGCCGGAGGAAAAGGGCATCACCAAAAATATCTTTATGGATTCCACAGGCTGATCACTGACGATCAGGATAATGACAAACGCCACTAAGATTGCCACCAGCATGGAAACCGCAGTTCTTATCATGTTAAAAGAACGTTCTCTGCTCATTGCACTGCCCTCCTTATCTGCTCCTCGTCATGGCGCTCGAGCCCTAACATGAACAGGCCCAGCTTCTCCTCGTTCAGCCCTTCCGTCTCCTCAAAGAACGCCACGATCTCGCCTTCATACATGACCGCGACAACATCGGAAAGCTTCAATACCTCGCTCAGATCCGCGGAAACCAGAAGCACTGCGCATCCCTCGTCCCGAAGTTCCATGATCTTTTTATGGATGATGTGCGCCGCGCCCACATCCACGCCTCTGGTAGGCTGTTCCGCGATCAGCACTTTCGGCTCATGGCTGCACTCCCGCGCCACGACCACCTTCTGCATATTGCCGCCGGAGAGCATCCCCACCAGATGCTTCCCGCCGGAGCAGCGGATCTCATAACTTTCTATGTTCTTCTTCGCAAACTCGGCAATCTTTTTATAATTCAGAAGGATCTTATTGCAGAATTCTTTTGTGCTGTAGCGGTTGGAGATCATATTTTCCTCGATGGACTCATGTCCCGCGATCCCCTGCTCGATACGATCCTCCGGCACATAGCCGAACTGCATCTTCCGGATGTCCTGTATGCTCATTTTTTTCACGGATTCCCCGTTTAAGCGGATATCCCCGTTCTTCAGTCCCCGTTTTTTCGTCATCAGGTCTATCAGTTCCACCTGGCCGTTTCCCTGCACCCCGGCGATCCCGAATACCATACCCTGACGCACGCTGAAACTGAAATCCTTCAGCGCCTGCACGCCGTTTTTATCGATATAGGACACCTTATCCACGGCAATTCCCACATCGCCCCTTTTGCAGGGTGTCCGGATGATGGTCGTATCCATCTCGCAGCCCATGATCATGCTGGAGATCTCTTTTTCCGTCACATCCTCCGTATTGCGGCAGCCGACGGTCTTCCCCGCCCTCATCACCGTGATCCTGTCGGAAATCTTTTTGATCTCCGGAATCTTGTGGGAAATAAAAACGATCGTATGTCCCTGCTGTTTTAAATTGGTCAGCTCCTCAAAAAGCTGGTCTGTCTCCTGAGGCGTCAGCACCGCGGTGGGCTCATCCAGGATCAGGATCTCCGCGCCCCTTGCCAGTGCCTTTAATATCTCTATTTTCTGTTTGATACCTACCGGAAGCGTTCTCGTGACAGCCCTTGCGTCCACTTCCAGATTATACTTTTTACTGATCTCTTCCGTGAAGCGTACCGCTTCCTCTTCATTGACCGAAAATCCCTTTTTAGGCTCCATGCCAAGAATGATATTCTGCGCCGCCGTAAAGGATTCCACCAGCATAAAATGCTGGTGGACCATACCGATACCGTGGGCGATCGCGTCCTTGGATGATGAGAACCTGACCGGCTCCCCCTTTAAAGTAACTGTGCCGGAAGACGGTGCTTCCATGCCGAAAAGAATTTTCATCAAAGTGGATTTTCCAGCACCGTTTTCGCCTACCAGCGCATGGACTTCTCCCTTTTTCAGGTTGAAATTTACGGCTTCATTCGCAACAATGCCGTTGCCGTAAATTTTCGCTATATCTTTCATCTCTAAAAGATAATTTTCCATCAGGTCCCCCTCCGTCATTTATGGACGAACTGCGTCACGGATCTCATTGATCTTATCCGTGGTAATTCCCTCGTTAGGTGTCATTGTCACTTCACCGTTTACAACCTTTTCCTTCAGTTCTTCGATCTGCGCACGCGCATCTTCCGAAAGAAGTTTCTCGTAAAATTCGTTTTCCGCGATACCTACGGCGCCTGTCTCGATACCGAATACTTCTCTGCTGCCGTAATTTACGTCGCCCTTCATCGCTCTGTCCACTACGTTGACAGCGTTCTGGGGGATGTTCTTGATCGCGGACGTAATGATCACGTTTGCCATCTCAGGCTTGGTATCCTTCAAGGCTTCCGCCTGGTCGGAGTCAACGCCGATCGCAAATTTGCCTTTTTCCACAGCCGCGTCGATCACGCCGAGGCCGGACTGTCCTGCCGCCGCAAAGACAACGGATATATCGTTGTAGAGCAGAAGGCCGTTCTCTTTTCCCTTTGCAGTATCCGTAAAGCTGCCCACATAGGAAGTAGCCACTTTGATATCCGGGTTGATCGCCTGAGCGCCCTCGATATAGCCTACCAGGAATTCATTGATGCCCGGGATATCCATACCGCCCACAAAACCGATGGTATCTTCGTTGAGTTCTTCCGCCTTCAGCGCTGCAGCGGCGCCTGCGAGATAGCACATTTCGTTGTTCTTGGTTCCCATGATATACACATTTGCAGGGGGATCTGTCATCTCATCGTCCAGATTGATAAACTTCTGGTCGGGATATTCCTCCGCCGCCTCTACCAGTGCATCGTCATTATTGCTGGAGATCGTCAGGATCAGGTCATAATCCTTCTTGCACATGTCCACCAGTGCCGGATAATACTTCGTAGTATCCGTACCTGCTTCCACATATTCCACCTCAACACCTAGCTCCGTCTGCAAAGGCTCGATGGATGCAAACGCCGCATCAAAGAAGGACTTGTCCCCCAGTGTTCCGGGGATCATCAGGCCTACTCTGTAAGTGCCGCCTTCCGCTGCCTCACTCTCTTCCCCTGCCGCTTCTGCTTCCGCCGGCTCCTCAGCCGCTGTCTCTTCCTCCGCTTCCGGCGCCGCCTCCTCGGTGGTCTCCACCTCGTCAGGCTCCGGTGCGCCGCAGCCCGCAAGTAATCCCGCAGTCACGCAAAGCGCAAGTACTGTTGCAATAACTTTTCTCTTCATGTCTCTTTTCTTCCTCCATTTTTCTTTCTATCATGAACCGCCTGTCGGTTATGATCCATTTCACTGGTTCTAAAAATATTGTTCCATCACATCCCAGAAACGTTTTACATCCACCGTCTGTGCAAAACGGAAGTTTTTCTCTATTTGCGGGTCGATCTCGTAATAGTTTGAGCGGTCCACCATAGTCCCTCTGGTAAGACGTCCCGCAAGTTCCACGGAAAAATGCCCCTGTTTTAAGCCGACCACCTCCGGATCGATCAGGTATGCCACAAGAAGCACATCATGCAGCGTCACCGGAAAACCTGTCTTTTCCCGAAAGATATCAACGCCTTTCAGATAATAGTCCATTGTCCGGCTTTTCCTGTTTCTCCACCTGCAGAGCCTCTCCTGATCCGCTTTCAAAAACTTTGTCACATCGAGCCCCATCATCACCAGATTTTCCGACTGCTCCACGACAACGGATGCCGCCTCGGGATCACAGATAATGTTCCACTCCGGCGCGGTGTTAAAAAAAGCGCCCCCCATCGCAACGATCCTCACCTGCCTCATGCTCTCTGCATCCTTTAAAAATGCCAGAGCCAGATTGGTCATACAACCCATCCCCAAAATGACAACATCGGGATTCTTCCGCACCGTATCCAGTATAAAATCAACTGCTGTCTCCCCGCATTTTTCCTTTTCCGGGAGGCCATGCTGAACCGGCTTATCCGCCGCGCTGTCCCCTGTCTCCAAAAGCCCGTACTGGATCGGTTTCTCCGGCTCTTTGTCCTCCGTCTCCAAAAGGGCGCTGCCCCTGCCGATATGTACCGGGATATCTTCTCTCCCCCACTGCGCCAGAAGGTCTTTTACCATCTCCCCCCGTCTGCAGGTATCCTTATAGACTGTCGTAATACCGAGAACCGTAAGAGCAGGGCACCCCAGCGCCAGCATGACTGCCGCGGCATCGTCCACGTCATCTCCCAGATCCGTATCGATCAGAATTTTTATATTTTCCATAAAATGCCTCCCTGCTCTTTGATGTTACAGGTAGTATAAGTGCAATCTGCCTTTTCGTAAAGGTCAAATGTCCTCTTCTCTTCTGGCAATATAGCAAAATTTGTCGATGATTTTTTATACAAATTGCACAAGATGAACAGCCGCATCTACCGCACATAACACGGGCAGGTAATGCGATCTGTTAAGATAGACAGCCGCATCTGCCTATACATGGCACAGACAGGTAAAGTAATCTGTCAAATGCAATAACTATAAAGAAAAACGGAATGATATCCGCCTCATTGTCACTTCAACAACCTCAGGCAAATATCATCCCGCCATCCGATAACAGATATGCCCGGCCATTCACGATATGTATTGTGAAACCGTCAGCAAATATCCTTTCGCATACTCTGGATCGCGAACATACTCTGTATGATCCTCTGCTCCTCCTCTTCCGAGATTTCCAGAAACCGGCAGCCATATTCATATCCCGTTTCGTCTTTTTCTATAATACGCAGTATCTCACAGTACAAAAGAAACTCCGGCCTGTCCCCAAGCAGCCGAACCCGCAGCCGGAATTTACTCCCCATGCTGTACTCCTCCTGCGTGAAAATACAGGCACCGCCTATACTGATATTCAACAATCTGCAGACCGACTCGGCGGCATCGGGACCGTCATATCTGGTAAGGACCGCATCCACATCCACATTCAGCCGGAAAAAGGCACGGTCATTCTCCACCTTTGTGATGACCAGATCCTCCACCCGCCACATATTTTTTATCTCGGGCGTGATCACACCCTCCATGTAGACCGCTTTCCTTTTATAAGCGCTGTATCCGCGTATCTTAACCTCAACAGGCCCGCCGCTCTGCAGGGTTCCGGTCTCAAAATACTGATACAGTTCCCCCGTATCTCCCTTGAGATCCATCAGCTTTGCCGTAAAAAGCAGCTGGTCCTCAAAGGTAGTCACCTCCACCCGTATGCCGGAATATACCTCTATTCCTTCCTGTTCTTGCGTCTCCTCAACTTCTTCCGGTACCTCAACTTTGGCTTTATTTTTAAATAAGTCAAACAGTCCCACTATATACCTCCTGTTTCCGGTGATCAGCAGCTTTTCATAAACCGGGAGGCCTTATTTTTCGCGCAGCTGCTTCATCCTCTCGTCCGCCCAGACAACTCTGTTCCTGCCGAAATTCTTGGCATCATACAGCATGGTATCCGCAATTTTCAGATAAAAATCATAAGAGTCCCCTGTCTGGGGCACAAGTGTGATCCCGCCGACACTGATCGTGACATGATCCGCCACGGAAGGCGCATGCGGAATGCACAGATCCTCCACCGCCTGCCTGATCTTTTTCAGATACTTAAACGCCTTTCCTGAACTTTCCCCTACAAGAAACGCCACAAATTCCTCCCCTCCATAACGCGCCACAAAATCCGTACTGCGCTGCAGATAGGAAGATATCGTTTTCGCCACATTGATAATGACCTTATCCCCGGCAGGATGTCCATATGTATCGTTAAATGCTTTAAAATGGTCTATGTCAAACATACAGATGGAAAACGGAACCTGCAGACGGGTGGCCTCATCCCATTTTACGGCACTGCACTGATCGTGCTGCCTCCGGTTCGCGATCCCGGTCAGCTGATCGGTCATGGACTGATGCTCCACCTGCCTGCGGTAATTATATAATTTGATATGCGTGTTGACCCGCGCCTTTACGATCAGCGGATGAAAAGGCTTTGTAATATAGTCAACCGCTCCCAGCACAAGCCCGCGCTGCTCATGCTCTATATCGGCAAGGCTGGTGACCAGGATCACCGGAACGCTCTGGGTAATGATCTCCTCCTGCAGTTTTTTGAGCAGTGTAAAACCATCCATTCCCGGCATGACCACATCGAGCAGGATCAGGGAGAAGGTTCCCGTACTCGCATACATAAGCCCCTCTTCTCCCGTCTGCGCAATGGTAATCTTGTAATCATCCTCCAGAATCGACCCAAGCTGCGCCGCATACAGACGGCTGTCGTCAATAATCAATATCTTTTCCATATTTCCCCTCATCCTTCCGGCTGTACGGCAGCCTTCTTTTTCGTTTGAATTATGGGCGGCTCCGCGCCGGCAGGATTTCCTACCGGATCAGCCGCATAATATCATTATACATTACAAATATCATCAAAAGGAAAAACAAAATCAGTCCCGCCATGTGCACCAGCCCTTCTTTTTCGGGCGGCACCGGTTTCCCGCGGATCACTTCGAAAAACATGAACACAAGCCTTCCGCCGTCCAGGGCGGGCAGCGGCAGCAGATTCATGATCCCCAGATTAATGGACAGGATCACCACCAGTTCCAGCATCGTCATAAGTACCGTGAGAAAACCATATTCTTTTACGGATTCATAGGTCTCCCCCACATAACTCGCCACCCCTACAGGCCCCGACACATCATCCTTTCCCAGCTTTCCGGTGACAAGCATCTGCAGGCTTTTTATCGTATTTTTCAGGACATATTCCGACTCATAAAAACCGTATTTTATAATGGAAAACCCTTTGCAGGGCATGTACTCCCCGACGCCCATCAGACCGATGTAGTATCTGTCGTCTTCCTCACTGTATCTTGGCGTCAGGACTACCGAATATTCCTTCTTATCCCGCAGATAGGAAATGGTAAAATCTTTTCCGTCGCTGTTTAACATGGAATTTAAACGTACTTCCCGATAGACATGGATCTTCTCCCCGTTCATCCGGGTGATCACATCCCCCGCCATCAGCCCGGCCTCCTCGGCGGCAGAATCCTCCGAAACCATCTGGATCACAGGCAGATCGGTTCCCCGATAGGCAACCAGGATAAGGGCGATCAGAAAACCCATCATCAGATTTACAAAAGGCCCGGCAAAGATCGTGGCGATCCTGGTCCATACAGATGCCTCCAAAAAAGAACCTCCCTGATCCTTTGCCGGCAAAAACGCACCTTCCGCCTCCCTGCCCGCTTCCCTATACACGCCTCCGTGTTTCTGCCTATCCGTATCTTCCTCTTCTATGCCTGAGAGCCCCTCTTCTCCTTCAAACATGCAGGCGCCTCCGAAGGGCAGCAACTTAATGGAATACTTTGTCCCGCCTCTGTCAATATGCAGCAGCGTGGGACCCATACCGATGGCAAACTCCACGACATGGATGCCGTTTTTTTTCGCCACGATAAAATGTCCAAACTCATGGGATAACACGATAACCCCGAATATCAGAATAAATAAAATGATCGTCACTTACATTTCCTGTCTTTCTGTTCTAATACTTACTCTATTATAATATGGGAACTTTCTGTATTTCATACGGAAATTCAAAAACAGCCCCCGGCCTATATCACTTCGCATACCGCGCCACTGACTCATGCGCCTCTTTTTCCGCCTCCAGAATCTGTGCCACATCCGGGTTTTCCACCGTCCTGTGCCGTTCCATCGCCGCCCCGATCACCTCCGGGATCTGCAGGAAACGGATCTGATCATCCAGAAAGAGGCTTACCGCCTTTTCGTTTGCCGCATTAAATACCGTTGGCATCGTGCCACCGGCATTGGCAGCCTCAAAAGCCAGCTTCAGCCCTGTAAAAGTCTCCGTATCAGGCTTTTCAAAGGTCAGTTTCGCCATCTCAAACAGATCCAGCCTTTTATTGCCGGGCACCGGATATCTGTCGGGATAAAACAGCGCATACTGGATCGGCAGCTTCATATCCGGCATGCCAAGCTGTCCCATTACCGCCCCGTCCTGATATTCCACAGCGGAATGCAGTATGCTTTCCGGATGGATCACCACCTGAATATCCTGAAGCGCCACACCGAAAAGCCACCTTGCCTCCATCACCTCAAGCCCTTTGTTCACAAGCGTGGAGGAATCGATGGTCACTTTCTTTCCCATAGACCAGTTCGGGTGCTTCAGGGCATCCTCCGCTTTCATCTGCTCCAGATCTTTTCTTGTTTTTCCGCGGAAAGGCCCGCCGGAAGCCGTCAGCAGGATCCTTCTGATCTGGCTTCGCTTCTCCCCCTGCATGGACTGGAAGATCGCACTGTGTTCACTGTCCACCGGCAGAATGGATACCCCGTTCTCCTTCGCAAGCGGCATGATGATATGCCCCGCCGTCACCAGCGTCTCCTTATTTGCCAGCGCAATATCCTTGTGGGCCTTTATCGCCTCTATAGTGGGCTGTATCCCGATCATTCCCACGATAGCCGTCACCAGAATATCCGTTTCCGGCAGCCCTGCCATCCGGATCAGCCCTTCCATCCCGCAGGCTATCGTGATGTCCTGATCCGCTGTCCTGATCCGCAGATCCGCCGCTGCCTCCTCAGACCACATCACCGCAAATTTCGGTTTAAATTCCCTTATCTGCTCTTCCAAAAGCTTCACATTACTCCCTGCCGCCAGTGCGCCCACCTGCAGCCTGTCCGGATACATCCTAACGATATCCAGCGTCTGCGTACCGATGGACCCGGTGGAACCAAGTATACCGATCTTCTTCATCTTTTTTCTCCGCCTGCAAATTGAAATTTGATTTTTGTATTGTCATATACCAGGCAACGCTCACTCATTACATGCATGATCTTATGCTAAGCAACACCACTCACTGCGTACGCAGTATTAGGCCAGTAAAAATACTGTCATAAAATAGATCACCGGCGCCGTAAAGATCACGCTGTCGAACCGGTCCATCACGCCTCCGTGTCCCGGGATCAGCTTTCCGTAATCTTTTATATCCGCGTTTCTTTTAACCGCGGAAGCCGCCAGATCCCCCACCATGGAGATCAGCGCCCCCACACTGCAGATCAGCGCAAAAAACAGGATCACCCTTTCGTCGCCAAACCGCTCCCTTATCACAAAACCGTACAGCGCGCCTAAAGCGGCAGCCCCGATAACGCCCCCTACCGCGCCTTCCACCGATTTTTTCGGACTCAGCACCGGAGACATCTTATGTTTTCCAAACAGCATCCCGGCACAGTAGGCACAGGTATCGCACCCCCAGGAACAGAGCAGGATCAGCCATACGACATACAGCCCCGCCCCATTGCCCTCTTCTGCCGTGCCAAAGCCCAGTTCCCTTGTCAGATAAATGAAAGACAGACACACCGGCCCGTAAAAGAAACTGAAAAAAGCCGCCAGCACCTGAGAAGCCTGAAATTTCGGAAACCCGAACACATAGACAAACATCCCGCCCATAAACACACAGATGATCGAAAACAACATCCCCGTCTGCAGTGACAGAAGTTCCGTCTCCTCATTCACCCAGAGCAATGTATAATAAAGAATGATACCAAGAAGACCCACAGTCTCCAGCCCGTTCTTCTTCCATCTTCCGCTTACTTCTTCCCGCTTTTGTCTCCCGGCATCCTGATCCTTCTTTCCCTCTCCCCGGACACCGGTCGCCCCGCAAAGCTCCCAGTAAGCTATGACCGATAAAAAGATCATGGTCGCAAGCAGGATCTTCCCTCCTGCAAACATCGTTACCAGTGCAAGAATAACCAATATGATACCGCTTCTGAGCCTGACCCAAAACATCCGTTTTCCCGCCTTTCCGCCTAAACCATTCCGAACCGCCTCTCCCTTCGCTGATATGCCTCCACTGCTCTCTGCAGTTCCTTTTCATCAAAATCAGGCCAGGGAACTTCCGTAAAATAAAACTCCGCATAGGCAAGCTGCCATAACAGATAATTACTGATACGAAGTTCACTGGAAGTGCGGATCATCAGATCCGGGTCCGGCAGGCCTGCCGTATCAAGAGACTTCGAAATTAGTTCTTCTGTGATATCTTCAGGATCTATCTCTCCTGCCTTTACCGCCCGGGCGATCTTTTTCACTGCCCTTGTCAGTTCATCCCGCCCGCCGTAATTCAAGGCGATCGTAAAATGTAATCCGTCATACTCTTTTGTCGCTTCCTCAAGCGCCGCGATATCCCGCTGGATCGGCCCGCTTAAACCGCTCTTGTCCCCGATCACCCGCACTTTCATATTGTTTTTCTTTGCGGTCTTCTGACAGTTTTTCATATACTGATTTAAAAGCTTCATCAGGGCGTCCACTTCGTCCTGTGGTCTCTTCCAGTTTTCTGTGGAGAAAGCATATACCGTCAGGTACCTGATCCCCATATCATGGGCAGCCCGGCAGATCACCTCCACATTCTTCGCTCCCTGTACATGACCATAATTTCTGGGCATTCCGCGCTTTTTTGCCCATCTGCCGTTTCCGTCCAGTATGATCGCCACATGCTGCGGTATATTCCTGTTTTTCTCTTCCATTCCCGATCCTCGTTTATCTGACATTCTTCGCCTGTGTTCCCGTAAACCAATGCAGACATCTGATTCGTTTTACGCTTAGAAGGCGGCATCGGATAATACCCCTGTGCCGCCCCTCTTATTTTGGTGTATACAGAATACAAATTATACTTTCATGATCTCTTTAGACTTCTCGTCCATCAGCTTTTCCATATCTTTAATATAATTATCTGTCATTTTCTGCAGTTTATCCTGTAATTCCTTGATCTCATCTTCGGATACATCCTGTTTGGACAGCTTTTTAAACGCTTCGTTACCGTCTCTTCTGATGTTACGGATTGCGACTTTTCCCTCTTCCGCTTTTTTCTTGATCTCCTTTACAAGATCTTTTCTGCGCTCTTCCGTCAGTTCCGGAAAAACCAGCCTGATCACCGCACCGTCATTGGACGGTGTGATGCCTACATCGGAAGCCATGATCGCTTTTTCGATCTCCTTGATCAGCGTCTTTTCCCAGGGCGCGATCTGGAGCATCCTCGGTTCCGGCACCGTTACATTACCTACCTGCTGAATCGGGGTAGGCGTTCCGTAATAATTCACCTTCACTTTGTCAAGTACATGCGGATTTGCCCGTCCTGCACGGATCGTCTGGTAATCCCCTTCCAAATATTTGTATGCTTTCTGCATCTTTTCATCGTATACTTTCAAACGTTCATCCATATTTTTACCCTCTCTTATTCTCCTGACCGTTTATCTGCCGATATTATACCACAACCTTTGTCCCGTTAAAACCGCCTTTTACGGTATTTACGATACTGTTTTCCTCGTTTAACCCGAACACCCACATCGGCATCTTATTATCCCTTGCAAGGATCGAAGCCGTCATATCCACCACCTGCAGGTTCTTTTCGATCACTTCTTCTATCGTGACTTCGCCGTATTTCCTGGCGGCCGGATTCTTTCTCGGATCATCGTCATAGACGCCGTCCACCGCTTTGGCAAGCAGAATCACATCCGCCTCCACTTCGATCGCCCGAAGTACCACGCCGGTGTCTGTGGAAAAGTAAGGATGTCCTGTTCCTCCCGCAAAAAATACAACCTGTCCGTGGGCAAAGTACTTGTTCGCCCGGTCTTTTGAAAACAGCTTCGTAAAAGAGCCGCACTCAAATGGCGTCAAAATATTGGTCATCATGCCCACGCTGCGGAAAATCTCCGACACATAAATACAATTCATCACCGTGGCGAGCATGCCGATCTGATCCGCTTTTGTCCTGTCGATATTTTCGCTGGATCGTCCCCGCCAGAAATTGCCGCCGCCGATAACGATCCCTGTTTCTATACCGTCATCCACAAGCTGTTTCACCTGCAGTGCCACGCCTCTGACAGTCTCTTCATCAAACCCTGTTTTCTTTTCGCCTGCTAATGCCTCGCCGCTGAGTTTTAACATGATCCTCTTCATGGAAAACGCCCTCACTTATTCTTTTGCCTTTTTTAAATCCTCAAAGAAGGAAGAAGGATTAACCTCTGCATAACACTGAGAGCAAAGTCCCTCGATCACCGCGCCGTTATTGATCTGAACGGATTTCGACTTGATATTTCCCATCACGATAGCGGATGTGTCCAAAATAACCGGTCCCTTCACATCGATATCACCCTTTACAGCACCTGCGATCACTGCGCTGCTTGCAAAAATATTACCGATGATGACAGTACTCTGTCCGACCTTGATGCTGCCGACGCTATGTATATCGCCATTGATCCGTGCCTTTTCCGCATAGACGTCGGATGCTTTGGAAGATCCCTCAATATTCCCCGTAATATTCAGCTTTCCGAGAATATCAATATTTCCTTCCACTGTTCCGATAACGTTCAGAGACCCCTGTGAAGAAATATCGCCTCTGATCGTCATACCTGCCGTGATCAGCGCCGTTTCTTCCACAGCTTCCTTCGCTCCTTCAGAATTTTCCGCCTTCATACCATTGTACTGAACCTCTTCCACCTGTTCTTCCTCCTCCTGCATTTTCGCCTCTTTGTGTTCTTCCTGCTCTTTTATTGTTTCTTCCGCGGCCTTTTCTTCCGGATCGTATTTCGGTTCCTCTGCCGCTTCCGGTTCATATTCCGGGTCTTCCTTCAGTTCCTCTACCGGCTCCGGTTTATATTCCGAATCTTCTTCCGGTTCCTCCACCGGCTCCGGTTCATATTCCGAATCCTCTTTCAATTCCTCCACCGGCTCCGGTTCATATTCCGAATCTTCTTCCGGTTCCTCCACCGGCTCCGGTTCATATTCCGAATCCTCTTTCAATTCCTCCACCGGCTCCGGTTCATATTCCAAACCTTCTTCCTGTTTCTCCACAACTTCCGGTTCATATTCCGAATCTTCTTCCGGTTCCTCTGCAGCTTCCGCTTCTTCTTCCGAATATTTCTCCTCCGGCCCGTATTTCAATTCTTCCTCTTCCGGATATTCTTCCTCCAACCCGTATTCCGTTTCTTCTTCCGGATACCTTTCCTCCGGCTCATATTCCGCTTCTTCCTCCGGATATTTTTCCTCCGGTTCGTATTCAGTTTCCTCTTCCAGATATTCTTCTTCCGGTTCGTATTCCAGTTCTTTCTCCTCCGGATACTCTTCCTCCAACTCGTATTCCGTCTCCTCTTCCGGATACTCTTCCTCCGGCTCGTATTCCGTTTCCTCTTCCGGATATTCTTCCTCCGGCTCGTATTCCGTTTCCTCCTCCGGATATTCTTCCTCCGGCTCGTATTCCAGTTCTTCTTCCTCCGATTCAAATTCCGGATCTATATCCAATTCCATTCTGTCAACCATCCGCCCCAGTTCCTCTGCTGTCTCAGGCAGAAAATTTTCTTTCTCCCAGTCAAAATATTCCACTTCCCCCGCCGGCTCCGGAATTTCTGTTGTGATATCCCTGTCAACCGGCTCTTTCAACGCCTGTTTCTCGTCCGAAACAAGCTCGTTCACCGCCTGAGAGAGATCTTCTTTCAAATCCGAAAAAAAGCCCATTCTTATTCTCCTCCGTATCTTCTAATATCTGTTATTGTAACTTATTCGCATAAAATATACAATATATAAATAGATTATCTTTCCATTCAGGGTTCTTTCTCACTCAGAGCATGCTGGATCAACATGGTCTCTTCGGTGATCGGTAAAATCTCCGTCTTTTCCATCTTCTGAATCTCTTCGATCAGTTTGGGAAGCGCTTCTAATGTAGAGCCTTTATTCGATGCATCATGCATCAGCACCACCGCCACCTGACGGGAAGGGAGCTGCTCCATCACACGGTTTACAATCTGGTCGCTGCCAACAGGTACACTGGATGCGTCCCCGGAAGAAACATTCCAGTCAAAATAACTGATCCCCATCGCATCCAAATAGTCTATCATCTCATGAATGTCCGTTTTTGAAACCTGATTACTGCTGCCGCCCGGAAAACGGTAAAAATTGCTGACAACCCCTGTCTCATTATACAGAAAATCTCTCAGCAGTTCTATATCCTTCTGAAAGCTTTCCAGAGACGCGTAAATTGTACTGTATTCATGGCTGTAGGAATGCATACCCAGCGTATGCCCCTCCTCCACTATTCTGCGGTAAGTATCCGCATATTTCTCCTTATCTTTTCCGGTCACAAAAAAAGTGGCTTTCACATCATATTCCGCCAGAATATCAAGCAGTTCTTCCGTATTTACACTGGGACCGTCATCAAAAGTAAGATAAACCTTCCTTACTTCCTCCGCTTCCGTATCATTTACAAGGCCCTCTCCTGCTGTTTCCACATCACCTCCGAAAACCTCTTCTGCTTCCTCCGGCGACTCTGTATCCGCCTCCGCCCTGCTTTCCCGCCAGATCCCTTCATTGATCTCCAGCAGGGCTTCCACCCTGTCCGCGGCATCTATAGAGTCCTGAAGCGCTCTTTCCAGGAAAGCTATCTGCCCCTTCATGGTTTTTACGGAATTATTCGCATAATGCAGCCGGATCCCGAGAACGATACAACCGGCAGTCGGAATCAGAATCATAAACAGCACTGTCCATATGATCATTTTTTTCAGACGGTTGATCCTTTTTCGCCTCTCAGATGTCATGCTGCCATTTTTCTCCTTCTATTTTCTGTTTTCTCCTGATTTATATTTCATTTATTCTATCACATTTCCATCTGCTTGTAAAAAAGAATATTTGGTGATTTTCCGCAAAATATTTAAAATTATTCTGTTAAGAACGGTAATCTCCGTTAATTTTCACATAATCATAGGTCAGATCGCAGCCGAATGCTCTGGATTCGGCACTTCCCTGTTTGAGATCCACCAATATGGTGATCTCATCCGCCGTCAGAACCTCTTTTGCAGCCTCCTCCGAGAAAGGAATTCCCGCGCCCTCTCTGCAGACTTCTACCTGCCCGTTTTTACTGGAAATACAAACTCCCACTTTATCGATCTCAAAATCCGCCTTCGCGTATCCGACGGCACAGAGCACCCTGCCCCAGTTGGCATCCTCTCCGAATACGGCACATTTTAAAAGAGGAGACGAGATCACACTCTTTGCTACTGCCTGCGCCGTTTTTTCATCCGGCGCGCCGCTGACTGAGCATTCCAAAAGCTTTGTGGCCCCTTCCCCGTCCTTTGCCAACATCTTCGTCAGATGCAGCATCACGAGATAGAGCGCCTTCCGAAACTTCCGGTACGCTTCGTTCTCCGCGGTGATCTCCTCATTTCCGCTGACGCCGTTGGCAAGCACCAGTACCATATCGTTGGTCGATGTATCGCCGTCTATGCTGAGACAGTTGTAGGTCACCTGCACAATTTCAGAAAGCGCCTTCTGCAACATATCCGCGGCGATCTGACAGTCTGTTGTGATAAAGTTCAGCGTGGTCGCCATGTTCGGGCAGATCATACCGCTTCCCTTTGCCATGCCGCCTACCCTGCAGCGCTTTCCGTCCAGTTCAAACTCCACCGCCGCTTCTTTTTTCACGGTGTCCGTGGTCATGATCGCCTTTGCCGCCTCCAGATGTCCGCTCCTGCTCAGTCCCGCCGCCAGTTCTTCTATATGGCGCTCCACCGGTTCTATCGGCAGGATCTCGCCGATCACCCCGGTGGATGCCACCAGCACCTCCTCCGCCTTTATCTGCAGGGCCTTAGCCGCCAGCGCACACATCTTTTCCGCCTTTTCCACACCGTCCGCATTGCAGGTATTGGCGTTTTTGCTGTTGGCGATCACCGCCTTTACCGTATTTCCTGTTTTCTCCAGATGATCCCGGCAGACCAGGATCGGCGCCCCCTTTACTTTATTCCGAGTATAGACGGCAGCAGCCCGCGCCGGCACTTCACTTACCAGAAGCGCCAGATCATTTTTTTCCCTGACCGGATTAAGACCGCAGTTCAATCCGTTTGCCTGATAACCGCCTGCCGCACAGATTCCGCCTTCCACATAGACATACCCTTCCGCCTGTTCAAAACTTACTTCTTTTGAAATTTCTTTAGAAACCCTCTTATCCATTTATCCGCCTCTCTTTTATACAAATTTTCAGGATGATTTTCAATATTTCATATTTCTGCAGTATTTTTTTCGCAGTCTTCCAAAACGCCTGTTATTTTTCACGTAATTATGGTTATATTCTATCACATATACGGCGGATTGTCATACCCCAAAAATAATATACCATCTTCTGTCAAAACGACTGCCAAACAAGGATACCATACCCATCAGCTGCCTGCCGCGTGAGACAGCCGATAATTCCTACTGCAATTAGGGGTTTCCTTTTTTGTTTTTTGGCTATATAATAAGGAACGTGCGGAAGCGTCCGGAAGACCGGGGCCCGGCAGCTAAAAACGGCACAGATAGGAATGATTGATATGAATAATACTGATATGAGTAATGCTAATATGAATAATGTTGATAAAATAGTAACTTTTATTGAAGAAGGCAAGAATACATTCCAAAGGATCGGTCTTGAACTGGAACATTTTGTCTGTGATAAAGATTATCGCGCAATTTCCTATGCGGAAATCTCCGAATGTCTGGAAGAGATCTGCCAGACGCTGCAGGGGCGGCTTTATAAAGAACAGGAACATATTCTCGGCATTGTCTGCGAAGGCTTTACCGTGACGCTGGAACCCGGGTGCCAGCTGGAGATCAGTATTTCCCCGCAGGATGATATGGAGCATATCCGGCAGATCTACCTGAAATTCCGGGGCGTATGCGACCGGATTCTGACCCGGAAAGGGTTCCATATGCTGGAAAAAGGCGTTTTCCCCTTAGTTGAGAACGGAGAACTTGAAGCGGATGTCCTTCCCCTGATTCCCAAAGAACGGTACCATCTGATGGATGCCCGCTTTGCTTCCACCGGGGGCCTCGGACGTTATATGATGCGCGCCACCGCCTCCACACAGGTTTCCATCGACTTTTCCTCTGAGGAGGACGCCCTGCAGAAAATGCGTGTCCTGATCAAACTTGCCCCTGTTACAGCCCTTATGACAGAAAATAGAAACGGGCTCGGACGAGGGGATAAATGGCGGCCCCATCTAATAAGGAATCAGATCTGGCAGGATGTGGATCCTGTCCGCTGCGGTTATTTTGAGCACTCCATGTCGGAAAACTATTCCTTCCGGGAATATGCAGCATATGTCTATTCCAATCCCTGTATCCTGCTTCAGAGAAAAGGGCAGGTAGTGGATCTTCAGGGGCGCAGTGCCGCCGACTATTACGGGGAACAGGAGATAGATGCCATCGAGCATCTGCTGTCCATGTATTTTCCCATGGTAAGGCTGAAAAAATATATCGAATACCGTGTGGCGGACAGCATGCCTATCGAAGCGGCTCTCGGATATGCCGCGCTGATCAAAGCCATCGTATATGATCAGGCGCTGCTGGATCAGATAGACCGGGAACTTTCCTTCGTTCAGAGCGCCGAAGATATCTATCAGGCGGAAAACAGCATTATCGCCCGGGGTTATCATGCCGAGGTATACGGAAAACCGGTGACGGAATGGATGGAAGAACTGATCGGCGCGGCTCTAAAAAAGGCCGGCGAAAAAGAACAGGACTATATCCGCCGTATCGTACCTCTGCCTGTGCTGAATGACCAGTACAAAAAACTGGTGGCGGGAGAGGAATCCCTGCATAAAGAAAGCGCCGCCGCCATCCGAAGCTATCTGCTCTCCTCCACAGCCAAATACCATAACCGGGTTGTGAGAACCCTGTACCTTCCGAAATTATTTACCGAGAAGGAAATCAGGATATTTGACCGGGCGGTAAATACTCTTTACGGCATATTTGATAAGGTAATCGCGGAATTTGAACAAAGCGCGGCTTACCGGCAGTTATTCGGTTTCCCGGAGGAACTGGAGGAACTGATCCTGCGCAGGCCGAAATACCATTGTAATATTCCGATTTCCAGAATCGATATCTTTTATCATGAAGAAACCGGCGATTTCAGATTCTGTGAGTTTAACACCGACGGCACAAGCGCCATGAATGAAGACCGGGAACTTAACACTGCCTTTGAGAGTTCGAAGGCCTATCAGGCGTTCCAAAAAAGTTACAAGCTGCAGAAATTTGAATTGTTTGATACCTGGGTGGAGGAAGCTATCCGGCTGTACCGGGAATACGCAGGGGATGAGACGGCGCTGCCCTCCGTAGCGATCGTTGATTTCATGGAACATGCCACTACCAATGAATTTTTAATCTTCCGGGACCGGTTTGAGAAAAAGGGCTGCAGAGCCTGTCTCTGCGATATCCGCAAACTTACGTGGGACGGAACATGCTGCCTTACCGAAGACGGCACCCGGATCGACCTGATCTACCGCAGGGCAGTCACCTCAGATATTCTGGCTCATTACCGGGAAGTGACGGATTTTATCAACGCTGTCAAGGCCGGGGGCGTATGTCTGCTCGGGGATTTCCGGACCCAGATCGTGCACAATAAGATTTTATTTAAACTGCTGCATAAACCGGAAACATTACAGTTGTTATCTTATGAGGAGCAGGTGTTTATCCGGGCGCATGTCCCTGCCACGATCTCGCTGGATGAACTGGACATGCCCGCCTATGCGTGGATAAAAAATAACACCTGTCTTAATAAGGATAACTGGATCATAAAACCCGAGGATTCCTACGGCTCTCAGGGCGTCCATGCCGGCGTGGAACTGGAAAGCCAGGATGAATGGAACCGGCTTCTGAAAGAAAAGCAGGGACAACATTATATTTTGCAGCAGTTTAATGATCCCTACCGGCTTTATAATATCGATCTGCTGTCGGAAGAGCCGAAATGGGTGGATACCGGCAACCTGACGGGGCTTTTTGTATACGGTGGTAAATTCAGCGGTATTTACTCCCGGATCAGTTTTGATAAGATGATATCCACACAGTATAATGAAATGTCGCTGCCGACTGTTGTCGTGTCATGAGCAATGTGCATATAGTTTGCGGGCAGTTTCACGCTGTTCAATCATCATCCGCCTTGCGGGTGGTTTTATGCCCGCAGAAAAGCCGCGGCCATTTTCAGACCACGGCTTCTACAATTGTTTTCCCATCTATCTGTATTTCTCTCACGCCCCGCAGCTTCTTCTGGTTGAAGTTGAAACTGAGCATATATCCTTTATCCTGACGATAATAGTCCAAATAATCCAGAAGCTGTTTTTCTCCTCTTTCATTATATTCATTCCCATGCCATATCTTAAGTTCTATGATAAACTGTTCGCCCAGATAATCTACAATCACATCCGTCCGCCTTGCGTCACGTGTCTGTGCCTCAATATAATAATTACCGGTACCGTTGATAATCGGCTTTAAATATAAAAGAAAAAGCTTCCTCCCCTGTTCCTCCACAAATTTTTCATTATCATCGCCATAAATATCCGCAAAGTGCTCCACAAAACGTTCCAATATAAGTCTCATATTCAGCCTTCCACTCTCCAGAAACCGATTCCTATCCTTCTACGCTTCATCGCTGATCGCACTGGTAAGTTCCTCCTCCGAGAGAAAATAACTGTAAAGGCGCATCTCAAACATGCGGTTTGCTACCTGAATACTGCCGCTTTTTTTCACAATGTACCCAAACATTACCGACAGATTAAGAGCAAAATTATCCGGATTATATGCGATCCGTTTTCCCTGAAATAAAACAACGTACAGCATACGCTTTATATCCGGATACTCCGCAAGCTGTCTCATCATACTCTCAAAAAGCGGTATCCGCTCATCAAGTATCCGGCTGACTGCCTCTGTGACTCCTTTTGCTGTCCATACACTTCGCACCTCCTCAAAGTCATCACTCTCCGGAATCTCCTCATCAAGAAGTTTACAGATTGCCGAAACAAGATACGGATACCCGGATGTATAATCATAAATCAACTCCGCAGTTTTTTTCACATCCATCCCCGTATGATGATCCGACTCATACTCCTGCAGCATAGAAGAAATCTCCGTTGCGGAAAAGCTCATCTCGAGATTATACTTTGCTGCTATATTCCACGGACTGTTATATTTATGTTCTCTATCTGATCTGATCTTCAATTTCAGATTTTTTATATCATATATGCCTGCAAGAATAACCGAATGAAAGATTGATGTGTTCTCCCGGTTAAGATAATACCCACGAAGCAGTGCCAGAAAATCCAGAAACACCTGATAATTACTTGCGCTGTCCACCTCATTGATCATCATCACGATCGGCATCGGCGCTCGTTCACATACCTGACTCAACTCTTCAAACATCTTCCGCATAGTAAAATTGTCAATTTCTTTTAAAAAACGGATAAGCGGTTCAAATATTCCTTCCCCGTCTTCCGCTTTTATGTTATTCCTGCAGGCCTTTATCAGCACTTCTGCAAACGCTTTGCAAAAAGCAGCCTCATCCTGAAATTCCGCCGTCCCGATCTCCTGAAAATCTATCGACAACACAATATAGTCCGATCGCAGGTACTCAGCCAATGCGCGCAGTGTTGTGGTCTTCCCGTACTGCCTGCCCCGGTTTATCACAAAATAACTGCCCCGCTCCACATAGCGCTGCCTGATCTTCGATAATCTGTCATCAAGCGGCACCATATAATGATACCGGGGATTACAAATACCCTCTGTATTAAAATATTTTTCCATACAGGCATATTCCTTTCCGTCCAGAAATTTATCTGTGTACCTGCATTATATCTTATTTTTATCCCACTCTCAATAAGTAAAACAACAGGGAAAAATTTTAGTTATCAGTAAAAATCCGCCTGAATGGAAAGCAACAACGATTTCTATAAAGTGATCATAACCTTCACATATTCTTCTGTCTTGTCCTTCATAATATGAAGCCCTTTTTCCAACTCATCCAGCCGGAATCTCTGTGTGATATAGTGTTCCGGATGAATCTTTCCTTTCTGTAACAGATTTAAAACATAGTGCCAGTCATCCTCAGCGCTGTGTAAAAAGGTGGAATTCCAGTTTCCTCTTACGGTCAGCTGGTTTCTCAATATCTTCCAGTAGGTATTTTGGTCAAAATTCATATCGGAAGCCGGATTTCCCACAAGCTGTATTTTTCCTGCCGGCGCCGTGGCAAGAATGGCTTCCGAGACAGTCTCGTTTTTCCCGACGCATTCAAAAAACACATCCACGCCGAGACCGCCTGTACGATCCAGAATACGATGCACAATGTCTCCGTCCCTGCTGTCCAAATACTGATCCCCTGTTATCCCCAGATCCAGAATATCCTTTTTCTGGTACTCTTTATTTCCGATCACGAGAAGGTTGTCTATTCCAGCCTCTTTTAAAAACATGGCAAGCAGCAGGCCTATCGTTCCCAAGCCGCATACTGCCACTGTTTTTTTTCTTTCCTGTCCGGTGTTTTTTGGCACATTGCAGGTTTCCTCTTCCGGGCTGATGCCTTTTGCCACACAGCCAACATTTTCTCCCTCTTCCGGTCTGCCGGCTTTTTTTCCAAAACCCATACTCCGCATCGCATGAGCCGCTACCGCCATGGGTTCTAACATTGCTGCTGCTTCATAAGAAACTTCCTTTGGCAGTTCCACCAGATTCCACACCGGCACTGCCACATACTGCGCAAAAGCACCGTCCGTTCTGGAACCGAAATAACTGTAATTCCTGCACATCTCATAATGCTGCTGACCGCAGGGCACACAGTTTTTACAGGGGAGAAGCGGAAAGACGCCTGCCCGTTTTCCAAGCCAGTCCGGATCTGCCTCCGCTCCTGTTTTCACTATACAGCCGGAAAATTCATGTCCCGGTATCAGCGGAAAAGAGTAGGTTCCGTTCTCAAAAATTCTCGGGATATCAGAGCCACAGATGCCGACAGCCTTTACTTCCATCAGGACTTCGTCCGGTTTTAAGACCGGCTCTTTTACTTCTTCGTATCTGATATCTCCAATATCATGTAACACATATGCTTTCATTTCTGCTCTCCGAATATCTATAGTACACCGCCCCGCAAAATATGTATCAGCAAGCTTTTCTTTTTATTATATTTTGCCGAGATGTTACTTCTCTCTTTGTTATCTTCCGCTAAAACGTTTCCTCCGCAGGCTCTCCATCTCCAAAATATCTTTGAAATACTTTAAAACCTGTCTGATGTCTTTCCCTTATCCGGAATGTTTCTGCCTGAAAGTTTCTGTCTGAATCTCTCAAGATCTGCTTTAGTCGTGATCTTAAAATTTCCTTCATCTCCCTCTGTCATAGCAACATCCAGCCCGGCAAGGATCGCCGGTTCCGTCGATCCATTGATCTTCTTTATCCTATCTGGTAAAAGTCCCCTGTTCGCCTCATAGTATCTGCCCAGGTGAAATGTTTCCGGCGCCTGTCCGGCAAAAATCTGTTCCCTATTTAATAAGGAAGATATTCTTTTTCCGTCCTTGCTGAGATACACTGTATCCTTCATCGGCAGCACCGGCAATATCCCGTCATGCTCCCGTACTTCCTGAAAAGAAACAGCAATACAGGCATCGCTGACAAAAGGCCTCGCCGCATCGTGGATCATCACATAATCATCAGGCGATGCATACCCCATACAATCCTGCAGGGCATGATAAATGGATAACTGCCGGTTTTGCCCCGGTGCGGAAAAACCTTTCCACTTAGCAGGCACTTCCGACTTGATTTTATCCGAATTTTCTACTTTGCTTTTTCCCGTTCTTTTCTCTGTCTTTCTTATATAATTTAAAATATATTCCCGCCATGCATCGTCCGCCACGATCTGGACGGCTTCAACCGAAGGATGGGCAAAAAAGGTATCAAGACAATACCCGATCACAGGTTTTCCGTCTATTTCTATATACTGTTTTGGAATATCACCGCCAAGTCTGGTGCCTGTCCCGCCGGACAATATGATCACGATGTTCATGGACTGTATCTCCTGATCTGTTTTGGTATCTTTATCGCTCTGCTTCTTTATTCTCTTGTCTCTTTATATTCTTGTCTCTTTACTTTCTGTCTCTTTACTTTCTCGTTTCTTTATATCCTTCTGCCTAGCTGCCTCATATGTTTCTTTTGTTTTAGCTTCTGCCTTTTTCTACCCATTTACATTTTTTGTCCCTTCTCCTCCATCTCCACGCCATAGACACGTATCTCCTGCAGTATCTCTCCATAAGACTTCTCCTTTCCGAACAGAAGCGTTGTCCCTAATACAAAACCGTCTATTCCCATAGGGGCAAACTTACGGATCTTGTCCCCACTGCAGGCGCCGTCCCAGTATACCTTAAAATGCATCTCTTCCTTTAACTCGAGCAGATGTGTTATCTTTTTTCCGACATAAGGCATGTACATCTGGCCCGCATTGCCCGGATTCACCGTCATGACAAGCACTTTTTTTACGATTCTGAGCATTTCATATACCGTCTCCACGCTTGTCCCCGGATTGATCGCAATGCCGGGGACAAGGCCTGCATCTATAATCTTCTGCAGGGTCGTGGAAGGATGATATTCCGCTTCCGGATGGATGTATACGGTATCCCCGCGGCGCAGCTTCCGCAGGAATATCTGTATGTTGTTGTTCGGATGTTCTATCATCAGATGTACATCCAGAGGCTTTTTTGTCGCGGAAGCTATGTATGCCATATCATTCAAAGACATGGCAAAATTATGGACATAACGGCCGTCCATAATATCGATATGGAAGGAATCTATACCGCTTTCTTCCAACAGTTTTACTTCCTGTTCCAGATTTCCATAATTGGCGCACATCATGGATGCGGTGAGTTCGAAGTTCATAAGTTAATTTCCCCTTTTCTTCTTGCTAAATATCTCTCTGGCTATATACCCCTGAATGCATATTATTTTCACAGTAGAAACCTACAGCCGGCATGCGTTATATTCAGCCGGTTCCTGTTATGCATAAAATACAGCGTTTCCAGTGTCTCACCCATATAGCCTATGTATCTGTCCTGTCTCTCCCAGCCTTTCGGTGTGCTGAGTTGTTCTACTCGCTCAAGTATCGGAAACAGCCAGCTGCAATATTCTTCAAGAACCGATTTTCTGGCAAGGATAATATTGTAATTATAAAAATACTGCTGTTTTAAAATCTGCCCAAAAGTTCCGGCATACTCCGGCTGAAGTTCCTCAAGCGCTCTGCATAATGCCTTCCAATCCGCATCCGCCAGATATCTCTTATGGTGTTCCTCGATATCCGGTTCATAGGACATGGGATAGGGCAACACTGCATCTACATCGTTATCGATCAGCCGGGACAAATCATCCTCCGATAATTCCAGCATGCGGCGGTAATGGGATAACCCGTAATATACTTCTTTATCACCCGTCTCCCCTCTGGTCAGACGATTCTTCCAGATCCAGTAGAGAGCCGTCAGTTCCGAATAATTTACATTTTTAGCAGATATATTTTCCCCCTCGCAGTCCAAAAGATCTGCTACTCGTTCCTCGCACAGTGCACTGCCCACCTGTATCGGTATCATCCACTCAGGGATACGATATTCTGATTTCAGCGGCTTGTCCTTATAGAACTTTGCCATATACATCTGTATCTTCGGTATATGGAAACCGACAGGCAGTGCCGCCAACGGCATAAATGCTCCGGTGTGGGCATAATAATACCCCATCAGTTCCGCAAAACGCAGGGAAGTAAGTCTCACATGACAATCGAAGCCGTAGGTTTCCAGTGTATCCTCAATCTCCGGCATCACACTTTCCGGGGTGGCGATCAGGACTTCCGTGTCTGCCTTCTCTTCAGATGACAACTGACCGGCATACTCTAAAATCTCCCGTACAGGAAGACCGCCCAGCACAGCCGGATTTCCTTTCACGGAGGAAACCAGAAAACAGCCGACAGACCTCTCAGGATATAAAAGCTTTATCGCTTTATATGCGCCGAGCGCTATGGCCTGGGCACCGTAGATTACAAGGTTCATTCCACTACATCCTTCCTTCTGACATATTCCCTTCTATTTTTGAGACTGCATATCAAAAACTCCCGATATAAGACAATGACATATCTTACATCGGGAGTTTTTATTATTATTTATTCTACGTTATAAAATCTTCCTTTATCTTCTTTAGAACAGCTTTCTATTTTCTTTCTATAAACTCATCAATACTCTTAACTTCTGCGGCACTTATCAGCCAGTTTTGTAAAACTTCTATATCCTTTTCTTCCAAAATCTCTTTTTCCAAGTCCACCGGAACAGCACCTTTTCTCTTCAATAATAGCAACACATCATCTATCTTGCTTTCTATCACTCCCTGCCCATGCTGGTATTCCCCAATCGCCCGGCGCGTATCCTCTTCATTATATTCAAAAATGCTCACTTGCCTTACCTCCGCTTTGTTCCGCAACAGAAATTCCCGCAAAATATTTTCCGCAATACATTCATTCACAGCCCTATCTACCGCTTGATCTATAGACAACTGTTCCCTGTAGGCTCTTACCTTATTCACATACTGCATATATTCCCCAAGAATGCAGCATTGCCCCTTCAGTTCTTCATTGAACCCTTTTATATTCAGCACCTGAACCCGCAATTCCAGTTCAGAATCCTCCTCCCGATTTACAAACGCTTCCGATAATCTCAATTCCCGTTTCTCTTCAAATGGTTCCACTCCGTTATAAAAAACTACAAATGAGGCGATGGTATCCGGATCAGAGAACCGCCAGATCATTCTTCATCCTCATATAAACAACACCTTCCAATGTAACGATCTCAAGCTGATCCGGATTCCTGTAATGCCTCCCGCTGACCGCATTATACAGTCCAAGCAGCTGTTTCTTATCCCGGAACAGCATCCGGAACACCGTATCTTTATAATGGGTTCCCTTGATCATTTCCATAAACAAAGCTGCCTGTTTCCCGGCTTCCCACAAAATCCCATGCCATTAATATTTTCTGGTAATAAAAAGCACAGGTTTCAGTTGAAGACAGACAGGAATGATCTCCTTTAGAATGGCAGTTTCACCATAAGAATTTCAAAAGAATATATGCTTTTGAAAGCAGTATAGCAAAGCTTGCGTTGCTTGACAAGTAAATGTAATAAAAATTATACTAATATAATAACATGATAAAATTATATGCTTCCTGATGTAAGATATGTAATTGTCAAGGTTCAGTGTTGTGGTCCTTTCTCCACAGCCATATCTAAACACGCCATATTTACCCTCTGGGGACAACGTGATTAATTCTATTTTTTCAGCAGATGCAGATTCATTCCTAAAGTTTCCTATCCTTCACTATCCGCATACAACCTGTCCTGTATTGCTGCTATTATACTTTTGTCGTATGGATTGATCTTATGACGCGCAATCGTATTTTTTGTATAATTATTATGAAGTCCTATCACCCCCTCCGGCATCAGCACTTCTCTTGGCAAACAGTCCATTGTTCCGATTCTCTGGTACTGATTCTGAATCCTAAATCCATTCTCAATCAGGTATTTTGTTTCATAATAAGTATTGTAATAACTGTTAAAACTGCCATCTTCTCTCACAAAGGATAACTCCTCATACAAATCCAGCATATCCTTTATCACCTCATTATGTTTCACTGCCCCTAAACCGGAACCGGAATTCACCTGTCCGCCATCATCAATTCCAATAAAAGCTTTATGATACAACAAGTCATCAAGAGGTTTTAAAAGTTCCACATCTGTATCCAGATAAATTCCTCCATATTGATACAATACATCCTTTCTGGGGGCATCAGTCGCATACATATATTGCTTCTTCTCCAAAGCTTCACGGGCATATCTATATTTGCTGAAATCATAATTTGACTCATTCCACTCTATGATTTCATAGTCAGGACAGAAACGCTTCCATGATTCAATATTTTTTTTATCTTCCTCAGAAATTGAAGAATCACCGACCCAAAAATAATGAATGATCTTAGGAATCTGCGGGGTTTTGGTCTCTCTCAATTGAAACCTCTGAACAGGACTTTTTTCTGCAATAAAACTATAGACATATGTTTCTACCCCATTTAGTTCAACCATTTGATCTAAATGCCGGATAAAATGCAGAGAATAATATGGCATCATCAGAAAAGTAAACTGCCGTACCCTCTCCCCCCATATTTCACACAAATGTTTCAGGGAGATAATCTTTACTCTGATATTTCCTCCCGCAATACAATATCTCCCATCCAGCCGGTCATTTCCATCTACAATAAACTCCAGACTCTTTTCCGGCAACATATCATAATAGGACTGCAAAAAAAGTTTTGTAGAAGCTCCTGCACCATATAATACGACATGCGGCTTTATATCAAACAATTCTCTGAGACTTTTTACATCATTTTTTAGCTGCAGCATATTCTTCTCTCACACTTTCTTATTTATCAGATTTACTCTATAGTATAAAATGCTTTTTCGCATGGACAATCTTATAATCCCGTTCATGGTATAAAAAATATACTGACATCAAATGTTCCGCTATAAATCCTATATAACGGTTCTGATAAATATCTTCTTTCTCCCCACAACGTTTTTCACAATAAAATAATATTGGAAACAACCAGGAACAATAATCTTCCAGAATCTCTCTGCGCATAATAAACATATTGTATGCGTAATAAAATTTCCCGCTTTGCATTTCCTGTACCGCAGGCATATACTCAGGCGAAAGAGTCCTGACAGCCTCCAACATCACATCCCAGTCCGCCCCGATATGATCTCGCCGATATACAGCTTCCACATTGGGAATATCCATGATAGGAATCGTCAAAACAACATCTATATCCGAACCAGCCAACTGTCCTAACTGCTCTTTTGTCAATTCAAAATGTCTCCTGTAATGTCCCAGCCCTACATAATCTGATCTATCATTTTTCCAGATCCAGTATAATGCTGTCAGTTCACAATACTGTTGGTTTTTTTCAGATATATGCTCTCCCACATCATCACAGATATCACAGATTCTCTCCTTTGTCAGCGCTGCTCCCACTTGAATCGGGATCTCCCAACAGAAGCGTGAGATATCTTCTTTCAGTGCTCTATCTACATGACATCTCGCTGTATAGACACTGATCGTCCCGGTCTCTTTGCGATATCCTGACCGTTCCAATTCCTCTTCCACCGTTAAATATTGCTTTTTCTGTGACAATCTCTCAGCCCGATAATAATTCCCACGCAGCAGGCTCCATAAGTCATTTTCAAAAGTAAGCGGAATAATATTTTGATATCCGTGAAAACACAGGCTTTCCACCGCAGATTCCAAATGCTTTTCTGACATAGCTATCAAAATCAGCGCATCTTTGCTCACCAACCGTTTTGCCTCTGTATAGTCAATAACCGGAATCCCTTTTATTTGTTCTGGATTCCCCCCCATATCAGATACCAGACAATATTTTACAGGCAGACGGTATAGTTCACTCAAAAGGCACTCCAACACTAAACGCGCTATATTTCCTGCCCCAAAAATAATAAGCTGCTCCTCTTTTTTCATTTTCTGAATGATTTCGTTTGCATAGTAATACATAAACTCTTTTTCTCACTTACCTCATTACTATCTCTTCCCCAAAAGAATTATCCAACAATTGATAGTTTGTATATCCGATTTGTTTTAAACTAGTTTCTATCTCTTTTGCAATTTTATTTCCTACTGTTATCAATAAAAAACAATTCTTTTTTTCTACAAATTCTTTTAATGAAATCACCGGAATTTTATCAATTTGAGATACATTTCCCTCAAGATCTGAAACAACAATAGTTGTTACTCTCTTTAACAGATTTTTCTTTTTTAAATATCCAAGGAAAGTTTTTGTAAGCTTTCCTGCTCCATATAATGCGATTTCTTGCTGGTCTTCAATTCTTTGAAATAGTTTTTCTTCATAACTTCTGTATAATGCGATAATCCTGATAGGCCTTATAATATAATCTGATAAGCCACATTTATCAATTATAATCTGATTCGCCTTCATCAGTAATTTCAGAATTCTCAGATCATCTATAGAAATATTCTTATATATTACATATGCAAACTCATATTCCAGACGCTCTACTGTATTGCGAAACAGAATATCCAATCCATGCTGTTTTGCAAAATTCAAATTATCAATTAGCCCCTGCAGTAAATCACAAACTTTGTCTGCATTATAACGGGCAGAAACCTCTGATACCCGATATGCATATAGACAAGCATCCGCTACGGCAAACTTTTTCGCAATATAAGATACATTTACTAAAAAAGGAGGATCTTGAAATCTTCTATATAGAGGAAAAAAAATATTATTTTCAATTAATATTTTTTTTAAAAACAGGTAACTTTGGTAATTATAATCACTTTGATAATCTTCATATCTCAAAATTTTATTGCTGGTCTCTTTTGCAAATAATTCACTGATATATTCTCTCTCATCCTCTATACGATACATATTTCTACTTGCACAGACAGATACCTTTTGAGTTTCACAAACATCAAACATTATCTCTAAAGCCATAGGGTCCACATAATAATCATCCGCATCCAAAAATGCAATATACTTCCCCTGAGCTCTTCGTATTCCCACATTGCGCGCAACACCGGCCCCCTGATTTTCCTGATGAAACAGGACAACCCTTTCATCCTCAGCCTGAATCCGTTCTATAATCTGCGGTGACGAATCTGTAGAACCATCATCTATGCAGATCACCTCCAGATCTTTCATCGTCTGGCAAAGAACACTGCGGATAGAATGTTCCACACACCTCTCGCAATTAAATACTGGTATTATTACTGATATTTTTATCATTTCAACCTCATATAATTAATAATGTTCAACCTTTACTCCAAATTCTTTTTCAATTCTCTTTGATATTTATCCGGATCATGCATCTCCCTAATTCTCTCTAAAGCTGCTCGTCCTTTTATTTTAACTGTATCCGGATATTCAAATATATCCTGAAAACACTTCTCAAGTTCGTTTTCCAGAATCTCCGACCAAACTGATTTCCTTTTTTCCGCACAAACCCCAAACTCGTCTACTGGTATTCGGCATATCCATCCACACTTTTCATTATTGATCTCCGGAAAAGCTCTGACATTTGTTGTCACTACCGGACATCCTGCAGCCTGCATTTCCAGAACTGAATACCCATATGTATCTGCGACAGACGGCAATAATCCAATCGTTGCTTCTTTGCATTTTTCCAAAACTTTATCGTTAGTAAGCGACTCATAGTATTCAATCCATTTTTTCTCCAAAATTATTTTTTTCCATTCAGCTGCTTCTTCATCAGAAGTTTTCGTAAAATAATCATTACCTAATAAACCGCTGATAAGCGTCAGCTTAAATTCATACCGTCCTTCAAATTCGGAGAGCGCTCTAATCACTTCCCTTCCTCCTTTAAAGAAAAATGCACGCCCTATAAATATAAAATGAAATATTCCAATCGCATGTTTTTTTACAAATTCCTCTTCTGTAACCAATATTTTCTGTGGTGGATGCAAAATCTTTGTTTTTGCCATAAGCAGTTCCACATCATCCAGCGGGAGATGGCGCATCAGATTATGTCTCTGTATATTGTAAGCATTTCTGCAGAAAGCATATAGCGCTTTGCAGTTTGGTTGCTTCATATATTCCACTAATTGTAAATAATATTCCTCTTCACTCTCTGTTTCAGGCCATACTCGCGGTATTGTCGTTTCAAAGGATGAACACCAGAAACAGCTTGTCCTGCAAACCATATTAAATGTATGAATGAGATCAACCTCAGGTCGATATTCTTCTGGATAATAACAAGCTTCCATTAACTGCCTATATCTTTCCCATTCCACTTTATATACATCATCCATTAACATAAAATCTGCTGACTCTTTCGGCATTGCCACATAAAAAGCATCCTTTATTTTATCAATTATCAATCGCCGCTCCGCATAATCTGTATCAAGGTAACCCGGTGTCAAATACCCAATAGAATTACCTTCTTTTATTTCTTTTTTCAATTCTGCCTCTTGGGCTTTCTCTTTTTGCCTTTTTCGCCTTAACTCATAAATCAATCCTTCAGAAAGCTTAATATAGGAACTGATATTTCGCTTTTTCAGTTCATCTTCCATAAAAGATTGATGTACCTTTGTTACTGCCAGAATAACAATCGAATCTGCCGCTTGATAGTCGCTTAAAATATCATCCAGAGAATGCACTGGAATACTCTCCCACTCCCATTTTTGAGTCTGCATTGTTACCGCAAATGCGGTTACTGCGATCCCATTACTTCTTAAAAAACTGTAAATTAACTTTCCTATTTGTCCAGCACCATAAATAATTAACTGTTTCTTATTATCTATTTCCATAATAAATTCTTCTATTGTTTTTACAGCTTCCATTTTAAAATCCATTCTCTATGTATTTTTATCCTTATCAAACACTTATCCATTCTTTTGGAATAATGCCTTTTTTCCAACGTCTTGGACAAATAACAATCTTCTCGGGATTATTATTTAAATAAGCCGCCCAATAACTAAATGTACTATTTGCTATAATATTATGTTTGCAATATCTCATAATAGTAAGTTCTTGAAAATCCGAAAAATTCATTTCACTAACATAAATCTTTCTAGCATCTATTTTTATATGTTCCTTGACCCATTTAATATCATCCGAAAATACTAAATATACCGGATTTTTAATATATTCTCCCATTTTTTTTAATGCCTTAGGATAATATTCTTTTAAGCTTATATCACGAGAAAGTCTTATAAAATCACCTCTGCGTATATGAATTCCCACTGTAATGTCATTTCGTAATACTTTATATAATTCCGTTGGCAAACATACAGGTTTCTTTAATTGAAATTCTTTCTGTAAGATATTCCTGATATCATCATAAAATTCCAATTCAAAAAAATAACCGTAATAATACGTCGAATACATCCAATCCCTCTTTTTTAAAACAATCTTTCTAATATTCTCATTTCTATATTGCCATCGCCATAAATGAACTTGGGACAATCTATAAAGTACTCGCTCCAAAGTATTTCTTTGAGCTATAAATTTCCACTTTGCTAATTCTCTTTCATCTGCTATAGACAATGTGATTTTAAAATTATCTAATCCATATTCCCGAAAATCACATTTATCATGAAACCAGTCTTTTCCATTCTGCATATAAACATCTTCATTATTAATATAACGTATATCCAAACATACTTTTTTACCGGTTAGTATTTGAATTTTTTTTGCAAAAGCATATTGGAACATCTGATTTCCAAGACCATCTGATATTCTAACTACATCCATTTCAAAAAAACCTCTATAATTTATAAATTACATCTTCCAAAGATATAATTCGGCACACAGTTTTCTTTTGTAACATATCCTTAATCTCATCAAAAAAGTAAACAGGGGTTACAATTATCGCATCAACTTTTGGAAGCACTTCATCTACGGATAAAACATCTATGTCTACATAAATACTTTCATTATTTTTATCAATTGCATATTTAATTTCTATATCCGTATTTTTCAGTTCCTCAAAAAGCCTTTCTCCTATATAACTCATTCCATAAATTGCAATTGTTTTAATTCTATTCCTATAAAAATAATCCTCGACTTTTTTTTCTTCCTGTTTTATTTTTAACCATTGATTCAATAAAAGCATCAACTCCAAGTGTTTATCTGACATTCTTTTACAGTCAATTGCTTCTTTCTTTTTTGTATGCAAAAGAATATATTCTATTATCGTTATAATTCCCACTATAACCATCAATATAAATAAACAGATTTTTTTTCTCATTAATGATAACCCCTGTATTCTTTATTGTTTGATAAAATAAAACAGTCCAAATATATTTCCTCTGCTATAATGCTCATTGTCGTATTTATGGATATCCATGTTATATTCTATTTTATCTTGTGTTACACAAGAAAACTCCTTTAAACTTAATGAAGAAAAACTTTCAATTATCGTAGACGGATAAAAAATACGATGTGCATTAAACTCTACCCGTTCCATTCCAATCGGAACAGAAATATATAATTTTCCTCCCTTTTTCAGTTTCTTCTGAATATTATTGAAACACTCAAAACACCCTTCAGGATTAATCGGATCACCATATCTTCCCAGCCCAAAATGTTCTAATGAACATAACGCAGACATACTTTCAATACTATCATCCTGTATCTGACGTAAGGTAGTTGCATCATCCAATATAGTATGTAGATGATCCACTTTGTTAGGAAACTCTCGAACATCTATCATTGTGACATCTATACCTACTGCTAATAAATGGGCAATAAACCCATCTATACGCGATCCTATATCAAAATGCATTTTAATCCCAGACTCTATTATCTTCTTTGCCGCCCATAAATCCTGAAAAAAATAACTTCCTATGCTTCCTGCCACAGAATATTTATCACAAATAATCGGATAAAGATATTTTTCCAGAATTTTAAAGGTATCCCGTTTATTTAACTCATTATATTTCTGCTTATCATCTTCAAAAAAAGAATATTCTTTCAAATCAAATTCAGCACAATATTCCATAAAATTTCTATATCCCAACAAATCACGAATAATATTTAAATCAGTTAAACCTTTCCTCACTTTTAAATTCTTCAAAAAAAGTACTTTATCTAAAGAAATATTTTTCAATTGACAAGTACGAAAAATTTCATTTGTAAAAGAATTAGCTACAATAATAAAATCATATTCTTCCGGAAGTTCTTCCACGGTATAAACCTTTTTACCGTTAAATGTTTCTACACTTTTCTCAGTCTGTATGAATCCAATAATTTTTGCTTCAAGATTATTGGATATGATATGCTTTGCAATATTTCCCGTTCCCCATACTAATACTTTTTTCATCACGATTCCTCATCTTTATCATTCAATCATTAAATTTTTAGATTTTATTAAAATATCCTTATCTGTACTGTATTGATTATTTTTTTACATCTGCATATTGCTGAATCACAATTAAAATACAACACCTTTATTATTCTTCACATACCTCAATATAAATCACTTTTTAATCCTCAGAGTCACTCTAATAGCATTAATTAATATGCTTTACCAGCCTTACCAGTAACATCCATTTTCCACATTTTTATAATTTAAAGGGCGCAAATCCTTCGTAGGACGTACCCAATGTTCATTATAAAGCCATGTGTCATACCCTCGCTCATCCCATCGTTTTCCTTTAATACCAAAAAATAATTGCAGTACTCCTCCCACATGGATTGCCTTTTTATTCAATTTTTCTTTAATGTAAGCTCCTAACGGTAATCCATAACTTCCACATCCGATTAAAGCTATGTCAAATTCGATCTTCGAAATATCCTTTTCCATTTTTTCCAATGCTGAAACCCAAGACATATATTCTGTTGTTCCTCCTATCGATTGAACCGCCTGATAAGTTATCAATTCCATTTCCGGCAAGATATCCTCTCCCAATTTACTAAACAAATACTTTCGTTTTTTGTACTGTTGGCGAATCAATGCTGAAAACGGATGTATTACCAATACTCTCATTCTCTCTAATGCTTTTGTCCATAACATTACAGAATCCTGACAAATTTCCAACACCATTGAACTGACAGGCACCGCCTTCGGAGAATATATCCTATATAACTCTTCCAATTGGGGAACCCAAACCCCCATACATAAAACATCTATTTTTTTTGCCGCTTTTTCAGTGATTTTTATGTATTCTGCTATTACCTCATCTGTTATTGGAAATATGCCTGCATTATTACATCCTTCTTCTTTATCTTGTTCTCTCAAGATTCCAATTTTATTTCTATAAACAATTTTTCCTTCTATCGCCCCCCATCTTGCACATAGAAAAGGCTCTTTTCCTTTTATCAGACTTTCTATATACTTCTTTGCTTTTCTATCTTGCATAACATGCACTGCCTGATTACCGTTAAAAAATCCCTCCTTTATTTTTCTGGATACCCATGCCTCCTTTAACTCTGGAACATACTGATAAATATCCTTTTCATTTATCCCCATACTAATCAAAATTCTATGTATATCACATACAACATCCTTATCTTTGACCGCTATCATAAAACATACTTCTTGATACTGTAGTACGAAATCTTTCAAATTTTTCAAATAAATAAACTGCGGAAAATTTTCACATATTCTGTCATCTTTATCACATACATATATATCCTCCGGTTTAATATACCCATAAATTTTTTCATATAGTTGTGTACCATATCCACCACCGCCATATATTATAACTTTCCTTTTAATATACTGACATTCTCTCGCAGATGTTATTATCCTTATACTCATTTTTTCCATTCCACACAGCCTCTTTTCCATAATCAATATCGGCAAAGCTACACCAAAATACTTGTCAATATCTCACTCAATCCGATTACCTGAGAATAACCCGCATCTTTAATTTCATCTATTACCTGCCGCTCTGCCTTGGCGACGGTAACAACTACTGCATCAACCTCCATTTTTTCCCCCTCTAAAGAAGCAAAGTCTAACACTGCCTCCATTCCTCCGGGAGCTCTGTCCAAAATATATCTCACCCTAACAGTTCCCTGCTCTAACTCATCATATAACCTGCATCCCAAAGCCGCCATGCCGTATATCGCAATACTATTGATATTATTTTTTTCAAAATATTCGTTTAGATTGTGACCGCTCTGTCTTATTCTCAACCATTTATCTGTCAGCGCTAATGCAGCTTCTAACTTTTGATATCGCATGTCTATTAGCTGCTCTCCACTTTCACTCTTACTTTGAATGTATTGGCAGCATTTTTTCAAATCATCTAATAAACTATCTGAATTTTTAAATTGAAAAGAAGTGATTACCTCATTGTATAATTCCAACATTTTCTTACAATACTTTTTCGAGTCAAAAGTCTTTTTTGCATAAATCTGTGCTTCAGATACAATTTTCATTTTGGTTTCTTCAGGACACTTTAATGCTCTAAGCATTGCTTTCGCAAGTTCTTCACTGTTGTGAAGTTCATATAAAAAGCCACGTTCTTCCTTATCCCCTATGATTTCTGTTGTTCCTCCACTTTTAGCTCCAATCACAAAATTTCCCGCCAGCATTGCTTCTATTGTCACCCTTCCGAGCGCCTCATTCTGTGAACAGGTTATCGCGTAAGATGCCCTTCTGTGCAGATCCGATAAATCTTCCTGAAACGGTATAATACTGATATTCTCGCCTAGATTCTTCTGTTGTATATATTTTTTCAATGCCCATGTATAGCTTGTTCCTGTATCGCCTGCAATTATTAACTCAATGTCCGAATAACCTTCTTTGATCAGGCTTTCTGTTGCACAAATTGCATCCCATTGTCCCTTCTCAGGTGTAATCACTCCCACCACCAGAAAAACAGGTGCAAAGCCGTTATCCTTCTTTATTCTCGCCGCATAATTGCGAATATTTAACCCGTTATAAATCCTTATCGCTCGAACCTTATATTTTTCATAAGATTTTTGTTTTACATAATCAGATATGGCTATCATCTGATCCGCATACATATATAATTTTTGTTTTAAATCTTGATTGATAAATTCGCAACCAAATTGTTCTTCCATCAATTCTCTGATATGCCAAATATATGGAACACCTGCCATTAAAGCACTAATCGCCGCAAAATAGCTAACGCTTGAATTGATATGTATCAATTCTATTTTTTCCTTTTTTATAATCGGAAGCAACTGCAGCGCTGTCTGATAACTCTTCTTGATATCTGCCTTTTTTACCGTTTCATTTACACATCCCAGCTTTACATAGTCCGCTGTAAAAGGAAGTATATAATATCGGATACCTATCTCATCAAATTTATCTTTCACCTCAGCCATAACATCTTCCCTGATTACAACTATGGGATTAATTTGATTCTTTACCACAATCAATGTATCAACTAACGACTGTGTTGCGCCACCCAATGTAACGGCACTGAAAATATATAATACATTCATCCTGTCCATTTTTTTACTCTCGTATAATATTTTGCTGATCTTTTTCATATATGCTCCGCAATAAAAGATCTATTATAAGTTCCCCATTATCGCTTTCATACTTATAGCAGATCATCTTTCAGATAATTTTCTGATACCGTTTGCAATAGGCAGAAATATACCAATTGTTTTTATTTATAATTATTTTAATTACATTTTATAAATAATATCAGACAATGATATTACTGGTTTATTAAATTTCAGTTTTAGTTCTTCTTCTATCTCTTCAAAATCATAAATCGCAGTAACTATTATTGCATCTACAATATTCAATTTACCATCCAATCTATCATTTATACACTTTACTTCTTTCCCCTCTATCAAGACATTTTTATCTCTATCAATAAGATACAATATTTCAATTTTTTCATTTATTAATTGCTCATAAAGATTTTTTCCCATATATCCCATGCCATATATAATCACGCGATATATTCTCTTTTCAGCTAAATAATCGGCAATTTTTTTTCCCTTCCACTCATTCTGAATCCACCTGTTCATCAATAAAAACATCTCCAAATTTTTATCTGATATACGGGAAATAGTTATAATTTTAGATTTATAAATTTTGTCTGAATAACTTTTACCTATGATAATTCCAAATAACGCTCCTAAAAATATAAAAATTATTCCCATATTTCTGCTTCCTTCTTATATAATCTCATAATGAGTCAAAGATCTTTTTCCACTCCACAACAGATTTTTCTTTACTAAATGCTTCATAAATCCGAATTCTATTATATTCTCTATCTTTTTCAGAAAATGTAGCAAATTCTTCTATTCCAATCTCGCTAATTTCGTTTACATCTGCTACAATACACCCTAACCCATTAACAAAAAAATCCCATAATATAGAGTTTTTATTAAAATATATTTTACATCCCATTCGCATGAGTGCATGAATGTTTCCTAATGCCTGTTGTCTTTTCATATCAAAAATCGCTATGTCCATTTTATTAAGAAAATTATAGTATTCTCCTACTGGCATAAACTTTGTAAATGGAATAAACTTATCTCCAAATATTTCTTTCCCATATGTAATTACTTGCTGTGTATATTCTGCTGCTCCATAAGACAGCGGAACATATATTTGAATATCATTTTCTTTAAATTTGCTCAAAGTATTTAATATATCCAAATGATTATTTGTTACTGTTGCAGAATTTCCCAACTGTATATTTATAGTTTCTCGATGTAAATGAGGAACGTTAATCATTTTGTTTATCAATTCTACTTCATATTCATTATAATATTTTGCACAAAAATGTTTGCCTTTCAGGCGATACTTCTTTCCCAAATCAAAATAATCTTGTAGTATTATTGTCACAACAGCTAAAGAATTTCTGACAACAAATTTCTTCGCTTTTCTCTCATATGTGTTCTCAGGTAATTTTTCTTTATCACCTCCCCAAAAATATAGTATTAATTTATCTAGCAAATCTTTATGGGTATAAAAATATTCAATTATATAGTTTTCAAATACTCCATGGTAAACGATCAAATCATAGTTTTCAAATTCCTTTTCTGTAGTTTTTTTATTAAGTTTTATTTCAAGTTTTGGAAAATACTTCACATTATCTACTTTTAGATAGCTACATTGATCGTTCAAATAACGCTCTCCATACACCCAAAACATATGTTCATGTTCTGGTATATTTTTCATTAAATCAATAAATCCTTCTGTAAACTTTTCCGTTCTGAATAAATGTAGAATTTTTTTCATTTTATTTCCGTCATTTAATAAAGTTTTCATATTTCATTATTCTTACTGTTCAAAAAAATTATTTCCCCAATTGTTTTTTTACTATTTTCATCATAAAATCCATTACTATCTTTGATTGCTTTCACATATAAACAATATAGTGAAAGAGGCACTCTGCTTTCGAAAATAACATCCTCTTTCGGGCTTAGCCATCTTAAAATTTCTTTTTCATTTTTCAGTAATAATTCATTGACAGTTTTTATGAATTTTTTCCGGTCTATCCGTACTTCCATATAAGAAGTAGTATTTGTTTGAGTATCAAATATCATTAATGGATCACCATACACATCAGATGCATAAATAATCTTTGACCCATAAAAAAAACTGGATAAATATCTTTCACTTCCAAATCCTGATTGCTGTCTATATTGATGTAATTTTAAATCTTTTTGAACATTTTCTGTTTCTATATTAACAACTATAAACTCATTTGCCAAAAAAGGTGCCAAAAGCAAAAATTGATTTACCATATCTGCCAACATATACATAATATTTCCAATTTTAACATTCGAATTTAAAACAATCTCCTTTTCTTCAAATGTATCTTTATTAATTAATAAAATTACTTCAGTTTGAATACGCGGTATAAAAATCATCCAATTTTGATAATTTCTTATCATACTAAAACCATTCTTAAAGTCTGTCCTCGAAATATATTTATACTCTTTCGCTACTATATCAAAAATCACCAACTTCTCACTATAGTAGGGGCACATCCATATTTCATTATCAACCAGACATGCATCTGAAAAATTAATTTTTCCATCTTCATAAACCAATTCATTACTTATATCTTTATATTCGGTAATTTCATTTGTTAACATGTCTACCTTTAAAAGCAGATTATAGCCTAAGGGTACAAGCCAAAATTCTGAGTTTCCATCTTTATAACAACATTTAAATTGCCAAAAAAATTCATTTTTATCATTTTTAATTGCTTTTCCATTTTCAGGCAATTTAATATAAATCTGATCCAATGTTTCTATATCAATTTTAACTATATACATTCCCCCATGAGTTGGAACAAACCAAATTGAACCGTCGAAAAAAAACGCGTGATTATGTAAATATCTACTTTTTGTTTCCTTTTCGAATATTCCCAAGAAAAGACATACTCCCGTTTTTAAATTCATTTTATAAAAACCGTTTGCATGCCAGGATGAAAAATATAACTCATCTTTTACTATGCAACCAGCCAAAAATGATATCCTGTCTCCATTAATACTTTTATTTAATATTCCTCGATTTTTCACTTTTCTCAAATTCATATCTGACTATACACTTTCTTTTCCAATTTTTTCAAAAAACTGAGCTTAATATTATTTATCTTTCAAATATTCTTTTAAACAAATAGTTTTATATGTACTCCATTTTCTTCTATCAATACAGTCATACCAAATATCTTCCTGCTCTTCGATTGCCACAAGTCTATTATAAAATTCCTCTGAAATAAACCCTTTAGGAATAACCACAACCCCCGAATCATCACATACAGCAATTGCTCCTTGATAATGATCCTTTCTTTTTTCAATCTCTTCAACAAATTCTAATTTATCTACCTGTTTATTAAAACATCCCACCGGAGATACCCCATTGCACCAGATGGGATAATTCTCTTTTAACAATATATGCGCATCCCTCATTTTTCCCGTGCATACAATCCCGCAGTTGCCTAAATACAGCAAAATATATTTTGAAACAATGTCCCCAATAACCGCTCTTCCATGCACATCCAGCGCATCAATCATTACAATTTTTTCCCTGGCAGGTTCTCGATCAAGATCCTCATGGACAGTCCAGTTAGAATCCTGAATCGCATAGAGATATTGAATCTCACCCACCGCAAAATGATGTGGATTCAAAGGAACCACCCCTTCAAGCGCACCTGATTTTCCTAAGCAATCAGCCACTTCCGTAGTGGATACTCTGTTCTGTTTTATATAATTTATTATTTTTTCTTTCATTTCCATTTCACTCCCGCCACTGCTATAATTTTTCCGGTATATTACATATTGTCATACGAGACTTTCCGCTTCGTAACTCAGGTATATCATTTACGTATTTGAATTTCCAATTATTGTCTTCTCCAAACAACTCTTTACATTCCTGTACAATCATTTTCTCATAGCCATGATTATCTGTATTTAAATCCATGTAAAATTATGATACTCCTCTTGAATCAGCTGGAACTGTTTGATATTCATATAGGATCCTAAAAAAGAAATACTATTAAAATAGTGAACCATGCGCCCGCCTGTCGCATACAGCATATCAGTTTTTCTTCCCAGTATTTCCGCAATATATACCCTGCCGTCCTCCGCCCTTTTCATGGAGACTAAATCGCCATTCCCATAGCGGATAACCGGGAATACTTTGTAAAATAATCCGTAATAACCAGTCTCCCCACTTCACCCTCTTTGTCAGGACTATCCTCCTCCATTGAGAGAACTTCAAACTAAAATCTGCCACATTAGCGCGACATCCAATACTCCGTCTTCTTCATTCGCATATAAAACATATATCGGACATCCAAAATATTGGGCCACAATCCTTCTTGTATTTTCTTTTAATGTTTCAGAAACCTAGAATATAGTTAAAAACTTCCCTTTCCACAAAGGTGCTTTCCCTGTTGAAATATACCGCGCCAATCTGTCTAATATGGCCGCCAATGCTGTTAGCATTTTAACCTGCTCTTCCATCAGATAAATAATCATCTTATCAATCGAGTCTTCGTCATGATACCGCCACCCTAAATAGTAAACATTGTCTTTCTGCTGGCGCTCCATTGGTATTTTCTTATCTGCCACTGTTTCACTAATAAATACCGTTTTTTCATGTGGGCAAACTCAACATTGGCGCGAAATACTTTATTCCCTGCTATCCATCTGCAATGCTTGTATCTGTCCATCACCATCATGAACGGTGTGCGGTTGAGCCACTTGTATATTTGATGCGATTATCTATGCAATCCGCATACTGTCGTACCACTATCTTATCCAAATATGATTTTAATATTTCTTTATTTACTATAGGGAAATCATTCAAACTCTGATATCCTCGATATTGTTTATAAAAATCGGAAAAGATTGTCGCATAGGTGAGAATGTCATTTAAATAATGTTTCGTAAATATCTCTGTCTCCCTCGGGCGATCAAACAAATATTTTATCTCATCGCAACAATTTACTAACCTGCCTCTGTTATTTTCGATATCTTCTCTTACAAATGCCTGATATTTGATATCCCTTTTGTCATCATTTATGCCCTCATTTTATTTCAATCCATAAATTTTCCGTGCCAATTCTGAAGAATCATACAATTTATCCATCATTCCGATGTTTCTATAATGTTGTCTGAAAGATAGCCATGAATCGCTGATACTAAAATCCGGATAATCCGACCCGAACAAAACTCTATCACTTGTCCATTTTACAAAATAATCTATATCCAAATCTAACGAAGCCCCTTTAAAATATAATTGTGTCAACGATAAATCATAATATATATTTTTTAACGGACGTGTTAATAACATAGTCTCCACTATTTTACATCCACCTGCATGCGCTATTACCACTGATTTTTCGTGCAGTTCTTCTGCAAGATATATTGCCAACTCTGTCCCGATATGGTTATCAATCTGGCATCCAAAGAACCAATTATCTACTATTATAGTCCGGTAAGAAAGATATCCTAATTGTTCTTTAACCAATTTAAAATCATCTTTTGTGATACAATTGATACGCGGATGAATTTTGACGATATATTCTATTCCTTCTTTTTTTAATTTATCAAAGTTCTCAATCCCATTTCTGGATCGTATATCTAAGAGGAGCGCTATCTTATAATTATGCCCGTTTAAAAACTCCAAATGATCCAGATACATATCTTCCTCTCTTGCAGAATTTAAAATTAATACAAATCCATCCACATCATTATCATTTATCTCTTTTAAAAGCGTTTCCACTGGATTTATTGATTGCATAGGAATATGAATGTGGCAGTCATAAAACTTTTCTTTTATATTTTCCCTGATCATCATCATGTCCCTTCTATTCTTTCCACTATAGCTTTATTGTTCTGTGCTTACTATTTTCTTTTCCATGTTGAAAGAATTCCCATTCTCTTTCACATATATAAACCCATACCTACTATAAAAGTTTTGTGCAATAGCATTTTTTTATGGACGTCTAAAGCAATAGCCTGCATGCCATTTTTTCCCGCAATGTCTGTCACCTCTTTCAGCAGCAACACTCCAAAACCTCTTTTTCGGCATACGTTTTTTACTGCAATCATAGATATATACGCCTTATATTCAATATCATCATTACAATAAAATGCTGCATATCCGGCATTTACCCCCAGAAGTTGCCGCTATAAAAACCGCAGAATCAGCAAATTTCTTAACCAATTTTTGTAATCGTTCAGTGGTAATGTTCTTATCAAAGTTACTTTCAAATGGGGATAATTTGGGCCCCTCCGGGGCATAGTACCGGTTCCGCTCTGGGGGCGAGTTTCACAGATATCATTAGTGCTTATTGCCTCCTGACGGGAGGCTCTCTCTGTTTCCTATCCTTCTATTTTGTCCACAAGTGTTTAGCTCCTCTGCTTCTGTATTCTGGATGTCTATCAAACAGCATTCGAGTACTCTTTCCTTTTAGATATGCTATACTTTGGTGGTATCCCCACATACATATGCACATGATCCACACACACTTTCCCATCTATGAGTTGTATCTGCTTCATTTCACATAATTTCTTCAGAATATCCACGACATCCTTTTTATCTGCCCATACATGATTTTTCTATGGTATCTCAGAATAAACACAATATGGTAGGTGCAATTCCAATGTATATGTTGTATACTTTGATTATCCATCTGGATACCTCCTGTGTTAAAATGGTCTGCGAAATCTTTACCATTTTAACACAGGAGATTTTTATACTTCAGGCAACACTTCCGCTTATTCCATTCGCCCCAGCTCTGCTGGGAGTTTAATAGACTAAATCAATAAAGATTCCCTAAATTCAAAAAGTACTTTTTCAATATTTCTCTCACCATTTACTTTACATATTTCCATTTGCCCTGCCTTTAACCTATTGACAAATAATCTTCACCTTTTTTTGAACCAGTTGCACTACTTCATTTAACCTTCTTTTACTCTCACAGCAGGCTATATAAAATCCCGCACGTTCGGCATCTGTCGCCGCATCACCAATTGGCTCTCCAACGATATAATTAAACCGATATTGAACTATTTCTGGAATACTATCCAAAATTTCTTTCCCTTCTATCCGTTCTACGACTCCGCCCCCTTTTGGTGCGTCAAAGAAATGAAGTACTGCACTACGTTCCTTATATTTACCTTGAATTGTAAAATCAGGACTAGTTATTTTCCCAAGACTGCACTCCAACAAATATTGGTAATTATCTATACCTGACAAAAAAGGAACAATATGGGAAGAAATTAAATTGCCTCCGCCCCTCGCAGCAATTTCAATCAAATAAAACTTTCCATTTTCATATTTATATTCAGCATGTGTTAGTCCAAACCGCAAAGGTGAACTATTCACGAACAAGTCATTTTGTATCGCCAACATATGATAATCATATTTTTCATTATCACTTGTGAAATACAGTTCACTTGCCACATTTGAATTATGCATAAAATGTCTTTTTTCTGAAATTGCTAATGAAAAGTGCTGTTTCGGGGTTTTAATGCCATCCACAGTAAACTCTGTTCCATCTATATAGCGTTCAATCAATACAGCTTTTTCTATCTTACTAAATTTAATACTTTCAGCAAAATGCTCTTTTATCTCATCCCTGTATCTGATTGTAAATACGCCCCTGCTGCTATTGCTGTCCAACGGCTTTATAATAGCTGGTTTCTGTAGTTCATCAAAAAAGTTTTCCGCCTCCTCAACCTCTTTACATAATCTATATTCCGGCGACGGGATCCCATATTTCCTGCAACATTTCCGCATAGCCATTTTATCAGTAAATAAATAAGCAGCTTCAATACTTAGTGCAGGCAATGATAAACGTTCTCCGACTTTTGCAAGAAGAGGCATTGCAATATCGCATTCTTCCGAAATCACTGCATCCGCCTTTTCTTCTTTACAATATTGCACTACTGCTTCAACATCAAAAATATCACTTTGCAAATGTCCGTCCGCAAATAAAAAAGCCGGTGAATCCTTATATGGATTTACGACAAGTGTTCTGAAACCCATAGATTTGCTTTTTTGGATAATTGGTATCTGCCACAAACTCCCTGGTAAAACCACTACTGTTTTTATGTTCATACTTTATCTCTCATCTATCTCAATTAAACTATTTTTTCAATCATTTCACATATATTTTCCACTCTCCCTTTATGAAGTTCCTCATATACTGGCAGCACCAGCACCTTTTCTGCCAGTTCCCTCGCACATTTCAAATCGGCGTCTCTATACTTATTCTTAAAGCACGCTTGATCTGAAGTCAACGGATAGAAATACTTTCTCGCATATATCCCCTGTTTTTTCAGTTCTTCATATAATTCATTCCGGTTCAAAAAATAGTTATCTTCTACCAAAATAGGCAAATATCCATAATTCCTACTCATTTCCAGTTTTGTCTTAAAGAGCCGAATACCCGAAATACAACTCAGCCGCTTTTCATACTCTTCGCACAATACTTTTCTCTGCTCAATAGCCCGCCCCATATACTTCAAATTACAAAGCCCCATAACCGCACAGAATTCATTCATTTTCGCATTAGCGCCCACCTCTGTCACCAACTCTTCCCCGCGGATGCCAAAGTTTTTCAGATTATACAACTTTTCATACAATCTATGATCCCCAAAAACTGCGGCCCCGCCCTCTATTGTATTAAACACTTTTGTGGCATGAAAGCTGAATACCGATGCATCTCCCCAATTCCCTATTCCTTTCCCCTTATAGGTAACTCCAAATGCATGCGCTGCATCATAGATAACTTTTAAACTGTATTTATCCGCAATTCTCTGTATTTCTTCTACATTGCATACATTTCCATAAACATGCACCGGAACAATTGCCACCGTATGTTCTGTGATCAGATCTTCTATCTTAGCTTCATCAATCGTACCATCCTCCGGCTTTACATCACAGAAGACCGGCTTTAGATCATTCCGCACGATTGCATGCGTTGTAGAAATAAAAGTAAACGGCGTCGTAATCACCTCCGCGCCTTCTGGAAATCCCATAGCCTGAATCGTCAGTTCAAGAGCCATATGTCCGTTCACCATTAAAGACAACTCCGGAACATCCAGATATTCCTTTAGTTCCTGCTCCAACTCTGCATGGTACTTCCCCATATTTGTCAGCAAACGACTATCCCATAATGGTTTGACTGCTTCTATATATTCCTCATAAGGAGGCATGGAGGATCTTGTCACAAATATTTTCTCATTCATCATATTCACATAATATTCCCCAAAAATACCCAAAGAACATTTTCTTCTACCAATAATAACTACCTATTATCCAACCACCCTGCTAATCCAGTATATCCACATCCTGTACCATAACTGGCTTCCACGTCTTTAGATATAAATGCACTATCGAACTCCAATCCCCATAATACGCGTCAGAAAGCACTACCGCCCGGTCCACATCCACCGTATCATCATAAATTCCCCATCCCTCTTCTCTATACTTCTCCCGTATCTTCCTATATCTCTCCCATAACTCCGGCCTCATAGAAACCAACGTGCTCTCCATCAACGGATGCGGACGCCAAAGAAACGCCACTTCATCCTTATTCTCCCGAAAAATCTGAAATACACTCTCCATCTTCTTCAGCATCTTCTCATCATGCTCAAGCAGTGCCGTCACACTCGTATTATAAAAAACAATCTTCTTGAAGCTTCCATCCGGCTTCTGAATAACCCTCAGCCACGCTTCCGGAATCTCCAGATCTTTCTTTTTTGTCCTTAAAACCTTATCCACTTTAGGAGAGCCGCTTCCATCTATCTTCCCCTCCCAATAAGCCCTCGCTTCTTTAGAGCCTCCGGATTCCCTTGTCAGCACTTCAATATAAACCTGCCGCATATCCTCAGATTGCACAATAACCTTATCCGCATTTTTAACCGCCTCATTAATACAAAAATGCTTCATTCCCTTCAGTGCTTCTTCATCATCCGGCTTTATCTCCCCCAAAATAAAATACGGAATATACACCAACTTCTCCGTATACTGCTTCAAATTCCCCGAATAAAACCGTGGATGCACACTCGTCACATAATTAAATTGATCATAAGGATTATGTATAAAAATAATATCCGGCCTGCGCTCCTCAAAATCATACTCCTCATAATTCGTCACAGGCACATAATCCGGATACTGATCCCCCTCATAATGCATCTCCCGAAAAGTCCCGTCCGGATTCTTATCATAATATGGAATCGGCACAACATAAGCGTCCGTATCCTCGTCCGCATCCGCAGCCATCCACACGCTCTCCAAAGAATCCCACATAGACGCTTTATACGGGAAAAATACAACTTCCTTTTTATCCTCCGGAATCTCATGCTGGATCTTATTATTTAAATATATTAATTGTTTCTGGATTTTTTTAGATAATTTTCTGATCTGTTCTTCAGCTGATACGGCTATGCTCATCTGGTATATATTCTCACAGTAATTCTCCAGAATCTCTACCAGTTCCGCATACCCATCCCCCTTGCTCTCGATCAGGTTTCCAAGAAGGATCGCAGACTCCTGACACTGTCCCAGTAATTCCAGCGCCCCGTCTATATTAGATTTGCACAGCCTGCCGATCACCTCGTTCGCCTCCACGAGCATGTCCGCAGTCTCCAGTAATTCTTTTTTCTTATACCGTCTCATTGCGCACCATCCGCCTTCCTGATCTCATTGCCTGAAAAAAGGCGCTTCCAGACTTTATTTCAAAACTCCTGATATAATATGAAATTTCAGCATTTCTTAACTTGTGATTTTACAGAATCAGAAATTTTCTTCATATTATAATAAGGCACATTGGTTACGGAAATTCTTTCCCGTAATGCGGCTTTTGCCGCTTCGCTCCCGGTACTTCACTCCCAAATCTCTGATTTGGGTATGTTCCCACAGGTCCTGGCATACCCAATACGCAGATTGCTCCGCCTTCTAATGCCGTTCTTGTTTTTATATCAAAAGAAATATTCCGCAGTCCGGCAACTGCCGGTAAAATATGCATCAGCATATTTATCTGTGAAAAATTTCTCTATGGTCATTTATGTTCTTTATTATCCTTACTGCTTCCGGCGTTTTTATCATCTATACTATCTTTATTGCCTCAATTTCCTATTTCTCCTGCAGTGCTATCCCTCTCTTCAGAGCATTTTTCGCCGCATTCTCCCTCTCAGGCATCTGCAGTCCACAGCTGTCACAAAGAAACAGATCCTTTGCTTTTACGCCGATCTCTCCACATCCGCTGCACTGCCTGCTGATATCCTTCCCCAGAACTTCTACCAGTTCAATCGCCTGCTCCCTGCATTTTAATTCCAGACGTTTTCTCACGTATCCCCTCTGCCACATCCCCACAGAATAATTGATCGATTTATTGATACCCGCCTTTGAATTCCGGGGCAGTTTCGGGACAAAAAGCATTGCCGGTTTTTCTGTTTCCAGAAGCCTGTTGATCTCTGCATTGACATAGGTATGAAGAGCGGCTTCCAGTCTGGCTTTTCGGGCATTATATTTTTTTCTGCCCGGATTACTGTTTCTATTTTTCCGGTATCTGGCATTGCCCTCTTTTATATGGTCTGCCAGAGCAAACTGATATTCACCGTACTTTTCCCCATAAATATGTCCCTGATCTGTCACAAACATGGTAAAAAGTCCTACTGCCAGCCCTGTCCTGTTATCATATCCTTCCTTACTCTTCACCTGTACTTCTACCGGCACATGGATTATGATATTTCCCTCTTCCGGAAACAGCCTGATATAAAGCTGCTTCTTATATCCGTTATGGTCTGTCAGCGGAATAAATATCCTCTTTCGTTTTTCCTTTACTGCAATATAAATTCCGTGATCTCCATATCTGTAGGCCCGCTCCGAAACGGAAAACCCATTAGCCACATCTGTATGAAGTTCTTTATTCAGATACCTCCTGACCAGTCTACACAGATACTTATCCAGCCTCTCTGTATCGACATCCATACAGGCTTCCCAATAAGGCTTCTCCCAATTTTCCGAAAGTATCTGTCTTTTCCCAAGCAGGATGTTCTCAAAACATTCACTCTGCTTTATCACAAACCTGAGATAGTGTCTGTCCTGCGCTGTCAGGCTCTGATTTTCCCTGATGCATTTTGATATCCGGTTCCTTACCTGCGCCCACTGATTTTTGATATCCCCCAGCGCATCAAAAACCGCCAGATAAAAATACACCGACGGAAGTCCCAGTTCTGCCCGCAGGCCGCTCTTTGTCATCTCGTTCTGAATCGTATAACCCGGATAAAGCTTGGGAAGACTCCGAATGCCGCTGTACCGCTGATATACATAATTTTTCACCCTGTTGTAATCCTTTGCTATTTCCACCAATTTCTGCATATCTTCTTCCGAAATCGGCGTTTTGTTATACTGACGGACAGTTTTACAGATCACCTCAGATGACATATTGCGATATCCTGTTCTTTATTACTTTCGCAGAATTGGATATTCTGCGAATTTTTTTGGCTATATAGAAGAATCAGTTTTGATATCCGGCTCACAGAACTGGCCGTAAATAGCTGAAAGAGCATTCATATACTTTCGTTTTGTATCCATTGTCGGGTGAACATACCGGTTCAGTGTGATCTGCACATCGGAATGTCCCAAAATCTCACTCAAACTTTTAATATCCATACCATTATCAATACAATTCGTAGCAAAGGTATGTCTCAAAGTATGAAAATTATAGTCTGTACTGCCAATTTCTTTCAGGTATGATTTGAAATGATTTTGATAGGTCCGCGGCTCCATAGGCTTATCAGCACACAATACATATTTCTGGTCGGCTTTTTTGAATACGGTAAGCAAGGAAGCCAGACTGTCCGATATCGGAATTTCCCGAAAAGAAAAAGCACTTTTAGGGGCAGTCTCTAAAAGTGCGGTTTTGGTAAAACCATTCTTTATTTCTATCCGCTGAACGGTTCTGTTTACATGAAGCAGCATCTGCTCCATATCAACATCGGCCCACTTCAGAGCGCATATTTCACCGAGCCGCAGCCCTGTTGAGAGACACAGAATGATTCCGGCTTTGGATATATTGACATTATGGTGCAGAAATCTCATCAATCTGACTTGCTCTGTCCTGGTTAATATGACAACAGGTTTTCTTTTTTTTCTTACAAACCTGTTTTTAACAAAGACAGCCGGATATCCATAATATTCTTCCGCATATTGCAATGTCTGATTGATCAATATCAGAATATTCTGTTTTGTAGTATCGGACATATCTGATGATAAAAGTTTTTCCTTTGTGTAACTGCTCGTTATCTGTGTTATACAGTCACCTTCAAACAGTTTTTTAATATGACAGTTATATAGTTTTTCATATTTTATAAAAGTGGAATATTTTCTGGTTCCGGCTATCTGTTGCAGCCATTCTTCCATAATCCTGCAGAACTCAGGAGACCTATCTGATGCGTTGGTGCTTTTTCCTTCTATATATTGAAAGTTCCGGCTTGGTTTGTTTGCGCCATATCCTTCTCCGCGCTTATTTTGTTTGCAATTTTCATACCTGCTGTTTTCAGACATATCTTTCTCCTTCCTGACCGTTTATCTGACTGTAATCGGTACATTAACAATTTATTGCTGTCTGAATTGTAGCAAAGAAAGATACTGTCTCGTATGAAATTTTATTTTTCTTATTTGTGAACTGTCATTTTACACAATTATGGAAAAGGTGATGTGATCAAGATAAAATCAGATTTGTTGGCGGAAAATCGGGGATAAAAACAAACATAATTTTACATTCTTATCTATAAATATGTCTGTCGCTGCAATTCGGCAATCTGCGCTTCTAATGAAGCAATAAGATTGTCTTTTTTCTCATTCATTGATTTTAATTCAGTATTTGATGATTTCAATTCGGTATTCGACAACTTTAACTCAGCTATTTTCATCTGCAGCTCATCCATATTCTGCTTCACGCCATCCCATGTCCGGCGGTAATCTTCTCTTGCTTCGCATTGATTACGGATCCGGTCATCTTCATTAAGGGTAAAAAGTGTTTCTCCCGCTTCCTGCATGCTTCTATTGTCTGCTGAGATCATTTTGAAATCCTCCCATGTCAATGCGTTAAACAGCCGTGCCCATTTATCAAGATCATAATCTTTATCTTCTTTGGCAGCCAGATGAATCTGAGTTAAGTCTAACACATGTATAGTAAACTTGTCACTATATTTATGATAGTTTTTTATATTCAACATTTTATAGGTACTGAAAAATTCGGGATATCGGGGAAACGGCGTAAAGTTCAGAATTCCGATCTGGAATGCAGGTTTTACAGCTTTGTAGGCTTCTCCCGTATTCAGACCGTCAAAAAGCCGTGACAGGTAAACCAGAGACCGTTCCGGCCAGTTATACCGGTTGTTCACCTGCATTTCGAGATTGATAGATGTGTTGTTGTTCATCAGAATTTTGATATCCAAAATAAAGTCCTTATCACTGATCTTTTTTCCTAATTCAATAGGATTAAGAATCTGCACAGACCAGATATCATTCGGATTTAAGTGCAGCAAAGAACATAGAAGCCCTTTTAATACATTTTCATTGCTCTGCATAACGCTCCGAAACATGTAGTCATTCATAAGGGGATAGCCAATCGTGCCGGTGAAAGATGCCAGTTTGGATATACTGCCGGAAGTTTTCAGATGATTCATAAGATATGCTCCTTTGTGATGTGTCTGTCTGAATTTACATTTTGCAGAAATTGATATTTCCATAGTACGAATTATTCAGATATATATACCTTAAGAAATAAAATATTGATGACAATTGTTGCACAAAAATTGAAAGCAATTTTTAATTTAAGACCGCCGTTGCAATTCGGCAATCTGCGCTTCTAATGAGGCGATGCGATTGTCTTTTTTCTCATTTATTGATTTCAAATCAGTAATCATAGATTTTAATTCAGCTATTTTCACCTGCAGTTCATCCATATCCTGTTTTACGCCATCCCATGTCCGGCGGTAATCTTCTCTTGCTTCGCATTGATTACGGATCCGGTCATCTTCATTAAGGGTAAAAAGTGTTTCTCCCGCTTCCTGCATGCTTCTATTGTCTGCTGAGATCATTTTGAAATCCTCCCATGTCAATGCGTTAAACAGCCGTGCCCATTTATCAAGATCATAATCTTTATCTTCTTTGGCAGCCAGATGAATCTGCGTTAAGTCTAACACATGTATGGTAAACTTGTCACTATATTTATGATAGTTTTTTATATTCAACATTTTATAGGTACCGAAAAATTCGGGATATCGGGGAAACGGCGTAAAGTTCAGGATTCCGATCTGGAATGCAGGTTTTACAGCTTTGTAGGCTTCTCCCGCATTCAGACCGTCAAAAAGCCGTGACAGGTAAACCAGAGACCGTTCCGGCCAGTTATACCGGTTGTTCACCTGCATTTCGAGATTGATAGATGTGTTGTTGTTCATCAGAATTTTGATATCCAAAATAAAGTCCTTATCACTGATCTTTTTTCCTAATTCAATAGGATTAAGAATCTGCACAGACCAGATATCATTCGGATTTAAGTGCAGCAAAGAACATAGAAGCCCTTTTAATACATTTTCATTGCTCTGCATAACGCTCCGAAACATGTAGTCATTCATAAGGGGATAGCCAATCGTGCCGGTGAAAGATGCCAGTTTGGATATACTGCCGGAAGTTTTCAGATGATTCATAAGATATGCTCCTTTGTGATGTGACTGAACAGAATCCGTACTTTACAGAAAAAGTGTTCTTGCGATGCGGAAAATGTACAGATATACATGTGCTCTAAGACAATAAAAATCTTTTGATTTTTGATGTGCTTTCATTCTTTTTAACACAAAATGATGAGAAAAGACAAGTATAAAATGAAAAAATGATGTAGAAAAATAGAAACCATTCCAGAAAAAATAAACAAAGAAATCACATAATATAGTCAAAATTAGTTCTAAAATTTAAATAAAACCATATATCCTGTATTGTGCATTTTTTTGGTGAATTGTTTTACTGTTTTAATGCTGATAGATAAATCGAAGTACTACAGTATTTCTCAATGTCTGCAGAACAGGTAGCAAAGCGGCCAAATTTTTCCTTCAAATTGACAAAACTACTTATCTGTTGTATGATAAATGCCGATATAAAAATTGTAAGTATGCAATAAGTACTACTTTTTCGCAGAATATCCAATTCTGCGAATTTTCATAATAATCACTCATTCCTTTCGTTTTACTCAAGCACAAACAGCAATGAAAAATCCTATTTTCCACACAATCACATTCCAAAATAATACATCCCGCTGCCAATATAACCCTACTTTTTCCATCGCCTCCTTCTTACCGGATTTATACTCTTTTATTAACGAAACGCTTCCCTGTTCCCCGGAATCTCTGTTGCCTGAGGCGTCATCTTATATTTTTCCGCTCTCGAAGCCGCCTCTTCCTCCGCAGTTTCCCGAACATTTTTGTCAGCCGGGCTTCTCTGCAAAATACCTGCTTCATCCGGCATTTCATAGAATACCTGCTCCTGTGCGGCAAGCAATCTGCTCCTTAATCCGTACTGCCCGATATTCCCGATTCCGGAATCTGCGCTCCTATCCGTCTGTTCTTCCGATCTGTTTCTTTGCAGATCAACGGCTTCAACCTCCTGTCCTGCCTGTTCGGCAATCCTGTCAGCCACCCTCTCTCCAGACGCCCCATCCTCCTTCCTTTCATGGCCTCCCGCAAACTTTCCCCCGAACAGCGCAATAACAAGCAGCATGACAGGTACGATTTTCTTCCATATACCTTTCTGCCTCCCACTCTCCTTTTTCCGCAGGATATCCGTCATAAACCTTTCCCCCCTCATCCCTTCCCGGTTTCCCGATAAAGCTCCCTGTACTGCCCCGGCGTACAGTTCATACTCTTTTTAAACACTTTTCCAAAATAACTGGTTCCGAAAAAACCGCAGGCATAGGCAATATCCGTGACCGTCCTGTCCGTTTCCCGCAAAAGATCCGCTGCCCGCCTCACGCGATAATCCATCAGGTAACCAAACGGCGACGTATTCAGCATATCATGGAAGCAGCGCAGACATTCCCGCTCGCTGATGCCCGCCGCCGCCGCGATCTGCTCTAACGAAATTTTTTCACTGTAATGATCCCTGATATAGAGCATCATCTTTTTGACACGCTCCTCCCCCAGAGAGCGCACCACCTTTTTTGCCTGAATCACAGACGCAGCCTCCTGACAAAGCAGGCACCACATGGAGGACAGGTCATTTCGCACCGTAAACTCATACCCGTACTCCCCCTGCTCCGCCGCGTCATAGGAATGGCGCAGTAACTCAAGGATCTTCCTCTGCCTCGCCTCTGACGGACGAAAGACCAGTGCCTCCAGTTCCCTGCATTCAATAACAGGCGTAATATATTTCTGTTCAAATACATTTTTATGTCCGCCTGCCAGAAGCTGTACATCAAAAAGCTGATTCAAGGACATCGGCGCGATCCCGGGCAGCGGTTCCTTATAATGAAGCATATTGGAATTGATGAAAGCGCCCTCTCCCGCATAAAGCGCAAAGGAATGATTGCTCGTATCCACCCGCATTCCGCCCTGCACCATCCACATAAACTCCACATCCGCATGCCAGTGCCAGGGAACAAAACCGCCTGGCTGGCGCGCCACCTCATCACAGTCAAACATATGCGGAAACCCTTCCACAGGATGTGTCACATCTTCTTCCAGATTATCATTCAGTCTCAGCCCGAATATCATTATATCGCCAACCTTTCTCTGTTTTTGGCTGTATAGTGCCATCTTTTGTCTTTATATTTATTTTTTTAACGCCAATTTTTCTATATAATCATATCATAAACAGAACAAGGATGCCACTTATAACATATAAACGGAAAATATAAACCGAAAATATGAAACCGAAAATATAAACGGAAAATATGAAACCGAAAATATGAAACATAAAATAATAATCTCAAAATATAAACTGCCTCGAAATAAACTAATGGAGTATCAGCAAAATATAACAAAGCATCCTTAGAAAGCTTGGAAAGCATAATACTGCTTCCATAAAAAATAAAACAAATTTTAACCCATCGAGAGGAGGAATCTGTATGAAGATCTATAATATTAATAACACCTGTAATTTTTTCAAAAAGCTGGCTGCATGCCAGGGCGAAGTAGAATTTGTGGATGAGAAAAGCGGCTCCAGAACACCCCTGACACAACAGGGCATTCAGGAAAACCTTCTTCCGATCTCCCTGATTAACGGCCGTATCAGCGAGATCGAACTGATCTTCCACAACCGACAGGACTTTGACAGCATTTTCCGCTGGGTAATGAACAAGGGAAGCCTCGCCTCCTGAATCTCCCGCAACACAGTCAAAAACCAGATGACAAACTTATGTCAAAACGCACCCTCGCGCCGAAGCACGGCTGCGACAGCAGCCATTTCCCTTATGTGCACAATGCGCATCCCCCGGAGGGTTTGTCATATAGGACGAACTTTCCTATATGATGAAAAAAAGCGGCAGGCTCAAGCTGCCGCTCTTTTCAGTTGATCTGCCGATATCCCTTTTTCACAAAACAGGATTCCATACTCGATCCGGAATACTTTCCCTGCCGGTTCTGCATACCTGCCACACTGCAGCGCCGCATCCAAAAGTCCCCTTACAGATCATAATACATCGCAAACTCCGCCGGCGTCGGAATCTCACTCGCCTTCTTCGCTTCCGCACGTTTCCGTGCAACCCAGACGTCGATCAGCCGCTCGGGGAATACGCCGCCCTTTGTCAGATAATCATGGTCCGCTTCCAGTGCATCCAGCGCCTCATCCAGCGTTTTCGGCAGACCCTTTATCTTTTTCTGCTCCTCCGCGGAAAGCGTATACAGGTTAAAATCATAAGGTCCCCAGCCCATTGCCGCAGGATCGATCTGTTTTTCGATACCATCCAGCCCCGCCATCAGGATCGCCGCGTAAGCATAGTAAGGATTCGCCGTGGCATCGGGATTGCGCAGTTCAAACCGCTTTGTCTCCGGTGATTTCGCGTAAGCGGGAATCCGGATCACCGCGCTTCTGTTGGATGTGGCATAGCCGATCGTCACCGGCGCCTCATATCCCGGCACCAGCCTCTTGAAGGAATTGGTGGAAGGATTGGTAAAAGCACATAAAGAAGCAATGTGAGTCAGCAGGCCGCCGATAAAATAATGCGCCGTCTTGCTTAAACCCGAATAACCGTTCTCATCATAGAATAACGGCTTTCCGTCCTTCTTAAGCAGCATATGTACATGCATCCCGCTGCCTGCCTCCTGATAGATTGGCTTTGGCAGGAAGGTTGCGGTCTTTCCCTCCCTTGCCGCCATATTTTTGATGATATATTTGATGATCATAGTATTATCAGCCATCTCGGGCATATCCGCCAGTTCCACCTCAATCTCCATCTGGCCCGGACCACCCACCTCATGATGATGGTATTTTACCTTGATGCCCCAGTCTTCCATCTCCATGCAGATACGGCTTCTCAAATCATACCCCACATCCTGCGGCGCCGCCACATGATAACCGCCCTGATGGGGCACCTCATAACCGTTATTTCCCCGGCTATCAAGGCTCATATTCCATGCCGCCTGTCTGGTGTCGATCTGGTAGCCGCACTGTCTCGGCGACACCTCGAAACGTGCCGTATCAAACAGATAAAACTCAAATTCCGGTCCGATCACCATGGTATCCGCAATGCCGCTCTCCTTCATGTATTCCACCGCCCGCAGGGAAACATTCTTCGGATACTGGTCAAAAGGCTTATTTTCCTCTTTTCCGATCACACACACATTTCCGCACATGGTCAGTGTCGGCACCTCTGCAAACGGATCTACATAAGCCGTATCCGGATCCGGCAGAAATACCATGTCGCTCTTCTCGACCGGCGCATATCCGTAGTTGGAACCATCAAAGCCGATTCCGTACACAAAAGTATTCTCATCGAACCGCTCCACCGGTATCGTGATATGCCGCCAGCGCCCGTCGATGTCCGTCATCTTAAAGTCGATCATGCGGATCTGCTTCTCCTCGCACAGTTTCCTGATTTCTTTGCTTTTGCCCATAGCCCCATTCCTCGCTTTCTTTTTCCCTTGCTTTTCTGCTGGATCATAACTTTGAACCTGCCGCGACTCTCTTCTGCCGCTGGTTCCGTCCGGCATGAAATATGATACCGCCATACAATACTGTCCGGATTTTAAACCGGCAGTACCATATATAAAAAGAATACAACGATTTCCTGACGATTTCAAGAGATGTTGTGACGAACCGAAAATAGATTGCCGCCAAACTGGAATCACTGTCGGACCAATGTCGCCCTATATGCATATAATTTAATATAGCCCTCCGGCAAACCCAACATGATATACCCCTTCAAAACAATTGCAAAAACTTATCATGGTATCGTCACTCAATATTGAATATAAATGAGGTGGTTCAAATGAATTATTTTAATATTAACCGGATGTTCAGTCCGCCGAATCTGTTCGGTACAAGAAGAAACTTTAATCGAAACTATTACACAAACCGGAACAATCCCCCATCTGATCATACATCTGAGACAGAGACGCCCGGAGCAGACCTTTCCCGGCCCTCAAACACAGCAGAGCCGGAAGAATACTCTCCCGCCCTCTGTGAACCTGACACAGAACCGGCTTTGCCGGAATACTGTGAGAACTCCTTTGAAGACTGCCCTGCGGAATACGATGAAAACTGCCACAAAGATCACTGCGCGGAATACGATGAGAACTGCCACAAAGATCACTGCACGGAATACGATGAGAACTGCCACAAAGATCACTGCACGGAATACGATGAGAACCGCGAAAAATCCTGCCCTCCAACCTCCGGGACCCCCGCCTGTCTGCAAGGGCCTCCGGGAGACCCCGGTCCACAGGGTCCCCAAGGCGAACCCGGTGAGCAGGGACCTCCCGGTGAACAGGGAGAGATCGGCCCGCAGGGACCGCGAGGAGCACCCGGACCACAGGGTTCTCCCGGTGAACGCGGCGAACCCGGACCGCAGGGCGTTACAGGCCCCCAAGGTCCACAGGGCGCAACAGGCCCGCAGGGACCACAGGGAGATCCCGGACCGCGCGGCCCCGCAGGACCTCCCGGCTACCCGCAGTACAGTATATTTGCATCTTTTTCGGGGCAGGAACTTATCCTGCCGGAGAACACCAGATTCCCGCTTAAGACGGATATACCGGATACGACCCGAAATATATCTCTTTGTGACAACAATTCCATAGCACTGGCACCCGGATGCTATGTATTTTGTTATTACATATCCGCCGTCACAAAAAGGCATGGTTTTATAAAACTTACCCCGGTACTTCAGAACTGTGCACAGACGGCATATGCGGCATACGCAGAGACTGCAAAGCGCAGGGAAACGCTTGTAATATCGAGATATTTTATTGAGGAAGTACAAAATGCCTCCACCCTGTCCTTCACATGGGAATCCTCGGCGGAAGTTTCCCGGGTCAATATGAACATGAGCATCCAAAAGCTTTACAGACAATAATAAAGAAAGGAATACCGGTATGCCAACAATAAGTCTTTGTATGATCGTTAAAAATGAAGAAATACATATAGCGCGCTGCCTCGAGAGCATCGCGGAACTTGTAGAGGAGATCATTGTGATCGACACCGGTTCGACAGACCGGACCGCAGAAATAGCGTCCACCTATACACCAAACGTATATTCCTATCCCTGGAAAGATGATTTTTCCGATGCCAGAAACTATTCTTTTTCCAAAGCGTCTATGGATTACTGTATGTGGATGGATGCTGACGATATTCTGGAAGAAACGGAAAAAGAGAAATTCCTGCAGTTGAAACAGACGCTGACACCTGATACGGATATCGTAATGATGAAATATAATACTTCTTTTGATGAAGCCGGCAGGCCATCTTTTTCTTATTTCAGGGAAAGATGGATCAGAAATTCTTCCCGGTACCGCTGGATAGGCGCTGTCCATGAAGTAATTCCCCCGTCCGGCAGAGTAGTTTATTCCGATATCGCGATAAGCCACAAAAAAATGAATGCCAAAGATCCCGACCGGAATTTAAACATATACCGGAAAATACTGGCAGAAGGAAAGCTTCTGGAACCCCGCCAGCAATATTATTTCGGCCGCGAATTATACTATCACAAACAATATCAGGAAGCCGTCTCCATATTGGAACAATTCCTGCTCTCAGAACAGGGCTGGGTGGAAAACAAAATAGAAGCCTGCTCGGTCTGCGCCGAATGTTATGAACGTCTGGGCCAGAAACAAACCGCTTTAAATACCCTTTTGCGGAGTATGAGCTTTGATCTGCCGAGAGCCGAATTGTGCTGTGAAATAGGAAAACACTTTTTAGAACAGGGGAATTACCCCGCAGCCATTTACTGGTATGAAACTGCGCTGAACAGGCCAAAAAACGACTACTCAAACGGTTTTGTCCTGCCGGATTGTTATGACTACATCCCTCTTTTGCAGCTATGTGTCTGTTATGACAAGATGGGGGATCTGAAAAAAGCAAAAGAATACAACGAAAAGGCAGGCGCATGCAAGCCCTATTCCAAATCTTATCTTTATAACAAACAATATTTTGACTCTCTGCAGATTCCGTAAATTCCTTCTTTACCAGACACCGTTCTTATTATCATGACGATACAGCTGCGCCTGATTGACAATTCCATCAGCCCAAATCCTATCCCCCGGCGCACCGCAGAAACGGTGCGCTTTATTTTGTGCATCATTGATCTTACATTATGCCGGACTACGCTGAAAACCTGCTGCGGCAGAAATATCAGTTCCCTGCAGCCAGAAAAATCTTCCGTTCTACATATTTTGACATTTTATTATTTTTTTCTACACAATGTAACAAAAATTTCAAACCGCCATAAAGTATTAGTACAAAAAACATTCTTCAAGAAAGGATACAGTTTATGGATAACAAGAATTCATGTAAAAACTGTCAACATCAATGTCATCCTTCCTGCTGCGAACGCGGACCGGCTGGTCCCAAGGGTGACCAGGGTCCCATGGGACCGCAGGGGATTAAAGGTGATACCGGCTGTCCGGGACCAAAAGGTGACCGGGGCGATCAGGGTCCCATGGGGCCTCAGGGCATTCCCGGCGCTCCCGGCGCAAGAGGACCAAGAGGTAATACGGGACCTGCAGGGCCTACAGGACCTACCGGGCCGAGAGGCTATGCCGGACCGAGGGGTTATGCCGGACCGCAGGGTATTCAGGGTATTCAGGGTATCCGCGGCGATGTCGGGCCGAAAGGTGATCCGGGCTGTGAAGGTCCGAAAGGAGATATCGGGCCTCAGGGGCCTGCCGGGCCGCAGGGACCTACAGGACCTGTGGGTCCTCAGGGTGATATCGGACCTCAGGGACCCAGAGGTATTCCGGGACCTGCGGGGCCTACAGGACCTACCGGGCCGATGGGGCCGCAGGGTGTAACCGGGCCGCAGGGTATTCAGGGTGTAACCGGACCGATCGGAATTCAGGGGCCGAAAGGATGTCCGGGAGATGAGGGCGCTGTAGGGCCTACTGGTGCTACCGGGCCCACTGGCGCCACTGGACCTACCGGTGCGGACGGCGTTACCGGGCCTACTGGTGCTACTGGTCCTACCGGCGCGGATGGTGTTGCCGGACCTACCGGTGCTACTGGGCCTACCGGCGCGGACGGTGTTGCCGGGCCTACCGGTGCTACTGGTCCTACTGGCGCGGACGGCGTTACCGGACCTACTGGTACTACTGGACCTACTGGTGCAGATGGCGTTACCGGGCCTACTGGTGCTACTGGTCCTACCGGCGCAGATGGCGTTACCGGGCCTACTGGTGCTACTGGTCCTACTGGCGCGGACGGCGTTACCGGACCTACTGGTACTACTGGACCTACTGGTGCAGATGGCGTTACCGGGCCTACTGGTGCTACTGGACCTACCGGCGCTGACGGCGTTACCGGGCCTACCGGCGCTACCGGTGCAGATGGCGTTACCGGACCTACTGGTGCTACTGGCGCCACTGGTGCAGATGGCGTTACCGGGCCTACTGGTGCTACTGGTCCTACCGGCGCCACTGGACCTACCGGTGCTACTGGCGCTACCGGTGCTGATGGCATTACCGGGCCTACCGGTGCCACTGGACCTACCGGTGCTGACGGCGTTACCGGACCTACTGGTGCTACTGGCGCCACCGGCGCTGACGGCGTTACCGGGCCTACCGGTGCTACTGGGCCTACCGGCGCGGACGGTGTTCCCGGACCTACCGGTGCTACTGGGCCTACCGGCGCGGACGGCGTTACCGGGCCTACCGGTGCTACTGGCGCTACCGGTGCAGATGGCGTTACCGGACCTACCGGTGCCACTGGGCCTACCGGCGCGGACGGCGTTACCGGACCTACCGGTGCTACTGGGCCTACCGGCGCGGACGGCGTTCCCGGCACCGGAGCGATCATTCCGTATGCATCGGGCCTCCCGATCTCTCTGACAACGATCGCCGGCGGACTGGCGGGCATCCCTGCCTTTATAGGCTTCGGGAGCAGCGCACAGGGCCTTACGCTCCTCGGCTCCACGATCGATATCACAAACGCCGCAGGAACGCTTTCCAACTTTGCATTCCAGGTTCCGCGCGCAGGTATTATTACTTCATTCAGCGCATTCTTCAGCACAACAGCGGCTCTCTCCCTAGTGGGTTCCACTGTTGCGGTAAGGGCACAGATCTATCAGTCTGCAACACCGAATAACGTATTTTCTCCGATTGCAGGAACACTGATAAACCTGACACCTTCACTTACCGGAGTGATATCCGTCGGCACGCTGTTAAACGGCTCGCTTACAGGACTCAATATCCCGGTAACGGCCCGGACCCGGCTTATGCTGGTATTTTCCGCAACAGCGAGCGGTTTATCTTTACTCAATACGATCGCAGGATATGCAAGCGCCGGATTAAGCATCAACTAACTAACAAAAAATGAAAAACAACCCCCGAAGGTTCCGATATCCGGAACCTTCGGGGGCATCTCTCCTACTCTCCTTCCCGCAGCCTTTCCACAATACTCCTCTTCCCGATACACCCAAAAGCAAGCACCGGCACAAGCACGGATACCAGCATGAGCACCGGCAGGATGATCACAAAGGGCAGGATCCGGAAACGATATTCAAAAAACAGGATCACATGATTCAGCGCATTCAGGATACCCCAGGAGAAAAAGCTTCCCAGCACCACACTTACCGCACCGGAAACAATAACATAGCTGAGACCTTCAAAAACAAGCGTTTTACGTAACTGCCCGCTGGTCATGCCGATGCTCTGCAGCATGGCAAATTCCCGTTTTCTCGAGATCACCTCCGTGATCATGGCATTGGTAAAATTCAAAATACCGATCAGGGCGATCACGGCGGCAAGGGCAATACCGATCACGGCAACGATCCTCACCATATCGTCAAACTCTTTTTGCAGAGACGCTTTGCTCACATACCACATCTCAGGATCTTTTTCCGCATAAGCCTGCAGCGCCGCCTCAAAACCCGCCCGTTTTTCCTCTGCCACCTGATAGGCCGCGGCAAAGAGACCGGTATACGCATCCTCTTTGTCAAATTCCGACAGCGGCACTACCACGTCGCAGACATTCGCGCCGTGTCTGTGGATATCCATACTGTATGGAATCCGCACGATTGCCATTACCTCATACTCCTTTTCAACAAGATCTTCATAGACAATATCAATCACTCCCCCTGATGCGTCCCTGACCTCTCGTAAAACGGAATCCTCCCCACAGCTTAATACTGTCACGCTATCGCCGGGATGATAGATATGTTCCCCCGCCGGCACCATTTCCTCTCCCAATATCTGTGTCAGCAGAATGTAATCCCCTGACATAAACCGGTCGATATCCAGCGTTCCTTCCAGCACCTCCAGATTGGAGAGCAGTTCTTCGCTGTAGGCATAAAACCTGCCGTTAAAGTCTTTCTCCCCGCGCAACATCTTCTCCAGTTCATCCACCGAATAGGGGTCCCGCCGAAGCTTTCCCTGTTCATCCAGTTCCTTTAACTGCGCTGCCGCCTCCTGATCAAGCCGCAGAAAAGACCCGAGCCTGATCCACATTTCCGTTTTTCCTTCCACACCCTCCTGCTGATCCGCCAGGGAAAGGAATGCAGGCGCTATCTCCGTATCGCCGCTCCTCGACGCCGGAGACATCACGCCGATATTTCCCAGCACAAAGTCGCCAACGATCCGGTCTCCCAGATAATCATCCAGTCGGAAACTTCCCACGGCAGTCATAACCAGCGTCAGCAGGATCATGCTCAGAGAGATTGCCGATATGACAACAGCGCTGGTCCGTCTGTTCCTGCCCAGATTGGACAGGGCCATGGAAAAGGCATAAAAGCGGCCGCGGTCCTTTTGTGTTTTTTTCTTTTTTCTCTCCGATATCTTTTTCTTCCCGCCGCTTTCCACATACCGGACCGCTTCGATCGGAGAGACGCTTCCTGCTATCTTCCCCGGTTTCCTGCTGCTCAGATAAACGGTAAAGGCGGAAAATCCCGCACCGAACAGGAAAATCCAGGGATCGCATTTCAAAGAGATATCCATTCCCGCATAGGCATCCGCCATGCCGAGCATAAAAGGCAAAAGAAGCTTTCCGACGCCAAAACCTCCAAGCAGCCCGATGGGAATCCCCGCTATAGACAGCATAAACGCCTGCCGCCTTATCAGTCTGCGGATCTGTTTTTTCGTTGTTCCAATGGTCTTTAAAAGCCCGTAAAACCGGATATCGCTGATAACGGATATCTGAAAAATATTGTAAATGATCAGATAACCGGTGAGCAGGATCACGATAACCGCCCCCGCCAGAATAGCTGCCATAAAAGGGTCCACCGCTTCCACACGGCTGCTCATATAGGCCCAGTTCACCCCGTATGCCAGTTCGCTCTCCGGCTCATACCCTGCGTTTTGAATGACTGTCCGAATCTTTTCCTCCAGATTGTGCGTATTTTCAAAATAAAAATTGCCTGCAAGCAGCCCCGCGCCGTCATCCTCCGGATGTATTTCTCTCCATTTCAGAAAATCTTCATCCGTATAAGAACCTTTTAACTTTGTCCAGTATTGTTCCGACACAAAAAGTTCGCTGGCATGGGCAATGGCATCGCCTCTGTACCAGCCGCATACGACAAACTCCTCCTCCACCATCTCCCCCATAAAGGAAAACCGCAGCGGTATCTTTTCCCCCAGCGCGCAGGGCAGTCCCAGTTCATCAAATACATAAGTATCCACAATGATCTCGTCTGCCTCAGCCGGCATATGTCCCTCTTCCAGTGTAATGAACAGATCCGGCAGTACGCTTTCATCCGGTGTAAACCGGATCTCCGCCTGGCGTTTTATGATATTGTCCGCTATACCGAGCGCGATCGTATAACTGCTTTTTTCCACCAGCGGATCGGAAGCCGTCTTTTCATACTGCTCGGTTGTCGCCGCCTTTATTCCCGCATGAAACCGACCGCCGACCTCCCGCATGGTATCTTCCTGTATGACCTGCATGGCGCCGCCTGTCAGGGAAAAGACCGCCGTAAACAAAATGCCGGTCAGCGCAATGGCAAGAACCGCAAATATATTGCGCATCCTGTTGTTTTTCAGGCTCCTGCCGGACAGTTTGCGGATGGATGCACCGTTATTGTTTCTCATATGCGCACCTCCTTATCCGCCCGTCCGGTTCTGTCATTTCTTACATAATCATTAACGATCCTGCCGTCCTCAATATGAATGATCCTGTCACTGAGCTGTGCCAGCGCCTCGTTATGGGTGATCATCACAATAGTCTGATGGAACTGCTCACCGGTCAGCTTTAAAAGCCCCAGCACTTCCTGCGTTGTTTTGCTGTCCAGATTTCCTGTCGGTTCATCTGCCAGAACGATCGCCGGCTTTGTCACAAGGGCCCGGGCGATCGCCACCCTCTGCTGCTGGCCGCCGGAAAGCTGCCCCGGCAGATTATCCAGCTTTTGCTCCAGCCCGAGTATCTGCACGATCCTGTTCAGAAAATTCTTATCTACCCTTCTGCCGTCCAGTTCCATCGGCAGAACGATATTCTCATAAACGCTTAAGATCGGCACCAGATTATAGCTTTGAAAGATAAAACCGATCTGGCGTCTGCGGAAGATCGTCAGGTCATTCTCATTCAGATCAAAAATCTTTTTCCCCGCCACTGTCACCATGCCGGATGTGGCATAGTCCAGTCCGCCCAGCATATGGAGAAGCGTGGACTTCCCCGAACCGGAAGTCCCCACCACTGCGGCAAACTCCCCTTCCTCTATGCTAAGATCCACGCCGTCCAAAGCCTTGACCTGCGTATCGCCGCTGCCGTAATATTTTTTCAGATCTTTTGTTTCCAGTATTTTCATATGATCATGGTTCCTCCTATTCCAGTTCCGCATATCCCCTCCCAGCACATGACTGCCGAAGATGATTTACTGCTGTCATACATCAGTAAATCATCTTATGCACTGTACGGATATATGCTGATTCCAGTTCCGCATATCCCCTGGTTTTTATTCTATTGTAACAGATACATCTTACAATATCCTGACAGGAGACCTGAAAAGATATGACAATTTTGTCAGAAATGCTGCTGGCATAACCGGGCCGCAGCCGCCCGGTCCGGATCAGATATGTTTTGTCTCATTCAGTAAAAACAGCGAAAACCGGCTTCCCGCCCCCTCTTCGGAAGCCACGGTAATATACCCCTTCTCGCACTTTAAAATAAGCTGCGCCAGATACAGCCCCAAACCGCTCCCCTCATACTGTTCCACCGCTTTTCCGCGGTAAAACCGCTGGAAGATCAGATTGAATTCCTTTTTCGGAATGCCGATGCCCTCATCAGCGATCGTGATCTTTGTATAAATATCCAGTCTGGAAAGTGTAATTTTTATACTGCTTCCCGCAGGAGAATATTTCACGGCATTTTCCAGAATATCCGTCATTGCCTCCGCTGTCCACTTCGGGTTATGATACAGTTTTCTATCCTGAAATTCCTCCGTGATCAGTTCGATCCTTTTGGCGGATGCCTGCGCGTAGACAGACCCGACGGCCCCGGCGATGGTTTTCTTGATCCCGGTATATCCTGCCTCAAAGCGGATCATGCCGTTTTCCAGCCGGGAAGCCTTTAAAAGATCCGCCATCAGCCACTGCATCTTGTCCGCCTGCTCTTTCGTGTGGGCAAGGAACTCCTCCCTGCGCGCCTGCTCAAGAGAAGCATCCTGCAGCAGTTCCGTATTCATGATGATATTGGCAAGGGGTGTCTTGAGCTGGTGGGAAATATCCGAGATCAGTTTCATAACCTGATCCTTCTCTCCCACAGCCCGATCCTGCTGAAACCGCGCCGACGTCAAAATGCGCTGCAACTGGCTGACGATCCGGGACTCCCTGGTCTCCAGCACATCCGGATAACAGGACAGCCCCGCCTCCTCCTCTTCCATGCTCTGCTGAAACCTCTCTAAAATATGATCCATTCTCTTCCACTGGCTCAGAAAATAGGCCGTGCCCGCAGAGAGCGCAAAAAGACAGATGAGAAGGCCCCCTGCAAGTATCCATATCATCATATCCTTGCTCATCAGCCTTCCTCCCACAGATAACCGATCCCCTGAATCGTGCGGATATGGTCTCTGCCAAGCTTTTTGCGCAGACGGCTGACATTGACGGAAAGCGTATTTTCTTCCACATAATTTCCGCCCTCATCCCAGATGTGCTGCAGGATCTGCTCTTTTAAAAGCGCCTGATTTTTATGTTCCATAAAATATTGCAGGAGCCGGAACTCCGTCATGCTCAGATCCATATCTTCCCCGCCGCAGGATGCGCGGAAAGACTTCAGATCCAGCACAATATCTCCCGATACGACCGTTCTGCCCGCATCCGCATCCGTCCTTTTTCTCTGCAGGATATTCTGCAGCCTGACTTTCAAAACAGCTATGGAAAAGGGCTTTGTCATATAATCGTCGGCGCCGCTTGTCAGTCCCATGATCTCATCCGTTTCCAGATCCCGCGCCGTCAGCATTAAAACAGCCGTATCCGCTCCCCCGGGAACCTGCCGGATCTTTTTACAAAAAGCAATGCCGTCCCCGTCCGGCAGATTCAGATCCAGAATAACGCCTTCCGGATGCTCCTTCTCAAAAAGCCGGTATCCCTCCTGCAGGGTCCATGCGCCAACCGCCTCATACCCTTCCTGTTCCAGCGCAAAAGAAATCCCGCGGTTTAATCCCGCATCATCTTCTATGATCAGTATCTTCATACCGTTTTTCCTTTCGTTTATTCTAATTGCCTTTCAGCGGAAGTTCCGGTATTCTTCCTCATGCTTTTCCCTCCTGCGATCAGTATTCGCCATATCCGCAAAAAAATATCCGCATCGCAAAAAATGAGGGAATTTCTCTTCCACATTACAAAAAAATGAGGGAATTGTCCAGATTTAGCTGCAAAAAAATGGGGGAATTTGCAACAGTTTCTTCAGATGCCCGCTGGCACATGCCCCCGTCTGCACACCAATAAAGAGAACAGGTCCATCTGATCATTTTCCGCTGGAAAGCCGGAAACTGCTCCCTGAGACTGTACCCGGATCGTCTGTGTCTCTTTTGATGCACAGTAGTCTGCAAAAGCCGGTGCCGCTATCATAGCGTCCGTCTCTTCGGTAATTACAGCTCATGACTGATTAGAGGTGATCAAAAGAGGGAAGGAAAATCACATCAGTATGGAAACGCTGACGAAAATTTGTGAATCTTTAGATTGTGACATTTCAGATGTGATACAGTTGGAACATGAAGAAAAATGTACTGATCCGGCAGGTAATAACTGAATTTGTGACGCTCAACCAAGCGTTTAGTATTGAATCAACGCTTAATATGTTCTAAATAGATTCTCTTTTTGATATACTGTGGTCACAAATATAGCAAAGCAATTTATTGTATGGATCAGAAAAGAATAGGTGCCTTTATTGCACAGTGCAGAAAAGAAAAAAATCTGACACAAATGCAGCTTGCCGAGCTATTAGGGATTACCAATCAGGCAGTTTCCAAATGGGAAACCGGAGTATCCCATAGTTAAAGATACCACATCAGATATGACGAACCTACGCTTATACAGAACTGCAAAAGAGATAAAGGCTTGATGTAAGTAATAACTACTGCATCAGGCTTTTTCTTACACTATTCCTATACAAATATCTATAACGATGAATTGAAATTTTCACATTTTCGTGATATAATATCATGAGTGATTATCATGGCAAGGAGGACTATATGGCTGTAACATATAAAAAACTATTTCACTTGCTGATAGACCGGGGCATTCCGACCGCCGAATTGACGGAGAAAGCTGGATTTAGTGCTAATATTCTAACCCGACTAAGGCGTGACCAGTATGTATCTTTGGATAGTATCGAAAAGATATGTCTTGCTCTTGGTTGCAAGGTAGATGATATTCTGGATTTTATTCCCGATGAAAAGGAGAAAGAAAATGGCTGATATTAGAAAAGAACAAGAGCGTGATGAACTCCATCGGGTGATATGGGCGATTGCTGATGAACTGCGTGGAAGCGTGGACGGATGGGATTTCAAGTCCTATGTGCTGGGTATGATGTTCTATCGCTATATATCTGAAAACCTAACAAATTACATCAATGAGGGCGAGATTGAAGCCGGAGAAGTGGACTTTGATTATGCATAGTTGTCCGATGAAAATGCTGAACAGGCTCGTGAGGACTTGGTTAAAACTAAGGGATTCTTCATTCTGCCCAGCGAGCTTTTCTGCAATGTCAGAAAAAAAGCCGCAAATGACGAAAATTTGAACATGACCTTGGAAGCTGCCTTTAACCACATTGAGGAATCAGCAAAGGGCAGCGAAAGCGAAGATAATTTTGCGGGATTGTTTGATGATATTGATGTCAACAGCAACAAGCTGGGGGCTACCGTTGCCAAACGTAATGCGAACCTCGTGAAGCTGATCGAGGGCGTGGCAAACATGGGCTTGGGCAACTACAAGGACAATTCTATTGACGCTTTCGGTGATGCTTACGAATACCTTATGAGTATGTACGCATCCAACGCCGGAAAAAGCGGCGGTGAGTTCTTCACTCCCCAAGAGGTTTCCGAGCTTCTGACCCGCATGGCTGTTGCTGGGAAAACAGAGGTCAACAAGGTTTATGACCCTGCTTGCGGTTCTGGTTCTCTGCTTCTGAAAGCGGCAAAAATCCTCGGTAAAGAGAATGTGCGTCAAGGTTTCTATGGACAGGAAATCAATCTGACTACATACAACCTTTGCCGTATCAATATGTTCCTGCATGACATTGACTTTGACAAGTTTGATATTGCCCACGAGGACACCCTGCTGTCTCCGCAGCATTGGGATGATGAACCGTTTGAGGTTATTGTTTCAAATCCCCCTTACTCTATCAAGTGGGAGGGCGATGACAACCCTGTTCTGATAAATGACCCCCGTTTTTCCCCTGCCGGAGTGCTTGCGCCGAAGTCCAAGGCTGACCTTGCTTTTATCATGCACTCTCTGGCGTGGCTTGCTACCAACGGAACAGCGGCTATCGTTTGCTTCCCCGGTATCATGTACCGTGGTGGAGCTGAAAAGAAAATTCGTCAGTATTTGATTGACAACAACTTCATTGACTGCATCATTCAGTTGCCGAGCAACCTGTTCTTCGGAACTTCCATTGCGACCTGCATCATGGTTCTGAAGCGCAGCAAGTCCGACAACAAGACCCTGTTTATTGATGCTTCCAACGAGTTTGTCAAGGTAACAAACAACAACCGCTTGACCGAGGAAAATATCGCTCATATCGTGGACGAATTTGTTTCCCGAAACGGTACGCAACACTTTTCCCACCTTGCCAACTATGACGAGATCAAAGCGCAGGACTACAATCTATCTGTCAGTACCTATGTTGAGCAGGAGGATACGAGAGAAGTTATCGATATTGTGAAACTCAATGCAGAGATTGAAGAAATCGTAGCCCGTGAACAGATTCTCCGTGAGGAAATAGCGAAGATTATCGCAGAAATCGAGGTGGCACAATGAATAGTAACTTGAAAATACCGTTTTCTGCGCCTCTCAATGAATTAGATACAGAAACCCAAACCTACGGATGCAGGCAGAACAATCCTGATATTTGTGCTAATAATAGTTTATCAGATGTATGCGCTTTTGCTTCTAAAGATTGTATCTGTAAGAAACCATCACGAGCATGGAAGAAACAATATCTCAAATTAAAGGGGGAGAAAAATGAGTAAATTGGATTTGTTGATTGAAAATTTCTGCCCTCAAGGTGTGTCTTTCAAGCCTTTAGGCGAGGTTGTTCGCTTCCTTAATGGTCGAGCGTACAAACAAGCAGAATTACTTGATGAGGGAAAATACAAGGTTCTTCGAGTGGGGAACTTTTATACGAATGATAAGTGGTACTATTCTGATTTAGAATTGGATGAGGATAAATACTGTGAAAACGGAGATTTGTTATATACATGGGCAGCAACACTCGGTCCGCAAATTTGGTCTGGCGAAACGGTGATTTTCCATTATCATATTTGGAAACTCGTGTTTGACGAAACGGTGTTGAATAAGAGGTTCTTGTATTACTTTTTGGCGAAAGACATAGATGATATATCAAAGTCATTAACAAAATCTACAATGCCCCATGTTTCGATGGCAAGCATGAATAAACGCTTAGTTCCCATCCCTCCAATGGAAGTGCAGAGTGAAATTGTCCGTATTCTGGACAATTTCACGGAGCTTACAGCGGAGCTTACAGCGGAGCTTACAGCAAGACAAAAACAATATAATTATTATAGGAATAAGCTACTGACCTTCAATGGTGTGGATATTCCCATCGTCCAGCTCCGTACTGTTGTCAAAAAGAGCTGTTCCGGCTCTACTCCTACTAAAGGAAATTCTGACTACTATGAGAATGGCACTATTCCGTGGATAAGGACGCAGGATGTTCGCTTTAATGAAATTACTGAAGTGGATAGCTATATAACTGAAAAAGCAGTTGCAGAGACCGCAGTAAAATGGATACCGGAGAATTGCGTGATTGTTGCGATTTCTGGTGCTACCGCAGGAAGATGTGCTATTAACAAGATAAAAGCAACCACCAATCAGCATTGTCTGAATTTGGAGATTGATGAGAGCAAAGCCTTGTATAGATACATCTACTACTGCATTTACAACAAGTATGATGAACTCATTAGCAGAAAACAAGGAGCAAGAGGCGACCTGAACTCGTCTCTGGTACTGTCTCTTGAAATTCCTGTTCCGGCACTTGATGTTCAGAAACGCCTTGTGTATGTTCTGGATAACTTCGATGCTATCTGCTCTGACCTCAAAATCGGACTGCCTGCGGAGATTGAAGCAAGACAGAAGCAATACAAATTCTATCGTGATGCTCTCTTGACTTATGCTGCAACTGGCAAGATAATCTTGACAGACAGACGAGCTTAATGGCTTGATTGTCCTTTGTCAATATGTTTTTGGTTTTGTTTCTGTTACGCTGAACATGATTTCTGAAAACCATGATAGCAAGAGAAAGCCTATCACAAGTGGCAATCGTGAAGCTGGCGAGTACCCTTACTATGGGGCATCCGGCATTGTAGATTATGTGAACGGCTATATCTTTGATGGCGATTATCTGCTTGTTTCCGAGGATGGTAACAATCTGGTGGCACGAAGCACACCTATTGCGTTCTCTATATCGGGCAAGAATTGGGTAAATAACCATGCTCATGTTTTGAAGTTAGACTGTTATGCAACGAGAAGATATGTCGAGTTCTACTTGAACTCTATCGACCTTTCACAATTTATTTCTGGTGGGGCACAACCGAAGCTGAACCAGAAGAACCTTAACACAATACCTATTCCGCTTCCTGCTATCAAGGAACAAGAGCATATTGTAGGCATACTTGACCGCTTCGATGCCCTCTGCAATGACATTTCTTCCGGCTTACCAGCAGAGATTGAAGCGAGGACTAAGCAATACGAATACTATCGTGATAAGCTGCTGTCATTTAGGGGAGAGAATATATGATAAAAAGCGACGAAGGTTTTGCGTCTTTTGATTTATCAAAAACCAGAAAGTTTGATCGTAAAAAAGACCAAGAATTTTTGAGACAAAGCTTTTATAAATTAGCTACTCAGTATTTCGAGGTATCTTGTTTTACAATAAAAAATTCAAATTGGATGCCTGTAGCATTAGCAAATGTAGCATTTTCATGTGAGTTATTTTTGAAAGCAATATTATATGGCTTTGGCGTGGATTTCTCAAAGACGCATGGATTAAAGGGACTGTTTGAAAAATTGCCCGAGAATGAGCAGGAATATATATCTAAAAATATTGGTATAAAAAATAGGGAAAAAGAATTTTACTTATGCCTAAAAGAACAAGATCAAGCATTTCCTGAGTATAGATACATGTGCGAAGCAAAAGCAATGTCGGCGAATCCCGTGTTCTTGTTTGCGTTTGCGCATATTCTAAAATTTGTTTATGAATCGTTAGTTAGAGAAAACGGAAAAGATGAAGAATTGAGGTGATATTATGAGTACCTACCATATCGTACTTTCAACCAATGAAAGTACGGTTGTAACCGAATATGCGCCACAAACCAAACGCTATGATGCTTACCAGAGTGAAGCGGCTCTGGAAGCGGCATTTATCAAAATGCTGGGCGAACAGGGCTATGAGTATGTGACCATTCACAACGCCGATGCACTCATTGCCAATCTCCGCAGACAGTTAGAAATACTCAATAACTATCAGTTTACGGATAAGGAATGGGACAGCTTTTTCAGAAGCAAGATTGCCAATTCCAATGAGGGTATCGTGGAAAAGACCCGAAAAATTCAAGAGGACTATGTTCAAAATCTGACCCGTGAGGACGGCACGACGATGAACATCTCTCTGATTGACAAGAAGAATATCCACAACAACCGTTTGCAGGTCATCAATCAGTATGAGGAAAGTGCCGGAACGCACGACACCCGATATGATGTGACCATTCTTGTGAACGGTCTGCCGCTGGTTCATGTGGAGCTGAAACGCCGTGGCGTTGCTATCAAGGAAGCGTTCAACCAGATCAACCGTTATCAGCGTGATAGCTTCTGGGCTGGTTGTGGGCTTTATGAGTATGTGCAGATTTTCGTTATCTCCAACGGCACATTCACAAAGTATTATTCCAATACCACCAGAGCAAGCCACATTAAGGAAAGTGAAAATTCCTCCAAGAAGCACAGCAAGAAAACTTCCAACAGCTTTGAGTTCACTTCCTATTGGGCAGACGGCAATAACAAGGTCATTCCCGACCTTGTGGATTTCACAAAGACATTCTTTGCGAAGCACACCATTCTGAATATCCTGACAAAATACTGCGTGTTCACATCCGAGGAATTGCTGCTTGTCATGCGCCCCTATCAGATTGTTGCTACCGAACGTATTTTGAACAGAATTGAAGTGTCCACCAACTACAAGAAAACAGGCACTATCGAAGCCGGGGGATATATCTGGCACACCACAGGAAGCGGCAAGACCTTGACTTCCTTTAAGACTGCCCAGCTTGCGACAGGACTGCCGTATATCGAAAAGGTTCTGTTTGTGGTTGACCGTAAGGACTTGGACTACCAGACCATTAAGGAATATGACCGCTTTGAGAAAGGTGCTGCCAACGGAAACAAGAGTACCGCTATTTTGCAAAGACAGCTTGGGGACAGCACTTCCCGAATTATCGTAACGACCATTCAGAAGCTGGATGTGTTCATTACCAAAAATCCGAGCCACCCCATCCGCAACAAGCATATTGTTCTTGTGTTTGACGAGTGCCACCGCAGCCAGTTTGGAGATATGCACACCCGAATTGTGGGAGGGCAAATCAAAAAGGGCGAAAAGACAATCAAGGTGGACAAGTATTTCAAGGACTATCATATCTTCGGATTTACTGGTACACCTATTTTCGCTGTCAATGCCGGAACAGGCGGCAATCCGGATTTGAGAACCACAGAGCAGGCTTTTGGTGCGAAGCTCCACACTTACACCATTGTGGATGCCATCAACGATGGAAATGTTCTGCCGTTCCGTATCGACTATATCAACACAGTCAAGCAAAAGAACGGAAAGCAGGACAAACAGGTTGCCGCTATTGACACCGAGGAAGCATTGAGTTCGCCGGAGCGTATCACAGAGGTTGTGAAGTACATTTTGGAACACTTCGACCAAAAGACCATGCGAAATTCCTATTACAGTCTGAAAGGTCAGCGAATAAACGGTTTTAACTCTATGTTTGCCGTCAGTTCTATTCCTGTCTGCAAAAAGTATTATCTGGAGCTAAAAAAACAGATTGCAGAACAGCACAGAGATTTGACCATTGCCACCATCTTCTCATTCGCTCCAAACGAAGCGGATAGTGCCGATGGTATTCTGGACGATGAAAGTTTTGACACCGATGACCTTGACCAGAGTTCCCGTGACTTTCTGGATAGGGCAATTAAAGACTACAACAAGATTTTCAAAACCAATTTCGATACATCAAGCAAGGGCTTCCAAGATTACTACAAAGACCTTTCCGATAAGGTTAAGAAGCGTGAAGTCGATTTGCTGATTGTAGTCAACATGTTCTTGACGGGCTTCGATGCAACAACACTTAACACCCTTTGGGTAGATAAGAACTTGAAAATGCACGGTCTGATACAGGCATTTTCCAGAACGAACCGTATCCTCAATTCAGTTAAGTCCTTTGGTAATATTGTCTGCTTCCGTGATCTTGAAGAAGCTACCAACGATGCGATTGCATTGTTCGGAGACAAGGAAGCAAACGGCATTGTCCTCTTGAAATCCTATGAGGATTATTACTACGGTTGTGTCGATGATAAAGGTCGTGAGCAGAAAGGTTATGAGGAACGAATTGCCGAACTGTTGCAGAAATATCCTTTGGGACAGCCGATTGTCGGAGAGCAGAACAAGAAAGATTTTATTGTCCTGTTTGGCAACATTCTCCGTTTGAGAAATATCCTTGCTGCCTTTGATCGCTTTGCCGGAAATGAAATCCTGTCCCCGATTGATTTCCAAGACTACACAGGCACATACCATGATGTGTACGAGGAAATCAAGCCGAAACCGGGAAGCAAGGACAGCATTATGGATGATGTTGTCTTTGAAATGGAGCTTGTCAAACAGGTGGAAGTCAACATTGACTATATCCTGATGCTGGTTGGGAAGTATCACGATGGCAACTGTGAGGATAAGGAAATCCTTGTTGCGATTGATAAAGCAATCAAGTCCAGCTTGCAGCTTAGGTCTAAAAAGGAACTAATCGAAAACTTTATTACTACCATCAACACAAGTACCAATGTCAATACTGACTGGCAGCGTTTTGTCAGAGAGCAGAGAGAAACCGATATTCAGATTTTGATCACTGAAGAAAAATTGAAATCGGAGGAAACAAGAAAATTTGTGGAAAACGCTTTCCGTGATGGCGTACTCAAAACCACCGGCACGGATGTTGACCGACTGATGCCGCCCGTTTCCCGTTTCGGAGGTGGAGGTTCTCGTGATAAGAAGAAACAGACAGTTATTGAAAAACTGAAAGGGTTCTTTGAGAAATATTTCGGACTGATTAGCCCAGAGGTTTCAAAAGAACCGGATAAGGTTACATATCTTTATGATACAGAACCAACACTATCTATGGTGGCAGAGGAACTGGTGCATTACGGAATGAAAAAAGATAATTGAGGTGGTGAAAATATGTTGTATAATGTTTACTGTGATGAAACATGTCATCTTGAACATGATAACAGTAATGTTATGGTGTTAGGAGCTGTGTGGTGTCCACAATCGAAACTGAAAGAAATTAATGAGAGGATTCGTCAAATTAAGAAAAGAAACAATGTTTCCGAGACTATGGAAATGAAGTGGACAAAAATCAGCCCGGCAAAAGTTGATTTGTACAAAGATTTGGTTAATTATTTCTTTGATGATGATGATTTACATTTTCGGGGTGTCATTATTCTAGATAAGACAAGGTTAAACCACGAACGCTATCATCAAACACACGATACGTGGTATTATAAAATGTATTTTGATATGCTCAAAGTTATCTTTTCTCCAACTGATAACTATGAGGTTTATATTGACATTAAAGATACTAACTCTGCTCGAAAAGCAAAAAAATTGAGAGAAGTATGCTGCAATTCTATGTATGACTTTTCTCAAAAAGTGATTCGGCGGTTACAACCTATACGATCTGATGAAGTTCAAATCATGCAGATAGTTGATGTTATTATAGGTGCTATCGGTTATGAAAATCGCAGATTTCCTGATGGATTTGTAAAGAGTAGTGCAAAACAAGAAGTTATTGATTTGATAAAAGAACGTTCAGGCTATACATTGCGAAAAACAACGCTTTTGCGTGAGGAAAAAATAAACCTGCTTTCGTGGGAAGCGGGAGGGACAGTATGATAAGAGATAATTGTTGGTTGCCAAAATTAGAATTTTGGGATGACTATAATAATGACTATCCTCAATATCAAGGGGCGTTATATGAGATTTTTCAGAATGACTTTATAAAATCACGTCCTATATTTGAAGGAAAGCAGGTAAATATTCGCAAGCATCCGATTGAATATGGAAAGGAAGAGGCATTTTTTCATGTAACTTGTCAAGATTATCTAAAAAGTGGAGAACGTGTACCGGATTTTAGAAGATGCGAGAGAATCAGATGGGTTCGTGCGTTTATCGAGAATTATAATTGTGATATAACGCAATGTGAAGAATGTGAGGGAGTAAAAGTTTGGAGTGAACCGTATCGCAACACAACCAGAGTACATATGCTACTTGAAGAAGAACGATATATGGTTGTTGTAGAGCGCCGAGATTCATATTGCTTATTAGTTACGGCTTTTTACTTCGAGCAGGATCACTCATTAAGAAAAAAACTTCAGCATTATGAACAATATAAGGCTCAAGCGTAAGTAGTAGGAAATAATTAACAGATGTTTGCAACCCAAACTCATTGACAAATCACAGAAAATCGCATATACTGATAATAGCTCATCTGCCATGCGTAGAAGGAGTTACTAAAGACGTCTTGCTTAGCAAGGCGTCTTTTGCTTTGTCTAAATAACTTGCTTTTAGTCAATATTCTGTCAACAACTCCACAATTACATTGCTCTGCTGATACAGCCAGTCCGTAAATTCTTTCGGGCTGGCTGTTCCTGTTTTTACAGCTTTTTTTCTCTGCAATGCTTCTTTCTTAAAGTCGTCAAAGGCAGCCTGTATTTTTTCCAGACGGTCAGCCGGAAAGCCTGCGGTATTTTTTACCCGGTTTATTTTGTTGCGCCAGTTCTGGCATTCATTTTTATAAAGCAGGTCATAATTATTTTCTCTTGCCCTCTCGTCAAATTCCCGCTTGTTTTGAAGCGCCTGTGCTTTGCGGCACTTGTCGCTGCACAGCTCATACCGCTGGCTCTTTGCCAGAAAATATTTCCCGCAGACCTTACACTGCCGGAAGCAAAGCCCCCAGTCATTCAGCCTGTTCAGATAATAGGTAATCAACGGGTAGAGGGACGCATAGGCAGACACACATTCTTCTGTGCGCCGGTTGTCCGGGAACCAGAGATCAAGCCGGGTATCTTCTGACGGTGCGCCTTTGAAATAAAGGCTGCCAGCTTGAAAATGTTTCGGTTTTCCAGTCTCCCTGTCAAAGCTCATGGTTTCGTTATGGAAGACCCCGGTCAGGCTGCTCATTTTATCCATGAAGCGGTCACAGGCAGCGTTACGGTCATGGGGTTCTCTGGCAAGCAGATAGCTGTTCCAAATACGGAACGCCACATACATTTTCAGAGGGTCATTGCTAAGATGTTTTCCCCAGAGAAATTCGCTTGCCGCCTGCTCCAGCTCCGGCTGTTTCCATCTGTTGGAGTGGAGGGCTTGCCGCAGTGGAGAAAGCCCATATAAGTTCCAGTCTCTGTCCGTGTCACGCTCAAAGTTTATCAAAAAAGTTCCCAGCGGGCGTGTCATATCACAAAGCACCTCTATGTTCTGGCTCCCGTTCAGACGGAAGCGGATCTGCTGTTCTTCCCCAATCAAAATCCTCTCTTTCATTTTCTTCCTGTCCAGCGTCAGGACAAATAAAATCCTCTCAAAACATGGCTCATGCCGTATAAACTGATTCTCTATCCCTATCCCCTCCTTTTCTTATGGTAATTATATAATTTAGTTATATACGTTACACTCATGGTATCACAGAAACATTTTTTGTAAAGGATAGTCCGCTATGATGATTGCAGTTGGTAATTTTATGCTACACAGTACCTTGACAAATGAATGACCGTCCAAAAGGGATATGACCGGCAGGAGAAGTGACGCATCCAGCGCACCAATGCAGGGAAACACCGCAGGAATGGGGCAGGAAAACGGCTTTTGGGGAGAACGGTAGCAGGAAGCATTTTAACCTATTTGATTTATGGGAGGAACATGAACGAGCAAAAGGAGCTTGAAACAAAAATAAGGCAACTTCACGAAACGATGGAAGCCGCCGTACAGAACGCAGCGGACGCTGAAAAGTGGATTGCCCTGATGAAACAGTATGTCAACCCTGTGGAGCTGACCGCCGAACTTCTGAACACTCTAATTGAAAAAATAACCGGCCACGAAGCTGTCAAGGGCGAGGACGGAAGCCGTGAGCAGGAAGTAGAAATCTACTACCGCTTTATTGGCAAAATCGACTGGCCTTTCTTTTTTACCCAACAATATCTTTAATTAAGAGAAACCGGATACTCCTTTCCTTTATATTTCCCGGACTGATCATTCTGCTCATATGCCGGTGCGGCTTCGCATGCATCCAGCCCGCCCTTTCTTTATTTTTCCGGAAAGACCTCACCGCCTTCCGGTATCCGTATGCTGAAATTATATCCTCCCTCTTCCGAAAAAGACATATCATATTTTATAAATCTGATTCACATTTTTATCTAACTTCGCTGCCTGCGCATCCTTTATAAGTCCACATGGATACCCCTCCGGCAATCAGTGCCTGCCCTGCGGCAGTCATCCGGATATTCTCTCTTTTATTACTGTTAAAGCGCAAAAAAGACGCATGGTCATACTTTACTTTCCCATACGCCTTTACGTTATTATTGTAATTTTCAGTTTTCAATTATGCCGGCTGCATCATTTCGGCTTCCAATTCCTCGATGTCACATTAAATTTCTTTCCCCTCCCGCTTCACTTTTGTCCTGCTATCTGTTATATTGCAGCGTTCTGTTCTATATCAGCCCCATCTTCAAAAACTCATAATAGATCCCGTCCTCCTCCACGCTCTTGCAGACCCGGTCCGCCATCCGTTTCAGTTCCCGGCAGGCGTTTCCCATGGCGACACTGATTCCCGCGTACTGCATCATCTCATAGTCGTTCATGCTGTCTCCGAAAGCTACCGTCTCCTCCCGGCTTCTGCCGAAATGCGAACAGACAATCTCCATGCCTTTCCCCTTATCGATTCCTCTGGGAATAATCTCCCCGTTGAAACAGGAAGTACTGTCCCCATAGGGATGTACTACATAGACAAAACGCTCTTCCAGATAAGGCTTTGTCTCTTCGACCGCCTCTAAGGACGACGCGGTAAAACAGATCTTGTAAGCGCCCTTTTTCGTGTACTGCTCATAGGGGCGGATGGGAATACCCGCCTCGATCTCTCTCTGCATCCGGATCAGCTCTGAGTTGCCCCGATCCGCCTTTGCCGCTCTCAAAAGCGCCTCCATCTGCGGATCTGTATAGATACCGTCCTGATTTTCGATCCTGCAGTAAACACCGTGCTCATGAAACAGCGACAGACATTCCTGTATAACATCTTCCGGCAGCAGATGGTCAAATAACACCTTATCTTCAACCTCCACATGTCCGCCGGCGCTGGAGATGATGCCGTCAAATCCTACCGCCCGGATATCCTCCCCTATAATGGGCATATTTCTTCCCGTACAGACAAAAACCTTATGTCCCTTTGCCCTCGCGCCGCGGACCGCCCTCACCGTCTGCGGCGACGGTTTTTTCATCGCCGTGATCAGCGTCCCGTCAATATCCAGAAATATCAGTTTCCTATCCATACTCTTTCCTCAATTTCACGCATTTTCGAAAGATGCCCGGCCCGTCTCCGGACTGCCGGCCTTTCCTTATACCTTTTTTAAAATACCGGCAGCCATACTGCTATCGATCCTGCCCGGCGCTGTCTTTTCCAGCATTTTCCCTTCGGGCATATCCGTAAAGATCATCGGGATCGTCGTATGGTACCCCGCCATTTCAATCTGTTCTTTGTCAAACTCGATCAAAAGCTGTCCCCGCTTTACCGCATCACCGTCTTTTACATGGGCGGTAAAATATTTCCCCTGCAGATTCACCGTATCGATGCCGATATGGATCAGAAGTTCCGTCCCGTATCTGCTGGCAAAGCAGACCGCATGTTTCGTGTCAAAGACGCTCAGAACGGTGCCGTCCGCCGGGGCATACACCTTTCCCTCCTCCGGCTCTACGGCAACGCCGTCGCCCAGCACTCCGCCGGCAAAAGTCTCATCCTCCACCTCTTCCATGGGGATCAGCCTCCCCTTTGCATGGGCATAAAAGGTTTCCTCCTCAGGCATGTTCTGCAGCGCCTCTTTAGCCAAAGCACCCTCTGATGCCGCATCCGGCAGCTTATCCGCCGCGTTCTCCCCGGAGACTCCCCGGCTGACACTCCCGTCTGCGCCCAAAGCCGCCCTGTTTTCCGCAGCCGCTCCATCTTCCTTCTTCTCATCCGCCGCATCCGGCAGCTTATCCATAAACTTTCCAAGTACCAGCGTCATCATAAAACCGCCTGCCAGTGCCACCGCATGGGCGATCACATAATTCACATAACCGTTTCCCGCAGGATCCGCCAGCGCGATCCCCGGCACTACCGTAGTGCCGAAGCCTACTGCCGCCAGATTCGTAAAGTATACCACAATACCGCCCAGAGCGCCACCGATACAGCCGCCGATGATGGGGAATTTATATCTCAGGTTGATACCGAACAATACCGGCTCCGTAATGCCGAACAACACCGAAACAAAACTGGGAATACAAAGTTCACGTGTTTTTGTACTCTTTTTATGCCGCACCAGATAGCCGAGCACCGCACCGCCCTGCGCGATGATCGCCACGGACATCAGCGGATTTAAGAAGTTCCTGCCCGTATCGGCGAGAAGCTGCGCCTCGATGGCGCCGAAAATATGGTGAAGGCCCGTAATAACTACAAGCTGCTGCAGTCCCGAAAATACCGCGTAACCGAACACGCCAAGATTCTGCGTCATCCATACCAGAGCGTTGGTGATCCCGCTGGAGAGCCCTCTTCCCACAGGACCGATCACCGTAAATAAGAGCAGCGCGCCCACCAGAGTCGTCAGCAGCGGGGATACCAAAAGCCTGATCACCTCCGGCACCTTCTTCTCAAAGAAATGATCTAATTTCGCCGTCACAAATCCCATCAGTAAAGCTACAATAATACCGCCCTGAAATCCCACGAGCTGGACGCCCAGACCGAATATATGTAAAGTTGTGACTTCCGCCGTCCCCTGCGCCGCCGCATAGGCATCGGTCAGGGAACCGCTCAGCATGATACAGCCCATCACAATACCCAGGATCGGCCTTCCGCCGAATCTCTTGCAGGCGCTGTACGCCACCGCCAAAGGCAGAAAACCGAAGATCGCACCGGAAGCAATGTTGATCAGCGTATTGATGCCGGAGAGCGTCTCGTTTGCCTTCACAAAATCCATATTTCCGAGAACGCCCGAAAGTCCTGTTAAAAGAGCCGCCGCAAGAATCCCCGGCATAATATCCACAAATACATCCGACAACGCCTTGATCACCCGCTGCAGCGGATTCATCTTCTGATTTGCCACGGTCTTTAAATCGCTGAGGCTCATGTTTTTCATATTGTTGGTTTCCGCAAATACTTCATATACATCGTTGACGAGGCCTGCGCCGAAAATGATCTGCACCTGATCACCCGCCACGAACACGCCTTTGGCAAGATCCACATCCTCCATTGCCTTTAAATCCGCCAGATCGTTATCTTTTAAAACGATCCGGAGCCTTGTGGCACAATGTGCCACGCCCTGAATATTTTCTTTTCCGCCTGAGAGCCTTGTCAGTTCCGCGGAAATCTTCTCATATCTTTGACGCTTATTCGCATCCATTCTGATGCTCCTCCTCTATTCTCATATTGTCCTTGCTTCTTTCCTGATCCGGCTGTTTTTTGTGGCCACCTGAAAAATAAACCGGATCGCCTGATCTGTTCCTTGTATTTCTTATTATAAACGGCTACAATAGAAAATATATGGAGATTTGTGACTATTGCATAACGATTTGTGACAGAGAAACCCTCTGCCATAATTCAGCAGAAAGGAGAACACCCGTGCAGGATTATATCTTTTCCAACGATTTCACCAGAAACATCGACGCCATGATCTATACCTGCGGTTACGAAAACTGCAGCCCCGGACACAGCTACGGCCCTGTTATGCGGAACGGCTACCTGATCCACTATATACTGGAAGGTTCCGGCATCTACAAAGCAAGAGGAAAACTCTTCCGGCTGAAAAAGGATGACGCCTTTTTGATCTGCCCCGGCGAACTGATCTATTACAAGGCGGACGAAAAAACGCCCTGGAGCTATACCTGGATCGGTATGCAGGGCATCAAGATAAAAAGCTATCTGGAGCGGACTTCCCTGCCGGAAACCCTTGTCTTTCACTATGACTGGGACGACCGGATGAAACTCTGCCATGAAAAAATGTTTGAGGCGGATAAACTGCCCTGCAGCAAAGACCTGATGATGAACAGCATCATGTACGAATATCTGTTTCTGCTGGCGCGTAAATTTCCGGGAAAAGCATCCGTTTTTCCGGAAAAGAAAAATTCCTATGTGGAAGAAGCCCTGAGTTTTATCGAAAGTTCCTACTGCGATCCCATTACCGTGCAGGACATTGCCGATCACCTGACGTTAAACCGCTCCTATCTCCACCGGATCTTCAAGTCCGCCACCGGTATGTCCCTGCAGGATTATCTGCTGGACTACCGGATCAGACAGGCCTGCATCCTTCTGCGCACCACGGATCTCTCTATCCGCGCCATCGCGCATTCCGTCAGCTTCGCGGACCCTCTGTATTTTTCCCGTCTCTTCCGCCAGAAAAAGGGAGCAAGCCCCAGCAAATACCGTAAAAACAGCCCGTCAGACGCATAAGCGAAAGACGGGCTATATTGCTTATTGAAGATATTGTTCTGCCACTTCAGAAAAATGTGACACCCCTGCGAAATATATGGCCTCAGCCGTTTTGTCCGTATCCGCAGCCTGCCGCTTCCCTCCCCGGCTTCATCACCAGAATCGAAGCCACCAGCAGCACGGGGAAAACCACCGCCGCCAGAATTCCCCTCTTTAAATCCTCCGAAAACAGTCCTGCCACATATCCCACCAGCGTAGGCCCGCCGGAGCATCCCAGATCGCCGCCCAGCGCCAGCAGCGCAAACATCGCCGTTCCGCCCTTTTTAAGGCGCGCCGAAGCCTTGCTGAAAGATCCCGGCCACATAATGCCCACGGACAGCCCGCAGATCCCGCAGCCCAAAAGGGACAGCACCGGAGAGGGCACCAGAGAGATCATCAGATAGGAAATAATACACAGCCCGCCGCTTCCCAGCATAAACTTATCCAGATCGATCTTATCCCCGAATTTCCCGTAAAACGCCCTTGCCAGCCCCATCAGGATTGCAAAAGCCATCGGTCCTGCCAGATCTCCCGCAGTCTTACTGACACCCAGTCCCTTTTCGGCAAAAGTGGACGCCCACTGGCTCACCGCCTGCTCGCTGGCTCCGGCACAGACCATCATGACCATCAGAACCCAGAACATCTTCTCCTTCAGCAGCTCCGCCAGAGACATCCCGCTCTCTCCCTCTTCCATCAAAGAAGCGATCGGCGTTTTCATAAAGACGATCCCGTTGACGACCGGAATCAGCATCCAGACAAGCGCCAGCACCTTCCAGTTTTCGATCCCGAACAGTTTAAAGAACAGTGTGGAGATCAGGACAACGCCCACATGCCCCCAGCAGTAAAAGGAATGCAGCAGGCTCATCGCCTTTTCCTTGTTGTCGGTGGGGCAGCTCTCCATGATCGGGCTGATCAGCACCTCGATCAGGCCCCCGCCGATGGCATACAGCGTCACCGCGATCAAAAGTCCGCCAAAAGCGTTTGGCATGACATCCGGCAGGATGGTCAGCCCAAGCAGTCCCGCCGCCGAAAAAACATGGGCAAATACGACCGATACCCTGTACCCGATCTTATCCACCAGGCCGGCAGAGACCAGATCCACCAGAAGCTGCACGCCGAAATTGAACGTGATCAGCATCGTAATCTGTCCAAGCGGGATCTGATAAGCCTTCTCAAAAGTCAGAAACAAAAGCGGCACAAAATTATTCACCACCGCCTGCACGATATAGCCGGTAAAACAGGCATAAATTGTTTTCTGATATGTATTTTTCATCTAAAATCTCCTCATTTTGACATATCTTTAATATTATATGACAAACCCGCGCCCGATGTTCGGCACTCCATGCATGAAATGCACACATATGCGCCGCTATACCCCGACACACGCCGATGCCCATTGTACCATACCCTGCTTTTACGGCGCAATATCCTTTTGTAAAAGAAACCGGTCCGGGAGATATCATGCCGGATACCTCCCGGAAAGATTTATCCGGGCCATCTCATAAAAAGGGCTGTTGCACAATGCAGATACCCTGCAATATACGGATACGGTCTGCAAATACCCGTACCATATATTGCAGGCGCCTGCTATTTTGCAACAGCCTCCTGTCATTCATATTCTTTTCCGGAATCACCGGAATATATCATACCCGGCTTTCAGTCAGATACATTCTTTCATTTACCTTTTATCAGTCCAGAAATTCCACTTCGCCGCTGTCGATATGGTAAAGGGCTCCGCACACCGTAAGCCCGCCTTTTTCTACCATCTCCTTCAGGCTGTCCCGGATAGCGGCCACACTGTTTTGTACATTTAAACAGCTTGCTTTCACCGGGTCTTTTTCATCCCCGATGGCTTTTTTGATCTCATCGGTTATGTATTTTACAAAGCCGCCGGGATCACTGCTCACCGCCGCGCCCACCGCGCCGCAGTTTGTATGGCCGAGCACCACCGCCAGTTTTGTGCCGAGATGGTCCGCCGCGTACTCCACGCTGCCCATCTGATGATTGTCCATCACATTCCCTGCCACACGGATGGTAAACAGTTCACCGATCCCTGCGGAAAAAATACTCTCCGGGATCACTCTGGAATCCGAACAGGTGATCACCACCGCATAGGGGCTCTGCCCGTTTTCACAGGTATACTGTCTGATCGCGGGAGAAACATCCCCCGGATTTGCTGCCGCCGTCAGATAGCGCTGATTTCCCTCTTTCAGTTTTTCAAGCGCTTCTGCCGCAGATAAATTTTGATGACTCATAATGCGTTTCCTCCGTTTCTCATCCCGCACCGTCCGCAGCGCTTCGCCGCCCGGTACAGATGTCCTTTCATCGTAACTTTAGTATAAAACATCTGCCCTTTTGTTGCAACCGGGAAATATCCTTTCTGGCAAAACCTAAGTTTATCCGGCCCTCAGACAACATCGCCATATCTGTCTTTTATCTGACCACAGCGACTTCGGAATCCCCTTCCCGCGCCTGCTCCATCGCCGCGCTCACCAGCTTATAAAAGTTATTGCCGGAATGTGTCGCGCCGGTGACTGTATCCACCGCCTCGATATCCTGGGACTCCAGCAGGCTGGTTCCGTACAGACGGGTATATTCGTTCGGATAAGTCCCCGAAACCGGCTTCATATTTTCCATATAGGCGTTATCCCAGGCTTTGATAAAACCGCTCGGATCTTTCGCGTTAAATTCAACGGAAACGATCGTATCATTTTTGACAAAAATACAAACATATTCCTTCCATCCATAATCGTAGTCTTCCATCTCCGCCGTATAATAGCCGTTTTTCATTGCTCCCCCGGCGTTGCCGCAGCCTGTCAGCCACAGACCAAGCATCATCACAGACAATAATACCAGCTTTTTCTTCCACATTTTCCGCAAACCTCCTTACGCATTCCTGATTCTTACCTGAGATACCAGTTCCGTCAGCGTCTGCGCCTGTTTCGTAAAATCTTCACAGGCGGCGCTTGTCTGCATTGCCGTATCCGCATTGCCTTCCGCGATCTGTTCCACCGATTCCAGATCCGATTTCACATCCCCCGCAGCCGCCTTCTGTTCCACGATCACCTGTTCCAGATCATCGGTGATCTCGGAGAAGCGGGACGTATTTTCAGCGATCTCGAGCAGGGATGCCTCCATGGCCTTCGCCGCTTCCACACCTTTTTGTATCGTGCCGGAAGTGTTTTTAATGATCTCCGTTGTCTGTGCGGAAGCATTCGCGGACTGCACCGCCAGCTCTCTCACCTGCTCCGCCACCACCGCAAAGCCCTTTCCCTGTTCCCCGGCTCTCGCCGCCTCGATAGAGGCATTCAGGGACAGGAGATTTGTCTGTGCCGCGATCCCTTCTATCATGCCGCTGATCTGCCGGATCTCGTTCATATTTGTGCTGATCTCATCCATGTTGGCGATCAGTCCCGCCATCTCCCTATTGCCCTGCGACACTTTACCCTCTGTCGCTTCGGAACATTCCTTCACCCGCTTCGCGCTGTCAACGATCGTTTCAATATTGGATACGATCCGGTTTGTACTTTCGTTCAGGCGCCTTACGGCTTCGGTCTGCTCCCCGGAATCCTGCTGCATCTGCTCTGTACGCTCCGCCACCACATCCGTATTTTGCGCCACTTTCCGGGCGGTATCCCGCATCGCCTCCATGTTCCGGTTCAGGGAATCCGTAATGACTTCCAGCGCCTCTTTCAGCGCCGCGAAATCACCGCTGTATTCTCCCGTTGTCTTCACCGTATAATTGCCGCCGGAAAGCTCGCCCAGCACATAATTGATATTGGAAATATAACTGTTAAGCTGCTCCACCGTTCTGGAAAGAGCCGAGGTAAGCACTTCTATTTCATCACCGGTTTTTGCCGTATACACAGCCGACGCCAGATCGCCCTTCGAGAGCGCCTCGATCCGCCCCGTCGCTGCCCTTAAATGATCTGTCAGCTCCGATACCATACGTGTTACCACTGTCAGTCCGATCAACAGGACAACCACCGCAAGTATTACGCCAAGCACCGCCGCCGTAACGCTTCTTGCCTTAAATTCCTTGACCGGAACATCTATCACAAGCGTCCACAGCGTTCCCGGAATCGGAGAATATGCCGCATAATGGGGTGTATTATGTAAGTTGATCTTCTGAGAGCCGGTCTGCCCGCCTATCGCCTTTTTATACATTTCTTCGCTCTTTGAACCGGGATACATATCATACACATTCATTTTCTTTTCAATGTTCTGCATCTCCTTATCGCCGACGATCTGCCCCTCTTCATTCACAATGTACGCCGTACCTGTTTCTCCCAGGTTCATATTGCTCAGCACGTCATTCAGGATATCATACTTATAACTCCCGACCAGATAATATACTGTTTCCTCCTCCGTTTTCAGCGGAATCCCCACTGCCAGCTGGATGATATCATCCTGCAGCGCAGGCTCCCCTATAACGATATTCCCGGTCTCCTGCAGAAACTTAAAATACTTCCGGTCTGAAATATCGGCAGGGGCATTTCCGTATCCTGTGGATTTGCTGCCGTCCGTATGGTAAATACCGATCCAGACAAATTCCACCTTGTTCGCCTCCCCCTCCAGAAATACTTCCATCTCCGGAGACTCCTTTCCCGAAGCCAGCATCTCCTCCACTTCCGTGCTCTCGGAGAGCTGATAGATCCTCTCTGTCAGCAAATGAAGATTGGAACTGACATTCTGCGACGCGATCTTTGCCATAGGCTCCATCGTATTAAACATGGTATGATCCGTTGTGTCAAAGCTGGCAGCCACCATAAAAGACGTGATCAGACATACGATCACAATGGAAACCGCCATGACACAACGTATGATTTTTGTCTTTATGCTTCCCTCTCTCATCTTATATCCCGACCTTTCCGATATATTGCCTTCTTTTTAATCAAATTTTTTTATGGAGTGGGCGATCACAAGGCCCGCCATCCCCAGAACGCCGACGCCTAAAATAGATACCAGTATCAGCCAAAAGCCTTTATCCCCTTCTGTTTCCGCGTTCTCACAGGCTCCTGATATCTCCCTGACCTGCTGTTCCTTCACAGGCCGGGATGCCGCCCCGTTTTCCGTCCCGTTTACAAAATCTTTGCCGCTCTCTTCCCCGGGAGCATCCATACTGTATTCCCCGGTTCCTTCCGCCGGTTCCTGCCGGATGCCGCTTCCGCTCTGCTTCCCTGAAGGAGCCGCCGGCGTCTGCGTTTTCTGCTGCGCTGCCGGTGTCTGCGGGGACTGAGCCGCCGGCGCCTGAGATACCGGCGGCGTTATCGTCCCGCCGGATGCCGGAGCCTGCGCGTTTTCCTGCTTCTTTTCAGATGCCCCGGAAGAACTGCTGCCGCCGGATTTCCCTGAAGAACTGCCGCTTCCCGATGTTCCGGAAGAGTTTCCGCTTCCTGAATTCCCCGCGGAAGAACTCTGCTCCGTCTGATTTTCCTGTTTCTTCTCGGCCTTAAATATGACTTCCATTATATTTTCATCATAGGAGAGCCCGTCATAAGACAACTCCACATTCATGGAACTGCTGTCCGTCACCGCCAGTTCCTTCCCTGAGAGATTAATGCTGCTGATACAGTAGCCGTCCTTTGCCTTCAGCGTCACCTTCCGGGACTTACCTTTCTCCAGACTGCAGATCTTATCTCCCGCGACTTCGCCGCCCTCGGAATTCAATACCGCAACCTTTTTGACATCCTTCACCGGCTGATCTGCCTTTACCGCAACCACCGCATAGGGGCTGAAGGATCTGCAGGCGATCACCAGCCCGTACTGAGTCACAACACAGTCAATCTCCTCCACATCGGTGATCTTTCCGTTCTTTTTGATAAAATGATACGCCTTGTAGGTCACGCCCTCCGTGTCCGCCCCGTATCCCTCGGGAAATCCCACCGACATTCTGACACTGCTGCCGGTCGTTACAATACTCTTGTTGCACATCAGCAGATCGATATTGTAGGTGGCGCTTTCCAGAACCGTATTTCCTTCTTCCTCTATTTTATCCAGCATCTCTTTCTTTTGTTCTTCATCCGGCGTGCTGACCTTCAGCACCGGTTTTGATGCCACGATCGTCACATTGCTCACCACATCCTCAAGCTTTTCTCCCGAATCCAGTTCCCATCCCTTGCAGGAGAGATCGCCGGGTTCAAGCAATTCCGGTTTTGCCGCCACATTAAAATAATATCCCTGGGGCCGGAAAGCACAGACCGATATCTTTTTCTTTACACTGTAGGTAAAAACATCCGGCTCCTTCAGGCTTCCCTTTCCCCTAAGCCCCGTAATCTGAAAATCATAGTTGGCATAATTATCCGCAAGCATCTTGCTGGGCGTAAAATCAAATGTTACGGTGCGCTTTCCGTCCCATTTAAAATTTTCGATCTTACTGTTTTCCTCGGCGCTCCAGCCCTCTCTTACGGTAAGTTTATAGCCGGCCTTCTTCCCTTCATACTCCTCCAGATCTTCATTAAATTCCACCGTCATCGAATAGGTATTCCCCATCATCAAAAACCCGCTATTTCCCGGCGTCAGCTTTTTTGCCCCGGGCGACGGTACATAATTTCCGTTGGGGTTTTCCAGTTTTCCCGTTGACACCAGAAAATCCTGTTCCGTCCCCTGAAAATTCCAGTTTCTTTCCAATTCCTCCACCGTCAGGTCATCCCCGTAGAGAGGGCCCTGCGGCGCCACCTTTGTCACCGCAAATTCAATAAAGCGGCTTGTGGCGTTTTCCAGGACCAGCGAGTCCTTCAGCTGGGGCATCATAAAGGGCTTCGGATCGGAATATCCCCAGTTGCCCCGCTCATCCTTACCGGTTCCCGGCATATACTGGTAAAAGCGGGAGAGAATATATACGCCCTCCTTCCGGACCGCCTCCTCATATCCCATACCGTGGTAACTCACCTTGAAAATTCCGGTCTTCTGCCCGTTTGACATGCCTTCTTTATATCCCACACACAGGCCGTCTTTATCAAAGACGATCTTATAGCCGTCACTGTCCGTTGTTCCCGGATCGGAAGAACTTCCGCTCTCCCCTTCCAGCACCGGATAGGTAAACCGGACGCCCCCGTCTGACATGACGCCGTCCGGTATATGGTGCGCCTTCATCACCGAAGCATCCGCCAGCAGATAAGTATCCGCCGCGCTGCTGCCGCCCATCCCGTCGTTTGCCGTGGCGTCGATGCCGTACCACTTTCCGTCTATTTTCACATAATTCCACATATGCAGGTTTTTACTGCCGTCCGTCTCCTGATAGTACCCCTGCACCAGAACGCTCTCCACACCCATCGTATCCAGAACACTCTTCATCGCCCTGGCATACCCCTCGCAGAGGCTTTCCCCTTTGACAATCGCCCCGTAGGAAGTTCTGATATGTCCCTTGTTTCCCGCGCTGCAGTTATCTTCCCCTCTGTACACGGTACTGTCTATAACGGCCTGATGCGCCGCGATCACCTGCTCTTTCACGGTGCCCGCTTTTTTTGCGTCCCGGGCAATCCCGTTTACTTTCGCCTCATGGTCGCCGAGTGCCTTTTCCACCTGCTGTTTATCTTCAAAACCTTTTGTAAAATAGGTGCTCTTTTCATCCTTTGCGCCCAGATAAGCACTATAGCCGTTTTGCTCATTTCCTTCTACGGTAATGGAAAAAGCGGAAAAATCCACATAAAAAATATCCGGATAATCCGCATAAAAAGCATCCCGCGCCGCGCCGAAGGATTTTAACAGGCCGTCATAGTTTCCGCCATATGCCGCAAGCTGTTCCTTTGTGAAATGGCCCCCTGCCACAAGGTCATAACGCTCCGTACCTGTTTTTAATATTCCCTGCTCATACATCGCATACATGGCATCATAGACCGGCTTTGCCTCCGATGAAAGCTGATTGTAATAATACCTTACATTTTTCGTATTTTCTGCCTTTACGCTATCGCCTGGACCTGCCAGACAAAGAGACACTGCAAAAAGCACGGCCAGAAAGAATGCCGCTTTTTTCTTTCGTTTCATACCTTTTTCCTCTTTTCGTATTCATATAGTCAATGCTTTTATACTAGCACGGAAAATTATGGTACGTCAAGATGTGCACGCGCCCAACCTTATTATTTGTAACGGTCCGGCCTCCGGCTTCTCTGTTACGGAATCCGCCCATTCCGGATCGTCTGCTGCAAGGGACTGATTCCCTGCCGGACCGTTCCGCATGTTCTCCCCGGCTTTGCGGTAAATGCAAAGTCCGGAGCTGAACTGTCACTGCTATTCTCCCATTATCCTTCCAAGTTTTCTCCTCACATGGATATAAGCCGGAATCAGAAACGCATCCGCAAGAATCCATGCAAGAGGGCTGGCAAAACAGGCCCCTGTAAAACCGAAAGCGGGGACAAGAAAAACCCCTGCAAGCGCCCTTGCCACCATCTCGCACACGCCGGCAAGCACCGCAAAGGCGCTGAATCCCATTCCCTGTATCATAAACCGGATGATGTTGACAAAAGCAAGCGGAATATAGAACGCGCTCATAATGACCAGCATCTGTCTTGCGTCCGCTATGATCTTTGCGCCTCCCTCATTCACAAACAGACCGGTGAATACATCACCCGCAAAAAACAATACCGCAAAAGCCGCCAGCGCATAGCCGATTCCCAATATGCTGCAGGAAAACAGCCCCTTCCCCAGCCGGTCCAGCTTTTTTGCTCCCACATTCTGCCCGCCGTAGGTCGCCATGGTAGAACCCATCGCGTCAAAGGGACAGCTGAAAAACATACTGACCTTTCCCGCCGCCGTGACAGCCGCCACCGCCACAGAACCGAGGGAATTTACGGAAGTCTGCAGAATAACAGATCCGATCGCCGTAATGGAATACTGCAGCCCCATCGGCACACCCATGCCGCAGAGTATCCTCATATAATCAAAATTAACCTTCCATTCCTCTTTTGTGATCTCCAGAATATCGAACTTCCTTTTCATATAAAACAGGCACAAAACACCGGAAATAAGCTGGGATACCACCGTTGCCGCCGCTGCCCCTGCGATCCCCATATGAAATGTCAGGATGCATAAAAGATCCAGTCCGATGTTCAAAACGGACGAAAGCAGCAAAAACATAAGGGGCGTTTTGGAATCCCCCATGGAACGGATGATGCCGGATAACAGATTATACAGATAGGAAGCCGGAATCCCCCAGAAAATGATCAGTATGTAAATATAGGCGTATTCAAAAATATCCGCGGGGGTGTTCATCCAGGTAAGGATATTCCTGCACAAAAGCACCACCGCAGCCGTCATCGCCACCGCAAAAACAGCGGAAAGCCATATGCTGTTCGCAATAAACTGACGCATGCCTGAAAAATCCTTTGCCCCGAATTTATGCGCCACAGGAATGGCAAAACCGTTGCAGACCCCCATACAGAATCCTATGATCATAAAGTTGAGAGAACCTGTAGAGCCTACGCCGGCAAGCGCCTTTACCCCCAGAAACTGCCCCACGATCACCGTATCCACCACACTGTAAAACTGCTGAAACAAAAAACCGAACAGAAGCGGCACCGCAAACCCCAGAATCAGCTTCATGGGAGAACCTGTTGTCATGTCCTTTGTTGTACTTTTATTCATAACATCTACTCCTCCTGATATTATATCGTAAACAGACCGGTTATTTTCTGTCGCTTTCCCCTATCCCCCTGAAAAACCAAATACGAGTATACTCATATTTCCCACAATTGAACAGTACCATTTCTCACAAAAAAAACGGGAAATTCATCCCGCTTTCTTGTCATTTGTACCTGTTTTTATACAATCGTAACTCTTCCTGAAACCAGGCCATAGCGGCTCTACTGCCGGCACAGTACAACTTTTTCTTCCGCCCTCCCTGCTCAGGCCATACCCTTCCATAAGTCCGGCTATCGCGTCTTCTCCGGCGGCGTGGTATTTTTATGCCTCTCAGGAATCTACGGATTCCTGCAGCGTACAGGCTTATACGGCTTATTTTCAGTCTTCCGTAAACTCAAACAACTCCTCTACGCTCACCTGAAACACCTTTGCGATATCCATTGCCAGCTTTAAAGACGGATTATAACGTCCGTTCTCCAGATGGACGATCGTTTCACGCCTTATATTCACAAGTTCCGCAAGCTCGTTCTGCTTCAGCCCCGCCTTTTCCCTGTATTCCTTCACTCTTGTTATAAGAGCCACATCAGACCCCCTTACTGTCCATCACACAAAATATGATAAATCGTATAACAGTCAATACCAATATCGTTCCCACAAGCGCATAGCCTGCCATTCTTCCGTCTATGAATGTAACGCCGCATGAAAAAGCAATTATGATCACGGCGATCATCAGAATTTTCAGGCTGACAGCATCCGTCCTCCGCAAATTCTGAACTGCCATCTCATCTTTTTCTTCCTTGCTGTATTTGCGGATACGGTCCGCCTGTATGGCAAAAAACAAAATGGTAAACGCACAGACCACATTCTGGATCGTCGTATAGTAATCATGCCAGTCCCGCCTCGCCCACATCCAGTAATAGCAGACAAGAAGTACCGCATAAATAATTTTTGTTCCTACTAATTCCCTTAAAGTCACTTTTGTTTTCATATTTTGTTCCTCCATGTGATATATTTCCAACTTTCATGTTACAAATATATCACTCGTGCAACAAACTGTCAATAAGGAAAGTTAATTATTTATAACTTTATGTAACAGAAAGGCCGCGGGCCAAACTGTTACAACTTTTATATACGTTCCCTCTCTTCCGCCTGATACCTTCCCGGATGCCAGCATGTGTATGGCTGTCGTAAACCGGCTTGGGATCTGCATGCTCCGCCCCTCTTTCCGCTTTCATTTTATATCCGTCAAAATGTAATGTCAATAATTACATCAATTTCTTTCTCCATACCTTAACACTTCAGTACACTTTTTGCCGCCTTTACCAAAACCGCGCAAAAATATTTGCCCCGATCACCGTCAATATCCCCGAAACGACAATGGACAGACTGCTCATCGCTCCCTCCACCTGTCCAAGTTCCATCGCCTTCGCCGTCCCCACCGCATGGGAAGCCGTGCCTATGGCGATCCCTTTTGCCACCGGCTCGTGAATCCGGAAGATCCTGCACACCGTTTCCGCGCTCATATTGCCCAGCACCCCTGTCACGATAATAACCGCCACCGTGACCGGCACATAGCCTCCAAGTTCCTCCGAGACGCCCATACCGATCGCCGTTGTGATGGATTTTGGCAGCAGCGTCACATAGGAAGCATGGTCGAGCCGAAACAGGCCCGCCAGAATAAAGATACTGCAAAGGCTGGTCAGCACTCCTGAAATAATGCCGGCCAGCACCGCCCTGCAATTTTTCTTCAGAAGTTCAAACTGCTCATACAGCGGCACCGCAAGACAGACCGTAGCCGGCGTCAGTAAAAAGCTGATATATTTTGCACCTTCATTATATATACCGTAATCGATACGGAACAGGAGAAGAAACAGGATCGTCAACACAATAGCGATCAGCAGCGGATTAAAAAGCGGCGATTTCAGTTTCTTTTTCAGCCAGACGCCGATCCCGTAGGAAAGCAGCGTGATCAGCACGCCAAAAAACACAGAGGTTTCAAAAAATCCACTCATATTCATCCTGCCTCCTCTTTCTTTTTCGAGCGTTTCATCACTGCCTGCACCGCTCTGCCTGACACCGCCATCACCGCCACCGTGGAAACCGCCGTGATCACCACATAGGAAACCCATGCTTCCCTGATCGTCTGCCAGGAATCGATCAGCCCCACCGCCGCCGGAATAAACATGACCGGCATGATCTCGATCAGAAAACCGCTTGCCTCCTTCACGGAAGATACCGGTATCATCTTCAGTTCCAGACATAAAAACAGAAGCACAATACCGTATATGCTTGCCGGAATCGGCAGCGGCAGCAGTTCATGCAGTATTTCCCCGATAAAAGATATAAACAGTATGATCCCGAATTGCCTGATATATTTCAACTTTTCCTCCCTCCGGCGCTGCATGCTTATTTGAGCCGTGCCCGCCCGCAGCGGCTTTACCTGTACCGCCCCTGTCAACCATCTGATTCTATCATATATCATTCCATTTGTCACAATCCGGGAAAAAATAAATATCGCAACATTTTTTCTGTCTGCGTAGACCGGTATAAGATTTAAGATTCAGCCGGGAAGCAAAAAAGCGCTTCCTTTCTGTGTATTTAGCGGATCGATCTTCCCAGCTCGTAAGCCTGCTTAAGTTCCGGCTTACCCTTAATGTCGCCGATATCGCCGTTTCCGCCAGCCAGAACGCGGCCGAGATTTTCCCATCTCAGGTGTTCCATCAGATGGTCGTAATAGAGTACAACATCTTCAAAGCCGTTTCCCTCTGCCGCCATCAGTAAGGCGGACGCCCTGCCATGACCGCGCAGGAGATTCCCATCCCCCTCCTCCAGTGCGAACAGCCGGTCAACAGCCGTGCGGATCTGGCCGCTCATATTCCAGTAGTACAATGGACTTGCCAGTACGATCACATCGCACTCCCTGACCGCCGGATAGATCTGATCCATATCGTCTTTCTGGACACAGGGGCATTCCCTGCCGCTTCTGCCTCCAAAGCAGCCCTTACATCCGTGGATATCCATCCCGGAAAGGAAAAACTCTGTCACCGTATGCCCGGCTTCCTGCGCTCCTTTTGTAAATTCTTTCACCAGCCCCGCCGTATTGCCATTCCTGCGGGGACTGCCGTTCAGCACCACGATTTTCTTACCCATAATCCTTCTCTCCTCTTCCTTTTATATTTTTTCTGCCAGTTCCGCTGCCTGACGCCAGCCGTCCGTCTTATCAATATCGCCTGTGTTCAGCACGCCGGGTATCAGCACTTCCCCTGCCATGTGCCGTTTCAGCAATGCCGCGGACCGCGGGCTTCCCGTGATCACAACAATTTTTTTACTCATAAAACTATTCCTCCTTTACTGCGGGATCCACATCTCCCGCTGGCGATATTATAATGATAACCCAAATGAAACCAAAAACAAGTACGCACATTCAGGTGCGATACTTACAGCTACGCCATATACTCACCTGAAGGAAAGCGTAACATGGATAAGGGAACACTGATGGAACGCGGCATGTCCCGGAAACACCTTTTTCCCGTCATTAAAAATGCACCCGGGCTCACGCCGGGTGCATTGTATCAGATTATGGTACACAGATAAACTATAAACGGACATCCACATACATTCCGGGCTCCTTCTGTTCCTTATCGCCCGCTTCTTCCCCGTTGTTATCCGTCTGCCCTGTTTTCTCTCCTTCCGTTTTTCTCCCTCCTGCTTCCTCCTCCGCTTTTCCGGCCTTTCCCTCTGCCTTGTTCGTTCTGCCTTCCGGCTCCGTATTCCCTGCGCCTTCCGCTTTCCGGCCAGCCTCCTTCAGCGTATTCATCCCTGACTCCCCGGCGGTTTTTGCCCTTTCCCTGACTTCGGCGAGCTCCGCTTCCTTTCTTTCCGTATTCCCGCCGGTCCTCCCGTCCTGCTGGATTTCAGCCTCCAAAACATTCGCCCTGCCTTCTAACTTTGCCGCAGCGCCTCTCTGCACCTGCGCCTGCTTCATGGTCGTATCCGCAGAAAGTACCGCCTGCATGCCTGCTGCGGAAAATCCGGTATCTTGTCCGCCCCCGTTCTGTTTTCCCGCAGCGCTCTCTGCCGCCTTCTTTTCTTCCTGTTCCTGTCTTTTTACCTCTGTCTGATGCTGTCTGAGCTGCATATTCAGATCGCTGATCTGTTTCTGGATCTCCTGCCGCTTTTTCATCTTCTCTTCCTGACTAAGATCTCCGCGCACGGAAAGTTCCTGCAGTTTTTTCTGCGCCTCCGTAATCTGCTTCTGAATATTCCGGCTCTGGGCATCCATTGCCTTCCCTGCTCCCTGCTGCGGCGCCTGAGATATGTTTCCGCTGATTCCACTGATATTCATGTATTTTCCTCCTGTCTGCATCATAAAGTCTGTATCATAAAGCATGATAAACTTTCTTTCATTCTACATTTCGGAAAGCCCGGGGCCAAAATAAACCGCCATGTCGCAAAGCGCCCTTTTTTCGTTGTAAACACCAAACCGTCCCTGCAGATCGTTCTAATAATCAAACCAACTGACAACAATCTGACATTCGGCCTCCCCGGCAGCCCAAAATATCCTCCCCGCCCCGAATATTCAACAGCCCGCCGGCTGACCCGTATCATAGGCGAGTCACACCATCAGCATGATAACCAGCCTGAACGATCCTTCCTCCTGCTCGATGGCGATATCACCGTAATATTTCTGTGCCACCTTCCGGATATTCACAAGCCCGAATCCATGCCCCGCCCTTTCTTTTGTCGTAACCGGCAGGCCGCTCTCCGCCTCTATCCTTCTTTTCCCTGCCATACTGTTTTTCACCTCTATCATAAAAGCATTTCTCCTGCGGCAGGAAGAGATGGAAATATACGGATCCGTGGATGCCCCTGCCGCCTCTATCGCATTATCCAGCGCATTGTTCAGAATCACACTGACGTCAAAAGCGCTCAGCTTCGTATCCTCCGGAAAATGAAACTGATGTGCAAAAACAATTTCCTTTTCCTCCGCCTCCTTTTTCTTCTCCCGCAGGATCACATCGGTGACGGGATTGCCGCTTTTCATCTCCGGTACCGCCTCACGTACCTGCCGTTTTAACTGCACGATATATTTCCCTGCTTCCTCATTTTCTTCACACAGCTTTTCCAGCGTCAGGATATGATTCCCCATGTCATGTTTTAAACTGCGGATATCAAGATAAAGCTTTTCCACCCCGGCGATATGCCGCTTCATCTCCCTGAGCTGCTCCGCCAGTACAGCCTCTTCCTTTTCTTTCCTCTGCCCGCTTTTGATGCGCTGGTAGGAAACAATGACCGTGAGCAGCGCCGCAAAAGAGATCAGCATGAAAACCGCCTGCAGCACGATATACGAGGAATAATGGTTCCATATATACATCCCGGTATCTTTTTCATAGGCATTGATTGCAAAATAAAATATCCCGTGTCCTGCGGCAACAGAAAAAAGCGGCGCCAAAGCCAGCGCAAGATCCCTTTTTGTCATATTCTCCATCTTACAATGATATTCTCTGTGGATCAGCCGGACACACAGCGCCATAGCGAAAAAGTGCAGCGCAAGATCAAAAAATTCCATTACCCCGTACAACAAAAAATGCAGCAGATAGCTGTGCTGCCCGCCCAAAGAAATAACGAGAATATTATACAATCCTCTCCAGGGCACCAGCGTGATCCCCCAGGTGATCCACTGCAGCAGATAAAACACCACCGCCAGAAAGATCTTCTGCGCGGCATTTCTCCTGTCAATATAATATGCCGTGCCGAAGGCCGCAGCCGTACTTATTATATATACCGGTATCACATGGACCTCGCGGGGATATAAAACCGCCAGCAGCATGACGACAGTGTAACTGATCCCCGGCAGCGCCACAGAAAGGAAAGGTTTCGCCCTCCCCTGCGCCGGACCGTCCCCGCGCTCTTCCCGCACTGCCAGAAAAGGCTTCACAAGCCGGCAGAGAAAATATGCGCGGATGATAATCAACCCGATCTGCGACAGTCTGGAAACCAGCTCCCAGTAAACATCCCAGTCCGTCATATCCTACCCTCACTCCATGTCCGCCGGTTATACTGCAGATAACTTTTCACAAACGACGGATATTTCTTTTTTGCCATCGGTACAGTCCCCTTTTCCAGCGCGATCTCCGCCGCGTCATATTTCACCACATACCTGAAATTCACAAGATAGGAACGGTGGGGCCTGAAAAAATCCTCCCCGGCAAGCTTCTCCAGGTCCGAGAGTTTTCCGTAATATTCCATATCCTCCGCCATCTTATGAATGACCACCTTCCGGTTAAAAACTTCCGCATATATGATATCCTGCAGGCAGACCTTGATATGGCTTCCGCCCGAGAGGATCATAATGCCCTTTTCCTCCTCCTGTCCTCTGCCTCCTTCCGGTGCCTGCGCAAACTCCCTGTACTGCTCCAGCGCGCCAAGAAGCACGGCTTCAAATTTCTGCTGCGAAAAGGGCTTTACCAGATAGTGAAAAGCCCCCACATCAAAGGCCCTGAACACATAGTCCTCCATCGCCGTCACAAAAATAAGGATCATTCTTTTATGTCTTTTCCGGAGCACCCCTGCAGTTTCCATCCCGTCCGTCCCCGGCATCTGGATATCCAGAAACACAATATCCGGCGCCTTTTCCGCCAAAAGCAGTTTTTCTCCCGATGCATAACACAAGATCTCCGCCTCCGGACAAAACCTTTTTATTTTTTCCGCCAGCACTTCCCGTACCTTCTCCTCATCGTCACAAACCGCTATCCGCATTTTTCCTTCCATCTCCATCCGGCTTTTATCCTTCCATAAAGTTTCTCCCTGCTCTATCCGTATTCTCCCCGATCCGCAGCAATTCTTCCTCACCCCCGTCAGAAAAAGCTTCCATAAAAAGCCTGTATGATTATATCGGAAAAAAACAGGATCTTTCCCACCTGCATGTTGCAGAAAACTCATTTTCCGGTGTGAAATCTTAACAAAATATTGCCGGTGCGCCAATCATAACGTTAAAAAACCTCTGATGCATCAAACGCAACAATAAAAAATCCCCTGTACGCCAAACATAATACAGCAAAATGACCAATGAACTCCTCTCACCAATGTGCTATAATGAACCTGTTAAAAATTAATCACAAATGAGGGTGGATATTATGAAAGAATTTCTCAAACGCAAAAATATTATTTTCTCCTGGAAACGATACGGTGTGGACTGTCTCGGCGCAATGGCGCAGGGGCTGTTCTGTTCGCTCCTGATCGGCACGATCATCAAAACGCTGGGACAGCAGACCGGTATAGAATATTTAGTAACCGTCGGCACCTATGCTGCCAATATTGCCGGTCCCGCCATGGCGGTTTCGATCGGCTTCGCGCTCAACGCGCCTCCTCTCGTACTGTTTTCCCTTGCCGCGGTGGGCGCTGCCGCCAATGAATTAGGCGGTGCAGGCGGCCCTCTCGCAGTTCTGATCATTGCTATCCTTGCGGCAGAATCCGGCAAGCTTATCTCCAAAGAGACAAAGATCGATATCCTTGTCACTCCCTTTGTGACCATCTTTATCGGCGTGGCACTGTCTTCCCTTCTCGCCCCCGGCATCGGCGCTGCCGCAAGCTCGCTTGGACGCCTGATCATGTGGGCGACAGACCTGCAGCCTTTCCTGATGGGCATTGTCATATCCGTACTCGTGGGCACCGCGCTGACGCTGCCGATCTCCTCCGCCGCGATCTGCGCCGCATTATCGCTGACCGGACTCGCCGGCGGCGCCGCCGTTGCCGGATGCTGTGCCAATATGGTCGGCTTTGCCGTGATGAGTTTTCCGGAAAACAAATGGGGCGGCCTGATCTCTCAAGGGCTCGGCACTTCCATGCTGCAGATGGGCAATATCGTAAAAAATCCGAAGATCTGGATTCCCCCGATCGTCGCTTCCGCTATCGCCGGCCCCGCCGCGACCTGCCTGTTCAAACTGCAGATGAACGGCACCCCCGTATCCTCCGGCATGGGCACCTGCGGCCTGGTGGGACAGATCGGCGTTTATGCAGGCTGGCTGAATGATATCGCGGCGGGCACGAAACTTTCCATTACCGCTATGGACTGGTTCGGTCTGATCATGATCAGCTTTATCCTGCCGGCTGTTATATCCTCGGTTGTCGGAAATCTGCTCCGAAAAATCGGATGGATCAAAGAAAACGACTTGAAACTGGAGAACTGACAAAAGCCGCAGTTGCCGGTTCCAGTGAAGAAGCACATAAGTATGCTCTAAAGGCAATCCGGTATTTGCAGCGTGACGCTTTGATTACAACAGCCGATATAGAGTCTGTGCGTTAATATTTTTATATCCAGGTAAGAGGGGATGTGAGATTTGCCGGTAAAATAATCATGCTTACATTCAACGACACGGAGGAAAAAGCAGTTGAGAAAGTCCGCCCCGTCCGGCAGTCAGCCGGACAGGGAACGTCAAAATTTTTTACACTTCTTTTACTTCTTTATCTCTGCCCCTTTCCTGTTTCTCAGTTTTCCCGCTTCTCAAATAAAGTGATCCCCTCCGCATCCTGCCGGAAGCTGTGGTACACCACCCGGTCGATACCGGACTTTTTGAAAACCGTAACTGCCGCATCCAGCACCGCCTTTAAATCCCAGGCGATAAAATCCAGATAACCATAATAGATGCCGGAAGCGCCGCCGATAAACGTAAAACTGTCCATCCCTGCCAGCGCTTCGATCCCCTCAGCCATCTCATCGCGGAAATTCAGGATCTTCCCCCCTCTGTCCTCCCCCTGAAAGCCATACAAAGGATAACAGAAATAGCCCGCCTCAATACCGTCCCTGTAAAAGGTATCCATTATGCGGCTCTCTCCCCGCCAGAACTCATTCAGGAGCGAAAGAAAACCGCAGGAACCCGCATACACATCCCTGCGCAGCCCGTCCTTTGCCTCCTCGTCCGGTTTCATCTGATAGCCGGTATATAAGCTGCAGTAGCGCTCCGCATCGAACAACTCCTCCCTGTTCAGGGAAAGATGCGCCATAAAATGAGGAAGAAGCTCCGAAAGCGCAAGGGCGTCCTCTTTTTCCGGTTGATCCAGAAGCTCCAGCCCGCAGATATACTTCATCTCCGTCAATTCCCCCATCGCGTAATCCAGCATCGTATAAACGATCCAGTAGGCATTGCTTTCCCGCTCCGGCAGAAGCGGAAGAAGCTTTTCACAATAGACAGATACTTTTGCCTCCTTATCCTGCCATTGAGTCCAGACCTGAAAATCCTCCGCGCTGACCAGCTCTTCTCCTATTTTCAGCTGAAAATCCGCTTTTTTCTCATCCCTTGCCTGTCTGCCCACAAAGATATTCCAATATTCCAGCACTTCCTTCGGCGCCCGCTTTTTAAAATAAACCAGCGGAAACAGTCTTGACCAGTCCCCCTCCAGATTCAGGATCAGGTCATATTTCCCCTCATGGAAACCCACCTCCGCATACACTTCCGTAAAAACAGGGCACAGCAATATCTCAAGCTGTTCCCCGATCTCTTCGCCATCCGCCCTCTGGTCGATCAGACGACGCAGTTCCCCCGCCTCCTTCCAAAAATTTTTCCACCCTTCCTCGACCCTCCTGCTGAAAGGTACATCAAACAGGGGAAGGCTTTTGTTTTCCTGATTATTTTCCTTTGCCATACCGCTTCTCCTAAAGATCTTATCCCGTGGTATCATATCGTCCCGCGGGACTTTTATTATACCATAAACAGCAGTACAATACCTCTTCGAATTGAAATTTTTCCGATAATCTTTGATTCCAAATGCCTTTCAGGAATTTTGTTCCCGGCCTTTTTAAATAATCCCGAATCTCTCCAGCGCTTTCCGGATTCCGTCCGCCTCTATCCGGTCCGTCACATAATCCGCCGCCTCCTTCGCCGCCGGCTCTCCGTTTCCCATCGCCACGCCGATCTCTGCAAGCCGCAGCATGGATATATCATTCTCCGCATCCCCGAAGGCGATCACCTGCTCCGGCGTGATGCCCAGCTCTCTGCACACCGCAAGGATTCCCTTTTCCTTACCGCCGCCGGCAGGCAGAAAATCCACAACACCGTCGCCCCATCTCGTCAGCCTGCAGTCCGGCAGAAGCCCAAGAAGCTCCTTCTCCTCCTCCGCGTCGATAAAAGGCACCGCCTGCAGAATCCCGCGCTTCTCCAGATCCGCCGTATCCCGCACCGGCGGCACTGCCGTACCGATCCTCTCCTGTTCTCTCTTTATCCGCTCATCGACCAGATTGCAGTACATCGCATCCTTCTCCAGAAAAATACAGCTTCTGCCGCGCCGCTCCAGAAATTCCTTTAAAACCGCAAGCTGGCCTGCCGTAAAACAGTTCTGCAGAATACATTTCCCGTGCAGTTCGCAGAACTGGCCGGTCAGCCAGATCCCACCGTCAAAGGTGAGATCCGGCAGGATATTCTCCTCCGACACCTCCAGAGGATGCCGCCCCGTGGACAAAACACAGCATATCCCCTTCTCCCTCAGCCTGTGAAGCGCCTTCCTTGTGCTGTCCGGTATGACATGGCTCTTCATCTCCGCCAGTGTCCCGTCAATATCAAAAAATGCCGCCTTTATCTTTTCCTTTGTCATTTCTTATCCTCCTGCTTTAATAATGATATTTCTTTCTCTTTACCACCAAAAATACAACCGAGATCAGGCACGCCATCACCTCCGACACCGTGACCGCCCACCAGATACCGTCGATTCCCAGAATCAGCGGCAGGATCAGCACCGCACCGGTCTGAAAAACAAGTGTTCTCATAAAGGAAACCGCCGCCGAGATCGCGCCGTTGTTTAACGCCGTAAAGAAGGACGAAGCATAAATATTGAAGCCCGAGAGCAGGTAGGAACAGGCAAAGATTATAAATGCGTGTTCCGTAACAGCCAGCAGTTCCCGATCATATCCCACGAAAATACCCGAAAGCACGGAAGCGCTTGCCTGGGCGGACACCATCATGACAATGCCCGTTCCCGCCATCAGCAGCAGGCTTTTCTGCAGAAGGCTCTTCATCTCCCCGTGGTTTCCCGCCCCGTAGTGGTAACTGACAATGGGCGACGTTCCCACCGCATAGCCGATATAGATAGCAAAAAAGATCATCTGTGTATACATCACCACGCCGTAGGCGGCAATACCGTTTTCCCCGGCATATTTCATCAGCTGGAAATTATAGAGCATTCCCACAATGGAAGCGGAAATATTGGACATCAATTCGGAGGAACCGTTGCCGCAGGTCCTCAGCAGTATACCCGCCTCCATTTTTGTCTTTTTGAGCTGCAGAAGGCTTGTATTTTTCCATAACCGTTCTCCGGAGACTTTCTTCAGACTGCCGCCGGTTTCCGGAAGCCTTTTTTCCGCATCGCGCCTTCCGGCGCTCTCTTCCGGTGCCTCCTGCCTCGGCATTCCGAAATAAAGCAGCGGCAGCACCCCGCCTACGCACTGTCCGATCACGGAAGCGGCAGCGGCGCCCGCAACGCCCCACTGGAATACCGCGATAAACAGTGCATCCAGCACGATATTCGTCAGGCCTGCCGCCATAGTGATCCCGAAACCGAGATTCGGCTTCTCTGCCACCACAAAAAAGCTCTGGAAAAAGAACTGCAGCATAAAAGCCGCGTTAAAAGCACTCATAATGATGCCGTAGGTCATACAATCCTGTATCATCCCTCCCTTCGCCCCGAGGAACAGGACGATAGGGCGCATAAACAAAATGCTGACTGCCGAGATCAGTACGCCCAGCAAGACCGTAAAGCAGATCAGCATCGTAAAATACCGGTCCGCCGCCTCCCTTTTTTTCTCCCCCAGAGTCTTTGCCACCAGAGCGCCGCCGCCCGTACCGATCATAAACCCGAAACACCCCTGTATCATCAGATACGGCATGATCAGGTTGACCGCCGCAAACGCCGTTTTCCCCACATAATTGGATACAAAAAAACCATCCACGATGCCGTAAACGGAAGTAAAGATCATCATCGCAATGGTCGGAAGCGAAAAAAGCAGCAGCTTTTTATAGGTAAAATGTTCCGATAACTGTATTCTCATGTTATATTACCTCCTTTTTCAGGCATTGCCCGCATATTCAGTTTAAATTGCTTTGTATATCTATTATATAAATTCATAAGTTCCTCCTGTTCTTCCTCCGACAAACTGCCCAGAGCGCTTTTTTCCGCTTCTATCACATGATCCACCGTCTCCTCGCAGAGCCTTCTCCCCTCCGCTGTCAGCACGATCCCTTTGCTGCGCCGGTTGCCTCCCGCGGTCAGCGCAATATATCCCTCCGCCTCCAGCTTCTTGAGCGCCGAATGGATCGACTGCTTCGGCTGATGAAAACTGCTGCAGATCTCGCTCTGCTTCGCCTCCCCGTAATCCGCCCGCAGATAGTACAAGATCCAGAACGCGCACTCCGAAAGCCCGAACTTTTTCGCAACGCCGCGGTAGAGCTGATCGTTCTGCTTTGTAATATCGTTATACTGTTTTAATCTCGTATCCAGTATTCTGGGTTCCATTCACCTTACTCCTTTTATTCCGTCGTTCCGGCAATACTTCTCTAATACCCGCCGGCAGCTCTCCCGGAACCTTGATCCCGCCGCCCTGCTGATGAATCCGATACCCGCCGCCTTCTCCGGCATGTGCCCCGTCCGTCCCGCCTGTCATCCGCACAAACATAAAAGTCTGTAATCGGACTTTCTCATTATAGTCCGATTACAGACAATTGTCAACACCAATATTTGCACAGATTTCTATTGCAGGTTCCTATTTTATATTTTCACTTTCGTCCTTCACCCTTCCGCTCTCAAGGACTCTGTGAATATGTAACGCCAGATACATCTCTTCCTGATTTGTCACTTTCACGCCGAAGCGTTCCGCCACAAACCGGTTCACCTTCGCCACACAGGAAAATTCCGATGTACAGACCTGTGCAATCTGGTCATACAAAAGCCGCGATGCCTCCTCCGGAAGCTGTTTCCCGGATACCAGCCGCTGCGCAAACAGCCTGATATGGGTCAGATATCTTGAATAGGCTATGCTTTCCTCGTCATAGACAAGCTGGTAATAGTACTTCACAATATTCAGGACATCCTCCGCCAGTTGTCTGATCTTCCGGTTTTTCTCATTATAGGGATGGTCCTCCTGGGCATTGATAAAATGAAACGCGATATTTCCCGCCTCATCCCCGGGAAGTTCCACCCCCGTCTGCTCTTTCACAAGCCGCAGCGCGTACTGACCCACCTGATATTCGTTGGGATTAAAGCGCTGCATATCCTGCGTATAGAAATTCGGTACAAGGATCTCTTTCTCCACACGCCGCACCGCAAAGGCAAGATGGTCCGTCAGGGAGAGATAGATATGATCCAGCAGCTTCATATGAAACCTGTCAATGGCATAATCGATCACATTTTTTCCGATCTCAAAATATACGCTGTCTGTCTGCGCCGCAAGCCGTATGATACTTCTGGTGATCGAACGGTCCTGCAGTACAAACACCTTCTCCACCTCATCCGCTCCAAACTCATAGCCCGACGCCTTGTGAAAACCGATCCCCTTTCCCATCAATATCGTTTCCCTGCCCTGTTCATCCAGCGCAAGCACCAGCGAATTATTCAGAACTTTCACTACCCGCATTTTCTCTCCCCCGCCGTCCATCGGCCGTATGACACGAACCTTTGATCCATGACCGGCATCCGTCTCCCGCCGATACCAAATCAAATGATATCCTGCCACAAACTCAGCGGCTCTCTCCGTTTGTCCTTATCACATCCCGGTACCAGTAAAAACTGTCCTTGCGGATGCGGCGCAGATCCTTCAGGTCCATGTCCTCCCGGTTCACATACACAAAACCATAACGCTTTTTAAATCCCTGATGGGAGCTTAAAAGATCGATCACCGACCAGGGACAGTACCCCATCAGTTCCACCCCGTCCTCCATCGCAAGAGCCATGGCATCCAGATGGCCGCGTATATAATCGATCCGGTAATCATCATGGACTCTGTCATCCGCCGTCAGCACATCCGGCGTGCCCAGCCCGTTTTCCGTGATGATAAGCGGCAGATGATACCGCGCATAGTAATCGTTCAGCACGATCCTGAGTCCCATGGGATCGATCTGCGCCCCGTACTCGCTGGCTTTCAGATTCACATTTTTCTCGTCCCTGCAATAGCCGTACTGGTCAAAATCCACTTCATTCCCCCGAAATACGCGCATCCCCGCAGGATGCTCTTCATCCGCCGGCAGATAACTTGCACACAGCGTCCTGTAATAATTCAGGGCGATAAAATCCATCTTCGCGCTCTTTAACAGTTCTCCATCCCCCGCCTTGGTCACCGGCACGATATCCCGTTCCTTCAGATAGCGCATATAGTATCCCGGGTACCCGCCGTAATAATGCATATCCAGACAGTAGTTTGTCTTGAACCAGTCGTTCATCTTCGCCGCCCATACATCCTCCGGCTTATTGGTCAGCGGATAGGTACAGGTAGAAGAAACCGCAGGCGCGATCTTTCCGCCCTCCACCATCCTGTGACATGCATTCACCGCCAGAGCATGCGCCAGAAACATATGATAATCCATCTGTGCCCGTATTTTATCCGCCTTCCAGGGGTCCGGCTCCGTGATATTCATGCGCTCGTCCACCCGGATCATCAGGTTCTGCTCATTGTGCACCAGCCACCATTTTACCCTGTCCCCGAACGCCTCAAAGCATACCTTCGCATAGCGCTCAAAGGCATAGGCGCAGCGCCGGTCCTCCCAGCCGTTATATTGTTCCACCAGCGCATAGGGCAGGTCAAAGTGATACAAGGTCACAAAAGGAAGAATATCATTGGCGATCAGTTCATCGATCACCTGATTATAAAAATCAATCCCCTTCTGATTTACCTCACCGTCTCCGTCCGGAATAATCCGCGCCCAGGAAATGGAAAAACGATAAGTTTTCAGCCCCAGCTCTTTCATCAGGGCAATATCTTTTTTCCAGTGATGATAAAAATCACTGGCAACCTTACTGTCCGCCTGATACTCCGAACGTTTAAAGGAATTGATTCAAATTATTCTATTGAGGCTTCCACTTTTTGTCAAAAATGATACAAACGATATTTGTCCCGGATTTCCTGACGGACTGATTTACATGTTCTCACGGACTTTACAGCAAATGCAAAATCCTGAACTGCTAAGGCGCTGGGGCTTGGGCTGGGCGCCGACGACTACATCACCAAACCCTTTTCCGTCGTGGAAGTTCTGGCGCGGCAGCTCGGCGGCGATATCCTTTTAGAAAGCACACCCCATGTAAAGACCGTTTTCACGCTCCGGCTGCGCAATTCTCTTCCTATCGACTGAGCAGGCGGAAAAACCGCCGGAAGCGCGAAGCAAGCTCCCCGCCATCCGCCCTGCCGCCGGATTTCTGCCTGTAAAAAAATCACCCCGGCAGGCCGCCTATGTGCTGCACGAAAAACTCCGTCTTGACAATTTCCGGATTCTGGAGGACGGACAGATCCGCATTTATGACACACATGCCAATCTCGAGGACTTATCCCGGACGCTGGTACTGCATGACGTTCCGGTGACTGCCCTCGGCAGAAAAGCGCAAACACTGGAATCTGTCGCCCCCATACAGGGCAGCGGAAAAAGCATGCTGGCTGTTTCCATCAATCTTTTTGCGCACCTGATCCATATCATACTTACAGGAGTCCTGATTTCTGCTTTTATCATAGACTCCTTTAAAAAAAGAACCATGGATCTGATGTTCTCCTATCCCATAGGGCGCAAAAAAAATCCTGCTGTTCCAGATGATCTGCGCAGCTTTGTCAAACTCAGGTAAGTCATATCCTGTTTTTCCGTGATAATATCTCTTCTCATAACAACATCTTTTCATCCGCTGTTTTTGTTATCACTATAATAATTTCAGTTGTCATTTATCAACTAACATTTATCTTTCCGGTTTTCTCTATATGATTTAACAGCCTTTTCCATATTTTGTGTTCTCTCCAAAATCTTCTTTTCCAATAAATTCAGCATATTGAGGATCTCTTCTTCCCGCAGGTTCCGCACTTTAACTATATTTCTTATCTCCCCTTTCTCCTGCTCGATCTCCCGGCCGTCTATAATATTGATCGGTATATACTCATAACTTCCCTCCGCCGTCTGCATCTTTTTGCAAAAAGGCTTCAGCATAAAGTATTCAATAAAGTTTGTAAATGTGCCGAAATGTTCAAGCCATTTTTTCAGATGCATTTCATCCTTTTTATGATAATCATAATAATCATATAATATATCAAATTTTTCATACTCTTCATAATTATTATAACCACACTTTAGCTCCACTGCACAGTCCAGGGCATGTTTTACCTCCCGCAAAGTCAAATCCACTCTGTCTTCCAGATAATTTCCAACTCCGCGTCTCAAATTATACATGCATGCACGCGCATTATTCCCTTCCTGGTGCACAGGCCATAAAAAAGAACCGCCGAGCGTCCGTGTATTTTTCACATATTCGGTAATCCGCCCGATCACCTCTTTCCGTTCTTCCTCACATTTTCCCCGACAGGAATAGAGCAGTTTGGCAAGGGGATACCGCTCGTAGTTCTCCTTTCCATAGATCCCTTCAAACGCGCTGAATCCGAATTGATCTGATGTCAGACAAAACTGTTGTCTGCCGTCTTTCAAAACAGCTATTTTTTTTGCATCCATTTCATTCTTGAACCTTTTCAACTCCTCATGGTTTTCCATCCATTTTGCTATTTCGTGCACATCCAGAGGCGGCAGATACAGATATCTGTCCTTTTCGTCGATACAGTCCTTTTCCCGTTCATTCAAAAAATCTGTCAGGTCTTTATAAAAATCCGTTTTCCCTACATCCTCCACACAATCCGGATCAATATAACTATAATATCCGTTTGACAGATTCCCCTCCAGAAAGCTACTGTAACAGTCTTCAAAATGTTCCGGTTCATAATATTTAGGCATATACAATCTCCTCCTTCTTCAATACTGCGATATACTTTCTGCACATAACACACATCATCCAACTCATTCCTGCTACACACAACCCCCCCAACCCATTCCCGCAGCACACAGAATACCCCTCTCACACATAAAACCGCTCCCCGCTCTCCAGACACATGCAAGCCAGCCTGCCGCCCGCATACCCGCTCTCGCAGTCCATCATATACAGGTTACCCGGCTCATTGCGCCACACGGACCTGTATCCCCCATCCAGATATCTCCCCGGAAACTCCGCCAAATTGCTCGTATGTTCGTGCCCGCAAAAAGAGATATAGCCCGGGAAACCGTCCCTCACAAATCTCTCGTAGTCCAGTCCCCCCATCAGATAGTAATCTCTCCTTTTCCACCTTCCGGGAGGAAAGGTCATGGCATGGGCAAACAGATAATTCTTTCCCTCCAGCTCCAGTTTTTCCTGCAACGGAAACCGCTCTATCGCATCCGCAAGCTGCAGCAGATCCACGGGCGTGAGCCTTCGCTGCAGCATGGCAAAGGAGTTATACACATAGGGCCAGCAGGTTTTCCGCCTCGCCTCCGACAGCGCCTCATAGTATCTGATATAGTCCGCCAGCCACTGATCGTGATTGCCCCGCACCACCGTACAGCGCTCCCCCAGCCCGAGAACCGCAAAGTAAACGCCCGCCGGGTCCGCACTCTCCCCGCCTCTGTCGAACAGATCCCCCAACAGAAAGACATGGTCGTCTTCCCCGAAAGCGATCTTTTTTAACATCGTCTGTAATCTTCTGTTTTCATTGTGGATATCACCCATCACATAATGCATTCTCAAACGCCTCCCTCCGCGCACGGCATCTTCCAAAATCTCATTCTTCCCGGCGCTTCCTCTCATTGTATCGTTCTCTGACTCATTGCCCGCCGGAATAAAACTCCTCCCCCGTGTCCAGACAGATCGCCGCAAGCCTGCCGTCCGGGTAGTACGCGCCGCAGTCGATGGCAATATGGTGATTTTTCCGGAAGATAAAACCCGGCCTGGGATTCCCCGGAATATACTGCGTGGGCGTATGCCCTGTCACAATATATTTATCCTCAAAATACCGCCTCTCATAGTCCTGTCTCTCCCAGACCAGTTCCTCCAGCGTATAGTCGCCCAGATCCCTCTCCGGCGAAAAATGCCCCAGCCCGGCATGGACTAAAAGGTATTCTTTCCCGTTCACGGTCAGCTCCGCATAAGTCAGAAACTCTCCGATATAATCCATCACCTTCCCCCGCATCCCGGCGTCCAGCCTGTAGAACTCATCGATGGTCGTCATCCCCCCGTTTAACATCCAGTTGGACAACTCCTCCGCCACCCCCGGCTCAATCTCCTCTATCGCCTTCTCCGTGATCTCCTGACAGAGAAAATTCAGACAGGTCATCGCCATAAATTCATGATTGCCGACAATGGGAATCACATTCGGCATCTCCATAAGCTTCTCTATCACGCTGACCGGACGCGGCCCTCTGTCCAGAATATCGCCGAGAATGTACAATGTGTCCGTCTTCTTCAGCCCGATCCTGTCGATCAGTTCCACAAATTTGTCATATTCACCGTGAATGTCTGAAATCACATAAACCGCCATATTGTTTACGTCCATACCCTTTCTTTTTTACTGTTTTCACACTCGATGTCATTTAATCGACTCAAAAGCCGCAAACAGTTCTGGCAATTCCAGACTGATAGGCCTTTTGTCCTCGGCATCATGTCATTATGTTCACAGCAGAACATTTTCCGCCGCTCTCACGCTTTTCTGATCAACGCCCCGTTGTTTGACGTCAGAAAGATATCCCCAAATTCTCCATCCTTCATATCAAAATTGTAGACATAGGCGGTGGCGTAGTCCGCTGTCGGCCTCTCCCACTCCCATGTCTCCTCATGCGAAGAGACATACCCGCCTTTCTTCTTCCACCGTCATCCTGCTGGTTTTCTCCATAAAAAATCCTCCATATCATCTCAGTGTTTTTTGTCTACACTAATATTATGGAGGATTGAATCATCAACATGTTAAAGATCAATGTATAAGAACATCACTTGTCACATTTTTTCATTTATTTTCCGTATTTTTCTTCCAGTTTTTTTATTTCATCCCTGATTCTTTCTCTGATCTCCTCATCCATGATCTCCACGACGCCGGCGTACTGCATCGCCCAATGGACGATCATAGCGGGCGATGTCACAACGTCCACAAAATCAAATCCTTCTCCGCAGGATGTGCGGCGCTTTCTGTAATGGTCGCCGAACCAGTCGTGCAGCACGGTGTACTGATCCTGCGGAATCTTTATCCCGATGCGCCTCGGCTCGTCGTACCCCATGTTCAAATGTTCGCTCATGTATTTTGCAGGGTCCCACTCCCTTCCCGTCACCTTTGCACACTCGAGTCCTGTTATAGGGGTACGCTTCACGGGCCTTCCCGCATCGTCCGCCAATACTTTAATATCCGACATCAGATCGATCCGGTAATGGCTCAGATTCTCTCTTCCCGGCATATTGCCGATCAGATAATGCATATCGTGATACACCACGATATGATAGGGATTTAACTCATACTTTCGTCTCCGCGAGATAAGATTTTTGTCCGCATCATAGTCGTTGAAACAAAAGCCTATGCGGACTTTATCGTTTATGGCTTTCTGGATAAAAGATACCTGTCCGCCCGGATCCATCCCACCTTCTCTGACAGGATTCTCCGCCATACGGCTGGTCCTGGCAAATATGCCGTCGGGGTTAAATTTCAGTTTTCCCGTTCCCCTGTCATAAAACGGTGTCTCATAATAGATACTCGCCGTATCTATGATCTTTCCAATCAAATTTGCCTTTTCCTTCGCCGAAATACTGTCGGAAAACGAAACCCCCTGAATCAGCAGATCCATCTCCCGGTCCGTGAAATCATGGATATACCGCAGATCTGTGATGGACGGCGCTTTGGCGGACAACGCCGAGAGCTCTTTTCGAATCGCCTCCACATCGGCGCCTTTTCTGCGCGCCTCGTTTTTCAACTCCTTTATTTCTTCCTTCCTGTCTAAAAGATTCTCCTGATATCCTCTGTATTTGATCCGGTACTCCGGATCGTTTTCTTCCGTGTATTCCACGGGATTGATCTGACGCAGGATTCCATCGATGGTATTGGACAATGTGCCTGGATTTTCGGTCGCCGCGACGCCATCCATATTCCGCATCGCCTCGAGCAGTTCCGCCTGCGTCACGGGATGGGATTCGTCGGATATCTTTTTCAGGATCTCAAGCACCTGCACCGCCTTACTGCCTGCCATCCGCCAACTCCTCCAGCTTTCTTTTTCCGCTCTGAAGCGCCCGCCTGACCTCCAGTTCCCTCATACCGAGCGCCTTTGCGATCTTTCCCGCATTAGCGCATCTCTCGCATCCGATACCGTATGCCATATACAGCACTTTCTTTTCACGCTCCGTAAGAAGCTGTAAATCCTCGCGCAGCTGCTCGTCCCTCTCCCTGTCTGCACACTCCGTCTCCAAAAGAAAGTACGCCTCCTCGGAAATCTTCCGGATCACGCCGCTTCCCTCGTCGAGAGAGACACAGTCCGGATTAGCTGTTTCCGCGCTTCGCAATCGTTGCGATATCCACCAGCGTAAGGCTGCTGCCCTGCCGCTCCTTATTCTCCAGACTTGTCACCAGCGCCCTCGCGGTATCCATCGCCGTGATACAGTTCACGCCGGTCTCGATAGCGGTACGGCGGATCAGGAAACCGTCCCTCGATTTATCCCTGCCCTGGGTAGGCGTATCGATCACAAGGTCTATCCTATGTCCCAGAATCAGATCCATCACCGTCGGGGACTCCTGCGAGATCTTGTTGACCTTTCTCGCCTTCACGCCCGCCTCGTTCAGCGCCGCAGCGGTACTTCTCGTGGCATAGATGATATACCCGAGTTTCTCAAAGCGCCGTCCGATCTCAATGGCTTCGCCCTTGTCCGCATCCTTCACGGTGATGATCATCTGTTTGTATCTGGGCAGATCCACGCCCGCCCCCAGAAATGCCTTGTAAAGCGCCTCATCAAAACTATCCGCAATGCCCAGACATTCCCCGGTGGACTTCATCTCCGGCCCCAGAGAGATCTCCGCGCCCCGGATCTTCTCAAAGGAGAACACCGGCATCTTGATCGCCACATAATCCGCCGCCTTCTGCAGCCCCGGCTCGTAGCCCAGATCCTTTATCTTTTTGCCGAGGATCACTTCCGTCGCCAGATCCACGATGGGGATGCCCGTCACCTTGCTGATATAAGGCACGGTACGGGAAGATCTGGGATTTACTTCGATCACATAGACCTCGTCGCCCACCGCGATAAACTGAATATTGATCAGGCCGATGACATGCAGCGCCTTTGCAAGACGTCTGGAATACTCGGCGATCGTCTCCTTCACCTTTTGGCTGACCGTGTACGCCGGATAGACGGAAATGGAGTCGCCGGAATGCACCCCGGTCCGCTCGATATGTTCCATAATACCCGGAATCAGGATGTCCGTCCCGTCGCAAACCGCGTCCACCTCCAGTTCCTTCCCCTGCAGGTACTTATCCACAAGGATCGGATGCTCCTGCGAGTAGCGGTTGATGACCGCCATAAACTCTTCGATCTCCGCATCGGAAATGGCGATCTGCATCCCCTGGCCGCCCAGCACATAAGAAGGCCGCACCAGCACCGGATAACCCAGCCTGTTTGCCACTTCCTTTGCCTCTTCGGCTGTAAACACCGTGCCGCCCGCCGCTCTCGGAATCTCCGTCTCCTGCAGGATACGGTCGAACAGCTCCCGATCCTCCGCCGCGTCCACATCCTCCGCCTTCGTGCCGAGAATGGGCACGCCCATTTTCATCAGATCTTCCGTCAGTTTGATCGCCGTCTGGCCGCCGAACTGCACCACCGCACCGTCAGGCTTCTCCAGCCTGACGATATTTTCCACATCCTCCGGCGTCAGCGGTTCAAAATACAGCTTATCCGCGATATCAAAGTCCGTGGACACGGTCTCCGGATTATTGTTCACAATGATCGTCTCATAACCCGCTCTCGCAAAAGCCCAGGTCGCATGAACGGAACAATAGTCAAACTCGATGCCCTGTCCGATCCGGATCGGCCCCGAACCCAGCACCAGCACTTTCTTTCTGCCCTTCGTCTCTTCCGCCTCGTTCTCTCCGCCGTAAACGGAATAATAGTAAGGCGTCTGCGCCTCAAACTCTGCCGCGCAGGTATCTACCATTTTATAGGAAGCGATAATGCCGTTTTCATAACGTTTTTCCCTGATCTCTTCCCCGGTAAACCCGGTAAGCCCTGCGATCACGTTATCCGGGAATTCCATTCTTTTTGCTTCCCGCAGCGTTTCCGCCGAAAGGGTTCTGCCCTCCTTCTCGAGCCTGTCCTCCATCTCCGTCAGAATCGCGATCTTATCGATAAACCATTTATCCACCATAGTGATTTCGTGGATCGTATCGTAATCGATTCCCTTACGGACAGCCTCCGCGATCAGGAATATCCTCTGATCATCCACCTTTTTCATCCGTTCCTGCAGATCTTCTTTTGACAGCGCCGAAAAATCATAACTCCGCAGACTGTCCACATGCTGCTCCAAGGAACGCAGCGCCTTCATCAGCGCCCCCTCAAAGCTGCTGCAGATGCTCATCACCTCGCCGGTGGCTTTCATCTGGGTGGTCAGCGTCCGCTTTGCAGTCAGGAATTTGTCGAAAGGAAGCCTCGGAATTTTTACAACACAATAATCCAGCGTCGGCTCAAAGCTGGCATAAGTCTTTCCCGTAATGGCGTTTTTGATCTCATCCAGCGTATAGCCCAGCGCGATCTTTGCCGCCACCTTCGCAATGGGATAGCCTGTGGCTTTGGACGCCAGTGCCGAGGAACGGCTTACCCTGGGATTTACTTCGATCACACAGTACTCAAAACTGGTCGGATGCAGGGCAAACTGCACATTGCAGCCGCCGGTGATCTCCAGTTCGTTGATAATATTCAGCGCCGCGCTCCGCAGCATCTGATACTCCTTATCGCCCAGCGTCTGGGAAGGCGCGACTACGATGGAGTCCCCGGTGTGCACACCCACCGGATCGATATTTTCCATATTACAGACAGTGATGCAGTTGCCCATGGAATCCCGCATCACTTCGTATTCTATCTCTTTCCAGCCCGCGATACAGCGCTCCACCAGCACCTGTCCCACTCTGGAAAGGCGCAGGCCGTTCTCCAGAATCTCTTCAAGCTGCGCCTGATTACGGGCGATACCGCCGCCGGAGCCGCCCAGCGTATACGCCGGACGCAGTACCACCGGATAACCGATCTTCGCCGCAAACTCCACGCCGTCCGGTATGTTTTCCACCACCAGAGAAGGCGCGCAGGGCTCCCCGATCTTTTCCATAGTCTCCTTGAATTCCAGTCTGTCCTCCGCCTTTTTGATGGTCTGCGCCGTGGTCCCTAAAAGCCGCACGTTATGGGCTGCCAGAAAACCGGATTCCTCCAGTTCCATACCGAGATTTAATCCCGCCTGTCCACCCAGCGTGGGCAGCACCGAATCGGGCTTTTCCTTTTCAATGATCTGCTCCAGCACTTTCACGGTCAGAGGCTCGATATATACCCTGTCCGCGATCTCCTTATCCGTCATGATCGTGGCGGGATTGGAGTTTACCAGTACGACCTCCATCCCCTCCTCTTTTAAGGAACGGCATGCCTGGGTGCCCGCATAGTCGAATTCCGCCGCCTGCCCGATCACAATAGGGCCGGAGCCGATCACAAGTACCTTTTTTACTTCCGGATTTCTAGGCATGTTCCATCCCCCCTTCCTGTCTGTCTGCAGTTATACCGCAAGTCTCATTAGCATCCGCCGGATGGAAGCCGCCGCATCCGCCGCTTTCTTTTCCCGCTGAAATCATCTCCAGAAACCTGTCAAACAAAAATCCGCTGTCCAAAGGACCCGGACAGGCTTCCGGATGGAACTGTACCGTAAATATATTTTTTCCGGTATAAGAGAGCCCTTCACAGGTACCGTCGTTTACATTCACAAAAGCAGGCGCCGCCACCTTCGCGTCCAGCTTTTCCATATCCACCACATATCCGTGGTTCTGGGACGAAATATAAACCTTTCCGGTCGCCAGATCCTTCACCGGATGATTGCCGCCGCGGTGGCCGTATTTCATCTTGAAGGTATCCGCCCCCGTCGCCAGCGCCATAAGCTGATGTCCCAGACAGATCGCAAAGATCGGCACATCACTCTCATACAGCTTCCGGATCTCCCGGATCACCGAAACACACTCTTTCGGATCTCCCGGCCCGTTGGAAAGCATAATGCCGTCCGGCTGATCCGCCAGAATTTCCTCCGCTGTCGCCAGTGCCGGATAAACTCTCACCGTACAGTCTCTTTTTGCAAGAGAGCGGGCGATATTATTTTTTGTCCCGAGATCAAGCAGCGCCACTTTCCGGCTGCCCTCTCCCACAGTATATTTTTCCTTACAGCTTACCTTCTCCACCACTTTTCCGGTAGTATAAGCTTTCAGTTTCGGCAGAACTTCTTCCAATGTAAAGTCTTCCCGGGTGGTGATACAGCCGTTCATCGTTCCCTTTTCCCGAAGAAGCTTTACCAGCGCCCTCGTATCAATCCCCGCGATACCCGGAATCCCATACTTTTCCAGAAATTCCTGAATGCTCATATCACAGCGGAAATTGCTGGGCATCCTCGACAACTCCCTGACAATAAATCCGTCCGGCCAGGGACGGGAAGATTCCATGTCCTCCAGACAGACGCCGTAATTTCCGATCAGCGGATACGTCATGCAGACAGCCTGTCCCGCATAGGACGGATCGGTCAGCACCTCTAGATACCCCGCCATGGATGTGTTAAAAACAATTTCACTGATGATTTCTTTTTCCGCACCGATATGCGTTCCCTCAAATACGGTGCCGTCCTCCAAAATCAGAAAAGCTTTCATGCAGTATGCTCCTTTTTTATGCTGCGTTTTCTGTTCCTCTATGTAATCCGTGCCGTTATGCCGCGCCGCCCGGCACGGATATAACGCCTTGCGGTATTATATCATAACTCTTCCGGTTTGTCAGTGAAAAAATGGTTTAATTTCATATTTCCCGTGCCCTTCCAAAAGAACCGGGAATCCTTCTCCTGATTCCCGGTCCTATCTCCTGACTAAATCCCGAACTGCTCTCTTACCATCTCCACTTCCTTTAATGTACAGCCAAGAGATTCCGCAATTATTTTGCTATCCGTTTCCCCGCCCTGTACTTTTTGGAAGACAAGAAATGCCTGTTTCACTCCCTCTTCTCTTCCGATCACTTTTCCGTTTTCAAACAGCACCTGGTCATAAAGTTCCTGATCAAACTCATATACTCCCATCTCCACAATCTCCTCCCTGTTTTTCTCAAAAAAATCCGTAAGGACATTCTCCGAAATACACTCTTCTACCGCCTGACGCACCGCTTCTTCCTGTTTTATTTTTACAGTCAGCTTATCCCTGACCTTTTGTACAAAAGTCATATATCCCCTCAGGCTTTCACATTTTTCAAGCAGTTCTCCGTTACAGCCCGGATTGATATTGATCGTAGTAACGATCAACTCCAGTTCTGGGGTTTTTTCTTCCCCGGAGAACAGATCCGAAAGCCTGCATGTCTCCTTCTCCGGCTGCTTTGCAGTTCCGTTATAGAAGACCACGAATCTCGGCGCCGGTATCTTCACCTTCGTCGTCCGGTGCAGCCTGCCCGGCGGTGCGATCTTTTTCAACTCCTCCGTCACATAGTACAGATCCCGAAGCGGCATGTTCGGATTGACGCTGGCCTGCTGTTCATACAGATTCAGCGTCGAATCGATCACAAACGCCGCGTCATTGCGCATCTTCATGCAGATAGCCTCCTCCAGAGTGACTACCTCCAGTTCCTCCTCCCTCTCATAAGATGTTCCGTTCATGGCATTATACAGGGAGAGCAGGTTTTTCTTATCCCTGTACAGCAGACAGAACACATTGTCCTTATGGTTTCTTGCAGCATTTGACATAACGATTTCTCCTTTCCGCAGGAGAAAGCATATGTCGTCTTCTCTTCTCCTGCTTTTTCATTTGATTTGATGTGAATAAAAAGCAGGATGAGCCGCTGTATTTCAAGCGGCAATAGAAGCAAATGACAACGCATTTGCGATTCTTTATGCCTTTCGGCAGATATGGCTAAAACCAACCATTCATTGAATGTAAAGAATATACTTATGAAAATATCTGCTTTTATCCGACTATAACATGAAATCGGACTTCTTTCAAGCAGATACCCGGATTTTTCGATTTTTTAATTTCAGAAATACAGTAAAAATGATTTCCAACTCCTGTTATTGTTATTTCCTCCCCTTTCATGCGTCTTACATAATCTTATTTTCGGAAAAAAGCGGCAAAATCCCCATCTCTTCCTTCCGTGGAAATTTCGCCGCCATCCTTGCTGAATCATAGTTATAAAATATATTATATTTTTAATATCGCCATTCTATGGTTACTTCTTAACCATTATCCTTATTACCTAACCCGGATAAACCGGAAAAGTTTTGCATTACCTCCAGGTTTCAAGTACAATAAAGAAAAACCATGGAGGATGTGTTCATGTTACTTACGGATAAATATGCTGACAAGATTTATGGTACAATAACCTGCTATGACCGCATGAT
>CAJTBO010000008.1 GCA_910573755.1 Lachnospiraceae bacterium | reverse complement strand
AAAAAAAATTTCTTACTTCAAAAAAGTTCCCATTACGCTATACAGAGAAATCGGCGCAGCCCAGTGTTTATAAGGGTTACGCCGTTTTTGCTTCAAAACTTGAGATCTTTATGCACAATTTGAAAGAGTAAAATTACTTTTTTATTTATTATTTGGAACAGTTCAGCTTTCGGTATTTCTGCCGCCGTTGTATTTTCAGCGCGTTGCTTTATCGTTGCATTCCTCTCTCCTTTTATGTTATACTAGTCCCAAATAAAAAAAGAAAGGACACCCCTATGCGTATCATCCGACAGAAACTGAATCTGCCTGCCATTCCCTATCCGGTAGAGCAGATCGCCCCGCTTAAAAATATCCTGTTTTTTGATATAGAAACGACAGGTTTTACCGCAAAGCGCTCTTCGATCTATCTGATAGGGTGTGCCTTTTTTGACGGCATTTCCTTCCGTCTGACCCAGTGGTTTGCGGAAAAATACAGCGAAGAGCAGAAGATCATCGAAGCCTTTTTCAATATGTCAAAAAACTATACCCATATCGTCCACTTTAACGGCAATAATTTTGACATCCCCTTTATGCAGCAGAAATGTGAGGCATACGGGTTTTCCTATACCTTTGACCATTTAGCTGGTATCGATCTGTACAAACGGATCGTACCCTATAAATATTTCCTGAAAATGTCAAACTGCAAGCAGAAATCCGTGGAGCTGTTTCTCGGCTTTCAGCGAAACGATACCTACGACGGCGGCAACCTGATCAATGTTTATCACGGCTATGTGACCGCCCCGTCGGATGCCGCGTTTAATCTGCTGCTTCTGCATAACGCCGACGACATCCGGGGACTGATCCGTATCCTCCCGGTGCTTGCCTATTACGATATGTTCAACAAACCCTTAAAGGCAAAAAAAGTACAGGCAAACACCTATACGGATTATTTCGGTATGGAGCGCCAGGAACTTCTCCTGAAGGTTTCGCTGCCCGCCGCCCTCCCTGCGCCTGTCCGGTTTCATGCAAATTCCTGTTATTTTAACGGCGAGGGAAAGTATGCAACCTTCCGCATTCCGATCTATCAGGAAGAAATGAAGTATTTTTATGCTTCTTATAAAGACTACTACTATCTCGCAGACGAGGATATGGCGGTCCATAAATCCGTATCCTCCTATGTCGATAAAGAATACCGCACACAGGCTACCGCGGAAACCTGCTATACCAGAAAATATTCCTCCTATCTCCCTGAGTGGGACCTTCTGGTGCAGCCCTTCTTCAAGCGGGATTACAGGAGTAAGGAAATATTCTTCGAGCTGACCGATGATATCAAGACCAGCAGAGAGACCTTTTCCCGCTATGCGGAACATATTCTGCAGATGATGGTGGACACGTACTGATGACCGGCAGGGCGTACTGTTTCCCTGTTTTTCGATCTTCCATACAGTTTTGTGCGGCTCAACAGTTAAATTTTCAATATCCGGATAATCAAGCAGGGAAGCCTCATCTTCCCCTGCCCGCCACGCCGGGTACGGGCAGTTCATGCTGCATCCCTCCTCTTTGCACCCGCGCGCACATACAAAATGCCCGCTTGCAACTATCAGCGGGCATTTCCATTCTTATACATTACATTCGCACCTGATCCTGAATCTATTTCCACTCAGTCTTTCTCATGTACCTGATCCGAATATACTCAACCGGCAACCGCATGTTCCGCAAGCGGCATCTGCCGATCGAATCCACATCGGATCATCAAAAAATCTCATCTACCTTGATCCCCTTAATATCCTCCGCCATCAGATTCATCTTCCGCATCATCTCTTCGATCTCACGCTGATAATCTTCCTTATGGCCCTCAAGCTGAACCACGGCTTCCGTCATCTCATCGCCGGAAGGCGGAGCCGCCTGTGTCGGCGCCGTCTGCTCCGAAGAAACATTCTCCGGCTTCGCCAGCGTTTCCATCTCCTCCTTCTTTTCCTTTGCGGCATCGATCTTTTCCTGCCGGTCTTCCTTTTCCTCGGCTCTTTCCTCCGCTTTCTCCTGCAGTTCCTCGGATTTCTCATCCATATGGTTTTTCGCCTCGTCTACCAGCATGCCGATGATCTCTTCGCTTGCCGCAGCCAGTATTTCGTTTTCTTCCTTCTGTGCCTTACGGATATAATCCTTCTTTAAGCGTTCCAGCCTTGTGGCGCGGACCGCCGCATTATCCGCAATGATACCGGCGTCCGCTTTCTGCACGGTGTCCGTATGGGGCGCTTTTTTCTTTTCCATTTCCAGCGCTCTTTTCTGGTAGTCCGTATACCCCTGCTTGTCAAGCTCTGCAAGGCGTTCTTTCTCTTCCTCTGTCAACTCCTTCGACAGATCGCCGTTCTCATAAGCCTCTCTTTTTTCCAGAAGTTCCAGATCCTTCTGTTCCCGGGAATCCTCTGCCACACCGCATTCCTTGCGCCATTCCTCTTTTTCCGCATTGATCTTCATGATCTCATCCTGCGCCTGTGACCTGTCATTTCTGAGCTGTTCGGCATGGTCTTTGACCTCCTGCACATCGGCATCCCTTTTCAGTTCACCTGCCAGTGCATCCCTTATGATCTTGTACGCCTGCTTCTTCGCCAGCGCTTTTTTCTGTTCTATGGGATCTGTCTGGCCGCTCAGCATTAATCCCGGATTTTTTTCATCTTTTTCCGCCTTCTTCTGACCGGATATGCTGATTGTTCCGAACTTTCCCGCCTGCTGCTGTTCCTTATCCAATGCCCCTGCCTGTATGCTGATGCTTGAATTTACCGTCATGCCTCTTCCTCCGCTTAGTCTGTTTATTTCTATCGATATAACAACATTCCCTTTTTCAGGATCCTCCTGCAGGCAGATTTCAAAACTCATTTTGATAACGCCTGTTAATCATAGAATATATCGGTTGTTTATAACAAAAACTTAAGCATATTTCCAAAGACTTTAATATTTAATCCCTCTTTTTTCCTCTCCTATCCCTTACTGCGATCATGATAAAAATCCCGATCCCCATGAGAGAAGCAGCAACAGCCGGATCCAGGATTCCGGCATTTTATAGCCATACTTAAATCTTTCGCCTTCCGCCTCTTCTTTCGCCCCTTCTTCTTTTTCTGCTTACTCTTCTTTCACTCCTTCTTCTTTCACTTCCTCTACTTTTTCCGCTTCTTCCGCCGGGGGCTGTTTCCCTCATCCGGCTTTCAGGCAGAAAAACCGCAATAAGATTGAGCGGACATAACAAACGCTGAAGTGAAAAGTTTAACGAAACCAAACTTTTCGCTTCAGCGTCTTTCCATAAATTCCTTAAGGTTTTACATAGAAGAAAGAACTCTTCCTGTCATATCCGATCTCTTTATAATTCATGATCTGCTCCGTGCTTCCGATAAACAATATGCCTCCCGGCGCCAGAGACTTAAAGTACTTTGTAAATACTTCGTCCTTTGCCTCCTCCGTAAAATAGATCAGAACATTTCTGCAGACGATCAGATGATATCCCATCTCATACCTGTCTTTGATCAGGTTATGCTGCTTGAAGGTCACACGTTTCTTGATCTCATCAGAAATACGATAGGAACTTCCTACCTTTGTAAAATATTTTGCTTTCAGATCCTTCGGTACGCCGGCAAGGCTCTTCTCCGCATAGAGTCCTACCTTTGCCTTTTCCAGAATCTGCTTATCAAGGTCCGTTGCATAGATCCTGATATTTGCCAGCGGCAGATGTCTCGAAAGCGCCATCACAAGAGAATAAGGTTCATCACCGGTAGAACATGCCGCACTCCATATCTTCAGATTTTTGCCGAATTTTTTGATCAGCTCAGGAAAAACCTCCTTATCCAGAAACTGCCACTGCAGCGGATCACGGTAAAACTCCGAAACATTGATCGTCATATAGCCGAGAAACTCATCCATCAGCTCCTTATCTGTTCTAATCGCAGCTATGTAATCCTGATACCCTTTGTATTTGTGATTGCTGATCAATGTGTCGATACGGCGCTTCATCTGCTTTTCCTTATAAGCGTCCAGATCGATTTTTGTCAGATCGTACATTGCTTTTTTGAAATACTCATAATCGTATACCATATGAATTCACCTCATTTTATAATAAATTTATTATATTATTGTATACACGCTTTTATTCACCGGGCAGATATACCTATCATTTTTATACACGCAAGAGGGCTGTCCTATTTCAGACAGCCCTGCTTTATCCTATATTATTCTTCGCTCTCTTCTGTCTGACTTGCAATTACCGCGTCAATATCAACTGATGCCACTTCCGCATCATCCTCGTCCGCAGAAGCTGCAGGCGCCTCAGCCGCCGGCTCCGGAGCCAGAAGTGCCTTGATGCTCAGGCTGATCTTTTTATCTTCTTCGTTAAAATCAACAACCTTTGCCGTTACTTCTTCACCGACTTTCAGAACATCTGCGGGTTTCTCGATATGCTCTTTGGAAATCTGGGAAACATGGAGCAGGGCATCGATCCCTGTTTCCAGTTCGATAAACGCACCGAAATCAGTCATTCTCGCCACTTTCCCGGTCACTACATTCCCGATCGCATATTTCTCAGCCGCGTCCTTCCAGGGATTGGAATCCGCAAACTTAAGGCTCAGCGCGATCTTATTGCCGGAGATCTCCTTGATCAGCACCCGCTGGGTCTCGCCGACCTTAAATACCTTCTTCGGATTCTCCACTCTGCCCCAGGACATTTCGGAGATATGAAGCAGTCCGTCCGCACCGCCAAGATCGATAAACGCACCGAAGTCTGTTACATTCTTAACAACGCCTTCTACCACATCGCCTTCCTGAATCCTCTCAAACAGTTCCTTCTGCCTGATCGCTTTTTCAGCGACCACAAGCTGTTTTCTGTCGCCGATATAACGCCTTCTTCTGGGATTATATTCCGTTACGACAAACTGGATCTCCTGTCCAGCATACTTATTTAAGTCTTTTTCATAAATATCAGATACAAGGCTCGCCGGGATAAAGATCCTTACTTCATCCACCACCACGCAAAGGCCGCCGCTTAATACTTCCGTTACTACTGCGCTGAGCACTTCCTTATTATTGAAGGCTTCTTCGATCCGCTTGTTGCCGCGGTCAACAGCCAGACGCTTATAAGATAAAGTAACCTGCCCCTCTCCGTCATTTACCTTCAATACCTTTACTTCCATTGTATCGCCGACCTTCAGCATTGTTGTCATATCTACGCCGGATTCATTGGTATACTCGTTTCTGGTTAAAATACCATCTGATTTATAGCCAATATTAATGACAGCTTCGTCAGGTTTTACATCAATGACTGTTCCTTCGACTACCTCCCCTGTATGTATTGTTTTAAATGATGCATCGATCATTTGTTCAAAATTCATTTCTGACATAACTTTGAACCTCCCTAATAATATTATTTGGGGTAGACGCCCCTGCTGTAATACCCACCAGACGTACTGATTTTGGAAGCTCTAACTCTAGGTCCGCCAGTGACTGTATAAAACAGGTCTGTGCACACTCCTTACTGCATATCTCGTACAGCTTTCTTGTATTGGAACTGTGTGCTCCACCTATAACTATCATAACATCAGCTTCAGAGGCTATTTCCTTCGCTTCTGTCTGCCTCTCCTCAGTCGCATTACATATAGTATTCACAACACTACCATTATACCCATTCTTTTTCAAAATTTCAACTAGTTCTTGAAATTTATTGTAGTTAAATGTCGTTTGCGAAACTACACAGATGTCTTGACCCTTTTCTACCTCGAGATTTTCCATTTCCTCTTCCGATTCCACGGTGATCGCCGGAGAATTACACCAGCCTCTGATCCCCTCTACTTCCGGGTGTCCGGGGTTTCCGATAATCAGGATCTGTTTCCCGAGAGCGCTTTCTCTCTCCACGATATTATGGATTCTTTTTACAAAAGGACAGGTGGCGTCCACGCAGATCAGTCCCTTTTCTTCTATGATCCGGCAGATTTCCCTGCCGATCCCGTGGGAACGGATGACCACAATGCCTTCTTCCAGCCCTTCCAGTTCTTCCCTGCCGTTTAACACCTGCACGCCCTTTTCTTCCAGATCCTTTACCACCTGTTCATTATGGATGATCGGCCCGTAGGTATAGATCGGCAGCTTTTTATCCGAAATTTTCTGTTTTTCTATCTGTTCATAGACGGTTTCCACAGCCCGCTTCACGCCGAAGCAGAATCCCGCGGACTTTGCCAGTTTCACTTCCATCGCCTTTACCCGAAATCACTTTCCCTGAGCATTTTTCTCCCGCCGGCTCAGCCGCACATCCCCATGATCTTATCGATCACTTCCCCGATCGTCATATCCGAAGAATCCACAAGTACGGCATCCTCCGCCTGTTTCAGCGGAGAGATATCCCGGTGCATATCCCGGTAATCCCGCTCCTCGATGTCTTTCTTTATGACATCAATGTCACATACATCTCCTCTTGCCTTCATCTCATCATACCGGCGCTTAGCCCGCACCTCACTGCTTGCCGTCAGATAGATCTTCAGATCCGCATGGGGCAGCACACAGGTCCCGATATCCCTGCCGTCCATGACTACATCCGCCTCCTTTGCCAGTTTCTGCTGCAGTTCCACCAGCTTTTTCCGTACATCCCCGTTGACCGAAGAAGCCGAAGACATGTTGCTCACCTCTTCCGTGCGGATCAGCCCGTTGACATTCCTGCCGTTTAACAGAACCACCTGCTCCCCGTTTTCATAAATAATGGAAATATCCGCCTCCTGGCTTTTTTGGCTGATCCGCTCCGTATCGTCCGGCGCGATATGGTTTTCCAGCAAAAACAATGCCATCGCCCGGTACATTGCCCCGGTATCCACATAGATATAGCCCTTTCTCTTTGCGATCTGCCTTGCGATGGTGCTTTTTCCGGCTCCTGCCGGTCCGTCTATCGCGATATTGTACATACTCTTTCCTCCTGTTCTGATTGCTCAGGTACTTTTCAGTCCTTATCTTTTGTATATATACCGGCACTGCTTCACTGTCCGGCCGCCGGTTTTCAGAATCTCACGCTGCTTCCCGCCAGATGCCCGGTAGACCATGCCAGCTGCAGGTTATAGCCGCCTGTCAGCGCGTCGATATCCAGCATTTCCCCGGCAAGATACAATCCCTCACATAATCTGGATTCCATGCTGGAAGGATTCACCTCCGAGACCGGGATTCCGCCCTGTGTAACGATCGCTTCCGCAAACCCTCTGGTGCCTGTCACCGTAAGGGACAGATTCCGTATCAGACTGACAAAGGAGCGTCTTTCCTCCCTTGTTACATCATACACCTTTTTTTCACCGTCGATACCGGAAAGTTCTACCATCACCGGGATCAGCTTTGCGGGAAACAGTCCGCCCAGCGCATTTTTAAAAGCTTTACGGGAATTTTCCTCAAAATCCCGTAAAAGCCGCTTATCCAGCATCTCTTCATTCATTGCCGGCTTCAGGTTCAGCAGAAGCTTTACCCGCGGCCTGCCGCTCCTTACAGCCGCTTCGCTTCTCCCGCCGGCGCCTTCCTGTGCCGACGGCGCAGTCCTGCCCCATACCTTGCTGTAATAACTGCTGGCGCTTAAAACAAGGGGCCCGCTGACGCCGAAATGTGTAAAGAGCATTTCGCCGAAACCGCTGTACAGCGGCTTCGTCTTTCCCTCCTCCAACAGTTTGATCTCCACGTTTTTCAAGGAAAGCCCCTGCAATTCCCTGCACCAACGCTCCCTGATCTCCAGCGGCACAAGAGCCGGATAACAGGGTACCGCGGAATGCCCTGCCAGAGACGCCAGCCTGTATCCTCCCCCGTCAGAACCGGTGGACGGATAAGACGCCCCGCCGCAGGCAAGGATCACTGCATCCGCCTCCATCTTTTTCCCGTTTGAGAGAAGAACTCCCCCTATCCGCCTATCCGCCTGCTTCGTCGCCTTTTTCTTTTCAGCCGGATCGGACGGCGCCTGTTTTTCTGCGGCCCTCTCCTCTAATATCAACGCTTTTACTTCCGTTTTCAGACGGATGTCCACATACATCTCTTTTAAAGCCCGCTGCAGGGCAGCCGTCACATCGGACGCATGGTCCGACACCGGAAAGATCCGCCCGCCCCGCTCCGTTTTAACCGGACAGCCGTACTCTTCCAGAAAAGAAATCATCGCCTGATGATCAAACTGATAGATACTGCTGTATAAAAACCTGCCGTTTGTCACCACATTCTGAAAAAACTGCTCTTTATCCGCGGTATTTGTCACATTGCAGCGCCCTTTGCCGGTAATGTAGATCTTCTTTCCCAGCTTTTCATTTTTTTCCAGTAAAACAACCTGATGCCCTGCCGCCGCAGAGGCATAGGCTGCCATCATTCCGGCGGCCCCGCCGCCGACTATTATCACCTGACTCATCGGATCCCTCTTATTTCCCGCCCTTTGTTTTGCCGCCTTCTTTCCTCAGCGGATGGTGCAGCATCGGCTCCTCCTCGATGAAGTTGATCTCATCGTTTAAATACACCTGATAACTGTTCCAGACCTCCTCCAGCGTATGCAGGCTGTTCTTCACTTCCGCAGGGCGCTTTAAACACATCGCCACCACCAGCGCATTGATCAGGCTTAAAGGCGCCACCAGAGAATCCACGATAGAGACCATATCGCTTCTCGCAAACAGATTGCAGGAGGAATACATACACATGGGAGAGTGGATGCTGTCTGTAATGGAAATCACCTTCGCATTCCTGTCATTGGCAAATTCCATCGCCTTCAGCGTCCGCATGGAATACCGCGGAAAACTGATCCCGACAAAAGCATCTTTCTCACTGATCCTCAGCATCTGCTCAAAAGTCTCGCTCATACTGGTCGTCTTGATGCAGACCACTTCCCCGCGCATCATATTCAGATAAAAACATAAGAAATCCGCCAGCGGCTCACAACTCCGTATCCCTGAAATATATACTTTTTTCGCCTTCAGTATAATATCAACCGCCGTATCAAAGGCGGAAGGATCCAGATGCTCTATCGTATCACGGATCTTGTCCATGTCTGACTGCAATACGGAGGTAAGCACCTCCGACTGGGTACTTCCGGCATACTTCACACCCATTCGCTGCACGCTTGTAAGCTGATCCTTTACCCAGCCCTCCAACGCCTTCTGAAACTCGGGATATCCCTCATATCCCAGCATCAGCGCAAAGCGCACTACTGTAGATTCGCTGATATGCAGCGCCTCCCCGAGTTTCGCCGCCGTCATAAATACCGCTTCATCATAGTGATCCGATATGTAAGAAGCGATCGCCTTCTGGCTTTTGCTCATCCGGCTGAAGCGCCCGCTCATATCCGCCATAAAATCTTTTTTTCTCATATATTCCCTGCTGTACAGCCCTCTCTGACAGAAATATGTTGCAACTATTCTTCTGTATTGTTGATTTCTCCATATACACTCAGCAGAACGCCCGGTAAGCGTCCACAAGCTGCCCCACCGTCTCTGTGATCCCCAGATCATAATCCTCGGTGACCGCCATGCACGCCGCTCCATGAATAAAGATCCACATCTTCATAAACAATCCCTGCGGATCTCTGCACCCTTCGGCCTTTGCCCTGCCGATCTCCCGCAAAACATTGCCGTTTTTCCCGTTCAGCAGTTCGTACAGGCTCTTTCCGTTTCGATCACCGCTTAAAAACATTACACGGAACAGATTTCTCTCCTTCTGCGCAAAACTGATATAAGCCAGTCCCAGATTTACAAACGGTGTCGCCTGGCTCTTCGGATAACTGTCATAAAATTCATCAAAAAAGACAACCGCCTGTTCCAGCACCTCCGCCTGCACTTCCTCCATGTTCTGATATGCCCGGAAGATCGGCTGCGTAGAACACCCTGCGGCGTCAGCCAGCTTCCGCGCCGTCACCTCTTCCATTCCCTCTTTTCTTGCCATCCGAAAAGCGGCGGCAGCAATTTCCTTTCTTGTGATCCTCTCCTTACGCGGCATACATACCCCCATTCCGGCAGTCCGTCGGACTTTCCCTCCGGGAAATCCGTCCACGCTGCCTTTTCTCCCTCTCTTTGCTCCCACCCTATAAAAACCCTGTATCACCTCAAACCGCAAGCAATAACACTTGTTATTATAAAGTAGACACATTTACCCTGTCAATATAAGTATCCCGCCATTCCAAATATATGTAACAGCCTGCAGATCATCCATTCCTTCCGTTTCTCCCGGAAACAAATATCAATATATTTCCCATCATACAAAAAGCATGCGGCAAAATGCGCATCCCCCGGAGGGTTTTGTCATATAGGACAAACTTTTCTATATGACAAAAAACAGCCTGCCTGCGGCAAGCTGTTTTTGCTCCATTAATATATAGCGATCCGGTTTAAACAGGATAAGCCCCGTTCTTCGTATCAGCCTGAGTCAGATCCACCTTCTCCTGCTGCGCCTGACGATACTTGAAGAAATCAACTGCAACCTGAGGGAACAGAGCATAGGACAATACGTCCTCATCCTGCTGCTTCCATTCTTTCATCTCGGATTCCAGTTTATCCATCTCGTTCTCCAAAAGGTCTGCAGGACGGCAGGTAATCCTCTCCTCACCCGGGATAACCTTATCGATGACTTCCTGGCTCATCGGCTTGATCGTCTGGCCGTATTCACCGCGCAGAACAGCCTTTGTCTCTTTGGTAGCCATCTTATATCTCTCACCCATCAGTACGTTAAATACAGCCTGTGTACCTACGATCTGGGAAGACGGTGTAACCAGAGGCGGCTCGCCGAGATCCTTACGCACATTCGGGATCTCCTTCAGCACGTCTTCGTATTTATCTTCCGCATTCTGCTCTTTCAGCTGGCTCACCATATTGGAGAGCATACCGCCGGGTACCTGATACAGCAATGTCTTGATATTTACGCCGAGCACCTTCGGGCTAAGCAGTCCGCTTTCCAGACATTTCTCTCTGTAGGGACGGAAGTAATCCGCAATTTCCGCCAGCAGGTTCTGGTCAAATCCTGTATCATAAGGAGTACCCTTGAAGGTTTCGACCATAACCTCTGTGGCAGGCTGGGAGGTACCCAGCGCAAACGGGGAGATCGCGCAGTCAATCACGTCTACGCCCGCTTCCACCGCTTTCAGGTATGTCATGCTTGCCACACCGGAAGTATAGTGGGTATGAAGCTGGATCGGCAGCTTGGTCGCTTCTTTCATCGCCCCGATCAGCTCTGCAGCTTTATAAGGAACCAGAAGGCCCGCCATATCTTTGATACAGATGGAATCCGCACCCATCTCCTCGATCTTCTTCGCAGTTTCCACCCAGTATTCCAGCGTATACGCATCACCCAAGGTATAGGAGAGCGCGATCTGGGCATGGCCCCTGCCTTCTCTTGCTTTGATCTTATTGGTCGCGTTTACCGCTTCCTGCAGGTTCCTCAGATCATTCAGACAGTCGAAAATACGGATGATATCAATACCGTTCGCAATAGACTTCTCTACAAAGCTGTCCACCACGTCGTCCGCATAAGGCCTGTAACCGAGGATATTCTGTCCTCTGAACAGCATCTGCAGTTTTGTATTTTTAAAACCGTCTCTCAACTTACGAAGCCTCTCCCAGGGATCTTCTTTTAAGAATCTCAGGGATGCATCGAAAGTAGCGCCGCCCCAGCACTCTACGGAATGGTAGCCGACTTTATCCATGGTTTCCACGATAGGAAGCATCAGATCGGTGGGCATCCTGGTAGCGATCAGAGACTGGTGGGCATCACGCAGTATTGTCTCGGTAATTCCAACCGGTTTTTTATTTTGTTCTGACATTTTATTTCCTCCATTTATTTTTTTGCTAAATAGATTGTGCATTCATAGTCCTTCCGGCTTATTTCGCCGCGCTATGCACACTGTATCTTATGCACAAGCTTAAAAGACACCGAAAATAGCCATAAAGGTTCCGGCTGCGACCGCCGTACCGATAACACCGGCAACGTTAGGCCCCATTGCATGCATCAGCAGGAAGTTCGTAGGATCTTCCTCCGCGCCTACCTTCTGGGAAACCCTCGCCGCCATAGGCACTGCAGACACGCCCGCTGAACCGATCAGCGGATTTACCTTGCCGTGGGTGATCTTGCACATCAGCTTTCCGAAAAGTACGCCAGCTGCCGTACCGAAAGCGAATGCCACCAGGCCGAGGATAACGATCTTGATCGTATCCCAGTTCAGGAATGCCTCCGCGGAAGTGGTCGCGCCCACGGAAGTACCGAGCAGGATAACAACGATATACATCAGCGCGTTGGAAGCCGTCTCCTGGAGCTGTCTTACCACGCCTGACTCACGGAACAGGTTACCCAGCATCAGCATACCAACCAGGGGAGCTGTTGTGGGAAGGATCATACATACCACGATCGTAACGATGATCGGGAATAAGATCTTTTCCAGTTTGGAAACCGGACGAAGCTGCGCCATCTTGATCTGACGCTCTTCTTTGGTTGTAAACAGTTTCATAATGGGCGGCTGGATGATCGGCACCAGAGACATATAGGAATATGCCGCCACCGCGATCGGCCCCATGATAGCCGTCTGCCCCAGTTTTCCCGCAAGGAAAATGGAAGTCGGGCCGTCTGCACCGCCGATGATGGAAATAGCCGCTGCAGCCTTGTCGTTGAAGCCCATCCAGATCGCTCCGAAATAAGCCATGAAGATACCGAACTGTGCTGCCGCACCTAACAAAAAGCTTTTTGGATTGGCGATCAGCGGACCAAAGTCGGTCATCGCGCCCACGCCCATAAAGATCAGGGAAGGCATGATCGCCCATTCATCCAGTAAATAGAAATAATACAGTAAGCCGCCGGTTCCGTTCGCTGATTCTTCAATACTCATCATAATATCCGGATAAATATTTACCAGCAGCATACCAAATGCGATCGGGGTAAGAAGTAATGGTTCAAAGCCCTTGGCAATCGCAAGATACAGAAATACACAGGCAACAACGATCATCACATAGTTTCCCCAGGTTAAATTGAAGAACGCTGTCTGATGAACCAGATTTTCCAGTGTAGTCACAATATAATCCATTTCTTTACCTCCTGTTGTTTTTTACATTGCTGCGCTGTTGCGGCTTTAGTTTAATGTTGCCAGCAGTGCGCCCGCTTCAACAGGATCGCCCACAGCCACATCGATGCTTGCAACAGTACCGTCCTGCGGTGCAACAACAGGGATTTCCATTTTCATTGCTTCCAGAATGACCACAGCGTCACCTTTCTTCACTGCCTGCCCTACGCTTGCTTCCAGCTTGAACACCTTGCCTGCCGCGCCTGCTTCAATCTTCACGCTGCCTGCGCCTGCCTTCGGTGCTGCAGCGGGAGCCGCTTTCGGTGCTGCCTTCGGTGCCGCCGGAGCCGCTTTCGGTGCTGCGCCTGAAGAAGCGCCTTCTTCTACTACTACATCATATACGTTGCCGTTTACGGTAATTGTATAATTTTTCATGTTATTTCCTCCTGAATTTATGAGTGATTTTAATTATTCTTTCTTATTTTCATACTCGGCTGTTTTAACGTCTGATAATGGACCGTACCACATAGCCGTCTGCTGACGCCGCTCCCTCGCTTGCCGCAATTGCCGCCGCGATGACCGCGATCAGTTCGGTATCGTCTGTCTCTTCCACTGCGGCTGCCGCCGGCTCTGCCTTAACAGGCGCAGATGTGCTCTCAGCCTGCACGGGTTTCTTCCGGAACTTTTCCTGAATTTTCGGAATAAAATTAAAGCAGGAGATCAGAAGGCTGATCAGGATCAGCACCAAAAATACGGTTCCCATGCCGAGCAGGGTATTCAAAGCCGCCTTCGTCATCAGTTCGCTCATATCGTAATCTGTAGAAACGGTAATACTCTCATATCCCTTTTCCGTCACCACGATCTCCACAGTCGCTGTTCTCTGTTTATTGTCTTTATATACCTTGTCGCCCTGAATCTTTACTCTGATGTCAGCCTTATCTTCCGTGATCGTCACTTCCGTCTCATCGCCGAGGACAGACACGAAGCTGCCGAATTCTTCCGAAGCATCGATCCAGCTGTTCATAGCCGCAATATCCAGTGCCGCATCTTCCGGATTTCCGCCACTCATTTCCACATATTCGGACATACTCACACCATACATCGCAAGCATCTGCTGTAATGCTGCAAGCTGTTCACAAGTAGCTTCACCGGCCTGCTTTGCCTGATCTTTCGTCGTGAAACTGTTTTCTGTCATCTCCTGACCACAGGCTGTTAAACCAAGGATGCAGACAAGCATGGCAAGACATATTAAAAGTTTCTTTTTCATATATGAAGCATCCTTTCTAGACTGTTCCATGTTTCTTGTCCGGACAGTCTTCTTTCTTTGTATAAAGCATCTCCAGAGCGCCGATCACATATTTTCTCGTATCCGCCGCTTCAATAATGCTGTCCACATATCCTCTTCTCGCCGCGCCCTGTACGCTCGCCTGAAGCTTTGCGTACTCAGCCGCTTTTTCATCGATCACATCAGCGCCTTTTCCGTCGTACATGATCTGCGCCGCATGTTTTGCATCCATGGAGCCGATCTCCGCAGCAGGCCATGCGAAAGTCACGTCAGCGCCGATCGCTTTGGAGTTCATTGCAACATAGGCGCTGCCGAAAGCCTGGCCGATGATCACATTTACCTTCGGTACGGTTGCCTGCGCAAAAGCCGCCGTCATCTGAGCCACCGCCTTCGCCATACGCTTCTCGGCACATTTTGTCGCGGCATAGCCCTTCACATTCGTCAGCGTCAGTACCGGTATCTCAAAGGCATCACAGAATTTCACGAAAGAAGCCGCTTTCTCACATCCCCTTGCAGAGAGAACCGCATCGAACTTCTCGGAAACATTGCCTTCTTCATCATAAATCTCTGTGCGGTTAGCCACACAGCCCACCGTTATGCCGTCTAATCTGATAAAGCCCGTTACCATGCTCTTGCCATAATCGGCTTTTGTCTCAAAGAATACGCCGTCATCCGCGATCTGGGACAGTGCAATGGATGTATCGCCGACACAGTTTGCCAGTTCTGCCGAAGCCCTGTTCAGATCGTCCGTGCAGTCCGCAACAGCTTCATCATCACAATTTGCCGGCAGGAAACCGATCAGTTCACGGATCTTTGCATAGATCTCGCCCTCTTCTGCCACAACATCCACAATACCTGCTTCCCCGCTCTGGAAAGCCGCCGCGGAAGTGTCGCATCTGCCGATCTCATTACCGTCGATGGCATTGGGTGAGTTTACAAACAATTTCGCTTTCGATTTTTCCATAAAAGTAAAATCCGTCAGTGTCGGGAAAATCGCAAGACCGCCGCCGCAGTTTCCGAAGATCGCCGTGATCTGAGGAATCATGCCGCTTGCCATAACCTGTTTACTATAGATCTCGCCGAATGCGTTTAACGCATCAGCGCCTTCCTGTAATCTCAGTCCGGCGGAATCGATCAGTCCGATCACCGGTGCGCCGGTCTTCATTGCCAGATTATAGAGGTTCGTAATCTTCTTCGCATGCATTTCACCCACGGAACCGTTCAGTACGGATACATCCTGGCTGTAAACATATACAAGATTACCGTCAATCACTCCATAGCCGGTGATAACACCATCAGAAGGAGTCTCTGCCTGTTTCAGATCAAAATCAGTAGCTCTCGCTGTTACAAGCGCACCAATTTCAACGAAACTGTTTTCATCGAGCAAAGCTGTAATTCTTTGGCTCGCTTTTGAAGTAGTGCCCATATTTGTTCCTCCATTTATAATAAAAATAATAACTACCTTGTCAGGGGCCCGAAATCCCCCATGTTGCATACCCGATTAGTATAACATAAGTATTGTAAAAAACACAACAAAAACAACAAATTTTTTTCAAAAAAACAGCGTCTCTCCGAAAAGCGACGCTGTTTGATCTACACTATTCTGATTTTTATAAAAACTTATTATTCTGCCGCTTTACGAGCTGCGATTTCTTCTTTCTCTGCAAGCACTGCTGCTGCTTCTGCCTGCTTACGCTCCAGAATTGCAACCTTCTCCTGAAGTGCTGCGATTGCATCTGCATTCTTACGTTCCATAACTGCAAGCTGCTCTGCTGCCAGTGCGCTGTCATCGCCCTGTGCTGCAAGGATCGCAAGCTTCTCTGCGAGTACTGCTGCTGCTTCCGCATCTTCACGAGACAGAATGTCCAGTTTCTCCTGCAGTGCTGCAAGCTGTTCCGCTGTCAGGCGCTCTAAAGTTGCAAGCTGTTCTGCTGTCAGAGCATCATTTCCACCCTGTGCTGCCAGAATCGCGATCTTCTCTGCAAGTACTGCTGCCGCTTCCGCATCTTTACGTTCCTGGATATCATCTTTCTCTGCCAGGGCTACCTCTGCTTCTGCGCTCTTACGCTCCATGATCGCCTGCTGCTCTGCAAGTGCTGCTGCCGTTGCCGCTCTCTTGGCCTCAAGGATCGCCTGCTGTTCTGCAAGTGCCGCCTTACCTGTTGCGCCTGCAGTTATACCGCACATACTTACCAGTAAAGCAGAAACAACTGCCATAGCGCTGAGTTTTTTCCAGATGTTCATTTTTTTCATCTCTTTCACCCTTCCTTTGATGTTATTATAATCCGGTTCTTTCACCCATATAGATTGTAACTCCCGCCTGTAAAACTGTCAAGAAATATTATCAATTTTTTACCTTTTTTGACAATTTGTAACTCTATCTCAGCATGTATTCCTGCAATATATACTTCCCCATATAGCGCCATCCCTTTCTCTCCACATCTTTTTCCACCACCAGTTCATACTCTTTGACCGGCTCTCCGTTCAGCCTGTATATCACCATGCCTGCTTTCGTTCCCGCCTTCACCGGTGCTTTGATCTCCCCTGTATAGGACACATCGATCCTGACCTCATCCTCCGCACAGAGCAAAAAGTTCAATTCTTCCGCCTCTTCCTCCTCCGCATTTTTTTCTGCTCCCCCGCCTTCTTCTTTCTCCCGCATCTCAAGCTCCACCGTCACATCCGCGTAAGGATCATATCCCTCGATCTCCGGTATCCCTTCCAGAATCTTCACGGGTTTCAGTTCCACTTCTTTATATATATTCTGATATTCATAGTTTTCCAGACCGTATTCCATCAGTTTTCTGGTATCCACCCATTTGTAGGTTTTGTGATTCGGCCAGCCGCAGGCAAGCAGAGCCACGATAAAAGTCCTGTCGTCCCTCCTTAAAGCTCCCACATAACAGTATCCCGCTCCGCCGGTGAATCCGGTTTTTCCGGAAAGCGCCCCATCCATCATGGCGAGAAACGCGTTGTGGTTTGAACAACTGTAACTGCGTGTTCCCTGCCGATTGGCAAAACCATAGTTTGCTGTTCTGGTGATGTCCAGAAAACCCTCTTTTTGCGGGGATAACATAATGCAATACCGCATGATCAGCGCAAGGTCCCTTGCCGTCGTGGAATGCCGGCATTCCGTTCCGTCTATCACTTCCACGGCATCCAGCCCGTTCGGTGTAATAAAATGCGTATCCTCACAGCCGATCTCTTTCGCTTTGGCATTCATCAGTTCCGCGAATCCCTCCACAGAGCCGCCGATATGCTCCGCGATCGCCACCGCGGAATCATTGTGGGACTCCAGCATCAAGGAATACAGCAGATCCTTCAGATAAAAGCTGTCCCCTTTCGATACTCCCAGATGCACCTGGGGCTGGGACGCCGCATAGGAAGAGATTTCCACCTCATCCTCAAGATTTCCCAGCTCCAGCGCCAGAATACAGGTCATGATCTTTGTCGTGCTCGCCATGGGCAGCGCCACATCCTCTTCTTTTCCATACAAAACACGCCCGGAATCGGCATCCATAAGCACCGCTCCCCGGGCGTATAAGTCAAGGTTTGTCTCTTTTGCCTGCACCGTCTCCCCAAATGCGATCCCCGCCAGCAGGGTGATCGCCAACACGATACACAGCCATCCCGCAAAACCTGTCTTTTCTGTTTTTCCTGATCCGTTTTCTATCTGTATTCTTTCTGCTTTTCCTGTTCTTTTTCCTGCAATCTTCCCCGTTTTCATTCAGCACGTTCCTGTTTGTCTTTATGGTTATTATATGGTGCTGATTTTGGGTTCATGACAAAAAACCTCACAGGCAGATTCCCTTTCGGCTCAATTTACTGCTCTTTTAAATATCCACTGTCTGACGCGCTTCTACTGTCAGCCTTAAAGTCAGCCTTAAATATCCACCGTCTGGCGCGCCTCCGCCTCTGCCTGTTCCCGGAATTCCTCCACCTGAACAGGGTTCAGCTCCGGCAGATCGCTCAGGCTCTTTACGCCAAAACTGCGCAAAAACTGCTCTGTTGTCCCGAACAGCATCGGGCGTCCCGGCGCATCCAGCCTGCCCAGTTCCTGGATCAGATTGTATTCCAGAAGCCTGTTCACCGCAAAATCACAGCTTACACCGCGGATCCTTTCGATATCCAGCTTTGTCACCGGCTGTTTATAGGCAATGATCGAGAGGGTTTCCAGCATCGTATCGGAAAGCACATGTTTTCTGGGTGTCCTGGCAATTTTTATCAGGTATTCATACATCTCGTTTTTGGTACAAAGCTGCACCGCATCCTCCAGTTCGATCAGTTCAATCCCTTTGTCTTCTGCCCGGTAGGACTGTTTCATCTCCTCCAAAAGTTCTTTGGTCACCTTTTTATTTTCTTCGATCACTTCCGCCAGACGGCTGATCTCCACGGAATCGCCCAGCGTAAACAAAATCGCCTCCAGTACTGCTTTTGCCTTTTCTCTCTCCACTGTATCCTCTTCCTTTTCTTCTTTTCCTGTGATTCCTGCAAGCCTGTCCTTTGACGCAGCCTGCATTATGAAATTACAGGTTCCTCCTTCACTATGATCTGTATCTCCCCGAACAGATCCTCCTGTTCAATCGTGATCTTTCCAATCTTCATCATTTCCAGCACAATCAAAAATGTCACAATGACTTCCATCTTGCTGTTCTGCTTTTCCAGAAGTTCCCGGAAAGAACAATATCTGTGCTTTAACAGGTAATTCTGCAGATAAACCTGCTTCCGGTCCAGATCAATCTCGTCCTTTTCAATCTTTCCGAAACTGCTTCTGACAGGGTCTATCTTCTCTTCCTGCCTTTTCAGCATAAACCGGAACATCTCGTTTAACCTGACCAGCGTGGCATCGCCCACCAGTTCCTCGTAATTCACGGGCGGCCTGTACTCCTCGATCTCCTTCGGCAGATGGGGCTCCCTGTAAAACGCTTTTCCCGCGCTCATATGCAGATCCTTCAGTTCATAGGACATATACTTATAAATCTTGTATTCCAGAAGTTTCTGAACCAGTTCCGCCCTGGGATCTTCCGCCTCCCCCTCCTCGTTCACCTCCGCGGGAAGGAGCATTTTGCATTTGATGTCCAGCAGCGTTGCCGCCATTACCAGAAACTCGCTCATCACATTCATGTCTTCGGTTTCCATCTGCCGGATATATTCCAGATACTGCTCCGTGATCAGCGTGATCGGAATATCATAAATATCTATTTTATTTTTATCGATCAGGTGCAAAAGGAGATCCAGCGGTCCCTCAAACACCTCCAGTTTTACCGGAATTGCCATATTTTACCACATTTCTGCGCTGCTCTCGGGCTCGATCTGCACAGCCTGTACATGATCATATTTGCACCAGACAGCGCTCAGGCACAAATCCTGTGATTGAAACTTTCCATTTTCAATCGTTCCACTTTCAATCTTTTCTCACTTATACTGCCTTCGGATCCCTCTTTTGCATAACCGCATCCCTGCTATTATACATCAGCACTTCCGTCAGTCCCCGCCTTCAGTTCCAGCACTACCACTTCCCCCGGATTAAAAAGCCGTACCGGAATCGTGTGCATCCCCAGTCCCCGGCTGATGACCATACGGCTTCCATGTTCTTCAAAAAGCCCGCCGTCATAATGGGGAAAGGGCAGAAGGGAAGGCGCCACAACGCCTTTATGGCCCGGAATCCTCGCCACGCCGCCATGAACATGTCCGGACAGTACCAGTTCCGGTTTCCACGCCGCATAGTCCGGAAAAAACTCCGGATTATGAGCGAGCAGTATCTGATATGAGGCATCATCCGCTTTTCCTATGGTTTCTTTCAGATATCCCTCTTTCAGCTTTCTCTTCATAAACCTCTTATAATATTCCCGGTCTATGGTCAATCCTGTCAGCCGGATGCCAAATTCCGGCAAAAGGCAGCTCTCATTATCCAGAAACCGGATACTGCTGTCCTTGAAACTTTCCATATAATCCGAATACATGGTATCATAATTTTCCGGATAGACACGTGCACGGTATTCATGGTTGCCCAGCGCATAATAAACCGGATACTTCTTACCGCACTTCAGCACCAGATCCGCCCCCTTTTTAAAGGAAGCGCCGGGTTTTGCATTCAGCATGTCCCCGCCGATCAGCAAAAGGTCCGGCGCCAGTTCCTCTATCGCCTGCAGGAGCCTTTCATTTCCGCTCCCGTATTCCTTGTTGTGCAGATCCGACAAAAAGATAATGCGGCAGTCCTTTTTCAGCTTGTCCGACCGGAAAGTATAAGTCCTTGTGACAAACCGGTTGCTGTCCCAGATCATTACCCAGAGAAAAAAGAGGATAAGGCACACAAACAGTACAAGTAATATCGTTCCTATCCATGTGCCGTTCAACATTCTTATCCTCCATTCCAGTTCCGCAGTCGCCCGGACAGTACCGGTATCTCTTCCGGGCACTGTCGGGCTCTTGCCGTTTTATTCCCGCAGTCAGGCGGAAAGCAGAAACGCTTCAAACGCCTTGCGCACAAAATCTTTATATACCGCCTCGGGGACATCCTCTTTAAATATAATGGGGACGCTTCCCAGTTTATTCCCGGCAAGCAGGTAGATTGCCTCTCCCGCCACATCTCCGGCTTTTACAGGCGCCTGTACCTGCTCCGGCAGGGAAATAATCTTCTCCACGCCGTCCAGGCTCTGCCCGGTGGTATCCAGATAGCGGAAGGGCGCCTGATAAGTTACCTCCGTCTCGTCCACGATCGCTCCTTTGATCGGAACGGAAGGCAGAATATCCTCATTCTGATCCTCATAGATATGGCTCACACTGTAACCGTAACTCAGCAGAGTAATCGCTTCCGAAAATCTTATTTTCCCTTCTTCCGCTCCCATTACCACCGCGATCAGATCCATGCCGTCCTTCCTCGCCGTGGCGGAAAGACAGAACTTCGCCTTGCTGGTGGAACCGGTCTTCAATCCGGTTGCCCACTCATAGCTTTTTAACAGCTTATTGGTACTGGATAACGTAAAAGTCTCCGTCCCCCTGTTTGTGGTATGGGTGATATCCTCCATCCAGATTCCCGTATAATCAAAAATCTTCGGATATTTTGTGATCAGTTCTCTGGACATGATCGCAACATCCTTTGCCGAGGTATAATGTCCGTCGGAATCCGTCAGGCCGCAGCAATCCTCAAAATGCGTGTTTTCCATGCCCAGTCCTGCCGCCCTCTGATTCATCAGATAGACAAACTCCTCCTCCGAGCCTGCCACATGCTCCGCCGCCGCCACCGCGGCATCGTTTCCGGAAGCCACCGCGATACATTTGATCAGCGTATCCAGCGTCTGGATTTCTCCCTCCTCCAGAAATACCTGAGAGCCGCCCATGTCCTGCGCGCGGGCGGAAGTGCGCACCTCATCTTCAAGTGTCACCTTGCCGTTCTCCAGATAGTCAAAAATAATCAGCAGCGTCATGATCTTCGTAATACTGGCGGGGCTTCTTCTCTCCTCCGCATTCTTCTCATAGATCACCTGCCCTGTGGAAGCCTCTATCACCATAGCCGACGGCGATGTAATATCAGGTCCCGCCGCATCGGCAGGCAGCATGCTTCCCCACAGGCTCACTACTGCAACAGCCACAGACAGCCACACGGTCAAAAATATTTTCCGGCAGCGTCCTTTCGTTTTTCCGCTTTTAAGCTTTCCCATAAAATAAACCTGTCATGTGGGTTCCCTCACCGGAACCTCACACTCCCCCTGTTATCTGTTTATTTCATATATATGCCCAAAACCCGGAAGATATTTTTATCTGTTGCGCAGTTTCTTCTTTTTTTCCTCCGCGGGATGCGCCTGCTCGTACAGCGCATACAGATCCGGCCGTCTTTCCCTTGTCCGCTGTTTCGCCATCTGAAGCCGCCATGCATCGACCTTTGCGTGATCCCCGGAAAGCAGAACGGGCGGCACCGCCCTGTCCTGCCAGATCTCCGGCCTTGTATACTGGGGATATTCCAGCAGGTTGTCATAAAAGGATTCCGTTTCGCCGGAAGCCTGATTGGTGAGTACCCCCGGTACCATGCGGGCGATTGCATCCACCATCACCATTGCCGGCAGTTCCCCGCCGGTGAGCACATAATCCCCGATGGAAACCTGATCCGTCACGATTGCCTCAAGCACCCGCTCATCGATCCCTTCGTAATGGCCGCATAAAAAAATCAGGTCTTCTTCCTCCGCAAAGTCCTTTGCCATCTGCTGATGGAAGGTTGTCCCCTGCGGCGTCACATAGATCACCCTGTTTCTTTTTTTATCCGGCCTGCCCTCTTTTTCCTTTCTCTCCAGAATCCGGCGTTCCGCCTCCAGATAAGCATCGTAAACAGGCTGCGCCTGCATCAGCATCCCGGCGCCGCCCCCATAGGGATAATCATCCACTTTTTTATGCTTATCCAGCGTATAATCCCGGATATTCAGGGCCTCAATACTGATATGCCCTGCCGCCCCGGCACGTCCGATAATGCTTTCTCCAAGCCCCCTAAGCACCATCTCCGGAAAGAGTGTCAGAATATGGAAATTTGTCATAGGCCTCCTCTTATTTCTGTGATGATCCTCCTTTTCCCGAGGGCCGCGCCGCCTCCAGCAGTCCTTCCATCACATGCACTGTCATACGTCCGTTTTCCGGATCGACCTCCCTGATGCAGTCTTTGATCGCAGGGAAAAGTACCCTGCTCTTATCCTGCATCGTCACCTCATATACATCGTTGGCTCCGGTTTCCAGCACATCCGTCAAGGTCCCGAGTTCCTCTCCTTCTTCCGTTATAACGGCAAGTCCGATCAGATCCGCCTGATAATATTCATTTTTCCGAAGGGGCACCGCCTGATCTCTCCCGATCCACAGTGTCGCCCCTTTGTACTTCTGTGCCTCTTCCGGCGTCTCGATCCCCTCAAATTTTACGATGACCATGTTTTTAAAGAACCTGACGGAGAGCAGCTTTGCTTCCCGCTGTTCTCTCTCCGTCTTCAGCATGACTGTCTTTAATCTTTTAAACTTCGCCGGATCATCCGTTGTGGGAAACACCTTGACTTCCCCTCTGATCCCATGCACGGAAGCAACCGCCCCCACCTGAAACTCATCCTGCATCTCAATCCTCACTGCTTCAAAACCGCTCCTGCATTGCAGATCTTTTACGCCGCCTTTCAAATCTTGCTGCTGTCTCTTCTGCCGGGACTTTACTGTACCTTAAACCAAACAGAAAAGATTCCTCTTTTCCTGCCAGCTGCGCAGTCCGCTCGGCGCTTTGGCGGCAGTTTTCCGCCGCACGGATCCGCACATAAAAGAATCCTGCAATCTGCAATGCAGGATTCTTCACACATTAGATGATTTCTACATCTACTCTCTTATTGTCCTTCGTAGAAGCCGCCTTAACAACGGAACGGATCGCCTTGGCGATTCTGCCCTGCTTTCCGATCACCTTACCCATATCATCAGCCGCTACATGAAGTTCGACGGTAATATTCCTGCCTTCACCTTTTTCGGTCACTACAACTTCTTCCGGATTATCAACAAGTGCTTTTGCAATTACCTCAACCAATTCCTTCATTATCCACCTCCAAAAGAAGACCTGAAATCATCTTATTTTTCAATTCCTGCGATCTTAAGAATCTTTTCAACGGCTTCTGTAGGCTGTGCTCCGGTTGCAAGCCATTTCTTTGCCAGTTCTTCATTGACATGGATGGTGCTGGGCTCGGTCTTGGGATCATAGGTTCCGATCTCTTCGATAAATCTTCCGTCTCTCGGGCTTCTGCTGTCAGAAACTACGATTCTGTAAAAAGGCGCCTTTTTCTGTCCCATTCTTTTTAATCTGATCTTTACCATTTCTTTTTCCTCTGCTTTCTTTAAATAGTATATAATATATAGTTATCAGCCTTCCGGAGAATTTATTTCTATTCTGCCTTGCCTGCCGGCTCAGCCGTTTTTATTCCGTGCAGCTTTACTATCTGATAATAAATATTTTTCTGCAGGCCCCCTGCATTTTCCGGCTGCTTTGTTCCTCACGGAACCTGTCAGAACGGAAATCTTCCCCGTCCGCCGAAACCGCCCATCATACCGCCGAGAGATCCTCTGCCTTTTTTCCCCATCATGCCCTGCATCTGCTTCATCATCTTCTGGCTCTGCTCAAACTGTTTGACAAAACGGTTGACCTGAGCGATGTCCACACCGGCCCCTTTGGCGATCCTGTGCTTTCTGCCGGGATTTAACAGTTTGGGGTTGGATCTTTCTTTCTTTGTCATGGAAAGGACGATGGCTTCGTTTCGCGCCAGTTCCTTTTCGTCTATCATGGAAGCGATATCGGTTTTTCCGCCAAGCCCCGGCATCATCGACAGCAGACTTCCGATGCCGCCCATCTTCCGCATCTGTTTCATGCTCTCGAGATAGTCCTCGAAATCAAATTTGCCCTTCTTCATCTTTGCGGCAATCTCTTTTTCCCTGTCCGCATCGATTTCTATGTTTTCCTGCGCCTTTTCGATCAGAGAAAGCACGTCGCCCATGCCGAGGATGCGCCCCGCCATCCGGTCCGGATAAAACTGTTCCAGATCGGAAAGTTTTTCACCCATACCGACATAGAGGATCGGCTTGCCGGTCACTGCTTTGACGGAGAGCGCAGCGCCGCCTCTGGTATCGCCGTCCATCTTGGAAAGGATCACACCGTCGATACCGACCTTTTCGTCGAACTCCGACGCCACATTCACCGCGTCCTGGCCGGTCATGGCATCCACCACAAGAAGACTCTGGTGTACTTCCACATTCTTCTTGATCTCCTGCAGTTCCGTCATCATCGCTTCATCGATATGCAGACGGCCTGCGGTATCCAGAATCACTACATTATGACCGTTTTTCCGGGCATGTTCCAGAGATGCCTTTGCGATATCCACAGGACTCTGGTTCTCTCCCATGGAGAACACATCCACTTCCTGTTTTTCTCCGTTGATCTGGAGCTGTTTGATCGCCGCGGGACGGTATACGTCACAGGCGACAAGCAGGGGCTTTTTTCCCTTTAACTTAAATTTCCCCGCCAGTTTCGCCGTGGTAGTCGTCTTACCTGCACCCTGCAGGCCGCACATCATAATGACTGTAACGGATTTTCCCGGCTGGAACTTCAGTTCCGTCGTCTCGGAACCCATCAGGGCGGTCATCTCTTCGTTTACGATCTTGATGACCATCTGGCCGGGATTTAAACCGTTCATCACATCCGCGCCGATCGCCCGCTCCTCCACGGCCTTCACAAACCTTTTTACCACCTTGAAGTTTACATCCGCTTCCAACAGCGCCATCTTGACTTCCTTTAAAGCGATCTTTACATCCTCTTCGGTCAGACGCCCCTTGCCCCGTAACTTTTTAAATACATTCTGCAGTTTATCTGTCAAGCTTTCAAAAGCCATTTAAAAATTCTCCATTAATCCTGTAGTGAGCCGCCTGATCTCGTCAAGGCGCTCCCGGCATGCCTGCTCCGGCATCCGTTTTCCTTCTTCCGCCAGCATCTCGATCCGGGCGATGGTCTTCTTTGCCTCGGTAAACTTCCTGACAAGCTGAAGCTTTTCCTCATACCCTGCCAGCAGCTTATTACAGCGCTTGATCAGATCATGCACGCCCTGTCTGCTGATGCCGTATTCCTCGGCGATCTCCGCCAGCGACATATCATTGTAAACCGCATCTTCATAGATATTCTTTTGATGCTCCGTCAGCAGTTCCCCGTAAAAATCATACAAAAGCCCCTGCTCTACGATCTTTTCCATAACAGCCTGCCCTTTCTGCCGAAACCACGGCATATCCCGAGCCACAAACGGTAGTTTACTATAAAAGGAAACAGCTGTCAAGTATTTTTTCTTTACGAACATTTGTTCGATCATTTGTCTGTGTTGTTTACCTCACCTATATATTTTCTCCCTGATCTGCCGGGGAACCGGGGATCCCCGCCCTGACTTGTCAGGCTGCGGCTTTTGATCAAAAAGTCTTTTATATTTTATAACACCTTCAGCGACTTTACTTTCCGCTCCGTCACCTTATCCCCCGGACCGATAACGCCGCACAGCAGGGGCGATGCCGGATCGTATGCCTCCGCGTTTATTCTCACCGCATTCCCGCTGAAATTTGCGTAACAATACCTGCACCCGTTCCGGCAGGTATTGTACAGTCCGGTTTCCACGCTTTCCAGACAGCCGCAGCCTTCTCTCTGGTTTTTATCCTTTCCCCCGGCAAGTTTACAGCCGATGATCTCCTCGATCAGTTTCTTATCGATACAGCTTCCATGTTCAATACCTGCTCCTTTAAGATCAAACGCCTCCGCACAGGATTCCACTTTCATTCCACAGTTCCCGGCGATCGCCGCCATATGTCCTGCCAGCATAAGCATCTCTTTTTCCGAAATATCCCTGACGTGCAGCTTTGCCATACCGGGTCTGATCTTTGCGTAAAGATCCAGAAAACTGATCACCACTTTTTCCGTATATCCGGCAAGGCTCTCCGCAATTTCCCCGAACGCTTTTATGTGATACTCCAACGTATATTTATTATTCAGCAGAATAGGATCATAGCGCCAGATCACTCTCTTTGCCCCTATTTTTTCAGACAGTTTCCGAAAAACCGGGATCAGTTCCTTTCTTTTATCCAAAAGCCCCGGTTCCATATCCTTTCCGTATCCGGTCAGCGTAAACTGGAAATAATAAGCATACTCCTTTAATTCCTCCAGCCGCTCTATCATATTGGAAGGATTTTTTGTCCAGAATACAATGCAGTCCACGACTCCCGGCGAAAGATCGATCCTGCTGACCTGATGCGGGTTGATCGGATTTCTTACATAGAGAAATCCTTCTTTGATCCGGTTGTAAAACCAGTCCGAATAGTAATCCGGTATATCGGTTCTTCTGCTGACACTTAATATCATTTTTTATTCCCTGCCTTATTTTTTTATTTCTCTGTTTCTTACGCTCCCGGTCTGTTTCTCTTCTCATTCATCTCTCCAAAAATTTTATAAAACAGTTTGCCTGACTGTCAATGTCTTCACTAATTTCCGGTTTCATCAGCCTGCCTTCCCCGCTGCCTGTTCTTCGCCGGCATATTCCATAGTTATTTCAGGCAATTCAAAACATGCACTTCCGATGACTGCAATTTTATCATAGTTCATCCTGCCTTTCTACTAAGAACCCGTATAAATATAATTACAATAAAAAAAGCTACCGCCAAATACCGATAGCCTTTTTTCATTCTATGTATCTTATATATCCCGTTTATTTTTCGTTCAGGATATCCTGCACGGCGCCCCACTCGATCACAGGCACATTTTTCTGGCTCACTGCAGAGGTCTGCTTCTTTTTATTGCCTATTTTGATGATATTCAGTATAAGGCTTCCTGCCGCCAGTACAAAACAGATTCCCGCCACAATGATCGCGATGGTCAGAGCATTGTCCACGCCTGAGAAGAAATAACAGCCGGCGCCGAGGATAATACCGAGGATCACACAGACAATAGGCGTGCCGAACATATCATCCTTCAGACCGCTGACAGCCCAGGACTGGGGTTTATGGCAGTGAGGGCATTCGTCCTTAAAATCTTTGGAAAAAATATTCTTCTGCGTTGCATTGGTATGCGCATCCTTTACGGCTCTCACAAGGTTTTTATGAGCCTGTTCGTTCAGAATCTGCTGCTTGTTATACTCTAATTCCTTGTAGTTGCTGTTGATCTCGGCCTCTATACCGGAGATAGTCGCCACAAGCTGTCCGCTGTCTTTCATGCACTGTTCACAACGGAAGGAATACGGCACCTTGATCGTCTCTGTTTTTCTGTGTCTGAAATAAGTACCCAATTTTAATTTCCTCCTGGCTATAAAATATTAATTTTTCCCTGAACATGATGGGAACTTTCCGAATCTGCCTGTACAAGCCCGGAAACAACGCCGGATATTTTGTCACGCGGCAGACATCTAATATAGATTATACCCCCCCATTTTCCAAAATCAAGTACAAAAAAAGGTACAATCTGCATAACATTTTACTTACGCCGGAGGCTGAAGCGTTACCGATCATCTAAACGGCTGTTCCGCCGCGGTATTATCCTGATACCAATGCTCCGGCACGCAAGATACCTTTAAAATTCTGCATGTTTCCCCAATACCCTCCGCCTTTTTACCTCCGCTCCGTCTCCGTAATCTGCCGTCCCTAAACCCTTTTTCCAAGCGCAAACTTTATTTCTCCATACTCCCCCTGCGTCATGATAAGTTCAAACCGAAGTTCCGGCAGTTCCTCATACTCCGCTATACCGATCCTGTCATCCGGATAATATCCGGGGCTGACATGGAAATATATGCGATCTCCCAGTTCAAAGCCTGAGATCATCCCCAGTTCCAATCCCATCACCTTTTCGCCGCTTTCCTCCGGAACCGTCACCGCCGCCAGTTCCTCTTCCGTCTCTGTGTCTGTCAGCACAAGTTCTCTTGTCTCTTCGTCAAAATGCCAGTCTATCCTCTCTCCCAGAAGCGCTTCGTAATCCTCCAGAGAAAACCTGCTCTCCGAGAGCGTTCCGGTATCGTACTGCTGCAGCACATGCAGTTCCTCCGCAGCCGCACCGGTCCCAGTATAAATATGGCAGGACAGGAAAAGCCGCCTGTGTTCCTCGTTCCAGTACAGATCCGGCAGTATCGATCTGGGAGACGTATAAACCCAGTCAAAGTAATTCACATCTTCTCCGATCCGGACGGCAACACCCCTGAATCCCACTTCCTCATCGTTATAGCCGTATACCTTAATATCTTTCTCCGGAAGTTCCCCGATGCACAGAATGCCGTTTATATCAGATATATTTTCGCTAAACGGAATATTTTTCACCTGATCCCAGGGCACCTTCATAAATCTTGCCATAACATCCACCCGGTAATCCACCGGCACCCAGATACCGCTTTCTCCGAAGGGCTGCAGCATACTGATCGTATAGGTTGTCTGATCCTTTAAAAAGGTAATATCCAGCCCGATCAGCCCCTCTCCCTCCGGCTCATGCAGGGTGTAGCGTATATCCGAAGGGTCCTTTGAAAGATTCAGCAAAAACGCCGCCGCACGCTCCGGCTCAAACAGATCCCCGTAACTCAGGGAGCTGGATAACAGGGCGTTTTCATTTAACGCCTCTCCCAGCCCGTTCCGGGTATAATCCATCATGGTTCCATCCAGATAACCATGATAGGCTTCCTCAAATTCCTCCCCCGTGGAAATGGCATCATAGTAAGTCAGTTCCTCATCAGTTATGACATACATGTCATCCTCCGGTTCATAACGCAGTTCTTCCCTCCAGCAGGTAACATGAGGATCCGACGTCATCGCATAATAATAGATTTCCGCGCTCCCCTCATTATAATCGTAAATATAGGAGCCGGCCGTCCCATCCCGGGGCCACGGGCTTGACATCCCGAAACTGTAACTGCCTTCGGCGCCCTGCAGCATTTCCTCCGCCAGCTCCTGCGTCACCATACCCGCTATCGCCTCCGCGTCCCTTGCGCAAAATACCATCTGCCAGCGCGTCAGCATATCGTACACATCCTCATCGACGCCCTCTGCCGTATCATCCTGCCCGCTCCCGTGTTCTCTGATAAGAGCCTGCAGGTCCTCCGTAAACTGCTCATCCCCCGGATAACAGTCATTTTCAAACATCACTGCCACAAATTCCGATCTCTCCTGTATTTTTTCAAAGACCAGATATCTGCTGTTTTCATAATCCGGCACTACCCAGCCATCCCCGGAAACACTCATGCCGCCTGTCAGAACCACATTATCCGGAGAAGCGCTCAGAAACTGATAATTCAGCTGATATATTTCATAAACCCTTCCTTCCGGTTCCTCATGGGTATCACTCAGTTCCAGATGCTCGATCCTCCAGTCCGTATAATCATAATCGGCCCCGCTTCCCTGAACCGCCTGATAAGCCTCCTCCACATAGCGTTCCGCAACGGTTCTGACCTCCTCCGGGTACATCGCCCATTGTGCCGTTTTCCCTTCTGCAGCAGATGGCTGATCTTCCTGCTTCGGGCTTGTCAGAAAACAGACAGCCGCCGCGATACAGCACAGGATCGCCGCCAGAATGATCCAGAAGGCAGGTTTTTTATAATGCAGTACATTTTTCACCCGCTCCTTTACCCCCGCTTCCCCGAAGGCAAGAGGACATGCCGAGATCCTGCTCTGCTTTATACTGCATGCCACAAGCGCCTCGGCATAGGGCTTTTTGCTCTCCTGCCCCAGTTCACGGATCACATGTTCGTCACAGGCAAGTTCAATATCCCTGCACAGAAGGATATAAGAAATCCAGCACAGAGGCCAGAACCAGTACAGGGAAAGGATCAAAAATCCCAGCGGCTTCCACCAGTGATCCCGCCTTTTCAGATGCGCCCGCTCATGGGATATGACATACCTTCTCCGCCCTTTCTCCATCCCGGAGGGCAGGCAGATCCGGGGTTTTATCACGCCCAGGATAAACGGTGTATCTATGGCATCGCATAAATAGATGTTCTCCTCCAGCCGGAGCGATACCCGGGTAATCCGGCAGAGTCTGTAATAACTGATAAAACCATACAGCAGGAACAATATAACGCCAGCCAGCCAAAGTATTCCCAGGATATGCAGGATATGATTCCCGTGGTCTGCCGGAACCGAAACGCCCTCATAATAATGGTCTCCCAGATATTCATTCACCGGCGCATCCACCAGCCCGATCCCGGTATTGATCTGAAACCTGTTGTCGGTAATGATCCGATCCGGCAGGGGTTCGCTGCTGGGGATCAGGCTCAGCGCGCTTTCTATCGAAAACGGACAGACCAGTTTAAATGCCACCAGCGCCCACAGCAGGCAGGATATCCATTTCGGCGCTTTTTTCAGCAGCATCCTGATAAACAGTACCGCCAAAATCAGCCAGCTTGCCGTAAATCCCATATTCAACACTTTTAAAAAAACCGCTTCCATCCTGTTCCCCTCCTGTTATCCGGCATCGTCGATCATTTCCCGTATCTCGGCAATTTCCTGTTCGGTCAGCGACTTACGCTTTGTGAAAGCGGCAATAAAAGCAGGAAGAGAACCCTGAAACGTTTCCGCCACAAACTGTTCGCTCCGCAGCGCATAGTATTCCTCTCTGGAGATCAGAGATGTGACAAGCTTCTCCTTCATCTGAAAGATACCGTGTTCGCTCAATTTTTTCAAAACCGTATAAGTAGTCGTCCTTTTCCAGTTCAATTCCTTTTCGCACAGTTTGATCAGTTCGCCTGTGGTCATCGGTTCATTGCTCCAGATGATATCCGCGAAGCGGGATTCTACCGCGCCCAGTTTATAATCGGTCATAATCTGTTTCCTCCTGTTTTCTATCTGTTTTTATCTGCTTTCTATCTGCTTTCTATCTGTTTCTATCTGTTTCTATCTGCTTTCTGCCTGTTTTTTCTTTCTTGTTTCTTCTTTCTCTCTTCCCATTTTCGTCTATTCTCGATAGACACATATAGTCTATCACAAATAGACACATATGTCAATCCTCCCTGCCTGATTATTTCTACATCTATAAAAAGTTTTAAAATCCTTCCATCCCAAACATCCGGCATGCAGCTGAATTGCAGCTGTATCGCAGCAAAAAGAGGCTGTTGCAAAACAGCAGACACTTACAATCATGGTACAGATATCTGTAAACTGTATCCATATATTGTAGGATTACTGCATTATGCAACAGCCCCTATTTTACCATGTAAATCTTTACTATTCCTGTCCTTCTTTTTCAGCCCGCCCTGAAGTCCATCACTTTTACAGTACCAGAGACGGCGCGCTGTAAACTCTGCTTTTCAGTTCTTCATTCAGCATATACAAACTTCTCGCATCATCCCCAAACAGCTCCATCTTCGTGATCTGGTCGGAGGAATTCTTTTCCTCCTCGCCCTGCTCCTTAATAAACCAGTCCAGAAACTGCGTGGTGCGGAAATCTTTTACTTCCTGCGCCGCCGCATAGATATTATTGATCAGGGAAGTTACATACTGCTCATGGGCGAGGCCTGCCGTCAGCGGATCGAGCAGTGTTGTAAAAGTCTTATCCGGTTTTGCCACTGCCTCCAGCGTTACCTCTTCATTGTTATTATGCAGATACCGGTAGATCAGCATCGCATGATCCTGCTCTTCCTTTGCCTGGATCTCATACCAGCTGGCAAACCCATCCAGCCCCTTGCCGCTGTAAAAATTAGCCATATCCAGATAAAGATAGGCGGAATATAACTCCTTATTGATCTGATCATTTAAAAGTCCCGCAACTTTTTTATCCATATACAATATCCTCCTGTAATTAAAAAATCATCATATACAGGATAATACTGAAACAATATTTTTTCAAGAGCGATTTTTCATCTGATGATAATAGTCCAGATACCGCTCGATCCCTACCCTCGCTTTTCCATGCATTGACAGCGCTTCTTCTGTAATCGAAACGGCCTTCTCCTTTTCTTTTGCCTGTTCCTGCATTTCCAAATGATGCTGCTCTGCCAGCTTTTCTGATTCTCTTTGAGGAAGTTTTTCCGCCGCTTTCTCTGCCGTCTCCACAGAGGCTTCCTTTGGTATTTCCACAGCCGTTTCGCCTGCTGTTCCTTCTGCCGGTTCTTCGGCAGTTTCCCGCATTACATCTTCTGCGGCTTCCCCTGCTGCCTCTTCTGTTACTTCTCCTGCTATCTCTCCGGCGGCTTCCTGCATTACATCTTCTGCGGCTTCCCCTGCTATCTCCCCGGCCGCTTCTTCTGACAATTCTTTGTCCGGTTCCTCTGTCAATTCCTCCGTCAGTTCATCCGTCAGTTCCGACAGCATGCCCTGATCTTCGTCGATGCCAAGCGCCTCTTTCTGCAGTAACTCTTCTCTTTCCTCTTTGGTCATAGGAGCAAGCTTCTCTAATTCTTCCGCTATCTTCTCGCCCTTCTCCCTTGCCTCGTCCAGAATATGGCGCATCTGTTCATTATTATATGTCTGCTTCACCGCTTTGATCTGATCTTCGTAGGAATGTAAAAGTCCCAGTTTATCTTCTATCTCCTCTAAAGAACCGCACTCCATATTTTTCAGATCCGCCTTCTGTTTTTCCAGTGCGGCGACCTGATTGTCCCGGTTCTGCTGACGCTCCGCCTTTTCTTCCCTGCTCTTTAAGCCCTTCTGCTGTATTCTCTGAAAGATTGGTATCTTTCCTGCATTTACAGTGATTCCCATTTGTTTGCCCTCTCCTTTTTTGTCTGCTGCTTTTCACGAACTTTTCTGCTTATTATATCGGATAACATTTGTTAATCTTTAACTGCCGCAGGAAAAAAACAATATCAGGCACAGCACATCATTCCGTTTTTCAATCTGCTCCACTCAACGCTTCAAAGTATAAATTTTACTGTCTTGCCGGCATCTGAAAACCTGCAAGTGCGTTGTTCAGATAATCGTTAAAAGGTTTCATGATCCGGAAGATCTCTGCTGCCCTTGCAGGAAAGGCTTCCGCATCGTTCAATTCTTCATCCCTGATCGGATATTCCAGATACCAGCTCTTAAATTTCAGATATTCCGCCTGCGGATGATCTTTCCCGTACCCTGCCGGAACCTTCTTTAATGCCGTCCCTCTTACAGTGAAATATTTTTCAAATTCCGGCTCATGAATAATCTTTTCCCATTCCTCGCCGTTTTTGACAATATAATCCCGTATCATTGTCGTTGCATCCCTGAACATATCCGCAAACAGACCGCCGCCCAAAAAAGATCGGTTGTCCGGCTTTATCATAAGATAATATCCAACAGGGACAGGCAGTTTGCCCCCGGCGGAAATATGGGCACGAAACGCGGGATTATAAGGTGATTTGTCATGGCTGAAACGGGTATCTCTTACAATCTTAAAGGTGAGGTCTTTCGGATCGTTATGTAAAATGCTGCCGTCAAACTTTCCGATCTCCAACATCAAAGCCTGCAGCAGGCTTTCAAATTCAGCATTTGCTTTTTTGAAATCTTCTTTGTTTGCATGATACCACTCGCGGTTGTTATTCGAACTCAATGCCGATAAATAATCTATTATTGCCTGTGTATTCATAATCTGTCCCCCCTCACGAATTCCGGATAACGGAAAACTGCGTAGAATCTAAAAATTCCTGTATCAGACGTTTTGTGCGTTCGGGAGATTGATAAGGCTTACAGAACGAGAAATCCTGTGACAGCTCATCAATATCTTCCATGGCATTTTTCACATCAAGCATTATTTTATCAGGGATTTCTGCGGCTGTCGTATAATCAAGCTGCTGCGGATTTATTCTATGGTTCTGTATGGCATAATTCACCCTGTCCATACACCTGCATCTGCCGCTGCCGTATTCTCCGCAATACCTGCCAAGAAAGTCCGCCATTTTTTTGCGTATGCGGGAAAGCCGCTGACGGTAAGCTTCCGGGGTCATATCCAGAATATCTCCCGCAATGCGGCTGTCGATCTGAAACATGGTCCCCAAAATAAAAATACATCTGCTTTCCGTGTCAAGACACTGCAGCATCACATTGGTACAGGACATTTTCAGTTCCTCAGCCAGAATATCCTTTTCCACATTCTGCGTCAGATCCGGCACATCCCGTATTTTTCCGTTTTCTATGTCATCCCCATAAAACTCAAAGCTTAACGGATAGTGGGCAAACATATGTTTTTTGTAGTTTTTCAGATGATTGGCGGCAATGCTGAATACCCATGTTGTAAATGAACTCTCACCTCTGAAAGACGATAGATGTGTGATCATTTTCAGCAGAATATCCTGTGTTGCATCCTCCGCATCCGCAAATGTACCGAGCATCCGCAGAGACAAATTAAATACAATGTCCTGCACACCCATGACAAGGGCTTCAAAGGCTTCTTTATCCCCCGCTGTGGCCTTATCGACTAAAGCCTGTAATTCTTCATTCGTCTTTTTATTCATAGATTTTTACCTCCTGCTTTATTAGACAACACAGCCCTTCCTGTGTGACAAAAAAAGTTACGGAGCATCTGTCCCCTGCCTCGCTTTGTTCGATATATAAGCCTGTACCCTGCAGGCAGCGGGGAATATAGCCATCTATGATCCAAGTCATTACAACATCTTCACGACCCACGCAAGCAGATCCAGATTGCTCTCATACCCGATCTCTATCCGCTCCCCGGTCAGTTCCGCAAGATCCGTATATACCATCTCCCCGCAGCCGCCCACGCCGGGCTGTTTCATAAAACCGCCGAATAATATGTAGATTCCTTCCGTTTCACTGCCGCTCTCCTCCAGCAGTTCCTGCATTTTCTGCACATCCACAAAAACGTTCTGTTCATCGAACGTCACTGCCTGCCGCAGCCTGTCACTGTCTCTCAGGATCACATTTACCCCGGTATCGTCAAACACCGTGACATCTTTCAGCTCCGTGTATCTGGCGTAGGAATGTCTATGAATCTCCAGAAAACCGCTCCCTATCACCAGAAATCCGATGCACAGTATCACAATGATATTTCCTGTTTTATACCTTCTGAAAGCAGCGATCTTCTGTATCCTGCGCTTGATATCCCTGTACCTGCCTCTGCCGCCCTCTCTTGCAAATGCCGCCGATTCCGCCGCCAGTTTCCGGGATTTCAAAGGGCATAACAGCCGAACGCATCTGAGCAGCAGCATACCGTAATCACAGGCATTCCTTCCGCTTCTCTGTATCGTCACACGGTCACACACCTCCTCCAGATCCGCCTGCAGCAGACTTGTGCAAAGCGCCAGAAAAAAATTCGGCCAAAGGAGCACCCGCAGTATATCCCATAGAAAAAGGCACCACAGATGTCCCAGCCTGATATGTGTTCTTTCATGAAGCAGGATCGTCTCCAGATCCTCCCTGCCGTACTGCCGTACCATTACGCCGGGCACGATGATCTTAGGCGAAAACAGTCCCGCGGCAAAAGGCGTGATCCTGTTTTCACAGATAAACACATTCCCCTGCAGCCTTCTCAGTTTTGATATGAAGCGTCTCATCTTCCCTCTTCGGCAAAACAGGTATCCGCCGTAAAACAGCATCACCGCAAAATAAGCCTGCCCGATAATGTTATGTTCGTAATTCAGGTCTGCCCACCATAAAAATCCTCTGACGCCAAACCTTGTCTCATAAAACAATTTCAGTCCGCCAATAAAAGGAATCCATAAAAAGCATCCCCACAGGATCATCTTCCGGAAGCAGTTCTGAAACCACGGCAGCTTCCGCAAAAGCATCAGGACAGGGATCAGCGCAAAAGAAAAGAATACGCCCCGCCCCAGATTTACGGTCAGATAACAGCATATATAATTGATGATCTCCAAAAAACGGGTAAATCCTTCCAATGTCATTGTCTCTTCCTGTCCTCTTTACCGCGCCGCAAAATACACTCCAGTTCCTGGAACTCCTCCCTGGTCAGTTCCGCACTGCCGATCAGCGCCGCCACAGCCCCCATCTGATTTCCCGCAAAATAACTCTCGATGAATCTGCTGCTTTTCTCCCGCTGGCACTCCTCCCTTGTTTTCAGAGGATAATAGTGATAGACGCGGGCGTCCTTTTCATCCACCCGGTATGCCAGAATTTCCTTTTGGCAGAGTCTGTTCATCAATACTCTCACCATCTTCGGATTCATACGGTTCTCCGGCTTCAGCCGCCCTATCACTTCCGAGGAAGTCAGCGCTTCCCCGCTCTCCCACAGCACTTCCATCACCTGCCACTCACTTTCACTGGGTGTCAGTTCCTCTTTTCCCATCCCTTATCCCTTTCCATTTTTATAGAAATATATCCGCAAATAATTATAATGCACTCCCGGTCAATTCATAATTTCCTCATATATCCAACGATATAATTGATATTTCTTCTGCCATGATACCCTGCTTTCATGACAGTCATTTTATCCCAGCAGAGAATACACCACGATCCCGCATATGATCAGAACAAGCGCAGCCGCTTTTCCCCTGTTCATCTTCTCTTTAAAGATCTTTACCCCGAATATGGTAATGTAAATATAACTGGTCGCCTCAAGGATCGGCCCCATGGAAAGCGGGATCCCCCGGTAAGCCAGTATCGACAGAAGGGTTGTCCCCACAAACAGGACATAAGCGAAGATCACAAGGGGATTCAGGTATTCCTGCAAATGTGATTTATGAGGCTTATTTGCCTCGATCTTCAACATTACCTGTGAAATGGCGGCAATAAATGTGCCTGCCAATATGAGCAGTGCGTACATATATGTGTTCATGCTTTCCCCTCCCTGTCAGATACCGCAAATAAAATGATTCCGGCGATGACCAATGCGGCCCCCGCCACTTTACCCGGCGTGATCTTCTCATGAAAGATGATCAGCCCCCACAGCATCCCCCAGAAAACAGTGATCGCCCTGTTGGCATACGCCATCGTCAGGGGCATGCTTTTAATGATCTGCTGCCAGAAAATGGCATAGATCCCAAGCAGCAGCACAATAAAGCCATACATCATAATAAACCGGAAGCTCATAAACTCTTCCCTTGCCGCAAGTTTACTGCAGACACTGCTCAGTGAAAATAACAGCAGCAGCACATTCAGCAGCACGTATCTTTTGACATTTGTTTTCATCTTTTTCTCCTATTCCAGTTCCGTAAATTCTCCGGGCCCTGTACGGGCATTTTGTTTCTCCGGTTCCGTAAGTCACGCAACTCCATTTCCAGTCTCAGTCCGGCGCCCCTACCCAAGCGCCACATCCAGTATCATCATCACCGTAAATCCCGCCGCGAAAGCAAGCGTTCCGATATTGGAATGGGGTTCCTCAGACATTTCGGGAATCAGTTCCTCCACCACAACGTAAATCATGGCGCCCGCCGCAAAACTCAAAAAATACGGCAGCGCCGGCACAAGAAAGCCTGACGCGATGATAACGAGCGCCGCCCCCACAGGCTCCACCGCACCTGACAATACCCCGTATACAAAAGCCCGCCACTTTGACATTCCCCCCGCGCGCAGGGGCATGGAAATAATGGCGCCCTCGGGAAAGTTCTGAATGGCAATACCGATAGAGAGAGCCAGCGCCCCGCTGACAGACACCGTGGCATTTCCCATCTTCAGCCCGGCATAGACCACTCCCACAGCCATTCCTTCCGGCAGGTTGTGCAGCACCACCGCAAACAGCAGCATGGTCGTATTTTTAAAGCCCGCGCTGGGGCCCTCCGGTTCTCTGCTGTTTCTGTGCAGATGCGGAATGATCCGATCCAGAAACAGCAGGAACAGGATACCCAGCCAAAAGCCGATCGCCGCCGGTGTAAATGCCAGTTTCCCCATGGACTCGGACTGTTCCATAGCAGGGATCAGAAGGCTCCAGATGGACGCCGCCACCATCACACCTGCCGCAAAGCCGGTAAGTATCCGCTGGATCTTATCGCCCAGTTCTTTTTTCATAAAAAAGACACAGGCAGATCCCAGCGCTGTCCCCAGAAAAGGTATGAAAATACCGGCCGCCATGCTCATGTGCAAATCACTCATCATCTTCCATCTCTCCGTCTAAAAATGTCTGCTATAACAACATATGCCCTTCTCCGTCTTTCGTGCAAAATCTCTTTTTCTGCCCAGACCGGTTCAAAAATCCGTTTTGCTGCATATCATAAAAGAAAATGTATTTTTTCTGTTATGAATAAGGAGCAGCTATTTATGCAAAATTTTCAGGAACAAAATAACCCGTCCATTTCCTATCTTACCTGTTTTGACCAGATTCTTCAAGAGATGATCAGGGGAATGACACGCCCGAGGCCCAAGGGCAGTATCTCCGGCCTGTTTATCCGCCAGATGATCCCTCATCACGAAGCGGCGATCCGCATGTCGGAAAACCTGCTGCAGTTTACAAAGCCGTCCGGCAAAAACTGTGACTGCTGTGATACATACGAAAAAGACCTGATCCTTCCGCTGAACAACATTGCAAAAAATATCATTGAAGAGCAGACCAAGAGCATTGAACATATGAAGAATGCCTTTTTCTGCTGCTGTGAACACGAAAACAACAATCAGGATATGAGGCGGTATATGATGGTCTTCCGCCCCGTTGTCCAGACCATGTTTTCGGAAATGCGCAGGGCGCCCAGAACAGAGCGCATTCCCTATGATTTCATCCGTGAGATGATCCCGCATCATCAGGGGGCTGTCAGCATGTCGGAAAACGCCCTTCGTTTTCCCGTCTGTCCGCAGCTGATCCCGATTCTGGACGCTATCATCATTTCCCAGAAAGAAGGCATACGCCAGATGCAGAAACTGCTCGATATCGCATCCTCTCCCTTTGACCGGGATTACATCGGCTGATCTTCTGCCGTATCTGTTACGGACTGTGCCGCGGAAACCCAAAGGCTCCGGCCTTTTATCTCAAACTTCCGCCGGTACAGTTCATATCTTTTTCCCAGAAGATCCACATTCTTTTCCAGCACCGAAAATCCGTTAAGAGGTAATATCAGACCGCCGCCTGCCGCTTTCACCACCGCTTCCTTTCCGGTCCAGATCCTGCAGAACATATCCCCCTGCGCCTTCTCTTCCTGCTCCGAGATCCGGATGTACTCCTCATCCGTAAAAAAGCGTTTTGCGATTTTGATATTCGCCTCTTTTACATATTCAATATCTGCTCCCAAAGGCCTTTTCCCGAAGGCAAGCAGAACTGCCTCATAACTGTGGGAAATGCTGAACTGCACCTGCGCATTTTTCTCAAAAACAGGCTTTCCGCCTGTCAGGATAACCGGCTCCTCCCCGATGGAAAACCGCTTCTTTAACATAGATAACAGGTATCCCGCCCCGATGGACTGCTTCCGCTTCATATCCGGCTTTATCCCGTCTGCCTTCTCCTGCCGTTCCCGGCTGCAAAGGGCATACATTTCCTCAAACTCCGCTTCGGATATCCCCTCCAGAAAAAGCAGCCACAGGGTAATATCTCCTGCAGTATTTTCTATGGTATATTCTGTTACGATATCCTTCCTCATAACGCTCTTCCGCATCCGCAATCCTTAAGGTTCATTCTGAGCCCTTTCGGATAATGATTTTTTACCATACTGCCTCCGGCCTTCCCCCAGCCCAAAGGCTTTCCCTGCAGCAGCATCAGTACCCAGCCCTTCAGCCCCGCCTCGTTGTCAGCCGTCTCTCCCCGCAGATAAGCCGCCGGGTTTTTTACTTCCACCCACTGCCGGACATCCTCTTTTTTCAGCGTCATCGCCCAGGTATGGGAAGGCTCAAACCTGCCTTTTTTTGCTTCCCCCAGATACAACCCGCTCCTTTGTATCCGCAGACTGCCAAGATCAGGCAGCAGCGCAGGCATGAAAAATAAAAATTCTTTTTTCCAGACAAAATTTCCTTCCGCTTCCAATTTTTCAAAACAGCTTTCCGTTAAATATTGTTGACAGAAATCCTGAAAGTAATTCTGATTTTCCTTCTGCGCATTCTTAACTTTTGATGTTATGCTTTTTGCGCATCCTGCCTGTTGTTTCTCATCCCTGCCAAGCACACCCTCTCCCGCCTTCACAAGCCGCGCCGCAAAATGCCCTTCTCCCCGCAGCTTATGCGGCCACATCCGCACAGTGCCCGGCAACCTTCCGGGACAGATTCCCGCCGCCAAAAGCTCCTCTGTCAGCGAAGCCTCATCCAAAGCAAACTCCTTATGTTCCTGCAAAAAACGCTCAATGACCCCTTCATCCTCCGCCTCCGAAAACGAACAGGTAGAATAGACGAGCACTCCGCCGGGGCGCACCATCCGCGCCGCATGTTCCAGAATCTCCATCTGGCGCTCTGCACACATCCTGACATTTTCCGGCGACCACTGTAAAAGAGCCTCCTCCTCCTTCCGGAACATCCCGGAACCGGAGCAGGGCGCATCCACCAGCACCCGGTCAAAAAACAGCGGAAACCGCTCCGCCATATGATCCACGCTCTCTTTTAAAATAACACAGTTCAAAATGCCCATCCGTTCCATATTCTGCGCAAGGATCTCCGCCCTCGCGGGCACATATTCATTGCAGACAAGAATGCCTTCTCCCTGCATCCTGCCGGCGATCTGGGTACTCTTTCCCCCCGGCGCCGCACAGAGATCCGCAATATACTCCCCCTGCCCGGCTCCGAGCAGTTCCACCGCTATCATGGCGCTGGGCTCCTGAATATAAAAAGCTCCCGCCTCATGATAAGGGCTTCTGCCGGGCTGTTCCTCTTTCCGGTAAAAATACCCTTCCCCCGCCCAGGAAATTTTTTCCAGCGCATAGGGCATCTTTTCTTCAAATTCCTCTTTCGTGTATTTCAGCGGATTCCTCCTGAGGCCATAACTGCGCTCCGCCGCAAGGCTCTCCAAAAAAGCCGGAAGTTCCGATACCGAAACTCCCGGCAATGTCTTAAAAAGTTCCTTCATTTCTTCCACGAAAGCCGCCGGCAGCGTCCTACCCGCACCGGCATCTTTTCCAAAATCCATCATCATTGTACTTACTTTCTTTTCTCTGTGTTTTCGCTTATCAGACCGGCAATATCTCCTTCGTATTTCTAAGGCCCGGTCAGTTTTCAGCCCTCTTCCTCTCCGGAAGCTGCGCCAGTATGATCGCCGCAAACATCAATACACAGCCAAACAACTCTCTCCGGCTCAGCACCTCATGCAGCAAAACAAAGCCTGCCAGCACGGAGATCACCGACTCCAGACTCATGATCAGCGACGCCACCGTCGGGTTCATGCCCTTTTGTCCCACGATCTGAAGCGTATATGCCACGCCGCAGGACATCACTCCCGCATACAGCACAGGTTTCCATGCCGCGAGGATCATAGACAGCTTCGGCGCCTCAAATAAAAACATACAGATACCGCACAGAATACCGCAGGTCAGAAACTGGATACAGGACATCTTCACTCCGTCCACCAGCGGCGAAAAATGATCGATCACCATGATGTGGAACGAAAAGACAACGGCGCACAGCAGCACCAGAATATCCCCGGCTTCCAGTCTGAGGCTCTCTGTCATGCACAGCAGATACAGCCCCGCCACGGCAATCACCACGCTGATGCCGATCCGCAGTCCCACTTTCTTTCCTGCAAAAATCCCCAGAAGGGGAACCAGTATGATATACATTGCCGTAATAAAACCGGCTTTTCCGACGGTCGTATAAAGCAGCCCGAACTGCTGAAACGAACTTGCCACAGCCAAGATCACGCCGCAGCAGATACCGCCGCGCAGCAATGTCCTCTTGTCTTCTTTTTGATGTACTTCTTCCGGCCCCTCTTCTTTCTTCTGTATTTTTTTTAACAGGGCGATACAGGGAACAAGCACTGCCGCTCCGATCAGGCTCCTTGCCGCGTTAAAGGTAAAGGGCCCCACATAATCCATGCCCACGCTCTGGGAGACAAACGCCACCCCCCAGATCGTGGCGGTCAACAGAAGCAGGAGCGACTGCCTTATCACAAATCTGTTCATACTAAAACTTCAAGATATCCTTTCATCTTTGTCATATCATAGCGATCCAGCACACCCAGATTGGAATCGTAATATTTTCCGTCAAAAGCCACCAGATAATGACTGAATCGTCCCATCTTTTCCAGAATGATCGCGCATTTCGGCAGTGTCACATCCGGTTCCCCGCAGGTATAAAAAATCTCTTCGGAATGTTCCAGCCCGAAATAATTCAGCGTATCGATGATCTTTGCGATAGTTGCCTGCCATTCGTTACAGTGCATCACATTGATCGCCTCATCCAGTGTGATGCCCGCAAGCATCGCGATACACGCCTGTCCGCAGAGACCGTCATGGGGCTGGATCAGACAGTCGATATGATCGATCTTCCGGATCGGGTTGGATGTGCTGTAGGGGCTGTCACCCACGCTGTTTTTCGTGATGCGGAAAGAAATCCTGTACTTCTCTCCATAGGTAAGTTTTTCCATGATCTCGGGCTGTACCGGAATATTGTAATAGCCGTTTTTCTTGGGCTCTAAGTTACAGACAAACAGCGTTTCCCCCACTCTGACCTTTGCCGGCACCTCGCCTTCCCTTTTACAGATTTCCCATACATTAAACGGAATATCGATAATGGCGCCGTTTTCCCCTTTTTCAATTTCCTTTTCAAACGTATACTTCATAATGAAATACCTCTCTCTCTGAAAAAATTATTCTTGTACTATTATAATGTGTTTCTCCGCATTTTACAAGAACACATAAAAATAGATTACCGCCACCGCGATTCCCAGAAGCATCCCCGCAATCACCTGAGACGGCGTATGTCCCACAAATTCTTTTAACCTCTTTTCCATGCTCAGTTTCGGCTGTCCCAGTGCTTCAAAGAGCGCCACCATCTCATTGAGCAGTTTCGCCTGTTTACCGGTTTCCAGCCGCACGCCCATGGCATCGTGCATCACGATGATCGCCACAATACACGCCACAGCAAAGAGCGGAGAGCCGAAGCCGCAGGAAAGTCCTGTCATCGCCGCCACCGCCGTCACCGTCGCGGAATGGGCGCTCGGCATCCCGCCGTCTCCCACCAGCCTTGTAAAATCCAGCGTTTTATTGAGCACGGCATATAGGATTGTTTTTACGACCTGCGCCGTAAACCAGCTTAATATTCCCGCCCACAATATGTCATTTTGCAGTAACTCCTGTAATCCATCCATTCTTCGCCCCCGCCACTTACTATCCGTTTATCAGCTCTGGCCTTCCCACTCCCTGATCCGATAGGCAACACCCAGTTCTTCACAGATTTTTCTGCACCGTTTTTCTTCCTCTTTTGTGATCGTTGTCTCCACCGTTGTCATCACCACGCTCGGTACATATTTTGTACATTCCCTCGCAAAATCGAGCATTCCCTTATATCCTTCGATGCCGAACCTGCTGCGGACGATCTTTTGATATTTTTCCGGATCGGGATGGTTTAAGCTGATGGAGACCGTATCGACCAGTCCCTCCAGTTCCGGCGCGATATCCCTGCCGTTGATCAGGGACCCCTGCCCGTTGGTGTTGATGCGTACCGGACATTTCCACTCTTTTTTTACGAAAGCTGCTGTCTCTTTCAATACCTCAAAAGCCTCCGTCGGCTCCCCGAAACCGCAGAACACCACTTCCCCGTAGTCTTCCCTGCGGAACTTTGAAAACTCTGCTTTCACCTCTTCTGCCGTCGGCTCATGATCCAGCCAGAGACTTCCTGACTTTCCCATCTGATCCCTGTCCTGCCGCAGACAGAATGTACAGGCACAACTGCATCTGTTGGTCAGATTTACATATAGATTCCGATGTACTTCATATAAAATTTCCATTGCCATAATTCTGTTCTCCTATTCCAGTTCCGTAAGTCTCCCTCCAGCACCTTTCACGGCGGAGTAATTTCCGGCCACCTGTGTCCGTAAATTCTCCGGGCGCTGTCCGGACACTTACTGATTCCAGTTCCGTAAGTCTCCCTCCAGCACCTTTCACGGCGGAGTAATTTCCGGCCACCTGTGTCCGTAAATTCTCCGGGTGCTGTCCGGACACTTACTGATTCCAGTTCCGTAAGTCTCCCTCCAGCACCTTTCACAGCGGAGTAATTTCCGGCCACCTGTGTCCGTAAATTCTCCGGGTGCTGTCCGGACACTTACTGATTCCAGTTCCGTAAGTCTCCCTCCAGCACACATCACTTCAATGTATGCAGAAATTCTTCAAAGCAAACGCCGTCCGTAAGAGGTATGCCCATTTCGATGGATTTTAATATGCATTTCTTGATAAATCTGCCTGCTTTCCTTACCGACTGCTCAAAGGCTGTGCCGTTCACCGCATCCGCCGCTATGATCGAAGCAAAGATATCGCCTGTACCGCTTCTCTGGGTGCCCGCTTTGATGGTACGGAAAATGCGTGGCTCCGCCCCCTTTTCATAACAATAATTCGCAATAAATTCTCCCTGAATAATCCCTGTGATTACCACTTTCTCCGGTCCCATTGCAGAAAGCGTCTCCGCCAGCCACAAAAGTTTTTTCCTGCTCCACTTTTCTTCGTAGGGAATGCCCGTCAAAATACAGGCTTCCGTCAGATTCGGCGTGATGATGTCCGCCAGCGGGATCAACTCCCGCATCTTCAGACAGGTTTCCATAGAATAAGTGGGATACATCTTCCCGTAATCGCCCATCACAGGGTCCACGATCACGATCGTATCTTTTTCCTTGAAATCTTTTAAAAAATCCGTCACGATAGCGATCTGCTGCGGGGAACCCAAAAACCCCGTGCAGATACCCTGAAAATGAAGTTCCAGCTTTCTCCACTCATCCATATAGGACCGCATTTTATCTGTAAAATCTTCCAAAAAGAAAGATTGAAAACCTGTATGATTGGAAAAAACAGCAGTCGGCACAAAACAGCACTGTATCTTCATCGCAGAAATAATCGGCAGTTCCACTGCGATGGAACACCTGCCGAAACCGGACAGATCATTGATGACCGCTATTTTTTTCTGACTGTCACGAATCTTACCCATGTTGTCTCCTTCGATCTCCCTCTGCTTCGCAGCGCCCGGCACCAAAAACACTGTTTATCCCTTCACGTACCTGTTATACCTTGTGCCGGAAAGTACAGGCACTGCTCTTTGTCTACGTGATATTGTACCACATTTCGTAAAAAAGAAAAGGGTTCCGCCCCTTTTTCCGCATTGTATTATAACAGTTCCGTGAGAACATGATTCAAATTCGGAGCGATTCCCCCGCAGCAAAACTTTCGATATCGCCCCGAATCGTTACTATGAGCGGCTCCAGGGCCGTGAATAGTAACCGAAAAATAACACTGTTCCTTCTTCGGTGGACTGTCACATTGTATTTCTGTCTGAAATCGTTTATAATGAACCGGATTGAAGGAAAAGCTGAAAACAGGCGCCGCGCGTCCCGATCCGGCTGCATTGTAGAGGAGACATGCCCATGATCGATACTATTTACTTTTTTGCGTCAAAAAAAGACCTGTGCATTATTTTTGCTGCGGTGGAGCAGGAATACGATATCAAATACTGCGCAACACAGGCAGACAAAGAAGCCTGTAAAAGCGAAATGCCCAAAATGGAATTCGACACCATTAACGAGATCGCGGATGACTGCCATGCCGCCCATCTTATCCAGCCGTTCTATCTGATCACGCCGAAAAATCAGGCCATGGTCAGATACCGGCAGGCTTTAAAAGACAGGGATGATATCGAAAGATACCGTGTTATCTATCCGGAAAACAAAAACAGCGTCATGCTGAAGGGCATGCGGAAACATGAGGATCTGACCTTTGATTATTATGTGCATATTGCCAGAAATCTTGAAACCGAATTCTCCGGTATGCTCTTCAAAAAAATTGTGCGGGAAGTAAAACGAAATTGTGTGAAAATCAAATACAGCACTCCGATCTATATCGGTAAGGATATGTATGAATCGAAAGAAAACTTTGTCTTTTCCGGTGAACGCTGCGGCACATTTACAATAAACCGGGCAGACGAGGTAAAGGAATGGTACCGAAGCCCCAAAGTCAGGGCATTTACCGACCGGTCATTTACAGAACAGCTTTCTTTTTTACAAAATGTATTTTACGGAAATGCCCTGCAAAACTATCACGGGGAAGCCAAAAATTTCTCGGAAGATTTTCAGATCTATGCAGCGGCTTTCTCACAGCCCTGGCGCATAAAGGATCTATCGCTCTTAAAAGAAGTATTTCGACTGTTTGATGACAGCGTGAAGGTTCCTTCCCCTCCCGGCACTTCAACGGCGATGGAATATCTGTGTGAGGCTTCGATTTATGCGGCAGCCGCACAAAAACCCGACGGTATCCGCATTCTGTTGGAACATCTGCATGATATACCGGAAAAAGGATATCATTGCGGCTCTGAGGCAATCGTGAGAACCCTGTTAAAGAAAAAATATTTCCAAAGATTGAAAGACAGTCTGACAGATACAACGGAAGATACAAAAATATTAGTGAAAAATATACTGGAAGGCATCACGGACAAGCGGACTGAAGATTCAAGAAGGGAACTGATCGATATGCTGAAGCAGGGCATGTCCGCATAACATTATGTAAATATAACATAATCAGCCATCAGAAAATATAAGAAATCAAATCATCAAATGTCGCCAAAAACTAACTGATATATTTCATCAGGATATATTGACATAATATTTATGTAAACAAAGCGCCTTCAGGCAGCGCAAAAACAAAGGAATATAAGAGCTCATGAATATTTTGGGAATTATTGCGGAATTTAATCCGCTTCATACGGGACACGCCTATCTGATCCGCCGGCTGCGTCTGGAAACCGGTGCGGCATTTTGTGTTGTGGTGATGAGCGGAGATTATGTGCAAAGGGGGGAACCTGCCTTTTTTTCAAAATATCTCCGCACAAGAGCCGCCCTTTTATGCGGAGCCGATCTTGTGTTAGAACTTCCTCTTTCCGTTTCCACGGGCAGCGCGGAATATTTTGCACTCGGCGCAGTTTCCCTGCTCGATCGGCTGCATTGCGTTACCCATCTCGGATTCGGCAGCGAGAGCGGAGATATCCGTACTTTTCAGCTTGCCGGGGCGCTGCTCTCCGAAGAGCCTGCGCCCTATCGGCATTTGCTGCAGGATTTTCTGAAAAAGGGTATGAACTTCCCGAAAGCCAGATATGAAGCGTTATCGGCTTTTCTCTCAAAGGACGCGGCACGGAATACATTTTCCGACGATAATACTCTGGCGCAGGAACCTGTGCAGCACAGTGATATCTCTCTGTCGCCGGATGAAATTTCCGGCGTCCTCTCCCTTCTGGATGCCCCAAACAATATTCTCGGCACCGAATATATGAAAGCCCTGCACCGGCTGCACTCTTCCATGATACCCGTCACCCTGAAACGGAGCGGCGCCGGATATCATGAAACGATAAATCTTTCCGGTTCCGCATCCGCTCCTGCATATGCCTCCGCTTCGGGACTGCGGAACGCGTTTCTCTCCTCTCCGGAAAAAACAGATGCGCTGCTCAAAGATTACGTTCCCGCCGCCTGCCGCGCCCTTTATCTGGACGCTCTGCGGCAAAGGCAGTATGTAACCTTTGAGGATTTCTTTCTGCCGCTGTATCATACGCTGCAGTACGCCGATGCCGAAATGCTTTCCCGTTATCAGGATGTCACGCCGGAATTCTCCGGACGGCTGCTTCGTCTTTTCGGGCAATGTTCTTCCGTTGCAGAACTCTGCGCCGTCCTGAAAGCCAGGCATCTGACTTCCACCGGAATCAGCCGGGCACTTCTGCATATCCTGCTGCATCTGACAGAGGATACCGTCTCTTCGGAAAAAAAACTGGGACTTGCTCTTTTTGCCCGGATACTGGGTTTTCGCAAAGAGGCGAAGCCCCTTCTTTCCCTGCTCAAAAAAAATGCATCCATCCCTCTTGTCTCCAAGCTGGCGGACGCCCCCTCCTATCTGTCGCCCGCAGCGCTTTTTCAGCTTAGGCAGACAATAAAAGCTTCCGAACTGTACCGGGCGGCTCTGCCCGGCGGTCAGCCCGGAAGCGAATATCAACAGCATATAGTTCTTCTGTAACCATTACAGACCGGCTTCCAACATCTTTCTGATCTCAGGTATGGTCTTTCCCGTCTCCCGCTGGGCACGTATCCATTCCACCCGCTTCACGCTCTCGCTCTGCCGGTACCTTCTTGTCAGATTCTGTTCCGCCTGCTCAAAGGGCAGCATGCCTTCTTCCGTGTAAAACTTCAGCGTACTGTACCTGCAGCCTGTCAGCCTCGCCAGTTCCCCGATCGTCACATACTCGGATGCGAGAATTTTCTCCATTGTTCTTTGTCTTGACATAGCGTTTCTCTTTCTATCGATAAACGGGAACCAGGCTGGCTCCCTGAACCGGAACCTTCCACACCTGTACCGTCTTCGGCCAGACGCGGTAACAGGCATTATCTATCCGCAGAAGCGTCTCAGTCCCGTTTTTTATTTCCTCCACCAGGTGCCCTCGCTCCGACAGATAATCTATCATAGCCTGCCGTCTGTCTTTCACCTTTGTCCCGAATACCACAAAGTCCACAAAAATCGCCTGCCGCCTGTCTAAAAAGGGAAACAGCAGATTGATGCCTTCCAGATACGGATTTTTAAAAAGGGCCCTCTTTCCTTTCAGGACGGATTTTATCATCTGTTCACTGCTTTTATGGAACTCCTGCTTCCATATCATACTGATATAATCCGCCTCTGTCAATTCCTGCCCGCTGTATTCTCCGCCATCTTCCGCCGCCGTATTTTCCCTGTCCTGATCTTCTTTTGCGCAGAGTGCCACCATTCTCTTCTGGTCTTCTTTCACACAGAGCGCCATCATTCTCTCCTGAATCTGTTCCTGCTCCCGCACCGAAAAAATATCATGCATACACCCGCTCTCCCGGATCAGCCACAAAAGGCAGACACATTCCATTGTCACCGGGCCATCTTCCAGTATTTCGGCACGCACGCTCTCCACAACAGACAGATATACCTCCCTGTCGCTGCGGTATGACTTCATTGAGACACCGGCTGTATCATAATTCATATCACAGCCCAACAGGTCCGGCACGATCTCCATCCCGCCATCGACAAGCAGCATATCCGCCGTCTCCTTTTCCACCGCATCCATCTCTTTCTTTTTCATGCATTTTACCGCCGCGATTCCTTCCTCCAGTTTCTTCTGAAAAGTCTGCCCCGCAGGCATATCTTCCTCCCTGAGCAGTAACTCTTCCAGAAATTTTGCCGCCGCGATACCGCGCGCCGCCGCATATTTCGCCGTTGAATGGTGGTTACAGGAAAGGCCGTCCAGACTGACTGCCGCAAACTGCTGAGATAAAGTATACTCTTTTTTCATCATTTCCCTCTTTTCTGCGCGGCTTTTGACCCGGTCTACTGCTTCGAAGTCTGATCACAGGTTCGCGAATGCCGCGCGGACACAAACCTGCGGATTGAATATTTCAATCATTTTTCGTTTTTTGCTTTCTTGTTTTCCTGCTTTCTTTTTGTGACTTACAGTTTTGTTCTTTGCTGATCTTATTGCCTTTCGCTCCCCCTCTTCTGCTCATTACTCATGATATATCTATTTGAGTTTTCCGCTTACTGCTTATCACTCACCGCTTATCACTCATCACTTATCACTTATCACTTATCACTTATCACTTATCACTTATCACTTATCACTTATCACTTATTACTTACTACTTACGATTTAAATATAACAATTAAAACCCATTCTGTCAAGTGCATTCTCTCTGTTTCGGTTTACGAACACATAAATACCGGACACATTTCTGCATCCGGCACTTGCTGCCTTATATTTTTTCCTTCTGTCTATGGATTTATTAGTACCTACTGCTTAAAATTTGAAGAACAATGCATATTTCACACAGGATCACTGATTTACACCCACCCGACAACTTTTCAAACCGGAATTGAAATTTCATATATTTCAAGGAATTTAATAATTGTTGTATTTTGTTTTTAAATATCTCCCTTTTCGGAAATGTGTTCCCATTGCTTAAAACTTGGAGTTATCTTACTCTCCTCTACAAAAAAATTACATTATTTTTAGCCGATAATATTTTGTCCGCGATAGCTTTCACATCCTGACCTGATATTATGCAGTCCATTACATCTGGTACTGACATGGATTTTTGCAGTAATTCGATGTAATATTCTCCTTTATCGTCCTCCCCAGATAGAAAAGCTTCCTTTATAATTCCTATGATTATTTCTAATTCTGATCTGTCCAAATCGCTCACACATGGCGGTTCTGGCATTAATGTGATTCTTACCAGACTATCCAAATCAGTCCACCCCCAATACTCCGCAAATTCTTCTACCGAATGGGACTTCCCGGTCAGACTTTGTAATTCATTCAATTGGTTTGTACAATCCTTGTCTAAATTATTTGCGATAATATCAATTACTTTTGAAACCTTGTCTATGTCATTTTCATTTATTGGGGGGATTTCTAATATTTTTCTCATGCACAGTGCCTCCTATCAATCCCGATTTATTTATTTGATTATAAAATATATGTCTACTGCTTGCAATATCTGTTTATAAGCTCATTTTCTATAGGTACACAATTCCGAAAAGAGAGTTAAATATCTCTCACCACCGCAAAACCTACCAATAGCCGCCGAAGCAGTGCAGACGGTCCGGATAGTCGGAACGGACATAGAACGGGGATTGTTTTTCGTAATTGGCTATGGTATAATTCTCCCCGGTACAAACTGGTAAACCGGGATTTAAAAGGAGCAAAACACAATGGGCAAATACGGCGCTTTATGGGAATACGTGAAAAATAACGGAAGTCAGTCTTTTAAATTGAGTTTTGAAGAAATACAGAATATTGCAGGGATACCGATAGACCACTCTTTTCTAAAATACAAAAAGGAACTTACAGAGTACGGCTATCAAGTAGGAAAAATATCAATAAAAGAACAAACGGTTATTTTTAATAAGATGAGTTGACAGATTTCAATTTGTCGGGCTGATAAAAAACAAAAACAGGGCGGTGGTGATAGGCATTGACTATCCCGCCGCCCTGTCTGTTACCGCTCCATATCCTGTTTTCTGCGGGTTTGCTGTTCCCGCTGTTCCTGCCGCAAGTACCGTAAACGCTCTTTCTGATTTTCTCCGCTTCTTTCACTTCCTCTTTCAATGCAAGATACCGCTGATTGAGCGTTTTCCTCTCGGCGGTCGGCTTGGTGTTGCCTGATCCCATAAAGTTCTCCGGTTTCCAGCTTCATTTATTTTATCAATCAGGTTATATTGAGCGTACTTATCCGGTTTAATTATTTTTCCCGCTCACATCCTAAAAATCCCGTTAATTTTTAAAACTGTGGATCGGCGCAGGTATCCTGCCGCCTCTGTTCACAAAACGATCACACCCGAAGGAATTTACCGGCATGATCGGTGCATGCCCGAGCAGCCCGCCGAACTCCACATTCTCTCCGACCCCTTTACCGATCACCGGAATGATCCTGACCGCGGTGGTCTTCTGGTTTATCATGCCGATTGCCATCTCATCCGCAATAATACCTGCAATGGTCGTTTCCTTTGTATCGCCCGGAACAGCGATCATATCCAGCCCCACGGAACAGACACAGGTCATTGCTTCCAGTTTTTCCAGCGTCAGCGCTCCCGCCTGCACCGCATCGATCATCCCCTGATCCTCACTGACCGGGATAAAAGCACCGGAAAGACCGCCCACATAAGAGGAAGCCATCACACCGCCCTTTTTCACCTGATCATTGAGCAGTGCAAGGGCAGCCGTCGTCCCCGGTGCTCCCGCTCTCTCCAGACCGATCTCGCAGAGAATATCCGCCACAGAATCCCCGATAGCCGGTGTAGGAGCCAGCGACAGATCCACAATGCCGAAAGGCACCTGCATACGTCTCGATGCCTCCTTTGCCACAAGCTGTCCCACTCTCGTCACTTTAAAGGCTGTCTTTTTGATCGTCTCACAGAGCACTTCAAAGTTCTCGCCCCGCACTTTTTCCAGTGCAGTCTTTACAACGCCGGGGCCGCTTACACCGACATTTATGATCTGGTCCGCCTCCGTCACACCGTGAAACGCTCCAGCCATAAACGGATTGTCATCCGGCGCGTTGCAGAATACCACCAGCTTCGTACAGCCCATGGAATCTCTCTCTTTCGTCAGTTCCGCGGCTTTTTTGATGATACCGCCCATCATCCGCACCGCATCCATATTGATGCCGGTGCGGGTGGAACCCAGATTGACGCTGCTGCACACCCGTTCCGTACAGGCAAGCGCTTCGGGGATGGATTCCATCAGGAGTTGATCCGCTTTTGTCATCCCTTTTGCCACAAGGGCGGAATAACCGCCGATAAAGTTTACGCCGACCTCATGCGCCGCCTGATCCAGCACCTTCGCTATGGATACAAAATCCTCCGGCGTCCGGCAGCAGGCGCCTCCTGCCAGTGCGATCGGCGTGAGGGATATCCTTTTATTCACGATCGGGATTCCGAATTCTCTCGAAATCTCTTCCCCGGTCGCCACCAGATTACCGGCTGCCTTTTTGATCTTCTGATAGATCTTTTCCTTACATTTCTCCAGATCTGCGTCGATACAGTCCAAAAGAGAGATGCCCAGCGTGATCGTGCGGACATCCAGATTTTCTTTATCTATCATTTCATTGGTTTCTGCCACTTCAAAAAAATTGATCATATCCCGAAATTCCTTTCATCATTCCGCTTCTGCAGCGGTCCTGCCGTATATGCCGCTGTTATTTATTCTCAGATCCTGTGCATCATATCGAAAATCTCTTCCTTCTGGCATTTGATGACTACGCCGATCTCCACGCCAAGTTCCTTCAATTCCTCTGAGATTTCCGCCGATCTCTTGGAAGCTTTGGCGGTATCCACTATCATCATCATATTAAAATATCCCTGCACGATGGTCTGGGAAATATCCAGAATATTGATTCCGTTTTCCGCCAGATAGGTACAAACCTTCGCGATAATACCAACAGTGTCTTTTCCTACCACCGTAATGATCGTCTTTTTCATAATATTTCTCCTCGCTTTTGCTCTGTTTTACTTATTACTTTATAGTTAATATATTATATTTTATCCTCTGATAAATCTGTACACCTGACATTTCTATCACTCCTTACATTCCGCCATTTTCCTGCTTTTGTTCCTCCCGGTAAAAATGATCCTCCCATATTTTTTCAAACTCCTGCCTGCTTATCGGAGATGCCAGAAATTCCTCTCCCCATATATGGGCATTAAACTCTTCCACTGTAGGAATCGGCGTTATCTCTATGGCTTCTTCATAAAGATCATTTATATTTTTAGTGCTTCCGTCTTTATAAATATCAACAGATCTGACCGCCAGCCGCTCATTACCTGAATCTACCTCATAAAGAATGATCGCAGGTTCGTTGTCAAATTCATGTTTCCACCACAATTTTATGTATTCCACAATACCTCACCAGACACGCCGTCACATAACATGCAGATCATAAAAAGACAGCGTTATATTTTCCGTATCCACCCTTTTGATATAAAATATTGCTGTCAGATCACTCCGCTCACCGTTTAACGGCACATCAGAATAATGGATGTCCCCTATGATATTCTCATAATCCGTCCCAGTAAGGCATCGCATCTCTGCATCCTTCTCTGATAAAATACCATACTCGATATCAATCTGCATCAAAATTTCATCCTTCTCGGGATTTTCCAGAAGCGAAGTTATTTTATAGTCGCTTGAGCCAAACTCCCTTTCTGCTTCCTCTCTCGTATAGCCCGGGCATCCATAACCGTACACGGCGGATTCCAGCAGTTCCGGCGTCCAATCCAGTTCATGATTGTAATGCTGGAACATTTCAAACGCTTCCCTGTACTTTTCTTTTGCCAGAAGTTCTGTCCATTCAATCAGCAGCTTTATAATCTCCGCATTCTCCGCGCCAAGCGGCAGTGTCCTGATCCCTGTAGACTTACCGCCGACCAAAATGTGACAGCCGGAAAGTTTTTCTATCTCACGCCTTTTCATTTCCTGCCGCTTCTGCTCTTCCTCCTGCTCCGCAATGCGCTTCTGTTCCAACTCTTCGTTATAAAGCCTGCATTCCTCATCCGCTCTCCTGGAATAAATATCCGAATGACAAAAAGGTATCTCTGCCTTCGTCAGATATCTTTCCGCCCCCTGCTGGCATTTTACCATATAGCTATATGATCCATACCGGCCAGGCACACGATCCAAATATCTGAAATCGCTGCAGGAAACCATTTTTTTAACTTCTCCGGCATGAACTTTCCACCAATCACTCCAGGTTTCCGGATCGATCCGGCACTCCGCCAGACATACCAGTTTTTCTTTTAATTCTGTCTCGAGATTCATCTTTTTTCCTTTGTAATATTTCGGGATTCAGCTGCCCTTCCCGTTATGAAATACAGATTACCTCCGAAAGTTCGCTCCTTTTTGCCACATACAGAGGAAAATCTCCGCCCTTATAGGGCAGTTCCGACATCGTCACTTCCGTCCGCACCGTCTCATAGGCAAGCTCCGGCAGGTTGTTTTCCTTGCTTAAATGGGAAAGCACAATCGCCTTTATGTGATCATGTAAAATCCTGCAGAGAAGCTGCCCCGAAGCTTCGTTGGAAAGATGCCCCCGCTCCCCCAGTATCCTCTGCTTCAAGGGATAAGGATATGGCCCAACCTGCAGCATATTCACATCATGATTGGCTTCCAGATATAAAATATCCAGATCCTTTAAATGTTCCACGATATAATCGTTGTAGACGCCCAGATCCGTCACCACGGCGCCTCTTTGTCTCCCGTGGCTGATTTTAAAAGCCGTCGGCTCCGCCGCATCATGGCTGATCCTGATCGGCGTAATGACCATATCCTTTACCGAATATTTCTGATCCGGCCGCACCGTCTGAAACAGCGCCTCATCCATGTCCCCTATCCGTTTGTCTGATAATATCGCCCGCTTTGTCCCCTCGGTACAATAAACAGGTATCTGATACTTCCGCGAAATCACGCCCAGCCCCTGTATATGGTCCGCATGTTCATGGGTGATAAAAATACCGTCTATATCCCGCAGAGACAACTCCAGCCCCGCAAGCCCTTCCTCCGTCCGCTTTTTACTGATACCCGTATCGATCAGAATATGGGTGGTATCAGATCCGGCGTAAATACAATTGCCGCTGCTCCCGCTGGCAATACTGCACATTCTCATTTGTTTTCCTATTCCAGTTCCGCATGCACCACTGCAGTGCACACTGTTTTTCCAGTTCCGCATACACCACTGCAGTGCACGCCGTCCTTTCTCATCTTTTCTGTCACATTCTCAGAATTTCCCTATTTCCAGTATATCTCCAGCACATCCCCGGCCTTTAAAGGCTGCATATACTGTGCCGCCGCGCCGTTCACTGTCGTCACAAGGACTCCCTTCGCGGTGGAAAGATCAAAATCTATAAAGTTGAATACGTCTACAAAAACATACTCCCGCTTTCCGGTAAGTATCACCGGCGCGCCGTTCACCATGACGGTAATGGAAATGGAAAGAGGTTCTTTTACGGGTTCCGTCGCAGCGGTATCCGCTTCCTTCTCTTCTTCATCCTCTTCCTTCTCCGGTTCCACGTCCTCATAAAAATCCTGCACACCTGCCCTCTCATACAGATTCCGGCGTCTTTCCTCTTCCGCCTCTCTCAGCGCCCGGAGTTTTTCCGCCTCCGCCGCCTCGAGTTCGGATTTCTCCGCAAAACTTACCAGATAATTCTCATAAACCCTTGTCTCCCGGTCCGCCGGCTTATGGTTTACCAGAATCACCTTATCCTCCGGCAGCAGAATATCCATAAACTCAAGAAGCTGTCCCACCGTACAGTAATCCAGCACTTCAATATCGTCTCCCTGCTGAATGCTGTAGGATGCCAGCTGATAGGAACCGTTCACCCGGGCATATTTCGGCACATCCAGACGTTTTTCCTGCACCTGAACCGATATGATATCCCGAAATTCCGGCAGGGAACCGATCACCATGCTGCCCGGCGCCCCTTCCGTGGATTCCTTTACCCGGATCACGTCATTTTCATGGATCGGCGCATAAATGTTGGCTTCCCGCCCGCCGATCCTGATAACTGCCGCCTCTCCGAGCTGTCCCTTTACAGTCCTTGCCTTCTTATTCACCGTAAAACGAAGCTCCTTCCCGCGGCGCGGAAACAGCAGTTCATTGGAAAAATCCGCCTGCATGGCTGCATCCACCACGGAAAGCTTATCATTATCATACAGCTTGATCCTTTTCTCGTTAAATGTCACAACAATAAAATTATTGTTCTGTTCATAATAATTCAGACAGATCCCGAGGGGTGTCACAAGTGTGGAATCCTTTTCGACCTCTTCCGAAAAAATGATATTCCCCATCACTTCTTTTCCCCGGAGCGCAGAACGCTGGCTCTGAATACCGATCTTTTCCGCCAGTTTATCCGTATAACCGGGTATCTTCCCGCCGCCGCCGACTACAAACACGGCGCTGACAGGCTTGTCTCCGTTCAGTTCCAGTATTTTTTCCGCCGCCTCGTCCGCCAGCCTGTTGATATAAGGCTCAAGCACATGAAGCAGGTCCGCGCTTTTCATGGTCTGGGGAAGCCCCATAATATCTTCGTACTCCACCTCTTCCTTTTCGCCGATCTGCTTCTTGATCGCTTCCGCTCCCGCGAAATCCACAAGGCATTCCTTCGCGATCACTTCCGTCAGGGAATCCCCTGCCAGCGGGATCATACCGTAGGCAATGATACTGCCGTCATTCGTGATGCAGATATCGGAAGTCCCCGCTCCCACATCCACAAGCGCCAGGTTCAGCATCCTGTAATTCTTCGGAATGGCGACCTGGATCGCGGCGATAGGCTCCAGCGTCAGGCTTGCCACCCGGAGTCCTGCGATCTCCACCGCTTTATAAAGCCCGTCGATAACATCCTCCGGCAAAAAGGTGGCGATCAGGTCTGCGCCGATCACGGACGCCTTGTGCCCCTCGGGATTGCCGATGGGATAGTTATTCATATAATAACGGATCACGGAATTTCCCACACAGTAAAAGGACATGGCGGCATCCTCCTCCGAAGTAAATTCCTCGTAGGCCTTCTCGATCGCCATGGATTTCAGGTTGTAGACATCCTCCACAGTCACTTCTCTGCTTTCCGAAAACTCCAGGTCACTGTGTACCGTAGCTGTCCGAAGGACACGCCCTGCCGCAGCAATGCAGACTTCGGTAAGCTCCATTCCAACAGCCTCTTCCAGTTCCTCCTTCACTTCCGTGATGGTCTGCCCCACCTGCCCGATGTCATGGATCTGCCCGTCCAGCATGGATCTTGTCTCATGCTCTTTGACCCGCTGGGCGATACAGTAAAACTCATCGCCCTTTTTATAGCCCACTGTCCCGACAATACTTCTGGTTCCTATATCCAGCCCGAAAACCGTCTTTCCCGATATCTTTTTCACTTTTGCCACTGATAAGCCTCCAATACCTGATCGATCTGTCTGATGCTTTCCGGAAGAGACGCGCTGTTGTCGATCACCACCTGACAGGTTTTCCGGAATATACTTTCCGGAAGCTGTTTCTCCATTATGGCGGTTATCTTCTCTTCACTGTATCCGCGGGATGCTTTAAGGCGCGCCCGCCGGATGCCCTCCTCTGCATAAATATACCACATCTCATCACATATTTTATCGAATCCGTTCTCAATTAGCAATGCCGCTTCCACAAAAAACAGTTTTATTTTTTCATTTTTTTCCGCCAGGTCTCTCCGGCGCAGAATTTCCGCGACAACCGCCGGATGGATCAAAGCGTTTATTTTTTCAAGCAGCGCACTGTTTCCGAATATTTTATCCGCCATCGCCGCTTTCCGTATCCTGCCGTCCTCCCCGACAACATCCGCCCCTAAAAGTTCCACCAAAGCCGTATAGCATAACGCCCCCGGTTCCTGCAGTTCCTTTGCCAGATCATCCGCCAGAACGATCTCGCAGGGATAATGACCTCTGATATAATATAAAATTTCCGATTTCCCGCTGCCCACTCCGCCGGTAATGCCGATTGTCTTCATCTGTATTTCTTCTTTCCATTTTTAATTTAATATAAAATATATCTTTCAATGTTAGCGCCGCTTTCCGCAGGAAACTCCTTTATGCTGCTTACGCTGTTCATTCCGCAATATCCGCAAACGAAAACCGTATCACTTTCGCCAGTTCCGCCGGCGCAATCTCAATCTGATAGCCGACTTTTCCTCCGCTGACCATGATCGTCTCCGTTTTTTCCGCACTGCTGTCAACAAACGTCCTGAAAAACTTTTTCATGCCTACAGGAGAACAGCCGCCATGGATGTAACCGGTAAGATCCAGCAGATCCTTTGACTTTATCATACTGATGCTTTTCTCTCCCGCCGCCTGTGCCGCTTTCTTCAGATCCAGTTCCCTGCTCACAGGCACCACAAAAACATAGTGCTCCCCTGATTTTCCCACGGTAACCAGCGTCTTAAAGACCACATCCGGGTCCTCTCCCAGCACCTGTGCCACCTCCATACCGCTGATCACTCCGGAATCCACATAATTGTGAACCGTATAGGGAATCTTTTTCTGCTCTAAAAGCCGCATGGCGTTTGTTTTTATCTCTGCTTTTTTCATCCGGATCACCCTTTTATTTTCTCACAGAACACTGCTTTGGTCTGTTTTCTCCCCGCTAACCTCAACCTTTTCAAATGCCGCATCATCATTTTTTTTAATCTGATAATGATGAAAAATATCAATTGTTTTTTCTCCGGAAATACAATTTCATTTTGCAAATGCTTCCATAGCCTGTATTGAAAATATTTCAATATCCGATTGTATATCCAAAATCCATCCCCTCTATATCGGCTATTACCGCCTTATATTCCTCTTTCCGCTCACCTGTTCCACAATAAGCTTCATAACCGTCGTACCTTTTACCGCTTCCCCCGGAAAGGAAAAATCCTCTTCATGGTATTGTTTCATCAGCGCGCGCAGGGCATCATATTTCTCCTCCTCCGGCACGATCTCTATCCTTCCTCTGCCGGCAACGCTCTCATACTGCATCGTACAGCTGCACGCTTCTTTGTCCGCAATAAGCTTATGGGAGCAGTCCATCTCGAAGCCCGCCCTGTTATCCTTTCTTATCAGTTCATACTTTTTTCCTTCACCTGCGCCGTGAAAGTAGAGAATGATCTGCCCGCCCTCCGCTTTCATACCGAAATTAAGCGGAACAATATAAGGATATCCGTCATCATTTAATGCCACACGGCATACATCACATTTTTTTATCACATTGACAATCCCGTCAAATTCTTTTATCTCTCTGTCTTTTCTTCTCATGATATGTCCCTTTTTATCCAATACTCCCGGAAAGCCGGCTCAAAAGTTCTTCAAAATCCCAGTCCGATAGCAAAAACAGAGGAATCATAAAAATATCACCCGGACCAGCTTCCGCTGTCTTTCTTCCAATCCCCTGCTTCCTTTATCAGTTCAACCTATTTATCCAATTCTCTCCCCGTTCTCCGTAAACGTCTTTCTCAATGCGGCCTCTGTCGGTATAATAGATACAATCAAAGCCAATGTCTGTATCGCACAGAGGATTCCGCCCATCGATCCAATCGTACCTGTGGAACTGTGGATAAACGGAAGATGCACAAGAGCGGACAGCGGCAGCATACACCAGCCGATTCTCCACCACAGCCGCCCGCAATGTTCATTCGCGAACTTCCATGTTTCCGCATTTCTCATCGAGCACTTTGTGCGGTACCCCGCCCTCCCGCTCATCTTCTCAGACGCCTGTCTCTGCATCATCTTTCCGCAGATGATGAAAGTCACAGGTATCAGCATGTCACAGACAAACATAAACCACCAGAACCACATTCTCCGGCACCTCCTCAATGCGCGTCATACCAGTTATCCCCATAGCTCAGATCAATCTCCAGTTCCACCGACAGCTTCGCCGCCTGACGCATTTGCGCACTTAAGATCTCCCGCACCTGTTCAATCTCCTCCATGGCGGTTTCCACTAACAGTTCATCATGCACCTGCAGAATCAGCCGTGAGCGAAACCCTTCCTTCCGCAGTCTTTCATCCACCCGCACCATAGCGATCTTAATGATATCCGCAGCCGTTCCCTGAATCGGCGCGTTCATCGCCACCCGCTCCCCAAAAGAGCGCTGCATAAAGTTATCCGAAGAAAGTTCCGGCACAGGCCTCCGCCTGCCCAGCATCGTGACAGAATACCCCTTTTCCCTGGCGCTCTGCACACACTCATCCAGAAATGCCTTGATCCCGGGATAAGTCTCAAAATACTTCTCAATATACTCCGCCGCTTCCTTTTTGGAAATGCTCAGATCCTGGCTCAGCCCGAAGGAACTGATGCCGTATACAATACCGAAATTTACAGCCTTCGCGTTCCGTCTCTGCAGAGAAGTCACCTCATCCTGCGGCACATGGAACACTTTGGACGCCGTGATCCTGTGGATATCCGCATCCTGCTGATAAGCTTCGATCAACTGCTGATCCCCGGACATGGAAGCCAGCACCCTCAGTTCTATCTGGGAATAATCCGCATCCATCAGCACAAACCCCTCTTTGGGCACAAACACTTTACGGATACGCCGCCCCAGTTCCATCCGCATCGGAATATTCTGCAGGTTCGGTTCCGTGGAACTGATCCGCCCGGTAGCCGTGATCGTCTGGTTAAAAGTCGTATGAATCCTGTTATCCTCCCCGATATACGCCGCCAGCCCGTCCGCATAAGTGGATTTCAGTTTTGTGAGCGTCCGGTACTCCAAAATCTCGCTGACGATCGGATGCTCCGGCGCCAGCTTTTCCAGCACATCCGCCGCCGTGGAATACCCTGTCTTTGTCTTCTTGCCGCCGGGAAGCTGCATCGTGCCAAACAGCACTTCCCCGAGTTGTTTGGGCGAATTGATATTAAAATGCACGCCCGCCTTCTCCCAGATGGACTCCTCCAGTTCCGAGATCCTGCCTGTCAGCGCATCCCCGTATTCCTTTAATTCCTGCGGTTTTACCAGCACCCCCTCCTGCTCCATATGATACAGCACTCTCGATAAGGGCATCTCGATCTCCCGAAACAGATTATACTGTCCGGTTTTTTTCAGTTTTTCTTCCAGCACAGGTTTACTTTCCGCCAGAATACCCGCGCAGCCGCAGAGATACTGCACAAAATCCTCTCTCTGGTCTGCAAAAGCTTCCGCCGCTTTCTTTTTTCCGAAAAGCTGACCGTAGGATGCCGTTCCGCTTCCCAGATGTTCCCCCGCTATATCCTCTATCTGATAATCGCTTTTCAAAGGATTCAGAAGATAGGCGGCGATCAGCACATCAAACAGCTTCTCCGTCTTTACCTCTTCTCCCAGATAAGCATAGTAATCCTTCATCTGAAATCCCGCAAGCGCGACATCCTTTTTACAGAGCGCCCGCAGTTTCCCCAAAAACCTCTCCGTCGTGATCCCCTGGCGGTTCTTTTCCTCCGCATCCCCGAAACTGATAAACGCCGCCTCCTCCCCGGGCACAAAAAGCGCCGCGCAGAGCAAAGCATTCTGCGGCTGTTCCTGCGAAACAAACAGGCTGAGCTGTTCGTTCTCTTTCAGCGCCTGTTTCTCTGCCGGATAAAAAGCCAGAGATACCAGTTTCTTTTCCTCCGCCTTTTTCAGAAAACGATCCAGTTCCTGTTCCTTTTTCAGTTCCCGGCAGGCAATCTCCTTTTTTCCCTTTTCCTTATCAAACCGATCCAGCAGGTTTTTAAAAGCCAGCCTCTGAAACAGTTCATAGGCTTCATCCGTATACAGATCGCCCAGCGCCGCATCCTCATAGGCAAACGGAAACTCCCCTTCCGTATTGATCGCTGCAAGCTTTAAACTCAACTCCGCCAGATCGCGGTGCTGTGCCAGAGACTCCCGGATACTTTTCTTGGAGATCTCTTCCAGATGCGCATAGATATTTTTGATGGAGCCGTAAGACACCATCAGATCCGTCGCTGTCTTTTGTCCTACTTTGGGCACGCCCGGAATATTGTCCGCCGTATCCCCCATCAGCGCCTTTAATTCGATAAACTGCTGCGGCGTCACCTGGTATGCCGCCTTAACATCCTTCGCGTAATAATCCTCGACTTCCGTTCTGCCGCCCTTTGTCTTCGGGATCCGGATCTTGATATGTTCGCTGGCAATCTGCAGAAGATCCCGGTCACCGGAGATCAAAGAAACCTCCAGCCCGTCCTTTTCCCCCCGCTTTGCCAGCGTTCCGAGAATATCGTCCGCCTCAAGTCCCGGTTTTTCTATGGTCAAAATTCCCATTGCCTGAAGTACTTCCTTGATCAGAGGCACCTGCTCCCTGAGTTCCTCCGGCATCGGTTTTCTTGTGCCTTTATACTCTGCGTACAGTTCATGCCGGAAAGTAGGGGCATGTACATCGAAAGCCACCGCCAGATAATCCGCGTTTTCCTCCCCCAGCACCTTAAGCATGATCGTCATAAAACCGTATACTCCTCCCGTATGCTGTCCCTGTGCATTTGTCAGATCGGGCAGTCCGTAAAACGCCCTGTTTAAAATACTGTGTCCGTCTATTAAAACCAGTTTCTTCGCCATGATTCTCCTCCCGGCCTGCAAAATTCAAAACAGATCTGCCATACTGTCCATCCGTCTCTGTCCCGCAGCCGCACGCCTCCTAACCTGCAAAATTCAGAACAAACAGCACCGCCAGCAGCAAAACAGCGGCTATGCCGATACATTCCAGTATGAACAGGCCATGGTGGAAAAAACGATATATCTTCACTTTTTTCCTCGCTTCCTCCAATGCCGTATTCAACTCTTCCTGTAAATCAAAAGTATTTCCCGCCTCCAGACTGTTTAATCCGACTTCCACGAGAAACTGTATGGAAAGCTCTTCTTTACAGTTTTCGCATTCTTCCATATGCTCCATAAACCGTTCCAGTTCCCTGCAGGATAACTCCCTCAAAATAAACGCCGGTATCATTTTAGTCGCATGTATGCACTGTAATCTCTCTTTATTCTTCTTCATCTTTTGCTCCGCTCAACCCGCATTTCTTTTTGCCCTTCATATCCGCTTTCGTACAAAAAGGCGAAAAGCCAGAATTGCTGTTTCGCCTTTATCCATCAGGAAAATACATGGTCTGATCTTCCTGCCCTGTTTTATATTTTCCTCAGCGTGCCGATCGCCCGGTCCCCGATCAGAAGCTCGCCATGTTCCCGCAGATGGTCATACAAATGATCCGAGTCCACCAGAACTCTCGCATAATCAAAAGCTACTGCCGTAAGCAGGTTAAAATGGAACTCCGAGATCCGGTATCTGTCCACGATCAGATAATAATTCTCTTTTTCCTTATACAGATGGCTCCTGATCGGCTGCTTTAATCCTATCGCACGGCAATAAGACATTACATCCCCGATGGATGTAAAGCAGTACATTCTGTATGCTTCCTTCTTTTCCTCCTTCGCAGTCTGAGGCAGGTTTTGTCCTTTATCTGCCGGTGCGGCTTCCTTCTGCTTATTATCCAGCAGCTTTCCGATCTCCTGCGCGATCCGGCTCTCCGCCAGTTCCTTCAGATATTTTAAGACCTGTTCCCGGATCTCCTTTTCATTGCCGCTGCCGAAAGTAAGGCTGATGCGCCGATCACTCAGCACCTCCAGCCGCATGGAAACGATCCCCTTGTCGTTCTGGTATCCCAACTCGTCTCTTGCTTCCGAAACTATGTACTGTAAAAATTCGTCCGATCTGCCGGAATGGCTTAAAAACTCGTCCAGATTCAGCCCGAAACTTTCCATATCCTCTTCCGTCACAATACAGCGTATTGTATTTTCATCAATTCTTTTATATTCCATAGCACCACTTTCTCTTTTATAGAAAGCCCACACCATCCGGTATAGGCTTTGTTTATTACTATTCACATTCTACATGATTTATTCCTATTTGTAAAGCGTTCTGCGAAATTGTACTCTCTCCAGCCATTGCCTTTTTTCTGAAATATCCCTGTTTTTCCCCTCCGCAGCCGCTTACATTTGACAAACCTCTAAAACCCCTGTAAAATCTTGTCAGATACAAATTGTATATACAATTAAGGAAAAACAGGGGGATACACTATGGGCGCATTATCAGGGCTGAAACCGGAACCGGTTTTTAAGTATTTTGAAGAAATCTGCGGCATTCCGCACACTTCACATCATGAAAAGGAATTGAGTGACTACTGTGTCAGATTTGCCAAAGAAAGAGGTTATGAATGCACGCAGGATGAAATGGGCAACGTGCTCATCATCGCTGAGGCTGCGCCGGGGTATGAAGATGCGGAAGCCGTGATCATCCAGGGACATCTGGATATGGTCGGGGACAAAGCAGAGGGCTGCGAGATCGATCTGGAAAAAGAAGGGCCCCGGGTATATATTGACGGCGACTATATCCGCGCCGACGGCACAACACTGGGCGGGGACAACGGGATTGCGGTTGCCTACGCGCTGGCGATTTTGGATGCAAAAGACGGCGGCATCCCGCATCCCCGGGTGGAAGTGGTTCTCACGGTATGTGAAGAGGTCGGGCTTCTCGGCGCCTCCGCCATGGACCTCTCTTCCTGCCGGGCGCGCCGTATGTTAAATATCGACTCCGAGGTGGAAGGCATTCTGACCGCAGGATGCGCCGGCGGCAGGCGTACATGCTGCCATATACCTGTGAAACGCACCCGCCGCACCGGGCTTTTTTGCACATTGGAACTTACCGGTCTTGCGGGCGGCCATTCCGGTATGGAGATCGACAAAGGACGCGCCAATGCGGCGGTACTGCTGGGACGTTTTCTGATGCTCCTGAAAGAACATATGCCCTATGATCTGGCTGCTCTAAACGCCGGCGTAAAAGAAAACGTCATTCCCAAAAGCGGCTCTGCCGCGATTTTGATCCCGCCGGACGAGGAAGCCGCTTTAAAAATGACGATAGAAAAATTTCATGACTGTATGCAAGCGGAATACGGCAAAGCCGACCCGGATATCCGTCTCGGGCTTACAGCCGGCAGGACCGGAGAATGTTCCGTACTTGACAAAGATTCCCTGCTGCGGGTGCTCACCGCGCTGAACCTGATGCCAAACGGCGTGCAGGCAATGAGCATGGATCTTCCGGGGCTGGTGGAAACCTCCATCAATATGGGCGTTGCAGAACTAAGTGACGATGAACTGATCCTCAGACATTCCGTGCGCAGTTCCGTCGCCTCCGCCAAAGAAATGATCTCCCGAAAAGTAACCCTTCTCGCAGGGCAGCTCGGCGGATCAGCGGACTTTCAGGGCGATTATCCCGCCTGGCCTTACGCCAGAACCTCCGGACTGCGGGATCTGTGTGTGGATATCTTTAAACAGCAGTATGGCTATGAGCCAAAGATCGAATTGATGCATGCCGGTCTCGAATGCGGCATCTTTTCCGGGAAACTGGATGGCCTTGACTGCATCTCCTTCGGACCGAACCTGTTCGACATCCACACGCCTAACGAGCATGTGAGCATCTCTTCCATCGCCCGGGTGTGGGAATACTTAAAGGCAATCCTTGCCGCCCGTTAAAAAAGCGGCAGGGATCATGAAAACCAATCCAGGGGGTGTCAGGTTAAATATGTAAGTTTTCATTGCCTGAAAGAAATATCAGATTCTCTCAAGGGCTTCCGGAGCATTTCTGCAACAATTGAAAACAGAAACATAGCAATGTGACTGCAGCCCGGCAAAATCAACTTTCAGCCGCTGCCATACAGGATAACAAGACCGGCTGCCCTTCCATTTGGCCAGCCGGTCTTTTCTGCTCAGACTGTTTCTTAAATATACCGCAGCCTTCCCTCTTCCATCCCCCTGATGCCAAGTCCCGGCTCATCGGAGACCGTAATGATCTTTTCATCAAAAACAGCGCCGCCCAGAACGGGATCTTCACTGCAGAGCACCGGGCCGTCCAGATCGATCTTTGTGATGATCTGTTTCGCGCAGGCAAGGTGCACCGCCGCATTGACGCTGATCTTCGCCTCCAGCATACAGCCGATCATACATTCCACACCGTAAACCTCCGCCACGGACGCGATCTTTAATCCATTGTAAAGGCCGCCGCATTTCATCAGCTTGATGTTGACCAGATCCGCCGCCCTCATCTGCATGATCTTCAGCGCATCCTCCGCGGAAAAGACACTCTCATCCGCCAGCACCGGCACATAGGATCTCTCCGTAACATATTTCAGCCCGTCAAAATCACGGGCTTTTACAGGCTGTTCCACAAATTCAATATCCAGCCCTTTCTCCTGCATACCGTTTAAAATACGCACCGCCTCCTTCGGCGTCCAGCCCTGGTTGGCATCGATCCGGATACAGGTCTCCTTCGGCACCGCCCCGCGGATCGCCGAAAGCCGTGCAATATCCTTTTCCGGCTCTTTCCCCACCTTCACCTTCAGGCAGTCATACCCTCTCTCTATAGCATTCCGCGCATCCCGCACCATCTCGTCTGGCTCGTTCACGCTGATCGTAATATCGGTGGTTATGGTCTTGCGGGCGCCGCCCATCAGTTTGTACACCGGAATACGGTAAAGCTGTCCGTACAGATCCCAGAGCGCCATATCCACCGCCGCCTTTGCACTGCTGTTTTTCACAATACACTTATCCAGCGCAATGCAAAGATCCTCAAAATCATCTATCTCCCTGCCGATCAGCGTTTTGGCGATATGATCCCGGATCGCGCCGGTGATCGCCCCCGTTGTATCGCCGGTGACGGCGCCCGTCGGCGGCGCTTCTCCGTAACCCACAGCCCCCGTATCGGTATGGATCTCCACGATCACATCCTCCACGCTGTTTACGGTACGCAGCGCTGTTTTAAAAGGCACCCGGAGCGGCACTGATAATATCCCCAGTTTAATCTCTGTAATCTTCATAACTGATCTCCTTTTTTATTTTCCATTTTCCTGATACTCTTTTTCAGCTTTTTGTCCGTGCTGACGGCTTTATCGATTTTTCCGCCGGTAAGGCACATATGATCGCCGGTATTAAAAACAGCCGCAATATTTTCAAACTGTTCCTCCTCGCTCTACACACATCCCGCATTTTCAGTTCCATTCATCCAAAAAGCTTTACTCCTCTCTTATTTCCTCACACAGCAGCACTTCTTTCCTCCGCTCATATTCGCTGAAGCGCAGCCCGCAGCCCGCCGTCTCTATCTCCCCGAGCTGGTTATCATAAGGATCTGCCCGCCAATGCTCCTTCTCAATCGTAAAAGGAGCCTGAAAAGCCCGGTTTGCCACCATGCGGTAGGCGTCCAGATTTCCGAAATAAAATTTCCGTCTCTCCTCATTCTCCGTCCGCACCGCGCCGGTACCATAGGAAGGATCGGCATACAGCCATCCGTAAGGTTCCGCATAAAACCGCACCCAGTCGTGGGCTCCGCAGAAATCAGGCTCCGCCGTCAGTCCGCTCTGCCAGCAGGCAGGAATCCCCGCACAGCGGCACAATGTCAGAAACAAAAGCGCAAACACACCGCAGTCGCCGGTAAAACTCTTCGCACAATTCTCCGCAATATTCTCCATGCCGAAATAAGCCGGCATAAAACTGTACTTCATATGCAGTGTAATATGATCATAAAACCGCCGCGCCTTTTCAATCGGATCGATAACCCCTTCTGTAAGCCTCCCCGCCAGCTTCCTGATATAGGGCGTAAACACGATATGCGGCGCCTCTTCCTCCGTGAAAAAGTCCGGCTGTTTACACTTTTCCGCAAGCCCTTCCTCCTGCATGCGGACCGTGTCATGATACTTTGCCGTATGCACATAGGAATATTCCACAACAAACTCCTGATTTTCCGTAAGCACCCTCTCCCAGCAAATCGTCCGCTGGGGCGCCTCCTCCGGCGAAATCTTCCCGCCCTCCGGAAATACCTTTTCTATGACAATGTCACTCTGCTGCTCACATGCCGCCGGAATCGGCAGATGCGCTCTCACAAACATTCCGGGCTCAAAGACTTCCTCCTTTATGCGCAGGCTTGCCCTGATCCTGATCCGGTTACTGATCTTCCCGTTCTCCCGCATCAGCCTTGCACTGCGGTCCAGCCTTGCCTCACCGGAAGACCCCTTCCCCGCGCTCTCCACACCGGGAAGCTTCACGCCTGCCCGCAGCGCAAATGCCGGTTCCGACTTGCACATACTGGAAAAGAAACGGTCAAAAAAGCGCATTTCCCCGTTTAAATAGATCCAGCCTATCTTCCCTGCATCCACCCTGTTTTCAAATTCCTCTTCCGTAAAATCCGGAATATGCTCCCGCACCGCCTCCAGCGCCTCCTGTTTTGTATAGGGATAATCCTCCGGCATGCGCAGCATCATCTCCCTCTGCGCCGTCAGGCAAAACCGCATTTCCTCCGGTAACAGATCCTCTCCAAGCCGCCTGTCAATCAGCCGCAGGGCCCCCTCAAAATCGCCGTACAGTTTCCGGCGCAGGATATCCTCCGGCAGTCCTATATTCAAATATCGAAAGGTATCATTTATATGCATGACACGCTCCTCCTTCCGCAAAATAATGAGATCCGTCAGCAGGCTTATACCGGTCAAATGCCGCAGGCTTTGCCGGAGGCCCCTATGCCGGGAAAAGACAAGGTTCTCCGTCCATTTTCATAGACGAAGAACCGGCTTATCCTATTATACTATGTAATATAATCATCAGACACGCTGTACGTCAAAAAGCCTGCGGCATCTCTCTTTAGATCAGCATTTGCATGATATACCCCATAGCCAGGCCGCAGAAGTTACCCACTGCCGCTCCCAGAACACCCATCAATACACCGATGCCCGCGTAAGAAGGATTATAGGCGGATGCCACGATCGGTGCGGAAGCACTGCCGCCGATATTCGCCAGCGACGCGGTGGACACCATACAGCAATCCCAGTGGAACAGTTTGGAAAGCAGATACATTACCACAATATGGATGATCATGACCACAAGGCCTGCCACGATCCACAGAGGCGCGCTCACCAGATCTACCAGTGTAGCCGTAGATGCCAGCAGGGACACAACCGCATACAGGTAAATATTGGAAAGTTCTTCCACTGCCGGCAGCTTGCCCAGCGGGCTGAGTGCACAGACCAGACCGAGGATCGTCACGAACACTGTCGTCAGCGTTCCCTTGTCGAACATACCCAGACCGATGCTCTTTAAAGCGGTATTTCCGGCTGTTCCGACCATCTGCGCCAGAGCCGATACGATCAGGGATAAACCGATCAGGAATATCCAGTCTGCCCCTGTAGCGTGCTTTTTCTCTTTTTCGATTTCCGCGTTGGCTGCATCCGCAACCTCCTGCAGTTTGGATGTATCCGCTTTCACGGATTTATCCCATTTATTTGCGTAACGAACCATAATCAGCAAAAGCGCGATCCACACGGAATAATAAACCGTATCCACAGCCAGAGCGCAGCCGTATGCGCCCGGATCGATCGTAAACGCCGCTTCCATTGCCGCCATGTTGGCAGAACCGCCGATCCAGGAAGCCCCCAGAGCCGCCATAGCGCCCCAGATCGTCTCGCCGCCGCCCAGCGCGCCTTTAAACAGCACAAAGGTAATGATAAATCCCAGCATAATGGAAAGTGATCCTCCCAGGAAGATCGCCACCATCCTTCCGCCGAGTTTTGCCATCTTCCGGATATCACAGCGCAGCAGCATAACAAAAATCATGGCATAAAGCAGATTGTTCTTCAGCACCCCGAAAGCCGCGGAACAACCTTCCGAATCATACATTCCGATCGTACAGAAAATCATATTCAGTACATAGATCCACACCAGGGGCGGAACATAATTGAACACCTTCCACTTGGTGTACTTCTCCAACGCAAGCAGGCCGCCTGCCAGGCACATCAGAAACGCGATGTAGGTAAAGCCGTTTGTAATCATATCTCCATTCCCTCCATTTGTGCAATAATACAGATAATGCTTTTGTAAAATAAACAATAAATCTGTTTAATTATACAAGGAGTGTAAAACTGTGTCAAGAATTTTCGACATTTTACACAAAACAACCTGTCTCTCTGCTATAATCTTTCACTGAAATAACTCTTATACCCCTCCCCGAATATCTCCGTGGCATCCGAAACGATCATAAATGCCTCCGGATCTTCTTCCTTTACGATCTGCTGGGCCTTCGGCGCTAAAGGCTTCCGCATCACGCACATCAGCACCTTCTTTTCCTTCCCGCTGTACGCACCCTCGCCTTTCAGGCTCGTAACACCGATGTCCAGATCTTCCAAAAGCCGGTCTGTGATCCGGTCCGGGTGATCGCTGATGATATAGATCATCTTCGCTCCGTCCTTTCCGTACAGCACCGTATCCAGCACAACGGAACTTATAAAAATCGCCACCGCCGCATACAGGGCAATCTCCAGATTATGGAACATAATACCGGACAATGTGACAACGATCGCATCCATGATCAGGTACAGATTACCGGTTTTCAAATGCCGGTATCTCAGCCGCAGTACCTTGACAATAATATCAACGCCCCCTGTGGTTGCCCCCGCCTTCAGGATCATTCCCATCGAAACCGCCATCAGCGCGGCTCCCGCCGCCGCCGCCAGCACCTTATCTGTCGTCAGTGCGCCAAATCCCGCCAGCATATTGGTAAAAGCGGAACTGACTATTGTACAATACACCGTAGAAATCAGAAATTTGAGACCGAATTTCCAAAGTCCCAGCCCCAGAATCGGTATATTCAGCAACAAGATCCAGGTACCCGTAGGAATCGGCGTAATCCGGCTGAGCATAATGGAAATACCGCTGACGCCGCCCGGCGCCAGCTTGTTGGGATCCAGAAACAGACTGATTCCCGCCGCATAGGTGAAAGAAAAGATCGTGATCATCAAATAATCCCAGATCAGTTTCCAAACCTTCTTCTGTTCCAGATTTTTCTGCACCTTTTCTACCATGCCCGTTTTCGTTCCTTTCTGTTCCGCTGCCTCCATGCGCCGGTTTTAAATATTCGTCGTCGTGACTTTCGGCTGATATCCTTTATCTTTCAACGCATCAATGATTTTATTCTTATGTTCCGTTCCAAATGCTTCCATCGTGATCCGCAGTTCCACCGCCGCATTCCGGTTCGTTGTGACAAACTGGTTATGTTCCAGCTTAATGACATTGCCGTTTTCCTCCGCAATAATGCCCGCCACCCGGCAGAGTTCGCCCGGTTTATCCGGCAGAAGCACGGACACGGTAAATATCCTGTCCCTGAAGATCAATCCCTGCTGTACCACGGAAGACATGGTGATCACATCCATATTGCCGCCGCTCAAAATGGAGACCACTCTCCGGTCCTTACAGTCCAGATGCTTGATCGCCGCCACTGTCAAAAGTCCTGAATTCTCGATCACCATCTTATGGTTTTCCACCATATCCAGGAACGAAACCACCAGTTCTTCATCCTCCACGGTAATAATGCCGTCCAGATTTTTCCGGACATAAGGGAATATCTTCTCCCCCGGTGTCTTCACCGCCGTACCGTCGGCAATGGTGGATACGCTCTCCAGCGTCGTCACTTTATTTTCTTTCAGGGATTCCTGCATACAGGCGGCGCCTGCGGGCTCCACACCGATCACCTGAATCTTCGGATTCAATAACTTTGCCAGCGTGGATACGCCTGTCGCCAGACCGCCGCCTCCGATCGGAACCAGAATAATATCCACAAGCGGCAGTTCCTTCACGATCTCCATCGCGATCGTGCCCTGCCCTGTTGCCACCGCCAGATCATCAAAGGGATGCACAAAAGTATAGCCCTTCTCCTCCGCCAGCTTCAGCGCATGAGCGCAGGCTTCGTCATACACGTCCCCGTGCAGGATCACTTCCGCGCCATAGCCCTTTGTGCGGTTTACTTTGATCAGGGGCGTCGTCGTCGGCATCACGATCACCGCCTTCACCCCGTAGCACTGCGCCGCATAGGCAACCCCCTGGGCATGGTTTCCCGCGGAAGCCGTGATCAGCCCTTTCTGCCGCTCCTCCTCGGTCAGCGTGCTCAGTTTATAATATGCCCCCCGGACTTTATACGCCCCTGTGAACTGCATGTTCTCCGGCTTCAGATAGACCCTGTTGCCGCTCTGCTTACTCAAAAAGTCGCTGTAGATCAGCTTCGTCTCCAGTGTGACTTTCTTAACCTCCTCGCAGGCCTCCTCAAATTTTTCCAACGTTAACATCACTGTACCTCCTATTCTAAGTCGCTGCGCGACGGCACTAAAGGGTAAAGTCACTTCGGCTCACACTTGATGAGAGAAACTTTCATTCGAAAGGGAGCTCATGAAAGTTCCTTTCGTGCGCCTTTGCGGCTTTACTGTCCCGCTAAAATGTATTTTCCAATGATTACTCAACATTTTTCAGCTGAACTATTCCAGTTTCAATTCCTGTTCCGCATCAAATAATGCGTTCACAAAAGCCTCCGCATCAAACTTCTGCAGATCTTCCAGTTTTTCGCCCACACCGATATATTTTACCGGCACCTGCAGTTCCGACTGGATGGCTATCGCAATACCACCCTTTGCGGTGCCGTCCATCTTTGTCAGGATAATGCCGGTCAGATCCGCCACCGAACCGAATTCTCTTGCCTGCTGCAGCGCATTCTGCCCCGTCGTGGCATCCAGTACGATCAGATTTTCCCGATGGGCATCCGGGAACTCCCTCTCGATGATGCGGTTCATCTTCTTTAACTCTTCCATCAGATTCTTTTTATTGTGGAGCCTGCCCGCCGTATCACAGATCAATACATCCGCATGCCTTGCTTTCGCCGCGGATACCGCGTCAAATAATACAGATGCCGGATCTGCTCCCTCTTTACCGCCTACCAGTTCCACACCGGCGCGGTTTGCCCACTCCGCAAGCTGTTCCCCCGCTGCCGCACGGAACGTATCGCAGGCACCGATGATCACCTTTTTCCCCTGCCGCTTTAAATCGCCGGCAAGCTTTCCGACGGAAGTGGTCTTACCCACCCCGTTGACGCCGATCACAAAGAGCACCGAGGATTTGTGTTCAAAATCATACGCCGTATCCGGCGCGTCCATCTGCTCCCGTATATTCCGGATCAGAAACTCCTTACAGGCAGAAGGCTCCTTGATATGGTATTCCCGCACCTGCATCCGCAGTTTTTCGAGGATCGCATCCGTCGCCCTGATACCCACATCCCCCATGATCAGGATCTCTTCCAACTCCTCATAAAAATCCTCATCAATGTTGGAAAAGCCGTTAAAAACGCCGTCGATCCCATAGACGATATTATTCCTTGTTTTGGAAAGCCCTTCCTTCAGCCGGCTGAAAAAGCCCTTTTTTTCCTCACTCACAGCACCTTCTCCTTTTTTGCTTTTTAATCATCCCACCTGATCCACGCATAGGAATCAGGCGATATCTCATCAGACGCATCCAAAGATATTTCCAGCACGGCGTCATCCTTCGAATCCCCGTCACTGTCGATCTCCACTGCAAGATAATGATCCGCCACATAGTAAGCCGTTCCGGCTCCCTCTTCCTCATGATATGCCGGCGCACTCTCTCCTGCCGGAACAAACCCTGCCGCAAACTCTTCCGTCTCCATCTCACCGTCAAATCCGCTCAGCAGCTCCCCAAGCCTGCCTTCCAGCCGGATACATTCCGCCTCATCCGTCAAAACAGCCCCTGCCGCCTCTTCATCATATTCCCCTGAAAAAACAACGCAGACATCCAGTTCCTCCGGCAATGCAAAATAGAATGTCCCATGCAGAAACTCCGCTTCTCTGCCGCTTTCTTCCTGAAACTCCCCATATGTCATGCCCCTGTATTCCAGCAGCTTCGGAGAAATTTCAAAAACCGGCGCCCCCGATTCTCCCGCCTGATCCTCCAACCGGCCTTCGCTCTGTCCTTCCGGCTTTTCTTCCGGCTGTCCCTCCGGCTTTTCATCGGATCGTTCTTCGGATTGTCCCTTCATCTGTTCTTCCTGCCGGCTTTCCGCCTGCCCGTCCTCCTGCGTTCCGCATCCGGCCAGAACCAGTCCGGCACATAAAAGAACGGCCCTCAGCACAATACTATGGCTTTTTCTTCTTTGGTCCGCCTGCCCGTCTGTACCAATGATTTTTTTAGCCATCGATCATTATCCTTTCAATCCTCTCGCCTGCCTGTCCATATCCTCGATCACAATATCATAAATCTCTCCAAGCGAAGCGCAGTATTCCAACACCTTCCACGGCTCATTTGTGTGAAAATGAATCTTGATCAGTTCCTCATCTCCCACCGCCAGAAGACAGTCACCCTCAAAATGCGTATTAAAATAATCTGTTACGGCATCCTCGTCCAGATCATTACCCTCTATCAGCAACTGTGTATCATATTTAAATTCCAGCATAACTTTCTTCCCTCATCCATCATATCGGGCAATAACAGTCTGTTTCCACACCTTCTTCCGTACAGCCTGTCATGCATCCCGCGAATCCACCCGCCGGATGCTCCCCCCGCTGTCATCAAACCCTCAGTCGTCCAGCTCCTTATCGATCAGATCCACACTGACCAGCGCCGACACCCCTTTTTCCTGCATCGTAATACCATAAAGCTGATCCGCCTTCTCCATCGTTCCTCTTCTGTGGGTGATCACAATAAACTGCGTATTCTTCGTCAGTTTATGTAAATAGTTTGCAAACCGCGTCACATTATTCTCATCCAGCGCCGCCTCGATCTCATCCAGCAGACAGAACGGCGAAGGCTTCAGATTCTGGATCGCAAACAAAAGCGCAATCGCCGTCAGCGCCTTCTCCCCGCCGGAGAGCTGCATCATATTCTGCAGCTTTTTCCCCGGCGGCTGGGCAATGATCCGGATGCCGGCCTCCAGGATATCCTCATCCTCCATCAGCTCCAGCGTACCCTTACCGCCGCCAAAGAGCTCCTTAAACACCTTGTCAAATTCCCCGGCAATCTCCTTGAACTTCTCCTGAAACTGCCTGCGCATCGCCGTATCCAGTTCCGTGATGATATGTTCCAGCGTTTTCTCCGCCTCGATCAGATCGTCGTGCTGCCCCTTCAGGAACGTATATCGTTCCATAATATTTTTATAGTCCTCGATGGCATTCACATTGACATCGCCCAGCTTTTTGATCTGATCCTTCAAAGCCGCGATATCCCGCTTCATCTCCGCCAGATCCGTCAACTCCTCCTTCCGCAGCGAAGCCGCGTCCGAAAGCGTGATCTCATACTCGTTCCACATATAATTGATCTGCGTTTCAATGGACTCCTCCAGCTTTTCCTTCTGGGCGTTCAGACGATAAACCTCCTTATCCAGCCCTGTCATCTGCCCGGAAAGCTCTTCCCGCCTGTCGAAGAAGGTCTTCTGTTTCTCCGATAACAGTTCTCTTTGCTGCGTATCCTCCTGCAGCTTTTTCTCCGCATCGCTCTGGGCTTTCTGAGAAGCCTCGATGGTCAGCCGGATCTCCTCGATATTGTGGCGCTTGCGCTCCGCCTCCTCGGCGCCTGCCGCCATGCTCTCCTCGATCTCCTGTTTTTCCTTCCGGTGCCGCTCGATCTCTGCGTCGATCCTGTCCACATTCTGCTGGCCGAATTCCTGTTTCTGGAGCATCTTCTCCACTTCCACATCCCATTCGGCAGCCTTTGCCGCATAGTCGCTCTCCAGCGTGCGCAGCTCCTCCAGCTTTTTCTGGCAGGCCCCGATCTTTGCGTTCTCCTCCTGCTCTAAAGCTTCCGAAGCCTGCAGCTTTTTCCGGATCTCCTCTTTTCCGGTTTCGATCTCCTTAAATGTTTCCTCGATCTGCGCCTCTTCCGTCTTTAAGTCCCCGAAACCGTTTGCTGTCTCCTCCTTCTTTTCCTTTGCCGCCTCCAGATTCAGGCGGATCGTGTTCTGCTCGATAAAAGCATTCTGCAGCGTCACCCGCAGCGTCTCCGACTGTACCCGGAGTTTATTCCGCTCCTCCCTGATATTCTGGATCTCCCGCTCCAGGCTTTCCGTCTTCTCGGACAGTTCCTTTACTTTCTTTCCCAGCTCTTCCAGTTCCCGCCGTCTGCCCAGCAGATTGCTGTTGTTTTTAAAGGCTCCGCCGGAAATAGCGCCGCCGGGCACGAGGAGTTCTCCCTCCAGCGTCACCATCCGGACGCCGTAGGCATATTTTTTCGCGATCGCCAGCGCATGATTCACATCATCCACCACGACGATCCGCCCCAGCATCGCCTTTGCCACATTACGGTATTTTTCGTCGATGCGCACCAGTTTATCCGCCATGCCGATCACACCGGCTTCCTTTAACACATCCTGATTTTTAAATTCCTGCGGATGCCTGATACTGGTCAGGGGCAGAAAAGTCGCCCTGCCGTATTTATGCTTTTTCAAAAACGCGATCATGCGTTTTGCCGTATCTTCCTCCTCCGTTACAATATTCTGGATATTGCCGCCAAGCGCCGTCTCAATGGCGGTCTCATATTTTTTCTCCACTTTGATGATATCCGCCACAACGCCGACGATGCCCTTTTCGGTCTTTTTCTGCTCCATCACCATTTTGACGGAGCCGCCGTATCCCTCATAGCGCTCGGTCAGGTTATTCAGCGCATCCAGCCTGGACTTTTCCTGATGGTATTTCTCCTTTGTCTCCTGCAATACCCTGTTATCTTCCGTCAAAAGGCCCTTGATCTCCAAAAGGCGCTTTTCCGCCGCCGCCTGTTTTTCATTCAGCTGTGTGACCTTTTTGTTCGTCTCCTCAAACTGATCCTCCAGTTCGGCCACAAGCTGATCCGCTTCCGCCTCGTCCGATTTTACCCGCACCAGCCGGCTTGTCAGCTCCGCCTTTCGGATCTGGGTCTGCTCCAGCATCGTGTCAAAACGCTCCATCCGGGATCTGGTGTCCGCCCTGTCGTTCAGCGCCTGCATAATAACATTCTTGGCATTTTCGATCTCCGTATTCAGCTGCTCCATCTGCGCCTGCACTTCTTCGAGACGCTCCCGTGCCTCATCCCGCGCCGTCTCCAGCTTTGCCACCTGCTCGTCGATGGAGGCTTTCTGTGTCATAATGCCGGACTTGTCGGAAGATTTTTCCGCAATATCCGCCTCCACCGCCGCAAGCCGGTTTAAAAGATGCTCCTTGTTTCCCTCCACGGAATGGATCTGCTCTCTCAGGATACCGATCTCCCCCTCCAGTTTTCCCCGGATCGCGGAAGTATCCGTCAGCTCCGCATGGGCTTTTTCGATCTCTGCGCCGAGCCGCTCCACTTCCTGCTGTATCTCTTCGTATTCCGTTTTGATATGCTCATACTTTTCGGTGGTCTGTGCAAGGTCCCGGCTCGCCGTCCGATAATTCTCCTCCACCTTCACAAGCTGTTCGTTGACCTGCCTGTTGTCCAGAAGGAACATATTGACATCCAGCGTTTTCAGTTCCTCTTTTTTCTTTAAATAGATCCTCGCCTTCTCGGACTGTCTCTCCAAAGGGCCGGTCTGTTTTTCCAGCTCCGCCAGAATATCGCTGACACGCAGGAGATTTTGCTGCTCGCTTTCCAGTTTCTTTACGGAAGCTGCTTTTCTTCTCTTAAACTTGACGATACCTGCCGCCTCGTCAAAAAGTTCCCGTCGCTCCTCGGGCTTACCGCTCAGGATCTTGTCGATCTGGCCCTGTCCGATGATGGAATAGCCTTCCTTGCCGATGCCGGTATCGTAAAACAGTTCATACACGTCTTTCAAACGGCAGGGACTGTTGTTGATCATATATTCGCTTTCCCCGGAACGGTAAAGCCGCCTTGCCACGGTCACTTCCTCAAAATCAATGGAAAGCTGACGGTCTCTGTTATCCAGTGTGATCGCCACATAGGCATAGCCCAAAGGCTTCCTCATCTCCGTACCGGAAAAAATAACGTCCTGCATGGACGCGCCCCGAAGCTGTTTTACCTTCTGTTCCCCCAGCACCCAGCGCACCGCATCCGCCACGTTGCTTTTGCCGGAGCCGTTCGGCCCCACAATGCCGGTAATGCCGTTGTGGAATTTAAAGGTAATTTTATTGGCAAAGGACTTAAAGCCCTGTACTTCTATACTTTTTAAATACATATATTAATCTGTCCTCACTTCTTTTTCAGGCGCAGGAGCGCTTTGTACGCCGCCTGCTGCTGCGCAGCCTTTTTATTGTGGCCGCTGCCTTTCCCGAGAAGCATATCCCCCTGATACACTTCCACAAAAAAGGACTTGTCATGCTCGGGCCCGCTCTCCCCCGTCAGCACATAGCGGAGGTCTTTTCCCTCTTTCTGCACCTCTTCCTGCAGGATCGACTTGGCGTCATAAAAGAGCGCCTTGTCCTCCAGATCCAACAGCACAAAACGACGGATAAACGCCCGCGCCTGCTCAAAACCGCCGTCCAGATAGACGGCGCCGATCAGCGCCTCCATCACATCCGAAACAATGGAATCCCTCGCCCTTCCGCCGGTCATCTCCTCGCCCTTTCCCAGCAGAATATAATGGTCCAGCCCCAGATCCCGGGCACAGGACGCGAGAGAGGGCTCGCACACCATCGCCGCCCTTCTTCTGGTAAGCTGTCCCTCCGACATCTCCTCATGATTGTTATAGAGAAATTCGCTGGAGACCATCTCCAGCACCGCATCCCCTAAAAATTCGATCCGCTCGTAATCTTTTATTCTGTTGATCTTCCTCTCATTGGCGTAGGAACTGTGGGTCAGCGCCTGCCTGATCAGATCTTTATTCTGAAATATATAATCTATCTTTTCTTCCAGTCTTTCTATGGAATACTTTCCTTCCGTCATCTCTTCCTCTTTCTGCATGCCCCTCACACGCAAAGGCATCTCATTCTCCATGTTTTCCCTGCATCCCGCCGCGTCCTTCCGGTATCCGTCCGCCGTTTTTCCTATCACACAGAAAGCCCTCTGTAAGGGCTTTTCTGCTTTTTGCTTATCAGCGTCTGTTTGTGATCAGCTCCATCGCTTCCGCCACGGTTCTGATATTTTCCACGTCTTTTTCCTGAATCCGGATCTCAAAGGCTTCCTCAATCTTCATGACAATCTGATAGATATCAAGGGAATCCGCTCCCAGATCCTCCAGAAAAGTAGTCTCCGGCGTGATCTCCGCAGGATCTACGCTCAACACTTCCGCAATACTCTTACACACTTTTTCAAATTCCATTCTCCTGCCCCCGTATCTTTTGGAAATATAGATAATATATCAGGAAATTTCCGTCTCATCCCGTTCACAAAGTCTGGCTTTTATCTGTTCGTTGATCCTCTGCTCCTTAAACGTTACGCACTGCAGCACGGAATTTTTCACTTCCCCCGATTTCGCGCTGCCGTGGGTCTTTACCACAAGTCCTTTTAATCCCAGAAGAGGCGCACCGCCATACTGCTCCAGATCAAACTCCTTCAGCACCTCCTTCAGCGCCGGCTTGATCAGAAGCGCGCCGAACTTTGTGCGCAGGCTTCCCATCAGGCCTCTTTTCACCTTCTTCAGCAGGGAATAACCGACGCCTTCATACATCTTCAATACCACATTGCCCACAAAAGCCTCGCAGACAACCACATCCGCTTCTCCGGCAGGAATATCCCTCGCCTCCACGCTGCCGATAAAATTGATATCGGGACAGTTTTTCAAAAGCGGAAAGGTTTCCTTCACAAGCGCGTTTCCCTTTTCCTCCTCCGCGCCGATATTGACGATGCCGACCTTCGGATTTTTAATGCCGCAGACATTCTCCATATAGATGGAACCCATTTTAGCAAACTGCACCAGCATGGAAGGCCTCGCATCCACATTGGCGCCGCAGTCGATCAAAAGGGAGGCTCCCCTTTCCGTAGGGATCATGGGCGCCAGAGGGGGCCTCTCGATTCCCTTCAGCCTTCCCACAATCAGCTGGCCGCCCACCAGCGTCGCCCCGGTGCTGCCTGCGGAAACAAAGGCGTCGCAGACTCCTTCCTTCACCATCGTCATTGCCTTTACAAGGGAGGAATCCTTTTTCCTGCGGATCGCCATAACAGGCGGCTCCGCCGTCTCGATCACCTCGGAGGCATGTACCACCTCCACCCGGTCTTTCTCATAAGTATACTTTGCCAGTTCCGCCTTCACCGCGTCCTCTTTCCCGACCAGGTATACTTTCACCTTTTTATTTTCATTGACCGCGTCAACCGCGCCTTTTACGATCTCAAAGGGCGCGTTGTCGCCGCCCATCGCATCCACTGCCACTTTAATATATTCCGCCATACTCCCGCTCTCTCCTTCATGAAAACCGGCTCCGCCATCCCCTGCGCAGACTTCCGCAGACTCAGCCGGACCGCCCTGTTTCTTTCATATCCTCAAATATTCCGTATTTTTCATCATACTAAAAATACCTGCAAAAAGCAAGGAAAAATGCTTGGGACTTTTCCGAAAATCTGATATAGTAGTAGACAGGATATTATAATTGTCAAGGAGGAATTCATTTGAACACGATAAAACACAGACACCTATTACTTTTTATTTCCCAGTTTCTATTGCTCGGCTTTCTTACCGCCTGCGGCTCCCCGGAAGAAAAAACGCAGCCGCAGCCCGATACGCCGGTTCAGGCGGAAGATGATCTGCCGGCAGAAGAAGACCCGTACTCTTACGGCATATTGAATGTGGGAGATACCGCGCCGGACTTCACCGCCTCTTTAGCGGACGGGACAGAGTTTTCCCTTTCTGCACAGCAGGGGAAGATCGTACTGTTAAATTTCTGGGCGACCTGGTGCGGCCCCTGCGTCAGGGAGATGCCGGCTTTTGAGAAACTGCAGGAGGAATACGGAGAGGACCTTGCCCTTTTGGCAGTCAACTGTATGGAGGATACAGAGATCGTAGACGCCTTTCTTGAAGAAAACGGCTATACCTTTCCGGTTGCCTGTGATACGGAGGGTTCCATCATTATGAAATATCCCTCCCAGGGTATTCCCTATACCCTTGTGATCGACAAGGACGGCATCATCCGGCAGATTTACGTGGGCGCCGCGGACGCGGATACCCAGTATCAGGAATATAAGGGTGCTATCGATGCCATAGCGGAGGATACGCCCTGAACCGGCAAAAACAGGAGGCAGCCATCAACAGTATGAAAACCGGATCGGAACAAAAAACAGATATGAACAAAACAACAAAAATCATAAGAGGGAGTGTACTGGCAGCGGCGGTTTTACTGCTTATTCTTGGGCTTTTTCAGAACGGCCCCGCGGATATCTGGAATAAAGCGGTCCGCATCTGCTATGAGTGTATCGGAATCGGATGAAAACAAGATGGAAAACATTAAAGCGGAGATGGATCCAGATCATCTGCGCCGTTCTTTATAATTGTAATCTCACGGGTTTTGCGAAGGGCACGATCTATCAGGGAAACTTAAAAAGCATATGTATACCGGGGCTGAACTGCTACTCCTGTCCGGGGGCTGTCTTCTCCTGCCCTCTGGGCTCTCTGCAGAGCGCGCTTTTGTCCTCAAAATACCGTTTTCCTTATTATATGCTGGGAATGCTTCTGCTCTTCGGCATTCTGCTCGGCAGACTCATCTGCGGCTTTTTGTGTCCTTTCGGGCTGGTGCAGGAACTGCTCTATAAGATTCCCACGAAAAAACTGCAAAAGAATGTCTGGACAAGGCGGCTCTCCCGTCTGAAATATGTGATACTGGCAGTCTTTGTGATCCTGATCCCGCTGGTATTTCTCACCCCCGGGTTCTGCAAGTACATCTGTCCTGCCGGAACACTGGAGGGCGGCTTTCCCCTTCTGCTAAAAAACGAAAGCCTGCGGCAGCTTGCGGGCAGGCTTTTTCAGTGGAAAGCGCTGCTTCTCGTTATCCTGCTTGTCTCCGCGGTTTTCATTTTCCGGTCCTTCTGCCGGTTTTTCTGTCCGCTGGGCGCATTTTACGGACTTTTTCATAAAATGTCCCTGTTCGGTATGCGGATCGATCCGGAAAAATGCAACGACTGCGGGCTCTGCGTCCGGCATTGCAGGATGGATGTAAAGAAGGTCGGGGACGCGGAATGCATCCAGTGCGGCGAATGCAGGAAAGACTGTCATCAGTGCGCGCTTTCCTTTGGCTTGAAACATGACATCCCCGAACCAGAGAAAAAATATTCAGATAATATATAAAATATACAAAGGATTATAAGTTATGGCACAAATCGACCTGTCCGAAGGACCTATTACCAAAAACATGCTGCTGTTTGCTTTTCCCATGATCTGCGGCAATATGCTGCAGCAGCTTTACAATGTGGTGGATACGCTGATCGTCGGGAAATATCTGGGGACGACCGCCCTCGCGGCGGTGGGGAGTTCCTACACGCTGATGACTTTCCTGACCTCCATCCTGCTGGGGATGTGCATGGGCAGCGGCGCCATGTTCTCCATACGATACGGTGAAAAAAATCAGGAAAAACTGCAGCAGGATCTGTATGTTTCTTTCTTTCTGATCGCAGTTCTCGCTGTTGTCATCAATGTGATCGTATTTTGTTTTCTGGACACCATTATGGCGCTGCTCTCTGTTCCCGCCGATACTTATGCCCTGATGCGGGAATATCTGTGGGTGATCTTTTTCGGCATCGGCGCCACTTTTTTCTATAACTATTTCGCTGCTGTCCTGCGCGCACTGGGCAATTCCCTTGTGCCCCTTGTTTTTCTCGGGATATCCGCTGTCATCAATATTGTTCTTGACTTATATTTTATCCTTTCCTGCAACCGGGGCGTGGCCGGGGCCGCCTTTGCGACGATTCTGGCACAGTGGTTTTCCGGCATCGGCATTATGGTATACTGCATGCTGAAATGTCCCTTTATGCGGATTGAAAAACAGAACCGGCATTTTTCCGCCGCGGCGCTGAAGGAGATCACCAACGCCTCCTTTCTGACCTGTCTGCAGCAGTCCGTGATGAATCTCGGTATCTTAATGGTGCAGGGGCTGGTCAACAGCTTCGGCAGTATCGTAATGGCTGCCTTTGCCGCCGCCGTGAAGATCGACGCCTTCGCCTATATGCCGCTGCAGGATTTCGGCAATGCTTTTTCCACCTTTATCGCCCAGAACTACGGCGCGAAAAAGGTGGACAGAATCCGGCGGGGCATCCGGTCCGCCGCCCGCTGCGTGGTATGTTTTTCCCTGATCGTCTCCATCCTTGTGGTGGTATTTGCCAGACAGCTCCTTTTACTGTTTATCAAACCGGAGGAGACAGAAGTGCTTGCCGTGGGCATGTCCTATCTGCGCATTGTAGGGATTTTCTATTTCGGCATCGGCACGCTGTTTATGCTCTACGGCCTTTACCGCGCCGTCAACCGCCCTGGCATGTCCCTTGTGCTGACCATTATCTCACTGGGGACAAGGGTACTGCTCGCCTACCTGTTATCTCCCGTTCCCGCCATCGGCGTCAGCGGTATCTGGTGGGCGATTCCGATCGGATGGTTTCTGGCGGATGCGACAGGGATATATCACTATTTCATGATACAAAAGCGGGGTGCGGTATGAAACAGATCCTGATCGTCGATGACGATATCTATATCGGCAATATGCTGGAAGAAGTCCTGACAAAAGAAGGATATCTGGTTCTGCGCGCCTACTCCGGAACGGAGGCGCTTCTTGTGCTTACTTCCGCCGCGCCGGACCTTGTCCTGCTGGATCTGATGCTGCCCGGCCTCTCCGGCGAAGAGGTGCTGCCCCGTATCAGGGAATTTCCCGTTATCGTCCTCAGTGCAAAGGCGGATCTTGACAGCAAGGTAAATCTGCTGTTGGAGGGCGCCTCCGATTATGTGACAAAACCCTTTGAGATGAAAGAACTCCTCGCAAGGATCACGGCGGCGCTGCGAAAAAGACAGCCCGGCGCCGGCGGCGTGCTCTCCTTTGAGGGCCTGCGGCTTGACACGCTGACCCATGTCGTCTCTCTCCCGGCGCAGGATGCCCCGGAAAAGATCTCAGGAGAGATCCGGCTCACACGGACGGAGTTTGCCATATTAAAAATGCTGATGCTGCATCCCGCCCAGATCATCGCGAAATCCACTCTGCTGGAGCGTATCAGCGAGGATACGCCGGACTGCACGGAGCACTCCCTGAAAACCCATATCAGCAATCTCAGGAAAAAGCTGCGGGATATCGGCGGCAGGGAATATATCGAGGCCGTATGGGCATCGGGTTTTGTCTGATCCCGGAAAAATCTTGACAAAATCTTAACTGTTTTCTTATCCGTTTTCTGAACACTTCTTTTGTAAACTATAGTTATAAATAGTCCGGCCAGGCTTTCATGAATGCCTTTTCAAATAAATGTTTCTCTCATGAATGTATGCCGAAGCGGCTTTACTCTTTAGTGCCGCCGCACAGCGACTTTAATTTGTTTTACCGTATTTGCTGCCGGCCGAAATAGAGCGCCGCTTACATCTTCATCCCGATCTTCCCCCGGCGCATCGCCGCGATATCCTGCCAGCTTCCGCCCGCTTCCTGCATTTTCGCATCCTTTACCGTCAGGCAGGCGAGCCTCTCAAGACCGCTGCTAAAGGGGAACAGCGCCAGCATGGTCACTATATTAAATATACTGTGTACCGCCGCGATCCCGGCAGCGTCCGCGCTGTTTTCCATAAAATCGAAGGGGAACACCGTATGCACCGCATAAAACACACCCATAAATAATATCGTACCGATCAGGTTGAAATACAGGTGGATAAACGCCGCCCTTTTGGCGTTCCTGCCGCTTCTCGCCGCGGAGATCATCGCCGTTGCGCAGGTGCCGATGTTTTGTCCCATAATGATCGGAATGGCGCAGGAGTAGGATACCGCCCCGGTCGCACACAACGCCTGCAGAATGCCCACCGACGCCGAGGAACTCTGGATCACCGCCGTCAGCAGCGCTCCTAAAAGCATCCCCATAACAGGATTGGAAAACATGACAAACAGGTTTGTGAACGCGGGAATTTCCTTTAACGGCGCCACTGCCCCGCTCATAGCTTCCATGCCCGTCATCAAAATGGCAAATCCGATCAGGATACCGCCGATATTCTTTCTTTTTCTCTTCTTCGCAAACAGGTACAGCCCCACGCCGATCAGTCCCAATACCGGCGCAAAGGAATCCGGTTTCAGCATTTTGACAAACATATTGCTGCTCTCGATGCCTGCCAAAGACAATACCCAGGATGTTACCGTAGTGCCGATGTTGGCGCCCATGATCACCCCCACCGCCTGATGCAGTGTCATGATGCCGGAATTGACAAATCCCACCACCATGACCGTTGTGGCGGATGAGGACTGGATCACCGCCGTCACAGAGGCGCCCAGAAGGACTGCCCTGAACGGATCAGCCGTCAGCCGTCCTAAAATACGCTCCAGTTTTCCGCCTGCCGCTTTCGACAGATTTTTTCCCATAAAGTCCATTCCAAACAGAAATAATGCCAGTCCGCCAAGCAACATAACTATTGAAAATATATTCATAAATAAAATCCTCCTGTATGACGCAACTCATGCTACTATCTATCATACAGAAGGAATGTAAAGTTATAGACCATATATTTGTAAAATTCATGTAAAAAATATGCCGACGCATTTTTAAATACTGCCGCCCAAAAGAGACAGCCGTTTCTGCAAAAGCACTGTGATCTCCGTGCCTTCTCCGGGCCTGCTCTTCAGTTTTATCTCGCCGTTATGGTACTGCACCGCATGTTTGACAATGGAAAGCCCCAGCCCCGTGCCGCCGGAACTTTTGGACCGGCTCTTATCCACCCGGTAAAACCGCTCGAAAACATGGCACTGGTCCTCCGGAGGGATACCGATCCCCGTGTCCCTGACCGTGATCTTCGCCCACGGACCCTCCTCCCCTGTCTCTATACTCACAGTGCCGCCGTTCCGGTTATATTTAATGGCGTTGTCGCAGAGATTATACAGCACCTCCATCAGAAGGCGGTACACCCCTGTCACCATTACACCCGTTCCGTCAAGCCGCAGTACGATCTGCTTCTTTTTTGCGGCCTCCTCCAGCATGGAGCGCACCTCCTGTGCCACCTCATACAGATTCACGCTCTCCAGAGGCAGGGTGTCTCCCTCATCCAGCTGGGACAACTTTATGATATCCTCCACCAGCGTGACCATCCTTGCCGCTTCCTGCCGCATCCGGGATGCAAAGCCGGGCAGATCCTCCTGTCTGATCAGCCCGTTTTCGATCAGTTCCGCCGTTCCCATAATGGACTGCAGCGGCGTCTTTAATTCATGGGTAACATTCGCCGTAAATTCGATCCGGTCCTGCTGCGCCAGCGTATACGCCCTTTTCAGTTCATGATTCTGTTTATCGATCCTTTTGAGCAAGGGCTCCAGTTCCTCATACACCTCATTGGCAAGGGGCTCCTCCAGATTCAGCCGGTTGATCGGTTTCACGATATTTTCCGACAAGCGCAGCGCCAGTACCGCCGATAAGACAAGGGCGATCATCAAAACAAGCATGACGGGCTGCTGCATGCCCAGAACGATGGCACCCAGAGTGATGCTCGTCTGGGATATCCTGAGCACTGACCCGTCCTCCATTCTCTCCGCATAGTAGACCGTCTTTTCCAACAATGTAGAGGAATAACGGACACTCCCGCCTGTTCCCTTTTCCCGGGCTTCTTGAATTTCTTCTCTGCCCCCGTGATTCACCATCGTTTTCTCATCCGCCTGCGTATCATAGACAACCTCCCCTTCCGGGGAGATCAGGGTGATGCGGTAAACGCCGAAATCCGTCTGCATAAGATAATCCATTCCGAATCTTTCCAGACCGGATACTATGGTATTCAGTTCCTTCTTCAGATTTTCCTCCTGTCTGTCGTCAAAGTAATGGTAAAATCCTCCAAATATAAAAATCATACCGGACAATAAGACCACGATGGAAGTGAACAGGATATTCCGGAATATTTTTCTGCTCATCGCTTATCCTCCAGACGGTATCCCACGCCTCTGACCGTTTCGATCATACCGCCGCATGCATCCAGCTTCTGCCTGAGTGTCCGTATATGCATATCCAGCGTTCTCGTCTCCCCTGCAAAAGTTTCCCCCCATACCCGCAGAAACAGCTGCTCCCTGGAGTACACAACCCCCGGTTTTTCCAAAAACAGGCGGAGCAGTTCGAATTCCTTCAGAGTCAGCTCAACCCGCTTTTCATCCGCAAATACGGTCCGCTCCTGTATATTTAACAAAATACCGCCGGCCTTCAGCAGCGCGGCGCTCTCCGCTTTTTTGCATCTGCGCAGCACCGCCTTTACTCTGGATATCATTTCCATCATACCGAAGGGCTTAACCAGATAATCGTCCGCTCCGATGTCCAGACTTCTCACCTTTTCATGTTCCGCGCCTTTGGCGGTCGCCATGATCACCGGTATATCCGCCGTATCCTGATCCTCCTTCAGTCTCCGCAGAAGTTCCACGCCGTCCGTCCCCGGCAGCATGATATCCAGAATGACCAGATCCGGCTTTTCCTCCTTCAGCGCCTCCAAAAAAGAACCGCCGTCCTCAAATCCCCTCGCCGTAAAACCGGTCATCTGCAGAGAATAAGTTTCTATATCCCGAATGCTCTCATCATCTTCCACACACCAGATCAACACAATTCCTCCCTTTGATGCACACCTGACACAAAAATCACAATCATCAGTATAAAGACCTTTCTGACAGACCGCAAGCACTTTTATCCATTTTAATTCATCATGGACTTACATGCCAAAAAGTATACGCATCGTTTGTAAAATGCGAAAGGAGTTTTTTGTAAAATTTATGTAAAATCCCACGGGCGGATGATTCGCGCTACAGCGTCATGATTCCTCCTGCGCCCTGAACACCGCCCATTTCCCGTTCATATAAATCTCAATCGTATCTCCCTCTCCGTACTGCCAGCCGTATCCGGTTCCGAAGTTGGACTGGCCTTCTTCAGATGGTATTTCAGAGGCATCCACCGCGGATATGATCTCCCCGTCCATCGTCCCGCAGCGCGCCGTGACGGTGCTTTCCTCCCCTGTATCCAGATAGAGTGTACCGTCAACCATCACCATGGGAATCCTGTCTTTTAAAACGGGATCTTCTTCCGAGACAGAATCCGCTTCTGAAACAGGCGCTTCCTCCAAAAAATCTTCCCCTGTCGTCCCTTCCTCCGGTACGCTTTCCGCCGCCGGCTCCTCTCCCGTTCCGGCACCGCATGCCGCAAGGCCTGCCAGACAGATCAGCACGGCTATGACTGCCGTCATCCTCTTTTTCATGCTTTTTTTGTTTAAGTTCATTTTACGCTCCTCCTTTATGCGATTCTTTCCGTTTTCCATATCGCTGTAATATGTCTGTTTTTCGCGTTATAAAAAAACAAAACATCCGGATATTTCCATATAAGTGTAAAAAGACAAAGTAAAAGGGTGACTTTAACACACCCTCCATATATTCGATTTTTCGCAAAGAAAAACGGCGGCTTTGATTTTATTCAAAACCGCCATTAGGCTATCTTTATTCTGTCGGGCGCATGAAAACTTTGCCGCCGAACAACGGCTTTTTTTATTTTCCGCTGGGCGGTTTTATCATTTTACTGTAACAGTTCATTTTGTAAAAATCTTTTGATATAAGGTGTGCTTTCTTCGGTTATAGAAGGCATGAACGCCATATATCTACATTTTTGATAGCGTTCCTTATCCATAATGAAGTCATATCCCATAACACATTTAGGATTGCAGTCATTAGGATTCACAAGGCGTTTGCAGACAGACGCTTTTGCAATTTCTTTTTTCATCTTTGCCGGAAGCGTATCTAAAAACCCCATGTACTCATTAAGATGCTGTGGGAAAATTCTAATCTTTATTCCCGTTTTTCTGCAAACGAAAGTAGCTAATGTCTTTTTTGTATCCCGAAAAAGATAGGAAACAGTAAAACCGCTTTTAGCTGTTTTGGTTTCACGTTTGCAGTTGCTATCCAGAAGAAAATTATTTATATCTTCTACAAGATTTCTGCTTGCACCGGTAGTCTCTAAAAATTCATCATAATTTTTGTCTATCATGTTGCAACCTCATATTTTTCTGATTGGCAGCCAAACTTCATATTGCGTATTATTAGGGTCAGGGTTTAGATAAACCTCTATATCAGGAGCATTGGCAAATTCAAATCCAGAGGTTGGAAGCCATTCTGTTATGATGCGTTGTTCCAATTCTTGAATGGATATCCCTGTACCAGTTCCGCTAAAAATAGCCCATGTACAAGCAGGAACAACATATTCATCTAAGGAATTGTCGATTTCAGCGGAGGAAGATACCGCTATAAAATATTGCCAGTCCTCTTCGTCATTGCACACGCTTACACCCAAGACACCCATAGGCTGATTATTCATAATCGGTGCAATTTTTTCTAATGTGCCGTTTACAGCTGCATTTTGCCACATTTGCGGTACGGCTGCGAAATTGTTTTCTATTTCCTTATCCAGCGGATGAGATACTCCCACAATGCGAAAGGCTACTTTTTCTTCAATGCGATAATTCAATTCCTCTACTCCTTTTACAGTTATTTTAAAGCTGATAGGGGAATAAGACTTCATAGGAACGCCTCCTTTCTTTGCCATTGATGGCGCTATGCCATGCACATTTTGAAATGCCCTATTAAATGCAGTCGGGGAAGAATACCCATATTTCATACCAATATCAATAATTTTTTCAGTTCCGCTTTGCAGGTCAATAGCGGCTAAAGACATTCGCCTGCGACGGATATATTCCGAAAGCGGAATACCTGCCATATATGCAAACATTCTTTGAAAGTGGTATGTAGAGCAACATGCTATGCGCGCAAGTTCATCATAACTTATTTCTTCTGCAAGGTGTTCCTCAATATAAGAAATTGTTTTATTCAGGTTTTCTATCCATTCCATTTTTTTACTCCTTTCCGGTGACAATTATATTTCTTTGGATTGATTATTTCCTCTCTTTTCATGCACAAAAAAGAGAGTGTCAGAAGTTTATATTTGCTTTTTTTGCTTGATTGCATAAATCACGGACTTTTAATGTATATAATTTATCATCTTTGATAAAGTGTGTACCGCATTGCCTAAACTCAAAGTGTACATTATGGAAAATACATTGCTCCCGGATCTGTAATACCCAGTCATAGTCAAGCGGCCTTGCGTTTTTATCAGATTCTCCGCCGACAACAACTAATTCTATATCGTGCAAATATGCAGAGAGATTGACGTTCTCAATCAATGGCTGGCAAATAATATTTTTATGCCTAATAGGAAGGCTGGAAAAAATGTCTAATCGGTAATCGGCATTTTCTTGATTTTCAACCGTACAGCCAACCGTAACATTTTCGTACCCACTTTCCCAATCATGCGGAACACAATCCAAAAATCTTTCAATTCTTTTTGTCAGAAAGAGAAAATGTAAGTCGGAGCGTTCCCGTATCATTTCCCAGCATTCAGTACGCCATTTATCTGCGTCCTCTATCAAGAAGTCTGATGAAAAACATACATAAACCATTTGCCCCGATTTTATTTTGTAAGTTCCATTTTTGTTTTTTCAATAGGGTCATAAAATTTTTCGGTTTGCTTAATAATGTTTGTGTCAATCCCCTTTTTATAATCTCCCTTATGTATGTAGCAAAATTTGCAGCCTGTACTGTAACGATGACAGCCACGCCAAGGATTCCATATCGCCATTTTTATCCTCCAATCTACTATTCTATATAATTTTATACGGATTTAGATAAAAGTGCAACTATGTGAATAAGAAATAAAACACTACATAATATCAAATTTCATTACATTTTCATAAGTCAACCCGAAATGTACAATGATATAGGGTGATATGAGAATGAACCAAGATGAAAGACGATTTGATTTTCACGGTTTAGGGCTGGCTATCAAGCAGGCCCGAGAGGAACGGGGCTGGACGCAGGCCTACCTTGCGGAGTTAGTCGGAAAGACTGATCGCACGATTATGAGCATTGAAAATAAGGGGCAGCACCCCAGTTTTAATTTATTCTTCCAGCTTGTCACAATGTTCGATATATCCGTAGACCAGTTTTTCTACACGGAAGGGCATAGGGGCGAGGGCAGTTGCCGAAAGTCTATTGATGTAATGCTGAACTCCATGAACGAGAAGGAACTCGTAGTTATGAAAGCCACAGCCGAAGGCTTGAAGAAAGCCAGAGAAACGGAGGTTTCCGAGTAGGGGCCTCCGTTTTTGCGGCGTTTATCGCAGGTTCCGCTAAATGGCAAGCAGGGCAACTGTAGCCACAGTTGCTATTTTTGACGTTCCAGCCTTCCGGCCAGAACGCAAAAATCTGCTTGTTGGGGAGCCTCCCCAAACCCGGCTTCGGGCTAACTTGGCCCGAAATGTCAGCGTCGCGTTGCTCCTTATATTAGCTTGAGGTTATAAAAATAGCAGAGGCTCATTATAATCCCCTGCTATTTCTGTACTAACATAATAAATTGATTTTTTGAAAAACTCTCAACGTCATTGAGAGTTTTTATCCTCATCCACCATTTCCGTTAATTCCTCAAGTTTCTTTTGTAAGATTTCCTTGCTGATTAGTTTCGTCCTATATTCGGAAATCATGGTTGGACTCATATTCCGGCTCAGGGCATATTCAACAACGTCCTCGTCCTTACTCTTGCAAAGAATAATGCCAACGCTGGGATTTTCGTGGGGCTTCTTTACATCCCGGTCTAACGCTTCAAGATAAAACTGCATTTTTCCCAAGTATTCCGGTTTGAAATCATCAATTTTCAACTCAATTGCAACAAGGCATTGTAGCTCCCTATGAAAAAAGATTAAATCCGTATAATAGTCGTTCTTTCCTACTTGAAGATGATATTCTTCTCCCATAAAAATAAAATCCCTGCCAATTTCCAGTAAAAATTTTTTCATGTTCTTCAAAATGGCCTTTTTCAAATCATATTCCCTATAAGGCTCGGGCAGATCTAAAAACTCCAACATATACATGTCTCTGATTATGTTCGCAGGCGCAGCATGGGATATGGCAGAAGGCGCTCTACCGTCTGATAGCATTAAACGCTCATAATATCCGCTGTCAATCTGCCGTTCCAGTTCTTTTGCTTTATACTTTTCCCGAGAGGCCAGCTTCAAATAGAATAATCTCTCTGCATCCGATTTTGTCTTTGACATGATATGCAAATTATTTGACCATGTATTTTCTCTTAGCAGAGTTCCTAACTCTGGCTTGTCACAATAAGTTTCAAAGAACTGCTTCATGCGCCAGATATTCTGTGGGGAATAGCCTCTAATCCCTGGTTCCTGCGTCAGAATGTATTCAGAAAGTGCCTTTACGGTAGAACGTCCCCAGCCATCCTGTACGGCCTTATTGGAAACAAATTCTCCAATTCCCCAATAAAGGTCAATCATTGTGGCATTCACTTGATAGGCAGCTTTCCGGCGGGCATCTGCTATCATTTGCAGAATGGCATGAAAATCACTTTGATAGTTTAATGCTAAATCGTCCATACATTTCCCTCGTTCCGATAGTCTGTTGGGATAATTATATCATGGAATATGCTCAGGATGAAGATATATTTTTCCATTTAGAAAATATGTTATACCAGCTTAGTTTAAATTTTAATACCTTAGTGTTACGAAATACTTCATAAAACAAGAGGCAAAGGTATAAAAATACTCAGCCTTTGGAAACCACGCAGATAATGCTTGAAACTAAACGGCTTCTATATGGCCAAATCGTAACAGCCATACTCCCTTTTTAATCATTTTTACCAGCTGGAAAAGAATATTTGGTTGGAATTCAAATATGTCAGTGTCATATTCAGCTTATCAACCTTCGGGCCAACTTGGCTCGAAGCTGGAGCATGTAATCATTACATTTCAGAAAAATGAAATACCGCTCTTTGGAAGAGCGGTAGAAGTTGTAGGTTGGCAGTCCATTTTTATTGTAATCCTTTGTACACTGAAGCAAATGTTGCATTATCAATGCCCGTATACTCCGGATGTTTTTGTCATACAGGATGAACTTTCCTATATAGCAGGAAATCAGGCCGGGAACCTGTTTCCAAATTCCCGGCCTGATGTTCTGTTTATACTGCCCGTTCCTCTTTCCATTCCTTCGCTTCATCAAAAGGAAGTCCGGCATACTCCGTATTTACTGCTTTCTCTCCTTCACTGCGATCCATATCTCGCAGACATAATCCGGATCGCTGACCTTGTCGGAAGGATATACCTCCAGTTCGATCTCCGGCACATGCTCATACCGGTCATTCTGCGGAAAAAACTCCGTAACGATCTTTCTGTAGGTCTTCGCGAAGGCTTCCGGCATCTTCCCCCTGCAGGTAAATACCGCATAAGTATGTGCCGGTATCTCTATAACCTCCAGACCGTCCTCCACCTCTCTTCCGTCATATTCCACACCGATTCCGTAGGGGAACGTGTTCTCTTCCGTTTCGGCTGAATAACATATGCCAAGCAGCCCCTTCAGCCTCGGCTCCTTTGGAAAATAGCGGGTCAGCTTCCGAATCGAGCCATCCGCCGTGCAGGTATCCCAAAACGCGGAGATTTCTTCCGCCGGTCCCTCCCCTTCAGGTTTTTCCACCGTTTTCCTTTTGCAAACCACCCGGAATGCGTCCAGTCTTTCCATTCTGTAATCCATCATGCTTCCTCCTGTCAAAATGAGTTTCACAGACAGGCGGGAAAAGGATCTGACCGTTCCTCCGCGCCTTGCTTCGGTGGGCGTGATACCATGGAAACGGGTAAAAGCACGGGTAAAGCTTTCCGGCGTATCATAGCCATACTTCAGCGCAATGTCTATCACCTTATCCGATGTGACAGCCAGATCGGACGCCGCCAGGGAAAGCCGCCTCATACGGATATAATCCCCCAGCGAAAAGCCGCATAAGATCCGGAATACTCTCTGAAAATGAAAGGCGGACGAACAGGCCTCCTTCGCCGCCGCTTCATAATCTATCTCTTCCTGCAGATGCGCCTCCACATAATCAAGCGCCCGCTGAATCCCTTTGATCCATTCCATCTTCTTTTCCTCCTGTTCTGTAGCTCTATCCTATCAGAAGCAGGAAGACATCTCCTGACATTTTGTGCTTTTTGATGTCAGATGATCCGTTTTATACGGAAACCGAAATACTCGCACTTGACTCTGCACAAACCGCTTCCCCCGTATTTGTATAGGTCACAGGCTTTTTTACGGCCTCCGTCTTACTTTCGCCGATCCTCCCTCACGAAATGATACAGGCGGCTCACGAAATCCCCTTTCACACTCTCTACCAGAAATCCCGCATGCATCAGCATCTCGCCGGAATACATCTGTTCCGTGCCCCTCAGGCGGTAAATCCCGCTCTCCTCAAATCCCTCCAGATAGATCTTCCTGCTGCGCTTATTCGGCTCAGCCAGCACCTGCACATAAGTTACCAGCACCTCCCGTTTGTCTTTGGAAACCGCCTCCCAGACATCAAACCTGTGATTCTCCCGATAAGAAGCGATCCTGTAATAGTCTCCCTCTCTGACAAGATCATTGTACTGATGGTACATCTTTGTCTGCTCACGGATCATCTGCCTCTGTTCTTCGGGAATCTTTGTAATATCCAGCTCATAACCGAAGGTTCCCGCCAGCGCCACATGCCCCCTTGTCTCAAAAGGCGTGATACGCCCCACGATATGATTCGGACAGTCGCTGACATGGGCGCCCATCGTGGAGAGCGGATAAACAAGCCCTGTTCCCTCCTGAATGGCAAGCCGTTCTATGGCGTCTGTATCGTCGGAACACCAGATCTGGGGGCTGTAATAGAGCATACCCGGATCGAACCTTGCCCCGCCGCCGGAACAATTCTCTAAAAGCAGCCCGGGAAACTCCGTCACAAGCCGCTCCTGCAGTTCATATAAGCCCAGCACATAGCGGTGGAACAACTCCTGATGGTGCGCCGCATCCGCACACACGCTGCCCATATCGGAAAGCTGCCTGTTCATATCCCACTTCACATAGCGGATATTGGCGCCGCGCAGTATTTTCGCCACGGCTTCATATACATGATCCACAACTTCCTCTCTGGAGAGATCCAGCACATACTGATTGCGGCACATGGTCCCTTCGCGCCTGTCTATCTGAAGCGCCCAGTCGGGATGCGCCCTGTATAGATCGGAATCCGGCGAGATCATCTCCGGCTCAAACCAGATTCCGAATTCCAGACCGATCTCATTCACCTGATCCACCAGCTTTTTCAGGCCGCCCTTTATCTTTTCCTCATTGACCATCCAGTCACCCAGAGAATTGTCATCAACATTTCTCTTTCCGAACCAGCCGTCATCCATGACAAGCATCTCGATCCCGCAGTTTTTCGCCTCCCTCGCGATCTGAAGCAGCTTTTCGCTGTCAAAGTCAAAGTAGGTCGCCTCCCAGTTGTTGATCAGGATCGGGCGCTTTTGATGATTGTAGCTGCTCCGGATCATATGGTTTCTGTAAAAATCGTGGAAACTGCGGCTCATCTTCCCGAGCCCCTCCCCCGAATAAGTCAGGATCACCTCCGGCGCCTGAAAAGCTTCTTTGCAGGAAAGCATCCAGCCGAACTGATCATCATGAATCCCCATCACCATACGCACGCTGTCATACTGTGTCAGTTCCGCCTGCGCCAGAAAATTTCCGGAATACACAAAATGCATCGCGTAAACTTTTCCTTTCCGCTGGTCCGTACCGGGTGTAACAAGCGCCATAAAAGGATGCTCCTGATGGCTGGATTCTCCCCGCAGGGAGGAAACCGCCTGTTTTCCATAGCGCAGCGCCCCCTGTTGAATATGCCTCTCTCTCGCCCATGCGCCGCATAAACTGATCATCTCAAACGCTTCGTTATCCATATCGAGACAGGCGCTGAACACCTTTTCCAGCCTTAATGCCTCCTGGCCCTGATTGATGATACGAACACTTCTTGCGATCACATCCTCCTTCTCAAAGACAGAATAGGCGAGCACCGCCTGTACACCCAGAATCCTGTCCTCCAGCGTGATCTCCAGCGTCTGCACTTCCTCCTTCGTCCCGAAGGAAGCCGGAAGGCGCTCAAGCTTTTTCTTCCCGTCATAGATCTCATGGGACACATAAAAAAGTTCACATCCCATCTGCCCTTTTTCGTTCCTCACATCCAGACAGCTCTCCCGGTAATCCCCGATCCCGCCGGTTGGATATTCCATCGGAAAACTGTCCAGAAAACCCATTTTTTCACGTTTGTTCACAGAAGGCGTAAAAGGCGTCTCCTCCATCCGCAGAAGATAGGTATCCGCCTCTCCGGAAAGCCTCTCCCCGTAATAGATATGCCCCACATATCCCTCCGGCGTAATGCCGATCAGATAAGTGCTGTTTTTTGTATGTAACTGAAATATTTTTTTCTGCTCCTGATAATAAATCGCCATTTTCTCCTCCTGCAACATATGATATATGATATGGCTTGTATTATACTGAATTCTCTATCTATGGTCAATTTAATTTTTACGGTTCAGCTTTTTCCCGGCTCTCCGCCGATCTTTTCTTTCCACGCCGCCGCTAATTTTTCAAACGAAAACGCCGCATTTGCCGGACTGGTGGAAGGCAGTACCGTGACCGGGATTTTTGTCTTTGGAAAAATATATTTCCGATAGAGGCTCTCCGCCTTTTTACCGTTCGCGAATATCCTGTCGATCTCCGCCTTCGATAATATGATCCCGATATCCGCAGGCACCACATTTTTAATGCTGCTGTCGCTGGAGCCTATGATATCACAGCTTTCGATCACGTCCCATACGGCGATATGATTTGCGAGCAGCATGTCTTTCTTCTCCTCTATCGTAACAGGTATCCGGCAGGACAATACCTCCGCCAGCACTTTCCAGAACCGGTTCCGGGGATGCCCGTAATAAAAACCCTGCTCCCGGGACTTCACCGACGGAAGGCTCCCCAGGATCAGGATCTTTGATCTCACATCATATACAGGTTTAAAAGTGTGACAAACATGCTGATATTCCGTCATGTCATTTTCTCCGCTTCATATTTCCACTATATAATATCCGCCAATCTTATGACTTCCTTTATAACTCATTTCCATCATATACGCAATATCATATATTGTCCATATGTATTTTATTCCGTGATCCGGATGCTATCCACGCCGCCTGTCCGCTCTTTTCAGCATTTACACTGCGCTATTCTTTTTCCTGCGTTTTGGGTGAGTGCTTCCAGTACGCCCTGTTGTAGCAGTTTCCCGGAAAAGTCCTCAAAGGAAACGGCAGAGGACAGGGCTGTGCGGATTGTGCGCCGTAATTTTTCCTTGTCGGTTTCAAACTTGGTCTGCTTGGGCGGCTCTCCTGTGGCGGTTTGGGAAGCGTTCTCCTTATCCAGTGCGGCTTGTCCTTTCCGTTTCGCCCAATACTCACGTTCGGTAATGCGATTCTTGCTCCCGTTCAGCAAGTCAATCTGATAGAGGTTTTCCCGGTGGCACATCTCCATGACTTCCGCTTTGAAGTATTCCATAGCTGCGTCCGTACAGCGGTGCTTGCAGCCCTCCCTTGTGTCGGCTGGTCTTTCCAAGTCGGTCATTTTTTACGGACAGTTCAATACATACCTGCCTTTTTCTCTCCCTGCTCCTGCGTTTGCTCTCGTTTGACTTCTCCCTCTGTATCTTCTTAGCACAAACGGGACAATACTTTGATATTCCAGCGCCGGGGACATATTCAACACCGCACACCGTACAGTGTTTAGCGGGTAACGCCGTCCACCGCTTCGTGGGTGTGATATGTAATTCACCGACAAAGCCGATGAATTTATAGTAAATCTTGATTTGCCTTTAAACCTTATGAAATAAAATAGAGCCAACGAACTGTGATTTTTTTTCACAAGTTCATCGGCTCTGCCCGTGTCAAGTAAAGGACAAAAAATTTTTCAACTTTTTTCTTTACATCAAAACTACCTTATGCAATTTTCAATACTTCATAGATTGCTTCTAAACAATCTTCTATTGTAAGTGCTTTACCGTTTTCAAAAAACACTGATGTGACAGCCCGATTTTTGCAACTCTCCTGAGTGGATAAAACATCATCAAAAATATTCCTAACCTCATCCAAATCTGCTCTGGAAATATCTAATGCATTTTTCCAATACCTAACAAAATGTTTCTTAAAAGATTCATAGTCCGAATAAAGCCCCATTGGATTATCTTGCAGGCCATATCGCATCGGCTGAAAAAGAGACGCTATATCCCTTACATATTCATATACCAACTTTTCTTTACCTCTGACATTTGACATATTTACTGATGCCGAAGTGATGTCAAGGTCAAACTTCGTCCACATATGTCTTTGAAACTGATTTCCTGTGATAAAATATTGCTGCATATTCCAACCCTCTTTCTAATATTTTTCATTAACTAATTATTGCTAACAACTCTCCACAATCCCCATACCGGTCCTCCAAATTTCCCGCCAGACACTTCATCACAATATTAATCTGCTTATCTAATAAATCCGGAGCGGCATTGCTCAAATATGTCCTCATGTCGCTCCCATGGGGCGCTCTCCCACAAAGTAGCCAGTACCAGATTGCACCTATGGAATATATATCACTCCTGCAATCTCTCAATTTCGGATTTTCCTGCAATAAGGGATCAATAAAAGCACCGCCCGCCACAGCTTCGCCCGTCTTGGTTAGTTTTGTATTATTTTCCGTATCTAAAAAAGCGCTAACTCCAAAATCAATAATCTTAAATATCTTCTCCCTCGTTGAAAACACCACATTGCTCGGTTTTAAGTCCCTATGTATAATCCCCTTTCCATGGGCATATCTTAATCCGTTCAAAATAGGCTTTATTACTTTTACACTATATTCAAAACTTAACATACCATACTTTTTCTGCAGTCCATTCAAATCATACCCCTCAATATACTCCATTCTTATAAACGGTCCTTCTGAAATCCTCCCCGCATCATATATTTTAACAATATTCATATGATTTAACTGAAACAGCATTTTAGCCTCTCTGAAAAAGCGCCTCTCCCCCTCTCTCTGCTCATCCGATGATACAAAAATAGGCGAATATACCTTCACAGCAAAATCCATATCCAAACAAGCATTGTGATATTTAAAAACAGAGCCAAAGCCCCCATATCCTATCTGTTCAACTCTTTTATACTGCTTTATCTGTGAAAACGGATCTGCTTCTTCATCAGAATGTTCCTCTATATATTCAATCAGACGATTTATGGAATCCGTAATCAACGTCCTTCTTCCCGCATAATTGCCGGACTCATTCTGCATATATCTTCTAAATTCATCTGCTGTCCTGCAGCTTCTTATAAATTTAGGAATCTGTTCTTTAATACTTACGTTTTCCAGCAAAGCGTTTCTCGTCTGGATATAATATTTATCGTCAATCGTCCCATCTGTCGCTTTTGACAATAACCCCATCTTATATTCGTCCAGCATATCTATCAATTCTGTTTTTGTCACTGTCTCACCTCTCTCCTTAATCCAGCTTCTTTTCAGACAAAAACAATTACATTTTTCGCATCCACAGCTATTATACCCCAAAACCAACAAAGCCACAAGCACCCCGCTCATGGCTCCGTCAATCTTCCTAACAATTTTTACAAATCTCCCCCGCCAAACATATCCCCACCCTTCCAAACCACCTCAATCCGCCCTTCTCCAAACACCCTGATCCTCTCAATCCCCTTCCGCAGCACCCCCTTATCAAACTCCCGCAGAGCCGCTATCCCTTCCAGCACAGTCTCCCCGTCCCGGGAACCGCACCCTTTCAGTCTCTCAATCCCATCCTCTGCTTCTCCCATCTCCTTCCCAATTTCCTCAACCCGCACACCCATACTCCCCGTCCTTGCCTTAAACTGCTCCCGTGTCATACCCCCGGACCGATACTTATCATACAAAAACATCTTCTCCGCCGAAAGCCGCTCCTTCTCCTTCCGCAAAGCATCCAACTTCTTCTCCAGCGTCTCCCGCTCCGCTTCCACGTCCTTCCTCCCGGAATTGCCCAGCATCACCTCCGCCGTCTTCCGCACATACTCCATAACGCTCCCTTCCAGCGTTTCCATATCCTCCACCGCCCTCCTGCACTCCGTATCAGAGCCGCATGTCCGGTAACGGCAGCAATACTTATGGTTCTTCTTCACCATGGACCGCCCGCAATACCCGCATACAAACAGCACCTCCCGCTTAAAGCCGCTCATATCCACGCCGCTCCTGTCCCGCTTCTTCGGCTTCGCCCTCTCATTCGCTAGGGCAAACAGTTCCTCCGACACCAGCGGCTCATGCTGCCCGTCCACAACCACCCACTCCGAACGGTCATGCCACAGCATCTTCTTCCCCGTAGTAATAGACTTCTCCGAACGGTTCCACACCACCTTCCCGATATAAGTCTCATCCGACAGTATGGAACGCACCGACTGGGTCCCCCACAGCTTCTTCACCCCGCCGCCCGGATGCTGATACCTGCTGTCCTTCCTCTGCTTATACTCCACACAGGTAAGCACACCATTATCATTCAGATACCGCACAATCCCGGAAATCGTAATCCCTTCCGCCGCCATGGTAAATATCTTCCGTACCACCTCCGCCGCTTCCGGGTCAACCACCAGCCGGTGCTTGTCCTCCAGGGACTTCTCATACCCATACCTTGCAAAGCCGCCCAGATACTCCCCTTTCCGCGCCCTCGCCATCTGCGCAGACCGTATCTTCTTAGACAGGTCCCTGCTGTACAGCATATTGATCAGATTTTTAAAAGCCACATTCAGTCCGCCCGCAGTCCCCAGCACACCCTCACTGTCATAACGGTCATTCACAGAAATACACCGCACCTCCATCAACGGAAATATCTGTTCCAGATAACTCCCAACCTCAATATAATCCCTCCCCAGCCTGGAAAAGTCCTTCACAATGATACAGCCCACCTCGCCCTGCTTCACCGCCTCCATCATACCCGCAAAACCGGGACGCCGGAAATCAGTCCCGCTGAACCCGTCATCACAAAATTCAATGATCCGGCACTTCCTAAGCTCCCCATCCCCATCAATAAACCCGTCCAGAAGTCGCCTCTGGGACACAACACTGTCGCTCTCCTGCTTCACGCCCCTGCCAGTATCCACATCCTCATCCGACAACCGAATATATTTAGCCACCACATCAACCTTCACCGTTCTCCGCCTCCCTTTCCCTCACGGCCTCCAAAAGCTCCGCAAGCATGTCATCATAGGCCAGGACCACCTCACAGTCCCCGTCCTTATCCACCGAAACCCTCGTCACAAATGCGTCCACCATCCCCTGGGTCAGCTCCCTCTCCCCCAGGAACCCACGCACCGTCTTCTCCCAGCCTTCCTCTATATGGAAATCCCGTGCGTACCTCTCCCGCTCTTCCAGCAGTTTCTCCAGCTCCGCAGAAAGCGCCTCCGCCTCCTTCGTATACCGCTCCGATAGCGCCGCATATTCCTCCCCGTCGATCAGCCGCTCCGCAAAATCCGCATACAGCCCCGCCTTCTTCCCTGCGTCCTGCCGAATCCGCTCCCTGATACGGTCCGCCTGCCTGGACATCAGCCTGTATCGCTCCGTCCCCTGCCTCCCGGCATTCAGCTTCCGGACCAGCCGCTCCGTATCCAGGCAGGCATCCATATGGCTCCTGATAACCCCGAACACCGCAGCCTCCAGATCCTCCAGCATGACCTTATGCCGGTACGGGCACACCTTCCGGCTCCTGTTATGGGAACTGCAGCCATAAAAAAACCTATCCCCCTCCTGCGATACCGCCCGGAACAGATACATGGTCTTCCCACAATCACTGCACACCACCTTCTTTTTAAACTTATTCCTCCCTGCCGCACAGCGCCTGCCCTCCGCACGTTTCCCGTTGTAAACCCGCGCCTGCTCCGCCTTCATCTCCTGCACCCTGTCAAAATCAGCCCTGGAGACCAGCGCCTCATGGGTATCCCTGACCACATATCCGGCAGAATCCTCCGCCCCGCCGGAACCGCCCGCAAACAGCTTCCCGCCGGTCTTCCCATGGACAGAATCCCCCGTATAATACTCATTCGACAGCAGCCGCTTCACCACGATCCCGGTCCATTCCACACACCCCTTATGCCCCGTCACCGGAAGCCCCTTTGACTTCCGGTAAACCTCCGGGCATGGGATGCCCTCCCCGTTCAGGATTCCCGCGATCCTCCCATAGCCGTTCCCCTCCAGGAACAGCCGGAAGATACGCTTCACAACCCCCGCCGTCTCCCCGTCCACCACCAGGCTCTGCTTATCCTCCGGAAATTTCAAATAACCGTAAGGAGCCAGCTTAATCACAAACTTCCCCTCCGCCCGCGCCGTATTCAAGGCAGAAGTCACCTTCCGGGAAATATCCTTCGCATAATACTCATTTACGATATTCTTCAAAGGCATGGACAAGTCCGTCCCGCTCCGGAAAGAATCAAACCCGTCATTGACCGAAATAAACCGCACGTCCAGAAACGGGAACACCCGCTCAATATAATTGCCGGCCTCCACATAATTCCTCCCAAGCCTGGACAGATCCTTCACAATGACACAGTTGATCTTCCCGTCCCGGATATCCCCCATCATACGCTCGAAGCCCGGACGCTCAAACGTGGTCCCCGTAAAAGAAGCGTCCGAATACGTCTCCTGCACCACGATATCCTCCGCACCCTCCACAAAGATCCTCATAAGCTCCATCTGCGTCTCAATAGTCCCCCGCTCCCGGTTCACCCCGGACTCATAAGAAAGCCTCGCATACAGCCCTGCCCGGAACAGCACAGCCTTCTCCGCTTTCCCGGCCGCCCCGTTCACAGGCACAGCCCCATTCAGTCTCTTCCTGCTCTTCCTTGCCATATCAGACCGCCTCCCTTCCGGTGGCCATTCCCTCCAGGCCTGGACACTCCCTGCCTTTCAGATATTCCAACGCCTGACGGTACTGGTCCGCAAAATCGAACACAACCTCAATATTCTCCCTGTCATACACCCGTACTTCCGAAATCAGCGCCACCACCACATTCCTGGTCAGCTCCCCGATATCCTTATACTCCTTAAAATAAGAGATCCACCGGTACTTGTCCTCTTCCCCTTCCAAGACAGCTCTGATCTCTCTTTCCGCCTTCCCGGCCGCCTCCTGCGCCTCCTTCCCCCTGGCCTCATACGCGGCATGGAGCTCCACATAATCCTCCTTCGTGATTACCCCGTCCTTCATATCCTCATAAAGCATCAGGCGCAGCTCCCGGCATCTCTCCGTTTCTCCCGACAGCTTCTCCCGCCGTTCCTCCAGCTTCCGTACATCCAAGTTCCTAAGCGGCACTGTCCCCGCATAATCCAGAACCCTCTCCAAGTCCAGGACACACCCGATCTGCCTCTTCAACAGGACAAACACCGCATCTTCCAGCGCCTGCACCGGAATCCGGTGGGGACTGCAATTCCCGCCCGCCTTATGCCCGGAGCAGATATAATAACAATACCTCTTCCCATTCACCGAAGACACCTTCCGCACCATCGGGGCCCCGCAGTCCCCGCAAACGGCAACTCCTGACAGCAGGTACACGCTCTCCCTGTCCGGCGCCGTCCTCGTATCCATCCCCAGCAGTTTCTGGACAACCGCAAAATCCCTCTCGCTGACCACCGGCTCATGGTTCTTCTCAACCCTCACCCAGTCCTCTTTGTCCTTCCGTATAGATTTCTTCACCTTATGGTTCGGCGTGGACTGCCGCCCCTGCACTAGATTCCCGATATAGACCTCATTTTCCAGGATACGCCTCACCGCCACCGGGCTCCACCCGGATGCCGCCTTCGCCCTAAACACCGTCCGGAAATTGATTCCCATGCTGTTCTTATACTCCATCGGAGAAAGAATGCCGTCCCTGTTCAGCTTTCCGGCAATGGCATCCTGGCTCATGCCGTGCAGCTTCATACGGAAAATATCCTGCACCACCCCCGCCGCATAAGTATCAACCATAAGCCTGTGATGGTCCTCCCCGTCCTTCTGATAGCCATAAGGCGCAAAAGCGCCGATAAACTCCCCGTTCTTCCGCTTCACTTCCAGATGGCTCCGAATCTTCACCGAAATATCCCGACAGTAAGCGTCATTGATCAAGTTCTTAAAAGGAACCAGGATCTCGTCACCCTGGTCGTCCCCTTTCAAACTGTCGTAATGGTCATTCACCGCAATAAAGCGCACTCCCATAGCCGGAAACAGCCGCTCAATATATCTGCCGGAATCAATATACTCCCGCCCGAACCTGGACAGATCCTTGACCACTACGCAGTCCACAACGCCCTTCTTGATATCCTCCATCATCAGCTTGAAAGAAGGCCGCTCAAAACTGGAACCGCTGTACCCGTCGTCCACCCGTTCCGACACCACCACAATATCCTTTTTGTCTTTCAGGAAATCTCTGATTAACTCTCTCTGATTAGAAATGCTGTTGCTCTCCGCCTTAGACGCGCCCGCAACATCGCCATCCTCCTTTGATAACCGGACATAGATGGCGGCATGATAGATCTTCTTGAATTGTTTGTTTTTCATGTGCTCCCGCTCCTTTCGTTTTCTGCCAGAATCACCTGCAAAATCAAAAAGGCGGATGCACTAACTTGTCCCTAAGACAATCATAGCGCCTCCGCCTAAAAAAATCCACTGTTATTTTAAACATTCCGCAGCATATTTTCAAAAGCCTCTTCAAAAGAGGCCCCGTCCTCCGCAAACCGTACCTTCACCTTCATATCCCCCACACGCACCGCATAAGGATTCCCCACCGCCTCCAGATAAGCCCTCTTCCGTTCCTCCAGCGGCAGGCTCCGGTCAATCTCCACCTCCCGGATATCCACAAGCCCCTCCTTCTCCACAGTCCTCACATCCACGTCTTTCAGCGCGTCCAGCTCCATCACCGTCATAACCAATTCCCTTACCTTTCCAAAATTCATACCAACGGCATGGTATGTACCGCCGGGGAATCCCCCGGCCGACGCGCTGCTCAGACCCCAACAGCCCTCCGGCAGCATATAGCAAGACAAAAAAATAAGGCATCCCTGCCCTCAACAAAAACGCCCTTACAGCCTCGTCACAAAATCCAGCGAAATCCACCCGTTCCGCTCCCTCTTATACGACTTCAAAAGCCCCCACTTCCCGGCTCCCTTCCCGTCCGCTTCCTCCACAACCGTAAACACACCCACACCCGTAAACAGTCCCGTCCGGGCAAAATCCGTCCCCGGCCCCTTACGGATATTCAGATCCGGGATATCCACCCGCACCAGATAAGAAGACTTCCCCGGCAGCCTCTCCATAAACATCACATACTCCGCATCCGCCGTGATAAAAAGCCCCGATTTCAGCCTGTACCACCGCCTGTCCGCGCTGATGCCCGTAACCGTATAAATCCCCTCATACACCACCTGGTCCACATTGTCCCCCATGCAGGGAGCAGTCCGCACATTCACCCCGTCCCTGCCCTTATAGAACACCTTCACAAACCCGGCCATAGGCTCCACCGGATTCCCCGGCACACCGCAACCGCTTCCGCCGCTCCCGGCCTCCCCGGTAATCTCCCTCAAAATCCCCAGGACCTTCTCCCCATACCCGGCTCCCGCAGCCCAGCCTTTCCCCTGGGGATTCTCCTGGACACCCAGCCACTCCACATAAGGCGCACACCCCCTTGCCACATACCTAAAGCGCGGGTCCACATTCCCATTCACCAAATCCTCCGTACAGGCATAGGCTTTCAAATGCTGCACCTGGCACCGGATACCAAGCAGCGCCGTATTAAAACACAGCCCCTTCACCCCGTTTTTCACCACGCCCATCCCGGCAAAATTATTCTGCTCCAAAGAGACCGCCGAACCCGAAAACGTAAAATTCCCCGTCTCCAGGCACGACTGGGCAAAAGCCACATCCCCTCTCACGCCCTCGGCCTCCCCTTCCGACAGATACAGCGGCACCATATCCAAAACCGACTGCGCCACCCCCGGATTCTTCCCCTTCACATACTCCCGCATCTGCTCCGCCGTCGCCACAGCCTTCCCCATAATCCTTGTAAGCCCGGAAACACCCGCGCCAGAACCGCCGTCCCCGCCGCTGTCATTCCCAGTCTCCGCACCGTCCATAGCCGCCCTGATATCCTTCCGAAACTGCCCCATAGACAGCCCAAACCGCTTCCAGATATGCTCCACGTCCCCGTGATTGCTTGCAATCCCCCTCCTATGCCCCTCGGAATGGGAAACCACAACCCCGTCCGCCAGAGGGTCCAGCCCAAACATCTGGCACAGATAAGCAAACAGCTCCACCGCATACCCATAAGCGGCAAGCACATGATCCCTCGTGCCTCTCCCGTCCCCGGTCTCCGTCCAGGCCGAACCGCCCGTATACCGGATCGTGGCAGGCTCCGTCATCTCCACCCCAATATGCGTCCCGTTCCCGTCGCCGCCGCAGTGCCATCCCCTATAATCCCAAGGCAGAAGCTGGTACACATCCCCTCCCGGTTCCACAATAGCATGGACACAAGCCCCCGCATCCGCCTTATCCCAATTCTTCATAAACACAGAAGCCTTCGGCTGTGGACACCCCACCGAATGGATCATCAGCCCCTTCACCGCAATCTTCCTCCCCGCCCGGTAACACCCGGACTCCGTTAAAAACTTCTGAATCAGCTTCATACAAAATCACTCTCCTTCTCCCGTTCCCTGCCCGGAACATTCTCCAATTCACTGCACGAAAAAAGGCACCAGCTTTCACACTGATGCCCGCTCACAAAAACCCTAAAAAATATCTCCCTCTGTACTTCCCGCCCTTATCCTCCGTACTTTCCTACTCCTTCCCCTTTTCCTCACGCAACTGCGCCAGAACCCCTTTCAGCTTCTCCGGCACCGGCAGCCCAATCCTGGCCGCATTCTCCAGAATCGAAATCCCCTCATTGGACAGATAAAAGAAAATCACCGCCGTCCGCACCGCGCTCCCGTTCTGAATAATATGCGTGTCCAAAATATGCCCCAGCGCCACCAGACAAAAAATCACAATCTTCTTAAAAATCCCCCGGAACCCCACGCCGCTAGACAACCTCTTCTCCACCGCCGCGGCCATCAGCCCCGTCACATAATCCACCGCCACAAACACCACCAGGGCATACAGAAAACCGTCAAACCCTCCCATGGCCCAGCCCAGGTATCCGCCCATAGCCGCAAACCCGCACTCTATCACACTCACAAACTCCTTCATACAAAATCCCTCGCTTTCTCTGATTTTTCTATGGAAAAAGCGGCCCGCTCCCAAAAGCCGCCGCCCTGTTCCCAATCCCAATATCCGCACACCATTCCCTAACATTTCATCCCATTCCCACACACCTCAGCCCATTTCCCTGCACTCCATACCATTCTCCCATATCCCAAACCATCCCCTGCTCATCCCTGCCGTCCCATGCCGTTCCCGCCTATCTCAATCATTCTCCGCCATTCCATACCTTTCTCACCCCTCCCCACTCGCAGCCTCCGTCAGCGTATAAGTAATCTTCATGGTCTTATTCGCATCCTTCACCACCGCCGAAGAAAGATTATTGATCGTAGCCAGATAAGGCGTCAGCAGATACATATGCCGGTACTCATTCCCATAACTGCCTCCCCACCCCACCAGAAACTGCTTATAGTGGAACAGCGGCGTAGCCGCGCTCCCCAGCCTCGCGCTCCCCTGGGTATGGATAACCACATCCTCTGCCGTCACCTGAAAATCCCCGCCCACAATCAAATCCCCAACCAAAGTCAAGAACAGCTCACAAGTCCCCGACTCACAAAGCGGCTTCATCTTAGAAGTAAACCCAAAAGCAATCAGCGACACATCCGCCGTATTCGCCACATTGATCTTATAAATCCCCTTCTTGTCATAGGCCGGCACATACAGATACCCATTCCTCATACAGCACCGGCACTTCCGCTCCGGATAACTCCCGCTCATATCCCGCTCCCCCACAGCCATCAGCCTGGCATTGGAAAGCGTCCACTCCCCCTCCGTCACCGAATAATCCGCCTTGGAAATCCTCACCCAAAGCACCCTCGCGCTCCCGGAAGAATTGCCCTCATTGGAAAACCCGTACCAATACCCGTCCTTCCCGTCCAGAAACTCCCCATACAGCGTATAACTCCCCAGAAACAAAAATGTCTCCACCGAAACCGCATGGTCCTCCAGCACCCTGTAAGAAGAATCATCCAGCCTCTCATTCAGCCCCACACTGAAAACCGGCAGCCTCACCTTCCGCACCCTCACACTGGAATCCTCAAAACAAATCGAATACAGCAAATCCCTCTCAAAATCCATCTCCACTGCTTCAAACAACACAACCTGCCTCGCCTTCCCCAGATCCCCGATATCCAGCTTCTTGATCTGCAGAAATGCGCTGCCATCCCCCACCAGGCTCCCGTACCCGTTCTGCCCGCCCTGGGCGCTGGTCAGCGCCACCGCCGCAATCGTCCCGTTCCCCTGGCTCGGCGTAAACTCCCACACAAACTTATACCCATCCTCCAAAACCTTGCTCTCCGTCTGGTTCAGACTCCCCCTGGCCGCATTCGCCGTAGTATTCACATTATTGGAAGCATAAGCCACCGGCAGATTGTCCGACAACTCATAAATATGCCCCGCATCCTCCTCCAGCGCCTTGGAAAAAAGCAGAATCCCCCCTACCATATTCGGGCAGACCGGCAGCAAAACATCATTCCACGACAACACATCCGCCAGCCGTTCCTCCGAATAAAACACCCCCATGGGGTTCATCCCCAGAATATCATTCACCGCCTCCGTCACCATATTTTCCTCCGTGACCGTCTCCACCTCCCCCGTGGCCCCATCCGTCAGTTCCAGAACCATTGTCCCTTTCAGTTTCATACACGCCCACTCCTTCCTAACCAATCTCAAAAGGCTTCCCAAAAGCCCCGATCAATACCTTCCCCATACTGTCCCCATAACTCCTTTGCACCAGCTCCATGGTCTCAATCCCCATATCCCCGGCAAACACCTTCATCCCCAGGCCGCCGCCCAAAGCAAACCGCCTCATAGGTTCCTCTACCGTAACCGTACCGTCCCAGGCAGCCGCCGCGGCCATCCCCTGCCCGCTGATAGAAGCAATACACCCGCCCGTCTCAATCTTCCCCGTGCCGCCCTCCATCCGCAGATACACATTGAACGTATTGGTAATATTCGGCACAAGACCATCAATCGGATAATACAAAGACAGAATATGCCTCCCGCTCCCCCAGGTCTCCACCGGCCGGTGAGCCAGAATCTCTGAATCATTCAACTCATAAGTAACAAAAACAGCCGCCTGCCCGTCCTCCGTCCAAATGACAGGAAGCTCCACCTCCACCGTGACATTCTCCGTACTTTCCCCGGTTCCGCCATCATCCCCGGCACTCCCGGCCTCTTCTCCGTCACCGGAAACCGCACCAACAGCCACTCCGCCGCCCGTTCCTCCGCCAGCCCCCGCCACAGGAACCGGGACCACAACACTCCCGGACGCACAAGCCCTCCGCTCCACCTGCGCCGCCCTCACATCCAAAACCACCTGCCCGAAAAACTGCACATGGGTCTCTTCCTTCGCCGCAAACTCAATACTGATCACCCGCACCCTGTCCTCCGCCACCACATAAGCAGAAGCATTGGTAAACGTATGAATCCCCACCTTCCCGGCCTCAATCTGGTTCAAAAGCCCGGAAATATTCTTGTCATTCTTAGACTTCGCCTGGGCCAGCCTGGGATTCTTACCCACACATTTCAGGCTCTGCCTCCCGCCAATCCTGCACTGGAAAGACGTGATACAAGTCATCTGCTCCCCGTCCGCCTGCCCGCCCGTAAACGTCAGCACATCCCCCAGATCCAGCGCCGGATTCCCTATGGTACTGGAATCAAAAGGCACATAATTCACCGCCGCCAGGTCAGCCAATATATTCCCGCACAACTGCCTCCTGGTCTCCTCCAGCCCAAACTGCAAAAGCGGGTTCACCCCCAGATTCATGGTCAGCCCGTCGTCCACCTCCAGCCCATAATACTCCGCCGTCTGCGTCCGCAGGTTCGTAGAACTCACCGCCGTATACCTGGTAATAAAATCAGAAAAACTGCTGGAAAACCGGTGCCTCCCCTGCACCTCCAGCACCGGCTCCGCCCCGTACTTCCGAAGCTCCAGCCTCCCCCGCCGGTTGATACAGAAAAACCCGCCCAGCACCTGCCCCACAAAAAACAGCACGTCCCGGTACGTCCCAATATCATTCTCCGGGTAGATCGAAAGCAGCTCCCTCCCGTTGGGCATCCCCTCAATCTCCCCCTGCGTATTCTCCATCTCCACACCGCAGGCCTTACAGCACAGCTCCAGAAAAGCCCAGGCATTCCCCACAGACTCAAACCCGTTAAAACTCTTCTCAAACCGCAGCATATAATCATAGGCTTTCAGTTCCAGGCAGTGCAACCTCCGGTTCGCCTCGCTCACCTCAAAAATCCCCATCGGCACTTCCTCAAACCCACCGCCCTCCACCCGCAGATGATAGAAAAGCTCCACCTTCGCCCCGTCCAGCGTATACCGATCCACCTGTGAAAACAACGTAACGCCCATCTCCGCCGCATACACCGTCCCCAGCTCAATCTCCGCGCTCCCGCAACACTGGGCGAAAATATACCCGCTCCCCTTCACAATATCCTCATACCCGAACGGATAGACCGCCCCGCCCTTCGTAGTGATCCGCCCCGTCCAATAATACCTCCGGGTATTCTCCTGCACCGCCCGCAGGAACGCCTCGCTCACCGGATACATGAAAACACCCCCTTCCACGCAAAAAGCACCAGCCCTTTCAGACTGATGCCTTCCCTAAAAACAATCATAATCTCCTTAAAAAATAAGAATCTTTCAAAACACATTCTATCAATAAGCACATGTACCGACTACATAGGTTTTAGATTTTTATTAAGTCTATCCACCATCCACGCAATCCGCTTTTCCCGTCCGGCATCCGTCTTTGCGTCAAGAAACGCCCGTGTATAAGTCTTCTTCACAGATAAAGACATCGCCTGAAAATTTGTGTAAGCTGGCTCATAGCTTTCCAATATCGCAGAAAGCCGCGCAATCTGCTCTTCCGTAATAACCGCCAGCGGATTTACCGCATCCCATTGGCCGTTCTTTTTGGCATTCTCTATTTTCTTTCTGCCATGATCAGTCATACGCCCCTGCTCTTCAAGCCTTTTGGCTAATTCCTTATTTTTGTCCGACCACTTGCTATTCTCCCTGCGCATCGAAAAATACTTTTTATAAGTTTTCTCGTCAATCTTTTCCATCTGGCCGTCAATCCATCCAAAGCAGAGCGCTTCTTCCAGCGCTTCTCCCGCCTTTATTGTTTTCGGTCCGCCAGCCTTGCCAAACAAAACCCAAATACCGGCACTTGAAAGGCAGTTATCACAGAGCCATTTTCTAAACTCATCTCTGCTCCCAAATTCCATTAGATCGCTCATTACGCGCCACCCCCTTTCCCATGTCTCATCCGCCAAAGGCCCGCTATCTCCACAAAAATGAATTGAAAATACCTTTAGATCAATTCCAGAGCCCTTTTATAAAGCGGGTCCATCTCACAGCCGCAGCTCCCGCATTCCCTATCCGCCTGCTTAACCGCTGATATGAATGCTTCCCTGTCAAACTTCCCGTCTAACCATTGCTGTGCCGGAACAGATATCAAATCCCACCCCGATGCAGCAAACTTCTCCATAATAGATTTTAATTCTTCCATAATGTGCTCCTTTCATAATAAAAGTTTTCGGCTCCTTGCCACCATTATACAAGACATCCCGCCAAAAGCTCCCGACTGATACCCATTGATACAACCATACCCGAAACACAAAAGCCTACCTGCCCCTGTGCTTCTCCTTCCGCTTCTGCTGTTTCAGCTCAAACATCCGCTGCTTCTCGGCCTCCTTCTGCTCCCTGCCGGCCTGCCTGCGCTCCGTCTTCCTCTCTTCCCTCTGCAACTGCAGCGCCTGCTGGGACTTCGTACCTATCCCCGCCTGCATGGTCTGCCTCCCGGCCTCCCTCTGCCTCCGCTTCGGGTTCACCTTTCCGTCCCTCACAGCCACCGGGGCAGCCGGACTAAACTTCAAGCCATAATAATTTTTAAAGATAAACTCCCAAACCTCATAGTCCCTGGGTTCACTCCCAAAAACCACCCGGCATACCGAAAGTTTCCCGTCCTCAACACGCTCAAACACGCCAACCCAGAACGGCCCCTCAAAAAATACCGTCAAGCCTGCCTTTCCTCTGTCCATAACGAAACCCTCCTTAAATGTGTTATGAACAAAGAACGGACAACCCAGGAGGGCAGGTTACTTACCCTGATACCATCAGGACGGCCGGGCTACCTACCGGCTCTGGCACATCCAAAAGATGCACGTTGCGTTTTTATCTTTGCTGTTTATATTTCCAGCAGGATAAACTCCCGCTAAAAACCAAAATCTATCCCTTCCTATAACTTCTGTATCTCCTTCAACGCCTTTTGAATATCCTTATAAACAAGCGGCTGCATACTGTCATCATAAAAAGATATATCCGCCCTCTCCAGCGCCGAACAAATATCATTTCTCAACTCCGGCTTATCCTTCGCGATCATGGGCAGCAGCTTTATACACTGTCTTGCCGTGATCGGCTTCACGTCTGTTATATGCTTCAAATATCCGTCAATAATCTCATCAATCTTATTATCCTTATCCCATCTCGCATTATAGGCAATCAGCGTAAGCCCCCTGGTACGGATATAGGAATTGTCACTGTCAAGCATATCACCCAGCCTGTCCATATAAGGATAGACCTTGTCCGTTTCCACGCTTTCTTTCTGCAATTCCTGTAATGCCCTGTATGCCGTCTTATTATTTTTATCAAACAGCAATTCAAATGCTTCTGCTGTATCCATCGACATAATAACACCCTTGCCTTTCACTGCCGCGTTTGGTCTATTCAAAGCCAAACGGACATTTATCTATTTTTCCATAATCAATTCTTTGCACTTCCATTCTTCACCCAGAATACAATATTTTTCTGTTGTATCAAGAACTACATCGCTAAAACCGACTGCTTTATAACAATAATAAGCCGGAAGATTATTCTCAAAAACGCCCAATGATACTTTTTTTGCCCCATATATTTCAAATACAAATTTCAGACCTAACCGGAGCATAGCTTTTCCATAGCCTTTTCCTCTCTTTTGAGGATTAACGATAACAAAGCCAAAGCGCAATTCATCCAGTGATCCATCAGGATTCCTTAGTGTAAAAAAGCCAATAATTCCCGTTTCATCAAATGCAGTAAACGGCATTAGAGATTCAACAAAACAAAATTCATTTTGTGTTATAGGATAATTACCAAGTATACCTGCGCTCCATTGATAAAATGCTTTTTCATCCTGGCACCACGATAATATCGTATCTGCATCCGAAGCTTTATATGGTCTTATTCTAATCATACATTTTTCCTCACCAAATTCTGATCCATGCTTCCCATTATACAGGATATCCCGCTAAAAATCACTCTCTATTTTCTTAAAATTCCCTCAACGTAAAACTCACCTTCCAAAGCCCCTTAAAAGAAGTATCCTTCACCAGCACCGCCTTATACCCCTCAACAAACATCTCCGCCTCCTTCATCTCCAAAGTCTCCGTATTAAAATACCCCACAGAAATCTTCTCCCTCTGCTTAAACCCCGTCAGCACTTTCAGCCACCTCGGGGAAACCGAAAAACTCACCGCAATAGACACCACCCCCAGCCTAACCACATCCCTCTGGGTAGTCCCCGCCTCCGTCTCCCCGCCGGAATCTGCCTCCACGTCAACCATCTGCACCTCATAAGAATCCGGCAGAGGGAGCGGAACACCGTCAAACACCAGATACTGTACAAACGCCATCCCTATCTCCCTCCCGACCTAAGATTCTGCCTCGCCTGCGCGTCCACTACCACCTCATCCAGCAGCGTGCCGCCCACATACACTGGAATACAGATCGTCCCAAAATTCTCCCCGCTCTGCATCCCCGCAAACATCTCCCGCGGCCCCGAAACCATCTGCCGCACAGCCTCCAGAGAAGCCCCCTGCGCCTGGATCGCCTGCATATCCGCCAGCTTCGGGCTCACCACCATATCCCCGGCCACACCCTCCACGGCTTTCCGCACCAGCCCCCGGCTCCTCTCAATCCCTCTCGCCAGACCGCCCATAAAATCCGGCATCCAGCTCTCATAATCCGTCAAAGGCCCCTCGTCCGGCACAGAAAAATGCAGGAAAGAACGTATCTTATCCGCCACGTCAGACACCGCGCTCACCACATTCCCTATGGCACTGCGGATACCCTCCGCAATCCCGTTGATAAAATCCATCCCCCACTGCAAAGCCCGCCCCGGCAGAGACGTAATAAACCCAATGGCCGACTGGAACCCATTCTGCACCACACTCCCCAGAGAAGCCAGCGCCGAACCAATCCCCGACACCATCCCCCGGAAAGCCTCCACCGCCGACTGCCTCAAATTCCCCGCCACGGAAACCACCAGATTTTTCAACCCGTTCCAGGCAACAACCGCCGCCGAAGACACCACAGACCACAAATTCCCCATAAAATCCCGAAGCCCCGACAGCAGAATAGACACATGGTTCACCAGCCCCTGCACCGCAGAACCAACCATCTGCCCAATCCCCGTCCAGATAGCAGAAGCCGCCTGCTGGATATTCGTCCAGATATGCAGCGCATCCTCTTTCAGCTTCGTAAAATTCCCCGTCACCAAGTCAATCAGCAGCAGGACCGGCCCCAGCACCACATTCTTAATCAACTCCCAGGCCCCCGAAGCCGCAGCCTGAATCCCAGACCAGATCCCCTGCAACGTAACAGAAAGATTCTCCCACAAAGAGCGGATCATATCCACAATCCCGGCCAGCACCGGATTCTCCATCATGCCCGTCCAGACACTCCCGAAGAAATCCCCCACCGACTGCCAAAGCCCCGACCACCAGGCCGGAATCCCCTCAAAAAACGAAACCAGCGCCTCCCAGGCCGCCGGTATAGTCTCCGTAAAAAACGAACAGATAACCTCCCAGGCAGAAACAAAAAAGTCCCTCACCTGCGCCCAGACCGCATCCACCGCATCCCGGAACCACTCACACTTATTATAAAGCAGCACCACAGCCCCGATTACCGCAGCAATAGCAATGGGAACCCACCCGATAGCCGCCACCACTGCCGACAGCGCCGGAACCACCGTCCCCGACACAAACCCGATCACCCCGGAAACAGCCCCCGCAACCTTCGGAACCACCGTCAAAATCGTCCCGACAGCCCCGACAACCTTCCCGACCACAATCAGCACCGGCCCCAGAGCCGCCGCCACCAGAGCCACCGTCACAATGACCTTCTTCGTCCCCTCGTCCAAACCATTCAGCCAGTCCACAAGCCCCTGAATCCACCCGACAACCTGCCGGATAGACGGCATCAGAATCTCCCCTATTGAAATCGCCAGTTCCTCCAACTGGCTCTTCAAAATCGTAAGCTGCCCCGCCAGATTGTCCTGCATGGTCTCGGCCATCCGCTCCGCCGTACCGTCACAGTTATTAATGGCACTGTTCAGCTTCTCAATATCCCCAGGAGCCGCATTCATCACCGCCAGGAACCCGCTCATGGCGTTCTTCCCCACCAGGGCCTCCGCATTGGCCGCCCGTTCAGATTCCGACATCTGCGCAAACGCCGCCCGACAGTCTGTCAGGATATCCCCCAGGCTTCTCATACTCCCATCTGCATTGGTGGTCTGCACCGTCAGCTCCCCGAACGCATCCCCTACAAAAGTCACTTCCCCCGTCAGGCTCGTCAGCATGGTCCGCATAGCCGTACCCGCCTGGGAAGACTTGATGCCCGCATTGGCCATCAGACCGATAGCCTCCGCCGTGTCCTCCGCCGTGAACCCCAAAGCCCCGGCAACCGGCGCACAATACTTAAACGTCTCCCCCATCATGGCAACATTCGTATTCGCATTAGAACTCGCCGCCGCCAAAATATCCGCAAAATGCCCCGAATCCGCCGCCGACAGCCCCAGAGCCGTCAGAGCGTCCGTCACAATATCCGAAGTAGTAGCCAGATCCTCCCCGGAAGCCGCCGCCAGATTCATGATCCCCTCAATGCCGTCCAGCATGTCCCCGGTCTTCCACCCGGCCATAGCCATATAATTCATAGCCTCCGCCGCCTCCGAAGCGGAGAACTTCGTCTTACTCCCCATCTCCCTGGCCTTGTCCCGCAGGGCATCCAGCTCCTTCCCCGCAGCCCCGGACACCGCCGCCATCTGGCTCATGGCAGAATCAAAATCAGAAGCCACCTTCACCGCAGCCGCAGAAAGCCCGCCCACAGCCGCCGTCACCGGCATCAGCTTCCGCCCGGCCCCCTCAATAGCCGGACCCACATCCCGCAGCTTCTCCCCCGCAGCCCCAATCTTCTGCAAAGCCACCGAAGACCGCTCCGCCTGCCTCTCCAAGTCCCGCAGGGCCTGCTCCGTCTCCACAATCTCCCTCTGCAGGGCATCATACTGGCTCCGGGAAATCTCCCCCTTCGCCAGAGCCTCATTCGCCTGCTGCCCCGCCAGCCTCAACGCCTCCAGCTTCTCCCTGGTCTCCCCCACAGCCTGGGCCAGAAGCCTCTGCTTCTGCGCCATCAGTTCCGCATTGCCGGGGTCCAACTTCAACAGCTTGTTCACGTCCTTCAACTGCGCCTGCGTGTCCCGGATTTCCTTATTCACCTTTGAAAGCGCCGTGGAGAGCTTCGTAGTATCCCCGCCAATCTCCACCGTAATCCCCTGAATCCTGGATGCCACAACCCTCATCCGCCTTTCTCCAACGAAAAAAGGAGCCACCCCGGCTCCCATAAAAATGCAACAAAAAGCGCCTGCCATTCCTGACAAACGCCTTATGTAAAAATCTTCCCTATTCTGTTTTCAATTCTTTATTGCTATTTATCCGAACTTAAAGTCTCTTTTGCAAGTTCCGCTTCTTTTTCTCTTTTTAGTTTTTCTAAAAAACCATAGGCGTTACTTGCATTTTCCTGGATAGTGCTAGGCATACTGGAACTCGCCATGTTATGAATACATTTCTCCACAAAATGCTTTTGCGTCAACTCGCCTCCCAAATAGTTCTCCAGCTCCTGCATATTATTCTCATTCAGAAGTTTATTAATATGTCCTTGTTCCTGTACAATATCATTTATTTCTTTCAATAATTTGGCTCTTTTATCCTGGCTCATTAGTTATCCTCTCTTTCATCATTTTCCCCATTATCTTCTTCCCATTGTTTTTGTAACCGCTGATAATATCCCGGTTTAGTACAAAGCATATATCTATTTTTCTCTGGAAATTCACCCATATTAGCATTTCCATTCGCATACACCAATACCTGCACCATTTCCACAGCCAAATCAAAGCTGAACTGTTGATAATAACAGTTTTCGTCTTCACTAAGCAGACTATCTTGGAGTTCCCATATAAAAGAACATTGTACTGCCCTATTTCCACCTTTCCCATCAAAATATAATTGAAAATGAAAATTCTTTTCTTTTATCAGCCTCACTTCATTCAAAAGTCTTTGATACAGTTTTTCATATATACGATTACGAATAGATTTATTAGCAAAAAGAAAATCCATTTCCCCATATGCCGCTGTTAATGCATTCGTGCGCACTTCCTGAAATCTCAAAAATGATCTCATAGCATCTTCTAACTGTCTGCTATATTTTTCTATTTTCTTTTTACATTCTTCATCCAAATATTCCTTAATTTGAAAAGGTTCCTTATAAACTTCTTTTGTTCTTTCATCCGTATTTTGCCATACATAATCTCTAAACGCATTTTGCGCATCATAATCTAACTTCATATAATTACGACTGTATACTTCATCTGCTTTTTGTTGATTCTCAAACTTTGCAGTACCTTCTGCTAAATGTTTATTGAATCTCATATCACTTTCATTATTATCCAATTCACCTAAAACACTTTGCACAAGTTCTTTCGGCTCATCTGGAAGAAAGTATTTTATTTTCAAAAACTCCCGTTCTAAATCCTCTGCCGTTAAATACATATTTTCCAAGGCTTCTACCCGTTCATTCCTATATTCAACAGCAGAAATCAAAAATGTAACCAAAGCACTTGTAAACAAACCACTTGTTATAACTATCCCCAACTGTTTGAGATTAGATAAGAACTCTGTTCCGCCCGAAATACCTATCAACTCATAACAGCGAAACTGTAAAATAATAAATCCTACAATTCCTATTATAGCAATAACACCTGAAATATATAGTGTGCCTTTTTTATTTTTCAATTAAATTCCCCTTTTCACAATATAACAATTCCTTCTTTATTTATCAGCCTTTTTCCACCACCAAATTATAGCAGAAAAAGGCCGCCATATCAATCAGATTTCAAAACCGGTCCATATCCTCCTGCGTCCCAATCTCCGCATACCTGCACTCGTCATTCCGGCTCTCCACAAACATATCATTCACCAGCCCAATAGACAAAAGCTCCATATCCGCCATAGAAATCCCAAGCTGCACACACCGGAGCAGGAACAGCGGCGTAGTCATCTCCCGCTCTGTTGGCCGAAGTTTTTTTTAGCCTCCGCATCCGTCTTCACATTCAGCCCCCACAGCTTGATCAGCTCCGGCAGCACCTGATAAATCGAAAACGTATTAAACCCGTCCAGCCATTCCTCCACATCGTCCGGGATAGCCGGGTCTGCGTGCTTCGCCATCGTATAAGCGATATTCTCAAACATCTCCAAAGAAAACAAATCCAAGTTGGAACGCTCCTCATCCCCCTCCCCAATGCTCTTCTCCAGAATCCGCAGATCCTTATAAATATCCCTCTGGAACTTCAACCGGTAAATCCTCGGGATCGCCGCCGATGCCTTAAACAGCACCTCCTTCCCGTCAATCCCGACCTTCCTCACAATACTCATACCCTTTCAGCCTCCTTCAACCCTGTCCCTCTTCCTCGACACCGCCGCCGGCCTCCGCCCTCGGAACCGGCAGATATACACTCTTATACCAACCCTCATACGTCTCCGCCGAAGTCTTATTCCCCGTCTTCGCCTTCACATACCCGCTTGCCAGCGGCCTGGCCTTCACCGTCAGCGTCTCCGTCTGCACCTCCCGGCTTTCCTCATTGGTCTTCCCCTCAATCTTCGGCCTGCTGGCAGAACAATTATACAGCACATGCCGGATCTTCCTGATATCCCCGTCAAACTCAAACAAAAGCGCGAAAGCCCCCGTCTCCGAATTGGCGTTCTCCACCAGCACCTCATTCCCGTCCGCTTCCTCCTTCAAAACATCCGTCCGGAAACTCTCCGGAATCAGCGCCAGCTCCAGATCCCCGTCATAGCCCATATTGTTGGCAATGATATAATACTCAATCCCGTCCGCATAAAAAGACTCCGGCTCCCCGTTGGGGTCCAGCGCCAGCGAAACCGCGCCCGGCATCGCCACCGGCGTATCAAACGTCATCTCCCCGTCCTCCGCCGCCCTCTGCAGCGCATAATGGCAGTTGCAGATATTGAACTTCACCTTGTTATTCATCGTCTATACCTCCGTCTCATACAGAACCTCATACAGCTTCTCCGACTCAATCCACACCTCGCTTTTCCCGTAGAAAATCCCGTGCCTCAACAGCACCGCCTCCACAGCCTCTTCCAGCTCCGGGTCCTTCAAGTCCGTATAAAGCTCAATGTCCAGCTCATTCTTCTTAAAATACGCAATCCCGTCCGCCGAAAAATTATCGGCCCTGGGATACAGAAACACCGCAAACGGCGGCTCCGGCGCCTCCCCTTCCACGAAATGGTCATAGGCAAAAGGAAGCCCCATTTCCTCCATCATTTCCAGCACGCCCTCATGGCTCATTTGGACAGCCCCCTTTTTATCCCCTCTTCCAGCTCCCGGATGCCCTTTTCCTCCGCCGGGGCAATATGCGGAACAGCTCTCACCCTGCCGCCGCCCCGCTTCGCATGGCCCTTCTCCAAAAGATGGGTAAGCTGATACCGGTTCCTGCTGTGTACCACCATCTCCAGCGTATTGGAAGTCTCCCTCTGCCGCTTCACCGCCCAGCTCTTCTTATACTTCCCGGTCCTCACCGGAGCGCCCGCCTGCGTCTCCTTCTTCACCGTGTTCCCGGCCTTCTTCACACAGTCTTTCATCACGTCCGCGGCAAGCTCCGCATACTCCATAAGTCCATCCATAATGGTATCCGCCATCTGGTCCACAGACACCCTCCGATTGTCAGCCATCCCGTCACCTCTTCGCCAGAGAAGCCCGCAGCTTCAACATCCTATTCTGATACCGCACATTATCAATAAAAGAGATATTGTAAACCTGCCCCCGAAACAAAATCCGGTAATGCTCCGTGTCCATATCAGCCACCTCCGAACAGTACCGGATAATGAAATACATATCCTTCTGTGCGTTAATCTGCGCCGCCTCCCAGTATTCCTTCCCGGAAAGACTGTTCACAAAAGCAGAACAGGAAAAATGATCCTCCCAGGCCAGCACATGGTTCCCCGCCTTATCGTTCCCCAAAGAGCTCTTCTGGACCGTGATCCGCTCCTTCCACTCCCCCAAAGGATACCTCTGCCGGGAACTCCCGCCAGCCCCGCTAATTCCATTGCTTCTGCCCCATTCCTCCGCCATCAGAACACTTCCTTCCTGATACCGAACAGCAGGGAGCGTAAGGTCTGCACCAGTTCCTCATGGTCCGCCTGCTCCCTGTGCTCATACAGATAGGCAGTGACATACAAGACGGCAATCCGCGCCATGGGAAGATGCCCTTCCAGCTCTCCCGCTTCCATACGCGCCATATCCGCACACATGCTCTCCCCGGTCTCCAACAGCCCGAAGATAAACCCGTCCTCGTCCGCGCTGTCCACCCGGAGATACTGTTTTGCTTCCTCCAATGTCACAACCGCCATCCTGCATCCCTCCCGCCTTTCATACTTTATTTCCTGCCGGAGATTTCACACCCCCGGCATCACTCACCATACCCCGGAACCTTACGCCCCGGTGTTGCTCCCTTTAATCGCCATAGTCTTCACAGCCTCTGACAGAATCAGCTTCCCGTCCACCCTCTGGCTTGCCAGGAACCCTACCTGCCCGTTTGCCGCAAACAGCTCATTCAGCCGCTTAAAAGACCTCCCCTGCCGGTCCGCGATCCAGTAATAAGAGAAATCCCCGAAGGCCATCACCTTCGCCCCCGCCGCAACCTCTGGCACATAGGCGGAAGTATGGTACGGACGGTTCAGGATCATGTCCGGCTGCCCCGCCTGCACGGACGGCTGCCAGATATAATTGCCGTTATTGTCTTTCAGCTTCCGCAAAGCCTTCACCGTGGTATCATTCAGCACCCAGACCGCCTTCTTCCGGTACGGCGACTTCACCGCATAGAACAAATCCATCACATCGTCAAACGTAATACTCGCCGCTGCCGTAGTCACCCCGTCAGAAGCCCCGCCCGCAGCATTAAAAATCCCCGTAGGCTTCCCCTTCCCGTCCCCGGTAAAGAACGCCTCTTCCTCCTTCGTCCCAATCCTGCGCCCGAACTCCTTAGAGATATACGCCTCTAGGTCAAACACACTGTCATTCAGAAGCTCATCCGACACCTTCAACATCGTCGCCACCTTGTACGCCCCGATGGAAACCTGCCCGAAAGAATCATCCGACTCCGGGTAAGCCCCTTCCTCGTCAATCCAGGAAGCCGTCCCCTTCGTCGCCACCACCGGGATCTTCCTGTCCCCGCTGGAAGTCTGGATCACCGTGGCGATACTCCGGAAAAAGTTCTCTTCCTCCAGAGCCTCCACCAGCGTATGCTCAAACTCGTCCGGCACCAGATACCCGCCCTCGGAATCCGTCCCCACCTGCAGGGCATTCTCCACGTCATAAAAATTCTTCCTCCGCATGGCGTTCCAGAACGTCTTTTTATACCTATCCGTCGCCCTGCCCTTCTTCTCTTCGCCGTCCGGATTGTTGTTCGGCTTATTCGTGATCGGCTCGGAGACAGGCTTATTCAGTTCCGCGTCAATCGCCGCCTGCCGTTCCAGCCGCTCAATCTCCTTCCCCAGATCCACAACCTCCTGCTCCATCTTCTCATAGGTAGCCGTATCCTCGGCCGACAGCAGGCCGTCCCCGCCCCGCTTGCTGTCCAGGAAAGCCTTTGCTGCCTCCCATGCCTTCGCACGCTTCTCCCTCAACTCCAAAATCTTCTTCATCTCCATTACCTCCGTCAATCTACTTTTTGAATTTACAAAAACCTCTTTTCCAGGCCCTGCACCGCCGCAGCACCTCAAAGCCGCTTCCCAGGCTCCACAAGCCGCAGTACCTCTAAACCGCTTCCCAGGTTCCACATAGCCGCAACACCTCACAGCCTTCCCCTGCTCTGCCGGTTCACAGACCGCCGTAGCCCATGACCACTCCGAAAACTCAATGCCGCAAAAGCCCCAGCCGCTTCTTCAACTGCTCCACCGGAACCCTCTTTTCCGGCTCCTTCGGCACCAGCTTGGACAGCAGGGAATTAGTCACCGCCATGCGCGAAAACATCATGCCCTCCGGCTCCGCGCCTCTCACCGAATCTTTCGTGACTTCCCCTTCATGCAGAACCCCGTCCGCAAAACCAAGCTCCACCGCCTTCTTCGCATTAAACCAGCTCTCCGCATCCATCAGATGGGAAATCCTCGCCCGGCTCATGCCCGTCTTAATCTCATAGGCGTTCATGATGCTCTCCTTCACCTCGTCCAGCATCTCCCCGGCCCTCTGCATCTCCTTGGAATCCCCAATGGCAATCGTCATGGGATTATGGATCATCATCATACCCACCGGGGACATCAGGACCTCCGTCCCAGCCATGGCGATCACAGACGCCGCCGAAGCCGCCAGAGCGTCCACCTTCACCGTCACATCCCCTTTGTACTCCATCAGCATGTTGTAAATCTGCGCCGCCGCAAAAACGTCCCCGCCCGGAGAATTGATCCAGACCGTGATATCCCCCGTCCCTGCATCCAGCTCCTTCCGGAACAGCGCCGGCGTCACCTCGTCCCCGTACCAGGTCTCATCCGAAATCTCCCCATTCAATACCAAAGTCCTCTCCCCGTCCGTCTCATTCCGTATCCAGTTCCAAAACTTCCGCTTCATCCCTGCACCTCACTTCCCGATTTTCCAAACACTTCCCGCCGATTCTCGTAAATCGACGCATAAAAAAAGCCGCCAGATATCTCCGACTGCCAGCTTCCAAAACTCCTTTATTCTGCTTTTATGCCTTTATACCTTTATGCTTTCATGTTCCCATGCCTCACTGCCCTGTCTGGGATAACCCTGCCGGGAAATCCTCCCGTCCGGCGGCTCCTGCTCCTGCAGGTTCTTCCCCGCAAACAGCCCTGCATCTTCCAACTTGCACAGATTCCCGTTCACCAGGTACAGATCCCCGCCTTCTTCCGCCGGGATCGGGTTCATGTCCTCCATCTCCCTGATATCATTCGCAGACAGCCACCCATTCTGCCGCCCCACAGAATACCCGTTCATACGGCTCTGGTAATCCCCCCGCAGAAGCCCGTCCACGTTCAGCTTCACAAAATACTCCCGCTTCTCCTGGGGCAGCAATAAGGCTTTCTGTAAAGACTGCTCCCACCGGATCACCCATGGGTCCAGCGTATACTTCACAAACTCCAAAGATTGCTGCTCAATGTTGGAAAAACTGCTCTTGTCCAGATCCCCCACCATATGCGGCGGAATCCGGTACAGCCTGGCAATCTCGTCCACCTGGAACTTCCTGGTCTCCAGAAACTGCGCTTCCTCCGGCGGAATTCCGATCTGCTGGTACTTCATGCCCTCTTCCAGAACGGCCACCTTCCCCGCATTCTTAGAACCCCCGTAGACAGCGTGCCAGCTCTCCCGCACTTTCGCCGGGTCCTTCAACACCCCCGGATGCTCCAGCACGCCGCCCGGCGTGGCCCCGTTCTCAAAGAACCCCGCCCCATATTCCTCACAGGCCAGCGTCATCCCCACCGCATTCTTCGCCATAGCAATGGGAGAATACCCCACCAGCCCGTCAAACCCAAGCCCGGGGATATGCAGCACATCCTCCGGCGCAAGATACACCCTGCCGTACTCCCCAAAATTCGGGTTCTCGTCACTGTACCGGTTATAGACATAATAAAGCTCCCCCTTATCGTCCCGGTCAACCTCCACCTTGTCCGGCAGCAGCGGGTACAGCCCCAGCACCCGGCCCCCGCCGTCCCGTATGATCTGCGCATAGGCATTCCCCCAGATTAAAAGATGGCTCATTAAGGTCTCCCGGAACACAAAAGAAGTCATCTCCGGGTTCGGCTCGTCATGCAAGAGATAATACAAAGGATGGTCATACACCCGCTCCTTCCCCCTCCCCGCATACCGGTACAAATGCACCGGCAAGGAAGCAACCGCCTCCGACAGAATCCGCACACAGGAATAGACCGCCGTGGTCTGCATGGCCGTCCGCTCATTCACAACCTTCCCGCTGCTGCTCCGCCCAAACAAAAAAGAATAAGCTGTACTCCCGTAACTGTCCTCCGGCTTATCCCTCGCCCCCCTGATACCCAAAATCGAAGCTAACCCCATACACACCTCCTGCTAAAAATGAACAAAAGAAAAGCACCTCCAAAGAGATGCCATTCAAATCTGTACTAATCTTTGTGCAAACCTATAAGTTGATTTTTCTATTTTTTACGCAACTGTTTTGGGATAAGAATTTACCCATGTTTGGTGCTCTGCCAAAGTAATGCCATATTGTGCAGCCAAATCAATCTTACTCTGCGACGCATTATAATTATTCGGGAGATTTCGTAAATGCTCACGCACATTAATAATTTTCTTAGGAACATCACTATCTATTGACGCTTCTATCGTTTCTGGCAACACAGGAACTACATCTTCATATATTTCCATACTTTTATCAATTATCTCCTTTACCCCTGTCGCATTTATTATGTTCTTTCGATTTTTTAAAATAAATACCCCTGCCACCAACGTGCAAAGAGTTGTTGCGCCAATTACAATTGATTTTTTATGTTCTTTCAAAAAATCAATTAAATCTTTCTTCTCTTTTGCATCTTCCACTGCTTTTTTTCCTGACATAGTTTCATTTTCCATTAGTAAAGCTCCTTTCAAATTATTTGCGAATACCTTCTCTACACTTTTAAGTATTCTTTTGCTTATATCATACACCAATTTTAAAAATGAGGTATTCACAATATGTGAAAGTACAGCAAAATATACACAAAGCTATTTGGATTTTAAAACTTATTAAGAAAATCCATCATGCGATAAGCATACTGATTTCCCTGTCGCAAGAATGACAACATCATATGCATTCCTATTGTTGTATTCATTTCAGGGCTAAGCCCTGTATCAATCATCGAAATCATATACTGTAACGCTAAATAGTAATCCGCCAACTGCACCCACGCAATATCTGTTTTCAACATAGCAAGCAACTCTGCTAATGGTTCATCAAAGTCTTTTATAAAACTTGTTTTCCGTTGTTTTAACTCAATGCTTTCATTTTCCCTTAACTTTAGAAATTTCTTTATAAATGGAATATCATCTTTTTTTCTTGGAACTAATAATGACTGGTATACATTAATCATCTCGTTATCATATATTTGCGTCCATTCCAGAAAAATCAACCAGACCATGTTAGCAACTGCCTCTGGCACCTTCAAATTTCCATTTTCATCTACATCCTCAATCGCTTTACCAAATGCTTCAAAGCAATCCGATAATATCGATCCACGTATGCTATCGTTTTTAGAAAATGCATCCAATATCCTATTACAATAATCATATCCCTTTTTGAAATCAGCATTTTTCAGTGCAGTCTCTGAATATGAAAACGGTAATAATATCTCTAGCATTTTTACAAGTTCATTACTATTTTCTATAGTAAAATTCATAGCAGTTAAATCCGATAAATCTACATTCAATAACTCATCTACAGTTTTCCCATAATGAGTTGCTATCGCTCGCAAAGTCTGAATGTCTGGTTGACGTTCACCAGACTCATAATTTTTAATTGTCGTATTTCCATAATCAACCACTTTCGCAAGATCGTGTAATGTTTCCCCGTGGATTTTTCTCAATTTTTTTATATTTTCACCTAATCTGATTTCCGACTTATCCCACATAATACCTGCTTCTTCCTTATCGTATTTTCAATATAATCATATCATAAAAATTCGCTTCTTAAAAGGACAAAATCCCCCTTTCATCATACACGCTCCCCGTACTTCCTCCATGCCTGATTGCCCTGTCAAGCGCCATGATCGCCGCCACCGCGCCGTCAATCTTCTCCGTGGACTTCTCCTTATCCGGCTTGATATTCCCCGCCGGGTCCGTCCGCACAAAAATATTGTCCATCATCCACCGCAGCACCGGATGCCCGCCGTGGGCAACATTCCTCTCCAGGACCAGCTCCATCAGCCTCTTGGACGGCGGCGACATATCCTTGAACCCCTGCCCGAACGGAACCACCGTAAACCCAAGCCCCTCCAGGTTCTGAACCATCTGCACCGCTCCCCACCGGTCAAAAGCGATCTCCTTTATGTGAAACCTCTTCCCCAAATCCTCTATAAAACTCTCAATAAACCCATAATGGATCACATCTCCCTCCGTAGTCTCCAGAAACCCCTGCTTCTCCCACACATCATACGGCACATGGTCACGCCGCACCCTCCGCACCATGTTTTCCTCCGGTATCCAGAAATACGGCAGGAACACATACTTCTCCGTATCGTCCCTGGGCGGGAACACCAGCACAAAAGCCGTGATATCAATAGAGCTGGACAGGTCAAGCCCGCCGTAACACTCCCGCCCCAGAAGCTCCCCCTCGTCCACCGGGAAAGCACAGGCATCCCACTTCTCCATCTGCATCCACCGTGTAGACTGCTTCACCCACTGGTTCAGCCGGAGCTGCCGGAAAATATTTTCCTCCGCCGGATTGTCCCTGGCACTCATACACGCATTCCGCACCTTCCCAATGTCAATCGTATGCCCAAGGGACGGGTTCGCCTGGTACCACACTTCCTCCGAAGTCCAGTCCGCATCATCCGCCGCCCCGTAGATTACCGGATAAAATGTCGGGTCCGCCTTCCTCCCGCATAGGATATCCTCCGCCTTCTGATGCTGCTCAAAACACACAGAATGCCGGTCCGTCCCCGCCGTAGTGATCAAGAAGAACAAAGGCTGTGTCCTGGCATCCCCGGAGCCCTTCGTCATAACGTCAAACAGCTCCCGGTTCGGCTGGCTGTGCAGCTCGTCAAAGATCACCGCATGGACATTCAGCCCGTGCTTCGTATAAGCCTCCGCAGACAGCACCTGGTAAAAACTGTTCGTCGGCTTATACACCAGCCGCTTCACCGACATCACCGGCTTGATCCGCTTCTTCAACGCCGGACACTGCTCCACCATGTCCACCGCCACATCAAACACAATAGAAGCCTGCTGCCGGTCCGAAGCGCACCCATAAACCTCCGCACCCCACTCATTGTCCCCGCAGGTCATGTAAAGCGCCACCCCCGCCGCCAGCTCCGACTTCCCGTTCTTCTTCGGAATCTCCACATAGGCCGTATTATACTGCCGGAACCCATCCTCCTTCACCGTCCCGAACACGTCCCTGATGATCGTCTCCTGCCACGGCAGCAGGTCAAACGCCTGCCCCCGCCATCTCCCCTTCGTATGTTTCAGGCAGCGGATAAACTCCACAGCCCTCTGCGCCTTCGCCTCGTCAAACACTATCCTCTGCCTCCCTTGAACAACAGGATCTCCATGGCGTCGCTCTCTTTATCCTCCCCGGCATCCGCCACAATCCGGCTCCGGGAAGAAGGCGTAAGCCCGAACTGCTCACAGAACCGGTTCATGATCTTCAGGTAAGTCTGCGCAATGGACACCTGCGGGACCTGCTGGCAGTACCCCGAAGGCGTCTCCATGATCGCCCCATGCTCGGAAATATATTCCTCCGCTTCCTTCCACCTGGCATACGCCTGGCAGTACCCCGCAAAAGCCGCCATGTCACTCTCCGTCAGGATACCAAGCCGCTCCATCTGCTTCGCCATCCGCTTCCATTCCTTCTTCGCCTCCGCTTCCAGCCACGCCGGACACCTGGGAGCCTTCTTCTCCGGCTTCGGCTCCCCCGCATTCAGCCCCCTCTTCCCAGGATTCCCCTCCAGCACCTTCACCGCCGTAGGCTTCGGCTTCCGCCCTCTCTGCGCCACCGCGCTCACCTCCCTCTGTACCGGCCCACACACCTTCTAATTCAGAAAATCAAACTCCCCGTCAGGCTCCGCCCCGGAATCCCCGGACACATCCCCTGCTTCCATATCCTTCATATCTTCAAAACCATCCCATACCGTATCTGATACAGAACCCTTAAATTCTCCGCTTTCCATTTCCTCCACGGAATCAGAAAAATCTTCCCATGCTGTATCCCGTATAGAGCCGCTGAAATCTTCCCGCGATATAACCCGGACAGAATCGCCAAAGTCCTCCCACGCCGTCCCCGGCACAAAACCGGCAGCGCCTTTCCAGCCATCCGCCCTCACGGAATCCCCGAACTCTTCCCACACAGCCTCTGTCCGCGCCAGAAGCTCCCGGCTCTCCGGCAGCGCCATGGCCACCGCATAAGCCACCGTCGCAGTGACCGCATTCCCGGCCTGCTTGTAAAGCTGTGTCTCCGAATTGACAGCCGCCGCCCGCTCATACAGCTCATCCGGGAACCCCTGCAGGCGGAAACACTCACGAGGCGTCAGCCTCCGAATCTTCCCGCACTTCGTCACCGTCCCCATCATGCACCCCGTATCCAGCGTCTGCGAACAGCCCTTTCCAACCCGGCCCCGCCGGGATTCACTCTTCGGGTATGACAGGCACACGCCGTCCCCCGGATAAGCCAGGTCATACCCCTGCTTCGTGCCGTTCCTCACCGGCAGCGCCGTCTCCACATCCCCGGACACCTCTTCCGTCAGATAAACCCCGTGCTGGTCCTGTGCCGTCAGCGTAAACATCGGCTCCCCCGCCTCCTTCATCCGCCTGCCGTTCTGCCGCTTCTCCACCCGGTCCGGCGTCAGCACCGCCCTGGCTTCCTGCACAGCAGAATCAGTCTCCAATACCCCGGAATTGCCATAATTTGTCAGCCCGCCATTATACTGTGCCACCAGGCACCGGGCAACCTCTGTGACCTTCGGATGGTTCAGCGTCTGGTCAACAAATATCCGGCCGCCCGGCTCTGCATCTCCCACGCAGTACAGCCCGGTCTTCGATCCCATGCCTCCGCCATTCGCCCCGATACTCACCGAAACCCCGGACGGGTCATACACCCGGTATCCCTGCATCCCGCCTATAACCTCTTTAAGAGCTCCGCCGTCTTCTCCGGTGACAGGTAATACTTCCCGTCCACCCCTGCTTCTAAGAACTGCGATAAGGAATACCCTCTCCCGGTTCTGCGGGACTCCGAAGTCTTTAGAATTAAGCACCTGCCACCGCACGTCATACCCTGCCTCGTCCATTTCAGAGAGAACGGCGGCAAAATCGAATCCTGCATTGACTGATAACAGGTTCTTAACGTTCTCAACAAGTAGGTATGTGGGCTTATCACCTTCCTCTTTGCCTTTGATGAGGTCAATAATGCTGTAATAGATCCCACTTCGCTTCCCTCTAAGCCCCCGCTGCTTCCCTGCGATGGAGATATCCTGGCAGTTGTGGGCTGCCAGCCCTCCTGCTGTGTATGAATTGTCATCTTCCACCTCCATGTTGTAGACATATCCGTCAAACGGGACCTTCCTGCTGCCCCTGAAACGGCACCAGACATACCCGTCCATAAAAAAAGAGCCGTCCCTGTCAGACCGCCCTTCCTTAAACCTCACCGTATAAAAATCATGCTGCCGTACCGTCCTGCCCTCGATCACGCAGGTCTCCGGCATCTCATTTCTGTAAACCGCACAGGGCATACGGTACGCCTTATGCACACAGTCCCGTATTCCATAAGCAAGCTCCCTGGAAATCGTGGATGCCTGCCGGTACTTACCGACCATACACCCGTCCGTCTCAAAATACCCTTCCAGAAACGCCCGCAGCAGATCCTCCGGCAGATTGAAGACCGTCTCCGTCAGCCGCTTTCCTCCCGCGCCTTTCCCAAACCGCATCAAAAATACCGTCAGCTCTTTATTCGTAAAATGCGCCTTATAAACCGTCCGTTCCTTCGCCACGCTGTAACGGAACATTCCGTCCACATGCCTTTTCAGCCGTTCCAGCTTTTCCCCATTACAGGCAACCACCACACGGTAATTATCAGACGCATTCTTCCTCTTGGTGACACGATACCAGCCGTCACCCATATAACAACCCACGAACCACCAGAAATCCCGGCTCCCAAGGTCAAGGCCGTCCAGCCTGCACTCCTTCCCGCGCCGTTCATAAGTAATGCCGTCCCACTCCGGCAGCTCCGCTTTCCGATTCACCGGAACCGCAATCAGATCACCTGCCTCCAGTTCCTGTACCGCTTTCCATTTGGCAGAATCCCCGTCTTTTACCAGAAACGGATGCTCCCCGGTCACTCTTAGATTCTCCACGCCGAAAACGTCCAGCTCATAAATCTCCCCGGCCTTATGCTTCATGGGCCTCACCACCGGGCGGAACCGGCCCTTATGCGTCAGCACCCTGTCTCCCTCCCGAATATCCTCAATACATTTATACCCCCGGTCCGTCATCACCAGCGTCCCGGCCTCAAAGCAGGGGAACCCGAAGCACCACGCATCCGCATAAGGAATCTCTTCCGGCGTCAGCTTCGTCACATCCTCCGCCTTCCATTCTCCCTCCGTATCATACATGGCCTCATAGGAAGCCCTTGCAAATTTATCATACTCACAATACCCGATACACTTATGCCCGGCCCATTCCAGCCCCAGCCGGAACCCGCCGATCCCCGAACAGATATCCAGAAATGTAAGCCTTCCCATGGTCACTCCGCCTCCCCGTTTCTCTTTCTTCCGTCTCCTTCCGGCTCCAGGACAACGCTGCTCTCCACCTCGTTCCCCCACGCTTCCCAGCCGGGGACACGCTGCCTTGCGAACAGCTCCACCCTCGGAAGATCCCCCATCAGTTCCACAATCTTCTCCCGTGTCTCGTCCGGCTTCTTGCTGTGGGCTTCCAGCGGAGAGATAATAAACTGATGGACACGGGCAGACCTGCGCCGCGGATGCCCCTTCACACCAAGCAGGCAGATCTCCGCGTTCCCCCTGGTCCAGAACCCCAGACCGTAAAACCAGCCCGGAGACTTCCGGTTCTGTTTCAGCCACACGAAAGCCACCGTCTTATACCGGAACCCCCAGCTCTCCATCACACGCAGGGCCTCCGGCAACTGCGGGAACGTAACCCATAAGAACAAAGTACAGTCTTCCGCGCAGATATCCTCCACAGGCAGCGCACAGATATCCTCCGTGCCCATCGTCTCGTAATGCTTCTCCGCTCCGCCCTGCACCCGTTTGTTGTCATACCGCCACGGAGGATCGGCATAGACGATATTATATTTCTGCCCTGTCTCCATCCCTGCCTAACCTCCCATACAGCTCCTTAAAAAATTCCTTCCCCCGGATACGCTTTCCCTCCCGTATCCGCTCTTCCTCAAACCGAAACCTGATTTCCAGCTCCTGTACGGAAAAATCCTTCCGGAAATTCCGCCATGTCTGCGCTTCCCATTCCAGAAGCCGCTCCCACAGCTCCGGAAACTCCCGGCGCAGCGTCCGCAGTTCCTCCAGCCCCTGCAGGGGGCAGCACCAGCAAGACACCCGGTCAAACAGCCGGTACAGCCCGCCCCAGTCATACCCCCGCTCATAGCAGTAATCCAGGCAGTCCTTCTCCGTCATCCCCCATTCCACCAGGGGATACCGGTACTCCCTCACCCTCTGCGGCTCATCTGCCGCTATGCCGATATACTGCACAATCTCATAATTCTTCCTAAGCCCGGACAGATACCTGTTGATCACCGCCGTCTTCAACACCGAAGTACACCAGCGGTTCTTAGGCCCCGCCCAGCTCATGCCCGGCCTGCCCGCATAGGGGGAATCCGGGTCCTTCCGCTCCGGCGTATAACGGAGCAGGTAATACTCAAATCCTTTTTCTTCTTTCAAATGCACCACCGGAACCGGCAGCGCCTTCTCCAGCTTCTCCACATGCTCATACATCCGGGGAAATTCCAGCCCCGTGTCACAGAACATCACAAAATCCAAAGGACAGCCTTCCTCCACCAGCCGCAGGACCATGGCCGTGGAATCCTTCCCGCCGGACAGCGAAGCCGCATACAGCTTTTCCTTTCCGCCGTCCTCATGCACCCGGCATGGCGGTATCTTCCGCCATTTTTCTCTGCAGGTTCAGCTTCACCGCTTCACCATAGCCTTCCATCCCGTTCGCCCTGCAGTAATTCCGCACAATGTCACGGGACAGCCCCACGACAGAGGCCACGGCCTTATAGCCCTTCCCCTGCATCCGAAGCTCTTTAATCCGCTCCGCCTGTTCCTTCGTCACACCTTCACCCCCCAAATAAAAAGAGCCGAAAACCACCTTTTCCCGATAGTTTTTCAGCCCCAAAATGCAGGATTTATAAAGGCTCCCGAAACCGCTTCCTCCCCGGAAATCCTTATAAATCCCGCATTTATGTATAACAGAACAACGCCCTGCCTATCCCCCCTGTCAATTTCTGCGAAAATCCACGTTTGAGGGGGCGGCGGTGTCCAGAGGGAGAGCTTCCGGAGATTTCCACCGCCCCTCCCCTACGGCTATATACAGAACCCACAGCTCACATGAAAAATCTTTGTGGAGATCACCGGCCAAATTTCACTGGAGATCCGCACGGTTCCACAGTAAAATAATAGCCAGCACCACACCAAATCTAAAGGAGGCACACGTCTATGAAATCAAAGCTGATCAAAGTAATCACATCCTCACGCCTTACCTATCCCAAAAACCCTTTTGATGACACCAAATACATCCGGACGCCCAAAATCCAGATAGAGGGAAACTGGCTGGAATCCCTCGGCTTCCACATCGGGGACCGCCTGCAGGTGGACTATGAAGAAGGCTCCATACATATCCACCCCGCGCCGCCGGAGCCGGACTGTCCCGCCGAACCCGCATGACAAAAACAGCATATACCGCAAAAGCCCTGGAAGCTCCCAGGGCTTTTCTGCCGTCAGTACCTGTATTCCTGATACCTGTCCTCGGTCATGGTCTTGCTGTCATGGCAGCTCTTACAAAGCGCCTGCCAGTTCCCTTCATCCCAGAACAGCTTCCCATCCCCTCTGTGCGGCACGATATGGTCAACCACTTCCGCTTTCACGAACCGCCCCTGCTCCTTACACTTCTCACACAGCGGATGCCTTTTCAGAAAAAGTTTCCTCGCTTTCCGCCACCTGCTGCCATACCCGCGCCCGGATGCATCCACACGGTCCGCCCTGTGCAGTGCCGCATGTCCCTCACAGAAATCACCGTCCGTCAGCTCCGGACATCCTGGATGCCTGCACGGCTTCTTCGGCCTTCTCGGCATGGTCACCACCGCCTCACTCCGCCGTAATACTTATCCGCTATGGCATCCTGCTGATGCCCCGGCAGGCTCCTAAGCCTCTCCCTCGCTTTCTCCAATGAACGCTCCTGTTCCGCCTTCGTCTTATGGAACCCGCAGGACTTCCCCTGGCACATCCCGCTGCCTAAAATGCTGCACTTCCCTCTATCATTCACCGCAAAACAATCCATTACAATCCCCCTTCCATCCTCTCAATCCAAAAAAGGCAGCGGTGAAAGGATAAAGCCCGCTGCCCCGCAAAGACAAAAGAAAAAGCCCCATGGACATATCCACAGAGCTCCTTACAGTTCTTCGCATCCTAATCATAGCACAGATGCCAATAAACTTTCAATAAACCTTCCCTATACTCTTACTCAACCTTTACTCAACCATCACTCAACCGTATCACAGAATCAGTCCAGAAGATACTGCCCCGCCGTCCTCTCCCTCATCAGGTACAGCTCCCTCATCTCCGCCAGCGCCCTCTTCCGGTACTTCCCAATCATGGCCTCGCTCACGCTGTACTTCTCGGAAAGCGCCCTCCACGTCATATCCTCCATCACCATATCCCGCACCACCTCCGGCAGCCTCCCGCTCAACTGCCCCACGGCATACTCAAAAAACTCCAGTTCTTCCTTCACTGCCTGATACCTCCCAAGCAGGTAATCAAACCAGTCGTCGTCCAGGTGCTCCTTCACCTGCCGGTACTTCACCGCCGCATTCCCGGTCTTATCGGAAATCCCGCCGCCCTGCACCCGCTCCCCCTGGGGCTGCCCCAGGCACATGCTCTCTATCACATCTTCATACGGAACACCCTCAAACCGGGACAGCTCAAACTCCAAAAGCCCCATATCCTTCTTCCAGTTCCGGTATTCCTTAAACAGCTTCTCTGTCTCCATCCTTTCCGCCTCCAATCCTCGCCCTCACCGCTTCCACAAGCGCCGCCTGCCCGCAGTCCTTCCTCTCCAGGGCCGCCATCACCCGTTCGTCCAGCGTCCCCTTCGCAATCAGATGATGCACCACTACCGTATCCTCCTGCCCCTGCCGCCACAGCCTTGCGTTCATCTGCTGGTACAGTTCCAGAGACCAGGTAAGCCCGAACCATACCAGCGTGGAGCCTCCCGCCTGCAGGTTCAGCCCGTGCCCTGCGGACGCCGGGTGAATCACTGCCACCGGGATTTCCCCGGCATTCCACTTCCGCATATCCTCCGCCGTATCCAGCTCCACGGCTTTCACCCGCTCCACAATCCTCTGTAAATCATGCTTATACCAGTAAGCCACCAGCACCGGCTTCCCGTTCGCCGCCTCTATCAAATCCTCCAGGGCTTCCAGTTTCCTGTCATGGATATGCCTCACCCTGCCGTTCTCGTCATAAACCGCCCCGTTCGCCATCTGCAGCAGTTTGTTGGAGAGCCCGGCGGCGTTCACTGCGTCAATGTCGCCGTCCGCAAAAGGCAGCAGCATATCTTTCTCCAGCTTCCCATACAGCTCCATCTCCTTCCCGCTCATAGCAACCTCCACCCGGTTATACACACACTCCGGCATATCCAGATAGTCACACGCCCTCATGCTGATACAGATATCAGAGATCAATCCATAGATTGCTTCCTCCGCCCCGTCCCTGGGCTTGTAGGAGAACACCATCTGCCTGCTCTGCTTATCCGGAAGGAAGAACCGCTCCCGGTATCCGCCGATGAACCGCCCAAGCCTCTGCCCCATGTCCAGCAGCCCGATCTCCGCCCATAAATCGATCAGCCCGTTCGGCGCCGGCGTCCCGGTCAGCCCCACTATCCGCCTCACCTTCGGGCGCACCCTCTTTAGCGCCTTAAACCGCTTCGCCCTGTGGGACTTGAAAGAAGACAGTTCATCAATCACCACCATGTCAAACTCCCACCTGCAGGAATCCACCAGCCACTCCACATTTTCCCGATTGATGACATACACCTGCGCCTCCCGCTCCAGTGCCGCCAGCCGCTGCTTCTCCGGCCCCAGCACCTTTGACAGCCCGATCCCGGACAGATGCTCCCACTTCTCCAGCTCGCCGCCCCAGGTGTCCCTCGCCACCCGCAGAGGCGCAATCACAAGCACCTTACGGATATCAAAATAGTCAAACAGAAGCTCCCACACCGCCGTCAGCGTGATCACCGTCTTCCCAAGCCCGCAGTCCAAAAACAGCGCGCTCACTTTCTCCCTGATGATAAATTCCTTCGCATACTCCTGATACTCATGCGGAACATATCTCATCCAGCACACCTCCAATCTGCCCCAGGCCGTCTATCACATAAACCGGAAAACCCAGACCCTCCAACTGCCTCTTCCTCTTCTCCTGCAAAGGCCTTGTCTTCTTCCCAGGGGCCTTCAACTCCACAAAAGCAATCTTCCTCCCCGGTAATAAGACAATCCGGTCCGGCACCCCATCCAAGCCGGGAGAAACGAACTTCACCGCCATGCCTCCCAGCTTTTTCACCGATACGGCCAGATGCCGTTCAATCTCACTCTCCCTTATCGCCATAAAACCCATACCCTTTCTGCCCTTCTGTTCCAAAAGTTCCGAAAAACCAAAAAATCCCTTATTACGCGCATATGTGTGTATGCACCTGCCAGTCTCCCTTTATTTTATATATTCCATCTAAATAATAATTTTATGGAACATAGGAACACAGCCGCTTTCCCCAGTGTTTACCCTCTGTTCCCATGTTCCGGAAATCTGTTCCAAAAAGAGCCGTTTTGGAACAAACCGCCGTACTGTTCCGTTCCAACCGCCTATTCGGTTTTTGGAACATCCCCTTTGGCACGCTTATATACCCACTGCGGCCCATAAAGCGGAATCCGTTCTTTCTTCCTGCCGGAATCCCACCCGCCAATCTTCGCCATAATAGCAGAAATCTCACCGCTGTCCATGCGTTTCAGGTTCGCCCGCTCCTTCCCGAAACACTCACACCATATCTCCATATTGGACACCGCCGTCCGGCGCACCGTCCCCTTCACGTCCGGCTTCCCGAACTCGTCCCCATGCAGGAATTCTCTGCGCTCAAACAAAGACATCTTATCCCAGTTCTCCGGCAGGAGCGTCTCCAAATACTCACGGACCAGCCCTTCCCGCTCATCGCTCTCCATGGCCTCCCGCTGCTCCTGCTTCGCCGCCGTCTCATCCTTCCCGTCAAGGTACAGCTTCTCCCCCTTCCCCACATACACCAGCACCTCCGCCCATATCTGGCAGACATCCTCCTTCGTCAGCTCCCAGGAATGCCTCCTGCCGCCTCCCGGCGTCTTCACCGGCCAGAACCGCCGGTTCCCTGTCGTGTCACGCAGATATCCCTTCTCCGCATTGGTAGTACCGAAAAAGACGCACTGCCGCAGATGGGGCGTCGCCCTCCTGCCGAAAGAAGCCCGGTAAATGTCATTCTGCCTGGAAAGGAAACTCCGCAGTGTCTCCACCTCTGCCTTTTTCAGCCCCGCAAGCTCCCCGATCTCCATGATCCAATATCCCTGCAGCTTCTCCGCCGCTGTCTTGTCCTTCGTATCGCTTAAATTCAGGCTGTCCGAAAACCACTCCCCCGCCAGCTTCGCGATCAGCGTACTCTTCCCCACGCCTTGGGGCCCGTTCAGCACCAGCATGGTATCAAACTTGCAGCCGGGGCTCATCACACGGCACACCGCCGCGCACAGTGTCTTCCTGGTCACGGCACGGACATAAGCCGTATCCTCCGCCCCAAGATAATCAATCAAAAGCCTGTCCGCCCTCGGCACCCCGTCCCACTCCGGCAGCCCCTCCAGGAACTCCCGCACCGGATGGTAGGAACGGTCATCCGCCGCCTTCGCCACTGCGATATTATAATTCCGCATGGAAAACGTCCCGTAATTCAGGTCCACATAAGAAATAAGCTGGGCATCGTCCGCATCCCGCCAGAACTTCCCCGGATGCTCCCAGGGCACTTCCCCCCTGATCTCCATGCCGTCACTAAGCCGGTTGAACACGATCCCTTTCAGCCTCTCGTCATTATTTAAAATCAGCAGAAGGTTCCGCAGGGTATTCTTGATCACCGTGGAGCGCGGCTCATATTCAAGCTGCTTCTCCCACTCCGCATCCTCCCCGGAAAACTCCTTTTCCGCCCGCTCCTTCCGCTCCGCGGCAATGGTCTCCTTCACCCGCTCATCCTTCACCGCAAATTCGCTCATTGCCTTAAAAGACGGCAGCTTAGAAGCCTCCGTATCCTCCGGAGCCCTCACGTCCAGCTCCCCAAACTTATGGATACGCACCATGTCAAAAGCGTTCATCAGTTTCCCGCAGGCCGGGTCCGTGGCATGGTGGGAATACGCAAACTTCCCCTCATAAACCACCACCCCCGCCTGGGAATCCGCCGGTACATAATCATACCGCCCCTGCATGGCGCTCGGCTTATACACGTCCGCCAGGAACACCTCCGCCGCTTCCTCAATGCTGTACGTCCGGCAGAACGCCCCGACCACACCCTCCTTTTCAAGCGGGTCCGCCTGCTTCTTCATCTCCCTCAAGACCACCGCCTGCTGCCGCCCGCTCACCGGCCACTCCGAAGAATCCCGCCAGTCCTTATACCTGGAGAGCACAGTGTCCGGGTCCAGGATCTCCCCTGCAACATCCCGGAACACAAACTCCCCGTCCGCAGACGTGGACGGCCAGTACATCAGGCGGGACGGCTCATAAGTGGTATCGTCAAACAGCTCCATGCCGATATCCTCCGCCACCTTCCGCGCCACCGCCGCGTACTCGTCCGGCGACACATTCCTGGACAGCGGGACCACCAGCCGGAACCTGGGACCCTCCGGCGTATGCTTATGCGTGGAATAGATCAGGCACCGGAAATCAAAGAACATCTCCATCCGCTCCGGGATATCCGCCTCGGCATGGTCCATGTCCAGCGTCAGGGCGGACCGGAACACCACGCAGTCCTTCTTCCGCCTGCCGCCCTTTAACTTCCCCATCACAAAGCCGCCCACATCCTTGATGGAATCCTGCCTCGCCTTGGACAGCTTCCGGTACTGCTCCACCGTCTCCGCCGTCCGTATCGTCCGGGAAATACGCCGGACAAAATCCTCCAGCTCCATCTCCCCGCCGTTCCACCGCTTCTCCATCCTCGAATTGCCCGTAGAAACATAAACCTTCATACACACATACCCCCTGTCCCTCTTCCCGCATCATTGTACCCCATGAAAACGTCCTCCTACTGTTTCTGATAAAACGGGCACTCATACCCGTCCGCCCGCAGCGGCAGCCCCTCCGCCCAGGAAGGCCGCACCGCCATCACCTCACACATCTCTTCCACGGAACCCATGCCCTCCGGCACCTCCGCAATGATCTCATCATGGCAGTGCATCACAATGGGATAGCCCTTCCTCTCCACCCGGAGCATGGCTTCCGCCAGCAGGTCCCTGGCCGTCCCCTGCACGATATTCTCCACCAGCTTCGGCCCGTAGGTCTCAATCCGTCCCCACTTCTTATTTTCCAGAATCCCCTCATAAGTCAGGCCCTCCCGCCCGAACTTATTCACCGCCATCCTGGGCTTCACATACGCCAGCTTTCTGCCGGACGGCAGCATGACAAACAGAATCCCGCTCCGATACTCAAACCCAATCCTGCCTGCCCGTGTCTTCGCCCTCTTCGTCACGGCCTCCACAGCCGCCTTATCCACGTCCCACCAGAACTGCGCGATATGCGGGTTCGCCCTGCGCCATGCAGCCACCAGGGGCGGCAGATCATCCTCGGAAAGCCCCATATCCAAAGCCCCCATGGAAACCAGCGCACCCGCCGCCCCGCCGTATCCCAGGCCAAGCTCCGCAATCTTCCCCTTCTGCCGCAGAGAGGAGCCCTTCGTCACTTCCTCAATCGGAACATGGAACATGGCAGACGCAGAAGCCTCATAAATCTTCCCATGGGAAGAAAACACCTCCAGCCTCCACCGCTCCCCGGCAAGCCACGCCAGCACCCTTGCCTCAATGGCAGAAAAATCCGCCACCACGAACCTGCACCCCGGCTCCGGCACAAACGCCGTCCGTATCAGCTCGGAAAGCACTTTCGGCGTGGAATCATAAAGCATCTCCACATCCTCAAACCTGCCCTCCCTCACAAGCCTTCTCGCCAGTTCCAAATCCTCAATATGGTTCTGGGGCAGATTCTGGACCTGCACCAGCCTCCCCGCCCATCTCCCGGTCCGGTTCGCCCCATAAAACTGCAATAAACCATGCACCCGCCCGTCCGAACAGACAGACCGCTCCATGGCCTCATACTTCTTCACGGAAGTCTTCGCCATCAAAAGCCGGAGCCGCAGGAGCTCTTCCACCTCCCCGTCTGATTCCCCAATCATCTCCGTCACTGCTTTCTTGGACAGGCTCTCCGCCTCCACCCCGTTCTCCCCCAGCCAGCCCTTCAACTGCGCCACGGAGTTAGGATTTTCAAGCCCCGTCAGCTCATACGCCCGCTTCGTCACAACCTCCTTATGCAGCCGCTCACACTTCACCGCCTGCCGCACCAGCCCCATATCCACCGGCACGCCCCGGTCATTGATCCTCTGGTCCAGCCGGTACAGCTCCATCTCGCCCTCCGGTATCGGGAACTTACACAGCTTCCCCCGTATGGCCTTCTCCACATCCACGTCCCTCATACAGTAAGCCTTGAACAGTTCCCACTTCTCCGGCGCATGGCAGGGCAGGTTCCGCCTCCTGCCGCCGTTGGCCTTCGTCGGCTTACAAGGCACGCAGAAATACCGGATCAGCTCCTTCCCCTCCTTCATCTTCCGCTCGTCCAGCCCCAGCACCGCGCCCACGTCCTCCAAAGACCGGGGAAGCGCCAGCACCGCCGCCTGGACCGCGCTGCAGTGCCAGGACTCCGGCGGAAGATACCTCCCGAAATACTTAGAAAGGCACGTCCGCTCAAAATTCGCATTGAACGCCGTCTTCACCACAGAACCGTCAAAAACCGCCTCCGCAACTTCCCCCGGCAGTTCCTCCCCCTGCGCCAGATCTATCACCCTGGTCTCCCCACCATCAAAGGAATAGGCAAACAGCAGGACTTCAAAAGCAGGGCTGTCCGCATAAGCGTAGACCCCGCACTTAATCAAATCCACATCCGAAAACGTCTCAATATCCATCTCTAAAATCCGTCCCATAACGCCACGGCTCCCTTCCTCCTGCATTTCTCCCCGCCGGGAAACGGGCGGCAGTCCCCCGCCGCCCTGATACATCTACCCAAGGAAATCTTCCTCTTCGTCCACTTCCACTGCGTCAAAATCATCCTCCGCGCTCGTCCTCCCGCCCAGGGATTCCCCGTCCCGCAGTTTCTGGATATTTCCCAGGCCGGCCGCAATCCCACGGTTCCCATTGCTGTTGAACCCGTAAAAATTCACGCTGATCCGTCCATAGCACCCGGAATACACCTCCGACTGATCCAGGATCGGCTGCACGTTCTTATCCACCACCTGCGGCGCCTGCCTGCTGTTGGCATTAAAGAAATAACTGTCCGCATAAGCCTCATCCTCCGGGCGGTCAATATCCCCGTCCCGCAGGGGCAGCTTCAAATTCGCCGGGACCTTTCCGCCCCACTTGGAAACCGAATCCTTCTTCGCCTGCTCAATGGCTCTCTTAATCTTCCCAATGGTCTCCGTATCCGATTTTGGGATAATTGCCGACACCGAATACTTCGGGTCCCCGTCATTCACCGCATTGGGCTCCCAGCAGTGCAGATAGGAAAATCTGCACGGTACGATCACTTTTGTCAGGTTCATATTCTCATTGCTCATTTTATTCTTCCTCCTTAAAATCCGCCTCTGGGGTTGCTGCCATTACTTCCTGCCTCTTGTCCGACTCCGGAACCAGCGTAATCTTCCCCTGGGGCTTATACACCAGCTTCCCAAGAACCTCCGCAAACTTCTTCTTTCCAAGCAGCTTCTCCATCTCCGTAATCCCGATCAGCGACTTCTTATAGATATCCGTGTACCCGGCAGCCACAGCCGCCTCCGCCGCCTCTTCCTCGTCCGTATACTTCCGGCAGGTCCTGCCCTCCACCAGCTTGAAGCCGTTCCACTTCTTCCCTCTGGTCACAGCCTCGTCCTGGGCATAGGCATACACGTCCGCAGACCACCTGGCCAGCTCGTCCGCCACCTTCAAAACCTCCGCCACCTCATCATCCGCCAAAAGCGCCGGAGCCTTAAACTCCATCTGCGCCAGCCTCAAAAATCCCTCCGCCCGCGCCCTGCAGGTATTCTTCGCTTTACAGAACCGGCACCAGGAACCGCTCCGGAACTCCCCCTCGCCCGCAATGGCAAGGGCCGCCCTGGGCTTCAATTCTTTATCCACCCACTCCATCAGGTCAGATACGGAAATCTCCCAGGTACTCACCGATTCCAGCCGCGGCTGATAAATAGCCATACGCACTGTCTCAATATCATAGATCGCCCCGAACAGCTCCAGAGCGCCCAGCCCATACAGCATCATCTGCGGGTTCCACTCCGCATCCACCGCAACGCCCTTCCCGTACTTCAAATCAACCACCGTCAGCACCCGGTCCGCCACGATCAACAGATCCCCTGTGCCGAACCCCTCCGGCACATAAGCCGAATAATCCAGCCGCTGCTCGATCAGCACCACCGGGTCCTTACACTCCTGCCTGGCAAGCTCCACCTGCTCCATGGCATAAGCCACATACCCGTCCGTGCATTCCTCCATCTCGTCACACTGGTAATCCGACACCGGACGCTTGGACCTCCGTTTCAGGCACCGTTTCAGCTTATGCTCCGCAAGGGCATGGGCGGCAGTCCCTTCCTCCGCATACACACTATTTCCCGTCTCTTCCGCAAACTGCTCTTCCATCCTTGCGGACGGCGTACAGTTCAGCCACCGCCTAGAAGAAGACGCCGACAACAACGCATGTCTCCCCATAATCAAAGCACCTTCGCTTCCTTCAAAAGCGCCGGGTAATGCTCCGGGTCCACCCCGGACAGCTTCACCGCCCCGTATTTCTGTAGCAGCTCCTTGATCCCCTGCGACTTCCCCTCCTGGGTCTTCTGCGCCATCACCGCCCGCACATCCTCAATCGCCACAGCCTTCTTAGAATCCGCCGCCTTCTTATCCACCTTCTTATCCGCTTCCCCGGCCTTCTGCCCCTTCCCGGAACCAGAATCCCCGGCCTCCGCAGCACCGGTCTCCACGGCATCCCCGGCCTCTCCCGCTTTCCCGGCAGTATCCACAACAGCATCAGCCTCCGTCACAGCCGCATCCTTCTCCGCCGTATCAGCAGCACCGTTCCACTCCATACCGGCAAGCCCCCTAAGCCCGTCCGCCACCATGGAAAACCCGTCCGCGATCCTCAACAATTCACTTCCCATCTTGCAATCCCTCCATATCTTCCAATCGTTCTATCAGTTCCTCGGAGTACATGGCGCACACCAGCATCTCCTTCCCAATCTCCGGGCGGCTGAAATACTGCGCCTTCTCCCCGTACCTCTTTTGTACCTCCGCCTCCATCAGCCTGCGCCGCTCGCCCCTCTCAAAGCCGAACACCCAGATCCCGTCCGCTTTCTCCATCAGCCTGGACACCAGAATCCCCTCCACAGCGCTCCCAAGCTCATCCTTGAAAATCCCGTGGAAACAAAGGAACGGACTCACCGGGATCTTCCCCTTATGGGCCGCATACCGGCAGTATTCCTCCGCCCTCTGCCGGTCCAGCTCCTCATTCCCCGTCAAATGCGTCAAAACCAGCACCATCTCCATGCCCGTTCCCTCCTTCCATGCCTTCCGGCTCCATGAACCGCACCTCAATCCCATGCTCTGCGGCAAAAGCAATCTCCGAAGCCATCCCTTCCGTGGCCTCCCCGAACACCCACACCTCATCACAGCACAGGAGCAGCTCCAGCCCCATGGCAAGCCCCGCCTGCCGCTCCGCCTCGATCCCCTCATTCAGAAACTGCGGGAACAAAAGATGCGGCGCAACCGGCAGGAACCCTCTCTCGCAGGCCGCCCGGCAGTACCCGGCCGCCTTCCTTGCATTCCCCTCCATGTCCCCACGGAAAGGGCTGCAGATAAACACCTTCTTACGCATCACCACTTCCATCCTTTCTTCGCTTTCCGTCTGCCGGCCACTGCCGCCGCACCGGATTCATACGCCTGCACACTTTTCTCAATCTGCATCAGCTTCACCGCCAGGCTCTTGGCCACAATGCTGATCGCCTGCAGGATACCAATAAGCTCCTGCGTATTCTCTCTTTCCACTGCCTCCATCCCTCCTTTCCGGGGCTGTCGTATCTATCCCCTTCACTGCCGTAATGACACTTTTTTAAAAATAGGCAACGAAATCCTAAAACTTTTTCAAAAACCATTCGACACAGACAAAAAATATTGTCGAACGCCCCCATATCACACATCTATCCCCCTCTCTCGAAAAAAGCGGCGCAGCTTTTCCAGCACCTTATTCTTACGGAAATCCAGCGTCCGCCGGTTCTTCCCGCTAACCCTCGCATACTCATAGACACTCATTTCCTCCCCAAACACCTTCTCCGCTATCTCCCTTTCTTCCGGCAGCAGGTTATCCAGAGCGTCCTTCAATACTCCCAGCAGCATCCTCTTCTCCGCCAGTTCCTCCGTATCCTCCGCAAACAGTTCATCCCTCATGTCGTTCTCCTTCCATTCCTCATAAGACTCCTCCGTATACCCCTTTTCCTCCATCGCCTCCCGGTTCCTCTGCTCCCTCTTCTTCTGCCTCCACCACGGGCGGAAATACCGCTGGTACTCTTCCTCCGTGACCTCCATCCTCACTTCCTCATTCCCGGACCTGATGGTAACAATCCTCTTTCCAGACATAAAGCGTTCCTTTCTTTACGCCTTCGTAAAGCCAGAAACGCCGGAAGCTCTATGCGGGACAATTCCGTAAAACCAAAAAAAGGCCGGAGTAAGCTACTTAATTCCTAGCTTTACTCCGGCCATTCGGTGACTCGACACTATGCGGTCCCACTCGCTCGGTCGTAAAAATACATTCAGTTCCTCAATCCTGCACGGGCTGGCAGCACAATCCTCACAATCTTCCCGCAGTGCGGACACCGCAGTTCAAAAGCAACCTCATATGCCCGGTCCCGCCTCACGTCCAAGAGCCTCCTGCCGCACAGCGGACAGACCTTCTTTTCCCCCACGCCGCCTCCTTTCCTGCCACTGCAGGGACAGCGGCACGGCAACCATGCCATAATTTTCCATGCATAATCCAAGTATTCCCCATTTCCCGCAGGATAAACACCACAACGCAAAAAAAGACGGCCCCCGCACCCTCGCAGAAGCCGTCCCGCTTATGTACCTATCTTTTCTTTTGCTTTTTCTTCTCACTCTTTGGTTCCCAGTACACCGTAACAATATGATTGCAGTTCGGGCACCTGGTCTGTGCCTCCACTGGCTTCGGGGATTCCGTGCAGATATCCATAATACGCTTTCCGCACCTTGGGCATTTCAGTCTCTCCATTCATGTCCACCTCCTCGTATACAGCCCCGGTTCCTGGCTGCCGGGGCTCTAACCTGGCGATTGTCTCATTGTCTACCTCCTGTCAAATTTCTATCAACACTTTCCCGTCAGGAAAGCCTTCTTCCTCATGTGCCTCCGTCTATCTCTTCCGTCCTATCACAAACACGTCCAAACCGCCGCCCATGCCTATAAATCTCCTGAACCTCTCTCCCTCCATCCCGGCACATATTTACGCGCTATCCCAGATCAAATCCATATCCAGATCCAGATCAAACCGTGATACCTTCATCTGGCCGTGTTATTGACATAATCCTATATATAAAATCCAACCTCCGCTCCTAAAATGAATCCAAATATTCCTGGAGCCTATCCACAAACTGTCCAACATGTATCCCATCCACAAAAGAATGATGAGCCTGGACCGATACGGGCATGACAATCTTACCATCCTTCTCATAATACTTCCCCCAGTCAAACAAAGGCGTCGCATTATCCTTTTTTCCGGAATTGGTATGTGAAATATGCGTATAGGTAATCCACGGCATAGGCGAACACTGGAACACATCATTTCCAAGAGGGCCTGTAAAATATTCCTTCTGCTCCCTTGCAATCCTCCCCGCCGTCTCCACATATTCCTGGATACTGCCCCGAAGCGGCACATTGACCACTTTGAACAGCCCCGTATCCTGATTCAGATAAGTAAACGCAGTATCAATATGCTCAAAAAGAACCACCTTCCCATCCAGAAAACGATACCGGAACGCTTCAATCTCATCCGCGCATTTACATACCGCATACACAAACGCAAGCGTAAAAGAAAGATCCTGCGCCTTCACCTTCCGCCGGAAATTCGTGATATCCGCCTCAAATGTCACACAGAAAGCAGGCTCCACGCTTCCCCTGAAAACTATACAGTGCATGGCCCTCTCCCAATTTTTCTCGTCTATCACCTGATAAGTATTCATCCCAGCTCCTCCCTTTTGTTTCCCCACACATTTCATTTTCTTTTGGCAAATTTCTCTTTTGCGTATTCATATGCTTCCCGAATATACGGCCTCAAAGCCTCAAAAGTCTCTTCCGATGGGTTCAGCACACACATCCACCCCATCCACGCATAGACCGGATGCGGCAAAAAACAGTCAGCCGCAGAAAAATCATAATCCATTTCCACAACCCCGCCTGCCCCCGGACGTTTTGGCACAGCCCCGAACAGCTTCACAAACGTATCCTTACGGACACCCAGGTTCACCCGGTAAACCCCCGGCCTGTCCAGCTTAGAGCCTTTATCATTATCCCCGTCCTTCTCCTTGACCGTCAATATGTACACGCCCCTTTTCAGCACACGTCCGGGATTATAAAAAATCCCCTTTTCTCCCCAGCTCTCCACAAGGACGCTGCCCTCCAGATTTTCCAGACAATACTTCAATATCTCATCCGGCTTCATATCCCACCCCTATACTTTCCAAATCCTTTTTATAAATCTCCAATTCATAAGTTTTCCCACTGCGCTGGTCTGTCCTCCGCTCCGAATACTGATAAGTCAATCCACAGGATAAGGCCAGTGCCCTTGAAGCAAGATTCCCTGCCCGTGTAGAATAATAAAATTCCTGCCCGTCTAAAGAAATACAGTATTCCATCAATAAACGCAGAATCTGTTTCCCATATCCCCTTCCCACATACTCTGGCCCCAGGGCAATACCAGTCTCATGAAAAATACGCGGCTCTGTTTCCTCCACTCCGGCAAAACCAATGGCCTGCCCGCTGCCCCTCTCATAGACCAGCCACGCATCATGGGTTTCCTGCCACGCGATTGTCCTCTGTATCCTCTCCCTGGCCCCATCCTCATCAGCCGTCACTTTCCATACCATATATTCTGCTGTTTCCGGCCTTGACCACACATTCCGGTATATCGATCTCCAATCCTCATATTTTGCCTTTCCTAGAATAATATCTTCTGTCTCCATCCTGCCTTCATCCCTCATAAATACCCCCATCACAGCCAGACCGCCCAGTCTCCGTAATCAAAAGTTCCGCTCCCATGACGCAGTTTCCCGCTCTCCTTCAATCCCCGGAAAGCATCCCTCATACGGCCGATGATCTCCGGCTGGATATCCATGGAATGGTGCGCCGGAAACACCCTTTCCACAGGAAGAAGCGCCATCTTTTCCAGTGAGGAAAGATAAGCTCCCGGATCTGTAGATGGATAATACGCAAACAAGGTATCCTTGTAGATCAGATCCCCTGTAAAAAGGTATCCTCGCTCCGGTTCCCAAAAGCACATATGCCCCGGTGAATGTCCCGGCGTATGAAGCACCTTTATCATCCTCCCGCCAATGTCAATCTCTTCCCCGCCGTGCAGAATCATGGACGGTCTCCCCTGGAACATCTCATAGCTGCCCACATCATAACCTTCCGGCAGTTCACAACGGTCAACTACCATGCCCCTGACCGTTTCCATAGGCAAAGGAAATCCGCCCGACAGCCACCCCAGTTCCTCTTCATGGGCATAGAAATCCGGAAAATATTTATGCCCTCCGATATGGTCCCAATGGATATGCGTGGCAACAGCCGTAACTGGCTGGTCTGTCAGCTTCACCACCTCGTCATAAATATTACAGATCCCAAGCCCCGTATCGATCAGCAGGCTCCGCCCGGAACCATTCAGCAGATAACAATGTGTTTCCTCCCAATGCCGGTATTCGCTGATGATATAAGTATCCTCGTCTATCCTGTCAACCGTAAACCATTTATCCATCTGTTCCCTCCTGAAAATCTTTATCCCTTTCCATCTGCCGCCTTTTCCATTGTATGGTAACAGAGATAATCCCCGCCCCCTGTCTCAATCTTCTCATAGGTTTTTATCCGGTATCCCCGTTTCAAATACATACTTTCCGCCGGAAAAGACGCATCAATATGTACTGCCTGATATTTCCTGAAAACCATATCTTCCAGGAAATCCATCAGCCTGTTTCCATACCCCTTTGCCTGGCATTCCGGTAAGATAAACAGCCTGCAGATTTCATTCCCCCGGATGCTCCCGGTTCCCACAATTTCCCCCTGCACCTCCGCAAAATAAATATCTTCCCTGGCAAGCGCTTCCCTTATCCTCCGCTCGTTATGCAGATCCAGAAAAAACTGTACTGCCCCAGAAGGATAATAATGGGGATAGACGGCCCTTATTGTCTTCTCCACGATCTCCGCAACCTTTACGGGACATTCCGCCCGCTTCAACTCCATACGAAAATCCACATTCCTCATCTGGCTGCCTCTTTCTCTCCAATTTCTATCATTTTAACATATTACCCTTTTCATCCAGCCATCTAAAAAGGCAAGCTGTTTATCTGTATGAAACCAATGCTCCCCATTTTCCATCACAGTAAGAGCCACATGATGACTACTGACAAACATGTCCACTGTCTGACGGGATATAAGGGTATCGTTTCCTGCATATAAGATCTCCGTAGGAATATTCCATGTTATTGGATTATCCCTGACGAAACATAAATATGTCCATGACAGCTTTTCTCCAAAATCAGTAATAATTTCCTCCTTTTCGCACAGTTCCCTCTCCGATACATCTGCCCACCCCATCATATCCAGTATAAGCCTTTCCATATCAAGTACAGGCGATATAAAGAAAGCCTTCTCAATATCACAATTTTGTAATGCGTGCATTGCAAAGTAAGCTCCTATACTATTCGCAATGATATAAATATGGTTATATCTTTCACAGGCTTTATCGTATGCCGCCCGAATCTGATCCTGCACAACCCACGGGACATCATCCTGGTAGTCTATCCCAACCATATCAAAGCCAATACAATTTTTCCTGTACTGTTCAACTTCCATATAACTTCCATTTTTTCCATGAATATATAAAATTACTTTTTCCATAAAATTGCCTCCATATAGCCAAAATCATCCTTTTCTCTGCTTTAATAGTTTCATCCCTAATAGAAAGCTAAACCCACCAAGCAATACAAAGAATAACCATACCGCATTCCAATAAATCGAATCTACATCAAACATCCACAACAAAAGTTTATTCCAAAATTCCAATCCAGACGCAATCGCATATAGATCAAATAGCACATAAGCGCCGCCAAATAGATATATCCATCTCCACCAATAGTTGTTACCCCGGCATTTCGTAAAAGTAAAGATTCCTAAAACGCACAATCCTGCCAATACTCCCATCAGCGTAAAGTAAAACGGCCCTTTACTTCCTAATATGCCCATCCAAAACCCGGCATAAGAATCTCTGTCTATCACTCCCCATATCCTATGCAGATGGAACAGCCCAAAAGCCATGAAGAACCATGGTTCCCATATTAACACTTTTTTCTCCATTCTAGTCTCCACAATGCCCAATCCAAATTCTAAAATCTATACTTCCTCTTTCAACAGAGAATACATTTTCATATCGATCACTTTCCCGTTTTTTACCGCATTATTTCTTAACGTCCCCTCATACTGAAAACCTGCTTTTTCCAGGACACGGCAGGATGCCGTATTATACGCAAATGGCTCTGCATAAATACGGAGAATATCACTTTTCTCAAAAACATATTTGCAGACCTGTTTTACAGCCTCTGTCATAATCCCTTTTCCCCAGTATCCTTCCGCAATATAATATCCCAGCTCGGCTGTCTGCCTGTGGATATTCCCCTGACGGAAAACACCGATACTTCCCACCACCCGTCCATCTGCAGTTATGGCAAAAGCAAATGTTTCATTTTCATCAGCAGACAGCATAGCAGAAATAAAATCCACTCCGTCTTGTTCCGTATAAGGATACGGCAACCCATCTCTAAGATTATCCTGTATTTTTCTATTGGAAAGAGCCGCCGCCAAATCCGCCGCATCCGCCAAATCCCATTTTCTTATTTTACAAATCACTTTTCCGCCTCCCTAATAGATCGTCTTCCATAACAGACTCTATTATACAGCATATCGCCCGCCAATGGAACGGACTTTCTAAGAACTTACCAAAAACAAATCAATACATATACAGCTACAATGTACTTACATAAGAAAATTCCGACATATATCAATATGCCAGAATTTTCCCTATTTTACCTTCAAGCCATATATTACGAACGCTTCCGTCCATTCATCTGAAACACATCATGCCCTTTGATACTCTTCACCGCCTGCCCCAGACTCCTGGCCCTCCCATGCTGATGATACGGCTGGGAAGCCCTGTGCTTATGAAAAATAACACACTCCCCCTCCCCCGGATACTCCGGATTATGGATATACCAGATATGCCCCGTATTCTTCGACTGGAGCGTCACATCATATTCCTCCGCCAGAATAATGTTAAAATAAGACCTATCCAGCCGCCCGATTTCTTCCGCCCGGAACATCAGACACTCCCCCTTTCCCGAACCACGCCGCCAGCGCGTCCTCCACGATACTCGCCACCTCCCCAGGCTTCACCCCGCCAAAATACCTCTCATACACCTCCGCCGACAGCCTCACACTCCTTCCGGCGGCCGCTTTCTTCCCTTTTCCACCATCCAGCGCCCCCAGCACAGCCTCTTCCGTCACATTCCCCGCCATGCCCCTGACGCACTTCGCCGTCTTCGCATCCAGCTTAATCTTCCCTGTATCCGCCAGCCCGGACACCACCTCCTGCTCCTTCTCCGACAGATAAGACAAGTCCACTGCCGCCACCAAAGGCAGCGTCCCCTCGTCCAGCCGCCCCTTCAAAGGCTCCTCCAGCTTCTGCACCCGCATGTACCTGGCAATATTCCTCCCGGTCATCCCATACTCTTCCCCAATGGCATCCCGGCTCTTCAACCTGTGGACATCATGTCCACAAGTCCCCGCCGTGTCCTGCCCATTCAGCCTTGCGATCTCCTCCAAAATATCATTCCGCCGCCCCTGGCTGCTGACCTTCTCATACCGCTCCGCCAGCACCGCCGCCTTCTCACTGGGCAGAAGCTCCGCAAATCCCCTCTGTATCACATTGGTCTCAATCACATACACATAAGCGTCCTCTTCCGTCAGATCCGTCTTCACAATGGCCGGAATCTCCGTCAAGCCTGCCATCCTCCCCGCCACCTGCCGGTTATGCCCCGCAAGCATCTCATACCCGTCCCCCTCCTGCCACACAATCACCGGATTCAGAACCCCATGCTCCTTAATGCTCTCCACCATATCCTCCAGACGCTCCCCCTCATACAGCCGGAAAGGATGTTTCCGGAACGGGCGGATACTGTCAATAGGCAGCATCCTGATCCCGTTCTCCGGAGCGGAAACCTCTTCCGCCCCCGCCAGAAGATCCACAGCGTCATTAAAAATCTTCCTCTTCGTCCCATTAGCCTTCATACAAAACCAGCTCCTTTGCAAATTTTTTATAAGCCATCCCCGCGCTCGCCTTCGGGCTGTACTCCGCCACCGGCAAACTGTAATAAATGCTCTCCCCCACTTTCACCGTATTTGGAATCTTCGTTTCAAACACCCGTATCTGCTCCTGGAAACTCTCTGTCACTTCCTCCGTCAGAACCCTGCACAGCTTCGTCCTGGACTCGCACATGGTCATCAGGATGCCTGCAATCCCCAGCCCCGGATTGATCCGCTTCCTGATCTTCACCACCGTCCGCAAAAAATCCTGCATCCCCATCATAGCCAGAAGCTGGGGGTTCACCGTGATAATGACCTCATCGGCAGCTGCCAACGCATTTATTGTCAGAGTCCCAAGGGACGGACAGGTATCAATCAGGATATAATCATACTTCTCTCGCAGCGGCTCCAGAATCCCGGACAGCATCTTCTCCGCCCCCATCTCCAGCCGCAGCTTCGCATCCACCACCGACAGATAAATAGACGATGGGATGAAGTCCACCCCTTCCTTCGTCCGTATGTACTTCTTCGGGGACGGCAGCTTCATATCCTCAATCTGCGCCATCATCAGATGCCCGATAGTATCATCCAGCACTCCCGTTCCTTCCACGCCGAAGCACGTTGTCAGATTCGCCTGGCTGTCAAAATCCACAGCCAGAACCCTCTTCCCCATTTTCCGCAGGCAGTACGCCAGATTGAACGTAGTTGTCGTCTTCGCCGTACCCCCTTTTTGTGAACCGATCATATAAATCTTACCCATATATCAAAACCTCACTTTCCTCTCTGCCACCATGCTCAACTGCTGTTCCTCAAACACATCTATGTAATCCACCGACTCCCTCGGCTCAATTACCAGCTTCCCTTCCTCACACCGAACCGTCAGGAGCGTCCCCGCCCCAAAGCCCAATTCTTCCAGCCAAAGCCCCTTCAACATAATTGTAGGCGTCGGCTTATAATTACGCCCGCTCTGCTCATACACCTTAATCTTCCGAACATCCTTCTTCATCTATATCCCGCCCTTTCCACCGGCCCGCAGACCGGACTATCCATTGTTTCTCCGTCACTGAACTAACCCTGGGATTTTACAGAGACCGCCCCAGGCGTAACAGCCCGTGCCTCTCCCTGCAAAACAGAACTATTTGTTTCCGAACGAAACGATATGCCATCTACAAAAATCAAAAACTCCGCTACACAAAAACTTCAAAACCATCACAACAATATGGGCGCTGTAAGTTCCCCGGCTTTCCGTAAATAAATCTCATTTGTTCCCATGGTACAGAAACACAGGTTTAACCCTCCCATGGCGCCCGGTTCACATTAAACCCAGCCGAAACCTGTCAACCAATATTACAACGCCCCCGTTGCAACCCGTCAGCATTTATAAGGACTTCGGACCTTCAAATCCATCACCAGAGGATGGTATGGTTGCTTTAATCGCTATCAGACTTTCATACTGCTGGCCAGCAATATATGTACGGCTCCCAGACGGAAACCAGAAATGCGGTGATTCCGTTCGCCCTTTTAAGGGCAAAAAAATAAGGGGACAAGTTAGTGCAACCCCTTGATTTTACTGGGTTCCTCTAACTTGTCCCTATTATAACACGGTCATCTGCGTCTTTGCGTCTGGCTCTGCGATGACTGTCATCCTCAAATTTGTTACTTCAATTAATGTTTCCTGTCTGCATTTTGGACAATAGAGAGGATAGTTTTTTAAAATAGTATCCTCTCTGATTTTGTTACGGGTTTTGTTTCCGCATATAGGACAATATACCCATTCTATTTTATGTAACACGACATATATCCTCCTCAAAGATTTATCAAATATACATATGCTTCCTCATTATCAAAAGTAAAGCTCCTACAATAATTTCCACCGTTTTTCTCGATTGTTTTTATCGAAGCAGCATTATCCTTTTCAACTGATAACTGCAACTGTTTCAGACCGTATTTTCTCGCAACCAAACATATTTGTCTTAATATTTCAGTAGCATACCCTTTTCTTCTTTCTGACGGTCTTACGCTATATCCACAATTACCAAAATCTTTTAGGAAATCATTTAATTGATACCTCAAATCAACAATGCCAACAATTTTATTATCCGACACCCTAACTGCAAAAAATGTATCTGTTAAAACCCAATTAGGGTCAACAGTCTCCGCACTTGCATTGGCAATGACTTTCTTAAACCATTCCTCATAAGAAGGAATCTTATCAAATAATTCACTCCCATTTATGACCTGTTCTTCAAAATCAAAATGTTCCTGCCGGTATTCAAGCGCTTTATCCTTCAATCCTAAACTCGGCTTTACAAGCCGTATTTCTTCGTATGCCATCATTCATTCCTCCATTTTAAAAATTTAATTTTTTAAACCATGATTTCCATGCCATCATAAGCGAATAAGATATTATCAAGTTCTTTTTCAAGTTCCTTGTAATAGCCATATGATTTTCCCCATATTTCATCAATATGTGTAACTATAATCTTCTTGATTCTATAATAATTTTTCAGTTCTATAACCTCATCCAAAGTGAATATTTCATCTTTCAAAGGCGTATCCATAAGCTTCGTTCCATCATTTAATATTCCATCATCAGAAACCATGCTTATAATCAAAATATCTGCATCAAAATATAAGTCATTATGAGCAAAAGGTTTCGGATTGCAACAGGCATAGATAACCTTTTTTTCATGCTCTTTCAGAACATAAAAAGTGATGTTTCGGCTTGGGTTATTGTTGATTAAGTCTATATTAATATTATCTATTTTTATATGCGGTGTTTCATTAACAGAAATACAATGAAGAACGTCACCATAATATTTAAAACAGTCACGGTTCATTTGGTTTATATCTCTAATGACCTCTGGAAGAGCATAAAAGCCAATAGGCATACTCGTTCCTTTAATAAAGTCGCAACCTATCTTTTCAACAATCCGAATACCCCTGACATGGTCTGGGTCGCTATGGGAAATGGAAAGGTGTTTCACTTCCGATATTCTTTGTCTGTTGCAGGCTACCGCAATATCTTCGGGTGTGTCTATCAACATTTTTATATCGTCAATATACAGGCTTGGTCCTAACCGTTCATACCTGCCGCCTTTTTGTCTGGCTTCTTCACAAATTTTACATTTACAAAATGAACTCGGAATAATTGACATGCCGCCACTACCAATAATTTTCAATTTCAAATCTTTCACACCGCCTTTCGCATGAATCGCAAAGAATAATAATGCGTTTTTATTCATGTTAAATATTTAAGCAATACCGCTATTACTGCCGCTTTTCACTAATATTCTTCTTATTTCTTTTATGATTCTGGAAGGTGTTTCTTTATCCATAGGCATAAGTTTACTGTACATCCTTACCCCTTGATACGAGAACACAATTAAATCAAATACCGCAGAAATATCCACTTCATTAAATTCATGCCTGTCCATCCCGTATTGTATTAACTTCTTCCATGTATTTGCTGAAATTAAATATTGTTCATATAGCGTATTGCTCTGATTCGCAATATCACGAATGCTAAAATACTCATATATTGCTATGCTTAATGAAGCTTGGCTGTCAAGCATTTCATCCTCATACTTGTTTAAAATTTCATCCAAAATAGTCACTGCCGAACAATTTTGTTCAATCCTTAAATCAATCTCATTATCCTGCTCACTGGTCATATCATCAATCATCTCTTGAAAGATTTGACGTGTGCTTTCGTAATGGCAATACAGCCCGCCTCTGCTTAATTTCGCCGCATCGCAGATATCCTTCATTGTAACTTGCTTAAAGCCTTTTTCTGCAAACAAAGAACATGCACATTTCTTTATATGTTTCCTTGTTTCCTGTCCTCTTTTATTCATAAGCAACCCCACTTTCCGACATGTGTGTCTGAAACTATTATACGACACATGTGTCTGGAAGTCAATAAAAAGCGGCAAAGATTTCTCTCTACCGCCATCAACGTCTAACTATAAATAATTTCCTCGTTCACAATCTCCCTCGCACACGCCCTTATATTATTTAGGTGTTGTACCCATTCTAAGGCGTTTTCTTCCTTTAGACGTTCCGTTATGCCCTGTGCGTGTTTCATGCCCTCTATGAGCCTTTCAAAGCGTTCCTGCGCCTGCCTGTTGATGTCGGCAAGATAAGTGTTCAGCCTGCCGCTTGTGAGAAGATTGATGTATGTAACCCTTCGGTATTGCTTCAGATAGTCCAGATGCCGCTGTCCCCATGTGCCTATCGGCTGTTCTTCTTCGGCGGGTACAGTTAAGCACGGTATTAAATAATCTCCTTGCCGTTCGTATTTGCCGCCCAGTTCCTCAAAAATCGTCTTTGCCATTGTCTGTTACCTCCACATTCTTTTTTATCTTGAATGTCCGCAAAATCCGTCCTACACATGTAGGGCAGCAAGGGCACTTCCTCAATCCGCAAAGAATTGATTACGATATGCACATGGACGTTGATTTGCGGAAATTTCCCCTCTATTCCTTACAACACCACGCAAGCCGGAATAGGCGGGAATTTGCGAAAAATTCTTTTCGTCCGTCCTCCACGGACAGCCTGTGGATTTGCCAAACGGGACAGGGAATTTCTTTCTATCCCCCTTTGCACGGCATAATACCAACAATTTTTGAAAATGCCAAAAATGGGCGCAAAAAAACAGGAAACCTTTTCTTGATTTCCTGTCTTAGTGTGCCGTTCTGTATGTATGGCGGTTATCCAGTTTTTAACTGGCTGCAATTCTACAAATAGGAATTTTTTAATATTTTCAGTGCTTTTTTGAAGAAACGGCGGCGCAAACTACAAGCAAAATTAAGTCAATCCAGTATCCAATACAAATGTACCCAACAATCGGATGGATCAATTTTATTTCATTTGTCAAAACAACAGCAAGCAGAAGACCTATCAAAAGAAGAACAATGCCGATACCTGCCGAAAAGCGAACAATCTTGTCTATCTGTGAAAAAGAACCGATACACAGTATGATAGCGGGAATCCATACAGCCAGATGAAATACAACACCAAGATAATTAAATGCTCCTACCCCCTCTTGAAAAAGTATTTTAAAAGTTTCAGTAAAAAACCATGAATCCTGATTGACTATCAACCCATTAGGAAAAATATTATACATTGGTACAGAAAAACTGCATAACAATAGAACAACTGAAACTGTTTTCAAAATTTTATTTTTTCGTTCCATCTACGTTTCCTCCGTAAAATAAATAACCTCAGTACACCTTATTAATGATTAAGACAAAGGTATCATATTTTGATTTTCCAGTATGTCAAATGGGAAGTCATCGCTTTCTGATAATCCAATCGTTATCTTGAGTTTTTCTTTCTGCATAATAGCCGCAAGGCATATCCTTTAAGGTACTGACAGAGTTATCTAAATCAAAAACCCATTTTAAAGATACTAACTTTGCTTCATCTGTTTCGTGTGTTCCTCCGCATAGAAATTGCCACATTCCGTCATCTTCATCATGTGATACATATAGAATAGGTGCCTGACGCTTCAATATATGACAGCAGATAATCGTAGCAGTATCGGGTGAATCATAAAAAGGAAATTCCATGTCTGTTACTCCTTTCAAATCTCGATTTTCCAGTATGTCAAACTGGAAGTTGTTTCTTTGTACATTCGCTATTTTATCATATTAGGAATGTATTTTGATGGTTTTGCAATAAATAACAAATATATTCCGCATATCAGTTTAACTGTCTGACCGCAGATTGTAATGGGGTATTCTTCATAGGGTGCTTCAAAATATTCGTCTGTTGTGCCTAAAGGGTAAAACTTTTCTTCTGTGAGTTATTCAAGGGATATTTCTCTTTTGTGCCGCCTGTGCTGGTCACGCCATGCAGTGATAGCTGCATTGTGGATAACAACTTTGCAAAAACCATTAAAAGTATACATGATGTGTTCCTTGTATGCTTCTGTACAAGCCATAGAAAATTCCCCCTTTCTCCCACATGGGGCGGGTGCATGGTTTACGGTTACTTTTTTAATTCAGAGGGGCAGTAACAACACTTATATGCTATTGCTCCTTGATTATCTACAAGCGTGGTTATCAACACCAATGCAAAACCGTATTTATTTTTATTGTTGACTGGACTTTCCATTATCTCGTTAGAAAATTCAAAATCCGTTCATTAAAATCTTTAGCTTCTTCATACGCCGCATGTCCAAGACCATTATAAATAAACAATTCGCTATGACTAATTTTTTTGGCTATTGCAGAAGCCGCAGTTGTTCCAACAATTTTATCGCAATCCCCACCAATCACTAATGTAGGGCATACTATGTTACTTAATTCCGCATAAGCATTGTGGCTGATACAGGAAGCTGCCTGTATAAGAAAACGCTTAAAACTTTTGGGTTTTCCTGTTTTTCCAATAAACGGATAAATTCGACGGTACTTTTTTAAGTATTTCTCCGAATATGATTTTTCCGCTGTATCTATCACTAAATCCTTATAATTTCCTTGCTTTGCCATTTCAATCCAGACACCAGCTACTCGTTTAATTATTTCATTAGAGTTTGCGCTTGTTACCGCCAAAATGAGTTTATTGACCATATCCGGATAATCAATCGCAAGATACTGCGCTATCATACCGCCTTGGGATATGCCTAAAACGTCTGCTTTTGAAATACCAAGAGCGGTCATAGCTTCTGCATGGTCTTTTGCCATTTCCCTTGTAGAATAGCCCTCTTGCAAATGATTTTTCCGGCTGAAAACATACACGGTAAATTCTTTGGCATATATCCTATACATCATTAAAAAAACAAAAGCCATTCCCTTTACTGTAGCCAGTCCATCTCCTAAACCGGGCAGCATAATAAGATTTTTATTTCCATTTCCAAAAGATACATAATCCATTTCAGAATTTCCAACACGGACACTTCCATTATAAGCATTATAAAGCATAACAACCTCCTTTATTTTACGATTCCTGCCTTTAGAATTTCTACATACTCTGATAACTCTTTTACATATTCTTTTTCTATCATTTCGAAGTCCGCATAGGCTTGTTCTAGTATTTTTGTCAAAAAATCATCATTAAAACCTTTAAGAAACCACTTCACCACATCAAGTGTTTTATGTCTGCCCCACCGAAATTGAGTTGTATCAATATCCTGTAAAAACCAATAATATATCTCTTGTCCTCTATTGCCATATTTTAATACGGTTTTCTTATAAATGTCGGTGTCGTTTTTGGTGAATGCCTTGACAATCATTTTGGATTTTTCGGGATACAAAATATACCATGAAAACTCCAAAACAGAATACTCTACTATCCGTTGAAATAAATCAGCGGAAAGGGTATTTATTTTTTCTTCTAAGCTGGAATTAAGCTCCGCAGTGATTTCATCAAGAATATAAAAATAAAAATCCTCTTTTGTCGGAAAATATTTGAATAAACTTCCTTTACTGATACCGGCTTTTTTTACAATTCGATTTGTAGAACTGTTTTCATAACCATACTTGGCAAATTCAGAAACTCCTGCCATAAAAATATTTTGCTGTTTTTCAATATCCAGTCCCCAAAATAAAGGTGTTGGCACTATAATCTCCTTTCTTCAATGACCACACGGTCACTTTATATGTTTAATTTTAGTGACCACATGGTCACTAAAATTACTATACACGATTTTAGCCTATTTATCAATTAAATTTCAACATTCCTTTCAGTGCTTCATGGTAAGTTTATCTTTAGCCTCCCCGTCAACAAAACTATGTAGACCAAATGAAAAGTAGGAGCAGGGGGATTCCGTAGTAGTCGGCACTGTGCGTAATGTGCATAACTTGCTGTCTTATGGAGCTTTCGCCAGTTTCTTTATAATTGTGCTGGTGTCATTCTCAAAAGGCCATGTCATAACCTGCCGCCTCCTTATTTACTGCATTTCTGAATTGGATTTTTCAAAGCAATCTTTACGTTTCAATTCTTTTTCCGTTAATTTTCTTTTATCGTTATCCATAGATAATTCCTCCGAATTTTATACGCTTATTCCGTCGCCCGCATTTGTTCAATCAGGGATTGTTTTTTCTGTCCGCGGATTGTCCAGACAGACAAGACCAGTTCCATTCCGAACAACACCAGAATGAACAGGCCCATTTCCAAAACCGGGAATTTGTAGGGTACTACATTTCCGGCAAAAGCACCTATGCTCATTTTTCTGCAAGCAAAGATAGAAGTGGGAAACCCAACGATCAGCATCGCTAATGTTGCAAAGAACGCATAGCATAGGCCCTCGCAGATGTTCATTTTACATAGCTGCTTTTGGGTCAGTCCGATGGAACGCAAAACACTGTTTTCCTGTTTTCTGGACATTTGATTAGAGAGGGTCGTGTTAATCAGGTTGATAACGCCAAAGAGGAATATCAGCCACGAAAAGACCTGCATACTGCCAAAAACCACAGAATTTTGCCATTTTTCAAACTCAATTATAGTGTCAATATCATCTAATGCAATATCAGTATGAGTGGCTACAATATTTTTCAATTCATCCCTCACATGATCCGCTTTTCTCGGATTGCTCACAATATTCCACGAATAGTCAAACAAAGTTATTTCTGGATGTAATTCATGGAATAATACTTCTGGTGCAAATTCAAGTGCAGCGTCAAGTGTAAGCGTCTTATGTCCATTTTTTATATCACCAGTGTAATATATCCCAGATATAGTAACAGGAATAGTTGATTTCCCAGAGGTAACTTCAACCGTTTCTCCCACTCCTATATTTTCACGGTTACTTGTGGTCTGATCAATTATAATACTATGTGAATCTGTTGGCATAGTTCCCTCTGTCAGAGCCGCTTCAAGGGTCTTATAATTCTGGTCGGTCAGCATATCACACATACCAGCACACTCAATTCCGTTGGCACGATAATTTATATGAAGGCTCTGCCTTTTTGTAATCACATCAGTTACACCATCAATGGCCAAAATCTCCTGCTTTAGTTCTTCATTTAGTGGATTTCCTACCGCCATAACTTCGTGTTCTGCCAACTCAGAATGCAAATAAATTTTATAGTCACCATTCGGGAAACGCTGTCTTGCTATCGCCTCTGGCGAGTGTACCAAAACCAACGAAGATACCACCATCAGAAAAATTCCGCCTATACTCAAAGATGCTACAATACTGATTGTCTTTTTTCGGTCACGCTTAAAATTCGCAATTCCCATTGAAACAGGATTGAGCTTGATATTCTTTTTCCGTCTGCGGATGTTCTTTTATGCCGGAGTAAAACGGACGGCTTCAATGGGGGAAATCCCTGCCGCAATCTTTACAGGCTTACGGATGGAAACAGATACCATGATCCAACTGCTTATGAGTGTCAGGGAAACCATAACGACATAGGAAACAGCGTTAAAACCCTTGGAAAACAGAAGAAAACCACCACATACGCCCAGCACTGTACCAATCAAAATTCCGATACTGCCGAGTTTGCGTCCCTCCCGCTTTACAATCCGCTTGATTTGCTTTGGCATCGCACCAATCGTCCGTAGCTGCCCGTAGCTCTTGATTTTGTCATTGATGGAGATACGGAAGATACTCTGGATCACAATATAGCCGCCGATCAGCACAATGGCAATCACGCCAGCCATCAGTGCAAAATCAAAGGACTTAGAAACATAAGTAAAATACCTGTTGTTCATGCGGGGATTAGGAAGCTGATATTCCTCTGTAATCTCCCTGCAATAAGAGGTCATCAGTTCTTCTCCCAACCGGTCGCTGTTTTGAAATGGGCATAGGCGCGATAGCCAGCCGGGTCAAATCCATCCCATTCTGTCAGGGCAGCTTTGGAAAGAATGATAGCGCAGGTATTCGCTTCTTTTTCATTTATGCTGTCCATAATGCTGCTAACGACATAATCGCCATGAAAACTCTCTGTATCCAAGGTCACAATGTCCCCGATCCCGGCATTGTTTCCATAGGTGGAAAGAAAGTATTCGCTTACGACAACTTCATTTGCTTTTTCGGGAACCCGCCCCTCTAACAACTCCATCTGCGCCTTGGTAATCTCCATCATTTGCGCGTCACAATACACATAGGACGCAAGTTTGTAAGCAGGAAAAACAGCTTTCAAAGCTTTCTGCCTGTTGATAAGGATATTGTAAAACCCAAATGTCCGCGAAATGTTACAGAGGACGGATTTTTGAAAATCTATCAGCAAAACATGGCTCTATTAAAAAACAGCACCGAAGAAGATATTTTCATATTCTTCTCGGCGCTGTTTATAAATTATTTCAGTTTATCCTTATTGGCAGGAAAGCACTCTCAGCTTATAAACCGTACAGCCCGGTTCATTATTGAGATCTGAAAGAAACCCTGCCCTTCTTTTTTCACATAATGGTACGGATCGGATGCCTCTCTGCTGCATCAGTATCCGCTGTACCGGCTTGCGCATATATACACTGATATCCGGTCTGCCGGTTTGTGCAGATATACATTATTACCCGGTCTGCCTGCTTGTGCAGATATACATTATTATCCGGTCTGCCTGCTTTCGTGTATATACATTCTTGTCATCCCGGGCTCGCCGTCTGCCTGTACCATACACAAAAATTCCCATCCATAACGTTCATAAAACGAAGTATGGTCTGTTATAAGATATAGGATATCAATTCCTTTCTCCTTCATATCAGTACATACATAACCCAGTAAGGCGCCGGCTACCCCCTTGCACCGTTTCTCCTTTTCCGTATAGACGGCGCAGACATTGGGCGCAAGGTCTTTTCTGCTGTGAAAATCATTTTCAATAACCCCAAGTCCCCCAATGATCCTGTCTTTCTCCATTGCCATATACCATTGAGGAACAGGACTTCTCTGGGCCAGGCACTCTTCCATGCTTTCTGTATATGCTTCCAGCGGAATACCCCATTTTTCATGAAACCACTGTGCAGCCTGTTTTTTTATTTCCGGCCTATCTGTCAGACGTATTATTTCGTAATTCATTTTAACCTTCGTTCCGTTATTCCCATAAAACATTCCATTTTCCGTATCAATTCTCTATACATATTTCAGGATATCCGACGGCCTCTCGGCAATAAATGCCGCTCCTGCCCCTGCCAATTCGTCGTAGTCTCCATAGGCGTCGCCTCCAAAGAGGCAACTCTGATCCCTCTGTTTTCCGTTTCCTTCTGATTATAGCATAACGATCACCAACATTCATCTTTATTTCCCGTTTCCGAAATTATGTTTGCAACAGTCCGGTCAAAAGCCGAACAGTTACTTGTGTTTTTTCTGAAAACAGCTTATAATCAGGAAATCAGGACCTGTTAATCAAAACGGATAAATTGGAACGGTGATATACATATGAAAAGGATAAAGCGGATAAAAATACTGATATGCATCTTTATGATCATGACAGCCCTGACCTTTGCCGGCTGTGCAGATCAGACGGTTCATGACGGAGAGGAAAACGCACATCAGACACAAACACAGACCCCGGTACCGGAAAGCAAAGACGACAGCCGAAAAGAAGAAACTCAGCAGCAGCCTGCAAAACCAGATGCAAAACCGGAAACGGAAACCGAGCCGGAAACAAAATCAGAAACAGAATCAGAAATGACTACAGATAATTACGGACCTGTAAAAGTATCTCAAATAGATTACGATTCGTTTCAGAGCCGGATGACAGATGAAGAATGGGAAGGATTTAAGCAGTATTTCCCTGTTTTGAAAGAAAACGCCGCTTTTGAACTGACAGACTTTGGAGAGTATACAGCGCTTGACAAAGATGGCAGCATTACAGAAGATAGCATAAATACTGTATTCCGCAGATATGATCCTAAGGAAACAACAGATCTCAGCCGTTATGTGAAGGCCTATGCCGAGAATGATATCGAGGAAATGATGATAAGGGAAGTGCGGGTGTTTGATCTGGACCAGGATGGAATACAAGAATTAATTGTGGAGTGGACGCCGGTCGGCGATTTTCTGGTGTTGCACTGTGAAAATGAAAAATTTTACGGATGGGAAATTATGTACAGAGGCTTTGAGGTACTCCAGACAAGCGGCGTCTATCTCTCTTCCGGCGGCGCCGCCTGCAATCATTGGAAACATATTCGATTTGATAGCGGGAGCTGGATTGAGGAAACACTGGCTGTCGGGGACTGGGGAGAATATTATATAAGCGGGGAAGCGGTGGATGAAGACACTTATCTGCGGCAGATCGATACTTACCAAACAGGAGATGTAACCGGATATGAGCCGAAGCGGTGCGCGGACGAAATTACCGGTTAGTGTGCCGGTATGCGAAAACGGCTAAATGCCGAACCGGTCGCCCTTTGTCAAATAAATCTATCACCTTTCAATCAACTCCTCCAGCAATCCTCCCAGCCTGCGAATCCCTTCCCTGATCGTTTCACAGTCCGCATTGGTGTAATTAAGCCGCATTGTCCTTAAATTTTTCATATCGGTATAAAACGGATCTCCCGGGACAAACGCAACCTTCTTCTCCAGCGCCTTCGGAAACAGGGACATGGCGCTCACGCCTTCCGGCAGCGTTGCCCATAAAAACATGCCGCCTTCCGGTCTTGTATACTTTACCTCAGGCGGGAAATATTGTTCCATAGCATCCATCATTGCCTGCGCCTGCTGCCTGTATAACGTTCTGATCTTCGCGATATGCTGATCCAGATCATGATTCTTTATGTAATCCCAGATCACATACTGGGAAAAAATATTGGTGTGCAGATCGCCCGCCTCTTTTGCAACGGATATATATTTCAGCAGTTCCCTGTTTTCAGAGATGATAAAACCCGTGCGCATACCCGGCGTAACCGTTTTGGAAAAAGTCCCCAGCAAAATACTGCCCGGCAGCTTTCCCACTCCGATGTAAGGCAGACGTTCCCCCTCAAAACGCAGATCGCCATAAGGATCGTCTTCCACCAGAACAACCCCGCGGTCTTTGAGTATGCCGCGGATACGCTCCCGGTTTCCGGCAGAATAGGTAAGCCCCGTGGGATTTTGAAAATCAGGAATCGCATAGATAAACTTTACCGGATTCTGCAAAGCCGCTTCAAGCTGTTCCGGCGCCATCCCTTCTTCTGTCAGATCCACGGGATAAAATACCGGCTGCTGCATGGAAAAAGCCTGTATTGCCGCAAGGTAAGTCGGCTTCTCCACGATCACGCCGTCCCCCTTATCAAGCAATACCTTTCCGATCAAATCCAACGCCTGCTGAGAACCGGTCGTAATGATAACATGATCCACCGTAAGCGCAAGCCCGAAGATCCTGTTATATCTGTCCGCAATATATTGCCTGAGCTCCGGCAGGCCCGCTGTCACCGAATACTGGAATACACTGCTTCCATAAGTTTTTACAACGCGTTCCATTGACTCAAGGAGCGCCTCCTGCGGAAAGGAAATCGGATTCGGCAGGCCGCCCGCAAAGGAGATCACCTCCGGATCGGATGCCGCTTTCAAAATCCCTCTGACAAAAGACGGCGGTGTTGCTTTTATTCCATCTGATAATAAATGTTTCATACTCATAGCTGTATACCCCGGTTTCCTCTGGAAAATCTCCCTGTATTATTCCCATAAAAGCCTGACGGCACTGCGCTTTTTACAACTCTCCCTCCCGAAAGGGCGGCAATGGCGCATCTGATTTTATCCGGGCAGACTTTTTATCCATATGAAATAATAACCAGCCATATCATTCTCCCCGATAACCCTCATTATAATCTTGAATCCGCAGGATAACAATGTTAGAATTGTATGGCAGACAATTCTACCGATTGTCCAAAAGCAATCCATACAAAAACAGAGGTGCATTATGCCGGTAAATTCATTTGATAATTACCCCATGAGCTGGAAGCCTGACTTAAACGATATAACAGGCCCCAAATATATTGCGCTGGCAAAACTGTTAGAAAGCGATATCAAAAGCGGAAAACTGAAAGCGGGAACAAAGCTGCCGCCCCAACGGGAACTGGCTGATTTTCTGGATCTGAATCTGAGCACCATATCCAAAGTGTATAAACTATGCAGCCAAAAGGGACTGCTTTCGGCGTCCGTCGGCAACGGTACTTATGTTTCATCCGATGCCGCCGCAGATCCGATGCTGCTTTGTGCAAAAGAAGATTCCCATATGATTGAGATGGGGGCGATCATTCCCTCCGTCTCATGTAATGCGAAAGTAAAACAGTATGCGGAACACCTGATGAAAAAGCCGGACGCCCTGAACCTGTTTTCCTATGGTGTGCCGGAAGGTACAAAAAGACAGCGAAATGCAGGTGCGGCATGGCTTGAAAAATCAGGATTTCATACAGATATGGAACATATTCTTCCGGCAGCCGGCGGTCAAAACGCACTGGCAGCCATTCTCGGCGCATTTTTTGAAACAGGAGATAAAATCGGAACGGAACCCATGACTTTTCCCGGCATAAAAACAGCCGCGAAACTATTCGGCATTCATTTACTGCCGGTTCAGAGTTCCCGCCATGAGATAACAGAAGAAGGCATCCGCTATGCCATGCAGAATGAAAATATAAAAGGACTTTATGTCATCCCCGATTATCAGAATCCCACCTCCCGTATCATGTCTCTTGAGACAAGAAAGATGATCGCAAAGACGGCAAAATCCGAAAATCTGCTTGTGATAGAGGACGGCATCAATAATCTTTTAGTGCCGGAGCCCATGCCGCCCATCGCCTCTTTTGCGCCGGATCAGACAGTTTACATATCAAGCCTTTCCAAAACCATTTCGCCGGGACTCAGGACCGCATTTATCCATGTCCCCGGCAGATTCCGTGAAAAACTGACGGCAGCCCTGTATTCCATGAATATTTCCATCTCGCCGCTGCTCGCAACGGTATCTGCCGCCCTGATCGAAGACGGCACCGCCGACAAGATTCTTGCCGAACGGAAAAAAGAACTCACGGAGCGAAATCTGGTTGTCAATAAAATACTGGACGGATTTGTCACACCGAGCGGACTTACATCACCGCTCAGATCCGTACAATTACCCGGACACTTTACCGGAAAAAGTTTTGAGATCTGTGCCAGAGAAGCAGGGGTAGAGGTTTACGGCGCGGAGCGTTTCTTCGTCGGAAACAAAGTTCCCGAAAAAACAATAAGGATCTCTGTCATAACGCCTCCCTCTTTAGAAATCCTGACGGACGGGGTGACACGGTTAAAAGCACTGCTGATACAATAATATTCTCCCAAACGATCCGCACGTTCCACGCTCCCTGAATGATCATGATTTTCCTTTTTTCGTCAGATCGTAGCTTTCCGCGATCATCCGCCTGATCTCCTCCTTTGGCACCGTTCCGTCCAGTATAATAGAATTCCAGTGCTCCTTGTTCAGATGATAAGCCGGAATCACAGAGGGAAAAGCCTCTCTCCAGAAATCCCTCCACCGGGGATCACATTTCACATTGATCCAGACATGGCCGTTTCTGTCAAAGATCCAGGCAAACACTTTTTGATTATTTTTATGCCTGATAACACACCAGTTGGGATCATGAAAGGGATAATCCTCATAGGCATCCTCCAACGTCAGGCAATATGCTATTGCTTCTTTTTTCTCTGTCACAGACCGCTCCTTCTCATCAGCACATACTGATGTTTTATTCAATAACAAATGTTATTATTCATTTTATTTCCTGCCTCCGCTCAATCTTCATCCGGAAGCAACCCCGCAGCAATACATCTTGAAACACGCTCGCATAAACTCTCCGGAAAATAATTTCCCATCTGTTTTTTTACTTCGTCTATAACTGCCTCCACCTCTTTTTCCTCTATACAGGCAAGCGGCAACAGAAGTAAAAATAGCTGTCCCCCGTTTGGGAAAGCCAGCAACTGCTCTACCTCTTTATAAGGTATTGTCTGCAGTTCCCAATGCGGCCCTGCACTCCCAATCTGCTTTCCGTTCATAAAATACAGGATATCTCCCGGATGAAATTCTATGTTCAAAATTTTCCCTTCTGCTGCCGCCTCTTCCAGCGTAACAGGCTCGTCCAGATACCCATCGCTTTCCTCAAGGACTCCTTCATAATATCCGGTAAATTTCTCCCACCATTCTCCGATCTCTTCCGTATACAACTCCTGCATAAGTTCCGAAACGGAAATATCCCTCTCCTCGTCATAACCGTTCGGATAACAGCAGCCGACGTAATTGATCCAGAAAGGAAGAAGATCGATATCCTTCACACCGATTTTTTTCATTGCTCTTCTCCCGTCACTTTACTGATTGAGCTGACCACAGCCTATCCGTAATATTCTTCCATCCCTTTCAGTACCGGCACTTTTTCCCCGCACTCCGGACATACATAAGTCCCGAAATAGTAACAGAGTTTTTCCTTTCCCTCACTGTCCCCGATCAAATCAAACAGATTAAATACCCACTGCTTTACATCCTTCAGGCTCTCCCCGTCCCATCTTTTCAAAGGCTCCTTTGCCATATTAATCTTTTCCGACGGCTCACAGTACCCGAACTCGATCTCTTCATCACAGTTTTCACAGGACGGACAGACAATATAACAGGACTCAAATCCGGAAAGAAACAGCATAAACGCCAGCTTTTCCTCTCCCAGAACTGCCAGAACAGAAACCGCAAACTCGCGCCTTAAGCCAATATCCTTCTCCAGAACATGATCCATACATTCCGCCAAAAAGCTGATCGTTATATCACGGATCTGCAGGATGGCATTTCGGTAACTTACATACAAATCATCCTCCGGCTTTTCCCCGTATACATCCGTCGCCAGAATACTTCCCGCCGCCATGATCCCCCGAAACAGCCATTCTCTGTCTTTCTCTTTTTCCCAGCCCTCCATCAGCCTTGCCAGATAGGGCAGAACCAGCCAGGACGCCCGATAAAAACTCATCTGATGATACAGATTTTCCAGCAGGTTATCAAAGGCTAGTTCATAATTTGTCTTCACCGCCGTCTCAAGCCGACGCAGTTTGAAGGTTTCGGGCGCTCTGTCTCTTTCTCCTGTCAAAATGACTATGTATTCCCTCACACTGCCGTAAGCGCCCCTGTAAATTTCCCAGAGCGGCGAATCCTGATCCACCGTTGTATAAGGATGCACTCCCTGTTCTCTGCTTCTCTTCCGGAACGGCACGCCTTCCCCGCACGATACCGTTCCGCTGTTCTTTCTGGAAATCGCTTTCTCCTTCTTTTCTTCCTTCTGCTCTTCCTCCTTTTCTTCCTTCTGCTCTTCCTTCTTTTCTTCCTTCAGGATATATGCCGGCAGATGAACCTCCGGAATCCAGCAATGCATAAAACAGCCGGCATCCTCGATCTTGGTGCCTTCCAGAGAAAGTCTTTTTAACCGGAACAGTTTCAGAAGTCTTTCCGGGTGCTCTAAGCCGCTGCAGTAGTGCAGGCTAAGGCTCTTCAGGCTTTTCACCTCCTCTAAAATGGCGCAGTCGATCACGCCGCATCCCGAAATTTCCAGCTCTTCCAGCCCAATGCAGGTTTTCAGGAACGAGAAATCCTGAATCGGCATAGCGGATATCGTCAGTTTTTTCAGTCTTGACATCTTACCGATCATGCCGAAATCCCCCTCCGCAATCTCAAGCCGATCCGGAAGCGGCTCATTATAAGGATCGATCAGTTTTACCGGCTCCCCACCGCAGGATAATTTCTTTACTTTCTGGAAATCGTACATGGTCTCTGGTATTCTGCCCAGACTCTGAACAATACAGCTTAACAGTGTCATATCTATCCTGATTTTTTCCGGTTCCATTTTTTTACTTCTCCCATTCTCTTCATAACTTTGATACGATAATCTGATAATCTCCGCTGAAACTCTCAAGCGCTATGCAATTTCATTCGCAATGATCATCTGATTCCCTTTCATCAGTTGTTCTAATTCAACAGCCATTTCTCCGGTCATTTCTCCGGGCACTTCTTTAGCTGTATTCGATTTACTGATTTCCGTTTTGCGGATACTTTCCTGTCAGAAATACTCCGGATTCATAAACAGCGCTGTCAGGCTCACAGCCTCCCCTTCCGCATCCAGCCCCCAATATCCGCTGTATATGCCGTCTCCCATGCCGCTCGCGAACATGACGATACTATGTCCGCTTTCCGGCAGTTTCCACTCCAGAAAGCTTCCGCCCGGATTCTGCACTTTTGGATATTCCTCATAGCTTTTCTGAAAAAGCGCCTCAAAATAATCCGTATATTTATTCTTTCCCGGATTTTCTTTCTGCCAGTTTTCAAAAAATGCCCTGTATTCCTCCGACACCTGCGCATCCGCAAAACAGGCGAGCCCTGTGTCCACACCGAAAAAAGTAAGCACCCCCGGCTTCCCGGAATCTTCACTTTTCTTTCCTTTCGGCATTGCGATTTCATAACAGACGGCCTGCTTATCACCGAGCAGGATCCTTGCGGCTAAAACACGCAGTCCTGCGATTTGGGAACGGCAGATGGAAAGCTCCACCGGATAACTCCCTGCCGGGATCTTTCGATCCAGAACAGTCTCATACTTGCTGCCCAAATAAGCCAGCGGATCTGCAAGCACTGCCTCTCCTGTAGGAAAATCCGCCTTTCCCGCCATAAACACATCTATTTTATCGCTTTTTGTGAATAAACTCTGAAAGAACTCCGCAGGATAACTCTTTTTATTTAAAAATTTCAGATTCTTCTCGAAAGCGATCTGCGCCGGATGCTTCACCGGCTCCCTGATCTCTTTTCCGGTTCTGGTATCCACAAAATACTTTCCGCTTCTGTCGCAGCGGAATTCCAGATCACTTCCCATCGGCATATAAAATACCATTGCCGCCGCAGGCTCAATATCGATCAGCGTATTAAAATCCACGACCTGCATATTCTTCGCGTCATTCACATATTCCTGCGAATCCTTATCTCCAAAGGCAATCCAGCCGTTCCCCGGCCCGCCCTCCTGCCGGAACAGCCATTTCAGCTTTGAAGTACCGTTCAGAATCGATTTTGTGACAATGGTTCCGCCCGCTCCTCTGATATACGGTTTTCTTTCCTTCTGTTTTTCCGGCTGCTTATCCGGTTGTTTTTCCGGTTGTTTTTCCGGCTGCTTTTCCGGTTGCTTATCTTCAGGTTTCTCTGTTTTCTTTTTGCCGAACAATCCCATGATGCCCTCCGTTTCCCGGGTTCAAATACAGTCCCATATTGCCTGCGTTCCCCCTTCTTATACATCCTGATCATTTCAATAATATTATTTTCATCATACCACCGGAAATGTTTTATTAAAGACTTTTTAATCAAATTCACAAAAAATTTACATTTAAGGGCAAAAAGGACCAGGAACCTGTTTTTATCAGGTTTTCCGTCCTTGTGGATCGTAAGGGAACATCCCTCCAACAATTTTGATCATCAATTTATTGAATTTTTCAATGTCATGATGTTGGGGTCAAAAGAGTTTTTAGAAACTCTCTGACTTCCTATATAGTACCTTGAAAATTTTACACAATCCTTATGAGGATAAGATTTTGCATATTTATCTG
>CAJTBO010000007.1 GCA_910573755.1 Lachnospiraceae bacterium | reverse complement strand
TGGATTGGTACGCAGATACCGTATAAGTGCATTATAGCACGTGCATCTACGAATAGGATGATTCTTTTGTTTTTATAGTTTGATTGCAGCCAGCGGCTGCGGTATGTTATAATGTCAATAGTGCGAAGAGATATTTGGGATAATTTGTTAAAATCCCACAAACGCAGTTCTTAAAATTTATTAAATTTTATAAGGAGGCCTCAATTATGCCAAACAAAGAAACAAAAACCATGATGGACTACATCGCATCCTGTCCCGAATTTATCCGTTCCAATACAGCGGACAGCAAAAACCTGACCCGCCCTCTTGTGGAGGAATATGTAAACGGCGGCTATAAAAATATCTGGATCGTAGCCTGCGGTTCCTCTTCCAACGCAAGCCTGTGCGCCCGTCAGTTTATCCGCCGCCATTTGAAATGTGAAGTGAAACTCGTAGCGCCCTTTACCTTTGTAAACAGCGAGCATGATTTTGATGATACGGATATGGTCATTGTAGTCAGCCAGAGCGGTTACAGCCTGAACGCGCTCGATGCGGCAGATGTGATCAGAAAGAAGGGACGCCGCTGTATCGGGCTCACCGGCGATCTCGAGAGCGATCTGGCAAAGGCATGCGATATCGCTGCAAATTACGGTGTCGGCCGTGAGACCGTTGCCTATGTGACCAGAGGGGTGACGACCCTGGCGCTGTTTTTCATGCTTTTTGCCGTAGATGCCGCAGAAGCGCTGGGCATTAAGACAGCCGGAGAGGCCGCTTCGGTAAAACAGCAGTTATCCGCCGCAGCCGATATCAACGAAAACGTGCAGAATTCCTGGCAGGCTTTTATGCGGCAGCACTACCGGAAACTTTCCGGCATGACAAACGCCTATGTGTGCGGCGTCGGCGCAAATATGGGAACTGCCTGCGAGGGGGCACTGAAATTCGGTGAAACCATCAGCGTTCCCACGGCGGCATATGAGATCGAGGAATATATCCACGGTCCCAATATTCAGATGACTCCGGGATATTCCGTTTTTCTGATCGACGGCGGAGAAGGCACGGAACGTATCCACCGGATTTTTGAAGGGACGCGGATCGTGACGGAAAACGTATTTCTGATCACAAACTGCGCCGACTATAAGGAGGAGGCAAATACGTTTTATGTTCCCTGCGATCTCCCGGAAGAGATCACCCCTTTATGTTATCTTCCTGCCTTTCAGATCACCGCTTATCAGATCACGGAAGATCTGTCCCGCTGGAACAAGCATCCTTTGCAGCGCAAAATGGAAAAGTTTGTATCCAGTAAAAGCAAAAATTACGAAAACAGTCCTTTCAGCGAAGATACGCCCGGAAGAAACGGCTGAATCTGATCTTCTCATATAAAAAGTGTGCGTCAAGACACACACTCGCGCCGAAGCGCGGCTGCGGCAGCAGACATTTTCCTTATGCGCGCAGTGCGCATCCCCGGAGGGTTTTGTCATATAGGACGAACTTTCCTATATGACAAAAAACGCTCCGGAAATTATCCGAAGCGTTTTTTACAGGTTCTGCAGCATTATTGCGTAGATACCACCGTCTTAAACAGAGCCCTCTCCTCCAAAACCTCCTGAAAGCTTCTGTCGCTGTGATTTCCCGGCACACCGTAGCCTTTGATCTCGTTCATATATTCGTCATAGTCGCAGACATATATATACACTTTTGAGATATCATGCCCTTCGATCGCCAGTTCATCGGCATTGCTGCTGCCGCTTTCGATCTTATTGCCGTCTGCATCCAGTGCCACAGCAAAGGTCAGCGTGCCTGCCGGCTCTATGATATGCAGGGTCATCTCAACGGAGGAAAGTTCCAGGCTTTCCACGCCGATCCCGTCCGCGTTTGTTTCATTCACCGGGATGAGCCGTGCATTGCTGTCTTTCTGTTCAATTGCCAGATCAAATTTCCAGGAACCGTCTTTCCACCAGTTTTCATATTGGTTGGGGAACTGGTACCATTCTTCGGGCAGCGTCATCATATAGTCCTTCCATTCCTCTTCGCTCATTTGTTCCTGTTCCGCTCCGCTCTTCATGCCTTCCGGCTCTGCGGGCTCCGCCAGATACCCTATGATCTGCGTGATCTCCAGGTCCATTGTAAAGTTCTCCGGTACCTCGTACTTCTCCATATAATCAGAATAATTCTCGTCCGTCAGCCACAGTTCCTCTCCCCGGGCCTCCGCCTCCTGCAGCGCTGCCTGATATTTGCTCTCGTCTACATCTATCTCCGAATAGTCGATCCGCATAATACCGATGAACGTATTGGCATCCTCAAATGTTCCTTCCACATCCCGTTCGTTATAGCTGTACTCTTCCGCGTCATTCGTCCTGAAAGAATAATGCTCCATTGTTTTGAGGCGCAGATTCTGCGTGCCGTCCGCCATCACCATCATCTCCGGAAATTCCGCTTCGTTTTCTATCCGCATGCCCACATACACAGCCTGATTGGATGCATATTCTTCTGTCAGAGTAACCCTGATGCCGTTATCCGCCTTCTGATACGATTCGTCTGCTTCTTCCTTTTCCGGAAGATCCTCTCCCTCCACCGTGTGCAGTTCCGTTGTCTCTTCCTCCGGCAGTCTCCCGAAAGAAAATACATCCGCCACTTTCGCAAAAAGCCCGCCCAGTATGGGAATCTCCTTCGCCATAACCGGATTCATCGCACAAAATCCAACCGCAAGCATCAATGTCGCCGCAGCGCAGCCCAGGCCGATGCCGATTCCCTTCCACGGATTTTTCCCTCTTCCTGTTTTCTTTTTCGCCTTCTTCTCCGCATTTCTTATCATCCTGTAAGTCTCCTCAATACGCATATCAATAATATCGCTGTCTCTTAAGTCTGCTCCCAAAACTTTTCTGAATTCATCATCTGAAAAATATTTCCGCATGTTCGATCCTCCTGTTTATCGCTTTGCATCTGCAAATCTTCCGGATGCCCTCCGACAAGATGCTATATTACGTGCAGACTTACGCGAAGCTGTTCCTTGCCCCTGTGAATTCTGCTTTTTACAGTGTTTTCCTTCATTCCCAGAATGTCCGCTATCTCCTTTGTGGTAAACTGTTCTCCGAAATACAGCTGGAAGATAGTCCTGCTTTCTTCTGGAAGCGCAAGAAGCAGTTCCTTGAACTCCACCTCCGAAGCCCCTTTATCATATTCTCCTTCTTCCATATACTGCTCCATGCTCACGCGTTTTCTGTTTTTTCTGTAAGTTCTGGTACAGTTGTTGATCAGGATTCTCATAACCCAGGTTTTGAAATATTCCGTCTTTTTCAAAGAACCGATATGCTCAAAAGCATCCAGTATGGTATCTTGTATGGCATCTGCAGCATCCTCATCATTTCCCAGATAACCGAATGCGATCCGCCTGAATGACATTCTGCACTCTTCCATCAGGGATATAAATGCTTCAGCATCCCCAAGCTGTGCCCTTTCCACTAACGTATTCATCTCTTTCCTCCAGATAAATTGTAGTCTCTCCCATATCGCGGGATTCACTCCACAAACTCAAAAATCTGCAATTACTTCTGCTCAGCGCGCGCATTTGTTTGTTTTCATACATTAGATAACAGCTTTTTCCATTTCGTTGCATTCAAATCAAAAAAATTTTCGGGTGCAAAGAAAAAACGCTCCGGTATCTTCCGAAGCGTTTTTTGATTTATTTCATTTTCCTTCTGTTATGTATGCCGTACTCAGGTCATGCTGTCGATCGGATTTACCTTCTGTGACGCTGCCTCCTGCTCTTTGTAATAATCCTCAAAAAGCTGGTTTGTCGCATCCAGTGTCTGCTTGCTGATGTCCGGAAGGTTTCCGCCCCATGTCTTTTCAGCCTGCTTGTAGCCCTTTTCCACTGCGGACTGCAGCTCTTTCATCTTATCTACATCGCCGCCGGATAAAGCCATGGCAAACTCAAACATCCTCTCGGAAGTTTTCTTTACGCCGTAGTAACCATCTTCCGCGATGTCAGCCTGCGCCTGTGCCTTGGTCTCTGCATCTACCGTGAACTTACCGCTCGCAAGGAACTTCCACATATCGCTGGTCTGGCCGATACTCTGTCCGTAAGTATTCGCCTGCTTGTTGAACAGCTTCTGTACCATGTTCAAAAGCTGATTGTGCCTTGCCTCCTGATCGGACTGCAGCTGTGCCACTAATTTGCTCCTCTGGCTGTCCGTCATCTTATTGGTTCTCTCTGCGATCGTCGATGCAGCGCTCTCTGTCTTTACTACCTTGTCACCGGTCTCCTGACTGTTTTCAAGCGCCTTTTTCCCTTCATCGGAAAACTCTACGGTAGCGCCGCTCTCCGCAGCCGCCTTTTCGCTCTTTGTCTCGCCGGTCGCCGCCTGTGTATTCGCGTAAGATCCTGCTCCTGCCGTTCCTGCTGCGTAAGGCTGTGAATAAGCATCAATTCCTAATCCCATTCTCTGATCCTCCTCCATGAATTGTTGTATTTTCGATAAAATCTCTGCCGCTTTATCAAAAACTGTATCCATTAAAATCCGTTTTATGGATAACACATGTTTATGTTATACTGTATATCGGCCGATATTTCATAAAACTTTAGCTGTTTTTGCTGTCTTTTCAAATTTTTTTCTTATTCTACAAACACCGAATTATAACGGTCGATACACTGTCCGAGAACATAGGAAAAATGTCCCAGAGACCCCAGCGGCGCGCCGGAACCGCTCATATCCGGAAGCTGTCCGCTCTCCGCCTGCTTCATCATCCACTCAAGGGCATCGATCAGGCCGTCTAAAAGTCCGTCAAAAGGACGGGAATTGGATAAGGACTCCTTCACAAGCTGGTCGTTATCAGCCGTTGCCGCATCAAAATCCGCTACCACGGCAACCAGTTCATCATGCAGTTTCCGGATTTCCGTAAGATCCAGTTCCGTGAGGTTTTCGTCATTAACTCCCTGGCCGGCTGCCTCGTCCAGCACTTTTCTGCCGATGGAAATTGCTCTGCTGGCATTGTAATTGATCAGCATCCCCTCTTCCTTCAGCCGGTTTTCCTCCTCTTCCACACGGGCGTCTCCCATCTCGTCGATCGCGTCAAGAAAAGCGGGCGCCACAGCAATAAAGGCATCGGCGTTCGCATAGATGACCGCATGATATTCCTTTGCCTTCTGATACTGATTGTCGGCATAATCATGGCTGCTGCTGATCTCCAAAAAGGTCTCCATCAAAGCCCGCAGCGGCTCCTCCATCTCTTTCACCAGCGTATCCATTTCCCCGTAATCCGGCTCCATATCCGCAAGTATCACGCAATCGTCAAGAATATCCGTATTTTTCCCGTAAACACGGTAGCCATAGGTAAGCCCGGTATCCGGCAGCAGCGAAAATTCCTCCGTATAATCCACCACCTCATAATAATACTCGATGGAATCCATGATCTCTATGATATCATTGTTCAGTTCCACATAATAATTATACTTGATCAGATCCATCTGTTCGAGCGGGATCTCATCCTCCGCATCCCCGGTATCAGCCATGTCCGCAGTATCCTCTGCACCTTTCGCCCCCTTTGCCTCCGTAAAAGTTTCTTTTTCCCCTTTCCGTTTTGCCCTTTGGGGATCTTCCTCCTCACTGCTGCCGCACCCCGGCAAAACCATCGCCATAACAAGCAGCACCGCAACCGCCTTTGTCAAACCGCTCTTTTTCATGATTCACGCCTCCTGTAGATAAAATGTAATGAAAAATGAGATATCTTTTATTCATCCTCCGCCCTTTTCACCCGTTTTCTCTTCTCCTTAAAGAATGGCGGCATCTCCCTACTTCGCAAACTGACTGTTATACAGATTCGCGTAAAAACCGCCCCGGGCAAGAAGTTTTCTGTGGTCTCCCTGCTCAATGATATTGCCGTCCTTCATCACGAGGATGATATCCGCCTCCTTGATCGTCGAAAGCCTGTGCGCCACGATAAAGCTGGTCCTGCCCTGCATCATCTTCGCAAAGGCGTTCTGGATCTTCAGTTCCGTCCTCGTGTCGATGGAGGAGGTCGCCTCGTCCAGGATCAGCATCGGCGGCAGCGCCAGCATCACTCTGGCGATACACAGAAGCTGCTTCTGTCCCTGGGACAGGGAATCCCCGTCTTCACTGACAACCGTGTCATATCCATCCGGCAGACGTTTGATAAAACTGTGGGCATGGGCTGCCTTCGCCGCCCCGATCACTTCCTCTTCGCTGGCATCCTCTCTCGCCATGGCGATATTTTCCCGGATCGTGCCGGTCTTTAACCAGGTCTCCTGCAGCACCATCCCGTAGCCCTCCCGCAGATTGCATCGGCTCATCTCCATGATATCCGTCCCGGAAACACTTATCTTTCCGCTGTTTACGTCATAAAACCGCATCAGCAGATTGATCAGCGTTGTCTTGCCGCAGCCCGTAGGCCCGACGATCGCCACCCGTTCTCCCTTTTTCACCTGCAGGTTAAAATCCTCGATCAGACGCTGCCCCGGTACATAGGAGAAGGATACGTGCTCCAAAGCCACGCTGCCGTCGAAATGCTCCACCACCGCCGGGTGCTGCGGGTCCGGGCTCTGGGGCTCTTCCTCGATCAGTTCAAAAATACGGGAGGCACATGCCAGCGCGTTCTGCAGTTCCGTGACCACGCCGGAGATCTCGTTGAAAGGCTTCGTGTACTGGTTTGCATAGCTGAGCAGGCAGGACAGTTCGCCCACTGTCACCGCACCCCCTAAAAACGCCAGCAGTCCCCCGGCGTTTCCACCGCCGATGGCAAGGCAGGCGCCCAGAATCGCCACTCCCGCATAGACCATATTATTGACGAACCGGGTACAGGGATTGGTCAGCGAGGAAAAGAAAATAGCACGCAGCGAGCATTTCTCCAGCCTGCCGTTGATCTCGTCAAAACGCTCAAGCACCTTCCTCTCCTGTCCGTAGGCCTGCACCACCTTCTGATTTCCGATCATCTCATCGATCAGCGCCGTCTGTTCCCCTCTTGTTTTGGACTGAAGAAGAAACATGTCATGGGTTCTGGTGGCGATAAACTTTGCCACAAATAATGACAATGGTGTCAGAATTACCACCAGGATCGTGATTGCTATATTGATGGACAGCATAAATCCCAGCGTCCCCAGGATCGTGATCACGCCGGTAAAAAGCTGGGTAAATCCCATTAAAAGTCCGTCCGCGAACTGATCCACATCGGCAATGATCCGGCTCACGATATCTCCGTAGGAATGCCCGTCGATATACTTTAAGGGGAGTTTCTGGATCTTCTCAAAGGCTTCCCCGCGCACATCCCGGATCACCTGATAGGTGATCTGGTTATTGCAGACATTCATCAGCCACTGCGCCGCTGCCGTCAATAAGATCACCACCGCCATCTTTTTTGCCAGCGGGTACAGGCCCTCGTTTACCAGCCATCCCGTAAAATCCACTTTCCCCGGACCGATGATACAGTCGATCGCCCTGCCGCACAGGATCGGGAAATACAGCGTCAGCGCCACCGTGACAGCCGCCAGCAGGATCGACGCCGCAAGAAGCCACTTATAACTGCCGATATAGGACAACACTTTTTTCAATGTACTTTTTTTCCCTTTATTCATACCAACCTCCATGCTGCTGCTGAGTTCTGAAAGTACTTCTCACACTGCATTCAAGCCCCTTCTTCCCGCTCAAACTGTGAGTAATAAATCTCCTGATACACCTCACAGGATCTCAGCAGCTCCTGATGGGTTCCCGCTCCCGCGATCCTTCCGTCGTCCAGCACCAGTATCTTATCCGCGTACATGATCGATGCCGCCCGCTGGGAGACAATAAACACCGTCATATCATCGGACGCGTTCCTGATCGCCTTTCTGAGCGCCGCATCCGTCGCAAAATCCAGCGCCGAAGCACTGTCGTCCAGGATCAGTATCTCCGGTTTTCTCACCACCGCCCGGGCAATGGTCATACGCTGCCTCTGCCCGCCGGAGAGATTTTTGCCGCCCTGCTCGATCTCAAAATCAAGGCCGCCCTCTTTTTTCTCGATAAACTCCTTCGCCTGCGCGATCTCAAGGGCCTCCCACATCCGCTCATCCTCGCCCGGAGTCTGTGCGCCGCTTAACTCTCCGTTGATGCCTGCCCCTTTGACTCCGCCTAAACCTCCTGCGGCGTCCGACTTTTCGTTTCCGCCTAAACCTCCCGTCTGCTCCTTCACCCGATCTATACCATCTGCAGTATCCGTGCCGTCCACGATCCCCCAACGCAGGTTCTCCCGCACGGTCCCGTGGAACAGCACCGCCTTCTGCATCACGATACCGATCTTCGCCCGCAGTCCTTCCAGCGGATAGTCTCTGACATTCCTCCCGCCGATCAGCACCTCACCCTTTGTCACATCATAAAATCTGGGCAGCAGATGTACCAGCGTTGTCTTTCCGGAGCCCGTACCGCCGATGATGCCCACGGTCTGCCCCTTTTCCACGGTAAAATCAATATCGCTGAGCGCCTCCGCACCGGCATCCTGATAGGCAAAATTCACATGCCTGAACTGAATATAAGCGCCCTTCTCAGATTCCCTGTTCCCCGTTTCCTCCTGAGGCAGAGAACTTTTCAGTTCCAGCACGCCGGAAATCCTGTCCGCACAGGCAAATGCCTTTGTCACCGTAATGATCAGATTCGCCAGCTTCACCAGTTCCACAAGGATCTGGGACATATAGTTGACCAGCGCGATCACCTGGCCCTGAGTCAGGATCCCGTTATCCACCCGCACCGCGCCGGTCCAGATCAGCACCACCGTGGCGCCGTTTACGATAATATAAGTCACCGGGTTCATACAGGCGGAAAAACGCCCCACAAACATCTGCATTTTCGTCAGCATCCGGTTCTCCCCGGTAAAAGCCTCCAGTTCCTCATCCTCCCGGTTGAAGGCGCGGATCACCCGGACGCCGGTCAGATTTTCCCTTGTCCTGCCCAGCACCTTATCCAGCCCCGCCTGCACCTTCTTATAGAGCGGAATGCTGATCAGCATGATCCCGAACACCACAACGGAGAGCAGCGGGATCGTCACCACAAAGATAAGTGCCGCCTTCACATCGATGGTAAACGCCATGATCATCGCCCCGAACACGATAAAGGGCGAGCGCAGAAACAGACGCAGCACCAGATTCACCCCGGACTGCACCTGGTTGATATCGCTTGTCATCCTCGTGATCATCGCCGCCGTTCCCAGCTTATCCATCTCCGTATAGGACAGGGACTGGATATGGGAAAACAGCGCATGCCGCAGATTCGTGGCAAAGCCCGTTGCCGCCTTCGCCGCGAAATACTGCGCCGTCACGGAACAGGCCAGCCCGATCACGGCAAGCAGCACCAGTACGCCTCCCATCTTCCAGATGTGCCCGTAATCCGTCCCGCCGATCCCGGTATCCACGATCTGCGCGATCACCAGCGGCACAAACAGCTCAAAGGAGGCCTCCAGCAATTTAAACAAAGGTCCCAGCACCGATTCCTTTTTATAATCCTTTAAATAAACAAGCAATCTTCTCATACACAACTCCCAGCATATAGTATTAAGATCAAACCGTTCCCATTCACTTTATATCTTTTTTCTGATCTTTTTCTATCTTTTCCCGGTCTTTCTTCCGATCTTCTTTCTCTTTCCTGATCCTTCTTCCCTGTCTGTGATTTCCGCATAACATATCATGCATGCATTTCCATCCCGTTATCCCGGCTTTCCTCAGATAAACTCGATCGCCTCCTGCACATTCCGCACGCCCACCAGCCTGATCCCGGAAATCTCCTGACACGCCGCCCTGTTGCTCTCGGGCAGGATCACCGTGGAAAATCCCAGCTTCTTCGCCTCCTGCACCCGCACCTGCGCCATGTTCACGGCACGCACTTCCCCGCTTAAACCGACCTCGCCGAAGACCACCACATCCTCCGGCACTGCCCTGTTTTTAAAACTGGAGGCGATCGCCATCACGATCCCCAGATCGATCGCGGGCTCCTGCACCTTAATACCGCCCGCCACATTGACATAAGCGTCGCAGTCCCCGATCTGCATCTGGATCCGTTTCTCCAGCACCGCCATCAACAGATTGATCCTGTTAAAGTCGATCCCCGTCGCCTGCCGCTTGGGAAAGCCGAAATTCGTCCGGCAGACCAGAGCCTGCACCTCCAGCATGATCGGTCTCGTCCCCTGACTGGAACAGACCACCACCGAACCGTTTGCACCCTCGGGCCTGCCGGAGAGCATAAATTCCGACGGATTTTTCACCTCCGCCAGCCCCTCCTGCCGCATCTCAAAGACACCGATCTCATTGGTGGAGCCGAACCTGTTCTTCACGCTGCGCAGGATGCGATAAGAGGCATATCTGTCCCCCTCGAAATACAGCACCGTATCCACCATATGCTCCAGCACCCTTGGCCCTGCCACGGTGCCTTCCTTTGTCACATGTCCCACCAGAAAAATGGAAATCTCCAGTCCCTTTGCCAGCTGCAGAAAACGCCCCGTCACCTCTCTGACCTGGGATACGCTTCCCGGCGCGGAGCCGACCTGCTCCTGATACATCGTCTGGATCGAGTCGATGATCACCACCGCAGGCGTATATTTCCTTACCGCCTCCTCCACCTCATCCACGTTCGTTTCGCAAAGCAGCGACAGGGAATCGGAAAAACTGCCGAGCCGCTCCGCCCGAAGCCTGATCTGCTGCAGAGATTCCTCCCCGGATATGTAAAGCACCTCCTTTTTATCCTCCGCCAGATGCCTGCATACCTGCAAAAGCAGCGTGGATTTCCCGATGCCCGGATCTCCGCCCACCAGCACAAGGGAGCCCTTCACAACGCCGCCCCCCAGCACCCTGTCCATCTCTTCCATACGGGTGGAGAACCGCTCCTCACTGCCGCTTGCGATCTCCCGCAGCTTCACCGGTTTATTTTTACCGGAAACATGGGAAAAAGAGGCTCCCGCGCCTCTCATTCCCGGTGCCGGAGAAGTTCTCACCTTCTCCTCCACAAAAGTATTCCATTGTTTACAGCCGGGACACTGCCCCAGCCACTTGCTGGACTCATAACCGCATTCCTGACAAAAGAACACGGTCGCCTGCTTCCCTTTCGCCATATCGCCACCTTTATTTCCACATCAGCGTCCGCCCGGGTTTACGAAGTGAATCCCGCAATGCGGACTCTGACCGTTATTTTACCGTAAAGGTAACCTTCTCTTCCTTCCAGCCCGCAGAGACGGTATCTCCGCTTTTTACTTTATCAGACAGGATCTCCTCCGCCAGAGCGTCCTCGATCACGGTCTGGATCGCCCGGCGCAGAGGCCTCGCCCCCATCTTTAAGTCCGTATATTTCTCCACCAGATGGCTTTTCAGCGCAGGCGTGATCTTCAGCGTGATATCCATCTGCTTTTTGCTGCGCCGGATCAAATTTTCTGACAGAAGTGTCACAATTTCCTTCATATTTTCCTTATCCAGCTGATGGAACACCATGATCTCATCCACCCTGTTGATGAATTCGGGCTTAAAGAGTTTTTTCACTTCCTCCATGACATTCTTTTTCATGGTCTCATAATCCTGATCCTTCGTGGTTCTGGAGGAAAAGCCCAGATTCTTCGGCTCCACGATCCGCTTCGCCCCCACGTTGGAGGTCATGATCAGGATCGTATTCTTAAAGCTTACCTTCCTGCCCTTGGAATCGGTGATATGCCCGTCGTCCAGCACCTGCAGCAGAATATTGAACACATCCGGGTGCGCCTTTTCGATCTCATCAAACAGCACCACCGAATAGGGATTTCTGCGCACCTTTTCACTGAGCTGGCCGCCTTCGTCAAACCCCACATACCCCGGCGGGGAACCAATCATCTTGGACACCGAATGTCCCTCCATATATTCCGACATATCCACCCGGATCAGCGCGCTCTCCGAGCCGAACATGGCCTCTGCCAGCGCCTTGCTGAGTTCTGTTTTTCCTACGCCGGTGGGGCCGAGAAACAGAAATGACGCAATGGGCCTGTTCGGATCCTGCAGCCCTACCCTGCCCCTGCGCATGGCTCTTGAAACGGCGGTCACCGCCTCCTCCTGTCCGATCACCCGCTTGTGCAGGATGGACTCCAGTTTCATCAGCTTCTCACTCTCTTTTTCCTCCAGCTTCTGCAGCGGGATCTTTGTCCACATGGAAGTGACCGCGGCGATATCCTCCTTTGTCACCACATAGCTTTTCTCCATCCGCTCCCGCTCCACTTTCTCCTTCAGGCGGTTATATTTTTTTACCAGTTCATCCTGCTCCTGCTTTTGCTCACTAGCCTGCAGATACGCCTCAAAACGGATGGAACGTTCGATCTTGATATCCAGCTCCTTGATCTTCGCCTCCAGTTCATAGAGTTTCTCCGGCGTTCTCATGATCTTCAGCCTTGCTGCCGAAGAAGCCTCATCGATCAGGTCGATGGCTTTATCCGGCAGCCTTCTGTCGTTGATATAACGGCTCGATAAACGCACCGCGGCAACCAGCGCATCCTCACGGATCGTCACCCGGTGATGCTCCTCATACTTGGATACGATCCCTTTCAGGATGGCGATCGCCTCCTCCTCCGTGGGCTCCTCCACCGTCACCGGCTGGAACCGCCGCTCCAGCGCCGCGTCCCGCTCCACATATTTTCTGTATTCCTCTATGGTCGTGGCGCCGATCAGCTGGATCTCCCCTCTGGCAAGGGAAGGTTTTAAAATATTGGAAGCATCGATGGCACCTTCCGCGCCGCCGGCGCCGATCAGCGTATGCAGTTCGTCCAAAAACAAAAGTACGTTACCGCCGGCAATGACTTCCGCGATCACCTTTTTGATCCTCTCCTCAAACTCGCCGCGGTACTTGCTGCCCGCCACCATGCCGGAAAGATCCAGCACCAGCACTCGTTTATCCTGGATCGTAAAGGGCACGTTTCCCGTCACAATACGCTGCGCAAGGCCTTCCACCACCGCGGTTTTGCCGACGCCGGGCTCCCCGATCAGACAGGGATTGTTCTTTGTCCTTCTGCTGATGATCTGGATCACCCGCTGTATCTCCGCCTCCCTGCCCACCACCGGGTCCAGTTTCCCTTCCTTTGCAAGGGCTGTCAGATCCCGGCTGTACTGTTCCAGCGTAGATCCCTTCTTCTTCTGCTGTCCGCGCCCCTTCGCCAGATCCGTCTTATATAAATTCGGGTCCTCCCCGATGGCATACAGGGTATCCGCATAGATCTTCTGTGCCGACATGCCCATTGTCGTCAGAAGCCTTACCGCCACATTATCGCTCTCCTTGATCATCGCAAGAAGCAGATGCTCTGTTCCCACAAGATCGGAATGAAAACGCTCCGCCTGCCTGCCTGCTTCCTCCAGCAGAATCTTTGCCTTCGGTGAATAGCTTTCCCTCTCCTTGATGATCACGCTGACTTCCGGCACGATATAATCCTGAATCAGCTGCAAAAGCCGGCTTTCGTCCAGTCCGTTCTCCGCAAGGACTCTGGACGCCACACTGCTTTCCTCCCGGTAAAGCCCGAGCAGAATGTGCTCCGTTCCGATATATCCCTGCCCCGATTTGCGCGCCGCCTTCGCCGCCCGCTGTAAAACGGATTTCGCTTTTTCCGTATAGGGTGACTGCATTTTGCACCTCCATCTCAAGTCAGCAGGCGCCAAAGTAGTGCACCTGCTGACCTTTCATTACTTATTTTTATACATCCTCATCCATATCTATGAATGAAAAATCAAGTCCGTCCTCATCCCCCGCCAGGAAGTTTTTAGACTTCCATTCCACGTCTTTTCTGGCGGAACTGCGGGGCGCTGCTTTTTCCTGTACCGCAGGACTTCTTTTCATCTGCGGGGAAGACTGCGGGTTCCTTGTCCTTGCGCCCGGAGCAGCCGGTTTTCTCGGTGCTTCCGCCTCCGGCCTTCTCGCCTGCACGGAACGCTGTCCGCCTCTGCCCTCTGTCTCCGGCCTTCTCTGTGAAGCGGAAGGCCTTCTTTGCGTTCCCCCTTCCGCCCTGCGCGAAACCGCCCTTGCCTCACCGCGGGATGCCTCTCTGCCTCTTAATTCCGCATCCTCTCTCGGCCGCCTCCTTACCGGAGGTGCCTCACGAAAATCATCGTCGTCATCATCGTCGTCGTCATCGTCATCGTCGCCGTCTTTTATGTCATGATACTTAAAGCCGAAAAATCCTGCCGCAAAGAGCGCAAATACAAAAAGAACCGCAAGAACGATCACGACGATCCTCATCTTATTGATCTCATTATCCTTGATCTCCAGATTACTGGTATTCATTTCGTCAGCCTGCATCAGCTGTTCCAGCTTATAGCGCTTCTGTGCGATATTATCATGGATATACCAGCAGTCAACGCCGTCCTGATCCGGCTCGAAAAACAGTTCATAATCATTATTCGGTACTGCCGTCTGGTCTTCCGCCGGCATATCGCCGTAGATATCCTCCAATTCGTCCGCACCGCCCTCCGGTGTTTCATCCGGTGTTTCCTCCGGCGTCTCCTGTGCCACGATCTCTCCGGGTTCCACATAATCCGCACTGATATAACCTGTCACATTCGAGCCGTTATTGATAAAATTCACCTGATACCAGGTTCTTCCGCTGCTGTCCGAAGAGGTACCGGTCAGAGTCACCGCTGCGCCGCTCTGCAGCTTTGCCACTACGCTTCCGTTTGTAGAAGCTTCCGAGCGCACATTCACGTTATCCTGTGTTACCGTAGCCGCCTGCGAGGGTATGGATTCCACAGTGGAAGACGCCGCTGTTTCCACCGGCTGCGTCTGCACCGTCGTGGTAACCGCCGTTAATTCGCCCTCTTCCTCCGGCGCTTTCTCCACGGTATCCGAACGCACATAGCCCGATACATTGTTAATACTGACCTTACACCATGTTTTTCCGTCAGTCCCCTGTTCCTCGCTGTACACAGACAGCCTGTCCCCCGCGTTTACCGCGGTCATCACCTCGCTGTCCGTGCTTGCCGCGTTGCGCACTCTCGTATTATCGCTCTTAACGACAACCCAGTATGCCTTACTCACCGAACTGTTCAGATACAGTATGCAAAACATGCACAATACCGTTAATATAAAACCTCTGACTAACCTTTTCCCTCTCATGTACAACCTCTCTTACTCTCTTATCATATTTATAAGTTATTCCTCGTAAGATCCTTCGGCCTCCGCCCTCCGGCAGCCCGGGCTCCCTGTCGGGAATCCCAGAATCTTACAGTTCCATTATAGTATTTCCTATATCATGGCGCATATACTTATTTTCAAACCGTACCCATTCCGTTGCTTCATATGCATTTTTTCTTGCCTCCTTCAGGTCCGCGCCCTTCGCGGTGATCCCCAGAACCCTGCCGCCGTTTGTGACAAGGGTCCCTTTTTCGTCAAATTTCGTGCCGGCATGGAAACAGTAGTATCCTTCCTCTCTCTCAAACCGCTCAAGCCCGGATATGGGAAGCCCTTTCTCATAGTGAAGCGGGTAGCCGTCGGAAGCAAGCACCACACAGACCGCCGCGTTGTCTTCAAATTCCAGTTCCGTCTCGTCCAGCTTTCCGTCTATGCAGGCTTCCATCACTTCCAGAATGTCATTTTTCATTCTAGGCAGCACCACCTGCGCCTCCGGATCTCCGAATCTGGCATTGTACTCCAGCACCTTCGGTCCCTTCTCCGTCAGCATCAGCCCGAAGAAGATCACCCCTTTGAAGGCTCTGCCCTCCGCCGCCATGGCATCAACGGTCGCCTGATAGATATACTTTTTACAATATTCATCCACCTCTTCCGTGTAAAAAGGACTGGGCGAAAACGTACCCATGCCGCCGGTGTTAAGCCCCGTATCGTTATCCCCCGCACGCTTATGGTCCTGCGCCGAGGACATGATCCGGATGGTCTTCCCGTCCACGAAAGACAGCACCGAAACTTCCCTTCCGGTCATGAACTCTTCGATGACCATCCGGTTTCCGGCGTCCCCGAACTTCTTATCTTCCATAATGGTCCTGACACCCTCTGCCGCTTCTTCCGGTGTATTACAGATCAGCACGCCTTTTCCCAGCGCCAGGCCGTCCGCCTTTAACACGATCGGGAAAGATGCCGTCTCTAAATAGGCAAACGCTTTCTCCGGATCATCGAAAGTCTCGTATGCAGCCGTGGGAATATGGTATTTTTTCATCAGGTCTTTGGAAAAAGCCTTGCTGCCCTCCAAAACCGCCGCCCTCTTCCGCGGGCCGAAGGTACGGATCCCCGCCGCCTCCATCTCATCCACCAGACCGCCCACCAGAGGATCATCCATACCGACGATCACCAGATCGATCCTGTTTTCCTTCGCGAAGGATACCAGTTTATCAAACTCCATGGCACCGATGGGCACACACTCAGCCACCTGCGAAATACCCGCATTCCCCGGCGCGCAGTAGATCTTTCCGGCACGCGGACTCTTTGCAGCACTCATGGCGATGGCGTGTTCCCTGCCGCCGCTTCCTACGATCAAAATGTTCATATTTTATCTCCTGCTTTATCTTTTATATCCTGTGTCTCTTGTATCTTATATCTTTTGTATCCTTTATCGTTTATATCCTTTACTTCGTTTGGATGCCATACATTGTCTTCTCAATGATACAACTGTGCGGCTTATTTTTACTGCCTTTGTCGTAGTTTATGCCAACCAGAACGACCTCCCCCGAATAACCTGCAAGTCCCTCTATATACTGTCTGTCTTTTATCTGGCTTATGGCAGTCCGGGCAGACTTATCATATTTCAGTTCCACAATAATTGCTGGTTTTTTACTGTATGCCAGCGGCAGAAAAACAATATCCGCAAAGCCATATCCCGCCGGCATCTCCCGGATGACCCTGTAATCCTTTCTTGCGCTGTAATAGGCAAGGCCTACCGCACAGGCAAGAGAATTTTCGTCATTGTAAGTCAGTATGGATGCCACTTCCGTATGCGCCCTGTCAAGCCCTTTAGCCACACGCTCATCATCCCCGAGAAGCGTATCTTCCAGAAGCTTTTCCGATGCCTTTAAGACGCGCATCACCTCGGGCCAGCCGCCGACACTCATGGCATTCTCAAATTCTCGGGATATCTCCCTGTTCGGAATAAACGCCTCCTCCCGCTCCGAATCATAACCGAGGTAGCCCAAATGGATCAACAGTGTCAACACATCGTCCTTCACCCGGAAATTCCGCATATCGTTCTGAAAGCTGAGCGTATTCACTTTGATCCGCTCCCCGCCCAGCATCTGTACAATATCCTGCCTGAGCCCGTCAAAGTCCATATCCATATATATTTTCAACGCATCGTAAGTTTCCGTAGATGTCCAGTAATTGGAAAACCTGCGGCGGTGCATCGCCTCCACCACAGACTTCGGATTATAGATATGCTGAAACCGGACAAACTGATATCCGTCATACCAGCTTCCCGCCAGAGCAAAATCCATGGAAAACCGCTCGCACAATTCCTGTACTTCGCGCTCCGTAAATCCGGTGTATTCCTCAAAAAATCCCTGATCGATCATGGAGAATTCCCAGAACATATTTAGCGCCGAATGCTGCCCGTATTTCTTCACCGGGAGGATGCCCGTCATATAGGCGAGCGCCACGTATGGCTGATCCTTCAGGAGATTCCGCAGAAAATCCAGATATTGTCTCTGGAGTTCCTCCGACTCCTGCCGCTCCCTCATCACACAGTCCCATTCGTCGATCAGAAAGACAACTTTTCTGCCCGTGGCAGCATAGATCCGCCGCAGCGCAACAGCAAGCCCCATCCTGTCTTTTCCCAAAAACTCCTCATATTCTTTTAAAAGTTCTCCGTATACTTCCTGTTCCAGATATTCGGTTATCCTCTCCGATGCGGCTTCTATCAGAAACTGCTGCATGTTCAGATAAATTACGTCATACCGATTCAGATATTCCTCATAAGTCGGATCATCCTCAATTTTTAATCCGCCAAACAGTTTCCGGGAGTCACAGCCACGGCTATAGTAAGCGGCCAGCATCCCGAGCGCCATCGATTTCCCAAAACGCCGCGGCCTGCTGACGCAGATAAACTGCTGCTCTGTATCCAGATATTTATTTGTCAGTGCGATCAGCCCCGTTTTATCCACATAAATTTCAGAGCGGACCGCCCGCCGGAAACCGTCATTTCCCGGATTTAAATAAATTCCCATATGATCTCCTCCGGTCATTATACTGATTACATATATAGAATAATATCAACTCTCCTCCAAACGATACACGTATTTCACATTGGCAGGACTATCCTGCCTATCAAACACATGCAGCCTTCCGCATTCCGGACAGCGCTAGATTTCATAATCAGCTCTATCCATCAAAGCCATAATATCTTCAGGAAACATACCGGGATCGCCTGAAAAAAAGCATGGCTCATCCAGTAATTCACAAAACCTGATATCCGAAAACACTGTAAATTCAATATCATTCGGTGTAGCGCCATTCCACATAGAATAACCGCATCTGCAATTCAAATGTGCCATACTGCCATCCACTCCCCTCTGGCTTTTACCTGACAATAATCCACCAAAAGACACCGTTATCCTGCCTCTACCTGATCAATACCCTGTTATCCACAATATCCACCTGCCCTGCCGCGATCAGTTCGATCGCCTCCGGCAGAAGGATCCACTCCGCTTCCTCCATCACGCGGCGCTGCAGGATTTCCGGGGTATCGCCCTCCTGCACTATCACCGGTTTCTGCCGGATAATAGGGCCCGTGTCTGTTCCTTCATCTACAAAATGAACTGTGGCCCCGGTTACTTTAACGCCCCTTGCAAGGGCGGCTTCATGTACTTTTAATCCGTAAAAGCCCGTCCCGCAGAAAGACGGGATCAAGGACGGATGGATATTGATGATCCGGTTTCGGTAGCGGGAGATCATCTCCGCCGGAAGCACCACCAAAAAGCCTGCCAGCACGATCAGATCCGGCTTTGCCTCCTCCACTGCGGCTAAAAGAGCCCTATGGAACGCCTCCCTGTCCGGAAAATCCTTCGGGGAGACACAGATTCCTTCGATCCCGGCTTTTTCGGCGCGCTCCAGCGCATATGCGCCCTTTTTGTTGCTGATCACACGGATAATCTCCGCATTCTCCAACCTCCCCGCTTTTTTCGCGTCAATAATCGCCTGCAGGTTCGTCCCTCCGCCGGAGACACAGACCAGCACCCGCAGTTTTCTTTTTCCGTCGAAGGCCGGGCTGTCGGAAACAGCATCCCCGCAGACCGGATCGCCGGCGGCAATACCGCCCGTGACCGTATGATCCCCGACAGTTTCCTCGGTCAGAGCCTGTTTCGTCAACATAACCGTACTCCCTTTTCTCCCGCTTCCACAGCGCCGACAATATAAGCTTTTTCGCCTGCTTTCTCCAGCGCTTCCATGGCCTTCTCCGCATCCGCCGCATCCACCGCAAGCACCATGCCGAGCCCCATATTGTAAGTATTATACATCATTTTCTCTTCTATGCCGCCTTTTTCCTGCAGCAACCCGAAAATAGGCGGTATCTCATAACTGTCTTTCCGGATCAAGGCACAGACGCCCTCCGGCAGCATCCTCGGTATATTCTCATAGAAACCGCCGCCCGTAATATGGCTGCAGCCCTTCACGCGCACGCCTGCCGCTTTCACGGCTTTCAATGCTTTCACATAAATTCTCGTAGGCGCAAGAAGCGCCTCGCCCAGCGTAGTCCCCAACACGTCATAATAAGTATTCAGGCTTTCCTGCGTCATCTCAAAGACTTTTCTCACAAGAGAAAAACCGTTGGAGTGCACGCCCGAACTGGCAATACCGATCAGCACATCGCCCGCGGCGATATCCGCTCCGGTGATCATATCCTTTTCATCCACGATCCCCACCGCGAAACCTGCAAGATCATACTCCTCCTCCGGCATCAGATCCGGGTGCTCCGCCGTCTCTCCGCCGATCAGCGCGGCCTCCGCCTGCACGCAGCCTTCCGCCACTCCCTTTACTATAGATGCGATCTTTTCGGGAAAGTTTTTCCCGCAGGCAATATAATCCAGGAAAAACAGCGGTTCCCCGCCCGCGCAGGCAATATCGTTGACGCACATCGCCACACAGTCGATCCCGATCGTATCATGCCTCTCCAGCACAAAAGCCAGCTTCAGTTTTGTGCCCACGCCGTCCGTTCCTGACACAAGTGTCGGCTTTTCCATCTCCTTAAACCGCTCCATCGAAAAAGCCCCTGAAAAACCGCCGAGTCCTCCTAAGGCCTCCGGGCGCATAGTCTTTTTTACATACTGCTTCATCAACTCTACGGACTGATAGCCCGCCTCAATATCCACGCCTGCTTTTTTATAATCCATATCCGTTCTCCTGTCCGCAGTTTTATTTACTGTAATTTTTATATCCGACTTCCTGCAGTTTCTTATCCTTTGCCTGCACTTCCTGTTTCATATTCTCACTGTACTCTTTCAGCCGCCCCAGCAGCGCCTCATCCGACGTTGCAAGAATCTTCGCGGCTAAAAGCCCTGCGTTTACGCCGCCGTTTATCGCCACCGTCGCCACGGGAATACCGGTGGGCATCTGCACGATGGAATACAAAGAATCCCTTCCCCCGAGGGAAGTGGTATGCATCGGGATACCGATCACCGGCATCGGAAAGATCGCCGCACACATGCCCGGCAGATGCGCCGCCATGCCCGCTCCCGCAATGATCACCTTAAATCCCTTCGCTTCGGCTCCCTTTGCATAAGCAAAAAACTCCTCCGGCTCTCTGTGTGCCGAAAGGATCGTCATCTCGTAACTGATGCCAAGCCTATCCAGAATATCCGCCGCCTTCGCCATCACCGGCATATCCGAATCACTGCCCATCACAATTCCTACCTGTGCCATGCTCTCATCCTCCTGTATCATCATTCTTGTTATCCGCGCCCCATTTCCTTCTGACACGTTATATAGTGTAGCCGAAATTCACATTCTGCGCAATACCATTTTTTCCGGTCTTATCCTATCAGGCATTCATTTCCCTCTCTGCCGTATTTTAACGCCTCACCATATATCATCTGCCTGCGCCATCTTTTATCCTCTCCGCAATTTCCCTGCGCTTTCTGTGCTTTTTCATTCCATCTGCCTTGTGCTGGTAATTATCCTGCCTCCAGCGTTTTCTCTCACCTGCACTGTTCATCCTGATATCCGCCAGCATAAAATATGTCCCATATGGCACATACATCCGTCCCCCTGTCACTGCCCGGAAAGCAGCGGCTCGTTCAGCGCTTCGCATCCCGGCAGCACAAACCGTCCTTCCTCAATGATCACCACAACACTGCCGTCCTCCCGGACTGCGGAAACCTCCCCCAGTTCATCATAGGGTATCGTGATATCCGTATGACAGTTGAAATAAGCCTGTTCCGGATGCTCCTTTCTGACAAGGGATCTCTCGTTGTCCCTGGCGATGATCTCCTTGCCGTCCGGATTATAGACCGCCACATCCTCCGCATGGGAATAACAGGTATCGCCCACCGCAAAGTGGGGGCCCATCTTTTCCGCAATCAGGATCGGCAGCTTTTCTTCAATCTGCAGCCGCTTCGCAGCCATATAAGCCGTGGTATTGGTACCGATGGCAAACTCCCCGAGAGGCAGGGAATCATGATGGAACAACACCGTATCCTTCACCAGTTTTTTATTTTCCTCTTCCGTCTCAAAATTGGTACAACGATAATCCGTCACCATGCCGTCCCGGAAAATCAGTTCCAGATTTTCATAGCGCAGCTCATTTAAAAATACCTTTGTCACATGAAGGGTCCCCTCCGTTCCGGAAAGCTGAGGTGAAGTAAACACCTCTCCCACCGGAATATTCACATCCGCCACGCAGTTTTCAAAGTTCGTCTGATGCGCCTTATCCGTCAGTCTGTGGAGCATCACCTTCATATTGGTACGGTTCGCCCCCATCCCTTTAATGATGCAGTATACCGCCTCATCCAGCGTATCAATGATCTTCTGCTGGATATCCCGGTAAAGATCATAATCCAGCGTATTGATACGGATCGTTTCATCAAAGATCTCCTCAAACCGCTCCCCGATATCCGGCACGGGGAAAGCAATGATCGTAAAACTGCGCTCCTCCCCTTTGATATATTCGTTGGTGATCTGCCCTGCCCCGGAAGCGTACTCCACGGAAAGCTTCTGCTGCTTTTCGGACAGCTTCACCGCCGCCTCTTTATTCTCCGGCGTAAAATCAGCCTCCCCGAAGATCTCCATCACCGCAGGCCCCGCATGCACGTAAGCCCGCTCTTTATTGCTCTCAAAACTGTTTTTCAGCAGTTCCAGTTTCCGGTTCACTAATCTTTTATCCAGAACAAGCCCGATATCTTCTTTATGGTCATAGTCAAACTGTTTATTTGCCGCCGCACCGTAAACGCCGATCCGATTGATCCCTTTCCCCTCCAGAATACTCACAGCCTGCCGGTATATGACGGGTTTCAATCCCATCTTCTCAAAATTTTTCACCGCCGCCCGGATGATCCGCTCAAAACCGAGATGGTAACGGATATTCACGGTCTTTTTCTTCGACAGATCCTTCCTGCCCAGCACAAATCCGATCCGGTAGCCTTCCGTATAAGTATCCGCGATCAGCTGTATCTTCTCCTCCGGCAGTCCCCGCAGATAATCCGCCATTCTTTCTTCCTGCTCCGTCACATATTCACCGTAAGCGTACAGGAAACGATCATCCGACAGATCCGCCTCCATCACGATCTTTGTACAGAAATCCTCCGCCGGGTCCACCTGTCCCCGGACCCGCCGCTTTGCAACAACCTCGGAGTAATCGCTGACATACCAATATAATATCTCCTGCAGTTCTTCTGTTTCGGGTCCCTCCAGCCCTTCCTCAAAGGCGCTCTCAAAGCTGCCGTAAACCTCCAGCAGCAGTTCCTGCCGGATCACAAGTTCCTGCGCCCGCCGTTCATAACAGGCGGCGATCTGTGCCCGCATCTCCGCCGCCAGCACACACAAAAACTGTCCGTACTCTCCCAGCTCTTTCTGACACACCGCAGGATTTGACCAGCTTGTATCATAATTTTCCGGCAGTATCTCTTCGTACAGGCCGCGGTTTAATTCCCGCAGCTCCTCCAGCGAATCCTGCACGCCGTTTCCCGAGCGCAGATATTTATTCAACTTTAAACAGACATTACAAAAAGAAAACTGGCAGCGGAAATAGCGCAAAAACGCCTCTCTCCTATCCGGTAAATTTTCCCTTTTCCCCAGTTTTTCACAGAGTTCCTCCAAAAGTTCCGAAATACGCCCCTCCGCCAGTTCCAGACGTTCCGCATATACTTCTTCCTCTTCACTATACAATAACACCTGTTATACCTCCAAATAATATTTCAATAGTTGTCAGAGCAGGGCCCCCGCATATAAGATCATGCTCACCATTCCGATCGCCAAAAGATTCAGCACGATCCCGACATAGGAAAACAGATAAAATTTATCTTTCTCCATCCTGCCAAACACGCCCAGCACCACTCCCACAAAAGCAAAAAGCATGGCAAGAAAACAGGCGCAGCCATAACGCATGTTTTCCGCCCCTTTATCCATATAAGATAAATACGCCGCAAGGATCAGGGATGCCACGGAAAGTACCCCCAGTACAGTTGACATGATAGATTTTTTAGGATGCTCCTTATTTGTAAAAATGTAATTCTTTTTCATCTTATTCCGGTTCCCGCACAATCCCTTTCATCCCATACAGTTTTATTCCAGTTCTGCAAAATGCGAAAAGGGTACTTCCCTCAGAAAGCACCCGCCCATTCTAAAACAGCATTTTGGATTTTCTCGAGAGAAGCTTCGCCCCGCTGATGATCAGCAGCACGCCTCCCGCTACACCTGCTACAATGCCGACAACACCCAGCACGATATTCAAAGCACCTGTTCCGTTTAATGTTTTAAAAGTTTTCTCTTCCATCACTGCCTCCTATTCCGGTTCCGCCAGACACCCTGCAGCACATCCGCGGGTTCTGCTGTTTTCCAGTTCCGCAGCCCCCTGCAGCACATCCGCGGATTCCGCTTTTTTAGTTCTGCAAAATCTCTTCTTACTGCGCTCCATACTGCGCATAATACGCATCGATCGCCGCTTTCAAAGTATCATCAATATAAACTTTCCCATTGTACGGGCGATTATGCAGATGTTCCACCACTTCCGCCATCGTCACGATCGCCGCCGTAGGGAAACCATAAGTTTCTGAAATTTCCGCAAGCGCGCTCTTTTCTCCTTTGCCGCGCTCCATCCGATCCACACTGACTACCAGACCGCAGACCTGCACATCCCCCTGCGCCTGAAGGATCGGCAGCGTTTCGCCGATGGAAGTTCCCGCCGTCGTCACATCCTCGATCAGCAGCACCCTGTCCCCTGATGAAAGCGGGCTCCCCAGCAGGATTCCTTTATCGCCATGGTCCTTGATCTCTTTTCTGTTGGAACAGTACTTAATATCTTTATCGTAATTCTCCGAAATGGCAATGGCGGCGGCTACACTCAGCGGAATCCCCTTATAGGCAGGCCCGAACAGTACGTCAAAATCCAGCCCGAACTTATCATGGATCGCTTTCGCGTAATAACCGCCCAGCTTCCGAAGCTGCGTCCCCGTCCGGTAAAATCCCGTATTCACAAAAAACGGTGTCTTTCTGCCACTCTTTGTCACAAAGTCTCCGAACTTCAATACATCGCAGTCCACCATGAATTCGATAAATTCCTCTTTGTATCTCTCCATACGTTCCCGACCTCCATATTTATGCCATTTATCAAGTCATATTTTCCCAATTTTACCATATTTACTATTTGTATTCAACCGTTTATTTATCTCCTGAAAAGAACCGGGGTAACAGCTCAGGCGTGTATCTCCAGACTGCAATATCATATTTCCTGCTATCCCACGGCATACAAGATATGGAACGATAACAGACAAGGCGGCGGGATGATTTTATCATGATAATGCAATAATAATTTTCTCCATAACAAACGCACCCGCTTTGCCATCCGCTCTGTGATGGCGGAACCGACCGCCTCCAACCATTCCTTTATCCTGTCAAAGCGGTCTGTCAGCCCGTCATATTTTTTCTGGTGCTCCGTCTGATCGAGGGCAATGTGGGCATTCTCATTCCTTCATTGGACTCAATAATTAATACACAACTGATGTTACCACATCTTCCATTCAGAACATACCAAAGCATAATTACATTTTAATATCCTATTTATTTAACTATTATCAGCCAAACACTTCCACTACATCCCTTAAATATTTCCGGATCGGCAAATGCTGCGGACAATGTTTTTCGCATTTTCCACAGCCGATGCACTCCGACGCTTTTCCGTGTGTTAATACCGCTTTACCCATACTACTTCCATACATTTTGGCATAAATGAAATGGGGAACTTCTTTTTACCCCACCCTTTTTGACATATCGCATTGGGAAATTTTCTCTCATATTTTAATGGAAATAATTATGCCGATTTTCATTACCCTCTTGAATAACAATTCTCCCCAAAGTCCTCGTCTGAGAGATAACGCACAATGTATCTGTCCTTAAAAGTTTTTGAAATATAGGGATTCTGGGGAAATAGATAAGACTAAAAGTGAGCATTGGGGGATATTTAAACTTTTGTCTACATATAAAATAGCGTAAATCATAGAACTACCCCTCAAAAAAATAATAGGGTGGTTGTTGCTACGACCACCCTATTCCAATAATCTCCTTTTCTTAATCTGCCACTGAGCCTACCTCCACACCAAGAGCATCTGAGATTGCTCTTGCCCTAGCTTTCAGTAAATCACTTAATTCCTCATGTTCTTCATCACTAAGAGGAATTTTATGTTCCCTCCCAAATTTCTTAACTGCCTGATCTGCATTATATAGGTCATCATTATCTACATAAACCTTCATATCCTAAAACCTCCTATCCTCACTGGTTTTTTCAAAATCCACATCCGCCCTTTCTTCTGACGCCAATTTAACCTCATTATCTAGGGTCTGCTCAATTTCCTTACACTCCTCCTGATATTCTTTCTTTTTCTTCCTTTTCAAATAAAGCCATACACATCCTCCAATCATTCCCGTTACCGCAGTTCCTAACAGCACACCGCCAATTCCATAATTTCTTTTTGCTTCTTTCACACTTATTGTTTTGTCATTATCCAGTGCTCTCACTATCCGCAATGCCCCGTCAACCATAGAACCATCCTCACCTCCTCCGAGCATTTTCAGTGCGTGTGTCATGTGATCTGCTGATTTTCCTTTAAGCTGTAACAGACTGTTTGTAATAGTAGTTGCTAAGTCATTCATAAAATATCCTCTCTTTCTTATTTTGTTGAGCCTTTTCAAGTCATGCTCAGGACTACCCTCATAACGTCTCGGGCATACGAGAAACTAATAACTTTGAAAGAAGATTTTAGATTATTTCCTGCTCTTTTCTATAATTGTCGCAATAAATTTCAATTGCCCTTGATATAAACCATGCCAAGCCACGTTCATGTCCATTATCGATAACATCTTTATATGCTTGGCTTCCAAACATCTCTCCTAATTTCTTCATTCTCTCAAATTGCAGATCTTCTGTAAGGAACTTCAATTCTTTTAAAAAATCATGTATCTTCTTAATTTCTCCCTGCACTTCCGGGCTGTTTGTTGTATGCCTATTCCGTCCCAATCTTTCAACATTATTGATTGCATTGAACAGTTCCATATCAACTTCGTTATCAGCATTTACTTCACAATAATAGAGAAAAGCGTTTCTGGCATATTCTATTTGCTTTTCGTCCATGTCCTCCAGAAGTTCTTTATAAATATCGTTGCTGGGCTCCAGATACACTAAACACCACTTAAAAATAATAATTGATTCAGATATTGCCTTCTTGCATATCCCATGAATTTTAGCGACTATCCTTTGAACCTTATTGCTATCGTAACGCATTTTCTTTTTACAACAATCTGCTATTTTATCCAATCCGAGAAAAAGCTGATCATAATCGGTATCTTTTAAAATCTCTAAATAACCATCCTCCTCTTTCTGCGAATTAAAATATTTGAAACTTTCTCCCATTATGCTAAATAGATCATCCGATTTTAGTTCTCCATCTGCTGTAAATCCGTGTCTCAGCGAACTAAAGCTTAATCCGCTCTCTTTCATGACCGTTGCAATACTTATCATATTTTCTATTTTTTTCTTCTTTTCAATGAGCGAATCAATTACTTTTCCAAGTTCTTCCTCCGCATCGTATGTATCCGAATTAAAAGTAGATTGTATTTTGGAGATGTTATATCCCAACTCCTTGTAAAATCGGAGCTGCCACAGTCTCTCAATGGCTGGAGTATCATATAACAGATAGCCATACTTATTTTTAGTGTTTGGTTTCTGAGCTAATCCAGCTACTTCATATTCTTGGATAGCGCGTCTTGACAGTCCTACAATATCCACAACTTTATTTAAGGTTTTCACTAGCATCTCCTCCTTATGTGTTTATGGTACGACTGCACAACTTGTGCAGTCAATACCTTTTTCAAATTTTTTCAAATTTTTTCAAATTTTTTCAAATTTTTTCAAAAATTTCAGCTACTTAATCGACTGCCTATTAAAGTCTATATTCTAACTTTTTCCTTCCTGCTATTCATGCGCTCAAATTCGAATGACCACGCTCCATGCACGGTGACTGAAACAGTCACAAGCTGGGCAAGTTCCGGCACAAAAGTCTTTATTTCACCCTCTGCGGCAATACTAAGCATCTGTTCCACCCTTATCCGCTAAAATGCCGTACTTTCCTTCCTCATTTTTAATTCCTAAGCAAAGTTATTTTAACCTTGCTCGCTCCGAAAAAGATATAGTAAAATATTTGCATCACATAAAGTGATACCCCCATTTGCAAGAAGGATGGTATATGTCATTGAGCAATAATAAAAATACTACATTAAAATGGATAACTACCACAATGAAAGAAAAAATAATTGTCGAAGATAAAATCATCGATTCCGAGATCAGAGGAATATACGGTATTTTTGTGGAGACTGAAAAAGAAAAGAAATGCGTATATGTTGGTCGAGCAACCAATATTTATTCGAGGTTGTTTAAGGGAAGTGATGCCCATTTAGTAAGGCTCAAGAACGGTAAACATGAAAATACAGAACTCAAAAAAGCAATGAATACATCCGGCAAAATAACAATTGAGGTTTTAGAAGAAGTCGAATGCAAATATAAAAATTACAGCAAAGATATGCAGGAGTTAGCATCAGGGGAATGCTTTTATATCGATAAATATCAAAAACTTGAACAATGTTTAGAACAACTTCCCGATGGGAGTAATATGCACATATGTGTCTGGAAAAAAGCAAAAAAACTTCTGAGCAAACCACCCCATAATTGAGAGGACCTGCCTATCTTTCAACGAATAGGCAGGTCCTTCTTTTAGCGTTTACGTGGAAACCTTATATTTGCTCCCGTCCATGAAAATGAACTCATATTTTTTTGCCCCTAGAATCCTGATCTCCGTGATGACCAATTGTGCTAATTCATCGACCATTGCAGTCAACCGTTCCTGCCCCGATAATTCAATCATCTGTCTTACTCTTAACCGTTCCAATGCACTCCCCTTCGCAGCGGTCTTTACCCATTCAGCCCGGCGCTTGGGATCCGACATCATCTTATTGTAAGCCGCAACTGTTGAAAGCTACATTACTGCTTTTTGATTAGTCCAAAGGCAACACCTCCTTTAGAAAAACTATATCTTATTCTAATATCCTCCCAGACAGTGTCCACAGACATTAACTGTCCAATGATATAGCAAAAAAGACAGAAATCAAAACGACTTCTGCCTAAAACAGTGAAAAACAATAAATGGAATGTGGACAGAATTTGTCCGAAAAAAGAAAACCAGATTAAGGAATCTGATTTTCTAATGATTTTGAAAAATCTCTGTTTGGTGGCGCAGATATCATTTTTCCATGACCATTTGCCTCTTGATAACATAGAATTGCACTATTATCAGTCCCATGTATTAAATTCTGAGCTTTATACTCTTGATAGGACATATCCTGCATCTGGACTTTTTGTGGAACAGTTTTAATCCTCCCATCCTCATACAAGAAAGCACCAGTTGCGATCATATTTGCAAAACGGGTATCCTGCTTTATCAATCTCGCAATCTGCTTTATAGAGACTGTCTCAATTAGAACATATTCTGATGGCTGCTTTACAGTTTTTGTAAAAGCCTCTTTTTCCTTATCTTCCGCAGACTTGTAATCTTTTGGTTTTAAGTCAGCTACTCCTCTACGAGATAAAATATATTCTCTGTAAGACGGAATCTCTCATAAATAATCTGCATCAACATAATCGCCTCGAGTAACGGTTTTCTCTCCAGACTCACTTAGTCTATATTGTCCCCAATATATGCGATCTATCAATCCTGCATAATACAAATTAAAACAGGCATTATTAACTCGTTCCTCAAATAAAGAATACCGTTTATCTTTACGGGCAGTTGCTTCTTCTTCCAGAATATAAAATATTTGTGCAAACTTACTCCTAATTTCACTTAAAGAGGCATCACCATATTCTGCTAAAAACAGTAAAATCGGATCATATAATTCATTTATTTTAGGAATTGCCATATTCTCTTTCCCTCTTCAAGCTTAATCTTTAACAAGGTTTATCACGTAATGAAAAATTACTATTCGCTTTTCGTATCTGGGGATCAGGATCCTGCACATCTACTTCAGCACTAAGGGCATCTTTATCATAATAAGACAATAGCCGTGTTCCGACATTTTCATTATTAGTTGGATTTGTTGGAAAAACTGTATACTTTTTCCCCAGAAATACATTATAATTTTCTGCAGGATGCGAAGGATACCTATTATCTTTTTTCCCATAAAGGTTATATCCCTACAGTATACCATGAAATCCACCAGACTCCCAAAAAATCCGTTCCAAAATCCTTTCCGGCTTAAGGCCATACCATCGTCTTAAAGGAAGCCCTTTTCTCGTCTCCCATTTTGACACTGTCTTATCACTCACACCGATCTTTTCCGAAAGTTCCCTCTGCGTAAGGGAGGAAGAAATTTAATGTGAATTTTATTGTAAAGACAGGCGTTTTTTTGTATAATTGAAATGTAGTAGGAGCAGGATATATCGTATCTTATGTCACAGATTTTTAGAAATCGAGGTGTTAAAGTGCAGGACGATACAAAACAGATAAAGGAAGTCATGGCAAAGCGTACCGCGAAAAACAGCGTATTCCTTGACCTTTTTCAAAACAAGCGTTATCTGCTGAAGCTATATAAAACGCTCCACCCGGAGGACACAACAGCGACAGAGGATTCCCTTACTGATGTGACGATCACAAATGTATTGACAGATAACCTGTATAATGATTTAGGCTTTATTGCCAATAATAAGCTGATGATACTTGTGGAAGCACAGTCTACATGGACCGTGAATATTTTAGTAAGAGTTTTGCTGTATCTGGCGCAAAGCTATCACGAATATTTCCAGCGTACCTGCCAAGACTATTACAAAAGCAGGAAAGTAAAAATGCCAAAGCCCGAACTTTATGTGATTTTTACAGGAAACAAAGGGCAGAAACCCGATAAAATATCTTTGTCTAAAGAGTTTTTCGACGGTGCAGATATGGATATTGAGGTAAAAGCAAAGGTTATCTATGAAAGCGATACAGATGATATTATCAATCAGTACATTATTTTCTGTAAAGTTTTTAATGAGCAGACAAAAAAGCATGGCATGACACAAAAGGCAGTTACGGAGACAATCCGCATATGCAAGGACAGGAATGTCTTAAAGGAATATTTGCTTGAAAGGGAAAAGGAGGTTGTGACGATTATGATGAGTTTGTTTGATGATGAACAGATAATGAAGTCGTTTATAAGAAGTGAGCGACATGAAGCGGCACAGGAAAGTGCAAGGGAAACGGCAAAAAAATTGATTAAAAAAGGTAAAATGACACTTGATGAAATTGCAGATTGTGTTCCGTTATTGTCACTTGATGAATTAAAAGAAATTGAAGCTGAGGTCATGCAGCTAGCGTAATCAATCGTATCAATCAAAATCAAATATAGTAACAGCGTTAGAGCATATAGAAACTGAAATCTATATGTTCTATTTTTTTGCCATTAAGGAGGAACAATGGACGATAACATTCAGACCGACACTACAGGGCGATTAACGCCCTGTTTGCAAAATAAGATTGATAAGACAGCCTACTTAGTCGAGATGGCGGCACTAGAACTATTTACTATTCTCCGCAGCTTTCCACTTCCATATTTTTCCGTTACTCCAAGCTGCAACGCTGTAATATGACGCATAGTTCTTTTCGGATATTTGCGGCAACCCGGAACGCGCTTCATCAATGGGCGGCGCAGGCCTGCCTAACTTTTCAAGAACCGCTAAATAGTAGAAGTAAGATTGTCGGGCTGTTCCTCTGGCGGTATTTCTGCAAATTCCCTTTGCGCCCCCTCGTCCTTGTTTTTTGAAACCTGTTTCATTTGCTTGTCTGTATTTTCTCTTTGATAATTCTGTAACCGTTTGTATACGCTTTCTTCCCGCTTTTGTGCTTTTCTTTGTATCTTTCTTCCCACTTGTCCTCTTTGTTCTTTTGCTTTTTTGACAGTTATCAAAAACTTCTATCTGTTACCTGCTTTCAAGCGCCTGTGCAATATCCTCCTTCATATCCAGCACAGCCGCCCTTGACGCCTCCCCGAAATGTTCCGCGCCGAACTTTCCGTATTTTTCCTGCTGCCATGCGGCAATAATGCCTCTGGAAGAATTCACGATCGCTCCTAACCCGTCCTCGTTGAAGAACGGAACCAGATCCGCCCCTTTACCGCCCTGCGCCCCGTAGCCCGGCACAAGGATATAGGCTTTCGGCATGATCTTCCTGAGGATCTTTCCCATCTCGGGATAAGTTGCCCCCACTACTGCGCCGACATAACTGTAGGAATCGCCCATGCATTCTTCGCCCCACTGAGCTACCTTCTCGCCCACATGTTCATAGAGCGGCCTGCCGTCGATCAGTCTGTCCTGAAACTCACCGCTGCTGGGATTTGATGTTTTCACCAGTACAAAAATTCCCTTCTTCTCCTCCTGGCATACCTTGATAAAGGGCTTTACCCCGTCAGAGCCAAGATAGGGATTCACCGTGGCAAAGTCCTCGTTAAACGCGGAAAAACTGTTCTTTCCCACCGTCACCTTTCCAAGATGCGCCGCCGCGTAAGCCGCAGAGGTGGAACCGATATCCCCTCTTTTGACATCCCCGATCACCACCAGATCCTTTTCCCTGCAATATTGCACCGTTTTCTGAAACGCCTTCAGCCCTTCCACGCCAAACTGCTCATACATGGCGATCTGAGGCTTTACTGCCGGAATCAGATCACATATGTTATCTATGATCTCCTTATTGAACTGCCAGATCGCTTCCGCAGCTCCCTCCGGCGTTTCCCCGAATTCGGAAAAGGCTTTTGTCAAAACCTCCTCCGGAATATAACTCAGCATAGGATCGAGTCCCGCTACAACCGGAGCCCCCGTTTTCTGTATTTTTTCCACCAGCTTATTTATCATTTGTCTTCTCCCTCCTTTTGCCGCCTTCTATATCATTATAATATTTCCAAACTCTGCATTTGACCGGCGCCTTCCGCAGTCTCACCCTCCGGCATACGGACTCCCTTTTCCCCGGCATGTTCTGCTATGCCAACTATAAAAACCATACTTTTCAGTCCGGCATCGTCACCTCGACCGCAAAAACTCATACTCCCGGACCGCCGCCGCATCGTCCGGATAATCCTGCACATATTTGCCCATCAGCGCTGCCGCCTGTTTAAAATCACCCTGCTTTTCATACAGCACGACCTGATTAAAGGACAGCGTCTGTTTCAGCGCCGTATCCTCCAGCGCCAGACCGGACTGCAGCGCTGAAAGCGCCGACGTATAATCCTCAAGCTGCATATAACACAGGGCAAGCTGGTTGTAGATCAGCGCGCTCTCTCCCTGATCCTGCAGATAGGAAAGATACACGCTCGCCGCATAATTATACTCTCCCAGATTTTCCCAGGTCTTCCCCAGATAGTAAGTCGCCTGGGCATCCCCGGCGTCCCTTGCCTGCTCCAGATAATTCCGTGCCGACTCAAAATCCCCCAGATAAAAATAGATCCGCCCCTTGTCGTAATTGCCCATCGTCTTGGGCGCGTTTTGAACCGCCGCCTCCAGATAAGCCGCCCCCATCTCCTGATAGCCCGTCTCATCCATCACCTTATAGATTTCCACAAGCTGGTCATAATCATCGGGCGCAAGTTCTATCGCCTTATCAAAGTCCGGCTTCGCCAGTTCATAATTCCCCATCCGAAGCTGCACGATACCCCGCATAAAATAGGCATCCCTGGCATCGCTCCTCAGCGCCAGGATCGCGTCATAAACCTGTTTCGCATCCTCCGGCCGCCCCGCCTTATAGTAAGCCGTTGCAAGATAATAATTTACGTCATAATCCAGTTCATCCGGTACGCAGCTTCCGGAGGAAAGACAGTTTTCCAGAGCGGTGACCGCCTCTTCGTACTTCGTCAGCCCCAGATTCGCCAGTCCCTGTCCCCTGAGGATCAGCTGCTTATCCTCGCCGGATACCAGCGCTTTCTCGAAGCAGGCGAGGGCATCCTCATAGCGAAGTTCCTCGATCGCCGTCATTCCTTCGCTGATATTGCTGTTCTTTTCCCCGATACCGCAGCTGCTAAGCACCGCCGCGCATAAAACAGCAGCCAGTGCTGTCCTTTTCATTTTTCTCATTCGTTATACCATTCACAAAACTTCATCCGCAAGTATCTCTAAAAACTATACACTATTTTCACTTTCCGGGCAAGCGTTCCCGTCCGGATAACCGGTTTTTCCATGACAGCTCAGGCTTTAGCCAAACTGTCTCGCTTTCCCTTCTATGCCCTGTGTATCAGGTACTTTCACCTGTAAGAACATGTGCGTACCGAACATACCGCCACAGGAAAAAGGGCTCGCAGGAAGCCCTTTTTTTGTGTTACTCTTTATTTCAGCTTAAACCGTTCCACCAGTCCTCTCATAAGCTGTGACTGGCTGGACAACTCCTCGCTTGCAGCCGCGCTTTCCTCCGCTGTCGCCGAGTTTGTCTGTACAACGCCGGAAATCTGATCGATCCCTATCATGATCTGGGAGACGGACTCAGCCTGATCGCTGCTGGCCTCCGAGATCTGTCCGATAACATCCGCCATTTCGTTCACGTCATTCATTGCCTGCAGCAGAGACTGCGCCGTATCATCGACGATCTTCGTTCCGTTTTCCACTACTCTCAGGGAATTTGCGATCAGAACGGAGATGTTTTTGGAAGCCTCCGCACTTTTATTCGCCAGCTTGCGGACTTCCTCGGCTACCACTGCAAATCCCTTTCCGGCACTGCCTGCGCGGGCGGCTTCTACAGCGGCGTTAAGCGCAAGGATATTGGTCTGGGAGACAATGTCTTCCATCGTCTCGATAATCTTGCCGATCTCTTTGGAACCGGTACTGATATCATTCATCGCCTGTATCATCTGCTGCATTTTTTCGTTGCTCTCGCCCATTTCCGTGCTGATACGGCCTGCCGCCTCGTTGGCATGACGCGCATTGGCTGCGTTCTGGTTTACCTTGTCGGAGATCATATCCATGGTAGCGGCGAGCTCCTGCACGGAACTTGCCTGCTCCGTCGCACCCTGAGCCAGATCCTGGGAACCCTCGGATAACTGTTCCGCTCCGCTTGCAACCTGGGCGGAACTCCGGCTGATCTGCTGCATCGTATCATTGAGTCTTTCCGCAATGCCCCGGAAAGAGACCAAAAGCGGCGCAAAGGCGCCCGTATATTCTTCTTCGCAGACAGAATCCACCGTAAAATCACCCTCTGCCATCCTGGCAAGGAATTTATTCTCATCATCTATGATCGCCCGAAGCTTACTGATCAGCCTGCCCACCTGCACGGCGAGCACACCCAGTTCATCCCCGGATGTATAGGAAATCTTCACATCCAGATCGCCTTCCGCCATTTTTACGGCAGCATCCGCGATTTCGGAAACCGGCATCTTGATCAGGCGCACCACCACAAACGAGAAGTAGACCCCCACAAGGATCGTGGCAATGATAACCGCCAGCATAATAATGACGGCAATCTTATATATGAAAAAACTTTCCTCCGTAGCGTCTTCACTGCCTTCCGTATTATAGACGATAATATCATTAAACGCGCCGTTTAAAGCGTTGTAAAGATCTACACATTCGCCTTCCAGAATGGCGCGCGCCTCCTCCGTGCTGCCCTGCTCCGCCAACGCCATCATCTCTTCATCCGCCTGATCGTACTGCTTCCAGAAATTCATCGCATTATCATAAAAATCCATTTCCTCTTCATCGATCATTTCCCCGTATTCCGCCAGAAGGGCATCCATATCTTCCTTCTCGCTTTGAAGATACTGAAGGCTGGATTTTTCCACCTCTTCTGAAATCGCGGTAAGATACCCCAGTTCATTCAGACGGATATTGGAAAGCGTAGCGCTCATATCCCTTGCCATATCGACGCTGGGAAGCCAGCTTGTTGAAATATCGCTTGCCACACTGTTCAAGCGGCCCATAAGAATAAATGACATACCGCCGATGATCAGCAGACCAAGCAGCGCGACTCCTATAAGAACGTAAAGTTTCAGTCTGATGTTCAGATTTCGTATGTAGTTAACCATATCTCCGATCTCCTTTTGTATTCTGTTGTCCGTAAGCGCCGGCTGCGAAAATGAGCATGTCGGGTTATCCTCAAACGACATTTGGCCGGCGGTATCAAAAAACGCCAAAAAAAAGAACCCACCAACCAATCCGATGAACCCCTCCAGACCCAGAATCCCGGTAAAACTTTATCCCCGGGGTTCTTAGCCGTTTCTCTCATTTTCGCCAACCCGCCGCCTGCTTTTCTTGCTGTTAATTATAACATCCGATCCCGTTTTCCGCAATAAAAAAATATCGGCATACCTACTGCAAACGCCCCGTCCGGAACTTTTCCCCAAAGACCCAAATGATATTCCCGGCCTCACACACCCCTTTGGTACCGCCCTCACAAAAAGCTATATGCTTTTACATATTACGCACAATTCAAAAATCTGAAATTTAACTATCTACAGTTCCTCAAAATTGTATATAATAATAGAAAGGCGGAAAGCCGCCTGCTTGCCTGCGGCAAACGCAGGCATACCGCGAAAACATCTGTCAGGAAAGGAATTCTTTATGTGTACCTGCATTGATTTCAAAACAAAAGACCACTATTTCGGGCGGAATCTCGATCTGGAATACCGGTTCGACGAAAAGGTTGTCATCACACCGAGAAATTACTGCTTTGCGCTGAAAAACGGTTCTACGATCCACACAAAATACGCCATGATCGGCATGGCGTCCGTGAAGGACAACTATCCGCTCTACGCGGAGGCAACCAATGAAAAGGGGCTGTCCATCGCGGGCCTGTACTTTCCCCGGAACGCCCATTTCAATCCCGGAGAGAAGGATAAATTCAATCTGTGCCCCTATGAACTGTTCCCGTACTTTCTGGGGCTTTACGCTTCGGTTGCGGAACTCCGGGAGATCCTCTCCCGCCTGAATATTACGGATATCCCTCTGACGCCTGATCTTCCCGTTGCACAACTGCACTGGATGATCAGCGATGAAACGGAATGTATCATTCTGGAACAGATGGAGGGCGGCCTGAAAATTTATGACAATCCTGTCGGTATTTTGACCAACAATCCGCCCTTCGGCTATCATCTGGCAAACCTCAATAACTATATGAACCTGACGCCCTGCTGTCCGGAAAACAGATTCTCCGACAAACTGAACCTGCAGCAGTACGGCATGGGCATGGGCGCCATCGGCCTGCCCGGGGACTCCTCCCCGACCTCCCGGTTTGTGAAGGCATCCTTCACAAAATTCAACTCCGTCTGTGAGGAAAACGAGGAAAGTTCCGTCACCCAGTTTTTCCATATTCTGGATTCCGTCTCTGTTGTAAGGGGAACGTCGCTGACAAAGGACGGGCTGGACGACCTTACCACCTATTCCTGCTGTATGAATACCACCAGAGGCATCTACTATTATAAAACCTACAACAACAGCCAGATCACCGCCATCCGCATGACCGGACGGGAAAAATGCCGGAAAACCTTATGTATTCATGAACTGATCGATACCCAGCAGATCCGGTATCTGAACTGAACAGGAAAACAGACGATTCCGGATACCGGAGCGAAAACAAAAGGAGAACATGACATGCCCTGTAAAATTTTACTGATAGAAGACGACCTCCTTCTGAGGGAGGAAATAAAACTGCTGCTGGAAAACGCCGGGTATCAGGCGGCCGTGCCGGATGTCTGGCAGGACGCCGTCCGGACCGCGGTCCTTGAAAAAGCGGATCTGGTCCTTATGGACATCAACCTGCCGGGCTGCTCCGGTTTTGACCTCTGTATGCAGATCCGCGCCCGGACTGACACCCCTGTCATTTTCCTGACCGGCCGCACAGATTCCCTGGACGAACTGACGGGTTTTTTAAAGGGTGCCGACGACTATATCACCAAACCCTTTCAGCCTGCCCTCCTGCTCGCCCGCATCGGCGCGGTGTTAAAACGCTCCGCCAAAAATGTCCCTTTCCGAAAAGACGCCCCGCTCACCCACAAAAATGCGGCGCTGGAGCCCGGGGCATGCCGCCTGCTTTATCAGGGGCATTCCCTTGACCTGACCAAAACGGAGATGAAGATCCTGCACCTTCTGTTTTTACACGCGGGAAACTTCGTCGCAAGGGCTGATCTGGTGGAATATCTCTGGGAAAACCATATCTTTTTAGATGACAACACCCTGAGCGTCCACATCACAAGGCTCCGGGAAAAACTCAGATCCGCAGGACTTGATGATTTTATCGAGACTAAGAGAGGCATGGGGTACCGCATATGAAACTTTCCGCATTTTTAAAAGACAGATCTCTCCTGCTTTTGCTGCACCTTACGTGCATGTCCCTGCTCGCCGGCTTTTTACATATCACAGGCTATGCAGGCGCAAATATCACGCTGATCTGCATCGTCTGGCTTATGATCCTTTCCCTCTTTCTTTTTTCCTTTTATCTGCAGCGCAGGCATTATTTCCGGAAAGCCGCCGACATACTGAACCATATGGACAAGCCCTATCTGCTGGGCGAGGTTCTGCCGGCTTCCTGTCTGCTGGAGGATAAGCTTTACCGGGATATGCTCCGCAGATCCAATAAAGCCGTGATCGAAAAGATCCACGCGCTGGAGGATGCGCAGCAGGACTACCGGGACTATCTGGAAAGCTGGGTGCATGAGATCAAAACCCCTATCACCGCCATCACTCTGCTGAGCGAAAACATCAGAAAGACTGCCGCCGATGATTCCTCCGGCAGTTCAAAACGTCTGTTATCCGATTCCGGCGATTCCATAACGCCTGCTATCTCCGAAGTGCTCCGCAAAATCAGTCTGGAAAACGGCAGGATCGAAAACTATGTGGATCTCATCCTCTATCACGCCCGTTCCGAACAGGTCTATAAAGACTATCTGATACGGAAAACCGATCTGAAGGAGGTTGTTTATGAAGTGCTGGAAAAAGAACACCTGTTACTTATCCGGCATCAGGTGCGGGCGGAGGTTTTGTGCGGCGATCAGGTATTTACCGATAAAAAATGGATCTCTTTTATCCTGAACCAGCTGATATTAAACAGTGTGAAATACCGGGGCGACACCCCCGTCCTTCGTTTTGAGACACACCGCGGCAAAAACAACATAACCCTGATCCTGGAGGACAACGGAACCGGCATTCCCGCCGAAGACCTTCCCCGGATCTTTGAAAAAGGCTTTACCGGCAGCAACGGACGGGATCATGAAAAAGCCACCGGCATGGGACTGTATTTATGTAAAAAACTCTGCGGCAGGCTCGGCATCTCCCTTTCGGCACAGTCCGAATACGGGAAGGGAACAAAAATGCTGCTGACCTTTCCTCTGAGCAGCCATAACGGTCCGCCCCCCGGTTGACTGCCTGCAGACCGCATGTAACCGTTCAGCCTCCGGTTTCTCTGTTACGGATTGAGATATCCGCCGGAATATAGTATAATACCAGCGAGGTGTTCTTATGCTGCATATAGCGATCTGCGATGATGACAAAACAGCCGTTACGGCTCATAAAGAAATTGCCGAGTCCTGTCTGAAACAGTGCGGCAGCCCGGGGGAAATTACGCTCTATACCGCCAGCGGCAACCTGTTTTACGACATAACGGAAGACCGCTTTTTCTTCGACCTGATCCTGCTGGATATCGAAATGCCGGGCAGTACCGGCATGGAGATCGCGGAAAAGATAAAGCCTTATCTGCCGCAGGTTAAGATCATCTTCATCACTTCCCATATCGAATATGCCATAGACGCTTTTGAACTGTCCATCTTCCGGTATGTACCGAAGGATGATACCGCCCGGCGCCTGCCTGCCGCCATCACCGACGCGGTGAAGCTGATTGTACTCGAAGAAGGAAAAACCTACACCATACAGACAAACAGCCGCCTCGAAAAGATTCCCTGCAGGGATATCCTCTACATCGAGCGGGACGGAAAAAACGCCGCCATCACCACTTCCGGGGGCTGTTCCAAAGTGAGAAAAAGCCTGCAGCAGGTCTATGAAGAGCTGGGAACGGAGGAATTTATCTTTATCGACCGCGGCATTATCGTCAACCTGATCCACGTCATGCAGATCAGAAACGGTATGGCTGTCCTGAAAAACGGCACCTCTCTTCCCGTCAGCCGTTCCCATTTGCAGGATGTCAAGGAACAGATCTGCCGCTACTGGGGGATGCATATATGACAGATGTTATTTTTATATTGTTCCATATTATTTTAAGCAGTGTACGGATCTTCCTGTGCCTGTGTCTGACAGCCGGCACAAATGCCGCAAAAGATCCGGCATCCCTTCCGCCTGCCGCTCCGCCCCAAAACAGCAGCACATTTTGCCGTACATTCCGCAAGATACCTTTCTGTGCCGGTTTATCCGCCGCCCTGATCGGCGCCTTAGTCCTTCGGGCCGTTCAGTCTCTTTGGAATCTGCCGGAATTTTACCGCACGGCATCGGAAGTCCTCTGGATCACGCTCTGCGCCCGCCTTCTGCTGCGCGCAGACACCAGAATCAGCCTGTTTCTCGGCATTTTTTATGAAACAGCCGTTTCCTTGTGGCTGTTTCTGTTCACCGCATGGGCTGGCGTATTGTTCCATGCACCGGCTTTTCCCGCTCCCTCTTCGGGAATCTCCCTGTCTGCGGGCTTGTCGCTTCATGCGCTTCTTATTGTTTTTACAGTATATTTTATAAACAGTAAGTCCAATGTCCTGCAGGCAATGCCCCGCCTCTCCTGCGCTGTCGCAGTAACCGGTTTTCTGGCTCTTATAACGCTCTCCGAACAGACCGTTATCCCCATCCCTGACGATACGCTGGATATGTGGATCATCCTGTCCGTCGTCCTGATGTCCGGCATACTGGTATTCCATATGCGCCGCCAGTACGAGACGGAAAAAGAACTTGCCCGATTACAGGCAGAACAGGCTGAACTTTTAGAGCGCGACTATACCGCTTTAAACAACGCCTATGCCGTCAACGCCAGGCTTTTCCATGATCTCCACAACCATATCGGCGTCCTCCGCCGGCTTCTTTCCCACAGCAAAACAGAGGAGGCCATACAATATCTGGATGCGCTTAAGGCGCCTATAGCGGAAATCACCGATACGGTATGGACCGGCGATGAAGCCGCAGACTATCTGATCGGCAGCAAAGCCGCCGCCGCAAAAGCCGCCGGCATATCCTTCCGGGTACAGGCAGAATTCCCCCGCCGGGCAGACATCAAAAGCGTTGATCTGTGCGCCATACTGGGAAACCTGCTGGACAATGCCCTGGAAGCCGCCGGGCAGGTGCCGGACCCGAATCGGCGGTTTATCACACTTACCATCCGCCGCATCCATCAAATGCTGGTCATCAAAGCGGAAAACAGCTTCTCTATCCCGCCCGTCCGGGAAAAAGATTCCCTCAAAACAACAAAGACCGGGGGCGGACTGCACGGATGGGGGCTGAAAAGCGTCCAAAGTGCCTCGGAAAAATATGACGGCATCCTGCAGACTTCCTGCACCAGGGATACCTTTACGGCTGTCGTCACCCTCTCCTATCAGGGCGTGCCCGCCGCCCCGTAATCCTTTCTCTCCGTTCGCGGTCAAAAACCTGCCGTTTGCGGACACTTCCGCACAGCCTTACTTTTTCGGATATGATACAGATACAACAAACAAAACACATTCCGAGGAGGTAACAACTATGCGTCACTATTATTTTCGTCTGATACTTGGTATTCTTTTTCTGGTCTGCATGATCTTTTGCTTTATCACAGCGAACATCCCGTTCGCCCTGCTCTATCTCATGCTCGGGGGCATGTTTTCGCTCTCCGCCCGGTCGCTCCATAAAAAAAGCAGTGAAGAAAAGGAGTGAGATACCATGCAGAATCCTTCCCTTCTTTCCATACGGAATATGCGTATCTGGTACACACCGGATACCCCGGTGCTCAACGGCTTTTCGCTGAACCTTGCCTCAAACGAGGCGGTCGGGCTGATCGGGCTCAACGGCGCCGGAAAGACCACACTGATGAGGACCATTGCCGGCCTTTTAAAAAACTTCCGCCAAGAAAGCCTGCTCTTTAAGGGATCTCCCTTTTCCTTCCGGGATAAAGACTTTCTGAAAAACAGATATATCGTATTTGCGGAAGACCGTTCCTTTCCGTATTTCACCTTCCGGGAATATCTCGCCTATGCGGCGGCATCCTACAGCATGCCGCTGCCGGATGTTTCCGGGCTGGTGGAAGGCTTTCAGTTTGAAAAATATACGGATACACTGTTAAAGGAGCTTTCCACCGGCAATCTGAAAAAAGTATTTCTGATCACAGCCTTTGCCCTGCATCCCGCCCTGCTCTTACTGGATGAACCGGTAAACGGCCTCGATTTTCAGAGCGCCGAATACCTCTATCAGCTGATCAGCGGCTACCGGCAGTACGGCACGGTACTTTTTTCATCCCACATTCTCGAGAGCATCTGCCTTACCTCGGACCGGATACTGGTACTGGAACAGGGGCAGATCACCAAAAGTTTTATCACAAAGGAAACAAAACCTGATTCCATCCGGGAGGCATTGAGACCATGAACCTTTTCAACACCATTTTGAGACAACTCTGCGGCGCCAGATACGAAAGCATCTCCAAAAGCCTGCTGACAGCCTTTATCCTGTTCCTCGCCCTTCATACAGCCGGGATCAGACTGACTGTTGCGCCGTTTATCCTGTATCTTGCATCTACGCTCTTCAGCGTATCCGTTATGTGGCAGACCCTCTGCGGAAACCGGCTTTCCGAAATACTGCAGGGCATGCTGGCTGTTCCCTTTGACCGCAAAAACCTGGTGTTTTCCGCTGTCTTTGCATTGTCCGGATATACCCTTACCACCAAAACAGCAATTCTCTGGAGTATATTTTTTGCAGTCTCCGCATGGAATATATCAGAACTTTTGACCGCCCTTCTCTGCGGCGTTCATGCCTGCCTTGTATCCGCTGCAGTTTTTCTGCTGTGTAAAAAAAAGAAGTTATTTTCCTCTCTGTTCCGGATACTCTGTATTCCCGGCGTGCTCTTTCTGATCCGCTCTTTGAAAACAGTCCCGGCAATGGCGCTGGCAGGTTCCGCCGGGGCGCTGTTATATTTATCCTTTGCCGATGCCTATCGCCTGTATCATCTGCCGGTGCAAAAGAAACCCATCCGGTACACAAAAGCCGGGGGGAGTTTCCTGCTCTATCTGCTCCGGTATCTTCGCCGGAATAAAAATCACCTGCTTAACACAGCCGGGCTGTGCGCTGCCGCCTGCTTTCTGCCGCTGCTGTTTAGATCATCAGAAGAACTGCCCCTTCTTTCCTTCGGCTTTCCCATGCTCTGCCTGAACACGCCGCTCTGTACCCTGCTCTCGGGCTCGCCGGACCTTGAGCAGTCCATCCGGGCTCTGCCGGGACAGCAAAAGCGCTTTTGCCTGCCCTACTGTCTGTTTCTTTCCGCCGTCAATTGTTCCATCCTCTCCGTCTATCTGTGCGCCTGGCAGATTATAAACGGCAGCATCCATATCACAGACGCCGGCTGTGCCCTGCTGTTTGCCATTTTAAACGCCCTTCTGTCCGTCCTTCTGGAATGGTTTTTCCCGATCCGGAACTGGAAAACGGAAAGCGGCCTGTGGCACCATCCGCGGAAATATATCGTTCCGCTCCTTCTGACGGCGCTTATCGTATTTGTGGAAATCCTGAAATGTTAACCGCTCCGCCGCTCCCGATTGGCCCCCGCAAGTCCTTCATCGCTCACGACTTCCCGTTTTCCTTTCAAAACTGTAAGATAACTTTAATCTGTCTTTATATCAAAATTCCCGCCCCCTGTGCTATCATAACATTATCCCGAAGCAACAGCGGAAAAACCGCTGTTCCTGTCTGCGCCGCATCCGCAAACCTGTATGATACAAAACGGCAGTGCAGAAACTAAACACAGAAGCGAGGTAACATATGAACAATTATATCAAAGTATGCGACATCGAAAAATATTACGGCACCGCTTCCCACGTGACAAAGGCAATAGACCGACTCAGTTTCTCCGTAAATCAAGGGGAATTTGTGGGAATCATGGGCGCCTCCGGTTCCGGCAAGACAACGCTCCTTAACCTCCTTGCCACCATCGACCGGGTAAGTTCCGGACACATCTTCTACGAAAACACGGATATTACCGCCCTTTCCGAAGATGCCCTCTCGGAATTCAGAAAGCACAATCTGGGCTTTATCTTTCAGCAGTACAACCTGCTCGATACACTGACCATCGAGGAAAACATTGTCCTTGCCCTGACTTTGCAGGGCGGCGGCAAAAAGAAAATACGGGAAACCTGCGACAGGCTGCTGAATCTGCTGCACATCGAAGAGATCCGCGGAAAATTCCCCTATCAGGTATCCGGCGGGCAGGCACAGCGCTGCGCCTGCGCCAGGGCTCTCGCCAACGATCCCGTGCTGCTTTTGGCGGATGAACCCACCGGCGCGCTGGATTCCCGCTCCTCCCGCACCCTGCTAGAGACCTTCACCGGCCTCAACCAAAAACTCGGCGCAACCATCCTGATGGTAACCCACGACGCCTTTTCCGCCAGCTACTGCAGCCGTATCCTGTTTTTAAAGGACGGAAAAATATTCCATGAACTGATCCGCGCCCGAAAACCCCGTAAATTTTTCTTACAGGAAATTCTGGACGTACTTTCCCTGACAGGAGGTGAATTGCCCGATGCTCAGTAAACTGGCTTTCCGAAATATGAAACGTTCCGCCAGAGACTATCTGGTCTATCTGCTCACCATGTCCCTGATCAGCGCACTGATGTATACCTTTAACAGTCTGCTCTTTCAGAATGAAGCCGGAAAATACTACGATGCGGAAGATATGCTGGAAGTGCTTGTGGTACTTGCCACCGTATTTATCGTATGGATCACGGCATGGCTGATCGGTTATATGGTGCGCTTTATGATGGGAAAAAGAAGCCGTGAATTCGGCATCTACCTCCTGCTCGGCATGAAAAAGGGCACAATAGCAAAACTGTACCTGCAGGAAAACATCCTGCTCGGCAGCTTTTCCCTGCTGCTCGGCATGGGCTTTGGCATCCTGCTTCAGCAGATTCTGATGGCAATCCTGTTTTCCATGCTCCGGATGACTTACCATCTCCATATCGCGCTCCATCCGGGCACCGTTATCATGACCCTGCTGTGTTACGGCTGCTGTTTTATCGTCTCCCTGTTCCGCTGCCGTCGGAAATTCAAAAAAATGAATATTCATGACCTGCTGGAGGCGGAGCGCCGCAACGAACAGATCGGAGAAAAGCATGAGACGCTGAAACAATTTCTCATGCCCCTGTCCATTCTGTTTTTGTTCCTTTTCTGGGCGCTCTTCGGCGTACTCTCAAACGACATCCAGATCTGCCTGTTTCTGATCGGGCTGGTCCTTACGATCTATCTGTTTTATATCGGCCTCTCCGCCCGGATCATCTGCTATATCCGAAAGGGCGGCAAAAGGATCTACAGGGGACAGAACCTGTTTCTGCTCCGGCAGTTTTCGGGAAAGATCCGCACCATGCAGTTTACTTTGGGAACCCTGACCGCGCTTTTCACACTGGCTCTGATGGGATCTTCCATCGCCCTGATGTTCAGCGCCTGGCAGAATTCTCTGCTGGAATATAAATTTCCTTTTGATATCCTGCTCTACAGTCCCGATCCGACGGATGATTTTCAGGATGAGATACAATTTCTGGAAAAAAGAACGGAGATACAGGATCTCTTCCCCTATCGTATTTACACCGACGGCGGGAACCGGGTAAATGCCTGGATGCTGACCCATCTTCAGGCATGGGGCACCATGTTCCAAAATCCAGACGGCACCCCTGACATGGATAAGATCAGGCAAAAACTGGAAAACGAAAGCGTATACTGCACCTATGACACTTACATGGGGCTTTCCGACTACAATACACTGCGCGCCATGCTGGGCTACGAGGAGATAAATCTCAGCGATACGGAATATGCCCTGCAGATCAAGCTCCGGCTGGAAAAAGAAGTACGTTCCGTCGGCGATGACCTGAAACTTGCCGATGCGGACGGCAGCCTGTCCCTTTCCTGCGGCGGCATTTACACAGACCCCTTTTCGCAGGACGGACATAACGGCGGCGACTATCTGATCGTCGTGCCGGATCAGGTACTCGCCCGCATGTACCCCTATTACGCGGAACTCGCTCTGGATATAAACGGCCCCGCCCCTCTCACTCTGCGGGAAGAACTGAATGAACTGAGATATGACAAAATAAACGACACCATGATCGGGGGAACTGATATCAGTCCCGCCCTGAAAGGTAACAGATGTTATGGTTCGGATACCATACTTGTATTCAACGCCGTCAACGAAGTGAGGGAAAACCTCAGATCCTCCCTCACTTATATGCTTGCCGCCCTGATGATCCCGCTGTTTTATATCGGACTGGTCTTTTTATGCGTGGCAGTGACCGTATTGTCCGTACAGCAGCTCAGCGATTCGGCTCGCTGCAGATACCATTACGATATCCTGTCCAGGCTCGGGGTAAAGGAATCCGGGATCCACCGCCTTATCCTGAGGCAGCTTGCGGCATGCTATCTTTGCCCCGCCCTGCTTGCCGTCCTGATCAGCGGAAAAATGATGCTCTTCGCAGGGAAACTCTTTGTCTTTGCGACCGGTGTGCCGGTATCCCCCGGCTCTTTCTTCCTAAAGAGCACCGCGCTGTTTTTCGGTATTTATCTGGTCTATTTTGCGGTGACTTTTATCAGCTTCTGCCGGAATGTGAGCAGATAACAGGGGGATGTTTTACAACAGGGGCGGAAAGTTCGTCATGGATGATCTTTCCGCCCCTGTCCGTTATTTTACTTTGAGAATTACCGTATATGGCAGGCATTTTTTACCAGAACCCGAATTTCCCCCGCCTTACTTTAAAATATCCTCAAAGACTTCCAGCTCTACCGTAAATTCCGATGCTCCCATATATCCCGGCGCCACCTCGTACTCATCAAAGGAGATTACAATATTTCCCGCCTCGTCAAAATAGAAATTCTGGTCATCCTTCAGCCTCTCAAAATTCCATTCGGGCACATCCTCATAATCCACCCAGTAAAAACTGTTCTCATCCTCTTTCATCTTTGCCCGCATCTGGTCTTTGATATTCTCGCTGAGCCTCTCGTTATAGTCACTGTCCTCCTGAAAAAGATCCCCAAGCTGAATCTGTTTTCCGGTCTTTTTATCGATCGTATAAAATTTATAGGATTCAAAGCCGCTGCCCGCCCCCTGATAGATGGAAAGCTTCAGCGTAAAATAACGGTCATTATTTGTCACCGTTTCATGATGGATCTCCAGTGAGCCGTAGCTTTCCCCAAGATCCGCCGACGCCTGAAACTCCCCGATCAGCCGGTTTGTCACCTCTTCAATATCAAAGTTGATCTGTTCCAGCGTTCCCTGCAGTTCATCGGAAGCCTCTTCCTTTTTCTGTCCCTCCGCGGTATCCTTTTCCGCTTCCTGTCCGGATGTCTGCTCCTCTTCCTCTGCCATGTCGTCCACCACGATCTGGGGCACCTCCACATCGGCGTCAAACCGGTTGCTTTCATACCGGTAATCCCGGAATGTTACCGCCTGAAACAGCTTTCCCACCACAGGAATGGAACCCATGGCATGAGCCGCCACCGCCCCTGTATTCGGCAGAATAACAAGGACCGCCGCCGCTGCTGCCACCGCCGCCGCGATACGGAATATTATTATTTTCTTTTGATTGGTTTTCATATTCTTTTTTCCTCCTGCTTCCTGTTTTTCCGGTTTTTCATGTCCTCTTTCCGTCCCTTTCCCTATCTGCTCTTCCTTCTCCGCCTTCGCCCGCATGATACCGGTTTCCACTCTTGCCCTCGCTTCTTCCGGCACAGGGATCTTCTGATAGTCTTTTCGCCCCTCTGCCAGCCTTTCTTCTATATCTCTGGGATCTTTCATATGATATCTTCCTTTCTTCCCGTTTCCGGGATGCCGCAACGATTAATATACTATATTTAAATCAACTTCTGTTTTATGGAACAAAACGATGCTTCACGGTTTCCGTGATACATCCTCCGGTTTCCGGTTTCTGCTTCATCCGCCGGCCTTCACTCTATGCCATAACCTCCAGCTCTTCCCGCAGTTTCCGCAAGGTCCTGTAAAGCCTGCTTTTTACCGTACTCAAATTTTCCTGCAGGATCTCCGCGATCTCCGAAAGCTGCTTATCCTCATAAAACCGCAGAATGATCAGCTCCCGCTCCTCCGCCGGCAGCTGATCCACCGCCTCCTTCAGTTCCAGATCCCCGTACCGCTCCTCCTCCGCCGGTATCTCCCCGGGCTCTGCGTACTCTTTTCTGTTTTTTCTCAAATATTCCTTCGCCTCATTGATCATAATACGGTATATCCAGGTTCCCGCATAACTCTCCTCCCGCAGTGTATCCGCCTTCAGCATGGCTTTATACGCCCCTTCCTGTACGATGTCCAAAGCATCCGCCTCCTGATGCACGTAGCTGTATGCCAGCCTGTAATAACTCTCGTAATGTTTCAGTAGGGTATCCTGAACCAGTTTTTCTTTCTCTACCATTCCCGCCTCCTGCTCTTCTTCCAGTTCCGTATCATTAAAAAAATCTTTTTAAAACTCTTTTTCCAGATCTGTACCCATTAGACGGATACGCCCTGTTAAAAGTTTCAAAAAGATTTTTATTTATATTTCTTCTTTGATTATTAAATCCCGTTTTCCCTGATCCAGTCCGCCCACTGCTGATAATATTTCCCCAGCACATGCACCTCGTCGTGGGTACACTCCGGATTTAAGGCGCCTGTCTCATCATCAAATATTTCATTCACATCGATATAGGAAAATCCGTGTTTTTCCGCGATCTGCCGGATATTTCCGTTGATCCTGTCAATATTCTCATTATTGAATATCGCATCACGCTCCGAACGCTCCTTTGTCACATGAAGATTTGCCTCCAGCACGATCTTCGCCTCCGGCTGCAGCTCACTCAGCTTTAACACTTCCTCTTCATAGCGTTTTACGGTCTGCTCCGCATCGTACCCCAGCTCATTGATCCCCAGCATCAGATAAATCTTGCGGTATTGTTTTTCTGCCAGTATATCTTCCAGATAAGGTTCCTGATCATGCACCGCGTTTTTCAGAGAATAAAGCCGGTAGATATTCATGCCCGTATTGGCAAAGACCACCGCGCCGCCGATATCCGCATACTCCGCCAGACCCATGGTACGGGAATCCCCTATAAACAGTGTATCCTGAAAAAATTCTTCCGGCTCCAGCTCTTTTTCCGCCTCTTCGTCCTCCTGCGCTTCCTCCGGCTCTTCCGTTTCTTCTGTCAGATCCGTATCCTCTTCTGTCTCCTGCTCTGCATCCGTCTGCCCGGAAGATCCTTCTTTCGCCGCCTCTTTGTTCTCCTCTTCCTGCGCTTCCCCCCCTGACACATCATAAACACCGCTCTCAGGCTCCGCAGCGCCCTCCGCCTGCGCCTGTTCCACAAAAGTTTCCGTATTTTTCGCCTGTTCTATATATAGCTTGTGCAGCATAAACGGCCACAGCACAAGAAATCCAATCATAAACAAGACCAGATAATGATATTTCCGCATATTTTTCTCCAGTCATTCCTAAAATCTATAGTATAAAAACGGATCATTCAGTCCCCGGTACATGCACCAGACCGCCGCACCGAAAATGATCAGCAGTAAAAGAGACATCCAGAGCTTATTTCTCCATTTCATAAAGATTTTTTCCACCAGACCGCTGCAGCAGACCAATCCTGCCGCCAGCCCGATACCGTATATTTTAATATACTTTTCAAAATCTCCCGAAAATACAACGCCCTGGTTCCCCGCTCCCCCGATAAAGGGAAACAGTTTCAGAAAGTAAACCTGCAGCATAACAGGATCTGTGATGGCAAAGACCGCCCAGCTCACCGGAATCAGAAAAAACATATAAAGATGCCCCAGTATTTTCCACCGCTCCAGTACTTTTATAAGCCCTGCCTTTTCCACCGAAATGATCAGAAACAGCAAAAGCCCCCAGAGAAGGAAATTCCAGTTCGCGCCATGCCAGAACCCTGTCAGAAGCCAGACGATGAGCAGGTTAAAAAACTGCCGTACCTTTCCCTTTCTGTTGCCGCCAAGCGGAATATACACATATTCCCGAAACCAGCGCCCCAGCGTGATATGCCATCTGCGCCAGAACTCCGTCATGGACAGCGACATATAAGGCTGCCGGAAATTGTCGGGGAACCGGAAACCCAGAAGCTTTCCAAGCCCCACCGCCATCAGCGAATAACCGTAGAAATCAAAATAGATCTGCAGGCTGTATGCCAGAATCCCGAGCCATGCCAGCGGTGTCGATATGCTCTCGTAACCGATGGTCTGGATATCCTCCCAGAGATTGCCGAGCTGGTTGGCAAGGAGCACCTTGAACCCCAGTCCCAGCGTAAAATACTGCAGGCCGTGATTGCAGCCTGTCAGTGTAATCTTTCTTTTTCTGAGCCGTTTATAAACTTCGCTGTAATTGACGATCGGACCGGCGATCAACTGCGGAAACATGGTCAGGTATGCCCCCAGACGGATCACATCCTGCTCCGGCCTTGTTTTTCTCCGATATACATCGATCAGATAGGAAGTGATCTGAAACGTATAAAAGCTGATCCCGATCGGCAGGATAATATTCTCCACAAAAAATCCTGCATATTTAAAGAACAGGAGCAGACCGAAATTGTAGCACAGGCTCAGAGTCAGGATTACTTTTTCGCCCATGCTGCTTTTTCCCGCCGTTTCCTCTCCCCTTCGTATTCTGTTTTTTCTTCTGCAGTGCTCCATCCCCTTTGCCGCCAGAAAATTCAGGAGGACAGAGGCAATGATAAGCACCAGATAATAAATGTTCCAGGCTATCCCAAAACCGTAAAAGACCAGACTCCCGAGAAACAGAAAGATATTTTTTCCTCTCAGGGGCAGCAGGTAGTATACGAGCAAAAACAGGGGTAAGAACAGGAACAGAAATTCCAGACTGCTGAATACCACTTGTTTTCCACTCCTTCCCTACCATTCTTCCGCCAGTTCATAGATCAGCCTCTCCGATTTATCCCATCCGAGGCACGGATCGGTGATGGACTTTCCATAACAGTGTCCGCCGACCTTCTGCGCGCCGTCCTCGATATAACTCTCTATCATCAGCCCTTTCACCAGACGCCGGATCTCCCCGGACACACGGCAGCTGTGCACCACATCCTTGCTGATGCGGATCTGTTCCATAAATTCCTTGCCTGAATTGGAGTGGTTGGTATCCACCACCACCGCCGGATTCTGAAACTCCCGTTCATGGTAGATCTCCAGCACGCGCCGCAGATCTTCATAATGATAATTGGGCATATTCCTGCCGAATTTATCCACATATCCCCGTAAAATGGCATGGGCGCAGGCATTTCCCTCCGTGCGCACCTCCCAGCCCCGGTAGAGGAAAGTATGGCTGCTCTGTGCCGCGATGATGGAATTCATCATCACAGTCAGGTCGCCCCCTGTGGGATTTTTCATCCCCACGGGAATCCCAAGCCCGCTGGCTGTGAGCCGGTGCTGCTGATCCTCCACGGAACGCGCCCCCACTGCCACATAGGCGAGAAGGTCCGATAAATAACGGTGGTTTTCCGGGTACAGCATCTCGTCCGCGCAGGTAAAACCGGTCTCCTTCACCGCACGCATATGCAGTTCCCTGATTGCAATAATCCCCTTTAACATATCCGTTCCCCGCTCCGGGTCCGGCTGATGCAGCATCCCCTTATAGCCCGCCCCGATGGTCCTCGGCTTGTTGGTATAAATTCTGGGCACCACAAAAATCTTATCCCTGACCTTTTCCGCCGCTTTCCGCAGCCTGCAAAGATAATCCAGCACGGCGTCCTCATTATCCGCCGAACAGGGACCGATGAGCAGCAGCAATCTGTCATCTTTACCCTCGAATATATTTTTTAAAACAACATCCCTTTCCTCCTTGATCCGTTCCATCTCTTTATGTAAAGGAAACTCTTCCTTGATTTCCGAAGGAGTAGGAAGTTTCCGCAAAAATTCCATTTCCATAAAATAACTCCTGTTCTGACTCGCAAACGCTTCGCTTTTTGTTCGTATCCCGCGCTTTCAGCTCGGTTTATTCCGGTTCCGCAGCTTTCCTGCCGGTACACAACTTCCCTCTCTACCTGCATATACTGAATATAAATTCCGCATTCTTATCCATGGCTTCCGTTGCCGTCTTGAAAGGGGACATCTGGAACACATGCCACATGCCCTTAAAAACATCCAGTGTCACATTGACGCCCGCCTGCTGCATTTTCTTATATAGCAGCACACTGTCGCTCTGCAGGATTTCCTGATCCCCCACCTGGATATAGGTCGGCGGAAATCCCGCAAAGTCCCCGAACAGCGGGGAAACCGACGGATCTCTCAACAATTCTCTGGAATAATCTTTCCCCAGATAATTTTCGATCGCTCCCTCGATATAAGCGGCATTCAATACCGGATCGATCCCCTCCTTTGTCTGATGGGATTTTCCGGAACCGGTCATATCCGTCCAGGGGGAAAGCAGAACGATCCCTCTCGGCAGGAGCCTCCCTTCCTTTTTTAACTGATGGGTCAGCGCAAGGGCAAGGTTGCCGCCTGCGGAATCCCCCGCCAGGATCACATCCCTCGCACCATAGCCGAACATCATCAGATGGTTCCAGGTCGTCATCGCATCTTCGATTGCCGCAGGATAGGGATTCTCCGGCGAAAGACGGTAATCAAAACTGAGCACATCCATGGAAGTCGAAGAAGCCAGCCTGGTGGTCAGCGTTCTGCCGTAAAGGCTGCTGCCTGTAGCGTATCCGCCGCCATGACAGTACAGGATCACATACTTCTTCATATGCGCCCTGTTGACACAAAGCCATTCCGCGTACATCCCGTCAATATCCACTTCCTTGATCAGAATCGCCTTATTCTGTCCGAATAATGCGCCAAGCTGATCCTGAGACTGCCGGTGTTTTTCAATATCCACATTTTCCACAACGCCATGCACTCTCTTTACGAGATTTAAAAGGCCCTGATTTTTTTTGCTGATCGCCATATATCATAATTCCAATCTATTCATAACACTAGTTATTTATTCTTTCGGGCAATAACAGAAAGCCACCTATGTTAGTATGTATGATTTTCCTCTTAATTTCAATAGCTTTTGACATTTTTCAAAAAATTTCTAAAAAATTTATGAGTGTAAACTTTTTCCTGTTTTTCATTGCCACACTCCCGGTTTTTAGGGTATACTGTTTATATGAGACAAAACAAACATGCAAAAAAACCGGTGCGGACCACCTGGTATAAACTGGATTTATCGGCGATCGTATATCCCACATTGCAGCGTCGGGATTTTTCTTCCGTATACCGGCTTTCCGTTCTCTTAAAAGAGCCTGTGAAACCGGATATTCTTCAGACAGCGGTAGATAAAACGCTTCCCCGCTTTCCCACCTATAAATCCGCCATCAGAAAAGGACTGTTCTGGCGCTACCTAGAGCCGAACAACAGGCCCGGGCCTTTCGTACAGCGGGATATCAATAATCCCTGTATGCCTATGCCTTTTAAAGCTAACAACCGTTATCTTTTGCGTATATACTATTATGACTGCAGGATCTCTCTGGAAGCGCATCATTCTCTCGGAGACGGTACCGGCGGCATGTATCTTTTACAGACGATCACCGCACAATATCTAAGAGAACTGGGCGCTTCCATCAAATGCGGCGGTTTTGTACTTGATATTCATGAGGAACCGGATCCCGGGGAACTCGAAGACGCCTATATGCGTTATTCCAACGCCAATGTGCGGCCCCCGAGGCCCAGCGAAAAGACCTATCGGGTGCGGGGCACAAAGGAGCCCTTTTATACTTTAAATATCATCAACGGAATCCTTTCCTCCACGGAAGTTAAGAACGTGGCAAAGCAGTACCATGTGACCATCACGGAATACCTGAACGCCGTACTGCTCTATGCCCTTTTAGAAAAACAGGAAAGTGAAAAACCGTTAAAACGCCTGCCGGTCAGAATCGCCATGCCGGTCAATCTGCGCAGATTTTTCCCTTCCAAAACGCTGCGGAATTTTATTACGATGATCTACCCTTCCGTAGATCCAAGGCTCGGAGAATACAGCTTTGAAGAAATCGTCCTGCATGTCCATAATTACATGCAGTACTATATCAACGAAAAATTTCTGCGGGGGGACATCACTACCAATGCCGCTACCCAGCGCCATCCGCTGATCCGGATCGTCCCGCTGTTTTTAAAAGACTTTGTGGTCAGACTTTTTTATACCCGGGTGCAGGATAAAAACTCCTCCGCCGGGCTGACGAATATGGGGGCGCTCAAAGTGCCGGAAGATATGGTTCCCTATCTGGAACGGTTTGATATCTGTATGGGGCAGCCCTTTTCCCGCCGCACCAACTGCGCCATTATCAGTTTTCAGGATACCCTGACCATCGGTTTTGCCAGCAGCATCAAGGAAGCCGATGTGGAACGGTACTTCTTCCGCCGCCTGATACGGGACGGTATCCATGTAACAATAGAAAGCAACCGGGAAACATCCTGAGACGATCTTCCGTAACAGAAATAAGAACAGAAATAAAAATAGAAACAATGACAACACAGAAAGGTAATATATCATGTCATATTGTGTACATTGCGGAGTAGAACTGGACCCTTCTTTAAAGAAATGCCCGCTCTGCAGCACTCCGGTCCTTGATCCCAACAATATCCCTTATTTTGAGGCATCTTCTCCCTATCCCTCCCAGAAAGGAAAAGTGGAACCTGTCCGCAGAAAGGATGCCGCGATCTTTGTCAGTATCCTCCTGCTTACGATCAGCATCACCTGCGGCCTGTTAAACAGGCTGGTCTTCTCCAGAAACCTCTGGTCTCTTCTGGTGATCGGCTTTTGTCTGGTCATCTGGGTGATCTGCATTCCCTTTATCTTTTACAGGAAGCTTTCGCCCTACCTTGCCGTTTTACTGGACGGACTCTCCATATCCTTCTACCTGTACCTGATCTCCCGCCTGACCGGCTCCGCAGACTGGCTCTACTATCTGGGGCTGCCGATCGTTGCCCTGTTTACGCTTCTGCTGGAAGCTTTTATGCTACTGATAATGAAAATAAACCACTCCTTTTTCTCGGTGACACTCTATATTTTTTCCCTGATCCCCTTATCCTGTATCGGCATAGAACTCCTGTGCCGGAACTTTCTGGAGAGCCCCCTGAGGATCACCTGGTCCGCCATTGTGCTCACCGTCTGCGTTGTTTTCATCATCGCCATCGTTACGATCATCCTGCTTCCCAGAGTCCGCGAAGAAGCAAGGCGCCGCCTGCACTTCTAACCGGAAAACGATGACGGATCTGATTCATTTGCACTTAAAAAAGAAGAGCTCTAACCGCATCAGGAACTCTTCTTTTTTACTGCTTATTCCTCTACCAAATCCTTTTTGCAGGGCAGCCAGTCCAGCGCCATCCGGATATGAACATCCCAATAATCCCATTCATGGATGCCATGATCTCGTATATACTCTACAGAAACACTCAGTTTCTCTGCTTTATTGTAGAAATTTTCATTCTCTTCAAAGATAAAATCCTCCTGTCCGCATGCCATATAAAGTTTTGGTAAATCTTTTCGCCCTTTCACAGCTTCTTCCAGCAAATAGAAAATGTCCGCGTCAGATCCTCTGATCTTATTGAAATCTTTATAAACCGCTTTACGATAATTTAAAGACATATTTGTAATGTGGGGGACTCTCGAATTCTGGAGCATTTGCATATCCAGCGCCCCTGACAAACTGACTGCGCAGCCATATCTTTCCGGACATTTTAACGCACAGTGGAAAGCGCCGTATCCTCCCATCGAAAGACCGCCGATAAAGGTATTCTCCCGCTTTTTCGCAACCGGAAACATTTTTTCCATAAACTCCGGCAGTTCTTTTGTAAGATATGTTTCATATGCTTCGCCAAACGCCATATTTACATAGCCGCTGTTTTCGCCCGACGGCATAACAACCGCCAATACCTTATCCTGTGCATATCTCTCAATGCCGGTAAAACGACTCCAGTCCAAATAATCGCCATAGCTGCCATGCAAAAGATAAAGCGTTTGATATTTTAAGCCCTTCTGTCCGTAACGGACAGAACCTCCCATTAAATAATCATCGGCTGATACAGTCGGTATAAACACAATTACATTTGCATTCTTTTTTAAAGCATTTGAATAAAAATTAAGTTGGATATGTGCCACTTCAATCTGCCTCCTTTATCGAATCATTTTTTAAAGGAAGCCACTCCAGCACTCTTTGAATATAAGTATCCCAGAAATCCCAATCATGGATACCCGGATATTCCTCAAAAGTAAAGTCTATCCCTATCTCTTCCCACTTTGTTTTCGCACTCAAATTCACTTCATAAATAAAATCTTCCGTTCCTACCGTCTGGTACAATTTCGGAAGTTCTCTTCCCTCAGATATCCTCTTTTTTGCCAGCGCAAATAAATCCGCGTCAGAACCCTCAAGCCCCTCCGGACATTCGAAAATAGCATCCCAGCGAAACGGTCCCTCTATTATTTTATTTCTTTCCATTTCCATTGTCTTTACAATATCCAATGCTCCTGACAGACTGGCACATGCGCCATACTGTTCCGGTTTCTCAAAAGCCAGTTTTACGGCTCCATAACCGCCCATAGATAGTCCTGCTACAAAAGTATCTTCTCTCTTATCACTAACCGGAAAAATAGATTTTACAAACGCCGGCAACTCCTCCAGTATATAGGTCAGATAAGCCGAACCGCGATACATATCTTGATAAAAGCTATTGGAAACAGAAGGCGTAACAACCGCTAATTTATGTGTCTGACCATATTTTTCAATACTTGTAAGCCGGTACCAGTCAGAATAGTCCCCATAAGCCCCATGGAGCAGATACAACACCTGGAATTTGTTGCCTTCCTCAAAATAATCCGCCGTCTTATGATTCAATACTTCATCTGAATTCGGAGTTGGTACAAAAACATTAATATTCGTACTATAATTCAGAGCAGGCGAAAAAAAATTGCACTGCATAAAAGCCATGTTAATGCCTCCTAATTTGTTTTATTCTTTTTAAGATTTTTAAAATAATCAATGTATACCGCAACCAGAATAATCACACCCTTGAAGATGATCTGCCAGTAAGAGTCGATTCTCATCAGGTTCAGTCCGTTGTTCACAAGACCGATGATCAGTGCGCCGATCAGGGTTCCGCCAATATAACCATACCCCCCCGCCATGGATGCGCCGCCTACTACACAGGCTGCAATAGCATCCATTTCCGCACCGTTTCCGGCAACCGGATTTCCTGAATAGTTGCGGGCACTGGTCACAATCCCTGCAAGAGCAGCCATGATACCGCTGAAAACATAAACAAACATACGAACTTTTCTGACACTGATACCACTGAACTGTGCCGCCTTCTGATTTCCGCCGATTGCATAAATATGACGACCAAGTTTTGTTTTGTTGAGTACAAGAAAGACTATAAGAATTACAATAAACATATAAATGACCGGCAGCGGAATAATTGTGAAATAACCGGTTCCCACATTGATAAAGTTCCTGTCATCTATACGGACAGTTGCCCCACCTGTAAATACATAAGTCGCCCCTCTTAAAATATTCATCATGGATAATGTAACGATAAATGGCGGAAGCGTTGTCGTCGACAAAATAGCTCCGTTCACAGCTCCGCAAAGCGCGCCTCCAAGAAGACACAAAATCAAAGCAACGGGAACCGGAACGCCGTTTGCCACAAGTGTTCCTGCTACAACGCCTGTCAACGCTATCAAAGAACCTACGGAAAGATCTATACCGCCCGCGATCAGAATCATCAGCATGGAACTTGCCAGATACATATTGGCAGAAATCTGACGAAGGACGTTCATAATATTGTCCTGTGTCAGAAATTTATCTGAATTCAATGTTACAATAATACAAATCGCAATAAGCCCGATCAGTATTCCTGCATTTCTTTTAAAATACTCTTTTATTATTTCCAACAAACTGTTTTCTGCTTTCATATCTATGGTTCCCTCCTTAATAATGGACTGCTTTTTCCATAATTTTCGTCTGTGTTGCTTCTGTGTGATCCAGAATTCCTGTTACAGCGCCATTACACATAACAGCGATCCTGTCACTCATATTTAATACTTCCGGCAAATCCGAAGAAACCATGATTATGGAAACTCCCTCTTTCGCAAGGTTGTTCATAATAGTATAGATTTCGCTCTTCGCCCCGACATCTACGCCTCTTGTCGGTTCATCCAGAATCAATACGGAAGGATTTGCCGCAAGCCAGCTCCCCAAAATGGCCTTTTGCTGGTTTCCGCCCGAAAGATTACGGATCGGAGTCTTGCCGCTCGCCACCTTAACTGCCAGATCATTCACACATTTGTCGAAAATTTCTGCTTCTTTTCTGCCGTTTACGCGGATAATCCTGATGAAATCATCCAGCACTTTTAACGTAACATTAAATTTTGTCGGCATATCAGGAAAAATTCCCTCATCCCTTCTGTCTTCCGGTACAAGCCCGATTCCCTTTTTCATGATTTCAATCGTGGGCAGCCCCTGAATCTCCTGTCCGTTTAAAACCACTTTACCGGAAACTGCTTTCCGAAGTCCAAAGATCGTTTCCATTGTTTCACTCCGCCCCGCCCCGATCAATCCTGCAAAACCGAGAATTTCCCCCTTATGCAGTTCAAAATTCACATGATCCGAATTATCTCCGCACAGATTTTCAACCTTTAAAACGATCTCTTTTGATGAGTTATAGTCTCTTGTATAATAATTTGTGAGTTCACGTCCGACCATCAGCCTGATCAGTTCATCACCCGGTGTTTCTTTCACTACTTTCGTGTCAACATACATGCCGTCTCTCATAACGGTTACCCTGTCAGCGATCTCGTCCAGTTCACCCATTCTATGCGAAATATAGATAATACCGATGCCGCGTGCCGTCAGTTTTCTGATACTTTTAAAAAGTCCTTCTACTTCCGTATCTGAGAGAGAACTTGTGGGTTCATCCATGACAATGATCTTTGCATTGAAAGAAATAGCCTTTACAATTTCTACCATTTGCTGCTGTGCAATATTTAAATCAGCAATCAAGGAATTCGGATTCAGTTTCAACCCGAAATCATCCAATGCCGCCTGTGTATCCTGAATCATCTTCCTGCTGTCTAAAAAGCCATTCTTCTGAGCTTCTCTTCCAAGAAAAATATTTTCAGCTACGGTAAGATAAGGAACCAGAACTAATTCCTGATGGATAATGCTGATTCCCGCCGCCCTGGCGTCTTCTACCGATTTAATATCCGCTTTTTTTCCTTCTATGTAGATGTCTCCCTCATTTTTCTCGTAAATGCCGCCAAGAATTTTCATCAATGTTGATTTTCCGGCACCATTCTCTCCTAATAAAGCGTGCACTTCTCCTGCTCTTAATTCTAATTTCGCATCATTCAGCGCATACACGCCCGGAAATTTTTTGTGTATATGATCCATTTTCAAAAGCAATGCTTCTTGAGCCAAGAAATACCCCTCCTTTCCATTTATAAAGGGCAGGAGCTTTGCCTGCCCTTTCTTTTTTCTTTTATTAATTCCATTTATCCGGAACATTATCAGCTACATTATCCGGTGTTACCAGCGTTGTCGGCAGAGCATAATATGCATCTACTGTCCCGCCTTCCAGCAAAGTATACGCACACTCGATCGCTTTATCCGCAATACCTACCGGACTCTGCGCTGCCGTTGCATACATGCCTCCGTTTTGAACGCTTGTTTTACCGGATGGAGAACCATCTACAGAATATACATCAATCTCATCCTGAAGTCCCGCAGATTCTACCGCACCAAGCATGATCAGACCAAAGTCATCATTAAGTCCCCATAATACGTCAATATCTGAATTAGCCTGAAGAAGATCTTCCACATCCCCAAGTACGGCATCCATTGTAGAATAAGATTTTCTGTCTATGATCTTACATTCCGTGCCATCAATTGCTTCTTCCAGCCCAGCCACACGTTCCACAACAGAATCAGCCAGAGGATTATCAATCAGACAAATGTTGCATCCATCCGGATATCTTTCTACAATGCTTTCACCACATTGTCTTCCCGCTTCTCTATTATCAGAAGAAATATATGTGGCAATTTTAGAAGTATCTGCAACACCGGAGTCAACATTTACCACTTTAATGCCCTTTGCTTCACAGGATTCCAAAGCCGGCTGTACGGAAGCTGCATCAACAGGATTTAAAAATAAAACTTCAATTCCCTGTGTGATCATATCCTCAATCGCGTCATTCTGCTTTGTCTGGTCATTTTTTCCATCCACATCTATAAATATATCGCCATTTCCCTCAATAACCGCTTTAAATTCATCACGCATGGCAATATGGAATGGATTTGTCAGGTCCATACAGGTATAGCCGAAAACATGCGGTTCGCCTTCTGCCACGGTATCTCCTTCTTCTTCAGGTGCTGTTTCTGTTTCCTGTGCAGCAGTTCCTTCTTCCGGCGCTGCAGCATCTGCAGGTTCCTGGCTTCCGCCGCAAGCGGCCAGTGAAATCGCCATAACTGTTGTCATCAGCATTGCAACTACTTTCTTTTTCAATTGTTTGTCCTCCTTTGAACTTTTCTGTTTAAACGTTTACGTAATCGTTTAAATGCATCATACTAGTATATGCACTATTTGTCAATAATTAATAATCTACAAATTATCGCATTCATTTTTGGGCAATATGCACATCATCTTAGTCTAATTTACTTTGAATATTCATTGACAAACAACTCAATTTCATCTATTATAGATTTAATTTAAAGGTTTGCGTAACAGTTTATTTTGTTACGTATGATATAAGGAGATTTTTATGAAAAAAGCAGGAATCCGTGATGTCGCCTTACATGCCGGCGTATCAACAGCCACTGTAAGCCATGTTCTGAACAAAACCAGATATGTAAGCCCTGAAACTACAGCACTTGTTATGGAAAGTATTAAAGCCTTGAATTACAGCCCGAATGAAGCGGGAAGAAGCCTGAAAACCGGAAAGAAAAAACTGGTCGGTTTTATTACGCCTGATATTACAAATGAGTATTATTCTCTTATTTTTGATCATCTGGAAAAAGTGGTCAAGGAAGAAGGTTATCATGTTGTAATAGCCAATACCAAAGAAACAGTCGCACTGGAACTGGAACACATCGTAAATTTAAGCAGCGGCATTGTCGACGGCATTGTTCTCGCCAGTACAGCAGATGATTATCAGCCTATTATAAAAAGCATACCTGACGGGTATCCCCTTGTATGTGTAGACCGTTCCATACCCAACTGCCCTTTTTCCAGCGTTACGGTTTCAAGTTATGATTCAATGTACCAGGGTGTAACCCATCTGATCAAAAGAGGACACTCTAACATAGCATTTGTCGGCGGTATTAAAAGACTTTCCACAGTCATTGAGAGAACGGAAGCTTATAAAGCAGCTCTGCGGGATGCAGGCCTTCCAGTCATCCCGGATCACATCCAATATCTTGATACACTTGAAAAAGGTGCTGATGGCTGGAAAAATTATTTTACTGATCCTTCAAATCCCTGCACGGCAATTGTTGCTATAAACAGTATGACCGCAACAGATATCGTCCTTTATCAAATCGAAAACAGTGCCGTTCTAAAAAAGAAAATGGAGATTTTGGGATGGGATGAAGGGCATCGGAATAATTTTGCATTAAAGTATATGAATTATATAACACAACCGGCCGCCTCCGTCGGAAAAACAGCCGGCAAACAGATCATGGAACTTATCAAAAACCCGGGGCAGGCAATTCGTCAGACCATTTTGACATCCACCTTCTATCCAAGAATAAATTAAAATATATAGAAAAGTTCATAACACCATTTTGAATCATCTAATCAATATAAGCTGCATTTTAAGGAAAATACAATATATCTACCAATAAAACCGCCCGGATAAAAAATCCCTGCAGGAATATTTTTATCCGGGCGTCCGTTATCAATCCTCGTTATATTACGATCTCCCCGTGCTTTTTCTCCGCCTCATCCAGCGTCTCATACCCGTAAAACCGAGTCTCATTTGCTATGATATCCCGCAGGGTATTCTCCCCCTGTGCATAAGCCTCTTTCGTCTCTTTGTAGATCAGATCCCTTGTTTTCTCGGAATAGGACATCAGTTCACAGCGCAGATAACTCTCCGTGGACGAACCTGCCGCCGGGTCGTCCTCCCCGGTGGTCGCCACTCTGCCGCGCTTTCTGATATTCGGATAATGCTCCGCCATATAGGCATCCCATTCCATATGAATCTTTACAATCTCCTCGATCTTCTCTCTGCTCTCTTCAGAGATCTCCGGCAGATACTGTTTTACATTTTCATACTCGTCCGGATAAGTAGTCTCCATCATCCGGGCATATTTCTGCCACAGCAGGTTATCCCCGTTTTCTATCGCCTTTACGCAGTCCTCTTTATAGCTTTCCAGCGCTTCCTCGGAATAGGCGAGCCACTGGCTCATGCGCATCTTAAAAAAAGTATCCGGATTATCCTGACAGGACGCCCTGCCTCCCGTATTGTAAACGTGCTGGAACATATCCCACTCAAGCTGTGTGATCTCAAAGACAAGCTGTTCCTTTTTTCCTATTTCCGCCATCTCCTGCTCCTTCCCGTCCTTTTATCATTTCCCTTTGCCGCAGCACTTTTTATATTTCTTACCGCTGCCGCAGGGACAGGGATCATTGGGATATATCTTTTCCTCTTTTACAACAGTTGTGGAAGATTTCTGTTCCTTGTACAGTTCTTTCCTCTTTTCCTCATCAAAGATCGGCTCCCACTCTTCCAGATTGTAAAGCCAGTCGGCGCCTGCCGCCACCATGTTCTTATACAGCAGTTCCTTCTCAAACCCGAGATTTACCACCGTATCCTCTTCCATCTCTTCAATAGGATTCTGCTCCTTCAGGCTGTCATTGATGCCGTCCAGGAAACCGGTCATAGTCATGATCGTCACATCATACTTCTCCGCCAGTTCCTTTACTGTACCGGTCACCACTTCATCCGGATTTTTCAGGAGCTGTGCGTAAATCCCCTTTTCCTCCTCAAAATACCGACTCCACAGCCTCTGCAGGTCGCCTTTGTTCGCGGTCTCCGAATATGCCATATCCCGCCATTTCTTTAATAAAGCCATTGTCGTTTGTCTCCTTCAATATTTTTTGATCCTATTTTTGTTTGTATCTTATTTATTTTATAAGCGGAAGCAGCCCGCCGGATACCCAGGCACATTCCTCCCGCCGGCACTCATGATATCATAGGATAACACCCAGTTTTTCCAGATCCTCCACCGCCTGCTCCCTGCTCCGGAACAGGATCGTACGGATGCCAAGTTTTTCCGCCCCCGAAAGATTCTTTTCCGTATCGTCCAGAAATACGCTCTCCTCCGCCTTCAGTCCATACCGCTCCAGCAAAAGCTGATAGATCTCTCTCTGGGGCTTGATCAGTTTGTCCCTGTAGGATAAAATACCGCCGTCCATATATTCCAGAAAACCCAGCGCATCTATGCAATCCCTGTGCGCCTTGCTGCTGAAATTGGAAAGATAATAGCAACGATATCCCGCCTTCCGCAGTTCTTTGATCCAGGGGATGGCGTATTCCCGCTTTGACACCATACCGCGGACATTTTCGAAAATCCGGCGGATCTCTGGTTCCAGCCCGGGATCATTTCGGATAAATCCCTCCACCAGTTCTTCCTCGCTCCAGACGCCTCTGTCCACTTCATCCCACACGGCACTTTTTACGGTAGCCGCCGCCAGTCTCTCAAGCGTCTCTCCCTCATAGCCGAACTTCCCAAAGAAGTCCCTCCAGCCAAAATCCGCCAGCACATTGCCGATATCAAAAATAATATTCCTGATCATATATCCAACCATTTCTTTCCAGATTATTTCAGAGCGCTCTCCCTGTATATGATATCCTCTCTTCCCGGTCCGTTGCTCACCATGGTGATCGGATATTCGATCTGCCGCTCGATAAACTCGATATATTTTCTGCAGTTCTCCGGCAGATCCTCATACTTCCTGATGCCTCTGATATCACTCTTCCAACCGGGCAGCGTCTCAAGCACAGGTTTCGCTTTTTCCAGTTTATGGGTAACAGGGAAATCCGTTGTCACCTCCCCGTCTATTTCATAGCCCACGCAGACCGGAATCTCGTCCAGATATCCGAGTACATCCAACACTGTAAACGCCACATCCGTTGTTCCCTGCAGACGGCAGCCATACTTGGAAGCCACACAGTCAAACCAGCCCATTCTGCGGGGACGTCCCGTGGTCGCGCCGTACTCGCCGCCGTCGCCGCCGCGGCGTCTGAGTTCATCCGCCTCGTCACCGAAAATTTCAGACACAAAGGCCCCTGCGCCCACAGCGGAAGAATACGCCTTGCAGACCGTTACGATCTGTTTGATCTCATAGGGCGGGATACCCGCGCCGATGGCACCGTATGCCGCCAGTGTGGAAGAACTTGTCACCATCGGATAGATTCCGTGGTCCGTATCCTTCAGCGTACCGAGCTGCCCTTCCAGCAGAACGGTCTTTCCTTCCTTCAGCGCCTTATGCAGATATAAAGACACATCACATACATAAGGCTTCACCATCTCCCTGTATTCCCGCAGCGTAGCAAGCAGTTCTTCCGGTTTCAGAAGCGGTTTATGATACAGATGCTCCAGCAGCACATTTTTGGTCACGCATACTCTCTGCAGTTTTTCCAGCAGTTTTTCCTCGTCAAAAAGATCGCTGACCTGAATCCCGATCTTCGCATACTTATCGGAATAAAAAGGCGCAATTCCCGACTTTGTAGAGCCAAAGGACTTTCCGCCGAGCCTCTCCTCCTCATACTGATCGAACAGGATATGATAAGGCATCACGATCTGCGCCCTGTCGGAAACCAGTAATTTCGGCGCAGGCACCCCCTTCTCCGTGATCGACTTCACTTCCTGAAACAGTACGGGAATATTCAGCGCCACACCGTTTCCTATGATACTTGTGGTATGTCCGTAGAACACCCCGGAAGGCAGCGTATGCAACGCAAACTTGCCATACTCGTTCACGATCGTATGTCCTGCGTTCGCACCGCCCTGAAAACGGACGATGATGTCCGCATTTTCCGCCATCATATCCGTGATCTTGCCTTTTCCTTCATCTCCCCAGTTTGCCCCTACAACTGCTTTAACCATCTTCTTTTCTCCATTCTTCCCTGCGCTTTTCAGATCCGCTCTCACGCAGGCCTGCACACAGCGATTTTATTTGTTATGTGAAACAATCTGTTCTCACGCTGACTCCCATGTGCCCGCTTTAACTGGCACTCAAATCAGGGTTGTGAAACCATTTGTTCTCATGCTACACATGAATCTCCGCCTTCATCCCGAGCAGTTCCCTGTTTTCATCCATGATCGGCAGTACCACTTTACTAAGGAAAGCATCCACCTGCTCCGGCGCCCGGCCGATATATTTAGAAGGCTCCATACACGCTTCCAACTCCTCTTTTGTCAGTCCGAAGGTCCCGTCCGCCGCGATCAGATCCAGCAGGTTGTTTTCCCCGCCCTCCATCTTCACGTTTTTTCCGGCTTCCATGGACAGCCTGCGGATCTTCTCATGGATCTCCTGTCTGTCCCCGCCTGCCTTCACCGCATCCATCATGATATTTTCTGTCGCCATAAAGGGCAGTTCGCTCATCAGCCGCTTCTCGATCACCTTCGGGTAAACCACCAGACCGTCCACCACGTTCAGACACAGATCCAGCACGCCGTCTATGGCAAGGAACGCCTCCGGGATCGAAAGCCGCTTGTTCGCCGAATCATCCAGCGTTCTCTCAAACCACTGCACGGCGGAAGTCATCGCCGGATTTAATGCCTCCGTCATCACATATCGGGACAGGGAAGCGATCCGCTCGCTCCGCATCGGGTTTCTCTTATAAGCCATCGCGGAAGAACCGATCTGATTTTTCTCAAAGGGCTCCTCCACCTCTTTCAAATGCTGCAATAATCTGATATCATTGCTCATCTTGTGGGCGGACGCCGCGATCCCCGCCAGCACATTGCAGACCCTTGTATCCACCTTTCTGGAATAGGTCTGTCCGGATACCGGATAACATTCCTTAAAGCCCATCTTTTTCGCGATCATCGGATCGATCATGTCGATAACCTTCTGATCCCCGTCAAACAATTCCATAAAAGAAGCCTGCGTACCGGTAGTTCCCTTGGAACCCAAAAGCTTCATACCGTCCAGCACATGATCCAGATCTTCCAGATCCAGACAGAATTCCTGCATCCAGAGCGTTGCCCTCTTCCCCACCGTAGTCGGCTGCGCCGGCTGAAAATGGGTAAAGGCAAGGGTCGGCAGATCCTTATAAGTATCTGCAAACTGCGCCAGTTCATCCAGTACATTGACCAGTTTTTTCTTTACCAGCCTGAGGGCTTCCGTCATCACGATAATATCCGTATTATCGCCCACATAACAGGATGTGGCGCCCAGATGGATAATGCCCTTCGCCTTCGGACACTGCTGCCCGTAGGCATAGACATGGCTCATCACATCGTGACGCACCTTTTTCTCCCGCTCCTTTGCCACATCATAATTGATATTGTCCGCGTTCGCCTTCAATTCATCGATCTGTTCCTGGGTGATATCCAGCCCCAGTTCTTTCTCCGTCTCCGCAAGGGCGATCCACAGCCTTCTCCATGTCCGGAATTTCTTGTCCGGCGAAAAAATATACTGCATCTCCTTGCTGGCATACCGCTCCGAAAGCGGGCTCACATATCTGTCAGTTGCCACAACTATCTCCTCCTGTTCCGGTATTTACATGTCCGGTAAAAAACCATGTTTCTCCCCGGACCATTTGAACTCCATATCATCAAGATGTACGCTCCACTGCACATCTGCAAGCACACCTGCTGCTTCCTCCAGACAATTCAGCCAAGATCTTGCCGTATAATAAAGGGATACAGACATGCTCCCGCTCCTTTCCAGCTTCGCTGGTTCTATTCCACATATTCCCCCCGGATATCCTCCTCCGGCGGGTCGATCGGATAATGTCCCGTAAAGCAGCCGTCGCAGATCCCGATACCGCCCACCATCTCCTTTAGCCGCTCGATCCGCAGATACCCGAGCGTATCCGCGCCGATAATCTGCCGGATCTCCTCAATGCTCCTGTCGTAAGCGATCAGCTGTTCCCGCGCCGGCACGTCCGTCCCGAAATAGCAGGGCCATAAGAAGGGAGGCGCGCTGACTCTCATATGCACTTCCTTCGCCCCGGCATCCCGCAGCATCCGCACGATCCTGTCCGAAGTGGTGCCCCGGACAATGGAATCGTCGATCATCACGATCCGCTTGCCGTCCACCGCCTCCCGGATGGCGTTCAACTTCACCTGCACGCTGTTCTCCCGGCTCTTTTGTCCCGGTTTAATAAAAGTCCTGCCGATATAAGTGTTTTTCACAAATGCCTGACCGTAGGGAATCCCGGACTGCAGCGAATAGCCCAGCGCCGCCACATTTCCCGATTCCGGCACGCCCACCACAAGATCCGCCTCCACCGGCGAATCCATTGCAAGGAACTTACCGGAAAGGATTCTGGCCTGATAAACGCTGACATTATCCAGACGGCTGTCCGGCCTTGCAAAATAAATATACTCAAAAATGCACCTGCCGTGCTTCGCCGGATCGATACACATACTCTTATCTGATACAATGCCCTTTTCCGGGCTGATCGTCACGATCTCTCCCGGTTCCACATCCCGGATAAACTCCGCGTCGATCGTATCCAGCGCGCAGCTTTCCGAAGCGAGAATATAAGTATTGTCCCTCTTCCCGATACAAAGGGGCTTAAAGCCAAAGGGATCTCTCACCCCGATCAGTTTCCGCGGCGACATGATCACAAGCGCATAGGCGCCCCTGATCTTCGCCATGGCGCGGGATACCGCCTCCTCGACGGATCTGGAATTCAGCCGCTCCCTCGCCACATGATAAGCGATCACCTCGGAATCGATGGTCGTCTGGAAGATCGCCCCGGTATACTCCAGCTCCCGCCGCAGTTCCGGCGCGTTCACCAGATTGCCGTTATGGGCAAATCCCAGCGTACCCTTTACATAATTCAGTACAAGGGGCTGAGCGTTTTCCCTTGAAGAAGAACCGGCAGTGGAATACCGCACATGTCCCACGCCGATATCCCCGACCAGTTTCCCCAGCTTCTTGGTGCTGAAGGATTCATTCACAAGCCCCATGTCCCTGCTGGAAAGAATCTTTCCCTTCGGCCCGTTTGTATCGGTTACCGCGATGCCGCAGCTCTCCTGTCCTCTGTGCTGCAGGGATAAAAGGCCGTAATAAATGGTCTCCGCCACGTTTCCGCCGTCAAAATCATAAATACCGAAAACGCCGCACTCCTCCCGCAGATTATCGTTTAACTCTTCCTGTACAAAAATATCTCCCGGCATTCTTATAATCCCAATCTGTTGAATACTTCGTTATAGGCTTCCTCCACGTTTCCGAGATCTCTCCGGAAACGGTCTTTATCCAGTTTTTCATTGGTGTGGACATCCCACAGCCTGCAGGTATCCGGGCTCACCTCATCCGCCAGGATGATCTCACCGTGATAACGTCCGAACTCGATCTTGAAATCGATCAGCTTCATATCCGCCTGCAGGAAGTACGCCTTCAGCACCTCGTTTACCTGAAACGCATACTTTTTGATCGTCTCGATCTCCTCCCATGTGGCAAGATCCAGCGCTACCGCAAAATAACTGTTGATCAGCGGATCGCCCAGATCATCATTTTTATAGGAAAATTCTATGGTGGGGATCTTCAGCGCCGTCCCCTCCTCCACACCCAGCCTTTTTGAGAAAGAACCGGCTGCCACATTCCTGATGATTACTTCAAGAGGCACGATCTCCACCTTCTTCACGAGAGTTTCCCGCTCGCTTATCTCCTCGATATAGTGAGTGGGTACGCCTTCCTTCTCCAGAAGCTGGAATACCCTGTTTGTCATGCGGTTATTGATCACGCCTTTTCCTACGATAGTGCCCTTTTTCTCGCCGTTAAAAGCCGTGGCGTCATCTTTGTAGTCTACGATCAGCTGATCCGCATCCTCTGTTTTAAATACTTTTTTTGCCTTGCCTTCGTAAAGCTGTTCTAATTTTTTCATGTTTTCCTCCTGTAGTTTCGGCAGATCCATCCGCATGCCTGTCCGGGACGCAGCCAACAGACTGAACATATCATTTTCAATCCGTTATCCGTTTCTTTTATCCATTCCCTATCATAACGCATGAATCAAATTTATGCAACCAAAGTTGCCGGAAAAATTGTATTATAAGCAACGCTTCAGCCTCCGGCTTCCCTGTCAGATCGAGTTGAACTATTACTATGATAGGCTTTGCACTCGAATTGTCGTATACTGACATTGCAACAGCGCAGGCTGTAATATGGAAAACAGGTGATCATATAACAGAAAAAGAAATGATGCAGAAAAATATCGAAGAATTTGCAAGACTTCAAAAATATATGATTCTGACTCCGGATAAAGAATCTGCCGCGTAATTGCGGCTCCGGGATCACTCTCATCTCTCCACTATCCATCTGATAATTTCCCGATAAATTCCTGCACCCTTTCTTTGGAGGAATGAAACAGTTCCTCCGGCGTTCCTTCCTCCTGAATCAGTCCGTTCTCCATAAAAATAATACGATCAGACACTTCTTTTGCAAAATTCATTTCATGGGTGACGATGATCATGGTCATATGTTCCTGCGCCAGCTGGCGGATCACCTTCAGCACTTCCCCGGTCAGTTCCGGGTCAAGGGCGGAAGTCGGCTCGTCAAAAAACAGGATCTCCGGTCTTAACGCCAGCGCCCGGGCGATGGACACCCTCTGCTGCTGCCCGCCGGAGAGCTGGCAGGGATAGGCATCCGCTTTATCTTCCAGCCCCAGCTGCGAAAGCAGTTCCCTTGCCCGCTCCTGCGCCTCCTGTTTTGGAATACCTGCCACCCTGAGAGGCGCGTCCGTAATATTTTTCAGTACACTGTAATGGGGAAACAGATTAAAATTCTGGAATACCAGCCCGAAATAACGATGAAACTTCTTCAGTTCCTTTTTGGAAACATATACGGAATCCCCCGCATCGCCCTGCTGCGGCTTGCAGACCGTCTCCCCCAGATAGGACAGACTTCCGCCGTCCATTTTCTCCAGCAGAGTGGCGCACCGCAGAAGCGTAGACTTTCCCGAACCGGAAGGCCCTATGACGGATACCACTTCCCCCTTTTTCACTGTCAGGGAAATATCCTTCAAAACCTCCAGCTCATCAAACGCCTTCCGCATATGTTTTATTTCCAGTAAATTCTCCATACTTATCTTTTCCCTTATCTTCCGCCGGATTCCCCGGCTGCAGGCCCCGGACACGATCTCCGCCCGCCATGCCGCAGCCATTCCCTGCCGGAACACCCGGATTTTTATCCCGGTGCCCGCTTTTCAACCGCTTCTACCCTTCGTAATACCTGTAATGCTTCTCGATCCGTTCCATCGCGAGCGCCACCGCTAAATTAAATACATAATAATAGACCCCTGCGATCATCAGCGGTACCACCGTCGTCTCCGCCGCCGCGATCTGCTTCGCCACGGTAAACATCTCCGCCACCGCTATAACAAAGGCAAGGGACGTATCTTTCACCAGCGTAATGATCTCGTTGGTCACAGAGGGCAGTATCCGTTTGACTACCTGCGGCAGAATGATCCTGAAAAAGGTCTGCATTTTGCTGTAGCCCAAAACCTGTGCCGCCTCATACTGTCCTTTCGGCATGGATTCTATGCCGCCTCTGTAGATCTCCGCAAAATAGGCGGCATAGTTCACCGCAAATCCGATGATCACCGCAATAAACCGGTAAGCCGCCGAAATCCGCACATGGAACAGATAATACGGCCCGAAATACACCACAATAAGCTGCAGCATCAGCGGCGTTCCCCGCATGATCGATATGTATACTTTTGTCACCGTCCTTACCACAGCGTTTTTAGACATCCGCCCGAAAGCCACAACCAGCCCGAGAGGCAGGGAAAACAGCAGTGTCAGGAAGAAGATCTCCACCGACACTACAAGTCCTTTACTGAGTTGTAAGAGCACCGTTCCGAATTGCATCCTTAAATCCCGCCTTATCTGCTACCACGGCCTGCCGTGATATTATTTGTGATCTTCCGCACATTATTTGTAGTCTTCTATGCAGAGGAAATCGGTAAGCCCGTACTTATCCGCCAGTTCCGTCACCTTGCCGTCCTCATAGAGCTGGTAGATATCCTTCTGCACCTGGTCGCGGAGCTCCGTATTTCCTTTCAGGAAGCCCACCGCATATTTTTCAGAGGCAAGGCGCTCCTCCAGCATCACATAGCCCTCTCCTCTGGACTCGATCTGGTATGCCGCCACACCGATATCCATTGCCAGACAGTCGATGCCGCCCGCTTCCAGATCCATGAACGCCGTATTATAATCCGCATACTGGGTCAGTTCCCCGAAGCTTGCAAGAAGCGCCTCGTTCTCTTCGCTCTCCAGCGCCGCCAGAGCGGAAGAATCCTTCTGGACGCCCACGATCCTCCCCGCCAGATCCGCCGGCGTACCGATACCGGAGTCCGCCGCCACAACATAAACCTGGCTGTTGTCAATATAGGGATCGCTCCAGGTATAATCGTCCTCACGTCCGTCCATCGTAAAACCGTTCCAGATACAGTCGATGGCGCCGGAAGATAACTCCATATCCTTCGCGTCCCAGTCAACCGGCTGTTTTACCAGTTCCCAGCCTTCCAGATCGCAGACCGCCTGCGCCATCTCCAGATCGAACCCCGTATACTCGCCGTTCTCATCCGCATAACCGTAGGGCGGAAACTCCGCGTCAAACCCTACCGTAAAAGTCTCTCCTTCCCCGTCCTTGCCGCCGCAGCCCGTCAGCATCCCTGCTGCCAGCACGCCGCATAACATAAGTGCCGCTGTCTTTTTCATAACATTCTCCTCATTCGTCCTTTTATATTTCCGCTTTGCCCTTTAGTTATTTATCAATTTATCAGGCTAAAGCGTTTTTTATATTACCATACCTGAGGAAAACTGTCAACAAGGATTCCGGTATATCCGGTTCCTGTTTCCGGCCGCCGGAATGGAAATATTACCTTCTGACACCCCCCTCGGTCTTTTGTTTCTTCTCATATTCCGAGATCAGTCCCAGTATCTCGTCTTTATATCTCGGATATTTTCTGCTGATCTGTGTCACTTCCGCCTGAGCCGTCCTCGCCAGCTCCCTGTTATAATCGAGCCGTTCCCTGAGCGCTTTTCTGCGTCCTACCAGCCCCTGCCGAAGCCGCATGATCTCCCGCTCTTCAATGACCGCCCGGACCTGATGCAGCCAGACACTGGTATCCTTGATACGGGCTTGCCGCAAAAGCTTTAAAAATTCCTTCTGATAATACACATAATCCTGGGACGCCTGTTCCATCTTCTCCCGCTCCTGCTTTTCCTCCGTGTACTTATCCCAGATCGTCTGCAGGTCCGCCGCCCGTTTTACATGGAATTTCATGCACAGATAATCCAGCAGGTTTTTATTGTTCACATATCGTATCTTTACGGTATTCTGCAGCAGGATCAGCCGGTTGATATCCCTCTCCACCCGGACGATCTCCCGCCCCGCATCGCCATGCCTCAAAAACAGCTTCAGGATCACTGCCGCCGCAATACCGATTGCGAGCACATACCCGACCTTCATATCAAGCCGCAGCGCCGTCTGCAAAATGAACAGGATGATCAGACATGCCACCAGCGCGCCGAAACAGATCATCGCCATGCCCGAAGCATTTTTCAGTTCCCTCTCCAGTTCTTCCTGCCGGTATTCATAGGCATGATATTCGCCGTTAAGCCTGCGCATATCGCTCTTTACCAGTTTCTGGTAATCCTCCGCCTCCACTAATTTCCGTATGCCGTCTTCCACATCCCCTTCCACCTGCTCTATTCTGGAAAACTCCTCATCCGATATACGGTTTTTCTTCCGCTTATAAACCGCCTGTGTCTCCTCGATCGTGCACAGTTTTTCCGCCACCTCCCGGATCTCCATCCGCATCATCTCCGGCAGGCGTTCGAGCTCCTCAATATCCGTCAGATGGGAGGTCACCAGATTATATTCATACTCCAGATGCCGCAGCTCCCGCTCCGCATCGGCGATCTGCTCCAGAGCGCTCCTGATATACTGCTCTCTTTCCTGCTTATTATGAATACTGATATTTTCCCGGTGGAAAACAGGCACCGCCTGCTCTTCCCCTTCTTCTATCACGCCGGGGATACTGTTTTTCCCTTTTCGTCTGAAAATTCTTTTCCAAAAACTCATGATTGTGCCGCCATCTCCCTGTATTTTCTCCTCATTCCCGAAAGACGCTCCGATACCTTCTCATAATATTCCGCGTCATGCCGTGAAAGCTGTTCGCCCAGTTCTCTGCAGGCATCCGATTCCTCATATTCTTTTCTGCTCTTCTCCATCCTGCTCTCCACCTCCAAAGACTGTTCATGCCACATGGGGTGATCCGCGATAAAAGCGATATACTCTTCCTCCGAACACCTCATGCGCAGCGCCGCAAGATAGGCAAAAGCCGCCTCCTCATGATCCGGATTCTCCTGATAGGCCGCAAGATAGGCATCTGCTGCCTCCTCAAAGGAAAACAGCCGGGAAAAAGCCACCCCTTTATTGTAAAGCAGCTGCGAACGCATCACATGATTATGATTCATGGCAGGCATTTCCTCCAGTACCTTCTCATACTCCGCAACAGCCTGTACATAACGCTTATTTTCGACCAGATAATCCGCAAAATGTTTTCTTCTCGTAGAGGCGTCCATATCCGCGTTCACCCGCAGAAGTTCTTCCGTCTCCTGCCGCTTTTTCTCGGTGCCGAAATGGGCATACTCCAGTATCATCCCCACAAAGGCGCTCGGTGAACCGTTCCGGCCGATCAGCGTATAAAGAGGCCTTGCCAGATCTTTCAGCCCGCACTCCTCGTCCAGCCATTTTGCCAGATCCCGGTCAAGAAGCCCCCGATCCAGCAGAAACGTATTTTGGCTTAATACAAAACAAAGTTCCTCCACACAGTACACCGATGTGTCTGTCTGCGCTATATAATAGGGACGCTCCGCGTATTTCCCGACTGTTTCAATCAATCTTCCCATTTTTTATACTCTCTTATCTATAATACGATCTTCCGTTCCCAGGCGATCCCGGAACTTGGATACACTTCCCCGAATCCCAGATCCTCTGTCTTTACATACAGGTTTTCCGCCTGATCCATACGCATGGATATCCGAAGCCTCACCGCCGTATCCGGACGCGGCGGCAACCCGGAAAGCTCTACTTTCTCATACCTGACCGGATACTTCCCCGCCGCCTCCTTTTCCGGAAACACATTGGTCAGCGGCGTCAGCATCACCTGATAGCCGTTCCCCGACTCCAGATAAAACTCCTTCTCACATACCGCTTCATACCAGTTAATGCCGGCATCCAGCAACGGCAGATAAACCTCTTTCCCCTCCCGCAGAACCTGCAGTCCGATATTGGTCTTTAACTTTTCTTTTCCGAGAAACGTATACTCTTTCCCCTCTTTTGTCGGGCAGAATTTTTCCATAGCTCCGTATGCCGCACCCTTGCTGTACAGATTATTTCCCTTAAACACCCTTCTGCCCCGGCAGATATACTGAAGCGTCCTGTCCGCCCAGTTTTCCTGAAAGCCGCTTCCGATCAGAAAAACGGAACCGACCGCCTTGTTCTGAAAAACATCTATCACATTTTCCAAAACCTTTTCATCCAGCTCTTCCATCTGCCGTTTTTTTTCCGTTTCTTCATCCGCCCAGTACGGCTGCACACATCCCGCACATTCCTTTTCCGTTACAAAGGAAACCACCGGCGTCGTCCGCCTGTTCCATTCCAGCCGGTACGCCCGCAGCATCTCCTCAAAATCCAGTATCACCGATCCCGACTGCCTGAATTCAGGTGTCTGATGCAGCAGGTAATAATAATAGCTTTCCTCATGATTCTGAAAAAATACTTTGGCGTTTCGCAGATCCAGCGCCCCCACAACCTGCTCTATCACTGCAGCGACACGGCTTTCAGGTTCCCTTGCCGTAAACATCAGCATCTCGATCCGGTCAAGCGACACTATCGTCGAAAACAGCCCGAAGCACTTTTTTACAAACAAGGTAAGCAGGGTGAGGATCTCATACTCCTCCCCTTCGATCACTACCCTTTTCCCTTCTATCGCTCCCGAAAATAAATCATCGACAAAGATCCCTTCGCCGTCCTGCGCCATGCGCAGAGCCTCCCTGCCGTAGATCCACTGCTTTGTGCCTTTCCGTTTGCAAAGCATCACAGGAATATTATACTGCCGGGTTCCGGCTACTGCCGGCAGAGTTTCCGCTTCCTTCTGCTGCACACTGCAAAAGCTGATCTGGGCGTCCCTGTCTCCCAGATCAAATCCAACCATATATTTATTGTTCTTTTTTTCCAGATTCTTTTCCAGCAGCATCCCTTGATCTTCCTTATATTTCCGTCTTGAACAGCGCTCTCTGCACCGCATCTGTCCTCTCATATTCTTTCAGCATATCGTCTAAAGTATTGTAATCCTGCAGCGCTTCCGCGATCATGATATCATTCAGCATATGGAAACGGCTTCCGGGCACATCCGTATCCATATCACTGCGTGAAATGCTTCCGCTGCCCGTGATCTCTTCCTGCCTGCCGTTTTCATTCTCATATTCCTCTTCTATATAATAGACCAGCTTTTCCCCGAAAAACAGGACGAACATACTGCTGAAGACACCTTCGTACACTTCCTTCATCTCTGTCTTTCTGAAATCTTCTTCCTCATCCTGTTCTATCATATAATACAAAAAAACCCTCCGCCCCGGAATGGTTCTGTGCTCTAAAACCGTTTTATCACAAAAGCGGCGCACAAACGGGCAGATATCCGCGTATTCCAGATAATAAGGGAGTATCACACCATCCTCCGTCAGTTTATACAGGCTCTCCTCCAGTATTCCCTGTCCCTCTTTTCTGCGTTTCTGCCGGTTCTCCGCATAGTATCTGGTATAGGCAAGAAGGCACACCTTCTGCATCTGCTCCCCGATACCAAGCAGCCTTTCCAGTTCTTCAAAGATCAGGCTTTCCATCACTTTATTCTTTATAAAATAGTCATAGCAGCACTGAGACAGGAACGCTTTTTCCAGCATGATATCCGTATCCCGTTCTATGCAGCCCTTGAAAATGTCCGCCATCTCTCCCACAAAACAACCCGAATACAGCATCTGCACCAGTATCCGCTCGCTGAAATCATGTACGTCCATCCCCTTTTCCCTTGCGCCCTTCCAGATATCCCGCAGGGTCTTTGTGTTTCCCCGATAATATTCCATCAGATAATCCAGCGTGACGATATCTGCTTTTCCATTCCTGAACGCATAAAAGCACATAAAAAGAACGGTCTTATTCTCCAGCTTATTGGAGGATTGTATGATCCTGGAGGAAAGGCGCATCAGCGTCTTTGGCGAAACGCCGTTGACGCCGTATTCCCGTATCCAGTCCGCCGCTTTTTCCACCTTGTCCCGCAGCACCAGATAGCGTATCATCTCTCCCCTTCCCCGGGCATCCAGAACGGACGGGGAGAGACCGTCCAGAAAAGCATCCAGTTCCTCCATCCTGTCATGGTCAAAATAAAATTGCGCCATACCGGGAATGATCGTCTGTTTATAGTCCGCCGCCACACCGTCGCTTGCAAGAAGGCTCTCAAACCGTTTGACGTTTTCCTCCGTGATCTGCATAAGGCCGGCGCCGCAGAGATGCATCTGCAGAGAAACCGTTCCGAGATCCCTCTCCTGTGCTTTGGCTAACAGGCCGTCCTCCGCAAAAAGCCGCTCCATCCCAAAGTTCTCATCCGGCACATAACGATTCCCCATGCCGTCCTCTAAAAGTATCGTATATTCTTCACCGTAAAGAGGCACGACCGCCTGCCCCTCAGTCAGCGCATAACTTTTTTCCGTTACCTCCCGGTTATATAATACCAGAAGCCTCCGCATCCGCTGATCAGTCACCTTAACCCGCACCGAAAACAACAGCGGCGTCAGCTTTTCCCCGGCTTCCTCCAGCATCACCTCGCTCTGGATCACCTTTTCATACAAATAGGCAAGATGCCTGCTTATCAGTCCCTTCTGAACCATCCGCAGCACAAATTCCTGGATATGGAAGCGCTCTTTTTCATACAGATCCGGCAGGGACGCCCTGTTCTCCACCAGAGAGGCATACAGATAGGCACTTCTCTCCCAGTCCAGATTATTGTGATAGGCAAAATACATATAGACTACCTTCGGAAGCTTTATCATCTCTTCCATATCCAGACTGTACATATAATACTCATATAATTTCGTGATCCGCAGATTTTCCTCCACGCCTGCCGCATACCAGGGAAAATCCTCCTTGCCGCGGCAGTTTCCCCGGATCAGCAGCGTACATATATTCTGCAGCGTTTCCGCATCCGGCCTCTTATTATAACATTTTTTCAGGATATCCAGAAGCCTGTCCATACCATCCTGGCTTCTCGGCGCAAGATAATGAAGCTGCATGATGATCTCATCTGTCAGCAGGTCATGTTTTGACGCATAGCGCAGCATCTGTATCTCGAAATCTCCCAGTTCCATAAAAAGGGACGGTTCCGTCTTGATCAGCAAAAGCGCTTCAATATAAAAAACGGGGCTGTTACAGCCTCTCTCAAACTGCTGTCTGATGAACATCCACTTTTTGACATAGGACATGCCGTATTCCGGGGAAAGATACAACAGCAGCCATCCAAGCCGCCAGTTATCAGGCTCCTTTTCATAGGAGGACGCCACTTCCCCTGCGATCTTATTTACATAATCCTCGTCTTTCCCCCGCAGCGTACTCAGATACAGATAATAGCACCATACCGCATTATCCATATCCTTACTCTGCAGAATCGCGTTGCGCGCCTGATCCAGCATCCCCCCCGCTTCGTTCATTCTCCCCTCTGTGATCAGCAGATGGGCGCGGTAAAGCTTCGGTTCGGGATCTGCATCATCCATCTCTCCCCAACCGTCCAGAATCTCATAATTTTTAGTAAGCCAGGTTCTTGTGCTGATCTTTTTCATACGGAAGGCCCCGTAATACTCCATGATCCTGACAAGCAGATCCTGCTTTTTCCGGTATGTCAGCCCCTGTCTGTAATCCTCATCCTCCACCTGCACTTCGATCGGAACGGAGGTCTCGACAAAACTGTTATAAAAACGTAATTTCCCGCAGTTGATGCCTTTGTGGAGCTTGTCTTTGTCTACATAATAATAAAAGCGGCAGCGGTCTCCCAGAAAATCATCATCGCTCAATACGGTTTTATCTACCGTCAGAAAATCTCCCTGTACCTCTACCTGCAGATAAATATAGCCCCAGCCGTTTTTCGTCAGGAGCACCTCATGGCGTCCGATCCCTTCCACCACATCCTCCAGCCGCAGTTTATCCTCATCGATGATGTAGTTCGTCCTCTGTTTTTTATGAATCGCGATCAGGAACTCTTCCACATTCCGTTCATTGCCGTAATGCTGGGAAAGCCCCCGATACAGTCCTTTATATTTCCGGTCGCTTCCCTCAAACAGCAATACAAAGCCGGGCTGATAAAAAAGCTGTACGGCTTCCGCCCAGCTGCTTTTTGCCAGATTCGCAAAATGGAACAGGTTTTTTATGGCCCCCAGACTGGTCTCCATCGTCTGCCTTGAAACCATCACTACAAAAGGGAGCGTATACTCTCCCTGATTGCTGACCACATAAAAATTCCCCTGCAGAACGTCCCCGCTCTCCATGCCCTTTCCGTGGAATATGTAGCCGATCTCCTCGCCGCTGCCGAAAAATTCCCCGGTCAAACATTCCATTCTGCTGTCGGATGTATAAATAAAACCCTTTGTGATATAGCCCCTTTTCCCGAGCAGCCTGAAACTCCCCTCGTAATCTTTCCCTGCCCTTAGATCGATCTCGATTCTGCTCTCGGAAAATTCCAGTCCCCCATTTTCGTATTCAAATTTTCCGTCTAAAATTCTGTCAATAACCTCTCTCATATCTCTGTTATCCCTCTTGTATAAGTATATAGCAAGGACTTCACTTTCGCAATAAGGAAACTTAAGTCCTTTATCGGTTGCTTAAAATTCGAAAATGAGTTATATTAATCTCAGGAAATCATACTGATAACGGAGAAAATATTATGGATATCTCAAAGCCGATCGTGGAAATTCAAGGATTGACAAAAATATACAACGGATCAAAACTGGCAGTTAATCAGATGAACCTGATTATCCCGCGGGGACGTATCATCGGGCTTTTAGGCCCCAACGGAAGCGGAAAGACCACTCTGATCAAAATGATAAACGGACTGCTCGTTCCCTCCGGCGGTAAGGTGCTGATCAACGGAGAGCCCCCGGGGCCTTCCTCCAAGGCGGTGATCTCTTATCTGCCGGAGCGTACCTACCTGCCTGCGGGTATGAAGGTAAAGGACATCATTACTTTTTTTGCGCAGTTTTACGCGGATTTTTCCATAGAACGTGCCTATAATATGCTGCAGATACTGGCAATTCCGCCTGCGGCACAGTTAAAAACGCTCTCTAAGGGCACGAAAGAAAAGATCCAGCTTATCCTTGTGATGAGCAGACAGGCACAGCTTTATATTCTGGATGAACCGATCGCTGGCGTCGACCCGGCAGCGCGGGATTACATTCTGCACACCATTATGGCTAATTATGACCACCAGTCCTCTATCCTGCTTTCCACCCATCTGATCTCGGATATCGAAAGCATTCTGGATGAAGTGATCTTTATCCGTTACGGACAGGCTATTATGCATGCGCCGGCAGAAGCGGTGCGCAGGGCGCACGGCAAATCGGTAGATGCTTATTTCCGGGAGGTATTCGCATGTTAAAGAAATTATTTAAACAGGAATGGAAAAGTTTTTCTCTGGCTCCCACTATCACCATGATCCTTTTAGCGGTCTTCACGGTGATCCTTATGACCACGTTCATGACCGAATTCTGGGATCAAAGCCCCAATATTTTTATGGAGATGTTTGCCGGGCTGGTCATTCTCGCCTATATCTTTTGTATTGCCGCAGTTTCTTTCTGTGTGACGCTTTGTACCGCTGTCCGGTTTTACAAAAACTTTTTTACTGATGAAGGGTATCTGATGTTCACTCTCCCGGTAAAAACCTCCGACCTTCTGCTTTCCAAGACGTTCGTTGCCGCTCTGTGGAGATTTATCTCCATTATCTGTATCTGCCTGAGCATCTTCGGCATCGCCTGTGTTGCCGCCGCCTATTTATCTGATATCGGCATTGTGCAGTTTTTTCAGGAATTTTTCGATCTGTTCCGCACCGCCTTTGATATGGAATGGCTGCGGGATTCCCTCCCGATTCCCGTCTCCCTGTTTTTTATCTGGCTTGCTTTGACCGGGATATTATCTCTGTTCTTTGATATATTATATATCTATACCTGTATCTGTCTGGGACAGCTTTTTAAGAAACACAAGATCGGAGGCGCCATTCTCTGCTATTTCGGCCTTCGTTTTATATTCAGAATATTCCGCCAGATCTTAACCGCCCCTCTTTCCAACGCTTTTTTATATTATGATACGGATAAGATCGGCACAGGCAACTGGATACTTATAATGTTTACTACACTTCTTGTCCTTGGGGGCCTGTGCACCGGCATGTATTATCTATGTAATTACCTGATGAGCAGGAAACTGAATCTGGAATAAACAAGACCGGAATAAAACAATGGACTTCAAAGACTCATAAAGATACGCCGCATCGCGGCGTATCTTTATGAGTCTACTGTTATTCTTTTTCTTCTCCTGCTGCTCACTCTCTTCTTTTACGCCTGTCATTATGACGGTTCTGGTAATAGGCCTGCTTCGCCTCATACATGGACGCATCCGCCTTCTTTACCTGCTGCTGGATATCGATCTCCCCTTCCTCCCAGATATGGCCCATTGAAATGGTATACTCTTTGATCCCGGCAAATTCCCTTTTCAGTTTTTCCACCTTATCATCAAACTCTTCTCTGGTAATCTCTTCCCACAGGGCGATAAACTCATCTCCTCCGATACGGTAAGCATTGTCCGAAGTATATTTTATGATACATTCCGCCGTTTTCCGTATCATGGCATCGCCGTACTCATGCCCTTTGGTATCATTCATCTGCTTCAGTCCGTTCATATCAATAAAGATCACCCCTAGACTGTGCAGCTTTTTCTTTTTCAGCTCATTCAGCTTCCACATATATTCATTTCTATTTTTCAGGCCGGTCAGCATATCGGTGCAGCCCACATGGCGCAGTTCTTCGATCAGGCGGCGTTTCTCCAGATCCGCCGTCACAAAATCCGCCACCGAACGCAAAAGCGCCATATCCCCTATATGCTCTGCCGGATTATCCACCCCCAGAAACCCTACGATCTCCTGATCCCTTATAAGCGGGGCCGCCATCAGGCTGCTGATGCCCTGCGTCTTTAGAATTTCAAAGTCCGCCCTGTCGCAGGGCACGTCTTCCTCCAGGACCGCAATATAAAACTCTCCTTTTTCCCGGAACTTTTTCATCCAGTTTGTCAGAACATCAACGGATATTCCCTGCAGTCTGCCGATCTCCGCCTCTATCCCTTCCGCGCACCACTCAAAAGTATTATCTGCGATCTGTTTTGTCCCGTCCATCTCAAAAACATAACCTCTTTCCGCCTGATAATATTTACAGATCGTCTCCAAAAAACAGTTCAATGCCGTATTGATATCTTTTTCATATACCAGTGTATGGATGCTTTCTATTAAAATAGATTCCAGAGAATCCTTTTGTATGTCAGGTTGTTTTTCCGCCATATCGCTCTCTCCTGTTACTACTCGTTTATCACTAAATTCCCCCTGTAATCTATTGTATATGATAAAAAGCGATTTGTACATCATTTTATGATCAATTTTACCCAATATGAAAGTTTGAAGGCTGCTTTTCACGGTTCAGAAATACGTATTTGCTGCACATTCCGTGAAAATATAATTCAAATTCGGGGCGATTTCCCCGCAGCAAAACTTTTGATATCACCCCGAATCGTTACTATGATCATTTTCTCCATGCTTCCGGCTGCACCATTGACAACAACCAGCAGGATTCCTTTCAGGTATATATCATTTTATCCTTCTCTGTAATTTTCCGGTACACACGGCATGGATTTCCAAAAGCAATTACATTCGCCGGGATATCTTTTGTGACTACACTGCCCGCTCCGATCACTGTATTTTCTCCGATCGTCACATTTCCCAGAATAACACTATGCCCGCCTATCCATACCCCGTCCCTGATATTCACCGGGAGAGAGCGTTCCAGTGAAGCCGCGCGCTCCACCGGGTCCAATGCATGATCCGGCGGATATATTCCCACATTTGGCCCGATCAGCACATTATCCCCAATATAAACATCCGCACAATCCAATACCGTAAAATGAATATTGGAGTAAAAATTTTTCCCTATATGAAGATGGCACCCATAGTCACAATGAAATGGCAGTTCAATCGTACAGTTCTCTCCCACATCCCCCAGAACCAGCTTTAATAATTCTTTTCTTCTTCCCCGCTCATGAAATCCGGTCTGATTATACAGAGAAAGCAACCCTGCAGCTTTCTCGCGCATCCGCTCCAGTGCAGGGTCCCGATAATCATAAAAACGCCCGTTCAGCATTTTTTCCTTTTCTGTCATTTTTCTCCTTCTGATCTCTCAGAACGTATGTCCCCTATACCATCCAGTGGGAATAGATAAACTCATTGATACCGGAATTGATCGTCATATCGCTCTGAATGTCTTTTACAATATTTACCCTTCTGTTTCCATACATAAAACATTTCTTCCGGATTATCTTATTCATATCCTGAAAAAGCGTATCATAAATCTGAGCCAGTTCCCCGCCCACATACACATATTCCGGATCCATGATAAAGATCAGCAACGCGATCAGCTCCCCCAGATACCCGGCAATAGAACTCACCTGAGACATCGCCCTCTCCTCCCTGCCGGACACAGCTTCCGCAAATTCTTTCCATGCCTCCAATGTATCTTTTCTCTCCATCCCAAAATAATTTCTTACAATGCCCGGAATGGACAGATCATTTTCGATACATCCATAGGTATCACATTCTCCACAGTATTTACTCTTATCGCCCAACGGAATATAGGAAACTTCCCCGCCATAACCGTGATGCCCTTTCAGCAGGGAGCCGTTACAGATAATCCCCACGCCAACCCCTTCCGAAAAATGCAGATAAACCAGATTTTTGCAGTCCGGAATCCGGTTTTTCAAACTGAGTGCACAGAGGTTCGACTCGTTATCCACATATCCCGGCAGTCCGAATTCCTGCTCCACAATCTCCTTCAGACACACACCCTCATACATCTTCACGGCACAGTTTACCAGTGTCTGTGTTGCCAGATCAAAAATCCCGGATACAGCCGCTCCCACTCCAATATATGTACAGTCCACTTCTCCTTCTTCCTGCACATATTCATCAAATTTTTCCTTTGCAAAACGTATCACTTCCTCCGGCCTGTCCAGACTTGTAATATCATACAGTCTGCAGAAGATCATCTCGTTTTTTGCATTCAGCACAGCCAGCCGCAATACCGACTGCATCTGAAGATTCAGGCATATGGTGCGGAACCGGTTATACGCGAAACTGACTGAAAACGGTGTCCTTCCCACTGAAGCTGCATCCCGCTTTACCGATTCCACAATGCATCTTTCCAATAATTCATTACACAGATTCGATACCGTCGCAAAACTAAGTCCTGTCTTGTCAGCGATCTCTTTTTTCGTCATTCCTGACTGACCATTGTTTTCCCGAAGGACATTCATAATGCTTTTGATATTATTCTGTTTGATATCCATAATGTCGAGACATTCCATATGCTTACCTGCTTCTTCTCCTTTAATTAACGGCGGGTGGATTCTGGTATTTCGCCAGAACAGCTTCATCTTCCAGCATCTCTCCTGTCAGAAGCTGGCTGCCGCCGTAGATCACCGGCGGTACATGTCCAAACGGAGGATTCGCGGACGGAACCTCCGTAGGATGGGCTGCTGCATATGCCAGCATAAACGCCTCATAGCCGATCAGATACGGGTCATCCACAACCGTTCCTTCAATATCTCCTGACTGAAGAAGTTCGATCACAGCGGAACTGTAATCACTTCCTATTATAACAACATTTTCCAACATATTCAACGTTCTTGCGGCTGCGGCTGCCCCCGGCGCGCCGTATCCGTGCGTACTGAATATTCCTTTGATATTAGGATTTGACTGCAGAAGAGCAGTACACACCGTCTCTGATTTCGCAACATCGCCCTCGTCATTTAACTCTGATACCACTTTGATATCCGGTGCATTTTCTTCCAGCCAGTTTTTGAATCCTTCCGCGCGTTCCTCCTGCGCGATCGCGCCCGGTACCATGCAGATCGCCACTTCCCCTTCTCCGCCGAGCATCTCTGCCATGGATTTCGCTGCCGTTGCGCCAAAGTCATAGTTATCCGTACCTACATAAGATAGCCTTCCGCTTTCTGCTGCATCAGAGTCAAACCCGATAACCGGAATTCCTGCATCCAGCGCTTTTCCGATCGCGGCATTTAATGTTGTTTCATCTGCAGAAGCCACCAGTATTCCTGTCGGATTTTTCGCTGTCACCTGCTCTACCGTACGCGCTTCCAAAGATGCATCCCATTCTGCAGGCCCCTGCAGTTCCACAGTAATATGATCGCCTATGGATGCCGCCGCATCCTTCATCCCTGCATAGCACCAGTTAAAATATTCTGCCCCTTTGGTAAAAACCACCATGGAATAGAGTTCTTCACTCTTTGCCGCTCCCCCGGTTCCCGATGCCTGAGGTGCCGCATTTCCGCATCCCGCAAGCCCCGATGCCAGAACTGCAAGTGTCAGCCCTAACGCTATTTTTCTCTTCATTTTCATTTTCCTCCTTTTATAATTTATGATTTGCGTTCTTTCAGAACTTTAATCCCTTCACTTAGAAGTACTGCCAGAATCAGAAAGGCACCCGTCACCACATCCTGATAGTATGTGGATATCCCGCTCATAACAAACGCATTATAGATGATCGCCATAAATAATGTCCCCAAAAGCGTTCCCGCCACAGATCCGGAGCCTCCGTGTGTCAGGCTCGTCCCTCCGATCGCTACTGTGGTAATCACGCGGAGATCCGCGTTTGTCCCATAACTGTAGCTTGCGCTGCTGTAGGTGATTGCCGTCAGAATGCCCGCCACAGCGGCAAGAGATGCCGATATGATGTAAACATTTCTGTAAAGAGCCTCCACCTTGATTCCCGAAAGTCTGGCGGCATCCTCATTTCCTCCCACAAAAAACACCTGCAAAAACCATCTGTTGTTCTTGGAAAAATATAAAAATATAATTGCCAGAATAATATAGACTATCCAGCTGACAGGCATCCCGAGAATCCGCACTGAACCGAGCCTCACAAAACTGTCCGGCAGACCGGATATAGCGCTTCCACCGGTGATAGTCAGATCCACCCCTTTCAAAACCGCCGCAATCGCCATCGTTACAACCATCGGGTGCAGATGAAGGCTACGGCGCAGCGTATTGGTGATCGTTCCGATAACGGCCGCAGCCAGAAGAACAAGCAGTACAGCCGCCGCAAAGGGTACTTTATTCATCAATAAAAGTGCCAGCACAATAGAGGAAAACGGCAGAATCCCCGCAATCGTCAGATCGATTCCTCCCGAGATAATGACCATTGTCATCCCAAGTGCCATGATTGCCTCCATAATAAAAGTATCGATCAGCACCTGCAGATTGCTCCCCGTCAAAAAGTATGGGGAGCGGACCGCCATGACCACTGTCACAATCAAAATCAACAGAAGCAGCACCAGGTAATGAAAATTGATCTGTTTTACAGAAAATATCCTTTCTCTTTTATTCATGCTCTGCCTCCTCTCGAAATGCCGTCTTCATCACATCCTCTTCTGTCAGATCCTCATTTTCCAGAATTCCCTTACAGCGCCCTTCATGCATAACGATCACTTTATCAGACACTCCCAGTATCTCCGGCAGTTCGGAAGATATCATCCAGACCGCCATTCCCGCATCCGCCAGCTTTCTCAGGATATGATGGATCATGGCTTTCGCTCCCACATCGACACCTCTGGTAGGTTCATCCACGATCAGTATTCTGGGATCTGCCGCCAGCCATTTTGCAAACAATACCTTCTGCTGGTTTCCGCCTGACAGATTACGAACTTTATAGTCCAGGCAATGATCCGGATGAATATCCAGTTCCCTGATGTATCCTTCCGTCTTCTCCTTCGCCTTGTTTTCATCCAGAAACTGTCCGTGTCTGCAAACCGATTTCAGACAGGCTGCCACAGTGTTCTCTTTTACCGTCATGTCCACAAACAATCCTATGGCTTTTCGATCCTCCGACAGATAACACACACCTTCTTTGATCGCCTGTGCCGGATTTTTGAAACTTACCGGTTTTCCCTCCAGATATATCTGTCCTTCATCTATCTTATCTGCTCCAAAAACGGAAAACGCACATTCGGTACGCCCCGCGCCCACCAGCCCGAACATTCCGACGATCTCTCCGTAACAGATATCAAAAGACAAATCCGAAAATTTACCTGTTCTGCTGATATGTTCTGCCGACAGCGCTTTTTTATTGCTTCTGCATTTCGCTTTAGGCGGATATAAACTGTCAATATTACGCCCTACCATCATCCGTATGATCGTCTGTACTTCCATATGTTCCCTGTCCAGCGTGCCTGTACAGGTGCCGTCCCGCAACACGGAAACCTTATCTGAAATTCTGGTGATCTCATTGAGTTTATGGCTGATAAAAATGATCAGCTTTCCCATCTTTTTCAATTCAAGCAGAATCCGGAAAAGATTCTCAATCTCATTGTCCGAAAGCGCACTGGTCGGTTCATCCAGAATCAGTACATTGACATCCTTAGACAGTACTTTCGATATTTCGATCATCTGCTGCATTCCGACACTCAGTGTTCCGGCGATAGCCCGCGGATCAATATTGGCCCCGATCTTATCAAATTCCGCCGCCGCGTCCGCATACAGTTTTTTCCAGTCAATAAATCCCAGCCACTTTACCGGTTCATGATTGACAAATACATTCTGCGCAGCCGTCATATTTCCGGCGATACTGAGTTCCTGATGGACAATGCCTATCCCGCAGCCGTAAGCCTCTATGGGATCATGCATCCTGACAGGCTTTCCCTCCATCAGGATCTGTCCGCTGTCCGCCTGATAAATACCGCCTATAATCTTCATCAGGGTGGATTTTCCCGCTCCGTTTTCACCGATCAGGGAATGGATCTCTCCCTTTTCAAAATCGATGGATATATCTGTCAGCACCTTATTATTTCCAAAGGATTTTGTAATATGGTCTATTTTTAAGTAACTCATCTGTGCCCCCTATCCGATTTCACACGATTACGGACGACATCAAAGCCCACCGCCAAAAGCAACATAACACCGCTGATCGCCGAAGACCAGTTTGGCGAACCGTTAAACATGATAAACACATTATTTACCAGTGCGACCAGAATCACCCCAAGCGCGGTTCCCAGAAAGCTTCCGCTGCCTCCATGCATATTGGCCCCTCCGATCACTGCCGCAGATATAGCCTTCATCTCAAAAGAAATTCCATAACTGGCATGACCCATTCCCAGAGAACTTGTCATCAAAACCGCAGCGATCCCTGCCATCAGTCCGCTGATTCCATATCCCAGAACCGTTGTCAGCCCCGACGGAATGCCGGAAATAAAAGCAGCTTTGGTATTTCCACCTACATAAAACATATTTTTCAAGGGTCTGAAACTCCTTGACAACACTGCCAGTATCAGCATGATCAGTATCGATATAAAGATACGGTTGGGAATCCCCAGAAATGTACCTCGTCCGATCGCAGTATATTCTTCTGATAATCCCGCCACAAAATATCCGCTGGTAAGTACATAGCATATTCCCCTGCATATGGACTGGGTTCCTAAAGTTGCCACAAAAGGCGCCACATTCGCCTTTGCTACCAGTATGCCGTTCAGCATCCCGATCGCCGCCCCGAACAGGACTCCCGCCAGCACTGCCACGATCGTTGCCACTCCCTGCTGGATCAGCAATGTACAGATAATGCCGGTCAGTGCCAGCACCGCTCCTACTGAAAGATCCACTCCGCCCAGAATAATAACAAAAGTCATCCCGCACGCCAGCAAAAGATCATAAGCCAGATTGGAAAATATAGCCTCGATATTGCTTCTTGCATAAAACAGCCTGCCCTTGATCAGGCACATGAGCACAAAGATTACCAATATAGTAATAAGAAGTGTTCCTTCCCGATTCCCTATGGTTAACTTTCTCCCTCTTTTCATACCATCACATTCCTTTTCCCACTAACTCCTGTACATCTACAGGCACATCAGAGCATTTATATGCTTTATTTCCTTTCTTCAGATAGGCATCTTCCACACATCCGCCTGCAATCTCAGGGTTCGGATGTCCATAACAGCCCAGGTCCAGCATCAGTCCCACATTTTCCCCGTAAGTCTCTTCTTTTGTCGGTGTAATGACCATTTTCTCCAGACATTCCGTGAGTCCGGTTCCATGGCAGGTACTGTACATATGGAACTGCTTCATATTCTGTCCGTCAATCTCCTGCGAAGCAAAATAATCTCTTGCTGCCAGATCGATCAGATTGGTCGGCAGATCCTCTTCACATACTTTATAGATTGCCGCTTCTGCCCTGCGATATGCCTCGTTCATACATGCAAAATACTGTTTCTGAAGTTCGGAACGCTCTCCCATCACAAAGCCCCTGCGGCAAACCCCTTTGTATCCTTCAAAACTCGGGCTGCAGCCGATCTGTACGATCTCACCTTCCTGAATGACACGGTTACTTGCCGGCCCAATGACCGTTCTGCATCTTTCCGAGGAATTTACAATAGTATCAAATCCGAATCCGTTTCCCCCCAGCGCTTTGACCGTAAAATCACCGACTGCCGCAATTTCACTCTCCCTCATTCCCGGTCCTGCCACTGCCAGCATTGTCCGGACTGCCGCGCAGGCGATCATATCTGCCTGTTCCATACACTTCATTTCGCTTTTCGACTTCTCATACCGAAGCTCTTCTAAAATATCCACTGCATCCACAACCTCGGCGCCGTCAAATTCCTTCTTGAGAAATTCCATAAACTGAGCCGGTATCAGGTCTGCTGCTGTCATATAACCAATCTTTCCGATTTTGTGCCCGATATACTCTGATATGATCTCGTTTAAATTTCCGCGTTCAACCCCCTCATAGTATTCATCCGGAATGCTGAACTCATTGACAAAGGCTGTCTCCAGTCCAAGTCCCGCTTCTTTTGCCATGACGCCGGATTCCGGGCCCGCAAGCAGAAGCGGTCGCTTCCCCGGCGCGATCACGCCGCTGGCTCTCTCGATCGTCGGGTTATACCCGGTAAGATAAATGCCGTCTCCCGGCATTTCCCGATACCAGAAGAAAAAACCCATATCAATGCCGCGATCTCTAAGCTGCTCCCATACCTTCTCATACCGTTCTTCATACTCAGATAGAGGAATCTTAAAATCTTTATCTATCTTCTCCTCATATGCCTGAATAATCTTAGTAATTTTTTTCCAGTCTTTTTCTGTTAAATTCATGATTCCCTCCGTTTTAATAATTATTATAAATATTATAATAATTATTTTTAAAATATTTGTCAATATATTTTTAAAAATTGTCAAAAAAAGGATTCCGCCCGTTTTTAAACGGACAGAATCCTTTTTCTCCAATTATCCCTTCTCCTGCGATTCCCCCTACGCAAACTCCGGCATAACATCCCTGAAATACAGCGGCAGAAACTGCCTCTGCAGCGCCCGGTTTTCCCGGCTCTCGATCGCTATGGTATGGCAGAACATCCGGAACAGGTCCTGATAGTATTCCTCTTCCGTACTGATACGGCCTGCCTTTCCGGCATCCAGTTCCAGCGCCTCCATCATATACCAGTCCTTTTCTTTTTCATGGAAAAGCGCTTTTCTCCTGCTCATATCATAAATCAGGAAATTCTCCAGCGGCAGTCTGTCGGAAAAATGAGGCCCCAGATACATCAACACATCATTTTTAGGATGGATCTTTGCCAGAAGAACCCCGCTTCGCAATTCCTGAAATCTCAGAAACTCCAGTTCCCGGTGTATCTCGCTTCCTACATTCCTCTTCAGATCAAAACACCTCGCCACATAGGGATCGGTCACTTTATCCAGTACTCTATACCCCTGTTTCATGGACAGGCCTGCCACGATAGTTTTATAAACCGCTTCCGCTTTATCCGGCTCACGGGATGCCATCGCGTAACAAAGGCACTCATAAACCTCTTCTCCAAGCCGCTTTCGCAGCGTTCTGATCACCTTCCCCGCCTTTTCCATATCGGGCGCTGTCTCCCGATACGTACAGAACAATTCCGGCTGCAGCAGTTCCGTCTGCAGCCTGCAGCGGGCATGTCCCAGACCGGAAGACAATGCCTCCGCCCAGGCGTCGTACACTCCGGTCAGAATACCTTCTATACTGTTTTCACAAAGGAACACCACAATTTCCATATTTATATCCATCCCTTCCACTTCGCCCGGTCAAAAAACATAACAAAATGATACCCCTGCCCCCGCGTTTTATATTGCATTTCATCGAATATCCGCCAGCTTTTTCCGCGTCCACGTTACATCGTCAAAGAGCGATAACTGTTTATAGGTCACTTCCCTGCCGTTTATAATATCTGGCTGCGGCGGACGTTTATTATCCGTATCCAACAGATTCCTTGTTATATAGTCCTCTTCTATTTTCGTGCGGTACATCATCTTTCCGTTACAGCAGATAAAATAGAGCGCCCGCTTCAATACCACGCCGATCTTTTTCAGATCATCAAACTGCAGGTTGGAAAGCCGCCTTCCCCGGACAATGCGCTGGGCGGATTTTACGCCGATTCCCGGTACTCTGAGCAGCACCTCATAAGGCGCCTTATTCACCTCGACCGGAAACAGTTCCAGATGCCGCAGCGCCCAATCGCATTTCGGATCAAGCAGTACGTTAAAATTCGGCCGCTCCTCAGACAAAAGTTCTTTCGCCTCAAACCCATAATAGCGCAGCAGAAAATCCGCCTGATACAGCCTGTGCTCCCGAAGAAGCGGCGGTCCGCCGGGCAAAGCCGGCAGCGTCTTATCTTCATTCACTCTGACAAAGGCAGAGTAAAACACTCTTTTTAAAGCAAATTTCTGATATAGGGATTCCGCCACCGAAACAATCTGATAATCGCTCTCCGGCGTAGCGCCGATGATCATCTGGGTGGACTGTCCCGCAGGCACAAACTGCGGCGCATGACGGTAAAGAGCCACCTCCTCCTTACTGCTGACAATACCGTTCTGAATCTGCCGCATGGGTTTTAAGATCGTAGTCCTGTTTTTATTCGGTGCAAGATTCCGAAGCCCTTCCGCGGTAGGCAGTTCCAGATTCACGCTCATTCTGTCCGCCAAAAGCCCCAGCCGGTAAATAATCTCCGCATCCGCCCCGGGAATCGCCTTCACATGAATATAGCCCTCAAACCGGTAGATATTGCGCAGTTTCCAGATCGCCGTATAGATCAGCTCCATCGTATAGGAAGGATTTTTAATAATACCGGAACTCAAAAACAATCCTTCGATATAGTTCCGTTTGTAAAAATTCATCGTCAGAGAGCATATCTCCTCCGGTGTAAAAGCGGTCCTCTCCACGTCGTTGCTGATCCTGTTCACACAATACTTACAGTCATAAATGCAATAATTCGTAAATAATATCTTCAACAGGGAAATACACCTTCCGTCCGCCGAAAAGCTATGGCAGATACCGGCAAGCTTCGTATTCCCCATCCCTTTTCCGCTGCCCTTTCTCTCCACCCCGCTGCTGGTGCATGCCACATCATACTTCGCCGCATCCGTCAAGATCCGCAGCTTCTCCATCACCGGAAGTTCCCCACCCTCCTCCTTAACCAGCGCCTCCCCCGATCTTGGCCCCGCCGCCGGCAGTTCCTTCCGCTCCTCTATTTCCCTGCAGCCATATCCTGTATTTCTTTCTGCAGTTTCTTCCGCGTCTCCTTCTATATTTCCTTCTATACTTTCCTCTATATTACTTTCTACATTTTCTTCCGCATCTTCCCCTGTACTCCCTGCAGTCCGATATTCAGTTTTCTTTTCTTCCGATAATTCTTCCCTCTCTCTTTCCATAGATATATAATAGAACAAATGTTCGATTATGTCAACATTTTTTATAAAGATCAAACATATGTTTTTCCGACGCAAAAATAACCGCCCCGGATAAATCCTAATCCTCTGAAAACAATCTCTGCCGGATCTGCTCCCTCCTGCTGCATCCCAGTTTCTCAAAAATGTTGGAAATATGTTTCTTTACCGTTGCCTCAGAAATACAAAGACTTTCCGCGATCTCTCCGTTGCTCAGCCCCTGACAGACCAAGATCGCGATCTCACACTCCCGCCTTGTCAGCCCCATTTTCTGAAAGACCGCATAGCTTTCACTCACCGTAACTTCCCTGAATCCCCCGCCTTCTTTCTCCTTTGCCTGTTCCCCTTTCCCCCTCGTCTCTCCCGCAAAAACACTAAAGATACAGATGCCGTACAGGATCGGCCGCAGGCAAAGCGCGATCTCGGGGATGATCTTCTCCGTACTGCCCATATGCTCCATCGCCGTCAGACACAGCAGAAAACTCTCCAGAAAACTTGCCCAGAGCGCGCAGGATGCAATCCGCCGCAGCTTCTGCCTTCCTGTTTCCACCGTTTCTTTTTCCCCCAGCGAGGGCAGAAGAAGCAGGCCTGTGCCGGCAAGCAGTATCAGCAGTTGTTTTGCATCAAACAGTTTTTCCATCTGAAATTCAAAAAAGAACGACATCAGAAAAAGATAGCAGGCAACAGCACCGCATTTTTTTACTATTTTCAGCATGATTCCTCTTCGCTTTCCTGCCGGCCGGAAGATACGCCGGCTTCTTCACTTTTTTCGGAACAGGAAGGAATATATTCCAGAATCCTCTGTTCCAGTTTCGCTCTGATCGGTATCATCAGCAGACTGATCACCACTGCATACAAGACCGCAAGAAGTATCATGGAAATAACAGGCCCCAGATAAGCCGGATCGTTCATATTATGAAGAAGCACGATCGTCTGCACTATCGCCACAAACACGCTGCTGCAGATTAAAACTCTGCATACCATTTCCACTGCCAGTTTTGCCCGCTTTAACTCCAGCAGTGTGGCATCTTTTTTCTTCTTCCCCAAAACCAGCCGGAACGCGTTATTCAGATCCTTCAAAAACCCTGTAGAAAGCATGATGGGTATGACCAGTACGACCATGACCATAAAACTCATGCCATCTACAAATTCATACAGCCGGAGCCCCGGCTGCGTAAAAGAAACCAGCAAAAAACAAACCAAAATTCCCAAAACAGATAATAAGTACATATGTGTCCTCCTTTTCAATATGTTTTATCTGATTTTTAACATATTCCGCCCCGAAATACCATACTACTTTAGTTGTATTTCCATGCTGATTATGCTATTATGAGCCAAAAAGACAAACAAACAGCTTCGGGAGACTATAAAATGAACCAAAAAACACAGAAAAACAAAAGCCAGCGTATCCTCTGTATCCTGCTGCTTGCCGGCAGCTTTTTTGCCGCCATGAAATGTATTTTCATCGGCTATCAGATGGATGAGGGTTATGCCATAACCTTATCCTACCGGATGCTCCTCGGCGATAAAATGTTCACCCAGATCTGGGACCCCCATCAGACTTCCGCTTTCTTTTCCGGATTTCTGATCTGGATCTATATGACAATCTTCCGTACCACCGCCGGCGTGGCGATCTTTCTCCGTATCTGCGGCACGATTATTCACGGCGCGCTTTCTTACGGCGTCTTTAAAGTACTGCGCCGTTTCCTTTCCGGGGAGTACAGTTTTTATCTCGGCATCCTTTATTTCAACCTGCTGCCGAAAGGCTATGTCACACCGGAATTCTCCAATCTGCTGATATGGTTTTTAACGCTGCTGCTGCTTGACCTGTTCCGTCTGGATGATAAGAAGAATCCGCTGATCGCCCTGCGGTGCGGTATCTGGATGTGCGGTATGGTACTATCCTATCCTTCCGCCCTTTTATTGTTTCCCTTTTTCTTCCGGTATTTATGGAAACAGAACGGATACGGGAGAAAAAGCTCCTTATTTTTTGCCGGAACCTGCTTTGTCAGCGGCGCGCTTTACCTGCTCTCCCTGTTTTCCTATCTGTCCGTGACGGAACTTTTTGATAACCTGAACTACATGCTGATCGGAAACAGCGGCCATACCGAAGTGTCCCTTTTTAGCCGCCTTCTCTCCTATGCTATGCAGTGCGGTCAGGCTCTGCTGGTCAGCGCCGGCTGCTTCGCTGCCGCATGGCTTTTTATAAAGTTCCGCAAACCGCAGACAAAAGACAAAAAGGAATCCTTTGCCCTTTTCCTCTGTCTTATCCTGATGGCAGCTACGATCTTTCCGGTTGTTTACCTGCTTCTTTTTCCGAAGGACAATAATTATTTCTTCGTTTATGCCGCTTATTTTATACTGCTCATAACCGCTTCATTCTGCAGCAAAAAAATACCGGAGGAACCTTTCCGTACCATAAGGCTGTGGCTGATCAGCAGCGTACTGGCATTTATTGCAGTCTTACTGCTGACGGACCTGACCATTTTTACCTCGATCCGCTATGTCCTTCCCGGTGTCATTATGGGACTCGCCGCAGTGCTGCTTTATTTGCAGGTGCAGGTACCGGATATTTATCACCGCTATGCCAAAATCCTGCTGCTTGTCTGGTGTTTTTCCTCCATTTTCATCAAAGGCTGGGAATACCGCGGAGATCAGGACCTGCCTCAGAATATCACCCGGGTCAGGGGCATTATCTCGGAAGGACCCGCAAAGGGCATTCTCGCCGAATATATGCAGTGTGCGATGCATGAGAGCCTCTATGCGGAAATGCAGGAATATATGAAACCGGGAGACAAGCTGTTTCTGGTGGAAAACGATACGACGGGCTATCTGTTTCAGGATGTGGAAGTCGCTTCCTATACAACGATATCCGATCCGAGGTATAATGATATCTTATTAACCTACTGGGAATTAAATCCGGAGAAATATCCTGACGTGATAGCTATCCCCTGCTGGTACGGAGAACTCCGCTGGTATCCCGAAAGCTGGATCACGCAATGGATCGAACATTCCTTTGATGCCTCTCAGATCATTGACGGTACCTACTACAGATATTATATCAGATAGTATATTCCCGTATTCTCTTTAGGTGCAAAGTATGCATCACACTGCGGAATGCCTCTGCGGAGCATCTCCGTGAAGCGCTTCTGTTTCACAGGACACAATTTCTCATGATACGAAAAGAGCAGCCACCGTCATCAGCTGCTCTCTTCTTTTGCTCTTTTTATTATCTCTCTTTTATATCCTCGCCAAAACGAAAATATCATAGATAGCTTTGATCGCCACCTCGAAATCCTCATTCTTCACCCCGATAATGATATTCAGTTCCGACGACCCCTGATCGATCATCTTGACATTGACATTGGCATGCGCAAGCGCGGAAAAGATTCTGCCTGCTGTACCACGGGAAGATTTCATGCTTCTTCCCACCACGGCGATCAACGCAAGATCCGCCTCGATCTCAATATGATCCGGTTTTGCCAGCCTGTGGATAGCTGAAACTACGGACTGTTCTTTATGCACGAAATCATCCTGATGCACCAGAATCGTCATCGTATCGATGCCGGAAGGCATATGTTCAAAGGAAATATGATTGTCCTCAAACGCCTGCAATACCTTTCTGCCGAACCCTACTTCCGCATTCATCATATCCTTATCCAGCATCACAGAACAAAAACCCTTTTTGCCGGCGATACCGGTGATCGTATATCTGGATTTCTGGCAGGTACTGCCGACGATCCAGGTACCCTCGTCCTCCGGCTTATTGGTGTTGCGGATGTTGATCGGTATCCCCTCTTTGCGCACCGGGAAGATCGCATCCTCGTGGAGAACAGACGCCCCCATATAGGAGAGTTCCCGCAGCTCCCTGTATGTGATCATATCGATACGCTCCGGCTTATAGATAATGCGGGGGTCTGCAATCAGAAAACCTGATACATCGGTCCAGTTCTCATACACATCCGCCTGAATCGCTCTGGATACAATAGAACCCGTCACATCGGAACCGCCCCGGGAGAACGTCTTTACCGTGCCGTCTTTTTTCGCGCCGTAAAATCCCGGAATCACCGCATACTCTGTTTTCTGCAGTCTTTTGCTCAGGATCTTATTTGTCGTTTCCGCATCAAATTCATCGTCTGCATCAAAACGGATCACCTCTGCGGCGTCAATGAACTCAAAGTTCAGATAATTTGCCATAATAATGCCGTTCAGATATTCGCCGCGGGAAGCCGCATAATCCCTGCCCGCTTTGTCTTTAAAATTCTTCTCTATCTCTTCAAATTCCTTTTCCAGAGAAAGTTCCAGACGAAGACCGTCAATGATCTCCTGATACCGCGCCTTTATCGCCGCAAACTCCTCCGAAAAATCGCTCTCCGCTTCCGCCATGGCATAACATTCGTAAAGCATATCCGTTACTTTCATGTCTTTGGAATCCCGCTTTCCCGGTGCAGAAGGCACCACATAACGCCTGCTCTCATCCGCCCAGACAATATTCCCCACTTTCTCAAACTGCCCGGCGCTGGCAAGGGAACTCCCGCCGAATTTGACAACTTTTTTCACAATTTTTCTCCTATTCCAGTTCCGCATCAATCCCTTCCGGTATCAATACACGCAGAGCGATTTCCAGCCGTTTCCCGTCTGTAAATCCTCTGGATACCGTCCGGAATTGATGCTGATTCCAGTTCCGCATCAATCCCTTCCGGTATCAATTACACGCAGAGCGATTTCCAGCCGTTTCCCGTCTGTAAATCCTCTGGATACCGTCCGGAATTGATGCTGATTCCAGTTCCGCATCAATGCTGATTCCGGTTCCATATTATTTTATTCTGAGAACAGATATGCCATGATCTCATGCCCCTTTGCTATGAAAGGTCCCTCCGCTGCTTCTCTCTCATTATATCCCCGCTCAGAGTGTAAATCCTTCCTGCTGTCGTAAAGCAGATAAGGCACATTGTCTGCTGTATGGGTTCTCACCCGGATCGGCGTCGGATGATCCGGCAGGATGAGCAGCCGGTAATCTTCCCCTGACGCATCCATAGCCTCCACCACCGGGCGGATCACTCTGTCATCCAGATATTCGATTGCCTGCACCTTCCGCTCTACGCTGCCCTGATGTCCCATCTCATCCGGTGCTTCCACATGGATATAGGCAAAATCATAGCCTTCCTTCAACAGACCGTCCACCGCCGCCTGTGCTTTTCCTTCATAATTGGTATGCAGGCCGCCATTTGCGCCTTCCACCTGCGCTATGCCCATACCTGCTCCCACGGCAATCCCTTTCAACAGATCCACCGCAGATATCATCAGGCCCTTCTTACCGGTTTTCTCCTCAAAATCAGAAAGCATCGGTTTCGTTCCTGCTCCCCAGAACCAGCAGCAGTTCGCAGGCCGCAGGCCCTGTTTTTTTCTCTCGATATTCAAAGGATGATCTTTCAGGATCTGATAACTTACCTCCATCATATGGCGCAGATGCGCATCCTCCGGCAGATGCTGTCCGATCTTCTGTCCCAGCACATCATGGGGCGGCACAAGTTCTGCCACCTGTCCTTTATCCCAGATCAGACAGTGCCTGTAGCTGGTGCCCGCATAAAACTGATAAGTCTCATCCTGAAGTTTTTCCTGCACTGCTTTCAATAAGACAGCACAATCCTCCGTACCGATCTCGTCGGAACTGTGGTCGATGATCGTTTTCTCCTCAAAAATCTCCTCCTCCTCAGAGATCGTCACAATATTGCAGCGGATCGCGATATCCGTATCTTTCATCGGCACACCGATGGACAACGCCTCCAGCGGGGAACGTCCTGAATAATACTGTTTCGGATCATACCCCAGTACCGACAGATTCGCCGTATCCGATCCCGGTTTCATCCCGTCCGGAATGGTATGTACCATACCTGTTTCGCCCTTTTTACTGAGCATATCCATCATTTTCGTATCGGCGTATTCCAGCGGAGTCTTTCCGCCTAATGCCTCTATAGGCTCATCCGCCATGCCGTCACCTAAGACCACGATATATTTCATGAAGCCACAGACCTCCTATTCCAGTTCCGCAGAATCACCCTCTGCACATCTCATCCCAACTCAATTTCCAGCTGCTTCGCATCTGCAAATCGAGTTATGCGCCTCCGGTGATTCTGCTGTTTCCAGTTCCGCAGAATCACCTCCTGCGATCCCTCTGTTTTATTTTCCTTCAATACGGATGCGTGAGATCGCTCCGTCCAGCTTCTCAAACTTCTCCGCAAATTCCCTCTCGCTCATCACCGGCGTTATATAGCCGTATTCTTCCGGCAGGCTTTCCAGAAATACCACTCTGCCGTTTCCGAACTCCGCAGCCGCCTTTGCCTCCAGCACTTTATTTCTGTCAAGCCTCACAAAGAAACTTCGTTTGGAAGAAGGCATATCCGCCAGTGCGATCTTCTCCTCCCCCCAGTCTATCTGCAGATGGGTTCCCGTAAACCGCGCCGCCTCGATCACATCAGCCGCCACTGCGCTGGCTGTGGGCAGTTTTCCTGCGCCGCTGCCGTAATACATGGAATCTCCCAGCATATTTCCCTTTACAAACACAGCGTTGAACACACCGTTTACATTATAAAGCGGATGTTCCTGCCCGATCAGCACGGGCGCCACCATGGCAAGGTAGCCTTCCTCCGTCAGCTTGCTCATCGCAAGAAGCTTTACGGTCTTATCCATTTTCTTCGCATACAGAAAATCTTCCGTTGTCAGTTTTGTGATGCCTTCCGTATAGATATCCTGATAATCCACACTCCTACCGCTCATCAGCGAGGATAAAATTGCGATCTTCCGGCAGGCGTCATACCCTTCCACATCCGCTTCCGGATTCCGCTCCGCAAATCCCAGCTCCTGGGCTTCCTTCAGCACTTCCTCAAAAGCCGCACCGTCCTTTTCCATCTTGGTCAGGATATAGTTCGTCGTCCCGTTCACGATACCGCTGATATTCAAAATATTTTCCTGTTTTAAGGCATTGTTCAAAGTCCGTATGATCGGAATCCCGCCGCCCACACTGGCTTCAAAGAAATAATTGCACTGATGCTCCGCCGCGATCCGGATCAGTTCCGCACCGTGGTTCGCCACCAGTTCCTTGTTGGAAGTGCAGACGCTCTTTCCCGCCATCAAGGCTTTCTTTGTAAACGTATAGGCAGGTTCGTTGCCGCCCATCGTCTCACAGATAATCTTTACTTCCGGGTCATTCACAATAATATCCACGTCATGTACCAGCTTTTCCCGCACGGGATCCCCTTCAAATTCCCGCAGATCCAGCACATATTTCACATGTATGCCCTGTCCCGCCGCTTTCTCGATCCTGTCCTGGTTCTTTTCAATCACTTCCGCCACGCCGCTGCCGATGTTGCCGTATCCGTATATTGCCGCTTCTATCATAGGAATAACCACGCCTTTCTGTATCGTAATACCTGTTTTTGTCGCGAGTTATTGTACCACGAATACCGCAGATATGCAAGAAAAAATGAAAGCAGCAAACCATTTCCCCTGATTCGCCGCCTTCAAACCCCTTTATTCTATCTCCTCTTTCCTGTCCTCCCCAATGATGCACTCATACCCCTTTTTCTCATCATAATCGATTCCTGACAAAAGAATGTCTCCTGCATAATTGCGAATCCCCAAACCTAAAACAACAAGTGCTCCCAGCAAAATGCCCGCCGCCGTTTTCTACAAATACCTCTCCACTTCCTTCTGCAGCAACTCCCATTTCTCCTCCAGATCCTTCACCATCTGAAGCTGTGTCCTGCAGCGGTCAAGATTATGCTCCGGATAACGGATCTTATAGTAATGATCCCCTTCCAGATAATCCGTCAGAAACCGGATCCCCTGTTCCAACGTAATGACCTTCGCGCCCATAGGAAGCATCTTTATCTCCGTCTCAGTCAAAGAACCTTCGCATCCTTCTATAAATCCCTTCGTATAAACGGAAAATAATTCCATATCGCAGGAGATCTTCGACAGATCCTTCTCATCCTCCGCTCCGGTGCAGGCGCCGAAACGGATGGCATCGCCGTAATCATACAGCGCCGAACCCGGCATCACCGTATCCAGATCGATCACACAGATCGCCTTCCCCGTCTCGTCATCTATCATGATATTGTTCAGCTTTGTATCGTTATGGGTCACCCTGAACGGAATCTTCCCTTCCGCAAGCATATCACAGATCACATGGCAGTCTTTTTCCCGCTCCAGCACAAACCTGATCTCTTCCTGCACTTCCTGTGCCCGATGCACGGCATCCTCCACCAGCGCTTTCCGAAAGCCTGCCAGCCGGCTGACCGTATTGTGAAAATCAGGAATCGTTTCATGCAGCGTCTGCGCCGGATAATCCGAGAGCATCTTCTGAAAATGTCCGAAGGCCAGGGCAGTCTCATAAAAATCCTGAGGGTCTTTCACCTCATCATAACAGGATGCCCCGTCAATAAATCCATACATCCTCCAGCAGGTGCCGTCCTCCCGCTGATAATAAGGAGCGCCGCCCTTTACCGGTATCACACGCAGGGTTTCTCTCTCCGGATCTCCGCCCTCCTCCGCGATCTTCCGCCGCAAAAACTCCGTCACCCTTACCACATTTTCCATCAACTCTGCAGGCTTTTTGAAAATGTCATGATTAATGCGCTGCAAAATATATTTTTTATACCCAGAATCCGTTTTACAGACCACCAGGCAGGTATCGTTTATATGCCCGTTTCCGTGGGCTGCAACGCTCTCCGGCACACCCTTCGTTTCAAACTGCTCCACGATCCTGAACATTTCCGTCTCTTCTCTCCCCATCATTTTCCTCTCTCTTTTTTACGTTTTCCCCTGCGGAATCCGCATCAGGATCAACTTTCTCATATCCCCTTAAAATAGAAGCTGAACTCCATCTTTCCCCTGACATCCAGCAGTGTCTCCGGCTGCGGCAATGCGCCCCAGCTGTCATCCCCGCCGACCCCCATCTGACCGGATGCCGCCCGGATCACCGTATAATGGCGTCTTGGCAGCTCAAAGGCATGGTTTGCGTTATCGATCTCATGGGGCGTATAGGGCAGCGCGGAAAAATTCATCCGCTCCCCTGCAAATAAAAGCCCCCTGCCTCTTTCATCCGTCACCGACGCGGAATAAACGCCCATCTTGTTTCCGCATTCCTGCGGCACAAGATAGCCTGCCATATTGTCCTCCACCCGGTTTTCATAGATGCCCAGTTTAGAGCCCGCCAGCTTATCCGCATAGGTCTCCTCCGGTCCCTGTCCGAACCACCTCACCCTGTCGTAGTCCGCATCCAGCTGAAACAACACGCCAAACTCCGGCATATCCCCAAGCTCCGGCACCGGTTCATAGGAAAGCGTCGTCCGGATCGTCCCGTCCCCGTAGACCGCATAGGCGAGACGACAGCTGCTCTTCGGCACAGTCGGCATTCTGTAGGTATAGGTGATCGTCACATGATCCTCCGCCTCCTCCAGTTCCGGCAGAATACTGTTGCAAAAATGCTGCCACTCACCTGTCACTCCCTCTTTATGGGTCAGGTATAAACTGGCGATCTTCCACTGCGCGTACCGCTCCGCCATCAGGCTCCCCCTGTCATTATCCGTCATCGGCCGCCAGAAATTAGGCTTCGGCGCCTGCGCAAGCAGTTCTTTTCCGGCATAACGATACGAGACAAGCCCGCCGTGCAGCATTGAAAACAGTGCCTCGAACGCTTCCCCCTGCACACCGGTATTATGATTGCCGCGCACGACCCGAAACGGCTTCTTCACCAGAATGCGCCTATCCGTCCCGTAAACGGAAAGCCCGCCTCTATCCGGCTCCTCCTCCTTCACCTGAAAAGAAACCTCGCCAAAAGCTGTCTCATGGCCCGCCGGCGCCCACGCCGTATCCTCCCTCAGCCGGAACGAAACGACGATACTGTAGACCCCGGGCAGCCTTTTTTCCCCGGCAAACCCATCAGGCAGTAAGAACTCCCCCTCTTCCAAAGGCGCCACGGATATCCTCCGTTTTTCCTCCGAAACCGCCTTCCCGTTCCGGGAAAGTATCATGACACAGTCATAGCTGTCCGTACTGACAAACAGATTTTTATTCTTTACCGTGAAGACGCCCTGCTCCGCATCGATCACAATCCTGATATTCTGGTAATTATACTTCACATACTGCATCTTCGGCGAAGGTTTCCTGTCCCCGCCGTAGACAATGCCGTTGCCGCTGAATTCATAATCCGTGGGCCTCTCCCCGAAATCACCGCCGTAAGCCTGAAAGGGCACGCCATACCTGTCTTTTCCGGCAATGGACTGGTCGATATAATCCCAGATAAAACCGCCCTGATACAACGGCTCCTCTTCCGCCAGATCCGTATACAACTCCATCCCGCCGCAGGAATTCCCCATGGCATGGGTATATTCACAGCAGATAAACGGCTTTTCCCGATGCTCTGCCAGATAAGCCCTGATCTCCGCCACAGGGGCGTACATCCGGCTTTCCATATCGGAGGTCCCCGGATAGCGCCTGTCATGGAAGATTCCCTCATAATGCACAGGCCTTCTGCCGTCCAACTCCCTGAATCTCTGCGCCATCTCGTAGATCACGCTGCCGCCCCAGGCTTCGTTTCCGCAGGACCAGATTAAAACCGCCGGATGGTTCTTATCTCTGTGATAACAGGAATCCACCCGGTCCAGCATACACGAGCGCCACTCCGCTCTGTCCCCCGGCACCACCGTATCCGGCGCGGCCGCTCCCCGTTCCACAGGTTCCCAGCTTCCGTGGGATTCCAGATTATTTTCCGCGATCATATACAGCCCGTACCTGTCGCAAAGCTTATACAGCACAGAACTGTTGGGATAATGGCTGGTGCGGACGGCATTGATATTATGCCGCTTCATCGTCAGCACATCCTTAAGCGTATCCTCCTCAGAGACCACCCGCCCGCTCTCACTGCAAAATTCATGCCGGTTAACGCCGTTGAACACAATGCGCCTCCCGTTTAAATACATGATACTGTCCTTCAGTTCAAACTGCCTAACCCCCACATCCTGCAGGATCACTTCCTGCAGCGCCAGCTTCTCATCGTAAATCCGAATCAGAAGCCGGTACAGATCCGGTACCTCCGCGCTCCAGAGCCTCGGATGAATCAGGGAAAACGCATATTTATTTTCCCCCGCCGCCAGAATATCCTTCTTCTCAAGAACACAAAGTTCCTCGTCCAGCCGTTCTTTTCCAAATCCTTTTCCCGGCGCATAGAGGGACAGGCTGATATGCCCGGCTTTTTGCCGCTCCTTCCTTGCATCCGCCGCATCCAGCGTCACTTCCAGCACAGCTTCCTCATAACCGTCGGAAAGCACCGTCTCTATTTTTATATCCCGTACATGGATCCCGGGCGTGGTATAAAGATAAACATCACGGAAAATACCGGAAAAACGGTAAAAGTCCTGATCCTCACACCAGCTCCCCGCCGTCCATTTAAAGACCTGCGCCGCCAGTTTGTTTGTTCCCTCTCTCAGATAAGGGCTCAGAAAAAACTCCGAGGGCGTAAAACTGTCCTCGCTGTACCCCACAAAATGTCCGTTCAGCCAGAGCGCGATCCCGCTCTCCGCTCCCTGAAAGGAAATATAGAGCCTTTCTCTGTCAAAAGCCTCCGGCACTTCAAAATACTTTACATAGCTTGCCACCGGATTAAACCGCTCCGGTACCTCCCCCGGCATAATCTCCTCCCTGCCGTCCCACGGATACTGCACATTCGCGTACTGGGGCACATCATACCCTTCCATCTGGATATGGGCAGGCACTCTGATATCCTCCCAGTTTCTGCAGTCATACTCCGTCTTTTCAAAGCCCGGTATCACATTTCCGTAATTTACAGCATAATGAAATTTCCAGATCCCGTTTAAGGAAAAACGAAAACCGCTCCTTTCCTCCAACGCTTCTTCCACGCTCCGGCAGGGGAGATGATCCGCGTGGGGCATCTCCCTGTTTACCGCAAAGCAGGCTGGATCTTTCACCATATCAAAGTTAAAGTTCTCTGCCGAAAATTCTGTCATAGAAATCCTCTCCGTATATAAATCTGTTATTGCCGGTATTTTATCAGCCGATGTTGTACCACCTGATCTCATTTGCCTTCAGATCCAGGGCAAAACTCTCCCCGTCCCCTTTATATACCACGGTGCTCTGGGGCTCATAGGTATTATTGACCACACAGAATTTCCCGTTTTTCACATAGGCATGGACATCCACATTGCAGTTATCGGAAAACCACTGCCGGAGCTGCCCCTCGCTGCGGGAACTCCACAGCACGGCGCGATACAGGATACGGCTGTTCTCAAAGCTGTAGGGCAGCCCCGAAATATAGACCGTCCGCCCCTTTCCGTATTCATTTACCGCCATCTGCACCTCTCTGTCACGCTGTACCAGAATCCTTGTCCCTTCCAGCGCATACATACTTCTCTTTCCTTCCCCGAAATCAACCTCTCCCGCGCAGTCTTCCAGAATAAAATGTCCGCGATCCTCTTCCCAGTTATACTTATCATACCCTAAGGTAAATCCCGTTTCCTTCTCCACCCCGAGCGCCGCGGCAAGCTGGATATAACGCCCCTGATACTGATGGCCGGAAGGCTCCCCGATGCCGATAAAGCCGCCGCCCTCATAAATAAAGCGCCGTATCAGCGAAGAAATCTCCGCATCCTCCCAGATATCTCCTCCCGTATGTGCCGTATCGCCGTCCCCGATATTCAGTATCACATCGATCCCTTCCAAAACACGCGGATCTTCGCGGATATCGTCAAAGGACAAAAATACCACGTCAAAGGGCGCGCCGGAGAGCGCCTCTATCACTCCCGCGTAGCTGTAATTCTGCTTCTGGTAAAGCGCATGGTGCACCATATGACAGCCCCAGGAACGCATTTTTCCCCAGCAGTTTAAAACAGCCACCCGCTTCTGGCAGAAACTCTCGGTCCCCCTGATATTCTCGTACAGCTCCCTGAACTCCCTGCATACGCTCTCCACGTAATCGATAAAATCAGGAAACCGGCACGCCAGTTTCAGATAACCGCCATAACCGATCCTGTCAATGGGTTTTCGCAGGATCGCCCGGCGGGCCGTCACCCAGTTTTCCCGGGCTTCCTTCACCGGATCACCGCCCTCATGGAATGTATCCGGAAAAAAATACGGCAGAAAACGCCCTTCCGTATAACGCACGCCGGGAATATCGGCGATCAGCCGCAGCGTGGAGCCGTTCCCCACAGAACCTACCACCGCGTCAACCCCGGCTTCCCTGAATTCCTCCATAAAGGGTTCCGTACCGATCCAGTGATCCCCCAGAAACATCATGGCTTCCTTTCCCAGTTCATGGGTCAGATCCACGATCTCCCGCACCAGCGCCGCCACCTCCCGGCGCTGAAAAGCCATAAAGTCTTTGTATTCCCTGCGCGGCACACGATACTGGTTATTGTAGTAGCCCTGGTCAATGATATACTCCGGCCGGAAGCGGTACCCCGCCTCCTTTTCAAATTTCTCCAGAATAAAGGGAGAGACCGAAGCCGAATACCCGTACCAGTCCACGTATTTCTCCCGCTTCCACTCATCAAAGATCAGCGTGAACTGATGGAAAAACGTGGTATAGCGGATCACGTCCACATAAGGGTGCTCCTCCACAAACCGGCGCAGGCGTTTCAGCGTATAGGTGTGGGTCTTGGGCTGGCGCACGTCGAACGTGATCTGATGTTCCACATCCTGCCAGTCGTTGACCACCGTATTATACATATGTACCGGATCCCAGATCAGGTATGCCAGAAAGCTGACCGTATATTCATGAAAGGGCACAGGCTCCGGCAGGATCACACAGCCCTTTTCATCATCATAATCCCACTCCTGCGGCTCAGCCGCCCGCCCCGTACTGCGGTCCACCACTTCCCACCAGCGCTTTATATCATCCCGGGTATTGACTCTCAGCAGTTCCGGGCTGATCCCTTTCATCAGCGGAATCTCCAGAGGCCCTTCCTTCGCCGTATAAAAACCGGTCATAATATAGCACTGCTGCACCTCGTCCGGATTGGCTTTTGCCCAGCCGTTATCCTTTCTTGTCGTATAATAGGTAGAATATACTTTGGCTTCCACGGTTTTCAGAGCCTCCGGATAATCCGTACCGTCACAGTCGCGGATCGCGTCCGCCCCCCAGCGCTCAACCAGTTCCAGTGTCTCCGGCACCACGTCCACATCCGTCGGAATCGTAACCCGTCCTCTGTTCTCTATCTTCTCAATCATTCTGCTCTACCTCAGTCATCTGTTTTGTCATTCACAATATTCTGCTTCTCTTTTATACTATTCAAAGCCTTTATTATACACCAAAAGCGTCGTCAGAAGCAAGACCAGTCCTGCCAGCATGAGCAAAAGCCCTGCCGCCTCCCCTGTCATTGTCCAGCCGCCGATCACAAGCCCCAGGCCTGCCGCGAAAAACACGATCATGATCACAAGCCGAAGGCCCGCATGTTCTCTCCAGAATTTCATACTCTCACCTTACCCTTTCAGACCGCCAAGCGTCATACCCTGCGTCAGTTTCTTCTGCACACAGATATACAGGATCAATGTCGGCAGCATTACCAGCACAAGGCCCGCGTAAAGCTGTCCGTACTGTGCCGCCGACTGCTGTGCCTGCGTCAGCTGCATCAGTCCCACCGGAAGCGTCTTTCCCCCTTTCGGATCTGACAGTAATGTCATCGCAATGATATACTCGTTCCAGAAGGAGAGGAAATTAAATAAAATGACCGTAATGATCGAAGGCTGCGCCATCGGGAAAATAATCTTCAGCATCGTCGTCCCGTAACCCGCCCCGTCGATATAAGCCGCTTCCTCATAATCGTGCGCCAGCGTCGAGAAATATCCCGACAGCAGATAAATTGTAAAAGGAAGCGCCGTCGAAGCATAGACGACAGCCAGCACAAAAATATTGTTCAGGAGAAAACCGCCTCCGACCAGATCCTTCAAAAATTTATCCCCGTCCACCAGCATCAAAAAGATCGGCACAACGATATAGTTTACATTGATAAACAGGCCGCCCATAAATGCCGCGTTTAAAAATCTGCGTCCTTTGAACTCAAAACGGGATAACACATACGCCGCCGGAAGCGCCACGACTAAAAGGAGCACCAGAGCCAGCGCCGTGACCACCACGGAATTGAGCATATAATCCCCCATCCGTGCCTTTCCCCACGCATCGACAAAGTTCTGGAAATAAAACCCCGCCGGCATTGCCCAGGGATTGCCGTAAAACTCACTGTTTTCCTTAATGGAAGCCATAAATACCCAGGCCACCGGAATAATGATCGTGATCGCCAGTGTGATAAGCGCCACGTAGATAAATGCCTTATACAGCCTGTCGGCTGATGATTTTTTCGTCCGTTCCATTGCCTGCCCTCCTTAAAATTCCAGCGGTTCACGTTTTGTGACTGCATTGACAAGTGCCGACAAGCCAAAGGAGAACACAAACACAAGCGCGCCGATCGCCATACCGAACCCGTAGGAAGAATTGGTATAAGCCTGCTTATACATATAAGAAAGCGCCACCTCGGATGCTCCGTTGGGGCCTCCGGACGTCATTGCCTTCACAAACAGAAACGCCATATTGATCGTACTGATGATAAAGAAAGTCAGTGTGGTGCGGATATTGGTCCAGATCAAAGGCAGCGTGATCTGGAAAAACTGCGTGATCCGTCCCGCGCCGTCCAGACTGGTGCTCTCATACAGGCTCTGCGGGATACTTGCCATGGACGCCATATACATGACCATATAATAACCGATCGCCTGCCAGACCATGGCAATGATCAGGCTGATCATGACCATATCCTCCCCCTTCCAGAGCACCGCCACCGCCTCCCCCTTAAACAGGGATAACAGGCTGTTCAGCGTACCGTTATTTGTATCATAGATGGCGCTGAAAATAGCGGAAATGACCACAACCGACAGAATATTCGGGATATAGAAAATGATCCGGAAAAAATTTTGTCCTTTGATCTTCTCCCTTGTCAGGATCGCCGCAAACACCAGGGCAAAACCAAAGGTAATGATCGTCACCACCACGATCAGCAGGATCGTATTCTGCATGGAGCGGATAAAGTTTGTATCCTTCAGGAGACGTGTAAAGTTATCCAGCCCCACAAAATCTTCCGTTGTAGAATACGCGCTGCGCTTAAACAGCGACATTCTGAATACATTGATTGTCGGAATAACCATAAAAACAGTGAACAGGATCACCGCCGGCGCCGCACACAGGAAAATAAAGCCATTGCGGCCTGATCGTTTTTTCATAGATCAAAGCACCCCCTTTTTAAAAAAACGGTGGCAGACGCTGCCACCGTTTTTCGCCTTTATGATAATAGAAAGTTCCAAAATATATTTCTTCCTATCGCATCTTTATCGGATTATCGTTTATCCGTTAAATTACTGCACCAGATTTTCACGCATCTGATCGTTGTACTCTTTAATGCCTTCCACCCACTGATCTTTCGTCATGTTGCCGGATACCAGAGAGTTTACGGGATCGAACCATATTTCACGGTTGGTTACGCTGACTACCTGGCCGTCATATGCCGCAAAGTTGCCCATAGCGGCTTTCGCACCGTTGTCATAGATCGCGTAGAACATCTGATTGTCGCCTTCGAGTTTCTCGGCAATGTTCAGTACCGGCTGGATCGCGCCTGCTTTTGCAAAGATCTCGCATGCCGCATCGCTGTACAGGAATGCCAGAAACTGCTTCGCTTCGTCCTGATGCTCCGCGCCGCCCGGAATCCATGCCTGCTCAAACCAGGTATAGCTGTAGCCGTCGCCGCCCGCTTCCACTGCCGGAAGTGCGGTCATACCCCATGCAAAGCCGTCCGCTCTGGGAGCTTCCGCCATTTCGCCTACGATCCATGTGCCGTTCGGCATAAACAGAGCCTTGTTGTCAAGAACAAGCTGCTGGTTCTTTGTAAAGTCCTGATCATTGGCCTGAGCCGGTGTTGTGGGCTCGGTATATTCGGCAAGTTTTGCCACGATCTCAAAACATTTCTGTGCTTCCGGCGTATCCCAGATGCCTTCTTCGTAGTTGGTCGCCTTGTCAAAGAAATCAGCGCCGCCTACGGAATACATCAGCGCATAGAAGAAAGCATCGAAATAACCTGTTGTCGGATATGTAAACAGGGAAATTCCTTCTGCTTTTGCTTCGTCGCCGAGCGCCCACATCTCATCCCATGTTGTCGGAACGCTCCAGCCCTTTTCCTCGAAAAGTCCCGCATTGTAGAACAGTCCGCAGGGAGAATAGAACATCGGAGCCAGATAGGTCTTTCCGTCGCCGTAAGGATTGGTCAGGCTTGTCTCTGTGAAGCCGCCTGCGATCTTGTCGCCTACCACTGCGCTTTCGCCGGGTACCGTCATGGACAGCACATCGGTGATATCCACAATATTCTGATCCTTGATAAATGTTTCCGTCAGCGCTTTTTCACGGCCGGTCGCCAGATGGATCACATCCGGGAAATCGCCTGCCTGCATGGACGGTCCGATCACGTCTTCCAGATTCTTATCCGTGATCAGTTCCACATTGATGCCCGTCTCCGCCGTAAACGCGCTGCAGACCTCCTGCCACATTTCGCTGCCGTAAGCCGTCTCGATGGCCGCCACGGTAATGGTTGCTCCTTCTGCGGGCGCTTCCGCTGCTTCGTCAGCCGCGTCGTCAGCCGGCGCTTCGCTCTCGTCTGCCGCAGGCGCTTCCTGAGCCGGAGCCTCCGCCGCGTCGTCAGCGCTGCTGCCGCAGCCGGCAAGCATGGTCATTACCATCGCCGCTGTAAGAAGGATACTGAGTATCTTTTTCATAATGGTTTACCTCCTGTAATAAAATGTTTGATAATAACAGGTTCTGAGTACCTCTCAGTTACCTGACATAAGTATAGCAGTATCCCTTTATCTTTCCTATCTCAATGTTGCTAACTTTTTTATAGATATTGTTCATTTAGGCTAATTTTATCTTATTTCGGCATTTTTATTTTTGTACACTGTACAAGTTGACTAATATTTCTGTGATTTATCCGTTATTTTTACAACAGATTTATTTTATTACAAAAGATACACCTTGTGTTCATTGTAAAAAAGATTTATAATGAACACAATATATCAAAATTTATTCTTATTATTCTGTCACTTTTTTATATTTATTGTTGTCATTTTGTGAAAAAAGCAATATTTATGCACACCGTACACCTGCTGCGCAAAGGAGATTTTTGCATATTATGAGTACAAGCCGTTATGTCCTTGATCCGCTGGCGGTCAATCCCATCGACCGTTCCGTTACCAGACTGCTTTATATCAGTATCGCCCGCTACAGCAGCGAATGGAACTCCATCCTGCATACTCATCCCTGTGCCGAGGTCTTTTTTGTCACCGACGGCTCAGGCTTTCTGAAAACAAATGACCAGTCCGTACCCATCAGCACAAACGACGTTATCACCGTCAATTCCAACATAGAACATACCGAGGTCAGCTCCGACGAACACCCTCTTGAGTACATTGTTATGGGCGTGGACGGCCTTGAGGTAATCTCCGGTGAAAACGGCGAAAACGGCTGCTCCATCGTCCATTTCCAGACCGGCAGTGAACAGATCCTTTTTTATCTGCGCAGTCTCTTAAAGGAGATCGAGAACAAATATCCGGGCTACAATACCGTCTGTCAGGATCTTCTTGAGGTTGTCCTGCTTCTTTTGATGCGCCACAGTCAGTTTACCGTGACCTTTGTGCCCGCCGCCCGCAAATCCAGCAAGGAATGCGCCATTGTACGCCGCTACATCGAAAACCATTTCAAGGAAAACCTGACCCTTGACGATCTGGCTGCCCTCGCCCATATCAGCAAATATTATCTGGTGCATGCCTTCAACCGCGAGTACGGCACCTCCCCCATCAATTATCTGCTCTCCTGCCGCATCCAGGAAAGCCTGTACCTTTTATCCAAAACCCAGATGTCCCTGTCCCAGATCTCGGGAACACTGGGATTTTCCTCCCCCAGTTACTTCTCACAGAGTTTCAGAAGGATGCAGGGGATCAGCCCTTTGGAATACAGGAAACAGGCGAAAGACAGAGAAGATTAGGGCGGTGTGCCGCAGGATATATTCTTTCCGGGCCGGTTACCGCATTTGACCGGACGGCAGCGCCGTATATGATTTTGCCGTAAGAAACAGGCAGGGCGAAGTTTTGTGCTTCTCCCTGCCTGTTGCTGTTTTCATTTTATGACTGTGTTTATGCCAAAAATTCCTTTGCCTTCTTATAGATGCTCTCGCCGTCCAGACCGTATTTTACGACCAGCGCCGCCGCCGGGCCGGATTCCCCGAAAGTATCGTTGATGCCGATCTTGCAGACAGGAGTCGGCTGTTTTGCGGATAATGCGTCGCATACCGCGCTGCCGAGGCCCCCGATTACGGAATGTTCTTCCACGGTGATCACTTTGCCGGTCTTCTTCGCGGATGCAACGATCAGGTCTTCATCCAGAGGTTTGATGGTATGGATGTTGATCACTTCCGCATCTACGCCGTCAGCCGCCAGTTTTTCCGCCGCCGCCAGCGCTTCCGCCACGCAGATACCGCTTGCAACGATGGTCACGTCTTTTCCTTCTTTTAATACAACGCCTTTGCCGATCTCAAACTTATAGTCCGGATTATCGTTGACCACGGGAACCGCCGCACGGCCGAATCTCAGGTATACGGGGCCTTCATGGTTGATAGCCGCCTCCACCGCCGCTTTTGCTTCCACATCGTCCGCCGGCACGATAACGGTCATACCCGGGATTGTACGCATCAGCGCCACGTCCTCATTACACTGATGGGTCGCGCCGTCCTCGCCTACGGTGATACCCGCATGGGTTGCGCCGATCTTCACGTTCAGGTGAGGATAACCGATGGAGTTACGAACCTGTTCAAAGTTTCTGCCCGCCGCGAACATCGCGAAGGAACTGATGAACGGGATCTTTCCGCAGGTAGCAAGTCCTGCGGCGATGCCTGTCATATTACATTCCGCAATACCGCAGTCGATATGTCTGTCGGGGAATGCTTTCTGAAAGACGCCTGTCTTGGTAGCCCCTGCCAGATCGGCGTCAAGCACTACCAGATTCGGATATTTCGCACCGCACGCAGCAAGTGCATTACCATAACTTTCTCTTGTTGCAATTTTCTTTACATCTGCCATGATCATTCACCTGCTTTCTTTAATTCTTCATCAATTTTCTCAAGGTCAGCCATCGCCACCGCAAACTCCTCATCGCTGGGCGCCTTGCCGTGCCATCCTGCGTTGTTCTCCATGAAGGATACGCCTTTGCCCTTTGTGCTCTTCATGATGATCGCGGTAGGCTGCCCCTTTGTCTCCCTCGCCTCTTTCATCGCGGCGCGGATCTCGTCAAAGTTGTGCGCGTCGATATTGATCACATGGAAATTGAATGCCTCGAACTTCTTATCGATCGGATAAGGAGAACATACATCCTCGATCTTACCGTCGATCTGCAGGCCGTTATTGTCCACTATAACCGCCAGATTGTCCAGCTTCCGCGCGCCGGCAAACATCGCAGCTTCCCAGATCTGTCCCTCCTGAATCTCGCCGTCGCCTAAAAGAGCATAGGTTCTGTAAGCTTTTCCATCCATCTTTGCAGCCAGCGCCATACCCACCGCTGCGGAAAGGCCCTGTCCCAAAGAACCGGAAGACATGTCAACGCCCGGTGTCTCCTGCATACAGGGATGTCCCTGCAGTCTTGAACCCACATGACGCAGTGTTAAAAGTTCTTCCACCGGGAAAAATCCTCTGTGCGCCAGCACGGAATAAAGTCCCGGCGCCGTGTGCCCTTTCGAAAGCACAAAACGGTCACGGTCCTCCTTCTTCGGATTTTCCGGATCAATGTTCATTTCCTCAAAATACAGGTAGGTAAAGAGGTCAGCCGCAGACAGGGATCCGCCGGGATGTCCGGCCTTCGCACTGTGAACGGCTCTCACAATTCCTTTACGAACCTCATTGGCTGTTTTCTGAAGTTCCAAGTTTGTCATTTTTTATTCTCCTATTCCAGTTCCGCATTTTTCCTCTCAGTACCGATCTAGGCAGAGCATTTCCAGCCGCTTTCGCGTCTGTAAATCCTCTGGGCACCGTTCGGACAAATGCTGTTTTTTAGTTCCGCATTTTTCCTCTCAGCACCAATCAGGGCAGAGCATTTCCAGCCGCTTTCGCGTCTGTAAATCCTCTGGGCACCGTTCGGACAAATGCTGTTTTTTAGTTCCGCATTTTTCCTCTCAGTACCAATCAGAGCAGAGCATTTCCAGCTGCTTTCGCGTCTGTAATTCCTCTGGGCACTGTTCGGACAAATGCTGTTTTTTAGTTCCGTATCTGTCCTTTCAGATACTTTTTTTAGTTCCGCATCCGCCTGCACCGATGCTGTTTATTAATTTAACGGATACTTATCCGTAAGGCTCTTAACGATTGCCCTCGCTTCCGGCACTTTATCCGCGCCGCCGTCAATGATCAGGGTGATTGCTTCTGCTATTTTGTCCATATCTTCCGTTTTCATGCCTCTGGAAGTTACGGCGGGCGTTCCCAGCCTGATACCGCTTGTGACGAAGGGCTTCTGGGGATCGTTCGGGATGGTGTTTTTATTTGCCGTGATATGGGCCTCATCCAGAAGCTTTTCGATGGCTTTTCCGGTCAGTCCCTTTTTGCTTAGATCCACCAGCATCAGATGATTGTCCGTGCCGCCGGATACGATATCCACGCCTCTGTCCATCAGTCCTCTGCACAGTGCCTTTGCGTTGTCCACGATCTGCTGCTGGTATTCTTTGAACGCCGGTGTGAGCGCTTCCTTGAAGCAGACCGCCTTTGCCGCGATCACATGCATCAGCGGGCCGCCCTGGGTGCCCGGGAAGATCGCCTTATTGAAGTTATACTTATCCGCTGCTTCCTGATTACAGAGGATCATGCCGCCTCTGGGCCCCCGCAGCGTCTTGTGGGTCGTGGTCGTCGTCACATCCGCATAGGGGATCGGGCTCGGATGCACGCCTGCCGCCACAAGGCCCGCGATATGCGCCATATCCACCATCAGCACCGCGCCCACCTCATCCGCGATCTCGCGGAACCTCTTAAAGTCGATGGTTCTCGCATAAGCAGAAGCGCCGGCAATGATCATCTTAGGCTTACATTCCAGTGCGATCTCCCTTACCCTGTCATAGTCGATAAAGCCTTCGTCATTTACGCCGTAAGGTACGCATTTATAATATTTTCCGGACATATTCACCGGTGAACCGTGAGATAAATGTCCGCCGTGGTCTAAGTTCATTCCCATATAGGTATCGCCCGGCTCAAGTACCGCAAAAAATACCGCCATATTTGCCTGAGCGCCGGAATGGGGCTGTACGTTCACATAGTCACAGCCAAAGAGCTCTTTCGCGCGCTCCCTTGCGAGATTCTCCACCACATCCACGCAATCACAGCCGCCGTAATAACGCTTTCCCGGATAGCCTTCCGCATATTTATTCGTAAGCGGGCTTCCCATCGCCGCCATCACCGCCCTGCTTACCCAGTTTTCGGAAGCAATCAGTTCGATATGGCTGCTCTGCCTCTCCTGTTCCGCTGTAATGGCGTCCGCAATCTCCGCATCCACCGCCTTAATTTCATCAAATGAGTACATTGCTCACTCTCCCTTCTGTTTTTCCATTCTTTATATTCCATTCTGCCTGCACTGTTATCAAAACAGCATCCCACATTGCCTAAAGTATACCATATCCGGAAATAAGAGGAAACATAATTTTGTTATATTATCCATATTATCTATATCCGTATTACCTATATTCATATTCCTGTTATCCGGATTTCCGTAACAGTTCATCCTTCGCCCGAATCGTCACATATCTCTTCGACTATCCTTCCCCGCCGGCATCGTTTTGTCTGCGCTTTTCCTCCATCGCTTTCCTGAGGCTTCTCGCCCTGTCCTTCACACGGGGATTGGGGGCAGACTGCAGAATACCGCCGATCAGACGGTTTGCCACATCGTACTGCTCAAACCGCGCGGCTATGGCAGCGATCACATAATCCACCGTATACTGGTCCATCCCGCACATGGGGAAACCCTCCGACTGCCTCGCCGCCTGAAACCCGTCCAGAGCATTGCGGAGAAATTCGTTCTCCTTATCCTCACACTGTTTCTTCAGCGCCCCGTAGTCCGGCTGATCCGCATCAAGATGCGCCGCCCTGCCGCGCAGTATCCACGCCGTCTTCAGACAGATATATGCCCTTTCGCTGGCTTTTGCCCGTTTCACGATGGCATTGGCAAGCGCCATCTGATAGCGCTCAAGGGCTTCGTCATAAGTATATATCTCCCCTGTTTCCCCCTGCAGCTTAAAATTTGCACAGATCGTGCTCTTAATGTTCTTTATCTGCAGCGGCGTGACAAATTCAAAAAATCTGCTGAGCGCCGTATACCCGCAAAGCGGACACATGATAACATCGTATTTCAGCACGTCAAGCTGTTCGTAGTGCGGGCAAAGATCCTGATCGCTCCCGGTCAGCCTTGCCTTGCCGCTCCTGACCACCTTCGTCTTAAATTTCCCGTTGCACACAGGACAGGAGCAGGACTTATCAAAAAGAAAGTCCTGTTCCCGCACGACCTTGCCTGCCGATTTGTCTGTTTCCATGTTATCCGTCTTCTCCGATTTCTCATACACTTCCATATTTTCCAGATTGCCCAAGCCAAAATGCGCTAATCCTGATAATAAACCCATGATATATCCTTTCAACTACCGTTTATTCACGGCTCTGTATAAGGCTGCCATGAAGACTGTTATCCGCCCCATATTGTAACACAGCAAATCTGAAATAGAAAGTATAAACTAGCAGGTTGCCCCTCCCGCAAGATGCTTCTGAGCTTTGATCACTTCCTCTTTGCGCGCGAGCAGCTCATCGCTCATCAGCTTATCCTGTACATATTCAAAGCCAAGCCTGTCGATAGTATCCGCAAAACGCTCGCCCGTGATACCCTCATCCCTGAAAAACAGGATGGCTTTTTCGATCACCTGCAACACTTCTTCCTTATCCGTAAAGATCTTATCCAGCGCTTTTCCGTGGGCGATCTTCTTGCCCCAGCGTCCGCCGATATATACGCGGCAGCCTGTCTCCGCTTCCCTGACCGCGCCGAACGGGCATTTCCCGATACAGCGCCCGCAGTGGTTGCATACCGCCTTATCGATCTTCAATTTCCGCTCACCGTTTACCTCTTCCACTTTCGCGTCTTTCAGCGGGCATGCATTCTCCACCTGACAGATCTTACAGCCTTTGCAGAGGCTCTCATCCACCACCGGCACCCTCTGCCCGATCACACCCAGATCGTTCAGATCCGGCTTCACACAGTTGTTGGGACAGCCGCCCACCGCGATCTTGAATTTATGGGGCAGTTTCACATCGTAAAAGCCCTTGTAAAATCTCTCGTGGATCTCCTCCGACAGCGCAAAGGTATCGATCAGCCCGTACTGGCAGGTGGTACCCTTACAGGACACCACAGGGCGCACCTTAGAGCCTGTGCCGCCGGTCTCCAGTCCTTCCCGCAGCAGATATTCCCGTACCTCTTCTATCCTGTCATAGGGAACCCCCTGGATCTCCAGCGTCAGCCGGGTGGTCATGGTCACTTCCCCTGTGCCGAATTTTTCCGCCGCCTCCGCGATACACTGCTGTTCTTTCGCTGTGATCTTGCCGTTTCTTGTGATCACACGCACATTGAATCGGTCGGGATGGTTCTTATCCTGCAGGCATCCCAGCGCTTTTACACGCTTTACATCCTCCTCGGATATTGTGGATTTCGCTCCTTCCACTTTCACCTCGTTAAACGTAATACCGCCTTCCAGCACCTTTGTATTGGTATAACCGTAAGCTTTCAGCCTGTTCTGCAAGAAGTATCCTCTCTTGCCCTTCGCACAGACAAGCAGCAGTTTCGCATCCTTCTCAATGCCGTCTATCGGGCCGTTTACTTTGGACAGGTTCACCCAGTGAGCCCCCGGTATCTTTGCCTGCGGCATCACGTCGATCACCTGATAGCCCTTTGCGGCTCCCGCCTGATATGCGGCAGGAGTGATGGTCTCAAAGTCCCCGGAAAGCTTGTTCTCCATAATATAGCAAACCTGTACAAAGGGATGGATCGCTGTGGAGAAGGGCGGCGCATACGCCATATCCATATTCTCAAAATCCTCCACCTTCGCCCCCAGAGAAATTCCCGTCACCGCGATATCCACGATCTTGTCTGCCGCGCCGGCACCCAGTACCTGCACGCCCAGCACTTTATGGGAAGCCTTGTCTGCGACCAGCTTGATGATAAAGCTGTCGGCCCCCGGATAATAATGCGCCTTGTCATCCACGACCGCCAGCACTGTCTCCGCATCGAATCCCGCCGCCTTTGCCTGCTGCTCCGTCAGTCCCGTCTTTCCCGCGTTCAGCCCCGGCAGCTTCACAACGCCTGTGCCGAGACACCCTGCATACTCCTTGTCCTTACCGTTTAATACCTGCGCCAGCGTCCTGCCCGCATAGTTGGCGGTGGAGCCCATGGGCGACCACTGGGGCGCGCCTGTCAGACGGTTTTTCACCATACAGCAGTCTCCCGCCGCATAGACATCCGGCATATTTGTTGCCATCTTTCCATCCACCAGGATCGTGCCGCGCTCCATCGCAAGCCCGCTGTCTTCCAAAAACGCCGTGTTGGGACGAATGCCCACGCTCATCACTACCACATCCGCGCCAAACACGCCGGCGTCGGTTTTCACGCCCGCCGCTCTTTCCGTTCCTTCCACCGCTTCCACCCTGACGCCGGTATGTACGGAGATGCCGCTTTTCTTCAATTGCTTTTTCGCAAAATCAGCCATCTCCGGATCCAGAATGCCGGGCAGTATCTGGGGCGCTAAATCCACCACCGTCACCGCCAGTCCCCGGGCTTTCACATTTTCAGCGATCTCCAGACCGATAAAACCGCCGCCTACCACGACAGCCCTTTTGCAGTGATTCTCCTGAATATACTTTCTTAATTCAATCGCATCGTCCGGCGTGCGCATCTTGAAAACGCCGGGCAGCCCTGCCCCCGGAACGGGCGGCACTACCGGTGATGCGCCGGTTGCGATGATCAGTTTATCATAGGAATACTCCAGCGCTTCCTTTGTGGAAACTTTCCTCGCCTGTACTTTTTTTCCCGCAAGATCGATATGCTCCGCCTCCACGCCGGTATGTACCTTAACGCCGGTCAGCCCTTCATACTTTCCGGGCGTATTCACGATCAGTTCCTCCCTGCTCTCGATCAGGCCTCCCACATAATAGGGCAGTCCGCAGCCCGCATAGGAAATGTCCTCCCCCTTGGTAATGATCGTAACCTCCGCACTGCGGTTCTCCCGCATACATTTTGCAGCCGCCTTCGTTCCCGCAGCCACGCCTCCGATAACCAATACCTTCATCTTGTTTCTCCTCTCTTTATGGTTTTTCCTGCTTCCACAGCTATCCTGCTTCTTTGTTCCGTATAACTCTCTCTATCACACAGATAACACTACATCGAAACTCTCTCCTCGATCTCCGCCATCTTCGCATCACAGAGCCTTGTATCGCCGTGTACCCGGGAGTAGGCGAGATATCCGTTCATCCGGTCGATCTTTGTGAGATTCCTGCTGCCGCATTTCGGGCATACATCCATCTCCAGTTCCTGATGCCCGCAGTCATCGCAGTAGGCAAGCGAGAGATTCACGCCCTCATAGAATCCCATTTCCATGGCACGGCGCACCAGTGTACGGATCGCTTCTATATTGTAATCCACGGGATACTTTACATACTGGATCTTTCCGCCGTTGAAATAGTCCCAGAACCGCTTTTCCAGATCCTGCTTCCGGATCGGCGTGATCTGCTCCGTCACATGGCAGTGGAAACTGTTGGATACGTACTCCCTGTCGGAAACCCCTTCTATGATACCATATTTCGCCCTGAACTGCTCCACCTGCAGCCCGCAGAGATTTTCCGCCGGCGTACCGTAGATCGCATAGAGCCGCTTGTCCTCTTTTTTAAACTGCCCTACTTTATCATTAATATACTGCATCACCAAAAGCGCAAAAGCGCCGTCCTCCACCAGAGACTTTCCGTTATAGAGCATCTGCAGTTCATTCAGCGCCGTAATGCCGAAACTTGCGGTGGCGGATGCCAGCAGAGGCTTGATCTTGTCATGGAACCCCAGATGCCCGCCGTAAAAACCGCCCTCACAGTAGCCCAGCGGATTATTGGAAGCTTTCATCTCACCCAGATAGGCATAGGTCCGCAGATGCAGCCGCCTGATCAGTTCCAGATAATAATCCAGCACTTCATAAAAATCCCGGCTCTCCTGCCGCGCTTTCGCCAGGATCATGGGCAGATGGAGCGACACCACCCCGATATTGAACCGCCCCACAAAAACCGGTTTATCCTCTTTATCCGCCGGCTCCGTACCGCCCCGCTCATACCACGGCGACAGAAAAGCCCGGCAGCCCATAGGTGATATCACTCTGCCGTATTTTTTGTACATTTCCGCCACATAGCCCTCACCGGTCAGGGAGAGCCAGTCAGGATACATGGTCTTTGCGGAACAGGCGATCCCCGCCTCGAAGAGCTCCTCCAGTTCACATCCCGGCCCGTGGAGATTTTTATCATACAGAAAAACAATCTTCGGGAACAGAACCGGCTTTTTATGCCCCTTCTTTCCCTGCCCGCCCTTTCGCACAGTGAGAAGTGTCTTTGTGGCAAGACGGGCGAACCTGTCTTTTCCAAGCCCCGCCGTTACCGTGATAAACGGATAATCCCCACGGCTTGATGCCACGGTATTAAATTTATACTCCCAGCCCTGAAACCCCTGCTCCATCTCCTTACAGAGGTCTTTCCATGCCTGTTCTTCCGCCGTATCCTCCTTCAGCCCGAGCGCACAATATTTCTTCAGATTCCTGTCATAGGATTTCTCCGCATAGGGCACAAGCAGCTTATCTACTTCCGGCACCGTAAAGCCGCCGTACTGCTGGCTTGCCGCCGACAGCACGATATCCCCCATCACGTCAAACGCCGTATCCAGCGTTTTCGGTTCATTGTACCAGACATTCCCCATCTCAAAGCCGCCCTTTAACACCTCACCGATATTGAACAGGCAGCAGTTCATCGTATCCCGCCTTGCAGCCATGTCATGGATATAGATATAACCGTCATGGGCTGCCTGTATTTCTTCCCTTGTCAGGAAAAATTTCTGGTACATCTCCCGGTTTAACTGATTGAAAATCAGGCTCCGCCTTGTGGAGACAAGGGCGGAATCGGTGTTTGCGTTTTCCTTATCCCCGATATACATGATGGACTGGCTCTTTTTATAGACTTCATCCAGCATCTTAACAAAATCCTGCTTGTAGTTCCGGTAATCCCGGTAGCTTTTCGCAACAAGCGGATTGATCTTCTCCAGAGCATACTCCACCACATGATGCATCACTTCGATAGGGACTCCCCGCATCTGCTCTTCTTCCACCTTCCCGATGACAAGTTCACATATCTTCCCCTTCTCTTCCTCTGTCAGCTCCACCATCACACGGTAAGCGCTCTTGCCCACCGCATCGACAACCTTCTGTACCTGAAAGGGCTCTTTGCTGCCGTCCTTTTTTATGATATGTATCTGATATGCCGGTTTGTACTTTTCGTTGTAATTAGTTTTCATAGCCATCTTGCTCCCTATATATTAGCCAATTGATACGGAGTAAGTAAACCGTCAGTCATTTTCCAGAATTTCCTTCAGATAACTCCGATACCCCTCCTTCACCTGCTCCGGCGCCGTCACTTTAGCCTCTTTCCCGATACCCGCAAGCCAGCCGTAAAACTGCCTGCTGACCATTACCTTCACATGTACCGCAAAGCGGTCCTCCGTCAGTTTCTGCAGCGATACATCCTTCCCGAAACGATCCAGTACCACACCTACCAGAAAATTCGGGAAACTGAGCGTGACCATCGTCTCCTCGCCGCCGTACATACCGAAGGTCTTTGCCGAATAGGCCGACAGGTCGCATTTCTTAAAAACCTCCTCCCCCTCCCGGCGCTCCGGCAGCATCTCGATCGGCCCGATCTTGTCCACCCGGAAATGCTTCAGCATCGCAGCCTGCGCATCATAGCCGATCAGATAATAATTCTCATCATTCCACATCAGCGACCAGGGGCTGATCCGGTAAAGCTTCCCGCCTTTTCTAGCCACCAGCTTCTTCTGAAGGTTCCACTCCATATATTGGAAGGATACCTGCCTGTTTTCGTGAATTGCCGTATGTATCGCATCCACATGATAGTAAATGCTCTCGTTCTCATTTTTGATCTGTTCCGACGTATAGACCTGACGCTGGAGCTGTACCGCCTCATGCCTGCTCGTCAGTTTTTCTATTTTCCCGATCAGCTGCTTTGACTTGGACTTTGTGATAAAGCGGGACGCCGAGACCGCATCCACCAGAAGTTTCAACTCCGGCAGTTCAAAATCTCTGGACGCCAGATAGTACCCGCCGCTGCTTCTGGACGGATCAAAACCCACATCCACACCGAAATCCACCAGACAGTTGATATCATTATATATACTCTTCCGCTCCGCACTGATATCCTCCGCTTTCAGCTTTTCCAGCAAAACCGGCATCGCCATGGGATGCTGTTCGTCAGTCTGCTCGGTCAGGATCTTCAGAAGATATAATAATTTCAGTTTTTGTTTTTCTGATTTTGGCATGACCACTCCTAAATAATATATCCATTCCCGTAAATCCTTACTATAATACAATTACCATAATAAACTTTCTATAATATAATTTTTATATTTATTCTAACATAATTCAGATTCATTTTCTGTCAAATCCTCTTCCGGTTCCTGCTTATAATCAACATTTAAATACTTGTTTATCTGTCTATCGCTTTAAATACCTCATCATCTGCTGCACTCCCAATGATGCTATCATAATTCACCCCGCCACAATTCCAAACAACTCCTGCAGATTCCTGATTTCATACTCGACATGCAGCGTCTCTCCATCTCCCCGATATTCCGGGAACGGTTTTCCTTTCGGATTATACCAGCAGGCATCTACCCCCGTATTGTTTGCCCCCCGCATATCGGAAGTCAGAGAATCCCCGACCAACAGGACTCTCTCTTTTCCAAACTCCGGCAGTTCACCAAAAACAGCATCAAAAAATTCCTTCCGCGGCTTCTCATACCCTATCACATCCGATATAAAAACCTTATCTATCAACTTGTCGAAACCGGAATTTTTCATCTTGATCCGCTGTGTAACAAGAATACCGTTAGTGACAATATGCTGCCTCAAGCCCATCTCCTTAAATTGTTTCACAATTTCATAGGAATCATCCACATAATACGTCTTTGTTCCCAGTTCCTGCTCATACCGTTTCTGCATCTGTTCCGGATCGATATGGCTGATTCCCGCCTGATAAAAAAACTCCCGGAACCTTCCCGGCAGCAGCTCCTTTTTCTCTATCTCGCCCCGCTCCAGCCTTTCCCAGAATTTTTCATTGATCCCGGAGTACAGCGCGAGCATTTCCTCCGTCATCGTAACCCCGCAGCTTTTTAAACATACGCCCAGCGCATACCGCTCTGACTTCTTAAAATCCAGCAGCGTACCGTCCAGATCCCATAAAATTGTATCGTATTTCAGCATAACCCTTTTCCTTTATCCTGCTCCGTTTGCAGAACTGTATTTTTACGTCTCTAAAGCAAAAGATGTCCATGTATCCATGAACATCCCTTTCCATTACGCCTTTGTGATTTCCTCTGCGGCACCGCCATTCAGTGCTGCCTTTGCATCTTTGCTCTTTCTCCACTTGATCCCGATAAAGCACGCCGCAACCACCAGGGCAGCTACAATCACAAAAACAATGGCATACGCCAGAAAATTAACTCCAAACAACGCTCCAGCACTCATCGTCCGTTCCTTCTTTCTTATAAATTATAATCTAAACACTTATACAGAGTATACCATTTATAACCCTGTATCGTCAAGTAAGTCCTCGCCGTCCGCCGCACCTGTTGCAAGGGCGTCGCACCGTTCATTTTCCGGATGCCCGTCATGTCCTTTCACCCAGACAAACTGCACCTGATGAGGCTCCATCGCCTTTAAAAGCCTCTTCCACAGATCCACATTTTTTACCGCGCCGCCGTCCGCCTTTTTCCAGTTCCTTTTCAGCCAGCCGCCGATCCAGTTTTTTTCAAAAGCATCCACCAGATACTTGGAATCGGAAACCAGTTCCACCCGGCAGGGCTTTATCAGCGCCTCCAGTCCGGCAATCGCCGCCATCAGCTCCATGCGGTTATTTGTCGTTTTTTTATACCCTGCGCTATATTCCCTCTCATGCAGCGTCCCCCTGCCGTCCACATACTGTACCACAGCGCCATATCCCCCGGGGCCATCCGGATTTCCTCTTGCCGCTCCGTCCGTATATATTTTTACATTCATGTCAACTTCCTGCTTTCCGTAAATCTCTCCGCCGGTTCTTCCTTTTTCCTTCTCGCCGGTCTCCGAAAATTTCTCTGACAATTCTTCTTTTTCCTCTCACCGGCTTCCGGATATCTCTCCGGCAGTTCTTCCTTTTTCCCTCTCGCCAGCCTCCGAAAATTTCTCTGACAATTCTTCTTTTTCCTCTCACCGGTCTCCGGATATCTCTCCGCCGGTTCTTCCTTCTTCCCACTCGCCGGTCTTCAGAAATCTCTCCGCCAGTTCCTCCGCCTCCCGGATCACCTGCTCATCATATCCCATCACTTCCAGCAGCCGGATCGCATTTCTGGACTGCGCCCTGCCTTTTTTCAACAGATAATTAAAGCTGATATCCCCGTTTTCTATGGTCTCCTCAAAATGATAATTCTCATAGGAACCTTCCAGCAGATGCGTCAGTTCAATATCATGGGTCGCCGCAAAACAAAGCACGCCCTCTCCTGTCAGCGACTGCAGGATCCTGCTGGATGCCGCGATCCGCTCCACCGTATTGGTTCCCCGAAGCACTTCATCCACAAAACACAGTACCGCCGGAGCACTCTGCACGGCACCGGCTTCCTCTTTCTCACCGCAGGCATCCAGAATCCGCTTCAATGCCCTGATCTCCACCATAAAATAACTCTCGCCTCCGGTCAGATCATCCCGCAGCGCCATAGAACTCATCACTCTGTAAAAGGGCGCCGCCCACCGCTTTGCGGGCACGGTGCAGATTGTCTGGGCAAACACCGCTCCCAATGCCGCCGTTTTCAAAAAGGTGGACTTTCCGGAAGCATTGGAGCCTGTGACCAGCACACCCCGTTTTGTATCAATATTGTTCTTCACGGGATCATGCAGCAGGGGATGATAAAGCTGCTCTGCGCAGAGCCCATGCTCTTCCCTGATATCCGGCCTGCAGAAGCCGTCCAGAGAAGCTCTGAAATAAGCAATGGAAATACAGGCATCCAGAGTTCCCACGGCAAACACCAGCTCCCGGATAACCGCATCCTTCTCTCTGACGATCTTCAGCATCTGATTAAACTTCATCAGATCCAGATGCAGCGCCATTTTCAGATAATCAAACAACAGATCCAACGGTCCTGAACCGCCCATAGGATTTGACATGGACATCGCCACCTGCGAAAAACTCTTAAAGTCCCCCAGCACCTTGATATCTTTCTCCAGAATATCCTGATACTTCAGGAAAACCTCTTCTGCCTCCGCACTTTCCGTTTTCAGGCTTCCGCCCCGGCAGGCACGGCTTAAAACGCCCTTAATCTTCTCCGCTCCCCTTATCATGCGCAGGATATAGGCAAAACTGACCAGATAGGGATTGACCTCCCCTTTTTCCTTAAAATAAGTCATGATGTTGATCACCAGCACCACAAATAGTAAAAATATCCCCAGCGCGGGTTCCGTAAACAAAAGCCCTGCCGCCGGAATATACAGACAATCCATCAGAATATGCCGGATATTATCCCTTTTTCCCAGATTGCCCAGATAATCCAGATACTCTTCCAGTGCATACTTCCCGGTAAAGCCGATCTCATAAAGCGCCATCGACAACTGCTCCCGAAGGGCGCTTTTCTCCTGCATACAGCCAGCCAGCACATCCCGCTCTTTTAAAATCTCTTTCTCCGCCACAGGACACCGGAGCATCCGGTAAAGTTCCCCTGCTCCCGCGGAAGACCTTGCATAATTCATCCGCCGGAAAATAAGATCCATATCCAGATCGTTCCATGTAATGTCATCCAGAGAAAATGCCCCGGAACTTTCTTTCCAATGAAGATAGCTGCCCTTTACGGCAGCTTCTTCTCTGTGCCGCTCTTTTCCGGGCACAGTACCATATTCTTCCCTGATCAGTTTTTCCGCCAGCGCTCTCTGCTTTCGCTGTTCTACCAAGCCGCGCCAACCGACAATCACAGCTGACACCAGCACGATCGCGCCGAAAACAACCCATTCCTTCATATCTGTCACAACTCTTTTCTATTCTGTCAGTCCGCCGGATTCCGGCATCCGCCTCCCCTCATGCAGAAAGCCATGCATCTGCAGCATTCTATCCTACCGGGTGCATATAACGCTTTCCGATAAACCGCCGCCTTCCCGGATGCACATGGCTTTCTGCCTGAAAAGCTGTCTCTCCTACAGGAAACTCTTCATTTTCAAAACGGACTCTTTTACCAGCACACGGAATTTAGCCGAAACCGCATCCGCTGCCGCCTGTACCTCCGCATGGGTAAGAGGCGTCGGGGAAATGCCTGCCGCCAGATTGCAGACACAGGAGATTCCGCAGACCTTCATGCCCATATGGTTCGCCGCAATGGCTTCTACCGCCGTACTCATGCCTACCGCGTCCGCGCCCGCAATGCCTGCCATCCTTACTTCCGCCGGCGTCTCATAGGACGGACCGGTAAACTGGATATACACACCCTCTTTCAAGTCTATCCCGTTTTCCTTCGCCGTAGTCCTGATCAGTTCGCAAAGATCTTTCCTGTAAATCTCCGACATATCCGGAAATCTCGTGCCGAATTCTTCCATATTAGGACCGATCAGCGGATTTTGCACAAGCGCCGCAATATGATCCGTGATCATCATCAGATCCCCCGCCTTAAAGTCTTTATTGATGCCGCCGGAAGCGTTTGTTAAAAACAGGATCTTTGCCCCCATCAGCTTCATCAGCCTTGTGGGCAGCACCACATCCGACATCGCATATCCCTCATAATAATGGATCCTGCCCTTCATGCAGACCACCGGAATATCGCCCAGATACCCGAAAATAAACTTTCCCGCATGTCCCACAACGGTACTTACCGGAAAACCGTCGATCTTCTCATAGGGCAGCTCCGCCTCAACCTTGATCTCATCCGCAAAATCCCCCAGCCCGGAGCCCAAAACGATCGCCACCTCCGGATGGAAATCCACCTGCTTCTTAAAACTCTCATAACAATGCATTAATTTTTCCTGTACACTACTCATTCTGTAATCCTCCTATTCCAGTTCCGTAAGTGTCCCTCCAGCACACCTACCCTAAGACAAATTTTCAGCCGCTCCGCGTCTGCAAATTGTCTTGTGCGCTGTCCGGACACTTACTGTTTCCAGTTCCGTAAGTGTCCCTCCAGCACACCTACCCTAAGACAAATTTTCAGCCGCTCTGCGTCTGCAAATTGTCTTGTGCGCTGTCCGGACACTTACTGTTTCCAGTTCCGTAAGTGTCCCTCTTGGTACACCTACTCCAATTCTAAAAGTTTCTTTGCGTTCTCTCCGAAGATCAACGCTTTCTCCTCTTCCGACAGCGGCAATCCCTCTATCCGGGCGATACTTTCCTTCTGCCCGGACCAGGGGCAATCCGTACCGAACAGGATTTTTCCGGCTCCATGTTTTCTGATGATCCTTACCAGCTGCTCATCGCTGATATAATCCTCCAGAAAAGCCGTATCCATGTAGACTTCCTCACCCGCCAGCAGTTCTTCTACCGCATCCCATTCTTTCCAGCCGCCGAGATGCGCCAATACCAGTTTTCGCGGCGCTGTATCCCGTATGGCGCGGGCAATTTTTTCCACCGCCGCATAGACCGGCTCGGGCAGTCCGATATCCACTCCCGCATGAACGGAAATGATCAGCCCTTCCTCCGTAGCCGCTTCCAAAATCCGCAGATAACGGATATCGTCCATGTACACTTCCTGATAAGCCGGATGAATCTTAATACCTTTCAGCCCCAGACTTTTGATTTCCTTTACTTTCCTCCTGATATCCGCACAGTCCGGATGAATGCCGCCGAAAGAGATCAATCCCTCTTCCTGTTCACAAAGTTTTGCCGCCACCCGGTTTACCGTCTCAAACTGGACGGGCTTTGTCACCACCGGCAGGATCACGGAAATATCCACCTTACCCTCCTGCATACTCCGCTTTAATCCCGTCGTCGTCCCATCCGTATAAGGCGTAATTCCTGAACATTTTGACAGGCTTTCTATGGTCGCCTTCGCAATCCTGTCCGGAAACGTATGAGTATGAAAATCTATGACCATCTCAAACCTCCATGCTGTAAAAAATAAACTGTCATGTCCTGCTTTACGGGTGATTCCCCCTTTTTTATATAACACCCCTGCTAAAGGTTTTATATCACTCTCTTTACGCTTGCTCCGCCGCCATTTTACCCTTCATATCCGACCAGAAAAGCTTTCTGGTTAACCTCTACCGTTTTCGGCGGCACGGTTTTTGCGATCACATCCAGCCACTGCTGTTTTGTAAAGCTCATATGTTTTGCCGCAAGTCCCAGCACAATAATATTAAATACCCTGCTGTTTCCCAGTTCCAACGCCTTTTTCTGCGCATCCACCTGATAGATCCTATACTCTTTTGCCAGATCTTCCAGAATATTTTCCGGATATTTCGCCGCCCCTGTTACTACAGGCATCGGGTCGATCCGCTGATCATTCGCAATGATCACCCCGTCCGGTTTCAGAAAATGCGCATACCGCAGCGCCTCCAGTCTCTCAAAAGCGATCAGGATATCCGCCTGTCCTTCCTCCACGATGGGTTCCGCCACTTCCTCTCCGTAACGCACAAAGGTGACAACGCTGCCTCCTCTCTGCGCCATGCCGTGCACCTCGGAAAGCTTTACCTGATAGCCGCCTTCCACCATAATACCGCCTAATATCCGGCTTGTGAGCAGCGTTCCCTGCCCGCCCACACCGACGATCATGATATTCTTTGTCATATCCAACTCTCCTATTTTTGTTCCGTATACATCCTTCCCGCACACCTCTCAGGGACGATCAGCAGCCGCTTTGCGCACGCTGATCGTCTTGTGCACTCTCCGGATATATGCCGTCTCTTATTTCCGGTTTTTGTATATATCCATTCAGGCTTTCTTTACTTCCTGTACTTCGATCGCCCCGAACTTACAAAGCTGTGCGCACAGCCCGCATCCGTTACACATCGACGCGTCGATCTTCACCGTGCCGTCTTCCTGCCTTGTCAATGCCGGACAGCCGGGTCTTAAGCAGGCCCCGCACTTTTTACATTTCTCCGGAATTGCCACACATTTATTCGGGAATACCTGTCCTTTCAACAAAGCGCAGGGTGCAGTCACGATAATAACGGATACGGCGTCCCTCGCCACTTCTTCTTTGATCGTCCGCTCCAGTGTATCCACATCAAAAGCATTTACTTCCGTCACATGCTCGATTCCCATGGATCTGCAGAGATGGTAAATGCTGATGGCGGGCACCACATCGCCCTGCAGTGTTTTTCCGGTCGCCGCATGATCCTGATGTCCCGTCATGCCGGTGGTGGAATTATCCAGAATCAGCACCGTTCCTGTCCCCTGATTATAAACCATGTTCATCAGAGAATTTACACCCGTATGCATAAAAGTGGAGTCTCCGATCACTGCCACCCAGTTCTTTATGTAATCCTTGCCCTTCGCTTTTTCCATACCGTGCAGCGTGGAAATGCTGGCGCCCATACAGATCGTTGTTTCGATTACGTTAAGCGGCGGCACAGCCCCCAGTGTATAACAGCCGATATCCCCTGCCGCATGGAGTTTCAATTTATTTAAGATCCAGAATGTGCTCCTGTGAGGGCAGCCCGGACAAAGAATAGGCGGACGTGCCGGTACCTGCGCCGCTTCCCGGATCTCAGTCTTCTCCTTCAAAACCGCTTCCCGAAGCATGTTCGCACTGTATTCCCCCTGCAGCGTAAACAGTTCTTTTCCCTCACAGGCGATGCCCCAGGATCTGATCTGCTCCTCATAAACAGGCTCCAGTTCTTCAAAAATGATCAGCCGGTCAACTTTAGAAGCAAACTCCTCGATCAGCTTCCTCGGCAGCGGATGTACCAGTCCCAGTTTCAGCACAGACGCATCCGGACAGGCTTCCCTGACATACTGATAGGCAATACCGCTTGCCACAAAACCGATGGATGTATCACGATACTCCGCACGGTTGATCGCCATCACACAACTGTCCGTTGCCATCTTTTTCATGCGGCTTTCCACATACACATGACGCCCTTTGGCATTTGCCGGCATCATCACATATTTTGCCGGATTCTTCTCATAGGGCTTATCTTCCGGCTCCACCCTCTCTTCCAGTGTTACCGGTCCCTGAGAGTGGGAGAGGCGTGTCGTTGTCCTTACTATGACAGGCGTGTCATATTCTTCGCTCAATGTAAAAGCAAGCTTTGTAAAATCCTTCGCCTCCTGAGAATCCGAAGGCTCCAGTACCGGCACCTGCGCCGCCCTTGCCACGCAGCGGGTATCCTGTTCATTCTGGGAACTGTAAAGCCCCGGGTCATCCGCCGCCACCAGCACAAGGCCGCCGTTTACGCCCGCATAAGACGCCGTATAAAGCGGATCACTCGCCACATTCACCCCCACATGCTTCATTGAGCACATAGCCCGCACGCCGCTGATCGATGCACCGATCGCAACCTCCGCCGCCACTTTCTCATTAGGCGACCATTCCGCATAAATGTCTTCCTTATATTTTACGATATTCTCACTGATCTCTGTACTCGGTGTCCCCGGATAAGCGGCAGACACTTTCACCCCCGCCTCGTAAGCCCCCCGGGCAATCGCTTCATTCCCAAGCATGATCTTCACTTCTGACATGTTGATTCCATCCTTTCATATCTCTGATGTTACATTGATATCAGCCCTGAACCATCCTGCATAATGCAAAAATATGATCCTGAAGTTATCTTTCTGTGCCCAAACAAAATACATAACTTTTCGAGCCTTCTTACTATCATATCTTATTACGCTCCGAATTTCATCTATCTTTTCTTTCCAATCTTATTTTTTAGTGATTTTTCACAGAAATGTTATATGATTTTTGGTAAAATTGTCGAAAGAATTCCCTGCCTTTACTTGTTTACCTAAACTTGCATAGACAGGGGTTAGATTGGATAAATAGATACGGTTGTTAGAATAATAGAAATCATTGATATGGTTCATCTTGTATTTCTTTTATTTAGAAGCGGCGTCAGAAGACGCCGCATTAGATACTATAAAGTATTTTTGTAATACATAAATAATAAAATGATTGATCATTCTGTTTGTATAACTATTCAATTTGTTTATTGTTATCTATTTGACTATAAAATATTATATATTAATAACTTACACCATTTGTCACATTATTCAACTCGTGGCGTACTCCATTTAAAATAGCATAATGGGTACAACTAATACGATATTGTACTCCTTTTTCCGCGGAACTAGTAGAAACTGTCATTGCATAATAATTATCATTTGCTCTCGATCCTCCAGAATGAGTTCCAACCAAAGTCCATTTACCATTTACATATTTCTCTACTCTAATACTTTCCACACCAATTTTACTAGCTGTTACCGTCGAACCAGTTGTAATTGATCCTGTTACCCCACTAACACCAACTGAAATTCCTATAGTACAATCATTCAGCATTGCTGCTTTTTCGCCTCTATTGTTAGAAATATCATAAATACCATGCCCTATATTATCTCCCACCAGCTTCTGATATGGACTAACAATAAGTCTCTCAACCTCTTCTTGTGCATGAGCAACTATCCCAATACCACCATTACATATTATTACAATTCCGCATAAAACGGCAAGTAATCTTTTCATTTTTACTTTCATGTTTTGCCTCTTTCTTTTATCCTGAATAATCAATCATTTTATTTATATATTCTCCCCCAAAAAGAAACTGTAACAAACCTTCCTTTTTATTTTGTATTATTTATTCCTTCTCTTATCTTTATCATCTCATCTAATACAATATTTCCACTAATTCGATAAAAACTATTTTCCATAAATATCATACAAACATATTCATCCTCATATTGATAGTATAATGTCTCTTCGTCAGAATACTCCGAAAGTAATACACATGATTCTTCATCCATTGTCATTTCTTTATATGGCTTTTCGCTATTTTCCCACAAAGTAATCGTGACCACTAAATGTCTATTACTCTTATCATAATAATCTGCTTTTACTTTCTTTCTATTACCAAGATCATAATAATCTATCCCATATAATCCATAACCACTTGGTATATACTCTGGTACCACTATCTTACTCTTTATTTCACAATCTAATTCTGTCCACGAATCATAAAATTGTTCTATCTCCTCTCTACCATCAACACTTACATTTTCCACCTCCTCCTTCACAATCTCCAGCACCCCAACCCTCTCCAAAATCATAGTAAACAACGACTTATCCTCCCTTGCATAAGTCACCATATTCAAAGAAAGCATCGCCGCGCCAAACACTGCGATAAACAACACTGCCGCCCGAAGCCCTCCCCTCGTGAAAAAATACCTTTTCTTCCTATCCCCTTTCTCAAATTCCCTGACTGTTCCTTCAGCCCCATCTGTTTTCTTCGTTCCATCCAGACTGTCCGCGTCTCCGGCTTCTCCAGCTCCGTCCGTTTCTTCCACACCATCCTCTTCCCGGACCCGCCGCATGATATTTAGATAAGCCTCCTCCCTGCTCATGCGGGTTTCCTTCACCGGCGAAAGCTTCTGCAGCATAACACAGATCGCATCCACTTCCTCCGCGTCAAACTCCTCCTCGGTCGCTTCTTCCCTGTACCAGATGAGTCGTTTCTCTAATTCCGTCACTAAACTTCTGTCCCTGCCCGTCATAAAAACCTCCAAACGCAGACCAGAAAAATAAACCAGCCTACTACAATGTCCTCTTTCAATTTCTTTTTGATCCTTGTCATTCTCATACGGATACCGCCTCTGTCCAGACCATATTTATCTGCTACCTCCACAGAAGAATATCCGTTCAGATAATAATCACGAAGCATTTCATACTCTGTCTCACTGATAGAAGATTTGATCGTTTCCGCCAGTTCAACTTCCTCATATCCGCGCTCGTTCTCGTCTGCCACGTCATTGTCGCCGTGTTCCTCATCCATCAGATAGAAATCCTTTTTCTTCTCCCACAGCTTCATCCGTTTATTCTTTGCTGTGTTATATAACCATCCCATCTGATTCGGATGCTCCATTAATATATCAGCCTTGCGGTATGCTTCATAAAAAGTTTCCTGTACCACATCTTCTACAAACTCCTTATCTCTGCATCCTTTGCTGACAAAAGTGTAGACTTTATCATAAGCCTTCGTCATCAGTCCATTAAAAAATTTGTCTTTTTCTTCTTTATTCATCGAATAACCCACTCATATGAACCCCTTGTCTTTTGTATCGTATTTCAAGATATACCTCTGGAAATATTTTACATTAAAATGCGGTGTCACATAAAAGCATATAAATAATAACCATTTTAATCCGATTACTTTTCTTCATTTTTATACATTTAGACCATTATAAAAAGAGACTGTCAAAATAACAATCTCTCTTTTCCTGTCTCTTTGATATTTACTTCTGATATCCTCCGCCCAGATATGTCACCTGCACCTTCTTATATACCGCAACTTTCTTTGTTTTATGATAAGAAAGCATATCCGGAACCACCCTGTAATCACAGATTCCCATTTTTATCCTTCTCAGGCATTCAATCAGATCAGGCAGTACATTTTCCGCCAGAGGACATCCCAGTCCTCTGTAATCATGATGAGAATTATAAATCCGATCATAAGCATCTCTTTTATCCCATATCCTCTCCAGCCCCTTTATCGCCACATCAGCGCTTTCCTCAAAATTATCCGCGATGTCTTCCCCCAGCAGATAATTGCAGTTGCAGGCATCTCCGATAAACAGGATCCTGCTCTTATCATCTATTGCCGCACATTCCCCCCGCGTATGTCCCGGAACATGATAGAATGCAACTTTCCGTCCTCCCAGATCAAACACCTGCCCGTCAGAAATCATCTTTATCTCCGGTTCCCTGTACCACTTAATAATATCCTCATCAAGCGAATAACTATAATTTTTATTTTCCCGGCTTGATACGATCCGCGCATACTCCCTGCGCGCCTCAAGCGTCGGCGGAAAAATCTTCCTGTCCCAATTTCTGTCCGCCTCATGCACCCAGACACTGTCAAAAAAACCGGCTCCGCCTGCATGGTCCACATGATTATGCGTCAGCACAACATCATACGGCTTTGCGGTGATCCTGTTTTCAATCACCCTGCGCAGATCCCCGATACCGGTCCCCGTATCCAGAACAAGCGCCCTCTCCTCTCCCACGATCACAAAAATCGAAGCACAGTCAAATTCATCTATCTCAAAAATACCTTCCGAAAATTCATAATAAGGAATTTTTTCCGTTCTCATCCCCAAACTCCATTTTACACAGCCTGCCGGTTTACGGTTTACAGGCCTGCCCATATAAATTTATTTTCATTTTTCCAAACCACTGCCATTCTCTATAAAAACGGCTTTATACAAAGAAGAAAAGGGAAGCCATCTCCCCTGAGAAACCTCCCTTTTCTCCCTTCTGATCTTACTTATGGCATAAATCTATTTGTAGAACTCATCTGTATAGCTGTCAATATTTTCTTCTGTAATCAGAATGGTTCCCGAGTCCACAATGGAATCAACAGTTTCACCCTTTAAATATTTCGATGCAAACTCTCCCGCGGTATAGCCCATCTTATAGAAATTCTGGGCCATTGTACCCCAGATCCTGCCGTCTCTGATATACTGCAGTGTATCTTCATTGTCATCGATCGCCAGGATCGTGATCTGCCCTTCCATGCCCAGTTCTTCCACAGCATTTGCCGCTGCCACGCCACCGATGGATTCCAGACAGAAGATCGTATCAATCTCCGGATGCGCTTTCAGATTGTCTTCAAATCTCTGCAGAGCCGTTGCGCTGTCGCCGTTATCCTCATCTGTCAGAACTACCTTGATACCCGGATATTCCGCCGCACATTTCTCTTCAAAAGCCGTCTTCTGCTCCAACTGGTTGCTTGTGTCAAGGTTTGCCATCATGATCAGGACGTTGGCCTCCCCTTCCATCTTCTCATTGACATAATCTGCCGCCAGTTTTCCGTATGCCGTATTATCCGTGCCGATGAAGCTGACACGTCCTGCCTCCTCCGAATCAGAACTGATATTGATGATCGGAATATTCTTTTCCTGTGCATCCGTATACAGTCCCTGGATCGCGGAATAGTTGTAAGGTGTTGTTACGATCAGGTCAGGCTGTTCTACGATCGCGCTCTGTACTGCCTCATACATCTGAGTATCATCCAGCACTGAGGGACCGATGATCTTCAGCTTAAAGCCAAAATCTTCCGATGCCGCGGTAATACCGTTATCAGCGCTTGTAAATACCGCACTGCCCACCAGCGGATTTACCCAGATGATATAAGGCGCTTCCCCCTCTGCCGCTGAAGCCTCTCCTGCAGATTCCTCTGCCGCAGGCGCCTCCTCTGCCGCATCCTCTGTTTCCTCTGCCGGTGCAGAAGTCTCTGCTGCAGGCGCGGAACCGCAGCCCATTAATGAGAATACCATAACTCCCGTCAGCAGCATTCCTAAAACTTTTTTCTTCATAGTATATCCTCTCCTTTTTCTATTTTATAATATCGCGCTAAATACCATAAGTCTCCAGACCGGTAGCCGCACGCATTATACGTTCCTGAGAAAAATCCTCTCTTTTGATATTTCCTGTTACCCTGCCCCTGCTCAGCACAATGATCCTGTCGCACATCCCCAGAAGTTCCGGCAGTTCCGATGATACCATAATGACCGCGATCCCCTTTTCCGCAAGCTCTGTTATGATATTATAGATCTCAACCTTCGCACCCACGTCAACGCCCCTCGTCGGTTCATCCAGGATCAGTACCCTGATATCTTTCATCAGCCATTTTGACAGTACGATCTTCTGCTGATTACCGCCGGATAAGTTCATGATATTATCTTCAATACCGTTTGCCTTTACCGACAATTTCTCATAAAATTCGCCGGATATGCTCTTTTCCTTTTTTCTATTGATAAACGTTTTGTTTGAAATCATATCCAGACTGGCTATGGTCATATTTTCCCGCAGATTCATCGGCGCGATGATCCCTGTCTTTTTACGGTCCTCCGTCACCATGCCTATGCCCATCTTAATGGCTTCTTTGGCAGAACGGATATTCACCGGGTTCCCTTCCAGATAAACCGTCCCGGCGGATTTTTTCAGGCTTCCGAAAACAGCGTTCATCGTTTCGCTCCGCCCGCTTCCCACCAGACCGGAAAATCCCAGTATCTCCCCTTTCGCAATAGAAAAACTCACCTCTTCCACCAGATTCCGGTTCTTCACATAAGGATGCGGGATCGTAATACCCTCCGCCCGCAGCTCTTCCGCTCCGACAGGCAGTTCTTTTTTCGGATACATCTCTTCCAGTTTCCTGCCTACCATATCCTCTATAATGCGGTCCACACTTACCTCTTCCTTCCGATAGGTGGATATCAGATTGCCATCCCTTAAAACAGAAATCCGATCCGCCAGAGCAAATACTTCATCCAGCTTATGGGAAATGTAGATACACGAAATCCCGTTTTTACTCAGATCCTTTATGATCTCGATCAGGTTGTCTGCATCGGTTTCCGTAAGGGCTGATGTCGGCTCGTCAAACAGTACGATCTGCGGATTCGTTGCCAGCGCTTTCGCAATTGACAAAAGCTGCTGCTGGCTGGTGCTCAGGTTATAGACCATCGTCTTCGGGTCCATATCCAGTTTGACTTTTTTCAGATATTTTTCGGCTTCTTCATAAGTATTTTTCCATTTGATGAAACCGTGGTTTCCGTTCCAGTTTCCCAAGAGAACATTCTCCGCCACTGTCAGTTCCGTATGAAGGCTGATCTCCTGATGGATCATCTCTATCCCCGCCATTTTGGAATCATTTGCATCCCTGAAACGGCATATTTTTTCCTTTACATAAATATCTCCTTCGTACTGCCCGAAAGGATAAACTCCCCCCAGCAGATTCATCATGGTCGATTTTCCCGCGCCGTTTTCGCCGACCAGAGCCAGTATCTCTCCTCTGTACAACTCCAGATCAATGTTTCTGAATACAGAAACCTTACCGAAGGATTTTGATACATTTCTTAATTCAAGTACTTTTTCCATATTGACACCCCCGTCAGGATCTGCGTTTGCTGCGCTGATACTGGTCCAGCCCTACTGCTACAATGATGATAAGCCCCATCACAAACTTCTGCCAGTATGCGGACACCCCCACCAGATTCATACCGCTGGATAACACATTCATCAGCAGCGCCCCGAGCACCGTTCCCAGCATCGTACCCGCTCCGCCGTTTAAGCTTGTGCCGCCGATAATAACCGCCGTGATGACCGTCATCTCCGTTCCGTCGCCTACACTGGGCTGGCCGGAGCCCATCCTTGCCGCCGTCATAATACCGGATAAAGCTGCCATCACGCCGCTGATCACATAGACGCTTGCCGTGATCTTCGCCACGTTAATCCCAGCAAAACCTGCCGTTTCCGCATTCCCTCCTATGGCATACACTTTTCTGCCATAGGTTGTTTTTGTTAACACGATATGAGCAGCCACCGCCAGCAGTACAGCCAGAACGACCACATTGGGAATCCCCAGAATGCTTCCTTTTCCGAAATTGGTAAAGGAGTCCGGCAGCGGGTACACAGCCTGTCCTTTAGTGATGACCAGCACAAGGCCCCTTGCCATATACATGGTTCCCAGCGTTGCGATCATTGCAGGTATTTTCAGTTTTACGATACAGAACGCATTAAAAAACCCAAATGCAGCTCCTGCCAGAAGACCGAGCAATACGGAAACAGCCACCGGGATCCCGCCCTGCATGCCCAGCGCACTGATCAGTCCGCATATAGCCAGCAGAGAGCCCACCGAAAGATCAAGCCCCTTTGCGATCAGCACAAAGGTCATGCCTATTGCAATGATCAGCGTATAGGATGTATTTCTTCCCATATCCATCAGGTTATTGAAGGTAAAAAAAATAGGGTTTTTCATCTGTATCAGAACAGAAAGTAAAATCAGAATAAGCAGTATGCCCACTTCTTTTGCCTTGAAGATCGATTTCAATAAATTCACGTTTTTGTTTTCCATTATCCCTCTCCCCTATTCTTAAAGATATTCTTCCAGCGCCGCCAGAACCTGTCCTGTCAGAAGTCTTTGTCCCAGTGCGTTTAAATGCAGACCGTCCTGAAACAGTATTTCTTCCGCACGGTATTTTCCATATACCGGTCTCATATCGTTCAGCTTTACACCGAACTTCACCGCCGTCTCTTCTATCATACTATTTACCGCATGAATATTGGCTTCCTTATATATCCAGTTATCATTTGGAAACCGCTTTCTGATCCCTTCGTTCAGCACCGGTGATATGGTCGAGAGCAGGATCCTGACGCCGTTTGCTTTCAGCGTTTTTACCATGTATTCCAGATTTTTCCTGTAATCTCCAAGGCTTAAACAACTCTCCCCGTTTTCGTCGTCGCTCTCCCGCATATCATTCGTACCGATCAATACATGCGCAATATCCGGATGATAATTCATTGTCCTTTCATAAAATTTCATTTTCGCGTCATCACTTTTATCGCCGGATACAGCTGCGTCAATCCATCTCAGTTCTTTTTCATCCTCATATACTTTTCTGATGATATGAAAATAACTTTCTCTGTCACTTGTAATGGAATCCCCGATAAAAGCAATTGTTTTCGCCCCGTGTACCTGCGGAATATCCCCGCTTTTTCTGATTTCTTCCGCCTGCTGCCGCACGGTATCTTCAAAATCCCCCAGCAGCTTCCTGACTTCCCCCTCATCTGCCGCAAAAATCCGGCTCAGCCATAACGCATCCTGCTCCGGCACATTCAGAATCAGCTTCTGCATGTTAAATTTGATATTATTGTATAATTCAGACTTTAAAGTTAGATCCATGTTTCCTCCTTTTTATGCAAGCGCTTTCCATATCGAAAAACTATCATATTTGAGCAATTAAGTCAATACTTCAATTCAATATTTCTATTAGTTTCGTCATATATCACAATAATTCTTGCGTCTATTTGTGTATATTAACGAAAGCGCTTGCATTACTTTTTATAAAACATATTTCATTTTAAATTATATTAGTATATAATGACTCTAAAGAAACAAGGGGGTTCCTATGGCAACTTTAAAAGATGTGGCGCAGAAAGCCGGGGTTAATATATCTACCGCTTCAAGAGCGTTGAACGGAAACAGTAATATCTCTGAAGTGACGAAAGAAAATATCAGACGCATAGCGAAGGAACTGAACTATATCCCGAATGCCAATGCGCGGATCCTTGCCGGAAAAAGTTCTCATATGATAGGTATTATCGTCCCTGAAACCGACAGTGACTATTTTTCCAAGATGATCAACACACTGGAAGCTTCTTTGCAGGTACATGATTATTATCTGCTGATTTCCAATACGCAGTATCAGCCTGACAAAGAGCAGAAGATCCTGGAAACTTTTCTCAATTACAATATAGACGGCGTATTTTTATCCTGTACCGTGGATACCGCCAGACTTTCCAGATATCAGGTCTTATTGAACAACAATAATATCCCCCTGATCGCACTGGACGCAAGACAACCAGGCGCCGTCTGCAGCCAGATCAACGTGGATGACACCGCCGGTATGGTCGCTTCCATACAACACCTGTTACAGAAAGGACATAAGTCCATAGGATATCTGGGAGATTACATCATCAAAGCAACTCTGCGTGAAAAATTTTTCAAAGACGCCTTGGCAATATGCGGCTTACATCCGGATGATCATCCCATATTCACCCATCCGGATACCCGGTTTGAACGGGCGGGATATGAAGGCATGAAATATTTTTTATCCCTTCCGGAACATCCCACTGCATATCTGGCAGGATATGACGATATCGCGATCGGCGCTATGCGTGCCATTTCGGAAGCCGGGCTGCGGATCCCGGAAGACATCGCGATCATCGGCAACGACAACGGACGGGCTGCGGATTTTCTGACCAGACGTCTGACCACCCTTGCCCCTCCGGTGGAAAAAATGGCGCAGATCGGCGTAGAACTGATGCTTGACTCTATCCGCAATAAAGACCTGTCCATCACTCATAATATTTTCTTAAAGCCGGAATTTATCATACGTGAGACCACCTGATCTCCATCCTTCTTCCTCTTACACAGAACCGCCTTCCTTCTCCTCCTTTTCCTGGGCGGAGAAGAAGGCTTTTATTCCCCTCGCGGCACGTTCCGCGGCTATCCAGAAATACCGCGACATAACATGCACCGCAAGCGCCGCCGCCGTAACGCCTGCCAGCACCGCAATATTGATCTTCCAGCGGCTGTATCCGCCCCTCATGGCAGATATGATCTTATCGCCCAGCCACTTCTGTATACAGTAAAACTCCAGCGTAAACATTCCGTAAAAAGAGAGAACCCCGGAAACCAATCTGCCGACAGCCTTTCCCGGCCATCCCTCACTGAGCCTGTACAAAGCGCCCGGGATCAAAAAGGACAGGGAAACCGCCATCAGAATATTCGGAAGGCAGCACTCCGAAACAGGAACAAGGATATACATACCCGTATAACTGCTCAGATACCCCAGATATCCTCCCAGAATACATATCAGGATCAGAACACCCCATACCAGCCTGTCAAATACCACCTCTCTGTTCTGAGATAACCATCCGGCAAAAATCCCTATCAGGAATACCGGAATGCGGTTCGTGAAGCCGAACATATCTTCCCTCAGATCCGTCCTGACATATAGGGTCCAGATCAGCCACAATACCAAAGCCCCGCAGGTAAAGAAAAACCAGAATCCAGAGCGCGGCAAATCCCATGACCGCACTCCGGTATCTGTGAAGTAATAAAAAGCCGTTTTTACTGCCGGGCATTCCAGCCGGTTCTTTTGTATTCAAAGTCTTATCCTCTGTTATATTGTATATTTATATGACAATACGACGCTCCGCCCGCAAGCGGCACCATAGCATTTAAACCGCTTCATCCCGTTCCGGCATCGCCATATCTGACGATATCATAGCATATTCATCAGGCAACTTCAATCACTTCGGATTTCTCTTTCTCCTTCCTTTCTTCCCACCGGTCTCCTTCCTCCCTGAAGTTTTCATCCTTCCGGAACGTTTTCTCAGGTTCCCGGCTCCGATATCCTTGACACCGCCACATAGACCGCCGATATCTTATACCAGGTCGGATAATCCACGATCCCCGAAACCGGAAGGCCGAAGATCCGCTGAAAGCTCCGCACCGCCTCCGCCGTCCTTTGTCCGAAGACCCCGTCAGCCGCAATCGTTGGTATCGCCGGATAATTCTGCGCGATACGGTTCAGCTGCTGCTGCATCTGCCGCACTTTATCCCCGCTGGAACCGACCGTCAGATTATAGCCCGGCCAGGAGGAAGGCACGCCGGATACGCTGGTAGCTGTATTGATATACATATTGCTTCCATAATAGTAATGTATAATTTCTATAGCGGAATACCCCTGATCCCCAAGATACTTTGACCCCCACTGGGAGAGGCCGTTGCAGGTGACGGTAGTCCCGTTGCAGTAGGATGTAAAAATGGGCTGCCTCACCCCGGGCCTTGAAAGAAAATTGGCAAAGATCGTATCCACCAGATAGCTGATATTGCTGAATATATTCCTCCCCCGCATCCATTTCTGATCATAGGCGGTAGAGGAAGTGATCGTAAAATTATATCCCTTATTTCTGTACCATTCCGTATATACCCTGTTCAGCGTAAACGACATGATCGCCAGAACATTCGCGTAGATCGTCTGTTCCGGCCAGGTTGCATAAATCTCCGAAGAAGCCACATTCTTGATATAATCCCTGTAAGGCACATAATAATTCTGAGCGGAAGAATCATCGGGCAGACCGTCATGTACCACGATAGTTTCCGGTACAACAACCCTGCTTAACACGATCTCCCCGTCTTCATCCATAGGTTTGATCTCATCCTCCTCTATCTTGGGCGGATAATCATAAAACAGCGTATGGGGCGGTATCAGAATATCCTCCTCCGGCGCTGTCTCCACCTCCTGAGGCACCATGCTGACCGGCTGGATTGATTCCACCTCCGGCAGTACCTGCACTCCCTCCACCACCACTGTCTCATATCCCGGCGCCGTGATGGAAATATCATAATCCGCATAGGGCTGCACATCCCCCGGCTCCAGAGAGTAGTCCAGTGCAGGCGCGGGCAGTTCCACCTCCACCGTCTGTCCCGAAATATTGGTATTCAGTTCTTCTATAACCGTATCCGGCTGCCCAGAAAGCGTTATTGTAACCTTTGCATCCGTCACCGGAATAAAGCCCAGCGTAGAGGTTACATTTATCTGTAGTCTTCCTTTGTCAGTCAAATCACTTTGTGCTGCACGCAGCTTATGTTGTGACATAAAAAATCCCCGCATATATTCTCTTACGAACAATGTATGCGGGAAATCCTTCTTTTGTGTGCCTTCTGCCCGTAAAGGACAGAGGTCAGTTCCTCTATCTTTCTATGGATGCCGCCATCCGATGATAGGTATGACGTATCCCTCTGACCGCCGTAGAATATGCAAAGATGTTTTCCGGCAGGGACATACCGCCGTAACCTGCATCTCCCAGATGATGGATATCCGTTCCCGTCATCTTACACATCAGCGCCAGCCTTTTTATCGTATCCGTGTCCGCGCCCTCCTGAGAAGTGCCGATGGCAGTTATCGTCATGGCTCCCAGTCTGTGGGCACATGCCACAAGTTCTCTCGCGTACTCCACGGTGATGCCCGGTACCGTCCCCGGCGCAGGCAAGAGGATCACATCCGCTCCCGCCTTCACAAAACTCTCCACATCCTCTTTTGTCATAATATTTTCCGCCGCTTCCGATAAGATCCCTGCCGCATGCATCTTGCCCGCCGCCAGTACCACCTCAGAACCTACCGCCTCCCTGTAGCGTTTCAGCGTCTCTATAATTGCAGGATTGCTGACCCCCATCCCGGGATTGCCGGTGAGCAGGATCATATCAACCCCCATCTTTGCCGCCCGCAGCGCATTGTCCACAGTGGCACGCCTCCCCGGAGACATCTTCCACATCGGATCTGTCTCCCCTTCCTTCCCTTCTTCCACCGGCTCCAGATTTATGCCGACGGGCCTTCCGGTCAGGCGCTTTAACTCTTTCACGGTATCTTCCGGCTTTGTTTCAGGCATTCCGTTTATCACCGGATCTATCACATCAAACATATTAAGGAGCAGGATATCCGCCCCCATTGCCGCCGCAAATTCCGCATTGGTTACATTCCCCAGCATAGGCTGCAGGGTGCCGATCGTCTCACAGGCAATGATCCTGCCCTCGCTTTTCATAACGGATTCCAGCAAATCCTCTTTTGTGAACTCCCGAAAATCGGAAGCATAACAGTCCAGCATTCTCTTTGCCATATTACAGTATTCTCCTTATTTCAGTTCCGCATCGTCCGGGATAATGCTGTTTTCAGTTCCGCATTCTCCCGCTCCCGTCTCAATCCAGTTCCAGCGAAAGCTGCTCCGTTTCCTCCGGCACGATCACACCGATCTCCTGAAAAATCGGATACAGATAGCTTGCGCCGAAGGTTTTCAGCTTTTTCGGTCCGCTCACCGGCAGACCCGCCTTCTGCAGTTCCATCGCATTCCAGAGAGACAAATTTACCGTGGAGCGGGTAATGGACTTATCCTTCCGGCTGACAAAAATTTCATACCCTTTAATAGAATAACTATAGTCCAGGTGTTTCGCCGTTTCAAAACTCCTGCCCTCCAGCAAAACCAGCATATCCCAGAGCGCATCCTCCAGCGCCGCACCACAAGCCTCTTCTCCGCTGATCTCCTTTTGTACCAGTTCCTTCAACTTACAAAGTTTCTCTTTTTGTTTCTGATCTGAAACCATCTCTTCCCTGCTGCCTTTCCCGCCGCCATACCAATCAGCTGTGGCCGGCCCTACAACGCACTCTTCTCCTGCCCCTACGATAATCGGTCAGGGAGGATTCATCTTCACCTGCCAGCTGCGCGCCCCGCATGCTGCGTCAGCAACAATCTTTCATATGCGGGGCTGTGCATAAATACCATACTGCCAGCACAGGCAGCATACCGCAGATAAAACCGGCCATATCAATACAGATATCTCCGATCCCCGGAGACCTTCCCGCCGAAAAAAACTGTATTGATTCATCCACGACCGCCGTAAGCATACCCGTCAAAATAATGATCCGCCAGGATTTTGCCGGTTTTAAACAGTATACCACAAACAGAAGCACCGTCAATACACCTTCCGCTCCATACTCGGAAAAGTGGGCAAGCTTCCGGATAAAATGCTCTGTCACCGTCCCGTTTCCGCTCTGTGCCAAAAACTCATTTACCGCCTCTGTGATCCTGCCGCTCCGTCCCGAAGAGACTTCGGCGCTTTCCATGGAATTATGCCAGATAAACAGTACGCAGGATAAAAACAGCAATGTAATGACAGCCCGCGCCGGAATCAGGCATATATTCGATGTCTTCCTTTCCATACCTCAATCCTTCCTGACATCTCCCCAGAAAAACAGCGCCACCGTTCCCGGTCCCGTATGGCTTCCGATCGTTGTCCCGATATTGTTGATAACCACTTTTCCGTCCAGCTTCGGAAATGCCTCCTCCACCAGATCTGCCACCTTTTTTGCATCCTCATAACATGCCGACTGGGAAATATAACACTTCCCGCTATAGTCTTCCCCACCTTCAGCATGTTCTTTCATCTTATTTACAATTTCCTGAATCACTTTTTTCTTTGTCCTGATTTTCTGTCTCGGGATCAGTTTTCCTTCATGGCTCACATTCAGAAGCGGACAGATATTCAATACCATTCCGACCGTTCCCGCCGTTTTGGATATTCTGCCGCCCCTGATATAAAAAGTCAGATCCGTTGAAAAAAACCAGTGATGCAGCTTTAATCTATTCTCCTCCAGCCAGTCCCTGACTTCCTCCAAAGACCTTCCTTCATCCCTCAGATCCGCCGCCCTGTCCATCAAGAGCCCATACCCTGAAGATGCCGCCAGAGAATCCATGACCACGATCCTCCGCTCCGGATATTGTTCCAAAAGTTCCTCCGCCGCCAACTTCGCCGAATTATAAACGCCTGAAATTCCCGAAGAAAGCGTCAGATGCAGAATATCCTTTCCCTCCTGTAAAAACGGCTCAAAATATCCCTTAAACTCTTCCACATTGATCTGTGACGTTCTGGTTTCCGCTCCGTCCTTCATCTTCTGATAAAATGTATCAAACGGAATGGACTGCCCCAGATCGTCGCTATACTGTTTCCCGTCCAGTTCAAAATGAAAACAGATATAGTGGATATCCCGCTTTTCAAAATGCTCTTTCTCCAGATCCGCTGTCGAACAGCAGCTTATCACATAATCACTCATCATGGTCCTCCTATTTCAGTTCCGCATTCTCCCCTTCAGTACACTTACCAGGAAGACGGTTTCCAGCCGCTTATGCGTCTGTAATCCGTCTTGTGCACTTCCGGTTCGTATGCTGTTCCAGTTCCGCCATATAAACATTTCAGGCAGGGACTTCCAAAAGCCCCTGCCTGTCTATCATATAACTATATTTATTTATTTGCAAGCAGCATCATGATCTCATTGCTCCTTGCGACAAATTTTGTCATCTCCTCGGCTCCGAGCGGTGCATTCTGAATCTTCGCCAGATCGTAAAGCTGTTCGCAGATCATCTTGGAATTCTTATCCTCCTTGTTCTCCATGATATACTGCACAAGCGGATGACTGGCATTTAAAACAAGTGTCTCGCCCTCTTCTCCAAAGGCTCCCATGCCCATACCGCCTACCGCGTACATCTTCATCATATCCTGCATCCTGCGGCTCTCCTCGGAGATGGTCAGCATGGAGGAAATCTTCTTGTTTTTCAGTTTCTCCAGCTTCACGGTCAGCTTATCCTTCTTCAGCGCCTTCTTCACGATCTTACCGATCTCTTCCGCGTTCTCTTCCAGTTCCTTTTCCGCCTTCTTGGAAGTCTTAGCCTTAAAGTTCTCGGTCAGGTCCGCATCGATACGCATAAACTTGATACCCTCGTTCTTGGACTCAAGCTGCTGTACAAAAGGCTGGTCGATGTTGTGGGTCAGGATCACGGCATCCATCTTCGCCGCCTTGAACATATTGATATACTGTCCCTGCTGCTGTTCATCGGTCACATAGTAGATGATCTTTTCCTTCTTTTCCTCTTCCCCGTCATCCGCAGCGTCATCGGTTTCTTCGCCGTCCGCCTCTTCCGTGACGATCTCCGCTTCCACCTTTTCGCCGTTTTCGTCCACGGCATTTTCGCCTTCACTGCTTTCATCCGCGACGTTTTCGCCTTCGCCGCCTTCCTTCTTCTCTTCCTCCTCAGCCTCATCCGGATCGCTCTTTGCCACTTCCAGACATTCCGGCAGAGTCAGATACTTTCCGTCCAGATTCTTAAAGAGGATATAGTCCGTCATCTTTTCACAGAACTTGTCATCCTTCAGGCAGCCGAACTTGATGAACGGGCTGATATCATCCCAGTATTTATCATACTCTTCCTTCTCCGTCTTGCACATGCTGGAAAGTTTATCCGCCACTTTCTTTGTGATATAATCGGAAATCTTCTTTACAAAGCCGTCATTCTGCAGCGCGCTCCTTGACACATTCAGCGGCAGGTCGGGACAATCGATCACACCCTTTAACAGAAGCAGGAATTCCGGGATGACCTCCTTGATATTATCCGCGATAAACACCTGATTATTATATAATTTAATCTTTCCCTCGATGGACTCATATTCCAGATTGATCTTCGGGAAGTACAGGATCCCCTTTAAGTTGAACGGATAATCCATATTCAGATGGATCCAGAACAGCGGCTCCTTGTAATCCTGGAATACCTTCCGGTAGAATTCCTGATATTCCTCCTTTGTGCACTCATTGGGATGTTTTGCCCAGAGAGGGTGCGTATCGTTTAAAAGCTGCGGGCGTCTTTTGATTTTCAGGCGCTGCTTATCTTCTTCCTTCTCTTTCGGCAGCTCTTCCACCACCACATCGCTCTCTAACTTCTCATCCGCATCGATGGTCTGCGTCTCATCGCTTTCCTCTTTAGAGAGATAGATCTCCGTCGGCATAAAGGAACAGTATTTCTGTACGACGCTTCTCGCCTCATATTCGTTGCAATATTTCAGGCAGTCCTCATTTAAAAACAGTGTGACTGTCGTGCCGACCTGCGCCTTATCGCCTTTATCCATCGAGAACTCCGTACCGCCGTCGCACTCCCAGTGTACCGGCTCCGCCCCCTCTTTCCAGGACAGGGAATCAATATGCACTTCGTCCGCAACCATAAACGCAGAGTAAAAGCCCAGACCGAAATGTCCGATGATCTGATCCTCGTTGGTCTTATCCTTATACTGGGCAATAAAATCCGTAGCGCCGGAAAATGCGATCTGGTTGATATACTCCTCCACCTCGTCCGCCGTCATACCGATACCGTTATCGGTGATCTTGATCGTCTTTTTCTCTGGATGGATCTGTACGTCGATCCTCGCCTTAAAATCATCCGGCAGGGTATATTCCCCCATCATATCCAGCTTTTTCAGTTTTGTGATCGCGTCGCATCCGTTGGAGATCAGTTCCCGATAAAAAATATCCTGATCGGAATACAACCACTTTTTAATAATAGGAAAAATATTATCGCTGTTAATTGATAAGTTTCCGCTTCTTGCTGCCATTTTTCATCCACTCCTTCTCTCATTTCATTCTGATATATTGTCCGATATGCAAAGAATACATGTTTGCATTCTTTATGGTGAAGCTGTCGTATTTTCCGCCCTGCATCTCTCACAGGGCTGAAAATACTTTTCATGTTGCTATAGACAAGTTTATATCTCTCTTAAAAACAAGTCAAGAGAAAATTAGCACTCATTTGGATTGAGTGCTAATAATTTTCAGAAAAACCTTGATTTCTCAGGCTTTTCAGTATTTCTTAAATTTCTCTAAAATCACTTTTTATAGTACTCCCCCAATACTTCAAAAAAGCTTGAGGTAGTGATCTCACTGTCGTGGAGCAGTGTGATCTCCTGCCAGAGTTCCTCGTTCATATGGCGGGTAAGGGACTGCACATAGGAATCATATTCTTTGCTGAAAGCCTCCTTGCGCCGCTCCTCCACGATCCTGATCTTATTCATATCCGTCTCTTCCCGGTTCAACGTGCTGATACATTTCAGGATATAATATCCTTCCTCCGTCTCGATCACACCGCTGACTTCCTCATTGCCCAGTTCAAAGGCAGCCTCCTCGTAAGCCGCCTCCGCATCGCCTTTCCTGATAAAAACCGTGATCTCCGCCGCCTCGTTGTATCTGGTCGCCACCACATCAAAATCCTCTCCCGCCTCAATACACTGCAGCGCCTCCACAGCCGTCGCATAGGCATAACTCCTCTGCTCATCCGGATACGGCGTAATATCACCGGTTCTGTCTTTTGTCCCTGTCCGCACCAGAATCTGCTGGAGCGTCACGGTTCTCGCCTCGTCATCGCTGATCTCCGGGTTCACGTCCTGTATCATGTAGTCATACACTTTATCTGCCATGGCATATTCCCGATAGAGCTGCCGGATCGTGTCAAGCGTTACATCAAGCTGTTCCTTTTCCTTCTCCGTCAGTGAAGCAAAATAGGCCTTCGCCGCTTCCTCCACCGCATCCGTTTCCGCCTCATCCAGTGAAAGTCCGTAATTCTCCGCCATCAGGTTCATGGTTTTGATCTGCGCCATTTCCGCCAGCACGGATTCTTTCACGCTCTCTTCTATCGTCACGCCGTCCTGCTCCCGCTGCCATATCTCCGTGCCATAGACCTGTTCGTACTGATTCTGCAGATTTGTCAGATACACCATCACTTCCTTTTTATAACAGGAAGCCGTTTCAATACGGAATACCTCATCCTTTGTAAAACCGGTTGTCAGGACGATCTTCGTATCCCTGTTGATCCCGCTGCATCCCGTCAGGCACACAGCGGCCAGAATGCCTGTCAAAAGAGCCCTTATTCGTTTATGCTTCATACTTTTGTTTTCTTTCATATTTTACAAAATGATAGGTAATGTCAAAATACACCTGTTCTTCGCTGTCCGCCGTGATCTCCCAGTCCTCGTCCTGATCCAGGTCCGGACAGTAGGCGTCCGCCGCATAAGCCATATCGATCTTTGTCACATGGGCTGTATCGCAGTAGGGCAGAAGCTGTCTGTAAATGCTTTCTCCGCCGATCACATAAAGGTCTTCCTCCGCATATTTTTCACATTCCTTCAGCAGTTCTTCTATGCTGTTCACCACGGTGGCGCCTTTTACCCGATAATCGGATCTTCTCGACAGAATGATGTTTGTGCGGTTTTTCAGGGGCTGTTTTCCCGGAAAGGTCTCTATGGTCTTTCTGCCAAGTATGACTACTTTTCCGGTGGTCTCCTGCTGGAACATTTTATGGTCGTTGGGAATACGGACAAGGAGGTTTTCCTTGTTGCCGATGGCCCAGTTCTGGTCTACAGCGACGATCATGTTCATTGGGGTAGGTTCCTTTCGTTGGTGTGGTGGTTGAGCTGCGGGACATAGCCCGTTCCTCTTAAATTGCAACAGGTATATTTTCGATTTGCGGCTCCGTCACATAATTGTCTACCCGCACGTCATTTCTTGTAAACCCATAGAAGTCATGAATTTCCGGGTTCAGCCAGAAATCCGGGGCCTCATGGACCGGGCGGGTGATCAGTTCTTTTATGATCGGAATGTGGCGGTCGTAAATGTGGGCGTCGGCTATGACATGCATCAGTTCGCCCGGCAGCATATCGCAGACCTGCGCCAGCATGTGCACCAAAACGGCATACTGGACCACATTCCAGTTGTTTGCAGTCAGAACGTCCTGAGAACGCTGGTTTAAAACGGCGTTCAGCGTCAGCTTCTCTTCGCCCTTTTTCTGTGTAACATTAAAGGTCATTGAGTAAGCGCAGGGATAGAGGTTCATCTCGTGCAGATCCTGATGCACATAGAGGTTTGTCATAATACGGCGGCTGAATGGATTGTTTTTCAGATCGTATATCACCCTGTCGATCTGATCCATCATCCCCTCTTTGTATTGATGCTTCACGCCCATCTGGTAGCCGTAGGCTTTTCCGATCGAGCCGTCCTCATCAGCCCAGGCGTCCCAGATATGGCTGTGCAGATCATGGACATTATTGGATTTTTTCTGCCAGATCCAGAGCATTTCATCCGTCGCACTCTTTAATGCTGTCCTCCGCAATGTCAGAATCGGAAATTCTTTGGATAAATCATAACGGTTTACCACACCGAATTTCTTAATTGTATAGGCAGGCGTACCGTCTTCCCAATGGGGCCTGACTTTCTCTCCTTCGGTGCTTGTCCCGTTCTCCAAAATGTCCTTGCACATATCTATAAAAATCCTGTCTGCCGCGCTCATCCTGCCTCCTGTTATATGTCTTTTTGTTTTATATCTTTCTGTTTTATGTCTTTCTGTTTTATGTCTTTCCGCTGTATATCTTTTTGTTTTATGCCTTTCTGTTTTTTACCTTCCCGCTTTTTCATTTTCCGGTCAGTGCCGGGGCGGGACAAAAACAAGGTTCTTTGTCCCGCCGCCCGGTTTTATCTATCATACTTATCGCAGAGTGAATTGATCTGATCCGCAAATTTAGACAACTCCTTGTTCGTGCCGCCTCGGTTCTTCTCGATAACCGCCATAAGCCGCTTGCCCGCTGCCACCAGCCTGTTGAATACATCCGAAACAACGGATACTTTCTTCTTAACAGGCACAGGCGATGCCTCAAAGAGCAGTTTATCCGTGGCAAGGTCAAACTCCGTGCCGCTGTAAGGCGCATATGTATGATGGCCGTATTCCACCTTCAGGCACTCCGCAAATTCCTTGCAGACCGAATCCTCGCCGTGGACGATAAACACTCTTCTGGGTTTCTCCTTAAATCCTTCGATCCATGCGATCAGCCCGTTTTTATCGGCATGTCCCGACATCCCTACAAGCGTTTTGATCTGGGCTCGTACCGCGACGCTCTCGCCAAAGAGCTTCACCATTTCCGCCCCTTCTATGATCGCCCGCCCCAGCGTACCGATCGCCTGAAATCCCACAAACAGCACCGTACATTCTTCCCGCCACAGATTGTGTTTCAAGTGATGGCGGATACGCCCCGCCTCACACATGCCGGAAGCGGAAATGATCACCTTCGGTTCGCTGTCAAAGTTGATCATCTTGGATTCTTCACTGGTAATGGAACGCTTCAGCCCCGGGAAAGAGATCGGGTTGATCCCCTGCTTCACCAGCGCCATCGCCTCTTCATCAAAACAGGATTTAATATTCCTGTTGAAGATCTCCGTAGCGTCCACAGCCAGAGGACTGTCTACATATACCGGGAAATTCGGATGGTTTTTTATCATTTCATCCGCCTTGATCTGACGCAGGAAATAAAGCAGTTCCTGAGTCCTGCCAACCGCAAAGGAAGGGATCACCACATTTCCGCCTCTGTCAAAAGTCTCCTGAATGATCTGCGCAAACTCGCCCACATAATCCGGTTTTGTATCGGAATGGAGCCTGTTGCCGTAGGTGGACTCCATTACCACATAATCCGCTTCTTCCGTATAAGCCGGATCGCAGATAAGAGGCTGATCCAGATTTCCGATATCTCCGGAAAATACGATCTTCTTTGAAATATTCCCCTCCGTCAGCCATACCTCGATGCTGGCGGAACCGAGCAGATGCCCGATATCCGTAAACCGGATCTCTATCCCTTCGCAAAGTTCCACTTTCTGTCCGTATGCACAGGGCACCAGACAACGGATCGCGCCGTCCGCATCCTCCATCGTATAAGCCGGCTCCACTGTCTCCAGATGGGAACTTCTTTTCGCCTTTCTGTTTTTCCATTCCGCTTCCTGCTGCTGAATATGCGCACAGTCACGAAGCATGATACTACACAGGTCCGCCGTTGCCTCCGTCGTAAAGATACGCCCCCGGAATCCTTTGGCATACAACGCCGGCAGCATGCCTGAATGGTCGATATGGGCATGTGTCAGCAGCACATAGTCGATCAGCGACTCCTGCACCGGCAGCTCCACATTCTCAAAAACATTTACCCCCTGTTCCATACCATAGTCGACCAAAATCCTCTTCCCGCAGGCTTCCAGATAATGACAGCTTCCTGTCACTTCATGATCCGCCCCGATAAACATTAGTTTCATGCCTCTACCTCCTGTCTTCTTTTGTTTCGCATAACCCCCGCCGGCATACCCATCCGGGCTTATGCGCTTCCTGATTCCTTCTCTATCCACTACAGTATATCACTAACCGTGCAAAAAAACCACCCTGATCATCCCCAAAATCAACAGATGGACGGGATAAAAGAAATAGAAAAAATACTGAAATCCTTTCCCCCTCGGTTTTCTTTCTCCATTATAAAACAGAATCAGTAAAAAGCCGCCCAGACAATAAGGCTCCCACAAGAACAGGAGATATCCGCCGATACAGGTAAGCAGCCGCGGCGCCCCCACATGTTTTCCAAAATAAAACAGAACGATCAGCAAAACGCCGAATATATTGTAGTCAACTCGTAAATAAGCTGCTGCCATCACCCCTGAAAAAACAAGCGCCGCCAAAAGCATACCTGCCATAATCGGATAATCCATCCGATGTCCGTTCTCCCGAATCCTCATTCTCGACTGACGGTCCATTTCCTGCCAGTTATGCTTCTCTAATTCCCGCTTTATCCGGCGATCGCTCTTTTCGATATTCATTCTGTAGATTCCCAAGCCGGTTATATACGTTTCATATATTTTTTCCATCCCCCAGATCATCAGAAAACCTATCGCCAGTGTCAGAAAAACATTCTGGCTGCTCTCGTAAAACAATACTCCGTAAAAAGCCAGATCAAAAGGAATTTCAGAAAGCAGCGCAAAAAGCAGAAGCCTTCCGAAATATTTCTTTCTGCTGTGCGTATGAAAAAATCCTTCCACCAGAAGAAATACGAAGATCGGGAATGCAGTCCTTCCGATTTTTCGCGACAGGTCGTAAACATCCACCCAGACATTTGAAATATTTATTCCCGTAAAATGCGCCGGCAAAAGGATCGCCGCCCCGATATGATCGATCAGCATTGTCACCATCGCTATCAGCTTTAACGCATCGCTGTCAAGAAACAATCTCCGTTTGCTATCCATCTGTGCCGCCTTTTCCTCCTTGATCACCGCATGACTAAATACTATAATATGTCCCGGATTTTTTTAATGTACCAGAACATGGAAAAACTGTCAAACCCGCAGATCATCTTCCCTCTGTTATCCCGAAATTTTCTGTCGAAAACCCACAAAATTTAAAAACAAAAATTTTTTCAAAAAAACTGTTGACAAATCTTTCAGCCTTTGATATCATAAATCTTGCGTTGAGGAAATACAAAAACAAAACGCACAAGCGCGAGTGGCTCAGTTGGTGGAGCACGACCTTGCCAAGGTCGGGGTCGCGGGTTCGAGTCCCGTCTCGCGCTCTTTATAATGTATGGAAAAGCCCGTATTTATGCGGGTTTTTCCATTTTTTCCGTTGCTCCCATTTGAAAGCATTTGAAAGCAAGCTTTTCAAACACTCACAAAGCCTTTGCTATCAGTTTATATGTCTCCTTTTCCGTGAGCGGATTATAGATATAACCGAGGGTGGTAGATAATGAACTGTGACCGAGTTGCTCCCTGATCGCATCTAAAGGAACACCGTTGGCATTTAGTCTTGAAGCGTAGGTTTTACGCATCTTATGAGTGGATTTTGTTGGCACTCCCTGACGTTCGGCATATTTTTCCAACACATAGGCTATCTGCCTTGCGGTGATACGTTGACCGTTACGGACAAAAATATAATCGCTCTCGTGTGAAATTTTATTTAGAATCTTTAATGCCTTTGGCACAAGAATTACAAAACGGTCTCGGTTAGTTTTTGTATGTTCCACCACTTCATAATTTCCGGTATCCTGATTTCTGATCTCTTCCCTCATGATATGTAAATGGTTTATATCAGTCCAGTCGCTCCAACGTAAAGCAACCAGTTCCCCAACACGCAAGCCTATCAAAAAATTTAATTTTACAGCCAGATAAACAGTATCTTCTGTCTCGGCGTACATACTGTCGAGATATTTATTGAGGTCGGCAAGTTCATCCGAGTTGTAAGTCTCTGTTTTCCCCGTCTTTTTTACTACCTGCCGGAATTTGACAGAGATAACAATTTTATCGGCAAGGTTTTCCTCAATATATTTCTTCCGTATAGCATAACGAAACATTCCATTCAGAATGGTTTTTATATTTGTCCATTCTTTTCTGGGAAGATTGTTTTCTTTTACAATCCTGTTGCATTCCGTTTCCAAAAGAATTTCATCAAGTACTTTGATTTTCTTATTTTGCAATACAGATGTACCAAAATATCTATTGTAGTGCTGTATATACCGTTTCATCGTATTGGAACTTTCTGTAACCGTTTTCTTGTATTCAATCCACTCTAAAAACAGTCCATTAAATGTTAATTTGTCAATGTGCGTTTCAGATAAGTACAAGGGAATCAGTTTGTCTAATAATTCTGCTTCACTGTATGCTTGTATCAGTTTACGTTTCTTATCTGCCCCCTTATAATATGTCTGCCACCGACCATTTTCTTTTGCGGGCGGTGTGATAGAATAAGGGTGTAATTTACGGACTTTATCTCGTTTAGATGCCATAAGCGTATGTAATATACTGTCCAAACCCATTATATTATTTTTATCAGTAGTTTGCAATTTACTTATTTCATTTAGTTTTGCTACTTCTTTAAATATTTCGTCCATGTCTGGTTATCCTCCCAATCTTAAATTCCGATTGGGATTCCGAATGGGTATTGCTGTATGTTGGGATATCTTTTTATCTTTTGTATGGAATCCCTGCTTTCTTTCATGCTTTCTCTATTATAGTAGCAAATAGCTATTTGATGAGCATTCATAAAAATGAGGGGATTCTAGGAAAATTGAAAAATATAGAAATTGGACACAGATTATAACACGGACACAGGAAATTGAGGATAGTTTGTGTTGGAAGAAATGCTTATAAATAGAGGGTTGGGGAATGTGTAACACAGAACACATAAGTCCGAGGTAATACTACTCGGACTCTCCCCTTCGGGGAGATCGCCAAATCGTGCTGGCGCTTAACGACGTCCGCATTCCGGCGGCTCCGTTCCCGCTCCGCTCCACTCTGCCCCCTGCATTGGCGAACGCCTACGCCTTAGGCACCACTGGCGATGCCAGACCATATCCTATTGATACCTATTGATACTGCTTCATTTTGGGTTTGTGAAATACCTGTATTCATGCTATAATGGAGTTGTATAATTGAAAAGAAAGCAGGATGCGATTTTCTGATAGGTGCCCTCTAGTCTTACGAAAGAGGGTGGTGCTTATGAACACAATGGAAGTTTTGACTTTATTGTTAGTATTTATTGCACTTTTATCTTACATAGATAATCATAAAAAGAAATAAGCATCCCTACCGTCCAAAGTTGAGGATACTTATTTCTATAAGTTTACCATACTGAGGGCAATCGGAACTTCGTGTCCGATAAACCTTTCTGATTAGATTATACACTAGAGCCGCTTGCTTTTCAAGTGGCTCTTTTTACATTTAAAAGTTGCTTGTTTGTTACTGGTTATTGGTGTTTCGGCTAAATTATGCTTACTACTTATATAATAATCTTTTGAATCTGCATTATCTGTATAATATTGCTCAACTGTTATATTATTTAAGTCCATAATATCCTTTCTTACTATTTATGTTATTGATACACTTATTCGTGTAAACTATACATTTTAATGCCTTTACTTATACTCTAATTTTCTATTGTGTTGATACACTTATTCGTGTAAAACATCAACAACATATAAAAATAATTGATACACTTATTTGTGTAATTGGTTTAACAGGGTTAACTTGATGCTAACCCTGTTAAAACCTAGTTGTTTACTCTATATCCCAGTGTATATCTGTATCTCCGAGGCCACCAGCACCAAATTCAGGAAGGCCTGAGAACATTCCATTTGGGTCATCGAAACCTACACTGTCTTCACCACCAGATGGTTGACCACCGCCGGAACCACCAGAACCTCCAGTACCACCACCAGAACCACCGTTGCCTCCACTACTTGGTGTGGTAGTAGTACCTCCGGAACTACTGCTTCCACCACTGGATTGGGGTTGGGGCTTGGTTCGGGAGACTAACTTCGCACTTACATATTGTTTCTTCCCATCCATTTCTATTTCATACCAATCTACAGCAACACTTTTTCCTGTGATTTTTATTTCCTGTTCAGCAGGAATATTGCCTGTCGGTTCGTTACCTAATGCCTCACCATACAAATCATCATAAATATCTGCATCTGCTATGGTATACATGGTCTCATCTACAGGTTCTATTTTATAGAGTATCTCCAACTTAGAGGACATCTCCTCTTTCTCTGCTGTCAGTGCATCCATTTGAGACTGCAATTCTGCTATGGAATTATTCGCAGAATCCAGTTCCGTTTTCAGGGCAGAGTATTCTCCGACCTGATTTTGCAGATCGTCCACTGTAGCCTGCAATTGTGAGATGGTCTCTGCATTCTGATCAGAGCCACATCCGATCAGTACAAAAGATGACAGGATCACTGCCATAAATAATATAAAGAATCTTTTCATTTCTTTATTCCTTCCTTTGATCAATCATATTCTTATAATAATTTACTACAAAATACCCATCCTGCCAATGCCCGATTTTTTAACCCAGTATACGCATATGCGCGTAACAAAAATAAAAATGGTATTTGTTATGTTAACCTTGAGGGTATTGCGATTCAATACTCTTATATGAGTAAAATATTTTTTTCTTTTATTCTAACATTTTTCAGCTTACTAAGCATTCATATTTCTTTTGAAATTTTGGGAATGCCTGTATATCATGCCATACCGTATCAGTCAGTCGCACTAAGTTCGTGAAATACCTCACTAAGTGCTTGGTGACAGCTTAGACGCTAAGCGGATTACAAACAAGGAAATAAGTCAGGGCGACAAGCGATACTTTCTAAACCTTGTCAATAAAAAGAGTATTTAAAATATTATTTAACATGAATTATCAGATATCGAAATTGAATTGAGATATAAGTTGTGAAAGCAAGTTGAAAGCAACGGTGGACAGTATACGTTTCCTCCTTGATTTTTGCGGCTTTTTGGAAACTCCTTGAATTCGAGTCCCGTCTCGCGCTCTTTGTAATGTATGGAAAAGCCCGTATTTATGCGGGTTTTTCCATTTTGTTGACACTCCCTGACGTTCGGCATATTTTTCCAACACATAGGCTATTTGTCTTGCGGTGATACGTTGACCGTTACGGACAAAAATATAATCGCTCTCGTGTGAAATTTTATTTCTTCCGTATAGCATAACGAAACATTCCATAGGTTTTAAACAGGGAAACCGCCGGTTTCAGGCATAAAAAGACTCCACCGGGTCGATGAAGTCCTTTTGTATGCTCACTCATTCGAAAAGCAATCCAATAAAATACTTTTTTATTCTGTCAGTAAATATCATGTCACGACGTCCAAACCGTCCTTTTTTGATCTTTCTTTTTTACCTCTTTATATCTTTATACAAAACCTCCTCCTCTTCGTCAAATGTGATCTCCACTATATCACTCGCCTGACAATGTAAAATCTGGCACAGCCTGTGTAATGTTTCTACTGTAATATTCTCATTATGCCTGATATTACTCATGGTATGGCTGCTGATATTATAGTGATTGACCAAACTGTAAGTTGTTACCCCGCGCTCTTTCATCGTTCGCCAAAGAGAATCATAATTATACATAGCGCCCTCCTTTCTGTTATATTTATCCTTTTTCATTATGGCTTTTGATTCCCGAAATGAACATATTGTGAAAAATGAACGCATTGTGTATAGTGAATATATCAAGAATTAAAATTCTTATATGCCAAAATGAAAGGAGGGACACGGCGATGAATGTAGATGTCATAGAGGCATGGGCGATTTTTATGAACTTATGTGAGGAATTTCCGGAGTTATATGATAAGTATGTGGAAAAAATAGAAAAAGAAATGAACGATCATAAATCGGATTTTGAAATCACAGAAGAAGACAGAAAACGTGCCTGGGCAAAATTACAGGAACGAATCAAAAATGAAACCCCGTAACTGCCACATATTTCACAAATGACTTTATACTGACAACAGAAAAACCAAGCGGCTTTTAACGCTTGGTTTTTCCGGCATTTATACATAAAGAGAAAAAACTGTTTAACTGATTTTTAATGGCAGTGTCCGCCGCAGTGTGAGCAGTCTGCACCGCATTGCAGGGATTTACCTTTCTTCCTGTCACGAACCATACTTCTGATGATCAGTGCCACCGCACCCGCCAGAAGCAGTCCTACTATTGCTGTGCCCATTGTTTCCCAACCTTTCCGCCGTCCGGTCTCTTCCGGCTCAGATTTAAATTATGATGTTACTGTTTCGGCAGCAATCCAAAAGATACTATTTTGCCGCAACGGTTTTTTTCATGTCTACTTTCAGTGTGCTGCTCACCTGATAAGGCCTGAAGAGCAGATACAGAAGGCCTGCCAGCAGGATAAATGCCACTACTGTCCACAGACTGAACGGAACCCCGAAGAACAGGCCGCCGATCCTGTATACGATCATGGCGATCACATAGGCGAATACACACTGATAACCAAAGGCAAACCAGAACCATTTCGCATTGTTCATCTCTCTCTTGATCGCGCCCATTGCCGCAAAGCAGGGTGCACAGAGCAGATTAAATACAAGGAATGCATAGCCGGCGATCGGTGTGAGAGCTGCTGCCAGATTGCCCCATACTTCTTCGCCCTCTTCGCTGACTTCCGCCACATGCAGGAATAACTGCCCGAAAGTGGCCACCACATTCTCCTTCGCGATCAGTCCCGTGACAGTTGCCACTGCCATCCTCCAGTCGCCAAAACCAAGAGGTGTAAAGATCCAGGCGATCAGGTTGCCGATACTCGCCAGTATACTGGAATCAAGCTGCTCCGCCTCCAGCATGCCAAAGCCCCCGTCTGCCCAGCCGAAACTCATTAAGAACCACAAAGCGATCGTGGACAACAGAATGATCGTGCCCGCTTTTTTGATAAAGGACCAGCCTCTCTCCCACATGCTGTGAAGCACGAAGGAAACCGTAGGCATATGGTAAGCCGGAAGTTCCATCACGAAAGGAGCCGGATCTCCCGCAAACATCTTTGTCTTCTTTAATATAATACCGGATACAACGATCGCCGCCACGCCGATAAAATAAGCGCTGGTTGCCACCCACGCCGCGCCGCCAAAGAGCGCGCCTGCGATCAGTCCCACAATAGGCATTTTAGCGCCGCAGGGAATAAAGGTAGTCGTCATGATCGTCATCTTGCGGTCCCTGTCATTCTCAATGGTACGGGATGCCATTACCCCGGGCACACCGCAGCCAACGCCTACCAGCATCGGAATAAAGGATTTGCCGGAGAGGCCGAACTTGCGGAAAATCCTATCCATGATAAAAGCGATACGCGCCATATAACCGCAGCCTTCCAGAATCGCCAGCAGGATGAACAATACCAGCATCTGCGGCACAAAGCCGAGCACGGCGCCCACACCGCCCACAATACCGTCAAGAATCAGTCCGGAGAGCCAGTCTACGCAGCCGATCGCTGCAAGCGCGCTCTCAATGGCCGGCGGTACGATCTCACCGAAAAGCACATCATTTGTCCAGTCCGTACAGAAAGCGCCCACCGTCACCATGGCGATATAGTAAACCGCCCACATGACAAACGCAAAGATCGGCAGCGCCAGAATCCGGTTTGTCACAATTCTATCAATTTTGTCGGACAAGGTCAACCCGCCGACTCTCGCCTTAGCAACACAGTCTCCGATGATCGACGAGATATATGTATAACGTTCGTTGGCAATGATGCTCTCCACATCATCGTCCATCACCTCTTCCAGCTTTTTGATTTCTGCGGATACATTCAAAGAGCCGTTCATCATTTCTTCGATCTTGTCATCGCCCTCCAACAGCTTGATCGCAAAGAACCTCTCCTGTCCCGCAGGCGTCCTGCCTTTCAGCGATGCCTCTACCGTATCAACCACACTTTCCACTTCCGGCGCAAATTTATGGACCGGCTCTGACACCTTCCTTCCCTCTGCCAGTTTGACCGCGGTTTTAGCCGCTTCGTCAATGCCCGTTCCCTTTAACGCGGATATCTCCACCACAGTACATCCGAGTTTTGCCGCCAGTTTATCGGTGCTGATCTCATCGCCGGATTTCTGTACGATATCCATCATGTTGACCGCCATCACAACCGGAATCCCGAGTTCCAGGATCTGTGTGCTCAGGTACAGATTTCTTTCGATATTTGTGCCGTCGATGATATTGATGATCGCATCCGGTTTTTCCTGGATCAGATAATTTCTTGCCACGACTTCTTCCAATGTATAGGGCGAAAGAGAATAGATACCAGGCAGGTCAGTGATCGTTACACTTTTATTGCCTTTTAATTTCCCTTCTTTTTTCTCTACCGTTACACCGGGCCAGTTCCCCACATACTGATTTGCACCTGTCAGCGCGTTAAATAATGTTGTTTTACCGCAGTTCGGATTTCCCGCCAGCGCAATTTTTATCGCCATTTTCATCACCTTTCCTTTCATTCCCATTCCGGCTTTGCCCATATGCCCTGATCCTCCGGCAAAAAATCATGCTCTGATCCTCCGCCGATGACCGCCCCGCGCCATATGGACCGCCGCCGTATCATTCCACTTCTATCATTTCAGCATCCGCTTTTCGAAGTGATAACTCATATCCTCTTACCGTCACCTCCACAGGATCTCCCAGCGGCGCCACCTTCCTGACATACACCTGCACGCCTTTCGTGATGCCCATGTCCATGATCCTTCTTTTTATCGCTCCGTCACCGTGCAGCTTTACTACTTTCACCGTCTGGTCACAGGGAATTTCCTTTAATGTTTTCATAATATTTCCTTTCCGGTTTCATTTTTATTCCGCATAAATCCTAAACTATGATCTTATTTGCCATATCTTTCCCGATCGCTATACGGGAACCTTTTATGGAGACGATCACATTTCCCATGGCTTTTGAGAGGACTGTCACCTCACCGCCCGCTACAAAACCCATTCCTTCCAGAAATTTCCTGGTCTCCTCTTTTCCTCCGACTTTCCTGATGACCTGTGTCTCTTCCTGATTTACCATTGTAAGCGGCATAATAATCTCCTTTCTGTGTTAGTCATCCATTTCTTTTATTTCCTAAAACTATCTCTAATTTGTTTTTGCTTTCTATGGTTAGTATATTCTAACTTCCATTAGTTGTCAATACCAAAACGACAGAAATATTTTTCAGAAACTTTATAGACTTTTCACAAAAGCAGTATGAAAATCCGCCAAAAATAAGAATTGTTTTATTTGTCTTCCCCCAAAAACTGTGCTATACTTATTAGCAATGCAGCAGGCGTCACAGGCCTGCAAAACAGCCGCTGGAATCGTTGATCGTTCTGTAAAACAGCAGAAAGACCGCGGAGGAATTGGAATAACAGTATGAAAAATTTTATAAATGAATCTTCCGAGAACTATCTGGAAACTATCCTTATATTAAGTAAAAAACTGCCCGTAGTCCGCTCCGTGGACATCGCCAATGAACTGGATTTTAAAAAACCCAGCGTCAGCGTTGCCATGAAAAATCTGAAAGAAAAAAATCAGATCACGGTTTCCGAACAGGGCTTTATCTATCTCACGGAAAGCGGAAAGGAAATTGCCGAAATGATCTATGAACGGCATCTGCTCATTTCCTCCTGGCTTGAGAAACTCGGCGTCCCTGCGGAAACCGCCGTACAGGATGCCTGTAAGATCGAGCATGTGATCAGCAAGGAAAGCTTTGAAGCGATCAAAAATTATGTACATTCACTCTCCGAATAAAATGTTTAAAGCTGCCCCGCAGGGCAGCTTTTTGTATACAGGAAAGCACTTCTGATCTTCAATTCCTTGAAGCGGATCCCGCTATATGATTACATATAAATACATTTCTCCGTTTTACAGAATAAACACCGACGCCAGTATACAGGGCAGGCACACTGCAGATCCCCAGAAAATCTCCTGTATCGTATGTCTTTTCAGGCGCAGGGAAGACCACACCACCGCTGCCGCGATGCAGACACAGGGGATGATCGCCGCTGCCCCCAGAAAGAAGGACAGAAAATACAATGTTCCCGTCACACTGCAGGCATGGCCGCTGGCGCGCACATGCAGCACCTTGTTAAAAAATACCAGCAGCGACATGGAAATAAAATAAGAGATAATAATATACTGAAGCTGTCTGCCGCAATTTCCCGCTACGGAAAAGATCAGCGCAGTCAGATAACCCGCAAAGGTAAGGATAAACGCCAGATTACGCTGCTCCTCCCTCACTTCCCCCTTCGACGGCAGAAGTTTCTGGATCGGATACGCCAGGATCGGCACAAGCCCCAGCAGTAAAACAGCCAGTATCATCTGCGCCATGCTGCTGCAGAAATTATCCAGTGATACCGTTAATATAACCAGCATCCCGGTGATCAGGACCGGCGGCACCGTAATCACCCTGACGCCCTTTGCCAGTATATTTCCTATTGCCGGATTTTTCATTGTTATATTTTCGTTCATCTTTTCTACCTCCTTTTGTTTTATTCTCTTTATTATATAGTTTTTAATACTATGTGTAATAGTATCATTTTTTATGTGTAAAAGCAATACTTTTTATCACTTTTTTTCTTTTCCGCATATAATGTATAAAACCAAATACGGGAGAACCTATGAAAAAGCCAGAAAAACTTATTGCACTGCTGATGAGCGCCGTCATGCTCTTCGGGACGGCCGCTTTGCTCACAGGCTGCGGTTCCGAAGAACCTGCCGCCGGAGATAAAACACATGTCGTATTAAACGAAGTGGCACATTCCATTTTTTACGCCCCCATGTATGTGGCGATCGAGGAAGGTTATTTTGCGGAGGAGGGACTGGATGTGGAACTGGTGACCGGCTACGGCGCCGACAAGACCATGACCGCCCTGTTATCCGGAGAGGCCGATATCGGTTTTATGGGCGCGGAGGCAACGATCTACAGCTACGCGGAAGGCGTGGAGGACTCCGCCGTCAACTTTGCCCAGCTTACCCAGCGCGCCGGAAACTTTCTTGTGGCAAGGGAACCCATCGATGATTTTTCCTGGGATATGCTGAAAGGAAAGGATGTGCTCGGCGGCAGAGCAGGCGGAATGCCGGAGATGGTCTTTGAGTACATACTCTCCAAAAACAACATCGATAAATCCGAGGTCAATATCGATCAGTCCATTGATTTCGGCTCCACCGCTGCCGCTTTCTCAGGCGGACAGGGGGAATTTACCGTGGAATTCGAGCCCCACGCGACCTCCCTTGAATTAAAGGGCGACGGTTACGTGGTAGCTTCTTTGGGCGAAGCCTCCGGCTATGTTCCCTATACTTCTTTCTCCGCAAAGAAGAGTTATATCGAGAAAAATCCTGAAGTGATTCAGGCCTTCACAAACGCCCTGCAGAAAGGCATGGATTACTGTGCCGGGCACAGCGCCAAAGAGATCGCAAAATCCATCGCTCCCCAGTTCGCGGAGACAGACGCGGAAACGCTGGAGATCATCGTAGCCCGTTATGACGAGCAGGATACCTGGAAAACGGATCCGGCTTTTGAAAAGGAAGCTTTTGACCTGCTGTTGAATATCCTGATGGATGCAGGCGAACTGGATGCGGCTCTTCCCTATGAAGAACTGGTGACAACCGAATTTGTAAAATAAACGTTTCTGACAGATTGCTTTACCTGCCTATGCCATGTATAGGCAAATGCGGCTGTCCATCTTAATACCTGTTTTCTATCATGAAAATACCCCATAAGCGGACTTTCCTGTTATCCTGTCCGTTTATGGGGTATTCTTCCTGCGGATGTTCTCTATACCTGACATTCTTTTTATCCGCTATCCTCTTTATCCGATATGCTCTTTATCCGGCATTCCTTTTATCCGGTATTCTCTTTATCCGGCATTCTCTTTATCCGGCATTCGCTTAATCCGGCATTCGCTTAATCCGGCATTCGCTTAATCCGGCATTCGCTTAATCCGGCATTCGCTTAATCCGGCATTCGCTTAATCCGGCATTCTCTTTATCCGCATTTCCTTCGCCGGCCCCCGCCTGCTCCGGTATGCCGCCATATTTCTGCCGTTTCCCGGTACGGATATACTCAGGAAATCTGCCGCTTCTCCTTCACCGCCAGCGCGATCGAAGCCTCCGGCGCATAGTACGGGATCAGCGTCGCCTGCAGCGCATGATAGATATCCGGTTTGCCCGGCCATACCGTCCCTGTCACCTGATTATTCTGATCCATCTGATGGAACCAGGAACCGTTTACATGGTCCAGCACCTTCTCGTCCAGATACTGCATAAATGCCGCATAGGCATCCGCATATTCCTGCTTCTTCGTCACATGGTACAGCACAGCCGCGGTATTGATCCCTTCCGCCAGCGTCCAGTGCATCCTCTCATGCACGATGGGCTTTCCGTCCCACCCCGTTGTATAGCAGATGCCCGGCGCGCCGTCCGCATTCCACGCATCCTCCACCGCACGGCGGAACAGTTCCTCCGACGCTTTTATGTAGGGAAGCATGCCTTCCTTATCCTCTTTATAAGTGGACAACGCCCACTGGGTAATCAGCCGCGCCCACTCCAGACCGTGTCCCGGCGTTGCGCCGTAAGGCTTAAACGGATCATCCGGCTTTTCCCTGTTCTTCTCCAGATCCGGCTCCCAGTCCTTTGTATAGTGCTCCGGAATCCGCCAGTGGTTGTCCTTCGCCCAGCCCAGCACATGATCGATGATACGGCCCGCCCGCACCCTGTACTCCTCTTTGCCTGCCGCATCCGCCACCGCCAGAAAAGCCTCCACGGAATGCATATTGGCATTCAGGCCGCGGTAGTCGTCCATAACCGTAAACTCCGTATTCCAGTTGTCACAGGAGAGCCCTTCTTCTTCATTCCAGTAATACCTGTCATACACCTCCAGCGCTTCCTGCAGGAGTTCTTCCGCCTCCGGCCTTCCCGCAAGATAAGCGGAAGTCCCTGCCAGGATCACAAAGGCATGGGCATAACACTGTTTTCCGGACAGATGGCTGCCCCCGGGAGTCAGCCCCTCATACCAGCCGTCATGCTCTTTGTCCCTCAGTTCTCCCCGCAGGCCTTTTACCGCCGCATCCACCAGCGCTTCACTGCCCTCATGTCCCATAAGGGATGCGATACTGTACACATGCGCCATACGGCAGGTCACATAGGCCTCCCTGTTTTTCTCCGTCCAGGGCGTTCCGTCATCCCCCAGATACCAGGAACTTCCGCCGGGTGAAGGAAACCGATGCCCGAAGGCAAACAGCCTTTCCCTGATCTCCCGCAGAAAATCCCGGTTTTCCTGTGTGTCGATGCAATACTTTTTTTCCATAACTTTTACCCTTCCTGAAATTTATTTTTCTCATCCCCTGACCCCGGTCAGCGGACTGATATAGATTCTGTCATCCTTTCATCCTGATATGTGCCATAAACTTCTCCACGGAAGTATTGATGATCAGCTGCTTATCAAATCCGACGTCATTCAGCAGATCACAGCTTTCCTGAAATCTTCCCACATACAGAGGATCATGGGCATCCGAACTGACGATAACGGGCACCTCATATTCCCGGCACAGCCGCAGCATGGTTTGATAATTTTCCACACAGTTCAGACGCTTCTCCGGCTTCAGCAGGGAACTGTTATTCAATTCCAGCGCCACATGATTTTCCTTTGCCCCCAAAACAAGCCGTTCATAATCAAGGGGCGTATGGTCGTCATCCGGATGGGATACAAGGCAGACCTTCGGATGCCTCATACAGGAAATCACATTTTCCGTATTCTTTTCCCGCCCCGCATCCTGATAACACAGGCCGTGTATTCCCACGATCGCATAATCCAGCTTTTCAATATACTTTTTCAGGGACAGCGTTCCGTCATTTAATACGTTGATCTCACAGCCGTAAACCAGATCCACGCCGTATAATCTTCTCGGCGCAACCCTCAGATTAGAGAAATAAACCGGCTCACAGGTTCCCGGAATCCCCGGCGCATGCTCGCTGATTCCCAGCATCGCCAGCTTTTTTTCCGCCGCCCCCTGCGCCATCTCCCGGATCGTACCGTAGGCATGGCCGCTGGCTATGGTATGGGTATGGATATCCAACGGAAAATCTGATGGATAGATCATTGTTTTCCTCCTGTCCGTATCTTGTCTGTCATTTTATTTTATTCCTTTGCTTCCGGCACGCTATGCAGCCGCAGCTCCTTTACTCCGCCAGCAGTTTCCCGAGTTCCTCTTCCAAAAACTCCTCCGAACCGTCCGCCACTGTCACCGCCTGCATGCCCAGCTTCCTTGCGCCCTCGGTATTCTCCGCCCGGTCATCAAAGAAGATGCATTCCTCCGGTTTCAGCCTGTATTTCTCCATCAGATGCCGATAGATCGGCGGATTTGGTTTGATCTGATGGATCTGATAAGAGATCACGCCGCCGTCAACCAGTTCCCAGAACGGTAAGCCCGCCGTATGTAAAGTGAATAACTCCTCCGAATAATTGGACAATACATAAATGCCATATCCTTTTTTCTTCAGTTCCTCCATCAGCTTCCATATCTTCGGCCGCTCTGTCACCATTTTCTTTCCGCTTCCGATAAACCAGCGGGCGTCCTCCTCCAGATCCGGATACTTCCCGACAACGCTCCCGATCATATCCTGTGTCGTGACAAGCCCGGCATCAAAATCGGGCCACAGGGGACTGTCAAAAAAGCCCCTGCCGATCTTTTCCGCCTTCTCTTCCTCCCAGCCCGCTTCCAGACACATATCTTTCCATCTGTATCCGATCAGCACACTGCCGATATCAAAGATAATATTTTTCACAATGCTCTCCTGTTCTTTCTGTTGGTTTGATCCTTCTTATCCTTCTTTGCCTTCCTGCTTTTCCCTTCCGTTTTACCAAACAGTGTCTGTACTCTATATTTTTTTCACGCCGTTCTTATAGACCGCCCGAATTTCCCTCTCTGGGCTTATCACCACCAGATCCGCCGCCTTCCCGCACTCAATGCTGCCGATCTTATCCTCCATGCGCACCGCCACCGCCTGATGGATGGTCATACAGGGCAGGATCTCCTCCATGGTCAGGCCGCACTGATCCATCCAGACGCCCATCTCCTTCAGCATATCCGTGGTGGAACCGGCTATCGTGCCGTCCTTTAAAGTTGCCTTCCCCTCCTTTACATAGACAGGCAGGCCGCCAAGCACATACTCGCCGTCCTGCAGCCCCGCGGCACTCATGGAATCCGAGATGACCATCAGGTGATCCCCCATCATCCGATACACCATCTTCATGACCGTCGGATGGATATGGATGCCGTCGCAGATCATCTCAACATTCGCCCCGGATGCAAAAGCCGCCCCCGGCACGCCGGGATCTCTGTGTCCAAGCCCGTTCATGGCGTTAAACAGATGGGTCACTTCCGTCGCCCCCGCGCCAAAAGCCTCCATTGCCTTTTCATAGTCCGCCGCCGTATGCGCCACGGAAATCACAAAGTCCTTACTGTTTCTTTCGATAAATTCTATTGCCCCCGGGCGCTCCGGCGCCACATCCACAATCAGGAAGTGCCCCCGCGCCAGCTTATTTAACTCATCCATCTTTTCCTGGGAAACGTCTATGATATACTGCGGATCATGGGCGCCCTTTTTCGCCGCGGAAAGGAAGGGTCCTTCCATATTGATACCGATCAGATTGTGGTTCTCCACCTGCTCCATATAATCCCCGATCGTCTCCGCCGCTTTTTTGTAATCCTCATATCCCATTGTCATGGTCGTTCCTGCAACGGAAGTAATACCTTTGCTGAAATAGAACGCGCACATTTTATCGATTTCTTCTCTGTCCGCCGTGGAAAAGTCATAGCCCATACAGCCATGCGTATGCAGATCGATAAATCCCGGGATCAGGAGATCCTCACCCAGTTCGATCACTTCCTCCCCTGCCTTTTCCGAAAGCCCCGCGCCGACCTTTTCGATCTTTCCATCCTCCACTCTGACGTCCGTCTGCTCAAATTTTTCTCCCGTAAATACCCTGCCGCCTCTAAATAACATATCCTTTCCCCTCCGATCCCGCATATTCTTCTGTTTCTGATACACCCTGTATATTTCAGGATGCGGTACCGCCTAACCGGCTCCCGGTCCGTCCGGAGATGAACCTGCCGGCTCTCTGCATCCGCCGCCTGACATACTATTTAACCGTCGCCTGATCCGACAGAGATGAAAGCCCCTGCCCGATCATTCCGCTTCAGCACATATAATACCCTAAGTATACCCTAATTTCATAAATATTACCACATCAACTTGCTTTTCCTGCCAGGATTTGGTACTTTTAAATAAGAGTAATATTCATACACTAACTTTAAATCCAAGGGAGGTTTTGAAATGAGGATCTACAGAGCAAAAGATTATGACGATATGAGCCGTAAGGCGGCGAACATCATCTCTGCCCAGGTTATCCTGAAGCCCGACTGTGTACTGGGACTTGCGACAGGTTCCACCCCGATCGGCGCTTACAAACAGCTGGTTGAATGGTACAACAAGGGGGATCTGGACTTTTCCGAAGTAACCACTGTCAATCTGGACGAATACAAGGGGCTTCCAAGGGACAACGACCAGAGTTATTATTATTTTATGCGGGAAAACCTTTTTAAACATGTGAATATACCGGAAGGCCGCTCTTTCCTGCCGGACGGCACGGAGCCTGACAGCGAAAAAGCCTGCAGCCGCTACAATGAGATCATCCATCAGGTAGGTGGCATCGATCTGCAGCTTCTTGGGCTGGGCCAAAACGGCCATATTGGTTTCAACGAACCCGACGACCATTTCTCTTTGGAGACACACTGTGTTGACCTGACTCCCAGCACGATCGAAGCCAATAAACGCTTCTTTGAAAAGAAGGAGGATGTGCCCCGTCAGGCGTACACCATGGGTATCAAGACGATCATGCAGGCAAAAAGGGTTCTGCTCGTGGCAAGCGGCAAAGAGAAGGCACAGGCGCTCAGAGACGCCGTCTATGGCCCGGTAACGCCTGCCCTCCCGGCTTCCATCCTGCAGTATCACAAGAATGTCTACATTGTGGCGGATGAAGCGGCGCTCAGTCTGTTCGGCTAATGATAAAACGTGCCCGCATCCGGCGATCGCAGTATGAACCGGATATAAAGTCCCGGCGAATCTGTGACCGGCGGCTGATCGTTCCACGGGCAGCCTTATGTTAAATACAGCCCGCCGCCCCGCAGCGGCGGGTTTCTCGATGTAAAAGAATGTAAAAAATAATTTTCTATTGCTGATTTTGTCCCGGAAAACGAAAGGAATAAGAAATAAGATGACGAAAACGATTGAAAATTTTCTGCAGTATGTCAAGATAGACACCCAGTCCTGCGAGACCGCAGGCGTAACCCCCAGCAGCGCGAAACAGCGCGATCTGGCAAAGCTTTTAGTTTCCCAGCTCACCCGGATGGGGGCTTCGGACATCACCTACGATGAAGAACACTGTTATGTATATGCCTCCGTTCCCGCCTCCGCAGGCTGTGAACAAAGTCCCGTCCTCGGCTTTATCGCCCATATGGACACGGCCCCTGCCGTTACCGGTGCGGACGTAAAACCCCGGATCGTGGAAAACTATGACGGCAACGACATTTTGCTGAACGAAGCAAAGTCCATCCGCCTTTCCGTCTCCGACTTTCCGGAACTGAAAGAACTTGCGGGAAAAGACCTGATCGTCACGGACGGCACTACGCTGTTAGGAGCTGACGATAAGGCCGGTGTTGCGGAAATTATGGCTATGGCGGAGCATCTGCTCACCCACCCCGAACTTCCCCACGGCAAAATCCGGATCGGCTTTACGCCCGATGAAGAGATCGGAGAAGGCGCCGACCATTTTGATGTGGCACTTTTCGGCGCGGACTTTGCCTATACCGTAGACGGCGGGGAACTGGGAGAACTGGAAGATGAGACTTTCAATGCGGCAGGAGCAAAACTCATTGTCCACGGGCGCAATGTCCATCCCGGCAGCGCCAAAGGCAAAATGGTGAACTCCATCCTGATCGCTCAGGAATTCCAGAACCTTCTGCCTGTTTTCCAGAATCCCATGTACACCGAAAACAGGGAAGGCTTCTTTCATATAGACGGCATCAACGGGGATGTGGAGGAAACAACAGCCGAATACATTATCCGTGACCACGACAAGGTATTATTCGAGCAGAAAAAAGAACTGTTTATCGGCTGTGCCGATTTTCTGAACCGGAAATACGGCGCGGGCACAGTCACCGTGGAAATGACTGATTCCTATTATAATATGAAGGAAGCCCTTGCGCCCCATGCACACCTGATGGAAAATGCCTGCAGCGCACTGCGTGAGCTGGGCGTTGAGCCGAAGATCACCCCTGTCAGGGGCGGTACCGACGGTTCCCGGCTCTCCTATATGGGCCTGCCCTGCCCGAACCTGTGCACCGGCGGCGCCAATTACCACAGCCGCTTTGAATACGCCTGCATCCAGTCCATGGAGACAGTGACACGGCTGCTGGTCAAACTTGCCGTCCGCTATGGAAATATAAAGCTGTGATCATGTCATACAAAAATAAATTGCGAAAATCTCAGCCTGTGTACTATATTCCGCATTTTTATACTGCCCGATATAGTCAGGGCAAGATTTTCGCCTCTCCGGCACATCGTCTCTCCCCCTTTATCCCACTGCTTTCCGCCATCATTGCTAAGGCAATCCTCACTGCCTGTCCGTCCCCGTCTGCCCCTGCATCATCCGCACAAAGGGCGCCGGGTCCCTCCGCATCTGCAGCAGGCTGTTAAAAGCCATCAGCAGCATCTTATCCTTATTAAACCGCATATCCGCCACATCCTGATCCATGACCGCCCGGAAATGATCGATCTGAAAAACCATCAGATCCACAAGCCCGTACCCTTCAATCTTCACCTTGCACAGAAAGTCCTGATGCTCCAGATAATAGACAAACTCCTCGTAAATCTCCGGATCGCCTGTCAATCTCTCCCAGAAATCCCGCAGAAATTTCTCATCCGCCCCCGCATATCTGCAGAGCGCCAGCGCCCAAGCATAAGCTTTTTCCTGATTTTCTCTTACATTCATATCCTCTCCCTCCTCCATTTACAATATACATTTACTCTCATTTTCCTCTTTCCGTTACCACCAACACCCCAGGCGCAGGAGAAGATATATCCTGTGAAGGACGGTAGAAAAACGCCGGCACTTCGACACACCCCACTCTGAAACCCCTCGCCTTTTCTCCCCTTCTGTGGTAAGATACCTCTATAGTCAACAACCTCGCAGCAGTCGCTAAATGTACATGCAAGCATGCCCATCTGGCTCATTGCTCGCGGGAATCAAAAAAGAAAGGCATGGTACCGTCATGAAAAAATTTATCTCCTGGAACGTCAACGGCCTGCGCGCCTGCATCGGAAAGGGCTTTATCGATTTTGTCACAAAAGAAGATGCCGATATTTTCTGTATACAGGAATCCAAACTGCAGTCAGGGCAGATCTCCCTTGATCTTCCCGGCTATCATCAATACTGGAATTACGCGGAAAAAAAGGGCTACTCCGGCACTGCCGTCTTTACCAAAGAAAAACCCCTTTCCGTCTCCTACGGCATCGGCATTGAAAAACACGACCACGAAGGCCGCGTTATCACGCTGGAGTTTGAAGCCTTCTATATGGTCACCGTCTATACCCCTAATTCTCAGGATGAATTAAAACGCCTCTCCTACCGCATGGAATGGGAAGACGATTTTCTTTCTTATCTGAAAAAACTCGAAGAGAAAAAACCCGTCATCTTCTGCGGCGACCTGAACGTTGCCCATCAGGAAATCGACCTGAAAAATCCGAAGACCAACCGCAAAAATGCCGGTTTTACGGATGAAGAGCGGGCAAAATTCTCCGCCCTTGTAAAAGCGGGCTTTATCGATACCTTCCGTTTCTTTTATCCGGAACTGGAAGGCGCCTATTCCTGGTGGTCCTACCGCTTCCATGCCCGGGAGAAGAACGCAGGGTGGCGTATCGACTATTTTCTGGCATCCGGGGCGCTTCGCAGCAATCTAAAAGACGCCCTGATCTACAAGGATATCACCGGCTCCGATCACTGTCCGGTCGGACTGCTTGCGGATATCTGATTCTCCGTCCCTGCACTGCTGCTTTGGAGGGCTATGCTTTCCGGGGCATTAAGTCCCCGGAGCGTTTATTTCCCGAATCACTATTTCCCGGGCACTTTACATTCTCTGACCCCCGATGCCATACCTGCTCTTTGAAACTCTGCTCCCGCATCGTTTTCCCTTCCGCTTTATTTCCGGAAGAGCCCGCCGTATTTTCCCTTCGCGAAACAGGTTATCCGTCCGTGTTTCCGTTTTTCTTCATATAATAATTATAGTATAAAACAAAGGCAACAGCCGCTGCTATCCATGTGATCGGATAACTCATCATCACGGTTTCCATTGTATTGCTGACAGGCAGCGCCGCCACGATCCAGAGGACTCTCAGCCCGCATACCAGCAGGATGCTGATGATCGTCGGCACCACCACACACTCAAGTCCCCGCAGCGTCCCCGAAAGGATCTCCACCACAACATAGATCACATAAAATCTGGTCAGGAAGTGAAGCTGGGATACCCCCAGCGAGATCACTCCCGCATCTTCCACAAAAATACCAAAAAAGAAATCGGCAAATGCATAGAAGAAAATGCTGATCAGCCCTGCCATTACCACCGTCATCCCCATGCATTCCCACATGGATTTCTTTACCCGGTCCATTTTTCCCGCGCCCAGATTCTGTCCCACGAAAGTAGTCACCGCGATCCCCATTGCCGATACGGTCATCCAGTAAAGCCCGTCCAGCTTGGTGTAGGCTGACCATGCCGCGATATTGTCCGTTCCGAAGCTGTTCACCTTCGACTGGATCACGCCGTTGGAAAGCCCGTAAGTTACGGACTGAAGTCCTGCGGGAATCCCGATCCGCAGCACCCGCTTCATAATATCCCCGGAACAATGGAGAAGTTCCCCGGGAATCAGCCCGTAGCACGCCTTATCCCTGCAGAGCACCGCAAACACCATGACCGCGCTCAGGATCTGGGAGAGTACCGTCGCAATGGCAGCCCCCTCCGCTCCCATCTGAAACCCCGCCACAAAAAGAAAATCCAGCGGAATATTGGCAAGGCAGCTTACGATCAGAAAATATAAGGGCCTTCTGGAATCCCCCGCCGCCCGCAGGATACCCGCCCCCATTATATAAAACAGATTGGCGGGCGTTGCCGCAAAATAGATCCGCATATATCCCAGAGACTGCCCGAAAATATTCTCCGGCGTCTGTAAAAGCCGCAGCATTACCGGTGCAAAAACAATACCCGCCGCGCCGAACAATACGCCTGCGCAAAGGGAAAGCATCAGCGAAGTATGTACGGTTCTCGATACCTCTTTTTCCTGCTTTCCTCCATAAAAATTGGCCACCACCACGGTTGCCCCGGAAGCGATGCCGGTAAAAAAGCCTACAAAAATATTGATGATCGAAAAAGTCGAGCCTCCCACCGCGGAAAGTGCCTCCTTTCCCGCGCATCTTCCCACGATCACCGCATCAGCCGTATTATATAATTGTTGAAATAAGGAACCCAGCAGAATCGGAAAGAAAAACAACAAAATCTGTTTCCAGATCACCCCTTCCGTGATCCTGTCCGTCAGTCCCTGTCTCTTTTCCTTCAGCATATTTTCTCCGTCCATTACCGTCTAAATCACTTTAAAATCCAGCCATTTTTTACTGCAGAATCTCCAGACATAGAAGGAAACCCGGCAGATCCAGTCAAGGACCATGGCGATCCATACGCCGATAGCGCCCAGTCCGAAATAGATTCCCAGTACCACGCTGAAACCGATACGGAAGACAAACATGGACGCCACTGAAATGACCATCGTAAACTTCACATCTCCGGACGCCCGCAGCGCGTTGGGCATCGTGAATGAAGTCGGCCACAGCAGTATCGCGCAGCCGTTATGAATGCAGACCAGAATGAACGCATAGCGCCATGCCTCCGGTGAGAGACTGTAAACATTCAGCAAAAACGGCAACGACAACAAAATAATGCTGTTCACGGCCGCTGTGATCTGATATGTAAATTTCCAAAGCTTTTTCGTGTACCAGACAGCCTGCTCCTTTTCTCCGGCGCCCATGCACTGCCCCACCACCGTGATCATCGCAAGATTCATCGCCTGCCCCGCGATACAGCCCATTGAATCCAGATTATTTGCCACCGCGTTTGCCGCGATCTGCGCCGTGCCGAACCGTGAGATAATACTGACCACAAGCACGCGCCCCAACTGGAACAGACCGTTTTCCACACCATTCGGAATGGCAATGTGCAAGATCCTTCGTACCATGCTCCTTTCCCACATAAGCAGGTTCCGATAGATGACATATACGTCATTTTTCTGGTTTTTCATCAGGGCCATCATCACCAGCGCGCCCAGAATACGCGCCGCCAGCGTGGAAAGCGCCGCCCCCGCCGTTCCCATCTGAAACCCAAAGATCAAAACGGCGTTCCCGATGGCGTTAAAAATATTCATGCCCACCGAAACCTGCATGGATATTCTGGAATTTCCCATAGAGCGGTAGGTTGCCGCACAGGCATTGAATACCGCCAGAAAAGGAAAGGAAAACGCCGATATCAGAAAATATATCATGGCGTTTTGCATAACATCCGCTTCCACCGTCCCGAATAACAGCTTAAGGAGCGGCGCCCTGAACAACAAACCGAGCAGCATGATCCCGGTGGAGATCACCGTTGAAACGGTAATAAGCTGTTCCGCCGCACGGCAGGCAAGCTTTTTATTTCCGTGTCCCAGATACTGGGATACCACCACCGCCCCGCCTGTGCCAACCGCCGCAAATATATTGATCAGTAATATATTGATCATATCGACTAAAGACACCCCTGAAATGGCAGCTTCCCCTGCATAGGAAATCATCATGGTATCCACCATGCCCACCGTGATCGCCAGAATCTGTTCCACGATCAGCGGCAGGATCAGCTTCTGCAGCTGTTTCCTTGAAAACATTGTGCCCATATCCGTTTTATCCCTTGATCTTTGCCCCGCAAGAATCATCCGTTTTTCCTCTTCTTTTACAGTTGTCCGCTTCAGACGGCCTTTCTCTTTCCTACATCTGATGCTTCACCACTTCATATTCATTGTCTGATCTGTAATAAGGACACTCCAGCCTTGTCTGAGATAAAAACCTCGCCATCTCATCCTCATCCATACTGACATCGCACTCGTAGCAGTCATAGTCCTCGTCATAAAGATAATTGCTGCAGGTATCGCAGCTAGTCCCCTGTGCCATCTTAACCTCCCTGCCTTTTGCCGATAAAGATCGATACACCTGTACACCTCAATATTGCCGGCAGGGAATTCTGCCGGCAATATGGATACACGTTATTCTTACTGTTACTGATTCCGCTTCCCAAAAGCGGATGATGCCTATTATTACTCTACCATGAAGTCTTTGATTGCTTCCAAAATTACAGCCTCTTCATCCTCTGTACTGGAAAAATGCAGTTCCAGCGGAGAACTTAAATCAAGGCTCATAATACCCAGCATGGATTTCGCATCAATATAATATCTGCCCTGCTCCAGATCAAAATCGCAGTCAAATTTGCAAACCGTCCTGTTGAATACCTTAATTTTGTCGATACTGTCTAACTGTACTTTTACAGTCTTCATACTCCTACCTCCAACTATACAATATTCGGTAACTACCGATTATCTATATTATAAGTTTTTATTCCCGTTTATGCAAGACTTTTACAAAATTAAGGAAAAAAATTGTCACTATTTAGTAAATATTACACATAAATCCATTTGCATCCCATAATCTTTTCTCTAAATCGCTCGAATGCCCCTGTCCGGCGGATCACTGCTCCGCCCAGGGTACCCGCCCCATCAGTTCATATAGTTCGCTGCCTTCCTCCGGGGCTTCCCCAATATCCGTACAGGTTCCCTGCCCGTCCACCGTAAGCAGTCTGTTCCTCTGTTTCTGCGGGCCTCTCTGGATCAGATAATAAATTCCTTCATCCGTCTGCGGATTATAACAGCAAAACGCGCAAAGGCACACGCCCTTTACCGCCCCGCCCTCGGCAAGCCCGATCCGCGCCATATGCAGCGTATCGCTGATATTCAGAATAATAACACCGAAATCCTCCTGTCTGTACGGGAAAGGCGCCTGATCGCCCTTTTCCTTTTTATATGCTTCCCGGTAACAGTCAAACACATAACCTTCCTTTTCTTTTCCGATCTTTTCCATAAAGCCCTGTCTGTCCTGATAGAAATTTCCGGAAAGCCCGTCCCGGGCGATCTTATCCTCCGTCAGGATCTGCCCGTTCTTTTTATTCAGCATATCCAACGCCGCCTTATGGATCACCAGATTATCGGTAAACGGATTCAGCACGACACCGGTCAGCTTCAGTTCCTCCCTCGCTGCCATCTGGGAACATGCCTTAAAAGGGAGAAACATCATTGCAGGGTATTTCTGGTCAGCCGGCATCTGTGACTGACTTGTAAATACCGCAAAAAACTGGTCCCCCTTATCATTTTTCAGGATGATCGGCCGGGGCTGCGTCTGTCCTGTCAGTTTCACAGGCACTTTTCCGCCCTGGCTCTTTTCGATCAGGCTCTTCACCTTCTGCATATCCGCTTCCTTCGGAAGCATCGCCGGCTGCATCACAGTCGCCCTCTCAAGCTGCATCATGATCTTCGCCAGATTTTCATTGCTCTGATCTCCTTTAAATACTTTTATCGCTTCTTCCAGCGCCTCGTTATGGAGCACCGGTTCTTTTCCCTGATCTGCCATATTGACTTTTCCGCCTTTCTTTTATCTTATCCCTGTCCGCCCGCTGAAACGGGCGCCCGCATCAGGATTGCACAATATTAATTTCACGCTTATCGAGCAGAGACGATATTTTATGCGCCACCAGATCCAGCGCCACATCGTTCATCCCGCTGTTGATCACCATATCCGCATACATCTTGGTCGGCTCCACATACAGATAATGCATCGGTTTCACCGTGGTCAGATACTGGTCGATGATATTCTCAATATCCCTGCCCCTCTCCTTTACGTCCCGCAGCACCCTGCGCAGGATGCGTTCATCCGCGTCCGCATCCACAAAGATCTTGATATCCGTCATCTTCCTGAGCCGCTCGTCCGCAAGCACTAAAATACCCTCAAGCAAAATAATATTACTGGGGGCAACTTCCACCACTTCGCCGGAACGGTTGTGCTGTGTATAGTCATAAACAGGACACTGTATGGCTTTTCCCTCTTTCAGCATACTCAGATGCTCCAGAAGGAGTTCCGTCTCAAAAGCTTCCGGATGGTCATAATTGATCTTTTTTCGTTCCTCAAACGGAATATCGTCATGAGCACGGTAATAATTATCATAATACAATACCGTCACATGATCGCCAAACAGCTTTTTCAGCCGGTTGGTAAATGTGGATTTTCCCGATCCGGTTCCCCCCGCAACACCTATGATTATAGGAAATCTGTTATCAAATCCTGCCTCTGCCATACCTGTTTCCTCCTTTGTATACCCCTTTTTCAATTTTTTTATTTTTTCCTGTTGCTTTTCTTTCTTATTTATGATATATTATTTTCGTTGCAAAAACAATATCTAACTAAATAATTTGCAGATCGGGGTGTGGCTCAGTTTGGCTAGAGCGCTACCTTAGGGAGGTAGAGGCCGCAAGTTCGAATCTTGTCACTCCGAGTACTAAAAAGTCCGTGATTGCGGGCTTTTTTCATTTTCATGACAAATTTTGTGACAAAACTAAAATCTATAGAAATAATATATTAGAAACAATAAAACACATCTCAATCCATCGCATGAAAGTCAAAGCTATGTTCTATCTTATAAAATACTCCTCCACTTCCGAAATAACATATATTTATCATTCCATCGAAGAAGCAATCTTACATGCCCATCAGTGCACCGAATCCATGCGCTTCTCTGGCTGCCAAATAGAAGACGCCTCTAGTACAGCATTGTTTAAATAACAATGAATAAATGTTGCTTTTTTATTGTAGTCGGTGCATAATAATTCTATCACTAAAGAATGGATGGATTACGATGCGAAGGA
>CAJTBO010000006.1 GCA_910573755.1 Lachnospiraceae bacterium | reverse complement strand
GCGCGCATTCAGCTGTAAAGAATAAAAAGTCCTATTTCCATGCGCAGTTCATGAGGATCAGCTCCCACAGGGGAAAGAAGAGGGCCTATGTCGCAGTTGCCCATTCAATGCTCATAGCCATTTACCATATCCTCAAAGACGGAGTGGTGTTCAAGGATCTTGGAGCTGATTATTATAACCAGTTCAACAAAGAACGCAAAATCAATGCGTATCTGAAAAAGTTAAAAGCACTTGGTTGGGAAGCCCCGGTAGTTGCCGCCTGAGTCTTCCAGACAGGGTCAAAAACTTCTTTTAAGCTTGATAGGGGCAGTCTGCGCTTTTTTGGCTACCCGGAAGATTATGTTTCACAGTAATAAATAACATAGATAGCCAAATACATCCAGATGATTCAGTTTCGCTGTTTCTACCAATGTAAATACGATGCCGCTGGCTCTTGCCCCTGCCGGTGAGTCTGCAAACAGCCATGCCCTGCGTCCGGTTGCAAATGGACGGATACTGGCCTCACAGTCATTGTTTGAGATCGGAATGCGCCCGTCTTCCAGAAATGTCCCCAGATATTTTCTCTGGTTTGCTGCATAAGTAAGGGCTGTTTTGAGGGATTCATTGGCAGTATACTCTGCGCTGGTTTCTTCTACCCACGACCAAAATCCTTCCAGGACAGGCCTGCTCAGTTCCTGACGCTTTTGCAGACGCTTCCCGGAAGGTAATGCTTTCAGGTTTTTTCGATCTGGAACAGGCGGTCACACCATTCCCGTTCCTCAGCACCCTTGGAGCCGCTGACCTCCTTCCCGCGGGAATCTAAAGGGATGCTGTCAATGTAATACCTGCGTACTGTGAGAGTTGTGCATGACTGGCGATCTTCAGATGCGATCCATGAAAGGATAGTTCAAAAGGATAGGATTGCTCCTGTTCCAGTGAAAGCGGAGGAAGCAGTGTATGCGGGAGTTCCACAAAATCCATAGGAGATACCATTCTTTCCGGATCCGTTTTGCGCAGCAGTTTTTTTTCCCGATATTTATACTTGTCATAACTGATCTGATTGCTGTCACACCACTTTCGGACAGACAGGCCGCTCTGCGTTCTCTGCTGAAAGATCAGCAGCCATTCATCATCTGTAAACTTTGTACTCATTTGAAATACCTCCTTGTGATATAAAGAAAGTATATCAATTGACCGGGCAAGATTCACTACGGTATTTTTTGAAGAAACCTTTTGGGTGGGAGTGTTTGAACGTGTATCAGAGGGAAAGCTATCCGTGTGTAAGGTTACATTTGGGGCAGAACCAAAAGACTATGAGGTTTATGATTTCGTTCTGAAAAATTATTGTCGGTAACGATTTAGCTCTGCTGTGGTAGCTGATGTAAAAGAAGCTGGTTGCAATCCTAAACGGGTACAGCGTGAAGTAAAATATACATATTATTGATAAAAGTTTAATTAACATGGTGCTAGCACCATGTAGATAGGGCAGACAAGGAGAAAATGGCGGCTCTGGATGGCTCTATTTTGGCTCTAAAAATTTTGACTGGCACAAATACGAGAGCGATTTTTGAAGAATATGAATAATAAATCCATTAAAAATCATAGAAAAATAGCCAGTTTAAGCTATCCGCCGAGGAGTTCGAGTGATATAAATTTAGTATAAGCTATTAGGTATGGCAGGTGGTCTATGAGATATCCTGCCATATTTGTATTATTTATATTATTATGATTTGGGTAAAATATATGTTGTCAGCAAATGTGGATTGGTTTTTAACATTTACATTGACGAGTAACGACAAACGCGTTACAATTTAACCAAAGGAGATGATTTGATATGGAAAAAACAGCAACCTTAAATTTAAGAATAAATCCAACGGTAAAACAACGAGCTGAAGATGTGCTTACACGATTAGGCATCCCGATGTCTACAGCAATAGACATGTATCTCAATCAAATTTCATTAACAGGAGGGATCCCTTTTGCGGTAACATTGCCGAAAGCTTCCTCTAGTCTTAATGCAGATTTAATGACAAAAGAGGAAATTCACAAGAAATTGCAAGAGGGATATGATGATATACATGCCGGCAGGGTGCAGGATGCTGTTTCTGCCTTTGCAAAATTTAGGGAGAGTCATTAAGCATGAAGCAATATAAGGTACAGATCACAGATAAGGCATTAGCGGATATGGAGGAAATCTATAACTATATTGCGATACAGCTCCAAGCACCAGAAAATGCAATAGGACAATATAACCGGATTGCGAAAGCTATCGAGGAGCTAAAAATGTTTCCGGAAAAAGTAAGACTTATGGAATCGGAGCAAGAACGGGCAATGGGGTTAAGGCAGTTGGTGGTAGATAATTATTCGGTTTTCTATGTGATTGAGAATGAGAGCGTTATTGTAATGAGAGTATTATATAGTGCATCTGATATTGGGGAAAGGTTGAAGGATTAAAAAAGTATAATTATGGCACATAAAATAATTTTGAACCACTGGATTATGACGAATCAGCAGGAATAGATCTTCTGGCAAGAAATAAGACGGGAAATAAAATTGCAGATTGTGAATTTTGGTATGTTGAATTAAAGTATCAATTTGGAGCAACGGAGTTTAATCATTCATTTAGTAATATTAGGTATATTGTGTGTTGGGAGTTATCATCGAAGGTCAAGGATGGAAGTCTATTAAAGACATCTGTTGAAGATGAAACGAGAATTCTTCATATTATTCCAGGTATTGATGGGGATATCAGAAAATGTTATCTTGATAGCGACAATGCTGCTATTAAAATAAAAGTTATATGTCTAAAAGATTATATTACACAGAAATGGGGAATAACGTTGCTTGACCAATAAATATAACCAAGAGCAGAAATTTGAGATATTCGTAAATATTCAGGCCGTGTGCTTTTGCCTGAGGATCGCACCAATCACGGCAATGGCGCCGACTATGCGGCCGCGGTCGCAGGCAATCTTACGGCCGCCTGTGGAAGCGATTAAAATCGGTATCAGGTAGGTCGGCATCGGACCGGCCATGCTGTTGAAACCCTTGTGGGGTATCCAGCCGGTATCTATGAACAGTGCGGCAAGAAAACCAAGGCGATCAGAGCGCCTATATTCGGCATAACCATAGCCGATAAGAATTTACCAAAACGCTGTACTTTATTTTTCAAAACAGAGATCCTCCTTATTCCAGTTTTAATGTGGCAATGGAATCAGGATTCACGCAAAATCTATAAAATTTCTACATTGTGTTTTTCACATTCTTCCAGAAAGTCCTCCGGGAGATTTCCGTCGGAGACCAGTATATCCACAACATCCAGAGAACAGATATGAAAACTGCATTTCAGGCCGAGTTTACTGGAATCCATCAGTACGATCAGACGGTTATCGCCTTCTGCCTCACCCTTTGTGCGCAGATCTGTCAATGCGGTAAGGGGCATGGACAGATGGGTATAGATCAGTTTCTTCCCGCCCGGGATCTTCGGCAGGTTCAGGGTGGTGTCTGCTGCGGAATCCAGACCGCTGATATGGGTTACCATAACCGCCGGATTGATGCGTCCTGCCGCCGTCAGCTTCAGGGATTCTATCATATCGTCGGTATTACCGCCGGTGGTGCCGGTGACATGGGTGGAGTTGTAATGTACTAACTTCTGCGGGAATAATGCAGTATGTGGCGTCCCCGCCGAAAAATTCATAGGAATACCCGGGGCTCCACATGGTTCCTTTGTAATTCAGGGCGGGCTGCAGTGTAAATTTCATGCCGGGTTTGAATTTTTCCTGATGGTTTTTTCCTACCTTTACGATGTCTCCCGCAAATTCATGTCCCATGATGGCTGGATGGTCAGCCACATCTCGTGGACGCGTTTGTGGCATTCCCCGAGGATGGCGCATTTATAAGTGGACATGCAGATACTGTCGGTTACGACCTTGACAAGGATCTCGTCGTCTGTGATTTCAGGAAGCTCAAATTCATCCAGTCTCAGGTCATTTGCTCCGTGCAGTCTTACAGCTTTTGCTTTCATAATAAAAGTTCCTTTCTTTATAGTACTGGATTATATTTGTTTTTGCAACAATTGATTTCTTCTTCTGAAACAGTCAGATGATCCGGAGCCGCTAAGTGCAAAGCGGACAGTGACGATCCGGTGAGAGGTTCTGACGTTATGTTACAGTTTATGGAATACCACCCGGGGCATCAGTTCTTTAATGACCGCGTATTCCGCGGCCTGGGTTCCGCTGCACATTACATTTGCCGCGCCGCAGGCGGCAGAGAGGCGGACGGCATCCGCAAGGCTTTTTCCGGATTCTTCGGCTGCGGCGAGGGCTGCCACGACGCTGTCCCCTGCGCCGACGGTGCTTTTCACCGGAACTTTTAAGCCTTCGGCATAAATGGTCTCATGTTCCGTCAGATACAGAGCGCCTGCGCCTCCCATAGAGACGACGATCCTGGCAATATCATATTTCTGCATCAGGCTGCGGGCAGCTTTTTTAAGTGCGTCCGGCGTTTTAAGTGTTTCACCCGTAAGAGCGGAAAGTTCGTGGTTGTTGGGTTTGATCAGGTAGGGAGATGCCTGCATGCCGTTTGCAAGAAGTTCGCCGTCCGCATCGAGGATGACCTTTGCTCCGGCTTTTTTGCAGGCATTTACCCATGTACCGTAGGTATTTACGGGAGAACCTTTCGGCAGGCTGCCGGATAATACGACGATGTCCCCCTTCCGGAGTTTTGATAACAGTTCCGCAAGCAGTCCGTTCAGGATCTCCTCAGATACGGTGATGCCCGGTTCGTTTAAGTCAGTGTTGGTATGGTTTACCGGATCGATGACTTTCAGGTTGGTCCGGGTTTCCCCCTCCACGAACCGGAAAGCGGTTTTGATCTTCATGGCTTCGAGCGCGGCACAGATGGCGCGGCCGGTATTTCCGCCCAAAATGCCTGTGGCAGTGCTCTCCCGGCCCAGTTTCCGGATCACTTTGGATACGTTGATGCCTTTTCCTCCGGGATCGGTGCGCATGGCGGTGATGCGGTTGACACTGTCCACGGTCAGGGAAGGGATCTCCACGGTTTTGTCTAAAGCGGGATTCAGCGTAACGGTGTAGATCATGTTAAAATCTCCTCATATAATAAGTTTACAGCCGGTCAGAACAGACTTTATGCCTAACATATAATTCATTCTGATCCGCCTCCTGCTTACGGAAATATTACTGAAATATAGAATATTATACAGGATAACACGGTCCGGAGGGAAGCGTCAACAAATTGACGTTTTCGGCGGCGTCGTATAAAGCGGTTTGAAAGAAAAATTGACATGACTACTATAATGTAATACAATGAATAAAAAATGAAAAGGAGGACATATATGATTACTTTAAGCCCGACAGAAAAGGAGATCATGGAGGTATTATGGAAGTCGGAGGGGATGACGAACAACGACATCGTTCTGTGCTTCAGAGAGAAGGGAAAGGACTGGAAACGGCAGACGACCAGCACTTTTTTAACGCGCCTTTTGCAAAAAGGGGTCGTAGTAAAGGAGGGGCATAAGTACAGGGCAGGCTGCACAAAAAAGGAGTTTGAACAGAGGCAGACAAGGGAGATACTTGACAGCATGTACGGCGGCTCTCTGTCAAACTTTATTGTGGCATTGACCGGCGGCGGGAAAATGACAAAGGAGGAGGCTGAGGAGCTGGAAGATCTGCTCCGCTCAGAGAAGGAAAAATGAACCTGGTCATTTTAATGTCGGTGTCGGGAAGTATCTGCATGGTTTTCAGTATCCTGCTTCAAAATGCCAGGCGGCGGTTTTCTCTGTATAAGTGGCAGGATCTGCTGCTGAAAACAGCGCTGATTTTGTATCTGGTGCCGTGTCCGCTGGCTTTGGCTGCAAGGCGGTTTTGGGAGGAGGCGCAGAAACGGGCAGCAGGGAGGCTGCCGGATATCAGGGTATCGCCGTACAAAGCGTCAGTATTAGTATCGGATGATTACAGGATAGCTGTGAACAGGGGGTTTGCGGTTCTTGCGGCGGCAACTGTCATAGCGCTTACCGTTATGGTGTTTCGGTTATCCGTAGAAGTGAGGGGGTATCTGTCAGGCAAAAAGGCGGTTATGTCGGCGGATGTCTACAAGGAGGCGGATCTTGCGGAAGGGGAACTGGAAAGGCTGAAAGAAAAGGTTTGTTTAAAGAGGAAGGTTCAGGTATATGAGATCGCTTTTCCGGGCGGCGCGTTTACGATGGGATATTTCCATCCTGTGATCATGATTCCGGAGAATCTGGGGAAACAGCAGAGGGATATTGTACTCTTGCACGAGATGTACCATATAAAAAGAAATGATGTACTGTTTAAGTTTCTGGCAGCCGCTGCAGTATGCGTCCACTGGTTTAATCCGCTGATCTACCTTCTGCCGGGACTGATGAACAGAAACTGCGAGTTGAACTGTGATGAGAGGGTGGCGGGGAACCTGTCCCGGGATGAGAGGATATTGTATGGGCGGGAAATCTTCAGGCAGGCGGAACTGGCACAGGAGGAGAAGGACATACTTGTAAGGCTTAGCGGGGACAAGAGCCTTAAAAAACCAAATTTAACAGTAGAAAGGGTGAAAAATATTATGAGAGAAGACAGAAAAAGCAGCAGCAGGACAGCAAAATGTCTGATGGGGGTGCTGACACTTGTTGTATTGATCGTTTCGTCGGCGCCTGTATTTGCTTATGACGGGGTGACGGTTGTTGGCATTTATGGAGAGGAAGAGGCGGTGCGGGAACAATATGAGGGGTTTTCTGGCAGTGATATTATATTTACAACAGATGACAGCCTTCTGTTTGAGACAGGTGATACGGAGATAAGGTTTGACCAGCAGTTTGTCGATGAGGACGGAAATATTTATGAAGTCGATTTAAATGAGGGAGCCCGTGCAGGATGTACGCATTCAACGCTGGTTTCCGGTACATATCAAAAACATGAGAAAAACAGCAGCGGCGGGTGTGTGATTAAGGCGTATTCGTCAAAACGCTGTGCGGATTGCGGTCATGTGTTTTTGGGGGAACTGATTTCAAAAACTGAATATACAAAATGTCCTCATTGATTTAGAAAAATCGGAAAGTATCGATTTTATATATTGACAGAATTTGGAAACCGCGATAAAATTAAAAGGTGCTACATATATGTAGTACCTTTTAAAAACGACCGTTTAGAGATAATTGAATTTTTCTGAAGAGGAAGGAGAAAAGATGATGAAGAAAACTTTAAAAAAGATGCTTGTGTTAGCGTTAGCTGTGGTTATGTGCTGTGGCTCCAGTATCAGTGCAGTGGCAGCGGAAAAAGAGGAAGGATTGCCAGAGAATGGCAGGTATCTGGAAATGGCTGGAGATGAATCGGAGGATTTAGAGGAAGGTATTCAGCCAAGAGAGCCTGCACCGGGGCTTTCTTCTATAACAATAACCCGATTACTTATTGATGAAAACAATAAAGTGCTCATTGAAGTTGAGATTATGGGAACAGCAAAAAGCGTTCTTTGCTGGTGTAATAATACACAGTGCACGCAGGATTTCAACAGGATAACCAGTATTACAAGCGGAAATAAGGTGATTGGTTCACGTCGGTATTTTAAAACAAATATCAGCAGGGCTGAAGTGGAATCCGGTATAGTGTTAAATATGAGGGCACAGGCAACAAATGCGGTTTCGCCGTGGAATACATTGACAACCAGTTGGACAGTTAGTTTACCTCAATAAGCATTTTAGTAATAGTCCCTCTCAAAGGTTATTTGTGAGGGACTGTTGGAAATGCTTATTGTGTTTTTATATGTGATGAATTCTAAAATGGATCAGGAAACAAAAATAAATTTTATATATCAGGAGGTGTTTAATGTAATGCAGGTGACAAGTATGCCATATGGCAAATATGATTACCCCAAAACCCCTATGAACAAAAAAGTCCTGGGATCGCAGGGAGGGGAAGAAAGCTTTGGCAATGCTGTGACAAAGGCCGAAAAGGAAGAAAAAGGGAAATTTTTAAATCTGGCAGTGGTTGCAGGCGAAGGAGGAATGGGCTATGGGCTGATCGCCATGCTTTCGGAAAGTTCTACTCCGGATAACCCGATCATCCAGATCATATCCGGAGTAGGAGGAAAAAGAGAAGTATATAATATTGATATTAGCAAGATAGATCCCCGGAACGCAACAGAAATGGAAATGTTTGCCCTGTGTTGTTACGCAGATGAGACAGGGCAGGGCACAGGCGATTCGCTTGGCTCTTATCATGCATTATGTCTGTCCTGTGCGCTGGCAAAATATAATGGTTATACAGGAGAACTAAATGAAGAGCCGCCGAGTTGGGAACAGTTTGCGAACAGAAGGATGGACTGGACGAAAGCGGAAAGGTTTACCGTAGACGTATTCAAAGACAGCAGAGATATTAAGATGATGGAACTTGTCCTCTGGGGAAATAAACTGCTGAACTTTTTCTCGGACCATATAAAGAAGATATCTGAGGACATCCTGCACGATAATTTGGCTTGGACCTTTTTGGAGAGCCTGGAATCCTGATTGAGAGACGGATTTATGAATGAGCAGGGATAAGCATAAAGCTTAAGAAAAGCTCAAAGGCGCAGGAGCAAAATTAGACTATAGGGGGAATTGCACTGTACCGTAAAGTTCTTTTTCCGGAGGGAAGTGGGACTTTGAAGAGAGATTTTATGATAATTTCTATTTTGGAAGAAAGTTCACATGACGATATATAGAATAGAGTTATACCACGCAAACGGAATTGCGGAAAATATTCAAAGGAATGGAGGTAGTTTGGTATGAAAATCGGTGGAATCGGAGGCATTCCTGTGGGAATGATGACGCCGGAACAGAATATTCCGGAAACCGGGGATCAGATACAGTCTGCGGACGATCTGTTCGGTCCCGGATATGAGGTTTCGATTTCCGAGGAGGGAAGAAAACTGCTCGAGGGGCAGACGGGGGAGGAAGCTCAGAAAGATGCCGGGAGTCAGGGCATACAACTTGACGAAGGGACGAGAATGTTGTTGCGCCAGTTGGAGGAAGATCAGCAGGCCGGAAAGACCAGAAACGGATATTATGATGAACTGGAAGAACTTGAAAAACAGATAAAGGTCATGAATGCCGCCTATGGAAGTATGAATAGAAGCAAGGCATATAACGATCCGCTTATGAAAGAAGTCGTTAAACAACAGCAGCTATTGCAGGAAGAGATGCAGGAGCAGAAAGATTTTCAGGCGGAGGAAGCCTTGAAAAGGCTGAAGGAGGCACAGCAGGCGGCGGCTATGCGGACATCCCGGCATCAGGAAGAGATCGATGAAAATAACCGGGATCTGGTGACTTTGCTCAAGACTGTGGAAGAAGCGAAAAAGGCAGAGGAGGAGCAGAAAGACAACAGCGTGGAAGGCGAGGATAGCAGTGCGTCCGGTACAGAGAATTCGGCAAGTGATGCGATACATAATTCAGCAACAGGACTGATGAAGTCTTCCCTGAACCATGAAAGAGGTGTGGAAGAATTGTCGGATATGGTCGGCGATGGCGGGCATTACTTCCTCTCCAAAGCGGACGGCATTGCCCAAAATCTTCTGAAAAAAAGCAAATTGCTTAAGGTTGCTGTTCAGGATGAGTCTTTCACGATCGGGCAGTTGGAAGAGGCGATGGAGAGTTTTCGGAGTGAAGTGAAGACAAATTGTGAAGAGGCATATATCTTCGGAAGCTTCGGGACGCAGGTTCTGCGGGACATGCGGGACGTTAAATTGCAGCGTATAGCGGACAATCCGCTGCAGAGCATGCAGCAGATAAAAGACGGCATGATGCAGGCGGCATCTGATGCCGCACTTGGAGAAGCGCGGCAGAGCGGTATTGATAAAACGTCCGAAAAACTGGTGGAAGAAGTGCAGAGGCTGATCGATGAGCGTAACGGTGTAGGCAGGACGCCTGAGGAAAAGAAGGAGGGGGAAGGAGAAGAGGATCAGGAAAAGGGACAGATCTGGCTGGAGAAAAGGAAAGAAGAGCAGAATGCATAAGAGGTGTGTAAAATTGTTCACTATCCTATATGTTGACTGAAGCCGGAATGAAATGATAAATATCCGGAAAGGGAAAAATTTGGCGGCGAAATTTCCACGGAAGGAAGAAACTGGGGATTTTGCCGCTTTTTATATGCTGAATTCTAAAATGGATCAGGGAACAAAAATAATTTTATGTATCAGGAGGTGTTTAATGCAATGCAGGTGACAAGTATGCCATATGGCAAATATGATTACCAAAAAACCCCTATGAACAAAAAAGTCCCAGGATCACAGGGAGGGGAAGAAAGCTTTGGTAATGCTGTGACAAAGGCTGAAAAGGAAGAAAAGGGGAAGCAATTAAATCTGCCATTAGTTGCGGGTAAAGGCGGAATGGACTATGGGCTGATCGCCATGCTTCCGGAAAGTTCTACACCGGATAACCCGATTGTCCAGATCATATCCGGCGTAGGGGGAATTGTACTGTACCGTAAAGTTCTTTTTCTGGAGGGAAGTGGGACTTTGAAGAGAGATTTTATGATCATTTCTATTTTGGAAGAAAGTTCACATGACGATATATAGAATAGAGTTGTACCACGCAAACGGAATTGCGGAAAGTATTCAATGGAATGGAGGTATTGCAATATGCAGATCAAGGCGATCACAGTAAATGCCGCAAGGATGATGACGGTTGGAAAAGGTATTTTGGAAAAAGGGAATCAGATGCAGTCCGAGGGCAGCATATTCGGTCCTGAATGCAAAGTTACGATCTCCCGGGAGGGCAGAAACCTGAGCGGTCTGCAGACGGCGCAGTCAGGGGCAGGTGTGCGGAATGTCCAAAGTGTCAGGGAGGAGAGAGCGCTGCTCCGTCAGCAGGATGAAGCGGATCTGGCTATGGAAATAAGAGAAGGATATCGTGAGGAACTGAATGAAATTGACGAGAAGATAAAAGCGTTAAACGCGTCCTATGCTTCGTGGGAAGAGGAGATGAAAATAGATGAGGAGTATAATAGTAGTAAGAATCAGGACGCCATAAAGAAAGCAATGAAGGAGACTGTCAAGGAACTGAAAAGTTTGCGGGAAGCTATGCAGGAGCAGAAAGATTTCCAGACAGAGGAAGCGAAAAGAAGGATGATGGAAGCGCAGCAGATGGCTATGCGGCAGTCTGTCCGGTGTAATGAGGAAATTGACGAAAATAACCGGGATCTGGTGACATTGCTCAGGACGATAGAGGAATCGGAGAAAGCGGAGGATGGACCAAAGAGTGAGGGGAAAGAGAGCGGCAGCGATTCATCCGGCGCAGGGAGTTCGGGGAGTGATGCAATCCGAAACTCAGTGATGCAGTTTATGATGTCTTCGGCAGATCGTGAGAAGGGCGTAGAGGAAATGCTGGAGAGCGCCGGTGAGTCCGGACGGTTTTACTTTGATGTGGCGGATGCCATTACCCAAAGTGTCCTTCAAAAAACTGAGGATATCAGGGCGGTTCTTGACAATGGGGCTAATACGGATGAGCAGATCGAAGAGATGATGTTGAAGTTCCGGGAAGAGATGAAGTCGAATTACAGGGACGTTAAATACAGCAGAAGTTTTGGGATGGATGTCTTGCGGAATGTGCGGAATGCCAGAATACAACATGCGGGAAATGATCCGCTGGGGGGTGTGTCAGAGGCGAAAAAGAGTATGATGCTCTCGGCGTCTGATGCTGCTCTTGGAGAGGCAAGACAAAGCGCTCTTAATAAAACATCCGGAAAGCTTGCGGAAGAAGTGCAGAAGCTGATCGACGAGCGTAATGATATAGACAAGACTTCGGAGGAGAAGAAGAAAGAGGAAGAAGAGCGGGAGAAAATGCAGGAGGAACTGCTGAAACAGGAAGGCAGAAAAGAGAAATATTGATTTCTTTCATTTGGTGATCAAGAGTATATGACGATATATATAATGGTTGAGTTATACCACGCAAACGGAATTGCGGAAAATATTCAAAGGAATGGAGGTAGTTTGGTATGAAAATCGGTGGAATCGGAGGCATTCCTGTGGGAATGATGACGCCGGAACAGAATATTCCAGAAACCGGGGATCAGATACAGTCTGCGGACGATCTGTTCGGTCCCGGATATGAGGTTTCGATTTCCGAGGAGGGAAGAAAACTGCTCGAGGGGCAGACGGGGGAGGAAAGCCCGAAAGATGTCGGGATTCAGGGTACACAACACAACGAAAAGGTGGAGATGCTGCTGCGCCAGATGGAGGAAGTTCATCGGGAAAGAGAAATCAGATATGGATATTATTACGAACTGGAGTATGAAATCGATCTGAAGATAAAAGTTATGAATGCCGCCTATGGCGAGATGATAAATAGTTCGGCATATAATAACCCGTTGATGAAAGAGGTTGTCAAACAACAGCAGTTATTGCAGGAAGAAATGCAGGAACAGAAGGACTTTCAGTCGGAAGAAGCCTTGAAAAGGCTGAAGGAGGCACAGCAGGCGGCAGCTATGCGGACATCCCGGCATCAGGAAGAGATTAATGAAAATAATCGGGATCTGATAACGATGCTCAAGACGGTGGAAGAAGCGAAGAAGGCGGAGGAGGAACAGAAAAACAACAGAGTGGAAGATGAGGACAACAATGCATCAGGCACGGAGAATTCGGCAAGTGATGCGATACATAATTCGGCAGCAGGACTTATGAAATCTTCCCTGAACCATGAAAGAGGTGTGGAAGAGCTGTCAGATGTGGTCAGTGATGGCGGGCACTACTTCCTTTCCAAAGCGGACGGCATTGCCCAAAATCTGCTGAAAAAAAGCAGGATGCTTAAGGTTGCTGTCTGGGACGAATCTTTCACGGTCGGGGAGTTGGAAGAGGCGATGGAGAGTTTTCGGAGCGAGGTAAAAGTAAAACTCGAGGACGCTTATATTCTTGGAAGTTTCGGCACGCAGGTCCTGCGGGATATGCGGGATGTTAAGTTGCAGCATATTAAGGATAATCCGCTTCAGAGCCTGCAGCAGACGAAAGACGGCATGATGCAGGCGGCAGCCGATGCGGCCATGGGGGAGGCACGGCAGAGCAGCATCAATGAGACATCTCAGGAACTTGCGGATGAGGTGGAGGAACTGATCGACGAGCGTAACGGTGTAGACAGGACGCCTGAGGAAAAGAAGGAGGGGGAAGGAGAAGAGGATCAGGAAAAGGGACAGATCTGGCTGGAGAAAAGGAAAGAAGAGCAGAATGCATAAGAGGTGTGTAAAATTGTTCACTGTCCTATATGTTGACTGAAGCCGGAATGAAATGATAAATATCCGGAAAGGGAAAAATTTGGCGGCGAAATTTCCACGGAAGGAAGAAACTGGGGATTTTGCCGCTTTTTATATGCTGAATTCTAAAATGGATCAGGGAACAAAAATAATTTTATGTATCAGGAGGTGTTTAATGCAATGCAGGTGACAAGTATGCCATATGGCAAATATGATTACTCAAAAAATCCGATGAACAGAAAAATCCCAGGTTCACGGGGAGGGGAAGAAAGCTTTGGCAATGCAGTTGAAAAGGTTGAGAAAGAGGAAAAGGGAGAAGCCTTGAGCATAGCCATAGCAGGGAAGGGAGCGATAGGGCATGGAGTCAGGGCTGTACTTTTGGAGGAATCTACACCGGATAGGCCGATCATTCAGGTTACATCTAATTATAACGGAAAGAGGGAGTTTTTCAATATTGATATCAGCAAGGTAGATCCCCGAAATGCAACAGAAATGGAAATGTTTGCACTATGCAGTTATGCGGATGCGACCGGAAAAGGTTCCGGTGACTCGCTTGGGTCCTACCACACTCTGCATATATCTGCAGCACTTGCAAAATATAATAATTACTCAGGAGAATTGAATGATGCTCCGCCCTCATGGGAACAGTTCACAGAGAAAAAAATAGATTGGACTGAAATGGGAAAATTTACAGTGGACGTATTTAAAGACAGTAAAGATATTAAAATGATCGAACTTGTCCTGTGGGAAAATAAACTGCTGAACTTTTTCTCGGACCATATAAAGAAGATATCTGAGGACATCCTGCACGATGATTTGGCCTGAACCTTTTTGGAGGGTATGGAATCCTGATATAATGGGGGAGATTTATTTTAAAACAGAACAGGAAAAAATGGAAAGCATTTGGAAATTAAAAATTTCAGATGCTTTTTATTATGCAAAAACCGGGAAAGAGAATACCGGCATGCGGAAGTTATGCCCTATGGAAAAACTGCGGGAGGGAACGTCGATATAACAGGCTTGTGGGAAACAGCTTTTCTGTTTATAATAAGTAGGGGCAAAAAGCGGCAGTCCTGAGCCGGTTAGAGAGTGACAGAAAGAGAAAAAGATGAATGTAAAAAATGAAGAACAGTTTTTAAGTATTCGGGAATTGACGGCAGGAGGCATGTTCGCAACACTGATCGCTGTCGGGGCATTTATTAAAATAACGCTGCCCACAGCGCCGGTTCCCATGCATTTTACCCTGCAGTGGTTTTTTGTACTTCTTGCAGGACTTATGCTGAACAAACGGCTTGCGGGAACCTGTCTGGGGGTATATCTTCTGGCCGGGCTGGTGGGAATGCCTATATTTGCCGGGGGCGGGGGGCCTTCTTATCTGCTTCGTCCGACTTTCGGGTATTTACTCGGATTTGCGGCGGCTTCTTATATTATGGCATGGATCTGCGAATGGTTCCGGACGCCCGGGTTTAAAAGGTTATTGCTGATCTCTGTCTGCGGACTGCTGGTATATTATAGCGTTGGGATGGCTTATTATTATGCGGTCTGCCGTTTTCTGATCTTTCAGGAGGTTACGTGGAGGATATTGCTTGTGAACGGTTTTCTTCTGACGGTATGGGCGGATTTTATTCTGTGTGTGCTGGCGGCGGAGACGGCTGTGAAGCTGAGGGGTGCGGTCAGGTATTATATAGAAAAGTGAGAAGCAGCGGGAGTAAGGCGGCAGTATTCAGATTGTGAAAGCGGATAAAACAGGTAGAGATATATGAAAATAGTAATAGGAAGCAGAGAGAGCGCGCTGGCAGTGGCGCAGACGAAGATCCTGTTGGAATATATAGAGGAAAACTGTCCGGGAATATCGGCGAAGATGCTTACGATGAAAACCACCGGGGACAGGATACTGGAGAAAAGACTGGAGGAGATTGGCGGGAAAGGGCTGTTTGTAAAGGAGCTGGATAAAGCGCTCCTGGAAAACAGGACGCAGCTTTCCGTGCATTCTTTGAAGGATATGCCGATGGAGGCGGAGGAAAACCTGCCGGTTTTAGGCTTTTCCCGCCGGGAAGATCCGCGCGATGTACTGGTGCTTCCGGAAAACGCAAAAGGGCTGGATCTGGCACTGCCGGTCGGGACTTCGAGTCTGCGGCGGGAATTGCAGCTTAAAAAATTATATCCTGAAATGAATGTGGAGATGATCCGCGGGAATCTAGTCAGCCGCCTGCGGAAACTGGAAGAGGGGAGATACAGCGCGCTGGTGCTGGCAGCGGCAGGATTAAAGCGGCTCGGGCTGGAGCGCCGCATATTCCGGTATTTTTCCTGTGAGGAGATGCTGCCTGCGGCGGGGCAGGGAATTCTGGCGGTGCAGGGAAGAAAAGGCATGGACTATGGATTTCTCGGCGGCTTTTTTGATGAGGAGGCAAAGGCGGCGGCGCTGGCGGAGCGGGCTTTTGTGAGGCATCTGGGGGGAGGATGTACTTCTCCGGTGGCGGCTTATGCGGTGTGCAAAGGAGAGGAACTTGTGCTGACCGGGCTTTATTACAGTAAAGAAAGCGGTTTTAAACCTGCCGGAACGGATGGATGCGGCAGGGCGGTTATCGGGGATTACTATACCGGGACGATGCGGGGAAAACGCTCGGAGGCGGAGGAACTGGGCAGGAAGCTTGCGGAGAAGATGCGCGGCGGGAATTGTCTGTAAATCTGTTTTTTTACCGGAGGTGGGAATTGGGGAAATATGGCATGCGAAAGAAGCATGCCGTGGTTCGGTATCATGCAGAAGCGGTGGAAGTGCTGGGGTTCGGTATGATACAGAAGCGGTGGAAATGCCGCGGTTTGGTATCATGCGGAAGCGGTGGAAATGCCGTGACCGGTATCATGCGGGAACAGCAGAAAATGCTGCAGATCCGGAAGAGAAGAGGCGGAAGATGGCAGGAAAGGTTTGGCTTGTAGGAGCAGGGCCCTCGGGAGTGGAACTGCTGACGATAAAAGGAAAGAAAGTGATCGGGCAGGCGGATGCGGTTGTATATGACGCGTTGGTGGGGCTTTCCGTACTTGCGCTGATCCCGCCGTCCGCGGAGAGGATCGATGCAGGCAAGCGGGCAGGACGCCACAGTATGCCTCAGGAAGAGATCAGCAGCCTCCTGCTTTCTCTGGCGCAGGAGGGTAAAAAAGTGGTGCGGCTGAAAGGAGGAGATCCCTTTTTGTTCGGACGGGGCGGGGAGGAACTGGAACTTTTAAAAGCGCATCGGATTCCCTTTGAGATAGTGCCAGGCGTACCTTCCGCAACGGCGGTGCCGGCTTATTTCGGCATTCCGGTAACGCACAGGCGGCATGCGTCTTCGGTGCATATCATTACCGGGCACCAAAAGAGCCATGGGCCGCTTCAGATCAATTTTCAGGCGCTGAAGGAAGCAGGTGGAACGCTGGTATTCTTGATGGGTATATCAAATCTGCACCATATCGTCAGCGGACTGCTGGAAGCGGGGATGGACTCCCGGATGCCGGCGGCGGTTTTGCAGCAGGGAGCCGGCGGCAGACAGAAAAAAATAAGCGGAACTCTTGCCACGCTGGAGCAGGAAGCGGAAAGACAGAGTATTTCTACTCCGGCAATCATTGTCGTCGGAGAAGTGGTGCGGCTGGGAGAGGAATTTGAATGGTTTGAAAAACTGCCGCTATTCGGAAAAAGATTTCTTGTGACAAGGCCGAAGGAGCGGGGGAGGGAGCTTTCGGACAGGCTGCGCGAACTCGGGGCGGAAGTGTTGGAGTTACCGACAATCGAGGTCAGGGGAATCCATCCTGATCCGGCATTGCGCAGGGAGATTTCACGGCTGGCAGAGTATCGTTTTCTGGTATTTACTTCTCCGGCTGGCGTGGAGGCGTTTATGCGGGAACTGTTCGATATGGGGAAGGATGTGCGGCGGCTTGGCGGCGTATCTGTTGCGGCGATCGGAAGCGGTACGGCGGGAGCGCTGCGGCAGTTCGGGATCATGGCGGATCTGGTGCCTGAGGTCTACAGCGGGAAGGAGTTAGGGACACTGGTGGCAAAGCACTGTGAAGCAGGAGATAAGGTGCTGATCGCCCGCTCGGATATCGGGAATCCGGAGCTGGTAACGGAGATTCAAAAAAAAGAGGTTGGCGTGAAGGATGTGGCGGTTTACCGGACGATAGAGGGCGGGAAAGACTGTATTGATCGGAAGGATTCCTGCGGCGGCGAGATAGAGGAAGGGGGAGAGAGATCGGCAGGGGACATTGCGTGCGGATTTGCAGATCCGGATGTTGTAAGGGAAGCCTGTGCGGACGGCGTCTTTTTTACCAGTGCCTCTACGGTCAGAGGCTTTGCATCCCTGTTTTCCGGTATGGATTTTTCGCAGGTGACGGCGCTCTGCATAGGCGAGATGACCGCCCGGGAAGCGCAGAAGCAGGGGATGCGGGTGCGGATCGCCAAAAGGGCAGATGTGGAGAGCCTGATAGAACTGGTGATGTGAGGGGGGAGTGCATTTTCTGATCGGGTGGTGTTACGCCACCCGATACAGGTTCTTATTCTTTGATCTTGTCTAATTCAATAAGGTTAATGCCGGAAGCTGTCAGTATGATCTTCAGTTCAATATAGCGTTCTTTCATGGCCTGATAGGCATCGGAATTTTTGTCGGTCAACAACATAAATCGTTGAATTCTTGAAAAATCTTCAATGTTTCTTTGCATCATTTCTTTTTCAGCCATATGATCACCGCCTTTTATAGCTATCAGTTAATTGTTATAGTAGAATTATAGCAGATTGCCAGATAAGTGTAAAGCATGTTACTGATGAAAAAGAGATTTCCTGAATCGAAAATATGATGGAAAGGGAAGAAAAAAAGGTGTATAATGAGTATACTTCCCACGGACATTGCGGCATCCTCTGCGGGCAGGATGTGGATAACGATAAAACATTGGAATATTCATTGCCGCCCTTGTTGGTCTGATTTATCAGATCTTCAGGGGAAGAAATCAGCCGCCACTACTGCAATAGTGACGGCGGGCATAAAATGTTAGCTGAGCGATAAGATTCTTTTTGATGAATAGTATGTTTTTGGAGGTCTATAATGAGTTTCAAGAAGCTTGAGAAAGCAGTGATTCTGACAGTTCTGTTGCTTGTGATGCTGGCCGGTTGTTCAAAAGAGAAACAGACGGATGAGCAAGATCAGGATGAAGGACCCGGAAAAGTAACAGTAGAACTTTTGGAATATCCGGAAATAGTTAATGAGATGCAAACGGAAGTATCTTCAGGAACGCTCTGTCGGTATGAGATCATAGATGGAAGCCTGTACGGCGTGGGGGATAATACAAAAGGGCAGTTGGGGCTTGGAAAAACTGATCCGGCAGAAGTTTATTACGAAGAGCCTGTATTGATCGCAGAAAATGTTATTCACGTAGATGCATATAACAGTACTGTGATATTTATTACTGATAAAAAGGAACTGTACGGTTTGGGAGAAAGTATATGGGGGCAGTTGGGAACGCCTATAGATGAAAGCAGGAGAGATGGTCATATCTGTATTGTCACAGAGCCGCGTTTTATAGCTGGCCATGTGGTTTATGCGGAATTGGGCAGTGAATCCACAGCGTTTTTAAAAGAAGACGGCAGCCTGTATATGCTGGGAGATAATCGGAATGGTCAGTTGGGCGACGGCACGGCAAAACCTGTGCGGGCGGAGAGGTTTATCACAGATGCCGTACTTTATTCCAGCGAGCCTGTATTAGTGATGGATAATGTGAAATTTATTGCTCATGGCGATTACACTATGGCGGCTATATCAGGACCGGGAGATCTCTGGATATGGGGCGATAATTCCAATGGGATGATCGGAAATGGAAGAAAGGGGAACGGACTTCCGGCTGTGTCGGATGACGTTGTTTCAGAGCCGTATTTGACGTTAAAAAGGATAAAAAGCGTCCGGTTTGGCGGATGCACGGTTTATGCGGAAGGTTTTGATGATGAGATGTATGTCTGGGGAGAAGGGCATGGGGCATGGCCTGAAATAATAGGGGAAAATTGAGCGGATAGTTTACATAGGTGTATCCTTTTACTCCTTTTTATATAGTTTCTGCAGAAACGATGAAAAACATCGTACTATAGCCTTTTGTAACGATATGGAAAATATTTTGCCCTGTATTTTAATCCACATGAAGGAGTATTCGGAACGAGATTACAGGGTTTGACGGATGTCCGGCAATCATGTAGAATGAAGCAGGCTGAGCAGTGAGAGGCAGCCTGCTTTATTGATTTATCAGGAGGAAGATGCCCTGCAAAGCCGTGTATATGTGTTTGGAAAAGGGGATATGATAAATGAACAAACTAAAAATGATATATTGCAGGATATACCAGACGGTATTTCATATTGCGCTTCCGTTTCTGCCCTATCGAAACCCGAAAATTTTAAACAGCGTGACGGAAATTCCGGGCGTTCTGGCGGAAAAAGGATTACACAGGCCGCTCCTTGTGACAGATGCGTCGATCCGGGGGCTGGGGCTGACGAAGCGGCTGGAGGAAGTGCTCACGGAGGAGGACGGAATACTTTCCGTTTATGATAAGACGAAACCCAATCCCACAACGAAGATGGTGATGGAGGCGCTTCAGATTTACCGGCATAATGACTGTGACTGCATTATTTCCTTTGGCGGCGGTTCTCCGATGGATTGTGCAAAGGCGGTGGGCGCCTGTGTGGCGAGGCCGAAAAAGCCGCTGCGGAAGATGGCGGGTATCCTGCGGGTCGGAAGAAAAACGCCTCTTTTGATCGCAGTGCCCACAACGGCGGGAACGGGAAGCGAGACCACACTTGCTGCCGTTATCGTAGATTCCGATACAAGACATAAATATTCTATTAACGATTTCCCGCTGATCCCTTCCTATGCGGTGCTGGACCCGGCGGTCATCAGCACCCTGCCGTATTCTGTTGCGGCGGCTACCGGCATGGATGCCCTGACCCATGCGGTAGAGGCGTATATCGGCAACTCGACCACAGGGTATACCAGAAGGGAAGCCAAAAAGGCGGTGCGGGCGGTTTTCCATAATATTGAGGCAGCGGCGGCGCATAAGAGCCTGCGGGCAGAGAAAGGAATGCTGATCGCGGCGCACCGGGCGGGCAGGGCTTTTACGCGGTCCTATGTGGGCTATATCCATGCGGTCTCCCATTCCCTGAGCGGAAAATATAATATGCCCCACGGCCAGACCAATGCGATCCTGCTTCCCATCGTACTGGAAATGTACGGATCGGTTATTGATAAAAAACTGGCGGAGCTTGCCGTTTGTGCCGGTCTGGGGAAGGCGGCTGAGGGCAGAAAAGCTCTTGCCGGAAAATTTATCAAAGCGGTATATGAACTGAACGAAAAGCTGGGGATTCCAAAGCGGATAGAGGGAATTGAGGAAAAGGATATCGATATGCTGGCGGCTTACGCGGATCAGGAAGCAAATCCGCTCTATCCGGTTCCGGTGCTCTGGGATCGGGAAGCGTTGAAAGAAGTTTACAGAAAGGCGCGCGGTTAAAAGATGGAAAAACAGGAAATACAGGAGATTTTACAAAGGCAGCGGGCATATTTTGAGACGGGCGCAACCCTTCCGGTCAGTGCGAGAAAGGCGGCGCTGCGGAAGTTATATACCGGGATAGAGAAACAGGAAAAACAGCTTTGCGCAGCGCTGAAAAAAGATCTGGGGAAGAGCGCTTCCGAAAGTTATATGAGCGAGATCGGACTGGTAAAAAGCGAGATCACATACATGCTGCGCCACGTGGGAAGATTTGCAAGGGAGAAGCGCGTGATGACGCCCCTTGCGCAGTACGTGTCCAGGAGTTTTGAGAAGCCCTCGCCCTATGGCTGTGTGCTGATCATGAGCCCGTGGAATTATCCCTTTTTACTGACGATCGAACCGCTGGTGGACGCTGTGGCAGCAGGAAATACGGCGGTTTTAAAGCCGAGCGCCTACGCGCCGCATACGGCGGAGGTTATGACAAGGCTGATTGAGAACTGCTTCCCGGCGGAGTTTGTGGCGGTGGTGAATGGCGGAAGGGCGGAAAATACTTCTCTTCTGGAAATGAAGTTTGACTATATTTTCTTTACCGGCGGGAAAGTGGTAGGCAGGGAAGTGATGCGCCGTGCGGCTGAACATCTGACGCCGGTAACGCTGGAGCTTGGCGGGAAAAGCCCCTGTATCGTGGATGGGACGGCAAATATCCCGCTGGCGGCAAAGCGGATCGTATTCGGCAAGTTCTTAAACTGCGGACAGACCTGCGTTGCGCCGGATTATATCTACTGCGATGAGACGGTAAAGCCTGCGCTTTTACGGGAACTGAAAAAGCAGATAGAACTCCAGTACGGCAGGGAGCCTTTGAAAAACGAAAATTACGGGAAGATCATCAACCGGAAACACTTTGATCGTATCTGCGGGCTGATAGAGGAGAAAAAAGTTGTATATGGTGGTGAGAGAAATGCGGATACGCGGCAGATCGCGCCGGTGGTGATGGATGGCGTAAGCTGGGGGGATGCGGTGATGGGAGAGGAAATATTCGGTCCCGTGCTGCCTGTGCTTTCCTATCGTTCTCTGGAGGAGGCGGTGCGCAGGATCCGCTCCATGCCCTGCCCTCTTGCGCTGTATCTGTTTTCCGCCAGCAGACGGAACATCAGCTATGTTAAGGAGAGAGTTTCCTTTGGGGGCGGCTGTATCAATGATACGCTGATTCATCTTGCCACCAGCGCGATGGGCTTCGGCGGCGTGGGGGAGAGCGGTATGGGATCTTATCACGGAAAACATGGTTTTGAGACATTTACCCATAGAAAGAGCATTGTGGATAAAAAGACATTTCCGGATCTGCCCATGCGGTATCAGCCATATGCGGCATGGAAGGATAAAATGATCAGATTGTTTGTAAAGTAACAACCGCAAGAGAAAAACAGAAGAGAAAAGAGGCATGCTGGCGCTTGCGAATCTAAAGAAATGAGAGGGAAAAGATATGGAACAGTCATATGTGATTTTTTCAGATATCTCGGCGGACATTCCTGCCGGTTACGCGAAAGAGAATGATATCCGGTTTATCTCCATGCGGTATTCGCTGGGGGATGAGGACAGGGTCTGTGAGGAAATAGAGACGGAGGAAGTTTTAAAGCAGTTCTATAACGGGCAGAGAAACGGAGATCTGACAAGGACTTCCCAGATATCGCCGCAGGTCTATATGGATGTATTTACACCGGTATTGCGGGAGGGAAAGGATATTTTGTATCTGGCGTTGTCCAGCGGGCTTTCCAGCACCTACCAGTCTTCCTGCCTTGCGGCTGGACAGCTGAAAGAACAGTTTCCGGAGAGGGAGATCGTCTGTGTGGATTCCCTTGCGGCGACCGGCGGTATGGGGCTTTTGCTGGAGGCAGCGGTGCAGAACAGGAAAGAGGGCATGGTTCCTGCGGAAAACGGAAAGTGGCTGGAAGAAAACAGACTGAAGGTCTGTCACTGGTTTATGGTGGAAGATCTGATGTATTTAAAAAGAGGCGGAAGGGTATCGGCTGCCACCGCCGTGGTGGGATCTGCTCTGAATATCAGACCGGTATTGAAAATCGAGGAGGACGGCACGCTGAAAAATTTTGCAAAGGCAAGGGGGACGAAGCGGGCATTGAATTCCCTGGTGGACTATTATGAAGCCGCCGGCGATAAAAAGCCGGGCGAGCGGGTCTATATCCTGCATGCGGACAGTCAGGAAAACGCGGAATATCTGGAGGAAAAAGTAAAACAGATCAATCCGCAGTGCAGTGTGACGAAGATGATGCTGAGCCCCATTATCGGCGCCCATACAGGCCCCGGGATGTGTGCGGTAGTGCATTTTGGACGAAGATGAGCATTATGTAAATCCGATGACTGAAATGAGATTGCAGGCCAAAAGAGTGATGGGGCGGATTAAAAATGAAAAAGAATAAAGGGTATTTTCCGCTTTTCCTGTCTCTGGAGGGAAAGCGGATCTTCATAGCCGGAGCCGGAAAAATAGCGGCAAGGCGGGCGGGTGTGCTGCTTTCATTCGGGGCAGATCTGTTTATCACGGCGCCGGAGTATTTCGGGGAAATGGCAGAATTGCTGCAGGGAGAGAGCAGCGGGAGCCTGATCTTTCAAAGGAAAGGTTTTGAAGAACGCGATCTGGAGGGGATGGATATGGTGTTTGCGGCAACGGATGATCCTGCGCTGAACCATAGGATAACGGAACTTTGCAGGGAAAGGAAGATTCCTGTCAATAATGCATCCTGCAAGAAGGACTGCGATTTCTTTTTTCCTGCCATCCTGCAGGAAGGCGGTCTGACGATCGGTGTCAGTTCGGGCGGGGACGATCATAAAAAGGTGGCGGATGTCTGCGGAAAATTAAGGCGCTTTTTCCGGGACGGCGTTTAAGATGACAAAGGAAATGCCGCCCCCTGCATCTACTGTTTCTACCTCTTCCAGACGAACATCCGGGTAGTTTTCCGCATAGAATGCTTCCAGATAATCATAGCCGGTTTCTTCCGTATTCATAAAGACGGCGTAGACGGAAGAATCTTCATAAAGAACGGCGGCAGGATCCGCGATCTGTTCTTTTTCCAGTTTTTTCTCATACCATGGGCTTTTCGCGGCCCATCCCCCCATGAAAAGATAATTGCTGTCCGCGGGTTCCTTTCCCTTCAGAGCGTCCTCCGTAAAGTAGGCGAAGGAGTTGGTGTCCAGAAAATAAAAATGATCCGGATGGCTGTTAAAATAGTCTTTCATAACCGTGAAAGCTTCGGAAAACTGCAGGCGGGCGGCAGAGGTCCCGGCGGCGGCTCTGGCGTTCGGGATGCCGCTGCGGATGCAGGTAAAGGCGATAAGGGCAGCAGACATAAGCCAGAGGGCGGAGCATGATCTCTGACGGAAACCCGCATGATTTTTCGGGATGCCGGTTATATCCGGTGTTTGCGCAGGGACATTATCTTTCTCTGCCCGGTCGGGATTTTCCCGCGGAAGCCACAGTCTGCATGAAAAAGCGATGGCGAAAAGAACCGCCAGTTCCGCCAGATAGACGGTCTGGGAGATACGGACCGGCAGTCTGCCGTAAAAGATCAGGTAGGACCAGATTGCCATACGGGCGGATAATGTAAACAGGATATCCCGGAGCGCGTTCCATTTCCTGCAGAAAACAGCGCAGACGATCAATAGAAAGTAACAGCGGTAAACCAGCAGATTCAGCGGTTTATCGGCATCGGAACGGTGGCGTTCTAAAAAGAACCCCGCCATGTCATGCACTTTTTCGGAAAAGCTTCCAAGGGAGGCCGCTCGCTCCTGCCCGGAGATCTGCGCCAGAACTTCCATGGCATGCTGATCGATGGCGGGTTCCAGGATCAGGCAGTAGCGGCGGGCGGCGGCTTCATGGGAAGAGCGGCTGATGCCCAGCTCCTGATAGGTTTCTTCATGGGTATCATAATCGGGGTAGCCGTCATAGTCATAAACCGATGCGCGGGCGGCGCTGTAAGATCGGAAGGAGCGCCAGCTGCTGTCATGATAGGCGATTGCTTCGACCACGAGAAAGGCGGCAAGCATGGCGAGAAAAACAGCGCCGAGAAGCAGAAGGTTTTTCTGCCTCCTGTTATGACGGAAAAAAGGAAAACCGGATTTACTGCGGGAGGGGGAATCTGCCGGATGCTTTCCCGCATCAAGATATTTGGACAGGCCTGCCATACCGAGAAAAGGAAAACACATAAACAGTACCTGATCACGGATACAGAAGGCATAGGCGGAAAGCAGGAGAAAGCCCGCATTATGTTTCAGGGTTTCCCGAAAAGAAGAAGAGGGCGCGGAGACAATAAACAGAAAAAGAGCGCCCGCCGCGGCAATGCCTGCTGAGGTTGTAAACTGCAGTTCGGCAAGATGTGCGAACAAAAATCCGTAGCTGAGCAGGCAGAACAGTAAAACGGTGATACACCGGCCGGGCAGTGTTTTTTCACCGCGCAGCAGAGCGGAAAGAACCGATATCAGGGCAATGCCGAAGGAACAGCACAAAAACAGCCCGTACCAGGGAAGGGTGGGAAAACATCTGTAAAGCAGGGAGAGAAGAAGTCCCGCAGGATAGGCGATAAAATGAAGCCGGCTCTCCGGCATGCCGCTGATCTCGCCGGAGGCGATCATTCTTATAAACAGATCGTCATTGGTCTGATAGACAAAGGGCGCAAGACGGCGGAAAAAACAAAACAGCAGAAAGACAACCAAAACCGGGCAGACTGCCGGAAGGAGGGAGGACAGTCTGCTGTCGGAAAAGGATGGGGCTGTTTTTGTTTTATTGCGGGTTTTTCTGGCTGTATTCATCATTGGACAATCCTCATGTTTCCTGTAATGTAACCGGCGTCCGGCAGGACCGATGCGAAGGCAGTTTTATCCCGGCGCGCCGCCGCGCTTATTTCAACCGGTGCTGCGCATTCAAAGCCTGTGCGGGAACGGTCAGGTATGTCATATGCAAAAACCGGGCGGTCAATCGGCAGTTCCCTTCAGGATCAGAAACTGCAGGTCATTGGAAACGTCCACCGTATCCACTACTTTCAGGGATACGCCGGGATAATTTTCCGCATAGAAATCCGTCAGATAGTCATAATTGATCCCCTCTGTATTCATAAAGACAACAAACACCTCCGGATCTTCATAAAGCGCTCTGGCGGGATCGGCGATCCCCTGCCTTTCAAATTTTGCGTCATACCAGGGGCTGTGGGGAATCCAGCTTCCGAGATAGAGAAAGTTGTCATAACCGCTAATTGTGTTTTGCAGCCCGTCCTCCGTAAAGGAGCCGAAGGAATCCATATCCAGATAATAGAAGCAGTCCGGACGGGCATAAAAATAATTTTTGATATCCACGAAAGACTGAGAAAACTGCAGGCGGGATTTCGCTTCCCAGGCGGCGGCCCTTGCCTTCGGGAAACCGAACCGCAGGCAGACAAAGGTCAGAAAGCAGGCTGATGCCGCCCAGAAAACAAGGCAGGCTTTCTGCCGGGAAAGCGGATTTCCCGCAGACAGGATTTCTGTATTTTGCGGGGCGGTATCCGGCAGGGAGGCCTCCTGCGGACAGGGAGCCTGTCTGAAAACCCAGAGCCGGTATCCGAAGGCGATGGCGAACAGTACGGCGAGTTCCCCCAGATAAATCGACTGGGATACTCTTGAGGGGAGCCTGCCGTAAAAAACAAGGTAAGTCCAGATGAACATCCGGGCAAAACCCAGAAACAGGATATCCCGAAGGGCGCCCTTCTTTCCGGACAGTATACCGCAGATAAAAAACAGGATATAACAGCAGTACACCAGCAGATTTAGAGGGCGGTCAGTATAGGATAGATGTCTGTCAAGAAAAAACTCAGCCATTTCCCGCAGCTTTCCGGGAAGTTCGGACAAAGACAGCCGGCGCTCCTGTTCTACGATGCCAGCCAGGGTTTCCATTGTCTTTTGGTTGATGCCGGGCTCTAAGGCGATGCAGTAACGATGGGCGGCGGCTTCATAGGAAGAGCGGGTGATACCGAGTTCCCGGTAGGCTTCCTCATGGGTATCATAATCGGGATACCCTTCATAATCATAAACGGTTTCGCTCGCCTCGGTGTAGGCGGAAAAAGTTTTCCAGTCTTCTCTCTGATAGGCGAGTTTTTCCAGCACAAAAAGACAGCCGATAAGGGCGATAAAGATACCGGCAAGGGCAAACAGGTTTTTCCGCTGTCTGCTGCATTGAAAAAGGGAAGCGGAAGAAGATCTTCCGGCATCCAGATATTTTCCAATGCCGATCATGCCGATCATCGGAAAGAACATCAAAAAAGCCTCCCCCCTGAAACAAAAACTGTAAGCGGAGAGCAGTAAAAAACCACTGTTATATTTTAAAGTCTCCCTCAGGGAGTCCGCAGGGGGAGCAAGAAAGAACAGAAAAAGCGCCCCGCAGCCTGCCATTGCCGTCACGGTGGTAAACTGCAGCTCCGCGATGTGCAGAAACAGAAAACCATAGCTGAACAGGCAGAAAAGGACAGCGGTAAGCAGACGGGCTATCAGGCTTTTTTCCCGCTTTAAAAGAGAGGCAAGGATCAATGTCATCGTCACGCCGATCGTAAAACAAAAAAGCAGTCCGTACCAGGGAAGCTGCGGAAACAGTCTGTATAGAGCCGAGAGGAGCAGCCCTGCCGGATAGGAGAGGTAGAACATACGGGGATCGGGCGTGCCGGTCATCTCCCCGGAAACGATCATCTTCAGAAACAGGTCGTCGTTCGTCTGATAGATAAAAGGAGAAAGCCTGCGGAAATAACAGAATAGCAAAAAAACAAGGAGCGCGGAAAAAATGCCGGGAAAATAACGCCCGCATGTTTTCCGGAAATTATGATTCTGTTTTTTTTCGGATGGTTGTCTGAGTGCAGAGATATTCATAGGTTTTTTACTCCTTTTAAGGATAGCCGGAATTTTTGTGCAAGCAGTTCCGCAAGCAGATGCATTCCGTATCCCGCATAGGGCAGCATAAAAACGGCATAGGGCAGAACGTATCTGCCGCTTGCCTCCCACGCGAGAAACAGCGCCCCCCCGCCAAAGGCGGTAAGCGGAAACAGGTAGAGGAAAACGTCGTCATCCTTTTTCGTATAAAGCAGCATGAAGGTACTGACGGCAGACAGCAGATAGAGCGCCATCTGGTAATTTGACATATAATCCTTCAAAACGTTGTAAAGAGCGCCGGAAAAGCAGCTTTCAACCACCGGAAGCCTTTCACCGAAGGAAACGTAGATGGAATCAAAAATGGACCAGCCGGTATTCAGCCACTGTATACAGAATTTCCGGGAGAAAAACCGCAGGCTGTAGCCCGGATGGGATATAAAATAGGAAAGCCTTTCCCGATATGCCGCCCAACCGATCTCGGAAGCGATTTTGGCATCATAGTCCGCCTCAATCGTAAAGGTATCAAAGTTATAGCCGTTGTAATGTCCGGGGCCTGCATCCGCTTCCATCAGCCCCATGGCGAGATAGGTGCTGGAGGGAATGCCGGGATTGATCTCCTGGCCGGAACGCTTTGCATAAAGCGCCTGCACCATCGGAATGATGCCGACGGAAAGCGAAAATAAGAGGGCGAAATAAATCAGGTACAGAGCCAGCTTTTTGCGGGAAAACTCTTTCCGGCGGCAAAACAGCCAGAGCAGCAGTATGATCCCCAGAGCGATCATAAAGACAAGAGAGTTTTTCCGCACCAGAACGCCCGCCGTCAGGGATAACAATGCCGAAATGCCGGAGAGTGCGCTGATCAGGCGTTTTCCTTTCACGGGCGGTTTCCGGGTGCTTTTATCCGGCAAACTGCCGGATGCTTCTGCAGATGTATCTCCGGAAGCGGATGGCTTCAAAGGGATCGGGGAAGCAGTTTCCGGAGACACGGTCCGCGCGGGAATATCCAGAAAAACCAGCAGCATCCATGTCCCGAAAAGCAGAAACGCAAAGGACGGGACTTCCCCGTAAATATAGGAACCGTACATAATAAGCGGCAGACACAAGTCCGTCAGAAGCAGCGTATAAACCTGTGCGGCACGTTTTCGGAAAAGCCGTCCGCAGAGGCGGTATTGGGAGACGGTGCAGAGCACAAGGCACAGCGCGTTGACGCCCTGCAGGATATGAAAATTATCATTGCGGGCAAGGCGGAATATCAGTTCATAAAAGAAAGCCAGTCCAAGCTGAAAGGGATAAACGGAAAAATAGGAATCCCGGTAGGAAATGGCGCTAAAATCGTTCACTGCAAACCGTTTTGCGGCATAATAGACAGAACCGCAGTCGGAGGCGGGCCCGCTTTTGGAAAAATAAGTCCAGAGAAGGGATGCGCCGAAGATCCAGAGACAGGACAGCACGAGCAAAACGGGCGCCCCCTGCTTCAGGCGCAGGAAAAGCTGCCCGATCCCCAAGATTAGTCCGAGAAAACAGCACAAAAACAAAATGTTAAGCAGGGGATTATCCCGGCCTAACTGTATGACGATTTCATAAGCATTTTCCACATAGGCGGTCCGGAAAAAAGCGGACACCGCCAGAATGGCGAAAAGAAGAAATGCTGTTATCTGCATAAAACGAATACAGAACGTGTAAAACCGCTGCATGGACTTCGGGCTCCTTTCATTAACGCCTATTGTAACATAATAAGAAGAAGAAAGCAGTAAATTTTTTACAATAGTTCTGTCAGGGGTAAAGATTCCGTCCGGGACTTTGCATTTACTGTCAGAGACTTTGCCCGGACTGTGATCCGTATGAATACGTGAAGGCAGTGAAAGAATTTTTATGGATAAAAGAGGAAGAGGGGTTATTCTTTGGAAAAATCAGCCGATATAGTATTTGAAAGACTGACATATCAGAAAATGACAGTGTAAACGGACTTACAAAGAGAGCTATGGAGGGCAGAGCGATGAACAAAGTAGGCGGCTATGATGCTTATGTGAACAATTACCAGAATTATGCAGGGAAGTCCAAAGAGCAGAGAGAGGCCAAAAGCACCGGGAATATTGGAAAAACAGGCGGGGCGGCAAATACAAAGCCGGTGGAACTGAGCCGGGAGGCGAAAAATCTGTTGAAGGAACTGCAGCAGAAATACGGCAATATGGATTTTATCGTCGGGGATTTTGAGACGGAAGAAGAGGCGGCAGCTTATCTGGATCGGGGAACAAAAGAATACAGTGTTCTGGTGAATACGGAAGAGTTGGAAAAGATGGCGAAAGACGAGTCTGTGAAGAAGGAAAACATGGAGAAGATCGAAGATGCCAGAAACCAGCTTGCCTATATGCGGACGCAGCTTCAGGAGTCCGGCGATGAAGTGAAAAAGATGGGTGTTACTTTCGGGAAGGACGGTACCACCACTTTGTTTGCGTCTCTCGAAAGATCGAGCGAGCAGCAGAAGGAGCGGCTTGAGGAGGCGAAAGAAGCAAAGCGCGCGGAGAAGAACTCCGATACCGCATATCAGTCCGCTTATAATAAGGTAAAGAGGACAACGGTAAAGGCAGGTACGATAGAAGAACTTCTGGAAAAGATCCGGAATGTGGACTGGGATAAGGTAGAGGAAGAAAACGTGCCGTCAACAGGCGGCAGGTTTGATACTCTGGGCTGATCGGAATAGAGATGATTTCATAAGCTTTCATACAGGAAACAAAAGCCATATCAGGCGCGGAGGATGCGGGAAACTGCTCCGGAATGTCTGATATGGCTTTTTCATATACTGTAAAGACGGATCAGGGACAAAAGAAAGGAAAATCCGAATGAGAAAAAACGGGAGGGGAAGAAAGGACCTGTACGGTGTGTTGATGCGGGCCGGCGTGGTACTGGAACTGATGGCGCTTATCTGTCTTGCAGGAATGGGGGCTGTTTCCGGGGATAAAAAAATGAAGGCTGCGAAACAGGCAAATGCGGACGGCATCTGGGAAATTCTGGAAAAGCACCAACGGGGAGAAATGGTGGAGAACACATCGGGGGATTATATCAAGTGGGTGGATTTTACGGTGCCGGCGGAGGCGATGAGCAAGGCTTATCAGTATGATGTGGACAGTTATGAAGAAGAGGTTCATTTGAACTGGATCGAACTGCTTGCCTATGCTGCCGCGCGTCAGGGCGGTGAATTCGGGAAAGAGGCACTGAAAAATATTGACGAATGCGCCTCGGAGCTGCGGGAAGGGGAAAGCATGGAAAAGCTGACCGAAAAGCTGAAGTATTACCCGTATTATCTGGAAGCCTATACGGCGGTGCTGGGCGGCTTTGTGGGAGAGTACGAGGCGGAGGGGGAAAAGCGGTACGGGCTGAAGGCCTTCTCTCCGATCGCGAAGGATTTTCCCTATACGGATTATGATGATTTCGGGGCATCCAGAAGTTACGGGTATGCAAGGCCGCATCTGGGGCATGATATGATGGGGCAGATCGGTACACCAAATGGTATAAAAAACTATATAGAAATTCAACCTTGTTACAATAGCTGAAATTAGCGCGTATTATGTTTTAATTAGCTGAAAATTAGGTGCGCTAACTGCTGTAAGGCGCATAAACACTGGCATTTTGGAAATGGAATTAGAAAGTTAGGAGATTTTAATTGAGGGGATAGCATGGATATAGGAGAGGAGAGGGGGGAAATATTTTTAGGTGATGATGTGTGGCGATGATGTTTTTTAATAATATTATCTGATAAGGATAATGGAATCAGTACTGTCAATTAATGGCGGTACTGATTTTTTCTTGCATATCACATAAAAACCAACTAATAAACCTGTACATTAGCACCACTGACAAGCATGATACCCAGCGTTAGAATGAAGAAAAATAAAAAATGAAATGACATGGAGGTATATGAGAATGTTGAAAAATATGCAGGAAGTATTGGAGTATGGCTTTGAAGTTCTCAATGGGGTTTATTTTGCTAAAATGTGCCTGTAAATCTGCTCTGAAATAAGAATGGATATATATGAAATATGTTTCAAGAAGTGTTTCAAAAATAGTATTCCTGCTCTATTGGAACAATTTTGGCGTATCAAAAGTGTATGATTGTTCTGCAAGAGTAGGGTATAACCATTTTATCCAGATATAGTAGCAACAAAATCAGGCTGGGAAAATGTAACCACAACAGGTTTAAAAGAGCCACTTGCAAAACAAGCAGCTCTCATGTATAATCTACTTAGAAAGGTTGATCGGACACGAAGTTCCGATTGCCCTCAGTTAAAATGTATATTAAAGAATAAGCATCCTAACTTTGCGAGGGTCAGGGATGCTTATTTCTTTTTATGATTATCTATGTAAGACAGAGCCGAAAAGATAACAAGCAATAATGTCAAAACTTCCATCACGCTCATGGGCACCACCCTCTTTCGTAAGACTAGAGGGCATCTATCAGAAAACCGCATCCTGCTTTCTTTTCAATTATACAATCCCATTATAGCATGAATATATGTACTGCTCAATCTAAAAAGAAGATATAAGCATATTTTATATTTTACGGACTGTCTGTTTCAAATGTTTCAACTTTTTAAAACGTTTTGCGCAATGGATATGGAAGATGCATGTTAATGAAAATGGTAAAAATGGATATATAATGCATAAATGAATACAGTGTGTAAAAATCAATATCCATGAAAGGGTTTATCATACTTGCAAAAATTTCTCCATTTGGAATATCAGCAACAATGAACATGTAAAAACGAGTATTGCATTATGAAAAAATCAAGTTGTACAAGTTAATAGAAATTGTTGGCTTGTCAGTATACAGTGGGTTGGTTCCTGCATTATCTGATGAAGTTGGTATGTAGTGGGTATTTCATAGTAATAAAAATGCTGTTTCAGACATCAGATTAAATGTTGTTGGGACGCAGGGCAGGGAATACATCTGGTGCAGAGGGAACTACCAAGGCGAGGAAAGCAGTAACTGGAAGTATAATGGTATGGAGCAACTAAAATAGAGAATTAAAAAGTGTTTAGTTGAAAAAGGCAGCCGCTTGTATGGTGGCTGTCTTTTTTGTATATTTTTTGAGCGGAAGTATAGAGAAGCAATAAATATTTATAAAAATGAAGTTTTTTAAAGTTCACTCTTCGTTCACAACTTGTTTGAGAAGAAGCGTTACAATGTCACCGTTTCAAAAAGGTTTGTGCTAAAGCGAGTGGATGTAAAGGTATACCGTAAAACAAGCATTTGAATAGAAATAGAAAATTTTTAAAGGAGAATTTTCTATGAATCAGATGCTTGTGAAAGACTCATACTGTAATGATATTGTGCATAGAAATGTACAAAAAAGAACTTCTGAAGGTATGGGGAAAGTAGGGTGCTATACCAGAGAGGAAAATAATGTACTTACAAAAGAAGATAGTAAAAATGGATATAAAGTAAGATTGCATTTTACAGAAGATAAAGAGAATTACTGTATGATAGAGGAATTGCAAAAGTTATTAGTTGAAACATACATAAATAATTTATTGCGCAAAGGAGAAAGATGATATGGAACTGGAGAAAAAAAGAGTGGGGTGCTTATATCGGGTAAGCACAAAGAAACAGGTAAACATAGAAGATGATATTCCTATGCAAAGGAATGCCTGTATGGAATTTATCAAAAAAAGGGAGGAGTGGGAATTAAATAAGGAATACATTGAGCCTGGGGTTTCTGGATATCATAAAGGGCTTAACGAACGCAAGGTTCTACAGGAAGTCATCAAGGATGTTGGAGAGAAAAATATTGATGTGCTTCTTGTCTTTATGTTTGACCGTTTAGGGCGCAAAGATGATGAAACTCCCTTTCTTCTAAAACGCATTGTAGAATGTGGCGTGGAAGTATGGAGTGTTTGTGAGGGGCAACAAACTTTTGAAAATTCATCAGATAATTTGATGAATATAATAAGGTTCTGGGGAGCAAGCACAGAAAGTAAAAAAACGGCCGCAAGGGTAGACAGCGGAAGGAATTATAAAACAAAGCAAGGGAAGTTCACAGGTGGCATAGTTCCATATGGATTTACATTGATTCCAACAGGGCAACTTGATAGGAAAGGAAGAATGATAAACGAATTTACAAAAGAGCCATTTGAAAGCGAAGTGGTACAAGATATATATAATAAACTGATAGATGAAAATATGAGCTTGAGTGGACTTATTGCATATCTAAATGAAGATAGGAAGTTAAAAACAAGGAAGGGCAACAAGTGGAATACATCAACAGTTAGAAGTATTCTGAAAAACCCTTTATACAAAGGGTATATGTCATATGGGAAAACACGTATGAAAGAGGTTGAGAAGCCCCAAAATGCAGATATTACAAAAGAGGATTTTCTGGAGGTAAAGAAAAGTCAAAGGGCAGTTTCGCCGGAGGAATGGATTTTAGCTGAAAAAGCCAATCCTGATTATGTGATTGTAAGCGAAGAAAGGTGGCAACTGGCACAAGAAATACTTGCCAGAAGGTACAAAAAATATACCGACAATTTAAGGCCGATTGAGGACAGGACATGGAAAAGTCCGTTGCTGTTGGTAGGATTATTGGAGTGTGGATATTGCCATGGTAAAATATCACCTGCGGTATCCTCACAAAAGGTACATAAAGTAAACGGTGAGATTTCAAGGTCATACACCGATTTTTATAAGTGCAACACGAGGGGGAGAAATAAAAAAATGTGTGCCGCTAAATCTTATATAAGCAGATATAAGTTGGAGGCGTCAGTATTGGAGGAAGTAAATAATTTTCTTGACCGAGTGGTGCAGATTGATTGTTCTGATGAGGTTATGAAAAATAAAAAGGTTCTCATTGGAGAATCACAAGCAGAGCAAGAAAGGCTGGAATGTCTGAAAATAGAATATATTAAAACGCAAAAGAATATTGAATACTTTAAACAAGCTTTATATAAGGCTATTATTGGAGAAGGTGAGTTTGACAGCAAGTATATAAATGAGGGTTTAAAGATTACGGAAGATAAGGCTACAGAGATAAAGAGAGAAATTGAACAGTTAGAGAAAAGCATTCAAGCGAAGCAACTCGCTATGGATGAATACTTGAAAACGATAAAAATGGTGCCGGTCTGGAGGGAGGTATTTGAGGATGCACCATTGAATGTAAAGAAAAGGTTGTTGTCAATTCTCATTGAGAATATTATAATTACTGGTAATGAGATAGATATTCATTTTAAGATTGACATTGACAGTTTCTTGAATATATCAAGTGTTGATAACATACAAAAGAAAAATAATCAATCAATGGATTCTAATGAATCATATAGGAAAATGATCGAAGAAAAGGTTGTCATAGAGAAAAAGGGATTATAACAGTTGAAAAGGTGGGAGGGCAGTCTTCCACCTTTTTTGGTTATGGATCCTTTGGTTTACGAAAATTGGAAAAATTATACGGAAGATGATATATTGATAATAATTTAACTAAAATCCGGTATATGGTTTTATTCGCACTTTGGTACGCCGATCATCGCCGTTGAATCCGGCTATGTGGAAGCGTTGGGCTGGAACCAGTACGGCGGCTGGCGGATCGGCATCCGGAGTCTTGATAAAAAACGCTATTATTACTATGCGCATCTGCGGCAGAACTATCCTTATGCGGAGGATCTGAAGGAGGGGGATATCGTGACCGCCGGGGATGTGATCGGCTATATGGGGCATACCGGCTACAGCGTGAAGGAGAATGTCAATAATATAGAAACGGTACATCTGCATTTCGGGCTGGAACTGGTATTTGACGAGTCCCAGAAGGAGAGCAACAATGAGATATGGATCAACTGCTATGAACTGACAAAATTTCTGGCAAAAAACCGCAGTGAAGTATATAAGGTGGAAGGGACAAAGGAATGGAAAAGGGTGACGGATATCTTACTGCCTGAGGTAGAGGAGGCTAACCAAAATTATAAAGCAAATAACTTGACAGAATAGTACGGGGGTTGTATCTTGAAAAGAATAATTGTCTGAAAGGATCTTTTTTAGGTGATGAAAAAGAAACATAACCTTGCATATAAAGTGTCGGCGGTCAGTATCGCGGTGAATCTGGTGTTGTCTTTGCTGAAACTGGCGGTAGGTATCGTTGCCTCTTCCGGCGCCATGATCTCCGATGCGGTGCATTCGGCATCGGACGTGTTCAGCACGATCATTGTGATCGTGGGTATCGCCATGTCACGGAAAAAATCAGATGCGGACCATCAGTACGGACACGAGCGGATGGAGTGCATGGCTTCTCTTCTGCTGGCGGCGGTTTTGGCGTTCACCGGCGGCGGGATCGGCATAAAAGGCATACAGAAGATAGCGGGAGGAAATTACGGAAACCTGGCGGTGCCTGGGGCGCTTGCGCTGGCTGCGGCAGTGGTATCGATTCTGGTGAAGGAGTGGATGTACTGGTATACGAGGGCAGCGGCGAAAAAAATCAATTCCGGCGCGCTGCTGGCGGATGCCTGGCATCATCGCTCCGACGCCCTCTCTTCCGTCGGCGCGTTTATCGGTATTCTCGGTGCGAGAATGGGATATCCGGTGCTGGATGCGGCGGCAAGCGTGGGTATCTGCCTGTTTATTGAGAAGGCGGCGTTTGAGATCTGCCGGGACGCTATGGATAAGATGGTGGATAAATCCTGCCCGGATGAACTGGTGGACCGGATGCGGGAGGTCGTGAGGAAAGAGGAGGGTGTGATCAACATCGATGACATGAAGACGCGGCTTTTCGGGGATAAGATCTATGTGGATGTGGAATTCTCCGCGGACGGGAGAAAGTCGCTGGAGGAGAGCCATGACATTGCGGAGCGGGTGCATGCTGCCATTGAGAGGGAATTTCCGGCTGTCAAGCATTGTATGGTGCATGTGAACCCCTATCATGGGCAGCCGGGCTGAAAAACAAAACGCCGCCTGCGGCGAGGGGCGGAATCCCTGCCGGGCTGATTTACATGTTTCCGGGCCGCTGCGATTTCAGTGCAGCGGTTCAGCCTTTGGCCTCATTGTTACATTTCAATCCCTTTGGGGAAGATAGCGCTGGCGTTTTCGGCGGTTACATGGTATGATAGAGAAGATGAAAAGAGAGATACGAAATGCCCTGCCCGTTATATGGGGGAGGATAAAACAGGATATCGGACAGCATGGAGCGGGGGTGCTGGCGGTCGTAGTGCTGTACTTTGTGATGCATGCCCTGTTCGGCGCTTTTTGCCCTTCGGTGATCGTGACCGGATTTCCCTGTCCCGGCTGCGGCATGACGAGGGCTGTGCTGTACCTGCTGAAGGGACAGTTTCTGAGATCCTGGGCGCTGAACCCGGCAGCAGGGCTCTGGGGCCTGTGGGCTTTGTGGTTTGCCTTTGAGAGGTATATCAGGGGGCAAAAGTGCAAGGGACTCACCTGGGCGCTTTGCGGGATCGCCCTGTTTATGATATCGGTCTATTTGATCCGGATGGTCAGGTATTTTCCGGATAGGCCGCCTTATGTATATACCCCCAATAATCTTTTTTCACGGATCATACCCGGTTACAGAAGTATTATAAAGCATCTGCTGGGCAGATAGGCGCTGTGCAAAAGGGTATAAACGGAGGGGAACTATTAAGAAAAAAGGAGATAAAAGATGGATAGTTGGAACAATAATAATCAGGAACCCGATACCACGGTAAGCGGACAGTTCAGCGGAAATCCTTATCAGGACCAGCCAGCGTCAAATGCTTACGGCCAGCCGCAGAATACGGCAAATGATTACGGTCAGTCTCAGAGTACGGCAGACAGCTATAGCCAGCCGCAGAATACGGGAAACGGTTACGGCCAGTTCCGGAATGACAATAACGCGGGCGGTTACGGCCAGCCGCAGAATAACGCAAATAATTACGGGCAGGGACAGAATAATTATGCTTACGGCCAGCCCTATGCGAACTATAATCAGGGCCCTTTTCAGGGACCGAGCCTTACGCCGATGGAAATGGAAGAACCGGTGGGCACGGGCGAATGGGTAGGCCTTTTGGTTCTGTCAACCTTCGTGCCCTGTATCGGCATAATCCTGATGCTTGTCTGGGCTTTCGGCAATACGGAAAAGAAGAGCAAAGCGAATTTCTGCAAGGCGTTTCTGATCGTCTGGCTGATCAAGCTGGCACTGTATGCGATCCTGTTTATCATATGGGGCGCGTCGGTAGCGGCCCTCATTAATGAATTTTAACAAAACGGCGCTGCGGATTCCGGACGGGATGAGGAAGCGGGGTTGATGCCCTATTTTAAGATCCACCGCCCGGATGCGCCGCAGGGCAGAACAAGGGAACTCTTTGTCACAGGGAGTCCAATCTCTTCGGCTTCCACGCGGCCGCCGAAACGGCTTGTGAAAACGGTATTCATCATATAGGAAAGCACGGCGGGCTGCAGTCCTGTCGTATAGGAATTCAGCAGCACAAAGAGCGGCCTGTCCGACAATAATTGTGACACGAGTGTCAGGAATGGGAAAATGCTTTCTTCCATTTTCCAGACCTCACCGCCGGGGCCTCTGCCGTAGGAGGGAGGGTCCATGATCACCGCATCGTAATGATTGCCGCGGCGGATCTCCCGTTCCACGAATTTTACGCAGTCATCTACCAGCCAGCGGATCGGCGCATCCGAAAGGCCGGAAGATGCCGCGTTTTCTTTTGCCCAGGTGACCATTCCTTTGGAGGCGTCCACGTGGGTCACGCTTGCGCCTGCTTTTGCGGCGGAAACCGTGGCGCCGCCGGTATAGGCGAAAAGGTTCAGCACCTTTATAGGACGTTCCGCGTGCCGGATCAGTCCGGAAAACCAGTCCCAGTTGACGGCCTGTTCCGGAAAAAGCCCGGTGTGCTTGAAACTGAACGGCTTTAAGCGGAAGGTCAGTTCTTTATAGTGGATACTCCATTCTTCCGGCAGGTCAAAAAATTCCCATTCACCGCCGCCTTTATTGCTTCTGTGATAATGGGCGTTTTTCTTTTTCCAGCCACTGTGATTTTTAGGCGTATTCCAGATCACCTGCGGGTCCGGGCGTACAAGCAGGTATTTCCCCCAGCGTTCGAGTTTTTCTCCCGAGGAGGTATCAATGACTTCATAATCTTTCCAGTTTTCGGCAATCCACATAGGGCGGGCTCCTTCCTCGCTGTCTGATGATTCTTCTTTTGTTTTGGCTGGCGTAACAACAAGAAGCTGATCAATGGATGGTCAGCCTCCTGTCTGATCCGTCTGATCCGTTTGGATCGTGTGAGAGTTATTCTTTGATCTTATCGATATCCGCAAGATTTACGCCTGAAACACTAAGAAGGGCTTTTATGGTCAGATATTCATCTTTTAGTTTGGCGTATGTTTCGGTAGCATTTTCTTTTTTCGCTAATAGCATATACTCCTGAATTTTTTTGAAATCATCGAGAGCTGCTTTTGTAACTTCGATATCTGCCGGCATATCATCACCTGCTTTCCGTTTACCTTGTTTACGGGTTATCGTTTACAGTTTTATTATAGCAAATGCCCGTAAAGGTGTAAAGCGCCGGGCGGCGGTTTTACATCTCCGCAAGGAGCCCCTGCAGCAGTATGATGTGGTATTCCTCGTCTGCGATGATTCTTTTGAGCAGGGCGTTCACATCCGCGTCATCCATCATTTTGATATGTGCCGTATACTGGGCGATCGCCTGTTTTTCGCTTTCGATATCCGCCAGCAGCATTTCCCTTGCGCCGGAGGGGGAGGAGAGATACCGCGGCGTCCACATACGTGGTTTTCCGCCCCGGTATCTTGCCGTATAATCCACGTTTCCGCCCAGCAGGCAGATCAGTTCCCCCAGTTTCTGCAGGTGCATCATTTCCGCCATTGCGATGCCGAGGATGGATCTCGCGAGGGGACACAACTCGGCGGAAAGGCGGTTTTCGTTGCTGATATATTGGGTAATCGCAGTCATTTCCGATACCATGCCGGAGTGATCTATGCTGAGAAGATTTGCATAGGCGGGATTTTTTCCGCATACCCGCAGGGGCGGCCAGGAGAGGTCTGCCATAGCCGGGCGGATACCGGAAAAATTGCAGCTGTTTTCCTTAGAAGGCATTGTTTCTTTCATCATGAAAAGTCTCCACTGTGTTTTATTGTTACGATATGCGAAAGGGGCGGGAAATGTTCCGGCAGCAGTAAAGCCGAAGGTTGAACTGCTACACGGTTCGTGTATTTTTAGTTGAACACCGTGTCATTTTCTGCTATAATACTTTAATCTGGGTTTAGTACGCCTGCCGGTAAAGCGTTGCGGAGGCCGGCAGGTTACAGTCAAACGGAGGCAAAGCATGAATGTGATCAACAAAGTCTTTGGCACACACAGCCAGAGAGAACTGAAGCGGATCATGCCCATTGTGGATAAGATCGAGTCCCTGCGCAGCGGGATGATGGACATGGACGATGAACAGTTAAAAGGTAAGACAAAGGAATTTAAAAAGAGACTGGAAGAAGGCGAGACGCTGGACGATATCCTGCCGGAGGCTTTTGCGACAGTGCGGGAGGCGGCAAGGCGTGTACTGAATATGGAACCCTACAGGGTACAGCTGATCGGCGGCATCATCCTGCATCAGGGGCGTATCGCGGAGATGCGTACCGGTGAAGGAAAAACTCTTGTTTCCACCCTGCCTGCCTATCTGAACGCGCTGGAGGGAAAGGGCGTGCATATCGTTACGGTCAATGACTATCTGGCAAACCGCGACCGGGAATGGATGGGACAGGTACATGAATTTCTGGGGCTTACTGTAGGCGTAGTTTTGAATCAGATGAAAAACGATGAGAGACGGGAAGCCTATAACTGCGATATTACCTATGTGACAAACAACGAACTGGGATTTGACTATCTGCGTGACAATATGGTCATCTATAAGGAGCAGCTTGTGCAGAGAAGCCTCCATTATGCCATTATCGACGAGGTGGACTCGGTGCTGGTGGATGAAGCGAGAACCCCGCTGATCATTTCAGGGCAGAGCGGGAAGTCCACGAAGCTTTATGAAGCATGTGATATTCTGGCGAGGCAGATGCAGCGCGGCGCGGATATGGAAGAGATGTCGAAAATGGATTTCATCATGGGCATCCAGCGGGAAGAGAGCGGCGACTTTATCGTCAATGAAAAGGACAAGGTTGTCGTGCTGACGGAAGCCGGCGTAAAGCGGGTGGAGCAGTTCTTTAATCTGGAGAATCTGGCGGATTCCGAAAATCTGGAGATCCAGCACAATATGGATCTGGCGCTGCGCGCCAACAATCTGATGTTCCGGGACAAGGACTATGTGGTGAAGGACGATCAGGTATTGATCGTGGACGAGTTTACGGGACGTATCATGCCGGGCAGGCGGTATTCAGACGGCCTGCATCAGGCGATTGAAGCGAAGGAGCATGTGAAGGTAAAACGGGAGAGCAAGACTCTTGCCACGATCACCTTCCAGAACTTCTTCAATAAATTCGAGAAAAAATCCGGCATGACCGGTACGGCGCTGACGGAGGAAAAAGAGTTCCGGGAGATCTACGGCATGGATGTCATCGAGATCCCGACCAATAAACCGGTGGTCCGGAAGGATTATCAGGACAGCGTTTATAAAACGAGAAAAGAAAAGTTAAAAGCGATCTGTGACGCGGTGGAGGAGTGCCATGCAAGGCAGCAGCCGGTGCTGGTAGGTACGATCACCATCGAGGCGTCGGAGGAACTCAGCAATATGCTGCGCAAACGGGGCATCCCCCATAACGTGCTGAACGCGAAGTTCCACGAACAGGAAGCGGAGATCGTAGCGGATGCGGGCATCCACGGCGCTGTAACTATCGCCACGAATATGGCGGGCCGTGGTACGGATATCAAGCTGGACGAGGAGGCAAGGGCAGCCGGCGGGCTGATGATCATCGGTACGGAGCGGCATGAATCGAGGCGTATCGATAACCAGCTGCGCGGACGTTCGGGGCGTCAGGGAGATCCCGGCGCGTCCCGGTTTTATATTTCTCTGGAAGACGATCTGATGCGCCTGTTCGGTTCCGAGCGGATGATCTCGATGTTCAACGCATTGGGTATCCCGGAGGGACAGGAGATCGAGCACAGTTCTCTGACCAAGGCGATCGAATCCGCCCAGAAGAAGATAGAGGGCAACAACTTCGGTATCAGAAAGAATCTGCTGGAATATGACCAGGTGATGAACGAGCAGCGTGAAATCATCTACGAAGAGCGGCTCCGGGTATTAAACGGCGAGAGCATGCGGGATGTGATCTACAAGATGATCACCGATATCGCGGAAAACTGTGTGGATATGGCGATCGGCGACGACAACAATACGGAAAAATGGGACTTCAATGAATTGAACTCCCTGCTCATACCGATCATTCCGGTGGAGCCGGTCACACAGGAGAGGCTCTCCAAACCGAACAAGGATAATCTGAAACAGCAGCTCAAAGGCGAGGCGGTAAAGCTTTACGAGGCGAAGGAAGCGGAATTCCCGAATCCCGAACAGATCCGGGAGCTGGAGCGTGTGATCCTGTTAAAGGTCATCGACAGAAAGTGGATGGGACATATTGACGATATGGACCAGCTCCGTCAGGGGGCAGGCCTGCAGGCCTACGGCCAGAGAGATCCGCTGGTGGAATACAAGATGGCGGGTTACTCCATGTTTGACGAGATGACGCAGAATATCCGGGAGGATACCGTAAGGCTCCTGATGCATGTCAAGGTGGAGGAAAAGGTAGAACGTGAACAGGTTGCGAAAGTGACAGGCACAAACAAGGACGATACACTTGCAAAGACGCCGGTGAAGAGAGCGGCGGCGAAGATCTACCCAAACGATCCGTGCCCCTGCGGAAGCGGCAAGAAATATAAAAATTGCTGTGGAAAACGTTAGATAGGATGAGAGACCGTGCGATTTGCAACGCGAACCGGTGCGGTTTATCAGGGGAGAGATGGTCCGGCAGATGAAACTATGCTGTGGCGGTGATAAACAGATACAGGGCTTTTCATTTTGGATCGGTGGGCGAAACAGATTGTGTCCTTCTCCGTAACATGCCGCAGCAATTTTCATAGATATAAAATAAAATACAAGGTGGTGATTCTGATAATGGTAGAACTGGATAACATGAAGCAGGAACTTCTTGCTTACGAGACACCCTTAGCGGAAGTGAGGGATTCACTTTAACCTCGCTGACAGGGAAAAACGGATCGAGGAACTGGAGATGGAGATGCAGGCCCCGGGATTCTGGGATGATCCTGAGATTTCCAATAAAAAGGTGATCGAATCCAAACAGTTAAAGGGTATCGTGGATACGATGAACGGATTGTCACAGCAGTATGAGGACATCCTGACGCTGATCGAGATGGGTTACGAGGAGGAGGATGCGGAGCTGGTGCCGGAGATCCGGCAGGAGCTGGATGAATTTGTGCGCACCTTCGAGAATGTGCGTATCAGTACGCTGCTGGACGGGGAGTATGATAAGAACAATGCGATCTTGAAGCTGAACGCCGGAGCGGGCGGCACGGAGAGCTGCGACTGGTGCAGTATGCTCTATCGCATGTACACGAGATGGGCGGAGAAAAAAGGCTATCAGGTCGAGACGCTGGATATGCTGGACGGCGATGAGGCGGGTATCAAATCCGTAACTTTCCAGATCAACGGCGAGAATGCCTACGGCTATCTGAAATCCGAAAAAGGCGTGCACCGCCTTGTCCGGATCTCTCCTTTTAATGCCCAGGGCAAGCGGCAGACATCCTTTGTATCGCTGGACGTGATGCCGGATATTGAGGAAGATCTGGATATTGAGGTGAAGGATGAGGATATCCGGATCGATACCTACCGCAGCAGCGGCGCCGGCGGACAGCACATTAATAAGACGTCCTCGGCAATCCGTATCACGCATTTCCCGACAGGTATTGTTGTAACCTGCCAGAACGAGCGGAGCCAGTTCCAGAACAAGGATAAGGCGATGCAGATGCTGAAAGCGAAACTCTATATGCTGAAGCAGGAGGAGAATGCGGATAAGCTCTCGGATATTCGTGGGGACGTGAAAGAGATCGGCTGGGGCAACCAGATCCGTTCCTATGTGATGCAGCCTTATAAACTGGTAAAAGATTTAAGGACAGAGGAGGAGAGCGGCAATGTGGATGCGGTGATGGACGGCGCGTTAGACTCCTTTATCAATGCCTATCTGAAATGGATTCACAGGCCGCCGCAGGAAGCATAGGGGTTCGTTTGATCATATGGAGGCTGGGCGCGGGTGTTTGGGTCTCCATATGATGAAGCAGGAAAAGACAAGCTGCATGAAGGGAGCGTTTGATGCGTCTGAAAAAGAAGGGAATATCTGCTGTGCTGATATGGATCTTATGTATCATATGTATTCTTTTTTCAGGGATCTGCTGTGACAATGTGCCGGCTGATCTCTGTTTGGCATATCAGGAAACGGCTTTGGTAAGTGCGGAGCGGGATTCTGTTGTGACTGCTTTCAGTACGCCGCAGAAGGAGGATGCTTCCGTTTTCAGTACGCCGCAGAAAGGCGTTCCGACACAGGCATATGTTCCTAAAGGGCAGGTACAGGGGAATTCTGCTCTGGCGCCCCGTAAAACAGTACAGCGGGCCAATCTTCGGTGTCGGAGCGGCAATGCAGCCGGTATCCTGCCGGAAAGAATCTTTTCGGGTACACATTTTTTAGGGCAGACGGCCCGTTCTTTTGACGGATTATGTGAAGTGTTCAGTAATACCGTTATCTTGCAATACATTCACAGACAGGATGGAGAAAAATAAGAATTCCTTTTATTCCAAAAAGCAAAAAAATTATGAGGAGAAATAGATTAAATAGTGCCCGCGCATGAAGCGCATGGGTTTATTTCCCGTTGAGAGATGGAGAGTCGTTTCGCAGGAATATCCTGCAGCGCTTGATAGCGGTATACGACGGAAAAACGGACAGGAGGATGAAAACAGAAATGTGATCATTCTGTTTTGTGTACCCGTTGAAGCGGGAAATAGGAATGAGAGGAGAAAATTATATGATGAATATCGGATATTTACTTGTTATTATTTTGGAGGCGGTAGCAGGTGTAGCATCTACTTTGTACCTTTTTGTAGCTTTGTTTTTAATATTGGGTAAAAAAATATACCGGAAAATAAAATATGGAGCATCTCTCTATGACTGATGTGGGATTCGTGTGCGACTGATGTATGATAAGACGGCAGGCACTACACACTCAACCATGTTATGAGAGATTTATTGAGATATAAAAGAAACCGCATCTCTTTTGCAGGAAAATTGCTGCAGGGGTGCGGTTTTTTACGAGATTGTTATTTGGACCGGCATCGGGTATAATGAGGAAGGATCAGGAGGAAGACGAAGGCGGGGAGGGATATACGGCATGAAACATCATATCAAAACAGCATTTATGGCTATAGGCATTGCCGCGATGGTGTTTATCAGCTTTTTTGGATGGTACAGTTATGAAACGGATTATAAGGTCACTTTTATTGAACGAAAAGAATCTTCGGACGGCAGGACCGCGGTAATTTTTCAGATGCGTGGAGAAGCGGCCGGAGCATCTTTTGGCGGTCAGGTGTCGGCTTATCCGGAAATGACAAAGGGAAGAGTGATTGTGGAGCGGGACGGCGAGAAGATAAAAACGGAAGATTTTATGCTTTTTAACTGGGGAGAGCCGCTGAAGGAGGATAACTGGGAGGTACAGTTTTATCCGGCGGGGGTGGAGATCATTCTGATGGACTACGGGACGGACTCTCAAAGCGTTATGAAGGAAAGGGAGCATATTGAGGTATATTATAGTGAATCGGGAGAATTTGAGGCATACAGCAAAGAGGAGATCGTCTCAGAGATCACTGACCGGTATGGGGATCAGGTTGTTTATCTGGAAGAGAAGGATGGGAAATATTATTTTCAGGCGGATGGATTTGTATTTTCTGTGATAAATGATTTCCGGATGACAGATGATTATGAGGCATCTTATTTTGGCTATCTGGCGCAGCAGTTTTCCTACGGGCATAACCGGATCACGGAATTTGAAAAGAGCGAAGATGAGAATGGCGGGGTAGTTTATGTTCCTGTTGTGGAGTTTCTCGGCAGGCAGCCGGGTGAGGTGGAATCCTTCAGTAATGCCTGCTGTGATCTTGTGGAAGAGCTGCAGGAAATCGTGGATTTTGACAGAATCGGCTATTTTGAACAGGATAACAGATGTTATTTTGAACTGGCTCCTTATTTGGGAAATTATGACAGGACAGAATTATATAACGCGCTGTATCGTGCTGTGGAGAAAGATTCATTGGAGGTATGGCAGGATCGGGAGAGCAGAGCGGATGATGCGGCCGGGGAGGAAAGTGCATCCGGAGCGTACCATTCGTCTTTGGAAGAAGGCGAAACCGGAGCTGACGGAGAGACCGTGCAGGAGGAAGCTTCGGAGGAGATGCCGGAAGAATGGGAATCTTACAAGGCGGATTGTTTTTATCGGAAAAAGGACGGCACGGAGCTTCGGATGGTTGGCGTTGACCGGGCGGCGGGCAGCAGTTACTATGTGCTCTTAAAAGCGGAAGGGGGCGTAAATGTTTCGGTGGTAAACCGGGATCCTTATCTGGGGCATGGCGGGGCTGCGAGATGGATTGATTTTCTGGAAGGGGAAGAGATTGGTTTTTCCTGTCTTTCCTACAGCGGCGGGAGTCTGGGTTCTTTATACCGGACGGAGGATGGCGGAAAAAGCTTTCGGGAGATCACCTATCCGTCAGCGGAGATCAAACTGCCCGATGGAAGCCTGTATAATCCCTTTATCATGCCGGATCAGATCCGGGAAGAGGAAGGAAAACTGTATATGATGGCAGGTCAGGGGCCTGACGGGGACTACTATGAAAACGGCGTCCGGGTTTACGGCTTGTATGAGTCGGAGGATATGGGAAAAAACTGGAATTATATAGGGACTGTGGAGGGAGAAGATTATCGATGAGGTGACAGGATGGGGATTTTCTTCATGAGTAGAGTGCCGAAAGACTATATCTTCCGTTTTGTAATCAGATCCAGATAAAATTCCGTTGTGACTGCGTAAATAAAGGGTGTGATCCACAGCGTCCCGATACCGCAGGTAAAAAGTCCGCCGATCAGGATGAGCGGAAGCATGCTTACCTTGATATAGAAATATCGCCCCTTATGGCCGCGCATCAGCAGGCGGCTGCCTCTGAACAACTGTTTTAGCGTACAGGAGGGAAAATCCAGCAACAGATAAAAAACCTGAGAGTAGGTAATCTGAAGCAGGGTAATAAGAATAAGGGCGGGCGTACAGCAAAAAAAGGCAAGTGACAGCAGTGTCATCATTTCGGGCGTTATGGTAACGGCAGAAGCGTCAAAGGAGGAAGAAAGGGCGGCAATGCTTATTTTTTCGGCCTCCATACTATAGCGCATAAAGAAAGTAAAAGCCGGCATTATGGGAACTTCGGAGATCAGGGACATAAAGAAAGATGCCCCCAGGCACGTTCCGGACCGGTTTGTAAAAGGATAGAACAGATCGCCGATCTGGACAGGACGTCCGCAGTAAAGCTTCAGCATCATATAATGAAGCCCGATGCTTAACATATTGACAAAGGTTTCCGCCAGTACGGTGAAAAGGAAAAACAGAACCATCCGAAGCGCGAAGGACTGTCTGAAAACGGAGGAGACGGAGGTGAGCCGGTTGGCTGCCGCCATAAGTCCGTAATAGATGGCTGCAGCACCGACAAATCTACCGATCACCGGTTTAAGACGCGCTCTTGCGGAATCTTTTAACTGAGAATATGTCATATAGGTCATGTTAGTCTCCGTTCCGGAGTATTTTACGCAGCGGTGCGGCAATACTCCTTCTATTACATCTGTAAAATCTTTCTATTCTACTTTACCACTTTTATCTGTATAATGCCATAAAATATTTTTTTGATATATGCGGCACTTTTTGCATGCCGCAGGCGTGTTATATGGGAAAGGGAGAAAAAAGGGCTCCGGAAACGGACAAAGGAGGTGACGGACGGATGACGGTAGAGGAAGCCGTTATGCAGTATGGAGACATGCTTTTCAGGATATGCCTTGTGATGCTCTGCAACGAACAGGACGCCCGGGATGCGGTGCAGGATACTTTCTGCAGGTATATGGAGCATACCCCGAAGTTTCATGATAAAGAACATGAAAAGGCATGGCTGATCAGGGTTGCGGCAAACCGGTGCAGGGATATGCACAGAAAAAGGCTCAGACATCCCGAAGTGGAATGGAAGGATGCGGCACAGTACTGTGAATTTCAGGAGCATGCCGCGGATAACACTGCGGAGAAAAAGCAGGAACAGGAAAAGATCACGGCAAATACGGAAGGCGGCGGTATCACAAAACAGCAGGCGGAAGAAATCGCGGCAAAAGCAGAGAATATCGAAATGTTTTCCAGACAGATCAGTTGGTAACAGCAGATAAATGACAGCACCCGGTTTCAGACGGGTGCTGTTTGCGTATTCCGTTTATTTTAATGTGGCAAAAGCGGCAAAATCATGATATGATATCCGATGGATAATAAACAGCATGGCTTTGGCTTATATGAAAGCTGCGGGAAAAACCGGCGGAAATACATAAAAGCCTGCTGACTATGACGGAAAAGGATATGGTTATTATTATGGATATTAATGCAAAGATCGCGAAAGAATTACAGGTACAGAAATGGCAGGTTGAGGCGGCAGTCAATCTGATCGATGAAGGCAATACGATTCCCTTTATTTCCCGTTACAGAAAAGAAGCCACGGGTTCTTTAAATGATGAAGTGCTTCGTAATTTATACGAAAGGCTGAACTATCTGCGCGCACTGGAAGAAAAGAAGGAGCAGGTACTTGGCAGTATCGAGGAACAGGGGATGTTGACGGAAGAACTGCGGGAGAAGATCCTGGCGGCGGAGACACAGGTACTGGTGGAGGACCTGTACCGCCCTTACAGGCCGAAACGGAAGACAAGGGCCAGTGTGGCAAAGGAAAAAGGGCTGGAACCGCTTGCTCTCTATATTAAACTGCAGAGCGCGAAGGCGCCGGTGGAGAAAGAGGCGGAGAAATATATCGACGAAGAAAAGGGCGTTGCGACGGCGCAGGAGGCGCTGCAGGGGGCAAAGGACATTCTGGCGGAGGCGATCTCCGATGAGGCCGATTACAGAACCTTTATCCGTAACCTGACCATGCGGGAGGGAAGCCTTGTCAGCGAGGCGAAGGATGCGGAGAAAGAGAGTGTGTACGAGATGTACTACGCTTATGAAGAGCCGCTGAAAAAAGCGGCGGGACACAGGGTGCTTGCGCTGAACAGGGGCGAAAAGGAAAAGATATTAACGGTAAAAGTGAAAGCCCCGGAAGAGGAAGTGATCCGCTATCTGGAGAAAATGACTATTCTGGTCAATAATGAATATACAACGCCTGTCTTAAAAGATGTGGCTGAGGACAGTTACCACCGCCTGATCCAGCCCGCCATCGAAAGGGAGATCAGGAACGAATTGACGGAAAAGGCGGAGGACGGCGCGATTAACGTATTCGGCAAGAATCTGGAACAGCTTCTGATGCAGCCGCCGATCACGGGAAAGGTGGTGCTGGGATGGGACCCGGCATTCCGTACCGGCTGTAAGCTTGCCGTTGTGGATGCCACCGGAAAGGTACTGGATACGAAGGTGATCTATCCGACGCCGCCCCAGAATAAAGTGGCGGAAAGCAAGGCGGAACTGAAAAAGCTGATCGGAAAATATAACATTTCCCTGATTTCCGTGGGAAACGGCACGGCATCCCGGGAATCCGAGCAGATCATCGTGGATCTGCTGAAGGAGCTGGATACGCCGGTGCAGTATGTAATCGTCAACGAGGCAGGCGCGTCAGTGTATTCCGCCAGCAAGCTTGCCACCGAGGAATTTCCGGAATTTGATGTGGGACAGCGGAGCGCGGCTTCCATTGCAAGGCGGCTGCAGGACCCGCTGGCGGAACTTGTGAAGATCGAGCCGAAAGCCATCGGCGTGGGACAGTATCAGCATGATATGAACCAGAAAAAGCTGGGCGAGGCGCTGACCGGCGTGGTGGAATCGGCGGTAAATAGGGTAGGGGTCGACTTAAATACGGCGTCCGCGCCGCTCCTTGAATATATTTCCGGCATCTCCAAAACGCTGGCGAAAAATATTGTGGCTTACCGGGAAGAGAACGGCAGATTTGTCTCCCGGAAACAGCTGCTGAAAGTGTCCAAGCTCGGTCCTAAAGCGTTTGAGCAGTGCGCCGGATTTATGCGGATCACGGACGGGGAAAATCCGCTGGATGCCACCAGCGTACATCCCGAATCCTATGAGGCGGCAGGGAAGCTGATGGAAAAGCTGGGGCTGACCATGGAAGAGGTGCGCCTGCTCCAGAAAGAGGCAAAGATCGGCGGGAAGAAGGCGGGAAGCCTTTCCGCGAAGATAAAAGATAAAAAGAAACTGGCACAGGAGCTGGGCATCGGGGAACTGACGCTGGAGGATATCGTAAAGGAACTGGAAAAGCCCGCAAGAGATCCGAGGGAGGATATGCCTGCGCCGATCCTGCGCAGCGATGTGCTGGATCTGGAGGATTTGAAACCGGGGATGGTACTGAAAGGGACAGTGCGCAATATCGTGGACTTCGGTGCCTTTGTGGATATCGGCGTTCATCAGGACGGCCTGGTGCATATTTCCCAGATGACGGACCGGTTTATCAAACATCCGTTGGAGGCGGTCAGCGTCGGGGATATTGTGGATGTGAAGGTGATCTCCGTGGATGTGGCGAAAAAGAGGATCGCGCTGACGATGAAACTGGAATCCAAATAAAGGGCCCGGAAGAAAAAAGAATCGGGAGAGAAATGGTAACAGAGAAGCCGAAGGTTGAGTTGTTACAAGAAATGGCTTAAATTCAGGAAAAAACACTGGTATTTAAAAAAAAACTGTGCTATAATCGTAAAATGACTGTGTACATGGGGATAAACACCATGAAGGAGGAAAATAGGAGAATGAGTTTACAGGTAGAAAAACTGGAAAAGAGTATGGCAAAGCTGACCATCGAAGTGTCGGCTGAAGAGTTTGAGAAGGCTGTGGATACAGTTTATAAGAGACAGAGAAACAGGATCCAGATTCCGGGCTTCAGAAAAGGAAAAGCACCCCGGAAGATGATTGAAAATATGTACGGCGCAGGAATTTTCTATGAAGACGCGGCAAACGCGATTATTCCCGATGCTTATGAAAAGGCTTATGAAGAGTGCGGGGAGGAGATCACCTCTTCCCCCGAGATCGATGTGGTACAGATCGAGAGCGGAAAGCCCTTTATCTTTACGGCGGTGGTTGCCTTAAAGCCGGAAGTAAAACTGGGTGATTATAAAGGCGTTGAGATCGATAAATTTTCCGCTGAAGTAACCGAAGAGGAAGTAAATGCGGAGATTGACAGGGAGAGAGACAACAGCGCAAGGATGGTGTCCGTGGAGGACAGGCCGGTACAGGACGGCGATATGACAGAGCTTGATTTTGAGGGCTTTGTGGACGGCGTTGCTTTTGAAGGCGGCAAGGGCGAGAATTATCCGCTGACCATCGGTTCCGGCGCTTTTATCCCGGGTTTTGAAGAACAGCTGATCGGTGCGGAATTAAATAAGGAAGTGGAAGTAAACGTTACCTTCCCGGAAGACTACAATGCAGAGCATCTTGCAGGAAAAGACGCTGTGTTTAAATGCACTGTAAAAGAGATCAAGGCGAAGGAACTGCCGGAGCTTGATGATGAGTTCGCTTCCGAGGTTTCCGAATACGATACTCTTGAAGAGTACAAAGCGAATGTCAGAAAAGGCTTGGAGGAGAAAAAGGCAAAACAGGCGAAGGAAGAAAAGGAAGATGCGGCAATGGCTGCAGTTGTGGAGAATGCCAAGATCGAGATTCCCGAAGCGATGCTCACCACGGAACAGCGCCAGATGTATGACCAGTTTGCCCAGAGGATCACAATGCAGGGTATCCAGATGGAGCAGTATATGCAGATGACCGGATCCACGAAGGAGGGTATGCTTGAGCAGTTAAAGCCTCAGGCGGAGAGAAAGATCAAGTCCAGACTCTGTATGGAAGCTGTCGCAAAAGCAGAGAATATCACTGCTTCCGAGGAAGAGTACGAGGAAGAGATGAAGGTGATGGCGGACGCTTACCAGATCGAAGCGGACAAGGTGAAAGAGATGATGGGCGAGAAGGAAAAGAAATCCATCATGGCTGATATCGCGGTGCGCAAAGCGATCGAGTTTGTGGCGGAAAATGCGGTAGAAAAAGAAAAAACAGAAGAGTAAACAGAATAAATCATAATACAATGCTATAAAATTTGAAGAATCGGATTTTATAGCATTGGTTGTCTAAAGAGAAGTCTTAAAAAAGGTTGAAGTTTTTATAAAAAAACCGGGAAAGAAGGTAAGGGTTATGATAAAAAATTATTTAACACCATATGTTATTGAACAGACAAATCAGGGAGAGCGTTCCTATGATATTTATTCCCGCCTTTTAGCGGAGAGGATCATCTTTCTGGTAGGTGAGGTGAATGACGCCATGGCGGCGTCCATTACGGCACAGCTTTTATATCTGGAAGCGATGGATACGGAAAAGGATATCCAGATCTATATTAACAGCCCCGGCGGCTCCGTGTCGGCAGGTCTTGCAATTTATGATACAATGCAGTACATTAAATGTGACGTGTCCACCAACTGTATCGGGCTTGCGGCCAGCATGGGCTCTTTCCTTTTGGCAGGCGGCACGAAGGGAAAACGGTTTGCGCTTCCGAATGCGGAGGTGATGATCCATCAGGTTCTGGGCGGCGCCCAGGGACAGGCGACGGATGTGGAGATCACCACAAAGCATCTGCTGAAGACCAAAGAAAAATTGAACCGGATGCTGGCGGAAAATACCGGCAAGGATTACGAGGTGATCTGTGCGGCGACAGAACGTGATAACTGGATGAGCGCACAGGAAGCAATGGAATTTGGCATTATTGATAAAGTTATGACAAACCGTGAGAAGGAAGACGAAGATTCCAAAAAGGAATAAGCGAAAAATCCGGACGGCGGGAAAGGAATCGGAAAATAAATGGCAGGAAAGAATAATGACAACAGAGTGAGATGCTCCTTCTGCAATAAAACTCAGGATCAGGTGAGGAAGCTGATCGCCGGTCCGAACGGTATCTATATCTGTGACGAATGTGTGGATATCTGTGCGGATATTATCGAGGAGGAGTACGAAGAAGAACAGCCGGTACAGGACGAGATGGAGATCAATCTCTTAAAACCGGTGGAAATCAAGGAATTTCTGGATGATTATGTGATCGGACAGGAAGAGGCGAAAAAGGTGCTGGCGGTTTCGGTGTATAACCACTATAAACGAGTGCTGGCGGAGCAGGGACCGGATGATGTGGAGCTGCAGAAGAGCAACATCATTATCGTAGGACCCACCGGCTCCGGAAAAACCTATCTGGCGCAGACTCTCGCGAAGATCATCAACGTGCCCTTTGCGATCGCGGACGCGACGACGCTGACGGAAGCCGGCTATGTGGGCGAGGATGTGGAAAATATCCTGCTGAAGCTGATCCAGGCGGCTGACTATGACGTGGAGCGGGCGCAGTACGGTATCATCTATATCGATGAGATCGATAAGATCACCAAAAAGGGCGAGAATGTCTCGATCACAAGGGATGTATCCGGCGAAGGCGTACAGCAGGCGCTCCTTAAGATCATCGAGGGCACGGAAGCCAGCGTACCGCCGCAGGGCGGCAGAAAGCATCCCCATCAGGAGCTGATCCAGATCGACACCACCAATATTCTGTTTATCTGCGGCGGCGCTTTTGACGGGCTTGAGAAGATCATCGAGACAAGGCTGGACCGGAAGTCCATTGGTTTCGGGGCGGAGGTATCCGGTAAGAAGAATATCTACGGAAAGAATTCCCTGCTGAAGGAGGCTACACCGCAGGATCTGGTAAAATTCGGGCTGATCCCGGAATTTGTAGGGCGTATGCCGATCAATGTGGCGTTGGAGGGACTCGATGAAGAAGCCTTGAAACGCATCCTGAAGGAGCCGAAAAATGCGCTGATCAAGCAGTACCAGAGACTGTTTGATTTAGACGGTGTAAAGCTGAGTTTCGAGGAGGATGCCGTTGAGGCGATCGCTAAGATGGCAATGGAGAGAAAGACCGGCGCAAGGGGCCTTCGTTCCATTATGGAGCATGCCATGATGGATGTGATGTACCGGATTCCCTCGGACGAGACGATCGAGGAGTGCGTAATCACAAAGAACGCGATCGAAGGCAAAAGCAGCCCGCTGGTACTTCATGTGGGAGAACAGCTCAGGGAAGCAAAGTAAGAAGCAGGATGACAAAAGACAGGGCAATGCTGCTTTTGGCATTTGCTGACGATAGGAAATAGAAGATAAAAGGGGGCGGTCAGGATCGGTGCGCCTCCTTTTCTTTTTATTTTATGAAATTTTAATACAAAAAGGGAATCCTTTTGACGGATTTTGGCGTCTAATATAAGAGAGGGAAATATGGTTATCAAAAAAGTGGAACTGGAAACGGTATGCGGTATCACGAGTACGTTTCCTGAAAATACGAAAATGGAAGTTGCCTTTGCGGGAAAGAGCAATGTGGGGAAGTCATCCCTGATCAATGCGATCATGAACAGGAAGTCATTAGCCCGCACAAGCTCCCAGCCGGGAAAGACCCAGACGATCAATTACTACAATGTGAATGATGATTTTTATCTGGTGGATCTGCCGGGATACGGTTATGCCAACGCGAATGTTTCAGTAAAGGAAAAATGGGGAAAGATGATAGAGAGATATCTCCATACTTCCGAGATGCTGTATGCGGTATTTCTGCTCATCGACATCCGGCATGAGCCGGGAAAGCATGATAAGCAGATGTATGAATGGATGAGGGCGCAGGGGTATTTTCCGATCATCATCGCGACAAAGATGGATAAGATCAAAAGAAGCCAGCTGTCAAAGCATATGAAGATGATACGGGAGGGACTGGAAGCGCCGAAAGAGACGATCGTCATACCTTTTTCCGCCATGACAAAACAGGGGCGGGATGAGATATATGCGCTGCTGGATGATATGCTTGCCTCCTTTGAGGAGGACGGGGAGCAGGAAGACTGACGGCTGAAGAGGTAGGTGCAGGGCGGTATTGTACGGAAAATCTGATGATTCCGGAAACGGCAGGAGAGCGCACGGCACAGCAGATCCGGAGATTCCGAAAGCGGTAAAAGAGAGCATGTTACGGAATAGCTGTCGGTCTGAACGGGCGGCACGATACGGAATAGCTGACGGTTTAAAAAGGCGGCGGGAAATATGCCGGAAGGCGGAGATCATGAAAGATAGAAGAGCCGGAGGAAAACAGGAGAGCACAGGATGAAACAGGAAACAAAAGCTTATTGCAAGGCACTCACCAATATTATACTGGCGCTGATCGGACTGGTTTTACTGATCATAGTGCTGCCCAGAGTATTGTCATTTTTCATGCCCTTCGTGGTGGCGTGGATCATTGCGCTGCTGGCAAGCCCTATGGTGAAGTTTCTGGAAGAGAAGTTGAAGATCAGGCGAAAGGCGGGAACGGCATGCGTGATCATTGCGGTGATCGCGTTGATCGTTCTGATCGGATACGGCGTAGCGGCGTTTCTGATCGATCAGATACAGGGGCTGATGCATGATCTGCCGGATATCTGGGAGGGCCTGCAGCTTCAGATCGACGAGATCAGCCGTAGTTTTTCGCGGCTGTTCGCTTCTCTGCCGAAGGATGTGCAGGAGAGCTGGGCTTATTTTTTTGAGAATGTGGAGAATTCTTTGGGAGAGTGGGTAGCCGGGCTCGGCACGCCTTCCATGTCGTGGCTCGGAAGTATGGCAAAGCAGCTGCCTAATCTGTTTGTGGCGGTCATCATGTGCCTTGTGGCTGCTTTTGCGTTTACGGCGGAGCGTGCCAATATGCGGAATTTCATGCAGGATTATATGCCGGAGACCATGAAAAAATACTGGGATATGATACGGGTGAGTTTGTCCAGTGCGGTAGGCGGTTATTTGAAGGCGCAGCTTAAGATAGAATGCTGGATCTATCTGATCGTGGCGGCAGGACTGCTCATTCTTCGGATCAGCTATGCGCCGGTACTGGCGATCTTTATTGCGGTGCTGGATTTTCTGCCGGTTTTCGGAACGGGGACGATCCTCTGGCCGTGGATCGTATTTGAAGTGTTCGGGAGAAATTATAAGCTTGCCATCGGGCTGGCGCTTATCTGGGGCGTTTCCCAGATCGTGCGCCAGGTGATCCAGCCGAAGATCATGGGGGACTCCATGGGAATGCATACGCTGCCGACGGTCTTTCTGCTTTATATCGGCTATAAGGTGTCGGGTATTTTCGGTATGATCATAGCGGTACCGATTGGGATCATTTTTGTCAATATGTATCAGGCGGGAGTGTTCGACACGATCGTAAACAGCTTCCGGATTCTCGGCGCGGGGCTGAAGCGATTCCGGCATCTTACAAAGGAGGATATCAGGCTGGCGTATCATGAGGCGGAGGAGGAAAATAGCGATGAAGAGGTTTTGTAAAGTGGAAACCGCTCTTGAAAGAAAAATCGGAACGTGATATTATCAAATACAGTTGAAAGAAAGAAGGAACTGTATTGATGAAACGAACTGCGGGTATTTTACTTCCGATATTCAGCCTGCCGTCTGCTTACGGCATCGGCTGCTTTTCCAAAAGCGCCTACGATTTTGTGGACTGGCTTAAGGCGGCGGGGCAGACTTACTGGCAGATTCTGCCGTTAGGCCCCACAAGCTATGGCGATTCTCCCTACCAGTCTTTTTCCACCTTTGCAGGAAATCCTTATTTTATCAGCCTGGAAGCGCTGATCGAGGAAGGTGTGCTGACAAAAGAGGAGTGCGAAGCTGCCGATCTGGGAAATGAAAAACAGGACATTGCATATCAAAAGCTTTATGAAAACCGTTATCCTCTGCTGCGCAAAGCCTATGAGCGGAGCCGTGTCACGGAAAATCGGGCGTATCTGCGTTTTGTGGAGGAAAACCGTTGGTGGCTTTCAGATTACGCTCTGTTTATGGCGGTGAAATCCCGCTTTGACGGTGCGGCATGGAGCGGGTGGGCGGAGGATATCCGGCTTAGATACGGCTATGCAATGGATTACTACAGGCGGGAGCTGTATTTTGAGATCGAGTTTCACCAGTACCTGCAGTTTAAGTTTTTCGAGCAGTGGTATGCTCTGAAAGATTACGCGAATCGGCAGGGCATACGCATCATCGGGGATATCCCGATTTATGTGGCAATGGACAGTGCGGACACCTGGGCGAGTCCTGAACTGTTTCAGCTGGATGGGCAGAACATTCCCACCGCAGTGGCGGGCTGTCCGCCGGACGGATTTTCTGCCGACGGACAGCTTTGGGGGAATCCGCTCTATCGCTGGGACTATCATCGAAGTACCGGATATGAATGGTGGATATCAAGGCTTTCCTTTTGTTTTCGCCTGTATGATGTAGTGCGGATCGATCATTTCAGGGGATTTGATGAGTATTTTTCCATTCCTTACGGCGCTGAGACCGCAAAGGAAGGGCACTGGGAAAAGGGCCCGGGCATCGATCTGTTCCGCCGGGTGGAGCAGCGTCTGGGCAGGCGGGAAGTGATTGCGGAGGATCTGGGTTATGTGACGGACTCTGTCCGGGAACTGGTCCGGGAAAGCGGTTTTCCGGGTATGAAAGTGTTGGAGTTTGCTTTTGATTCAAGGGATTCCGGCGCGGCAAACGATTATCTGCCCCATAATTATATTGAGAACAGTGTGGCTTACACGGGCACCCACGACAACGAGACGATCACCGGGTGGTTCCGGTCCATCACCGGGAGGGAGAGACAGATGGCAAGGGATTACCTGTGCGATTATCTGACGCCGGATGAGGAACTTTACCGGACGTTTATCGCGCTGATCATGCGCAGCAGGTCGAAGGCCTGTATCATTCCGCTGCAGGATTATCTGGGGTGCGACAACCGCAGCCGGATCAACAAACCCTCCACGGTGGGAATTAACTGGAGGTGGCGCGTCACCGAAAAACAGCTTTCCACCAAACTGCGGGATGAGATCCGTGAAACTGCCCTGAGGTATGGGCGGATGAACTGGGAGTAATACGGAGGAATGCAATAAGCATGGCCTGTGTTCAGGGAATATGGCGGCTGATGCGGCCGCGCTTCGGTTTTAGAGTCCGGTACGCCGGACTCTTTGTTTTGTCTTATGCCATAATACTGCTGTTAAGCTGCGGGAATTGTGCAAAATAGCTAAAAATTAATTTGGTTTTTTGAACAAATTCCTGAAAATGATGTATATTGAAAAATCCTCTTGCATATTTTTGTGAAAAAGGTTACAATAAATACATGAATTGGAAACGTTACCAGTAACGATTCCGGTAGCGTTTTCAATAACACAAATTTATCAAAACAGGAGGATATAAAATGAAAAAGAACAACAAATTTTTAGCACTGGCTCTTGGTACGGTTCTTTCCCTGTCCATGTTGGCGGGCTGCGGCGACAGTGCAGACACGGAAACCCCGGCAGCAGACGGGACAGAGGCTCCGGCGGCAGATGAAAACGGGGGGGCAGAGAGCAGTGACTCGGACTCGGGCTCCGGTTCCGGTTCCGGTTCCGGCTCCGTTTACTGGCTGAATTTTAAGCCCGAATCCGATGAAGTATTACAGGACGTCGCAAAGACCTATACGGAACAGACTGGTGTGCCGGTGAAAGTAGTTACGGCGGCTTCAGGTACATATTCCACAACGCTGCTGTCTGAAATGGATAAATCCGCGCCCCCGACATTGTTTGTTATCGGAAATCAGGAAGGTGTGAAGAGTTGGGCTGAGTATGCACTGGATCTGACAGGCACACCCATTGCCAATGAACTGAATACAGACGCTTACAACCTCTATGACGAGAGCGGCAAACTGGTTTCCATCGGTTACTGCTATGAGTGCTACGGTATTATCGTAAATCCCGATCTGATCGAAGCGGCAGGCCATACCATGGACGAGATCAAGGATTTTGACAGCTTAAAGGCAGTGGCAGAAGATATCCACTCCCGCGCAGGCGAACTTGGCTTTGACGCGTTCTCTTCCTCTGATATGGATGATTCTTCTTCCTGGCGTTTTACAGGACATATGGCAAATCTGGAGTATTATTATGAACAGGAAGGCGATATCTGGACAGAGTGCCCGGCAACTATCTCCGGAAAGTATATGGATAACTTTAAAAATCTGTATGACCTCTGCATCAACAACAGCCTGACAGATCCGAAGGAACTGGCTACCGGCGGACATGATGCGGAAAATGAATTCAAGACAGGGAAGGCAGCATTTTTTGTAAACGGTTCCTGGGAATACGAAGCAGTGAAAGACGATGTGCCGAATGCTACGATGATCCCCTACTACTGCGGCGTTGCCGGTGAGGAAAAGGCAGGCTTGAACTGCGGTACAGAGAACTGCTGGGCGATCAACTGCAAGGCTTCCGAGGAAGACCAGCAGGCAACGATGGACTTTATGGTTTGGTGTGTAACAGATCCTGATGCTTCCCGTAAGTTAGTGGATACCTTCGGCGTTATGCCTTATAAGCAGGCGGCAGAGTCCACCAACGGGTTCCTTGCGGCAGCTAACCAGTATTCGGAAAACGGATGCTATGTCATGAACTGGGCAACCAACTTCCAGCCTAACGTAGATTCTTATCGTGCTACTTTGGTAAGCGCTCTGAATCAGTATAACGCAGATCAGTCCGATGCAAACTGGGAGACAGTACGTACCGCTTTTGTAGACGGCTGGGCAGTGGAATATAATAACGTAAACGGCTGATAAATGAAGGATATAAGACTGGTATAGAAAACAGGCGGCGGGACGGACTTTATCCGCCCCGCTTTTCAGTCAAAAGGGAAACCATTTCGGATTTACGGATTCGCAGAGCGAATCCTGCATTGTGGGCGCGGCTCACTATTTAAAACCAAAACCGGGAGTTGATACCATGAAAAATAAGAAAAACACCAATAGTAATTCCATTACAAAGGCCACCAGACGCTGGGGATTTTTATTTATGGGTCCCGTGCTGATCGCTTTTACCATCGGCTTCATCTGGCCTTTCATTCAGGGAATCTGGCTGTCCATGTGCCAGTTCCGTCTGATTTCTGATGCGAAGTTTATCGGCTTTGCAAATTACGTGAAGGTGTTCCAGGACGCGTCTTTCCGCCATGCATTCTGGTATACGGCGATGTTTGCCATTGTCTCGCTGGTTATTATCAATGTGCTGGCGTTTATGGTGGCATATTTCCTGACACTGGAGATTAAAGGCAGCAATCTGTTCCGTACCGTATTTTTTATGCCGAACCTGATCGGCGGCATTGTATTAGGTTACATATGGTCAATGATCTTTGATGGTATTCTGGGACGTTATCAGACATCCATTCTGCTGGAGAGCAAATACGGCTTCTGGGGCCTGATTATCTTAATGTGCTGGCAGCAGGTCGGCTATATGATGATCATTTATATCGCGGGACTGCAGAATGTGCCGGGAGATATTCTGGAAGCGGCGCGTATCGACGGCGCGACATCCCTGCAGACATTATTTAAGGTGACGATTCCTAATGTGATGAGTTCCTTTACGATCTGCATCTTCCTTTCCCTGACAAACGGTTTCAAGCTCTTTGATCAGAACCTGGCGCTTACCGGAGGGCAGCCTTTCGTGATCCAGCCGGGCGGAGCAACCATCAAGACGACGGAGATGCTGGCGCTTAATATTTACAATACGTTCTACAGTTCCAATACCACTTCACAGGGCGTGGCACAGGCGAAAGCGGTGATCTTCTTCATTCTGGTGGCAGGCCTGGGACTGCTTCAGCTTGGCTATACACGTAAAAAGGAGGTACAGCAGTAATGAAAAAGAATACAGTTTCCGCAGCGGGCGGACGAAAAACGCTTCTTTCTGTGATATTGGCTGTGGTCAGCATTATTTATGTACTGCCCGTGCTGGCGGTAGTGATCAATTCTTTTAAACAAAATACCTTTGTCAAGACCGATACTTTTGCGCTCCCCACCGGAGAGATGAGCGCCGGATTCGATAACTTTATCAAGGGGATGACATTTGGCAACTATCCCTTTGCAAAGAGTGTCATGTACAGTGTTGTGATCACATTACTGTCCACGTTTCTGATCCTGCTGTGTACGTCCATGGCGGCGTGGTATATTGCCAGAGTGGATTCGGCTTTCTGCCGGGCAGTGTACTTTTTGTGTGTATTTTCAATGGTCGTACCATTCCAGATGGTGATGTTCACTTTGTCAAAGACGGCAGATAAGCTGCATCTGAATACGCCCTGGACGATTCCGATCGTTTATCTGGGATTTGGAGCGGGGCTGGCGATCTTTATGTTTGTCGGTTTCGTGAAGGCGATTCCGTTGGAGATCGAGGAAGCGGCATCCATCGACGGCTGCGGGCCGGTTAGGACTTTCTTTACGGTGGTTGTCCCGATGTTAAAGCCGACGATGATCTCCGTAGGGATTCTGGAGATCATGTGGGTGTGGAACGACTATCTGCTGCCGGTGCTGGTACTTGATATCAACGAATACCGTACGATCCCGATTCATATCCAGTATCTGAAGGGAAGCTACGGCACGGTGGATCTGGGTGCGACGATGGCGCTTATCCTGATGAGCATTATTCCGGTTATTATCTTCTATCTTGCATGCCAGAAACATATCATCAAAGGCGTGGCGGCAGGCGCGGTAAAAGGCTGATGAAAAAGGCGGATTCCGGCTTTTTCGGACATTACCGGAAGCCGGAAGGAAAAGGGGCTAATATGACTATCAAGGATATTGCGAGATTTTCCGGATGCGGTGTGGCAACGGTGTCACGGGTACTCAACAATCATCCGGATGTCAGCGAGGAAACGCGCAGGAAAGTAATGGCTGTTGTGAATGAGTATGGCTTTATGCCGAACTCCAATGCAAAACATTTAAAACAGCAGGCGAGCGGCAGTATTGCGATCATTGTCAAGGGAACGAAGAATCTGCTGTTTGCCGATCTGGTGGAAGAAATTCAGGCGCTCTTACGGGAGGCGGGACAGGATGCCGCTGTTTATTATCTGGATGAGGACGCCAATGAAGTGGCATATGCGCTGAAACTCTGCAGGGAGCGCAAGCCCCGGGGATTTTTGTTTTTGGGCGGTGATCTGGAGCAGTTCAAGGCGGATTTCGGGCCGATCGCTGTGCCCTGTGTACTGTTGACAAACAACGCGGAGAGTCTGGGATTTAAAAACCTTTCCTCTTTTACAACGGATGATGAACAGGCGGCCGAGCAGGTGATTGATCTGCTGGCGCGTCTGGGGCATCGCAATATCGGTGTTCTGGGCGGAAATTTATCCGGCACGCAGATCAGTTACCGTCGGTTGGAGGGATGCAGGAGGGCTTGCGAGCGGCTGCAGATTCCGTTTGATCTGGAACAGCAGTGCGAGCAGTGCAGGTATTCCATGCCGGATGCCTATGCGGCAGCCGAGCGGCTGTTGCTGCGCAGGCCGGATCTGACGGCGGTCTTTGCGCTGAGTGATGTGATGGCGCTCGGAGCGATCCGCGCGTTCTGCGATATGGGAAAACGGGTGCCTGAGGATATTTCCGTGGTGGGATATGACGGTGTTGTCACCGGGCAGTATTCCCTGCCGCGGCTGACAACGATTCAGCAGGATACGAAACAGCTTGCAGAGCAGGGGGTGGATTCCATGCTTCGTGCCTTTGTCCGCGGCGGGCATCCGATCCACAGAGTTGTGCCGTTTAAGCTGGTGCCCGGAGAGAGTGTGGCCAGAATTCGCTGAGCGGAAAAAACAGGGCTTTGGTATATTGAATGCTATATAGTGAAAATGGGCTTCGTATGTGATATAATTATAAAATCTCATAACGAAGCTCTTTCCGTTCTGAAAAGAGCAAAACGGGATGCAGGAGAAAAAACGGCATATTCTGGCATTTGCGGACTTATGGATAGATAAAGAAAAAAGATCGCAGTAAATATTTTGTTAAGGAAATATGCAACATTTTGTTAAAAATATGACACAACTTTGATGCAAATGCATTATAGAATACAGCAGAGAGTATGATGCGGTGATTTTACGTATGGAAGAGACATTGGGACTGCAGGGTTAGCGGTCCGCAGACAGCAATGGGAAAGAGCAGGATGAGCCTTTGAATAAAATATTGATTGTGGAAGACGAGGAAGCGATTGCAAACCTGATCAGGATCAATCTGCAGCATGCGGGTTATAGCTGTGAGGTTGCAAATGACGGGAACACGGGAGCGGATATGCTGGAAAAGAACAGTTATGATCTGTGCCTGTTTGATATCATGCTGCCCGGCATCAACGGGTATGAACTGCTGGAGTACGCGAAAAGCCTGAATATGCCGGTGATCTTTTTGTCGGCAAAGGGCGAGACGATAGATAAGGTAAAAGGGTTAAGGCTGGGGGCGGACGACTATATTACAAAGCCCTTTGAGATCATAGAACTGCTGGCGCGGGTGGAAAATGTGCTGCGCAGGTTCCATAAGGTGGAGCAGGATATCAGAATCGGGGATCTGGAGATCAATGTGGTCGCAAGAACGGTGAAAAAAGGCGGCAGGGATATCAACCTGACCTGCAAGGAGTTTGACCTTCTGCTGCTGTTTATGAGAAATCCCGACCGGGCGCTGTACCGGGAGATGATCTATGAGCAGGTCTGGGACAGCCCTTATATGGGGGACAGCCGGACCGTGGATCTGCATGTACAGAGGCTGCGCCGGAAGGCGGGGCTGGAGCAGCAGATCGAATCGGTATATAAGGTGGGATACCGGTTCAGGAGCACTATGCTATGAAGTTATTTTGGAAACAGTTTACCGCGATCGTATGTCTGCTGGTAATATTGTTTGCGGTATTCGGCTGCATTTTTTTACAGACGTCTTTCCAGATCATGCTGGAGAGGGAAAAAGAGCGGGGACTGGAAGAATGGAAAATGTTTCAGTTCGCGCTTTTGGCGTCTATGGAAGCTTTGCCGGAGGGGTATCCGATAGAGAACAGTGTTATGACAGAGATGTCGGAAACTATCGAGGACAGTATCGGGAATCAGGAGAACGGCATTGCGCTGTATAATGAGCAGCGGCAGCTTATCTATAAAAACGGGATGTATTACGGGGCGCTGATGGCGGAGAATATCGGGACGGAGCGGGCGATGTGGCGCCTCAGCGATACCGAGGCGGGGCATTATCTGGAAGCGCTTTCCCAGATCAGGAGCAGCAACGGAAACTATTATCTGGCATTCGGCAGAAATATTCAATATGTGTATGATGCAAGGGACAGGCTTTATGAGCAGTACCGAAATATGGTGCTGGTTGTAATTGTGCTGTCCGTTCCTGTCTCCTGGTTTCTGGCATACCATTTCACGAAACCGATCCGGCAGCTTATGAAAGCCACAAGGGATTTCGCCAGAGGAAATTATCAGAGCCGGGTGGAAGTCAAGGGGGAGGACGAACTGGCGGGCCTGATGATGGAGTTTAACCGGATGGCAAGGAGGCTGGAGAAGAGTATCTGGGATTTAGAGGATGCGGCGAGGCGGCAGGAGGAGTTTACGGGCGCTTTTGCCCATGAACTGAAAACGCCGCTGACGTCCATCATCGGCTACGGGGATATGCTGCGGAGTATGAACCTGTCGGAGGAGGAGAAGCGGAGTTCCTCGGATTATATATACAAGCAGGGAAAGAGGCTGGAGCGGCTCTCCTATAAGATGATGGAACTGGTGCGGGTGGATAAGCAGGGGACCACGTTAAAGCCCATAAAGGCAAGGGAACTTGCCTATGAGATAGAGCGTTTTACGAAGCGGCTTTTATGGGAGAAAAAGGTGGTATTGGAGAAAACCGTCGCACCGGGGATCGTATGGGGAGATATGGATCTGCTCTGTTCTTTGTTCGGCAATCTGATCGATAACGCTTCTAAGGCGTGCGGCAGAACAAAATATGAAGAGGGAGAGCAGGGAAAGATCCTGCTGACCGGAAAGCAGGAGAAAAAAGGCTATAGTTTTACGGTGGAGGATAACGGCTGCGGGATTCCCGCCGAGGAGGTGGGCAGGATCACGGAAGCTTTTTATATGGTGGATAAATCCAGGGCGAGAAAGGAAGGCGGCGCAGGGATCGGGATGACGCTCTGCAGCAGGATCGTAGGGCTCCATCACGCCTTCTGGAAGATTGACAGTAAAGAAGGTGTAGGGACAAGCGTGTATGTATTCTTCCCGGAAGAGGAGGAGGAAGATGATTGAGAGGAAGGGAAAAAACGGGAGAAGCGTAAAAAGGGCTTCGATGTCGGGAAAGAAAAAGAGTGCCGGGAACTGGTTTTCTTTGGACAGCCTGATGGGGAAAAGCCTTTGTATTCTTTTGGTGGTCATTCTGACGGTGGGGGCTTTTCTGGCGCCCAAGCTGATCAACAACCTGTATGACGCGGGGACGCTGATGCAGATCACTTACATGGATATGGACTTAAGTACCTATGCGGTGGCGTATACAAGCTTTCAGGAAAAGATCATGGCGATAGCAAGGGCGAAAACGGCGGGGGATAAGCTTGTGGCGCTGCCTGCGGAAGAGGCGGACGAGAAGGTCGGCGATGAAGAACTGATCCAGCTTGTTAATCAGGAAATGGAAAGCAGAGTAAGGGATACTCTGTTCAGCGAGGACTGGTGGTGGCAGCTTACCGGAGAGAACCTCATCTCAAGGGAAAAAGTCACTGCTTATGCACAGACTCAGATGAATGCGCAGGATACTGCCGCCGGTCGGGAGATGGCGCCGATTCAGTTCTGGATACTGTCCTTTCAGATCACGGATGAGCAGATGATATATCGGAGGTATGAATATGAAGAGATGGTAAAGACGCAAAAAATTCAGAATGTTGATTCGAGTCTGTCCAGATATGCGACAGACAGGCTGATCGTCTGTCTGGATGCGGAATTTTATAAAATATATGCCATAGCGATGGCGGGAGACGGGCAGCGTATCACAGACATGTACGGATGGGATCTGGCGGAACTGTTTGCTGCAAACGGGAATAAATACTGGTCGGACATTGAAGTGGAGAACAATATAGACCTGCGGATGTTTCTGACGGATCAGAATCTGGAGGATTGGAGCAGGTACTGGGATGTGACGCCGGAGGATAAGGCTATTTATCTGTATCTTCCGGGAGAGCTGTCGGGATGCATCGCTTTTCAGGATGGCCAGACGGGAGCGGACGATACGGAAACGGATCATACGGAAACAGGCTCAAACAGCGCGTCGGTTGATGGTGTTGTGGAAGCGGGGACGATGGCTGAAGAGATATATAACTGGGAGTACGATGCTTTCATTCTGAACTCTGCCGATGATGAGACGTACAGGAATATGAATATGGAAAGTAAAAATGAGATGCTGCTGGAAGTAGGGATCAGCGGCGGTTATGATGCTGCGGATGCTGCTGTGTGGATACAGAAGTCGGGATGCAGGGAATTTTTTGAAATGATGCAGTTTTGATGCAGGTTTGCGTAAAGTCCGATACATGGAGCAGATATTCTTGTCCTATAGAATGAAGGTATTTTTGGAGGCGCGTTATCAAAGATGGCGCAGGATTCATATGAGGACAGGAATATGGGAAGAGCGATCAATCCGGAGATGTATGAGGGTAATGCCGCAAGGCGGATACCGGAGAGATACACAGAACAGGTTTACGATAAAAGAGAAAAAGAAAGGAGCGGCAGATCCGCAGGCGGCGAAAGACGTACAGCGTGGAAAGAACCGGTTTATGGCGGCGCGGGCGAAAGACGTACAGCGTGGAAAGAACCGGTTTATGGCGGCGCGGGCGAAAGACGTACAGCGTGGAAGGAACCGGTTTATGGCGGCGCGGGCGGAAGGCGGACGGCGCGCAGGGAACCTGCGTATGAGAGCAGAAGCAGGGAATCTGCATACAGCGGGCAGAGAAGGCGGACCGGAAACGGCAGAAAAAGATCCCGCATACAGAACAGAAAAAGAATGCAGCGCAGAATCCTGAGAGGATTGTGTATTTACTTTCTGCTGGCGGGGGTTATTGCAACCTGTTGGATGATTATCCACTTCTTCTTCGGGCGGGACGGAAAAGTGCATGCGGAGGAAGCGGGGAACGCGGACAGTAAAATCGTTTCGGAGGAAGCCTGTGCCGAAGGGGATATCGATGCGAAAGCCGGCCTGGGACCAGACGGCATGTTTGTTCAGGAGATCACGCCGGAAATCCGACAGGAGTGTCAGAATTTATATGCAGGGCGGGAGTCTTTGCTGCTGCTGGTAAATAAGGAGCATGAACTGCCTGCATCCGCTCAGCCGGCGCTCCGCAGTATCTGCAAGGGAAGGCTGGAGGCGGCGGATATTCTTTATGAGGACCTCTGCGCCATGCTGGAGGCGGCGGGGCGGGAAGGGTATCAGTTTTGGATCGCTTCTGCCTGGCGGGACAGGGAATATCAGCAGGGACTGGTGGATGAGGATGTTCAGAAGTATATGGCAAAGGGCTATTCCTACGAGGCGGCGCTGGAAAAAACCCATGAATATACGATGCCCGCAGGACAGTCCGAGCATGAGACGGGACTGGCGCTGGATATTCTCTGTTCCACCAACACAATCATGGACGAGAGCCAGAAGAGTGAGCCGGGAAACCGGTGGCTTGTGCAGCACTGTCATGAGTACGGATTTATTCTGCGGTATCCGGAGGAGAAAGAAGAGATCACCGGTATCGGTTATGAACCCTGGCATTTCCGCTATGTGGGAAAAGAAGCGGCGGCTTACCTGACACAGAAGGGATGGACGCTGGAGGAATTTTATCAGGTGCTGGAGTCATAGGTTATAGGAAGATCATTAAAATGTCTTGAACCTTATTATTTTGTTTGGTATATTGAGAAAAGGGAAAGCCAGAGAAGCGGCTACCCTCAAATAACAACCAGATCAATGCTTTACAGCATCGGCCGTCACTATTGGTGGTAGTGGCGGCTAACGGCACAGGTTGTCCCATTGGCAGCCGCCGCAGATGTCCGGACGCTTTCCGGGAGACAGAATATGGGCCTGTACAGCCCGGACAAAATCATCCCACCTTACCTTGTCTCCTTCGCGCAGGCCGCAGCAGGCAAGTACCTGACGGTCATAGTTTTCGACTTTGTCTGCCGAACTGCATTTTCCGGACAGATTATTGGGACAGCGTGCGCATACGTCGTCGGCCCCGCAAAGCAGTATCACTTCGGGATTTTCACTTAATTTTTCTTTCATCTTCCACATGTTTTCGGTAAACTCACCGCTGTAGCCCTTTCCCTGAAAAAAGGAAAAGCACATGCCGTGATGTGCTCTGATCCTGTATATCATTTTGTTGTGTCTCCTCTCTTTTCCGGTACAGATATCCCCGGGAGTATGTCCGGTAAATGATATCCGCAATTGAATAGACGGCTGCGTATGATATAACGCTTTTTGGGGCACTGCGCTTAGCCCTGTGCATTGTTCATGATTTTTGACAAAGGCCTGCGCAGGGTATTGCCGAGCATGAGAGCCAGCGCAATCTTGACCGCGTCGGGAATGATAAAGGGGATGACGCACCAGCCGAGCACCGTTCCCAGCCCGACAGCGCCGGTCTGTCTCATATAGACAAACATAAACCAAACAGTGCCGACCGCATAACATGCAAGTAATCCGAGCACCATAGACAGTATCTGAACCGGGAGTTTTTTGCCGAACAGGCTTTCCGTCAGCCACATGACCAGGGCGGAGAGGATAAAGCCGATAATATACCCGCCGGTGGTGTTCAGGATGATGCCGGGCCCGCCGGTAAATCCTGCAAATACGGGAATACCGACAGCACCCAGCAGAACATAGACGAGTACCGCCATCGTGCCGCGCCTTCCGCCGAGTATGGAGACGGATAAAAATACGGCAAAGGTCTGAAGGGTAAAGGGAACCGTCATGGGAATGGAGATCCATGAACAGATGGCAATGAGTACCGTAAAGACCGCTATGTATGCCATGTCATAGGTTTTTCTTTTCTCGTTTGTCCGTACTTTTGCGTTTTGTACGGGGGTGGTTGCTTTTGTATTCATAGGATGTTCCTGTCCTTTCCGGGCCTGCGGGTTTTATGTAAGTGGGGAAGCTTATTTTTCGTGTCGCTTTCCCTGCCATATCATGCAGACACATAACTTTGTATTTTTTGATCCAGAATATCGTATCATCGGCAGGGTGATTTGTCAACCATAAAAATGAAATGGTTAACATTCGAGCCTTTTTGATTCAACCGATCCATTAATCGGCATGGAAAGGATGCCGCTCGCTTTGCAGAGGCGCAGCATACCGTCACAGATCATCGAGAGGTTTTATCCGAAAATATGGTTGTGAAACCCTGCAAAAACCGGTATCATTATGAAAACGGGAATAATGTTATAAGGGGGTTATGCCATGAGTGCGGAGATGAAAAGAAAGCTGAAAAAAACAGTGCTTCTGGCGGTAAAGATCGCTGTCGGCTGCGGGATTGCCATCTATATAGCGGAGGCGCTTGAGCTGGAATACGCGGTTTCCGCGGGGACGGTGACGCTGTTATCGCTTCTGGGGACAAAGTGGGAGACCGTAAAGTTTTCCCTGGTCAGGCTGGGGACTTTTTTCCTCACGGTGATGCTGATCTTTCTGATCATGCCCCGGATGCACAGCGAGTGGATCGCCTACGGGGTCATTGTCTTTCTCCTTGTTTTTCTTACGAATCTGATGGGATGGCGCGCCACGCTGTCGGTCAACGCGATCATTACCGCCCACTATATGACGAGGCAGGATTTTGCGCCGGCGTTTCTTTTCAATGAGTTTATGCTGGTGTTTATCGGCGTTGTGATCGCTATCGTGCTGAATCTGTTCCATCTGAACAAGAGCCAGAAAAAGGATCTGATGGAAGGGATCCGCTATGTGGAGACCGCCATGCAGGCTGACCTGCGGGAGGTGGCGGGATATCTGATGGGGGAACAGATGAAGGAGCAGAGGAGCCGAAGCGTCTGGGTGGATATCACGCTGCTGGAGGGCAAACTGCGGGAACTGATGGAAGAGGCGAGGGAATATCAGGATAATACCTTTGAGTCCCATCATGATTACTATCTGGACTATTTTGAAATGCGCCTTGACCAGTGCCGTATGCTGGACAGCCTGCACTATGAGATGAGAAAGATGCGCAGCATGCCGAAGCAGGCGAGGGTCATAGCGGATTATATCCGTTATCTGGCGGATTATGTAGTAGAGAAAAATGTACCGGAAAAACAGATGGTAAGGCTGAATGAGATTTTTGCGGAGATGGAAAAGGAGGAACTGCCGGAATCCCGGGAGGAGTTTGAGAGCCGCGCGCTGCTGTACCATATTTTAATGGATCTGGAGGAGTTCCTGAAATACAAACAGGCGTTCGTGGAAGGCCTCGGCGAGAGGCAGAGAAAGGAGTACTGGGAGTAAGAAGCGGTAAAAAAACTCATTGTAAAACCCGCCGAAAAGGGCTAAGATGTATCATAACGACAAAAGATGACAGGCAGCATCCGGTTGAAGGGGGAGGGTGAACAATGAGTATTAAAACGAGAAGGAAAATAGAAAAGAATCTGCTTCTGGCGCTGAAGGTTGCGGTCGGAAGCGCTTTTGCCATCTATATCGCGAGCCTTTTACATCTGGAGTTTGCGGTTTCGGCGGGAACTGTGACGCTCTTATCGCTTTTGGGGACAAAATGGGAGACTGTAAAGTTTACCTTTATACGGCTTGGAACTTTTGCTTTTACCGCATTGATGGCAATGCTGCTGATCTCCCATGCATACAGTACATGGGTGGCTTACGGCATGGTGGTCTTCGTGATCGTGTTTCAGGCGGCGATGGCGGGATGGCAGTCAACGCTGTCGGTCAACGGCGTTATTGCGGCGCATTATATGATGGAGAAGGACTTCAGCGCGGGTTTTCTCTATAACGAGTTTATGCTGGTGCTGATCGGTGTGTCGATCGCCTTTCTGCTGAATATGTTTTATCTGAATAACAAACAGAAGAAACATATCATAAAGGGTATGCGTTTTGTGGAAAAGACCCTGCAGGATATTCTTCGGGGGATGGCGGACTACCTGATGGAGAGGCAGGCGGAACGGAATGTCTGGGATGATATCCCCATGCTGGAGGAGAGGCTCGGGGATATCATCGAGGAGGCAAGGGAATACAAGAGTAATTCCTTTAAGGCGCACCATCAGTATTATATTGATTATTTTATTATGCGCATGAATCAGTGCAAACTGCTCGAAAGCCTGCATTATGAGATGAAGAATATACGGACCATGCCAAAGCAGGCAAAGATCACGGCGGAGTATCTGCGTTATATGGCGGAGCAGCTCTCGGAAAAAAACACGGCGGAGAGTGAAATGAAAAATCTGCTGCAGGTTATTGAAGATATGAAAAAGGAAGAACTGCCCAGAGAACAGGAGGAATTTGAGAGCCGTGCGCTGTTGTACCATATTATGATGGATATAGAGGAGTTTTTGAAATATAAGATGCGGTTTGTGGAAAATATCAGCGAGAAGCAGAAGAAAGAATACTGGTAAAGCGGGATCGCTGCAGAGAATTACAGTAATGACACATATGTCATTTAGAATAAAATAACGGTGATAATGATGATAATGCCGGCTGTCAATAAATGACATGCCGGCATTATCATCTAAATAACAGTGATCAAACCGTGATCATTCGGCGCATTCCCTGTAACAGAAGTAATCAAAATCCGCAGGTATCTTTGTTCCGAGCCCGTCAACGCTCATCATGCCGACGAAGGCGCCGGTGAAAGCCACGCCGTAAGCGGCTGTAAGATACTCGTCGGAGAGCTTTGCGGAATCAAACACTTTGGGTACGGCAGTCCAGGTTTTTCCGTCAAAGGAATAGAAATACTGATACCGGATGCCCTGAACCTTTACCTTGAAATAGACATACGCCGCATCCGCCGGAACCGGTACGGGGTGCTCCTCGTAAACACTCTCGGTTCTGTCGAGGTCGGTACTTACCACATCGATGACCCGTCCGTAGGTTTCATGCCAGGTCATTTCTATGCAGGACCAGCTCCGGGTGCTGTAATAGCAGGTAAGTCCCGCAAACTGCTGGAAGGATTTCGGTTCATATGCCATTTTCACTTCCGCTTCAAAATAAAAACTCTGCCATCTGCGGGCGATATGCGCCTGCGTATAGGTGGACGCCAGTGAGAAATGTCCGTATAATCTCAGATGTCCGGGACGGTCCGTTAAAGAACATACATCCCCGGCAAGAGGCGTCCTGAGGCTTTGGAAATGGATATTCAGCGTATCTTTATCAAAATCATCCTTCTCGGGATGATCCGGTTCCCATTTATGTTCCACCGCGCCGAGAGGCGCTTCCACATCGACAAGGCCGTTGTGCCCGCCGGCGATATGGGGCCAGCCGTCTTCATCCCAGAACAGTTTCTGGATACCGGTCTCTCTTCCGAGGGGACACCAGCCCTTTGGCTCAAGTATGGACTCCGTATCATGGTGCAGCGGTCTTGCCATCAGATGCGCAAAGTACCATTCCCCTTCCGGCGTCTGTACAAGGCAGCCGTGCCCTGCCTTCTGGAACGAGTGATAGGGGGCGTCCAGTGTGGTGAGGAGCGGGCCGCCCGGCTGGGTCTCAAAGGTGTCTGAAAGGGACTTTGCCCTTGCGGCTCTCGCCTGATGGGCATATCCGGTCCCGCCCTGTGCCACAAACAAATAATACCAGCCGTTTATCTTGTACAGGTGAGGGCCTTCCGTGAGCCGGTCCTCAGTGCCTTTATAGATGACCCGTGGTTCTCCCACAAGGGTGCCTTTTTCCTCCGAAAACTCGGTGCACATGACACCGTAAAAAGGGTGGTGGTAAGGCCTTGGATCCCAGTACTGGTTCACCAGATATTTTCTGCCGTCGTCGTCGTGAAAAAGGGAGGCGTCAAATCCCGCGGTATTTAAGGTGACGGGATCTGACCAGGGGCCGCAGATGTCCTTTGCGGTGGTCAGATAATTGACGCAGTCTTTAAAGGCGCCGTTTGTGACCTTTGCGTCCGTATATACCAGATAGAAAGTGCCGTTGTGATAGGACAGATCCGGCGCCCAGATCCCGCCGGAATCGGGATCACCCGTCATATCCAGCAGGCGCTTTTCCGACAAAGGACAGGTCAGCAGATGCCAGTTCACCAGATCCTTCGACTCATGGATGCGCACCCCCGGCCACCACTCGAAGGTGGAGGAAGCAATATAGTATGTATCGTTTACCCTGATGATACTGGGATCGGGGTGGAATCCCTTTAAAATTGGATTTTTGATTTTCATGTCAGTATTTCTCCTCTTTTTAAAAATATTGCGGACGGGATAAGTCACCCGGTAATATCGGATCCGGTGCTGCCTGTTTGATGCTGAGGTAAATGGTTTGGCTGATAATGTTTTTTATCATAATTCAGATCCGTCATGAATGCAAGCCCCAATTATGGAAAATCTGCAGAAAACGCCGGGCGGCCGCTGGGGATGGAAGAATTGCAGGAGCGGCGCCGGGCAGACTTCCTGGGCGTTGAGCGGATGATTGGTGATTTTATACAAAGCAAAGGTATGGAATTTGCCATAATCCACAAAATTATGAAACGGGTATTGCCAAATGAAGAATAGTGTGGTAAATTAATTTACAGCGGATTGGTAACGTTACCGGAAGCGATACCGGAACCGTTACCGGATGCTGAGGGAATATCACAATACAATATGGCGGGAGGATTATTCCGCGATCGGGGAATGGGGCTGCTGATGCTGCGTTCCGGCGCGGGAGTCCGGCGAACCGGACAAAAGGATGAGGGACAAATGAGGGAAACGATAAGAAAAAAGGTGATGGCGGATAAACAGGAATATATACCAAGGCAGGTAAAACATGCGCCTTTGTATGAACTGGAGCATGTGGATGATCTGGGGATCTCACCGCTGTATAAAGTCCGGGTTGACGGAAAACGGGCAGATGTTTTCGGAAATGAGTTTTTTCATTTTGCGGTATTGGTATATGACAGAGAAGAGCAGATACGGGACGTGGAGGTAACTGTTCTGGATGAATTCGAGACGGCAAAAATCCGTCCGTCCTTTGCCGGCATTTCTTTTGAAAAGGATAATCAGGTACTGAAGTTCCGGCTTCCGGCAGGGAAACGGGTGGTTTTGGAGATTGACGATGATCTTTTATGTCCGCTTTATCTTCTGCAGACGGAAAGGGTGGAACGGCCCGGAAATACATCCTATGAGTTCCAAAAAGGAAGTGTATACAATATCGATACACTGGAACTGAAAACGGGAGACGTGGTCTACATAGAGGAGGGAGCCGTGGTCAGCGGAAGGATATGGTCCCGGATGGCAGATCATATCCGGATTGTCGGAAACGGAATCCTTTACGGCGGTAACTGGCATAAATGGAATGAAAACGGCGCAGAGCAGATGCTTGTCACAATACTCGGAAAAGACATTGAGATCCGGGGGATTACGCTGCTGGACGGAGGAAGCTGGCATGTTGTGCCGACGGCATGTGAAGATGTGAGGATCGATGACATCAATGTGCTGGGAAAGGTGATCACAGGGGACGGCATCGATATCGTCGGTTGTAAAGATGTGACGGTGCGGAACTGCTTTGTCAGGGCGAACGATGACTGCATCTCCGTCAAGGCGGAGGAGTTTCAGGATCCTTCCGGCTGTGCGGATGTAAAACATATCCTGGTGGAGGACTGTCTGTTCTGGAACGCGGAATTCGGAAATGTGCTGGAGATCGGGTATGAGACCAGATGCGATGAGATTTCCGACGTGGTGTTCCGGCGCTGTGAAATCCTTCACTGCGAATATGAGGGCAACCAGTCAGGCGGCGTACTGACGATCCACAATGCGGATCGGGCTTTTGTACATGATATCCATTACGAGGATATCCGCATCGAGGATGCGCAGGAGAAATTTATTGATATTAAAACACTGGATTCCAAGTATTCCAGAGACAGAAGCAGAGGAATGATCTGTGACATCCGTTTTAAAAATATAGAGATCACGGAGGGGATGTTTCCGGTTTCCATCGTCCGGGGGTTTGAAATGAAGAACGAAGTGTACAGGCCCCATGATCTGTATTTTGAGAATATCGTCATTCACGGAAAGAAGATGGCATGCGTCAACGATATGCGCATGGTGAAGGAACTCAGTGACGGATTTCATTTTGTGTGATCCGTCGCGGGTAGATATATGGTACTATTCGGGGACAAAGCCGGAAGGTTTCGGATAACAATATCCCGGTCTCTGATGAAATACATACATGCAAAAAATAAAAGGAGGCAAAAGCATGAAAAGAATGAAAAAGTGGCTGGCTCTCGGGCTGGCAGCGGTAATGGTACTGTCAATGACAGCCTGCGGCAGCAGCGGCGGCGGAGATGCAGCCGGAGACACAGGTAGTGACGGGGGGGCGGAAAGCAGCAGTGCGGACGGCAAGACAAAGATCACCATGGCGGTATGGAACGGAAGCTGGGGTGAGGACCTGCAGGCCATTCAGGAGGATTTCAACAGCAAAAATCCTGATATTGATCTGGATATCCAGATGCAGACAGGTGACTATTCCGATTTCCTCGGCGCAAAGGTAGCGTCAAACGATCTGCCGGATATTTATCTGCTGACACCTTACCAGCAGGTAGTGGCATTTGCGGAAGCAGGCAGGCTGATGGATCTTTCCGAAGAACCCTTCGTGGATGTGGTTTATCCCACGGCGCTGGAGGCGGTAAAAGGATCTGACGGAAAGATTTATGCGTTCCCGCATGCCAATGAGTATTTAGGAGTTTTCTATAACAAGGAAATTTTTGCAAATGCAGGAATCGACACACTTCCTACGACAAGAGACGAATTTGCAGAGGTCTGCGCGAAACTGGAAGCTGCAGGCATTCAGCCGATCGCACCGACCTACAAAGAGTCCTGGACATTAAAGCATTTATTCAGCACACTGCTGACACCTTTTGTACAGGATGATATTCCGGGATTCCTTGCGTCACTGAACTCCGGCGAAGGTACTTTCGGCGTGGACGGCATTGATGAAGTTTTTGCATTTCTGGATATTATGAAACAGTATTCCGGCAGCAATATGATGGATCAGGATTCTACTTCCGGCTTCAATGCGCTGGCAAACGGCCAGGCGGCAATGCTGTTATCCGGTGAGTTCAGCCTTTCGACGGTTGCACATGCAGATCCCGTACAGGATATCGGATGTTTTGCGGTTCCGGTTTCCAACGATGCATCCAAGAACAAACTCAGCGCGGACGTGGCTACCTGCTATGTTATCAACGCCAACACGGAGCATCCCGATCTGTGTAAGAAGGTACTGGCATACATGAGCGATCCGGAACAGAAATGGATCACACAGCTGACGATGGATCTGGGCGATGCGCCCCCGGCAATGCCTTACAGCGGCGGAGAAGCGAGTTCCGCAATGGATGATTATACAAGATACTGTGATGAAGGAAACACGGTTCCCTGGGTATATCAGCAGTACGCAAACGGTTTTGACGTTACATCGGGCGATATTTTACAGGGGTATATGGCAGGAGCGAAAGATCAGGCAACTGTTATCAAGGAATTAGACGAGAGCTATCTGAACTTTATCCAGTAGCTTGTTTGAAACCGCCAATTATATAATAAACAGACAGGGCGGCTGCGGCTGCTCTGCTGTTTGGAGGGGTAAGTAGATATGTCGATTTTATTTCAAAAAAGAAGAAAATTTTATTATGCGCTGATCGTGCCGGCACTGCTTTTATATGCGGGAGCATTGCTGATACCTTTGTTCGGAGGAACCATTCCGTATTCTTTCCTGAACTGGAATCTGATGAGCGGGAAAAAGAGCATGGCAGGGCTCGAGAATTATGTGAAGCTGTTTTCCGATTCAGGTTTTCATACATCGTTTCTCTTTAACCTGAAACTCGGAGTGTTTACGATCATCGGAAGTAATCTGGTAAGCTTTGTACTTGCTTATTTTCTGAATAAAAATATCAGGGCAAAAGGGCTCTCCCGCGCATTATTCTTTATTCCGAATATTATTTCCGCAGTGCTGGTAGCGTTTATCTGGACCTTTATCTTTTCGCAGATCCTGCCGAATCTGGCGGAGACGATGCATTGGGACTGGCTGGGATCGATCAGCTGGTTCGGTTCACCGGGGACGGCGACCTTTACGATCATCCTGGTATCGGTATGGCAGCAGATCGGATTTTTGATGATGATCTACACAGCGGGGCTTCAGACCATACCGATCGATCTGATCGAGGCGGGAAAGATCGACGGATGTACGGGCCTGCGCCTGATACGCGATATCCAGCTTCCGCTGTTGATGCCGACGATCACAATCAATCTGTTTGTATCCATCTCCGGCGCCTTCAAGGCATTCGATGTACCGAACGCAATGACGGCAGGCGGCCCTTACGGTACGACCATGCCGGTGGCAATGGATATATATAAGGAAGCATTTGTTAAATACAACATGGGATACGGCGCTGCCAAGTCTGTGATCTTATTTCTGGTAGTTGCCATTGTTACTTTGATTCAGCTTAATTTCACAAGGAAACGGGAGGTGTCGTACTAATGGGAGAAACGAAAGAAAAAGGCGGTATTCTGGCGACGATAGTTATGCTGGTACTGGGCTTTATATTTGTACTGCCGATCCTGCTTCTGGTAATGAACAGTTTTAAACCTTACAGCGATATGATCTCCAACTTTTTGGCGTTCCCCACCCATTTTACGCTGGATAACTATAAAGAAGCAGTGGCAAGAATGGACTTCGTAAGGGTGTTTTTAAATTCCGCGTATGTGACGGGCGGAACCGTGGTAGTGGGATTGATCGTGAGTTTCTTTGCAGCATACGGGATTGCGCATATTGAATCGAAAGACGGACCATTCTGGTATATTTTGTTTACTTTGGGACAGATCGTTCCGTTCCATACGATCATGATCGCGCTGCAGGTTATGACGACAAAATTTAATCTGAACAACAAGCTGACGGTCCTGATCGGCCTGTATGCCGGATTTCACTGTGCGTTTGGTATTTTTACCTATGTAGGATTTTTGAAATCCGTACCGAGGGATCTGGAAGAAGCCGCCTGTATCGATGGCTGCGGTGCTTTCCGCACGATGATGCAGATCATCTTTCCGCTGGTAAAGCCTACAAGCATTACGATCGGCGTGCTGTTCTTCCTTTGGACATGGAATGATTTCCTGATGCCGAGCCTGATGATCGGTGAGACAGGAAAGAGAACATTGACAGTTATGATCTATATGTTCCGAAGCAATGCCAGTTCGGACTGGAATCTTCTGATAGCGGCACTGACGCTTTCCATCATTCCGATCGTTATTTTATATATACTGGCACAGAAATATATCACCAGCGGTATTACGGCAGGTGCTGTGAAAATGTAAGAGAAAAATCAGGGAAGGAACGCCATAAAGAAAGATCTTATGGCGTTTCGTCCGTATAAGGATGAAAAAGGGAAAGGGAGCGGCAATGGATAATCTGAATCTCAGGAAAATAAACGATTATGTGATCCAGCTTGTGGCAGATCACATTTATGCGCTGGATGAATTCGGCGTGGATATTATGTATCTGGCGGAAGGGAAGGAGCGGGCGATGCTCGTGGACACCGGTGCGGGGCTGGGCAGGCTGAAGGAGACGGTGAAGGCTTTGACGGATAAGCCGGTGTTTGTAGTCAATACCCATGGGCATATAGACCATGCGCTTGGAAATTATGAATTTGATGAGGTATACTTAAACGAAAAGGACGGATGGATGACAGAACCGCCCTATATGACAAATGAAAAATGGCAGGAATTCTGTATGCGGCAGAGAAAGGAACCCGCTTATACGGGACTGGACCTCACCGGAAAGAGCCTGTGTTTACAAAAACCTTCGGGAAATATTGCGGAGGGGATGCGCTTTGATCTGGGGGGGAGAGAATTTGAGGCGATCGGAATCTCAGGGCATACGCCGGGCAGCATGGTCTTTCTGGACAGTAAAAACAGGATTTTAATTTCGGGGGATTCCGTTGTCAGCACGCCGATCCTGATCTTTGATACGTATTCTTCGAGCGTGGAAGAATATCTGAGGGATCTGAAAAAGCTGGCGGCAAGACAGGAGGAGTTTGACCTGATCCTGCCGGGGCATTATCTGCGCCCCATCGGAAAAAAATATCTGTTTGACCTGATGGAATGCGCAGAGGAGATCCTTGCGGGGAAGGCGGAACCGGAGCAGGGGGATTTTCGCCATATGAGCAGTGAACCGGCGCTGGTTCACAGATACGGGCAGGCATCCATTGTTTATAACGAGGAACATATCCGGATGAAGTAAAGAAAAACGTTACTTTTCACGGGGCAGGAATGCGCATTTACTGCGCGTTCCATGAGAACATGATTCGGAAAAACCGATTTCATGTTTTATCTGTACACTGTCGGGATTGATTGCGGGAGTGATTTGTGATACTCTTAAAGCGATATAATGATCGCTGCCGGTGAGCCGGTCAGAACCATTTCTGCAAAAAAGAAGACTGTGTTCTTCAAGGAGGAAAGAAATATGAGAAGATGCGGCGTATTGATGCCGGTATCCAGTCTCTGGTCACCTTACGGGATTGGTGCATTTTCAAAAGAAGCATATGAATTTGTGGATTTTCTGGAAAAGGCGGGACAGTGTCTGTGGCAGATTCTTCCGCTGGGGCCGACCGGTTACGGTGATTCCCCCTATCAGTCTTTTTCCACCTTTGCGGGGAATCCATATTATATTGATCTGAAGGCATTGATCGAGAAGGGATGGATCGGCGAAGAAGAGTGCGGGGGATGTGATTTTGGAGATTGCCGGGATTTCATAGATTATGATAAAATATATAAGCAGCGTTTCAGGCTTTTGCAGAAGGCCTATGAAAACAGCGGCATTTCAAAGGATGAAGAATTTATCCGGTTTTGTGAGAAAAATGCTTACTGGCTGGAAGATTACGCGCTGTATATGGCGGTGAAAAAATCCTTTGGAGGTGTGGGCTGGCTTTCATGGGAAGAAAATATTAAGCTGCGAAAGGAAGAGGCGCTTCGGTACTACAGGGAACATTATAAAAAGGAGATCGGGTTTTACCGGTTTGAACAGTATCTGTTTCAATCGCAGTGGTTTGCACTGAAAAATTATGCGAATGGTAAGGGCATCCGTATCATCGGAGATATTCCGATCTATGTTGCGTTGGACAGCGCGGACGTCTGGGCGGGGCGGGAACTTTTCCAATTGGAGAAGGACGGTACGCCGAAGGCCGTGGCCGGCTGTCCGCCGGACTTTTTTTCAGCTACCGGGCAGCTCTGGGGCAACCCCCTCTATGACTGGGCGTATCATAAAGAGACGGAATATGACTGGTGGATGCAGCGGATCGGTTATTGCTATGAACTTTATGATATTGTAAGGATAGACCATTTCCGGGGATTCGACGAATACTACTCGATCCCTTACGGGAATGTCACGGCGGAAGGCGGTCACTGGGAGAAGGGCCCCGGGATCTCTGTTTTCGAGACCATGAAAAAGAAGCTGGGAAACAGGGAAGTCATAGCGGAGGATCTGGGCTTTTTGACGGATACGGTGAAAAAACTGGTGGAAAGATCCGGGTTTCCGGGAATGAAGATTTTGCAGTTTGCTTTTGACTCCAGAGAGGCGGGAAATTATATGCCTTACTATTATCCGTCAAACTGTGTGGTATACACCGGCACCCACGATAACGATACGATCATGGGATGGTATGAGGCGCTGGATAAAAAAGATAAGGCTGCCGCAAGGAAATATCTGGATATCCGCTCCCGAAAGGATGTGCATCTTGTATTTATCAGGGAAGCACTGAAGAGCGTGGCGGATACGACTGTCATCCCGATTCAGGATTATCTGGCATTGGGGAGCGAAGCAAGGATCAATACGCCCTCTACTTTGGGAAATAACTGGAAGTGGAGAGTCCGGAAAGAGATGCTGACCGATAAGCTGGCGAAGCAGATGCATGATCTGGGAGAATTGTATGGAAGAACTGACCATTAAAGATGTGGCACGAATATGCGGCGTGGGAGTCAGCACTGTCTCCCGCGCCATCAATAACCATCCGGATATCAATCCGGAGACAAAACAAAAGGTCATGGATACAATAAGGGAACATGGCTATATTCCGAATAACAGTGCGCGGAATCTGAAAAGAATAGATGCAAAGAGCATTGCGGTGCTTGTAAAGGGAATGACCAATCCTGTTTTCAGCAGTATGATCAAAGTGATAGAAGCGGAGATCAAACGTAAAAAATATGCAATGGTGCTGAATCATGTTAATCAGAATGAGGATGAAGTGGATGTGGCACTGGAGGTCGTGAAGGAAAAACGGGTGAGGGGTATCATCTTTCTGGGCGGCTATTTTAATCATGATGAGGAAAAGCTGGAAAAACTGCAGGTTCCTTTTATTTTAAGTACGGTGGGGGCTGCGCCGGAAAATGTGGATAATATGCAGTGTTCCTTTTTGACGGTGGATGATGAAAAGGAAAGCTATAAGATGATCTCCCATCTGATCGACAGAGGGCATAAACGGATCGCCATATTATGTGTGGAGATGGATGAGAAAAGTGTCGGCTACCGGCGTCTTCTGGGTTATAGAAAAGCACTGAGGGATCACGGAATAGCCGTGGATGAAAGGCTGATCCGCGAAATGAGCGGGAAGCAGGAGGCGTATACCTATGAAAACGGCTACGAGGTGATGCGTGAACTGCTGCAGGAGGACCAGGATTTTACGGCGATCTTTGTTATTTCGGATATCATGGCGATGGGCGCCTGCCGGGCGATCATAGATGCCGGGAAAAGGGTGCCGGAAGATATAGCGGTGGCGGGATTCGACGGCATTGCGGCGGGGGATTATTTTATTCCGAGGATCACGACGATACGCCAGCCGGTGGAGGAGATCGCCCTGACTACCATAAAACTGATGTTTGAAATTCTGGAGGGGGAAAGGAAACATATGCAGCAGGTCTTTGAGGGAGAACTGATGGTGAAGGAGTCTACGGTAAAGCTGAGTTTACCATAAAGGGGAACGCCTGTAGTCTGTGCTGTGCATCTGCAGTTCACCGGCGGGAATATGAGCCTGTACAGAGGCTATAGTAATACCATAAAAGTGCTTCCGCCGCCGGGGGTATCTTTGATCAGGATTCTGCCGTGATGGGCGTGGACGATCTCGGAGGCGATACAGAGCCCGAGCCCGAAGTGGCCTTTTTTGCTGCGGGATCTGTCACTGCGGTAGAAACGTTCAAAAATCTGTTCTTTTTCGGCGTCCGGGATGCCGGGACCGTTATCTTCCACAGAAAAACAGATATTTTTTCCATGACAGGCAAGGATCAGGCGCACAGAGCCTTTCTGCGGCGTATAGCTGAGGGCGTTGTGCAGCAGGATGGAGAGAACCTGCGTGATGCGTTCTTTGTCACCGGTGATTGTCGGAACGGCTTCTTCCGGCAGGGTGATGGAGAGCGCTATATTTTTTTCCGCGGCAACAGGCAGAAAGGCTTCATAGAGATTGAGAAGCAGCGTATCCGGCTCAACGGGCGCCGCCTTGATGCTCCAGCCCCCGGTGTCTGCGGTGGTTAAAAGCAGCATATCGTCGATCAGTTTGGACATGCGCATTCCTTCGGATTGGATGGCATCCAGAAAATGTGTCCGTTGTTCCCCTGCCGCTTTTCCGGAAGCGGAGGCGCAGGAGAGGATCACTGCCAGAGGCGTGCGAAGCTCATGGGAGGCGGAGGCGATGAACTGTGTCTGTTTTTTCTGATTTTCTTCCAACGGTTTTAAGATCCGCTTCGTAAAATGCCAGGCAAAAAAGGAAAGGGCAGCCACGGCGAGGATATCCAGCCCGAAAAACAAAAGCCGCTGCCGTCTGATCCGGGCGCTGAGCGCATCGAGGGGCGAGAGGATCATGACATTTAAAGAGCCGCTGTTTCTCTCTGCCACGGCGGCGCAGGCGTAGTAGCTGCTCTTACCGCTTTTCTTCGGAGAGAACTGAAATTCCGTGTGGTAAATATCGGAATAGGAGCCGGAGTAGACGGTTTTCTGAGTGTTTTCCCAGGCATCCCATGCTTCCTGAAAGAGTTGTTTTTCTTCTTCGTTTTCCCGCTCGTTGAACAGAAAAGGAATACCGTTGTCCGTGATGTGGATCCGGTATTTTCCGCCGTCTTCCATTTTGGTAAGCCATTCGTGGGTAATCACGCTCTGGTGTTCCAGATTGGCGATCAGGGTATTCATATCATTCTGAAAAGAGGAAAAACTGCTCTCTTTTAAACCCTGTTCCGAGATATAGAGATAGCCCAGGGACATGACGAGCAGGATGAAAGCCGTGATGGAGCCGCAAAGGACGGCGAGCCGGAAGTGTACTTTTTGAAACATAGGATATCCCCGCTTTGTGTCCGGATAGCCGGAACACTGTTTTACTGGTCTTCGATCTGGTAGCCGATGCCTCTGATCGTCCGGATCAGGACGCGGCTGCCCACTGTTTTTAAACGTCTTCTGAGAAAGTGGATATAATTATCCAGATTGCCGTCCTCCACATCGCTGTCGGGCCCCCATACCTTTGTGAGCAGCAGAGTACGGGAGAGGGGCTGGCCGGGACTGCGCAGAAAAACTTCCAGAAGGCATCCCTCCCGTTTGGACATACTGCAGGAGCCGGATATGCCGGTCAGCGTATTTTCCTCCGGCCGGTACACGATATCCCCGAAGGCAAGCTGCCCCGTCAGTTCCATTCTGCGGGGGCGGCGGGTGATGCACCGGATTCTTGCCATCAGTTCTTCAAAGGCAAAGGGTTTTACCAGATAATCGTCAGCGCCCAGATCGAGCCCGGTTACCTTGTCGTCGAGGGTGCCAAGGGCGGTGATTAGAATAACAGGTGTCTGGTTATTGCTCCTGCGCATTTTCAGCAGGACTTCGGTGCCGCTTAAATAGGGCAGCATCCGGTCAAGCAGGATAAGGTCGTGGATATTCTGTTCAATATAGTAAAGAGCCTCTTCTCCGTCGGAGCAGGTATCAACGATAAAATTCTCCTGTTCCAGCTGAAAGGCGAGAGAAGTTTTTAATTTTTCGTCATCTTCTACCAGAAGGATTCTCATAGAGCACCTCTTTTTTATTTATTTAAGCCAATGGCTGTCCGCAGTATGGTTTCGGAAGATCCACTGTCTTCGGGAACCATATTGCGGATGCGGGCTTTGGGATCTTGTATTGCCTGTTAATATAGTATAGCAGAAAAATCTTTAAAAAATCTCTAAATTTCAGGACAATCATGAAATACTGAACATCGGCGTGCAGTTATGGCTATGGGGAAGGAAAAGTGAATGATAAAAAAATGTTTTAGAGAAAACTTAGAGGATAGTCTGTTATGATGCTGATGTAGAGCCGGGGATGCGGCTCTGTGTGATGGAAAAGTCAAATAACGGGCCCTGACTTTTGAAAATCAGTTATGCATTGTAAAAATCAGGAGGAAAAAAGAGAATGAAGTACATAAGAAAAAAGCTGATCATAACGGGTGTTATTATGGTAATGGGGCTGGGCCTTACCGGCTGTACAAAAACAGATGAGAATGCGGAAACATCGGGAGGATCTGCGGTGGAAGCGGAAGATCTGCCCGGAACGAAAGAGCAGGGGGATGAGGAGGCACAGACAAATAATTCCGGGAATGTGGAAGAACCCGAGGCAGAAGATGCGGACAAAGGAGGACAGGATGCGGATTCATCTGATAACAGCCAGAAAGATGCAGATATCTCTTCTCTGCACTATATTCCGGACACGAAAGCGGATCTTTGTGGTGATATTTGTGAAGTCGGAGATAAACAGTTTACAGTGACGGAGATCTTTACGGATACACTGGAAGAAGGAGGCGAGATTATGGTCTCGCCAGCTCCGGGAGCAGAGGGAGAGGAGGAAGCCGCGAAGATCACAGTTATATATGATGAGAATACGGTATTTGAAAAACAGAAGATCTGGGACGCAGGAGCAGGGCATGAAGAGAAAGAAGGTTCGGCGGCGGATCTGCAGAAAGGTTTTACGGCTACGATGTGGGGAAGCTACGAAGGAAATGTGTTCCATGCGACAGCAATCAAAATCGTGGAAGTGATATTGGGATAACAGGTGTTTTGATATGAGAAAATTCAGAAAACAGACAGCATTATTTTGCGCAGGCATGATAGGTGTTTTTCTGCTTGCGGGCTGCGGCGGAAGCGGCAGGGAAAATAAAACGGATGCGCCGGATACGAAAGGTAGTAATGCCGCAGATACGGAGAGCGGGGAAAAACGGATGGGACGGTATCTGGAGACAGAGATCACGGTGCCGGAGGAAGTAAAAACCATGGACAGTTATCCGGTTGCTTATCTGCAAACGCTTGACGGCAGTGAGCTTATACTGGCGGAACTGGCTGCGGGCAGGTATATTTCTTCGGACAGGGGTGAGGGATGGGTGTATGCGGACTGTCCCTGGCAGGATATTATCTCGAATGCATATATATCGGACATTGCCCTTTCGCCGGATCGGGCGGCGGCTGTGCTTTACTGTCCCTATGCCGGGGATGGAGAAGATCCGGGTGAAGAAATGCAGGATGACGGAACCGGAGAAGGGTCGGAAGTTTCCGAAGAAGAGATGGAGCCAAAGAGCGCAGAAGACCGGAAAGCGGCGGATGAAACCGGTGAGGAAGCCGGCAGTGAAACCGCCAAAGAGGTGACATCATCCGGCGGGGAAGGCGCGGAAACGGCAAAAGGCGAGGAGGAAGCAGACGGAGATACGAACCGGGACTTGGAGGAAATAACCTACAGGACTGTGTATTTTGATGCTGACGGAACCGGGACGGAACTTGACCTTCCAACAGCCGGTGACGGGCGGATTCAGAAGCTTGCATTTGACAGGCAGGGCAGACTCTATGGCTTTATGCTCGATGGTATTGTCTGCCGGATAGACCCCGCTGCCGGGACAAAACAGGAACTGTTTGATACAGAGGGGGTCATGGATTTCGTCTGCTTTACGGATCGCTATATGGTGGGATTTACCACCAGAAAAGAAGCTGTCATTTATGATTTGGAGAAGGAGGCACCGGCGGAGGAGGACAAGATACTGCAGACTTTTATCAGTGAAAATCTCGGAAGTTACATCGGCGGTATGGAAAGGGGACATGAACTGATCGCGACGGCGGGAGAGCAGGAGGATATCATCTACTTTGCTTTCAGCGGCGGCGTTTACCGGCATGTGATCGGCGGGACGGCGATCGAGCAGATTATTGACGGAACTACTTCTTCCTTCGGTGATCCCAGTATGGTACTGATGGATATGGTAATGCTGCCGGACAATGAATTTGTGGTGCTCTACAATGATGTGACGCTGTACCGGTATACTTATGATCCGGATGTGCCGGCGGTCCCTGAGAAACAGCTGAAGGTATACAGTCTTGTGGAGAATTATTCCATGCGTCAGGCGGTGAGCCTGTTCCAGAAGTTGCATCAGGATGTGTATATCCGCTATGAGGTCGGCATGTCCGGGACGGACGGCATGACAAGAGAGGATGCGGTACGGAACCTTAATGCAAAGATCATGTCGGGGGAAGGTCCGGATATTCTGCTGCTGGACGGCCTGCCGCAGGATTCCTATGAGGAAAAGGGAATTCTGGCGGATATGAGCGTTGTGGTGGATGGCCTTGACGGAGAAGATAAACTGTTTCCGAATGTGGTGGAAGTCTGCCGGAAGGACGGCAAAATTTACGGGCTGCCCATCAGGATACAGATACCGATGATGGCAGGCGATGAAAAGTATGTGGAGAAAATAAAAGATATCGATACGCTGGCGGATGCGGTGGAAGAGATCCGGAGGGAAAACCCGGAGGGAGCGATTCTTGGCTTGAAAGCGGAGGAACAGCTTTTATATGTGCTGAGCCTGACATCTTCCGCAGCGTGGACGGACGAAAAAGGGAATATAGAGGAAGAGGAGCTGGAGGAGTTTCTTACGGCGGCAGGCCGGATCTGGCAGGCGGAAGTTTCCGGTGTGGATGTGGAGTGGCTGAAAGAAAAAACGAATTTCAGTGCCGGGTTTCCGGGAGAAGAACAGTATTACGCAACGCTTTCCACCAATGCGATCAATATCGCTACCGGGGAGCAGAAGCTTGCCGTAGGAAAGGTATACCGCGTGGATTTTGATTATGCTATGGTGACAAGTATCGCAGGGATGGAAGAAGAGGACTTGGGGTTCGGGTTATGGAACGGTCAGGTAAGCGGCGGCTTTATTCCCGACGGAATGACGGGTGTTGCGGCTGCTTCAGCGGAGGATGAGCTGGCAGTTGAATTTTATAAGTTCCTGTTCGGCAGAGAGCTGCAGGATATGGATCTTTCCGGAGGACTGCCGGTGAATATGGCTTCTTTTGATACATTCGCGAAGAATCCGAGAGCGGGAGCGATCGGAGGAGATGAAGATCTGTCGGGAAGCCTTGCTCTGGGCGGCGATGACGGGGTATTTTTTTCACTTGACGTTATATGGCCGAAGGAGGAGGAATTCCGAAAACTGAGGGAGATGGCAGGCTCGGTTTCCCGGATCAGTACGGGGGATACCGCTATAGAGGAGGCGCTTTATGAGATCGGGCCGGATGCCTTAAACGGCAATATAACGCCGCAGGATGCGGTAAAGGAGATTGTGAAGAAATCAGCGATCTATCTGGCGGAGTGAGTGTGGAGAAATTCAGACGGGCTGAGGACGGCGCCGGAAAAGAACTGAATTTTATGCCGGAGAAAACGGGAAGAATGGGTTTGTACCGGGACAGACGAACTGTTGCCGATGGTATGATTGGTAAGGCAGAAGAAAAAAGACAGAAAAACAAAAATATACTGAAAGGAGAAAAAAGGAAATGAGTCATTTTATAAAGAAACTGATTATAACAGGAATTGCGGCGGTGACAGCACTGGGGGTGCTTACTGCCTGCACAAAGATGGAGGAGAGTTCGGAGAACGGGGAATCCGCTGCTGCAGAAGAGGAGATACCGCCGGCTGAAGGCGCAGAAGACAAAGAGGCGCCGGCGGCAGAGGATGAGGCTGCACAGGATGCCCAAACAGACAGCGGTACAGATGAAGGGGATGTATCCGGAGAGGCGGAACTGATGGGTCTGATAGAGGAGGTTCCGGAGGACAGCGATGATTCCTTTATCATAGCGAAGCTTGTGACGGAGCAGATAGACGGGGTGGATTTTATAGGTACCGATCCGGATGATACAAAGATCACGGTTGTCTACAGCATTGATACAAAATTTACCAAACGGACGATTAAAAACGGCGGTGAAGATGTTAAAGAGGAGGAAGGCTCTGCGGCGGATCTGAAGGAAAACTTTACGGTGGAGATGAAAGGGAGCTATTATGAAGAGAATGTGTTCTTCGCGGCAGATGTGAAGATCGTGGAAGTGGTTACAGAGTAAACACAAATCTTAGTATGTGTGCGTTGGTAGGACGGATGCGGAACTGGAATAGAGGTAATTATGAAAAATATAAAAAAATGGACGGCACTGTTTTGTGCAGGAGCGATGGCGGCATCTCTTCTGGCGGGCTGCGGCAGAGGAGAAGACGCAGGCGATAGTACTGCGGGCCTGCCGGAGCAGAAAGAGGAGAAGAAAAATACTGCCGCGGCGGAAGAGGAAAATACGGAAAAAAGTATGGGGCGTTATCTGGAGAAGGAGATGACACTACCGGAGGAGATCAGTGAGATGGTACAGTTTCCGGTTCCTTATATCAGGAAACTGGAAAACGGCAATCTGATGCTGGCGGAAAAAGAGGCGGGAAAATATATTTCGCCGGACAATGGCGAAACGTGGGAATCGGAAGGGAATCCCTGGAAGGACACTGCCAAAGAGCTTTATGTGACGGACATGGCAATTTCTCCGGAAGGGGCGGTGACTATGCTGGGCATTCCCACCATCAAAGATTCCGGAGAGGGGGCGGAAACCGGGGAAACATCCGGAGATGATACGTCCGGAGACGGAGAGGGATCGGAGAGCGAAACCGGGAAAGACGGGGGGGCATCTGAGGATGGAGAAGCAGAAGAAATGTCTGATACGGAAGCGGAAGAGACCTCAGAGAAAGCATCCGGCGCAGGAAGGGTCGAACTGGAGTGGAAATATTATTATTTTGATGCAGAGGGAAACGAGACGGCACTGGAGCTGCCGGGGGTGGAGATCAGAAGTTTTGCATTTGATGATCAAAGCAGGCTCTACGGATTTTCGAACGGCGGAAAAGTTTATCGGATCGATCCCGGAGACGGAAGCAAAAAGGAACTTTTCACGGCGGACGGGACGGTGGATTTTGCCTGCTTCACGAATCGATACATGGTCGGCGTCACAACGAGAGGCGGCATTGTCATATATGATATCGAACAGGATATCATGCTGGATAATGACGAGGTTCTGCAGGAGTTCATCGAGCAGAATCTGGGCCTCTCCATCGGCAGCACCGATGTGGGACACAGCGTTGTCCTGACGGCGGGAGAACAGGAGGATGTCATTTACTTTGCGTTCGGAGGCGGATTGTACAGGCATGTGATCGGCGGGGCGGCCATCGAGCAGGTTATTGACGGAACGACATCCAGCTTCGGTGATCCCGGTATGATGCTGATGGATATGATGATGCTGCCGGACAATGAATTTACGGTGCTTTATACGGGGATGAAGCTGTACCGGTATACCTATGACCCCAACGTGCCGACAGTGCCGGATCAGCAGCTCAGGATATACAGCCTTCTGGAGAACACTTCTGTGCGGCAGGCAGTGAGTATGTTCCAGAGAGCCAATCAGGAGGTGTATATCCGCTATGAGATCGGCATGTCGGGGAACGACGGTGTGACAAGCGAGGATGCGATCCGTAATCTGAATACAAAGATCATGTCGGGAGAGGGACCTGATATTCTGCTGTTGGACGGGCTGCCGCTGGACTCTTACGAAGAGAAGGGCATTTTAGCGGATTTAAGTTCCATAATAGAAGAGATGGACGGCGATGCGGCACTGTTTCCGAATATTATAGAGGCGTGCAAAAAAGGCGGTAAGATCTACGGGCTGCCCATCAGGATACAGGTTCTTTTGATGGCGGGAAGGCCTGAAGATTTACAGAAGGTGAAGGATCTGGATTCTCTTGCGGCGCTGCTGGAAGAGATACGGAAAGAGGAGCCGGAGGGAGCTCTGCTGGATGTCAGAACGCCGGAGCAGCTTTTATATATCCTGAGCATGAGCTGTTCCGCGGCATGGATGGATGAAAAGGGAAATATTGACGAAAAGGCGCTGGAAGAATTTTTGAAGGCGGCAGAGCGTATCTGGCAGGCGGAAATTTCGGGTGTGCCGGAGGAGGATCTTGGCGTGAGAGAAGGCGGCTACGGCTCTTTGGATAACAAATACAGGGAGTATTACGGTAATGTTTCCGGCGGCGCGGAGGGCGTTGCGATGGGATCACAGCAGTTTGCGGTGGGCCGGGTGAAAGGCGTCGATTTTGAGTATGATATGCTGACGACTCTGATGGAGCAGGAGGATAACTTTGGTTTTGACGTCTGGAACGGGCAGGTAAGCAATGGGTTTATGACCAACAGCCTTGTCGGGATTTCGGCAAATTCCATGGATAACGAGCTGGCGGTGGAGTTTTATAAGTATCTGTTCGGGAAAGAACTGCAGGATATGGATATGTATGACGGTCTGCCGGTGAATATGGCTTCTTTTGAAGGGCTGAAAGAAAATCCGCGCAAGGGGCTGGTAGAAGGAACGGACGAACGTTACGCAGGCTCTATCAGTACAAGTACGCAGGACGGAAATTCGTCCTTTGGCATTGAACTGCTGTGGCCGACCGAGGAGGAGTTTGAGAGACTGAAGGGTATGGTATCTTCCGTTTCCCGGATCAGCACCGGCGATGAAACGATAGAAGAGGCGGTTTATGAGATCGGGGCAAGAGCGTTGGAGGGCGGTATCACGCCTGAGGAAGCCGTGCAGGAGATCGTGAAGAAGTCGACGATTTATCTGGCGGAATAAAGCGACAAAAGTGTCATAAAAGTATATTTTTCATTGTGATACAGAAGAAAGCAGTTTTCTGTGAGCGTTTCCTGTCGGAGACGGAACAGAAAACTGCTTTTAAACTTAGAGATTCTTTAGAGATTTTTCTGGTATGCTGTAATCAGGAGACAGGAGGGTGAAGGAAAATGGATTGGCATAAAAGAAAACACAGAAAAATAACGGCAGTTATGGTATGTATATGTCTTTTTCTGCTAACCGGATGCGGCGGTTCTGATCCGGAAAAGGACGCGGAGGATGCGGAAAATGGCCCGGGGCAGGGCGGCATGGGAAGGTACATGGAAGATATTTATAAGTTTCCAGAAGAAATTAATCGAAACGGGGGATTGAATATGCTTTCGGATGGTTCCATGACGATCATCAGCTTTAACAGCGGGCTTTACCGCTCTGTGAATCAGGGAGCGGACTGGCAGCAGGAGGATGCGCCCTGGTTTCCGATGATGCAGGGGGTGTATGCATTAGCGGCTGTGATGGCGCCGGACGGAACGGCGGCAATCACCTGTTCCGGGGAAATGCCTCAGGCGGCGAGGGATGCGCTTTCTTCACCGCTGCCGGATGACTGGGAAGGAAATTATTGTATTTTTGCGTTTCCGGACGGTGGGATAAAGATAGTGGATTTCGGTTTTTCGCAGGAGGACGGAAGCTGCATCAGCACCCTTTCTTTTAAGGAAGACGGCAGACTGTTTGCCGGGGATATGAACGGCAGGATCTATGAAGTGGATATGGAGCATGAGAGTGTAAAAGAACTTTTTATGATGGAGCGGGAGGCAGGCTGTATCGGATTTTGCGGCGATATGCTGATGGCTGTAGGTTCGGACCGGCTGTATCTGTATGATCTGGAAAAGCAGCAGCCTGCAGAGCAGGATGCGGCAGCGGATGATTTTATCAAAAGGCTGCTGTCGGACAAAACAGTGCGCTACACGGGCGGCGGCTATCCTCTTGTTGTGTTTGGCGGAGAGGATAATATCGTTTATATAGCCTGTGTGGAAGGGTTGTACCGTCATGCGCTGGGCGGGAGTACAATGGAGCAGATTATTGACGGAGCACTCAGTACATTTGGGGACAGCAGAAGTATCTATATGGCAAAGGCGCTGGATAAACAGGAATTTCTCGTGCAGTTTGATTCTGACGGCGGGCTGGTACGCTATTATTTTGACGAGACGGCGGCATCCATGCCGGAGAAGGAGATACGGATCTATTCTCTGGAGGATAACAGCAGTGTCCGGCAGGCGGTGACTTCCTTTAAAAAATCCCATACTGACATATATGTCAGATATGAGACGGGAACGGGAAGCGGGGACGGCGTGACAAAGGAGGATGCCGTAAAGCAATTAAATACCCGTATTCTGTCGGGGGAAGGGCCGGATGTGATCATTCTGGACGGACTGCCGGTGGAGTCCTATATCGGGAAAGGGATGCTGGCTGATCTGAGTGAAATGATAGATGCACAGGAAGGGGAAAACGCTCTGTTTTCCAATCTGACGGAGAGCTTTCGGCAGGATGACGGAGCCATTTATGTCATGCCTCTCTGTGTACAGGTGCCGCTGCTGGCAGGCGATGGCAATGTCATAAACAAAATGGAGGATCTGGAAAGCTTTGCGGATGAGCTGGAGACGCTCAGGGAGGAGAACCCGGAAGGAGGATTGCTGGGGATCTACGATGCGGATACTATGCTCAGACTGTTCGGAATGGTGTCGTCACCGGCATGGACCGACGGATCGGGGCAGATCGATCAGGAGGCGGTGAAGGAATTTCTGACACAGACGAAACGGATCTATGAAGCGGAATACGCAGGGGCGCTGCCTGAGGAGATGGAAGCTTTGCAGAAGGAGGATGACGAACTGCTGCAGTATGGCTTGGATCCGTCCCTGCAAAAGATGGAAGCCTGCAACAATGTACTGAATATCAGGCGGGGCTATGCGAAACTTGCCTGCGGTTATGTGGACGGTATTCAGATCTGTCTGGACAACATAACAAGTGTTATTGAAGTGGAAGAAAATATGGATTACAGGAATTTTTCCGGTCAGGCGCAGTATGTATATTTGCCGAAGGTGATGGCGGGCATCAGTGCAAAGTCCGGGGAGCCGGAGGCGGCAAAGGAGTTTATCGGGACCATGTTTTCTCCGGAGGTTCAGAAGAATATCTATGATGGCTTTCCGGTAAATAAGGCAGCTTTTGCGGACCGGTTTGATTTTCTTGAGCCGGGCGGGGAAAACGGTTCCATGATGATGATTAACAGTGACGGGACAGAAACAGAGCTGGAGCTGCATTGGCCGGATGAAGCCGGGGAAGCGTATTTTACCGGGCTGGTGCAGGAACTGGCAGTGCCGGCAGTGGATCAGGAGTGGCTTGGTGAACTGGTGTATGAGACGGGAGTAAAAGTACTGGAGGACGATTTAAGTGTGGAAGAGGCTGCGGAGGAAATCGCCAAAAGGGCGGCAATCTATCTGGCAGAGTGAGAAAACGGATGGAACTGCCGGCAGGATTTCTGATGAAATAAAGCGGATATTCGTTTTGAACCGGAAGGAGCGGAGAGGCTCATCCGGGAGAAAAAGTGCTGTCTGGACTGCATTTTTGCTGCCCAGTTTTCTGGGCGTAACGGTATTTGTACTGATCCCCTTTCTGGATGTGGTGCGGCGCTCTTTTGTGACGGCGGTGACGCAGGAGTGGGCGGGAATAAATAACTATCGTAATGTATTCGAGAATCAGGCATTTCGTCTCGCCATACATAATACGGTGCGGTTTACGGCGGTGTGCCTGCCTCTTTTGATCGGGCTGGGGCTGTTTCTGGCGGCTTTTCTCAGCAGGCTGAAACAGATACAGTTTATAAAATCCCTGTATTTATTTCCGCTCGCCATGCCTGCGGCTACGGTGGTGCTGATCTGGAAGATGCTTTTTTCAAAGCAGGGGTTTTTGAACGGGGCGTTGATCTTGCCGGGAGTGCTGCCGGAGGGAACGCTGCTGGATTTTATGGGCACAGGGGCTTCCTTCTGGGTGCTGGTGTTCAGTTATGTATGGAAGAATCTGGGTTATACGATGGTACTCTGGCTTGCCGGTATTTTTGCCGTGCCCTATGATATGTCCGAGGCGGCAAGGGTGGATGGGGCAAGCGAGAGGCAGGTTTTCTGGAAAGTGATCTTTCCGAATCTGAAAAGTTCGCTGTATACGATCACGGTACTGTCCTTTCTGAATTCTTTTAAGGTGTTCCGTGAAGCGTATCTGGTGGCGGGCTCCTATCCCCACGAGGATATGTATCTGCTGCAGCATCTGTTTAATAACTGGTTTGTAAATCTGGAACTGGATAAGATGGCTGCCGCTGCGGTATGCGTGGGGACGGTGCTGTTTCTGATTATTTTATTGCTGCAAAAACTATGGAAGGTCTGAAGGGATTTTTGGAGGGCGGAATGCTGACAGAAACAGGAGATAGATATAAAGAATAAGAGGGCGGATCGGGAAAATGGGATAGATTGCAAAGAATAAAATACAGATTGGGAAATACGGGATAGACCGCAAAAAATATAGAAGGAGTGCATGGGAAGCAAAAACAGGATGAAGAAGAAGTTGCAGAAAGCATTGATAAAAACTGTATTATTAATAACGGGTGTTCTGTTTTGTGCACCGGTGCTGTTTCTGCTCAGCGGTTCCATTATGAGCAGATATGAGTTGAATCAAAGCCTGTTGCCGCTGATGACAGGGCAGGAGGAACTGATCACATGGGTATTTTTTCCGAGATATCCGACATTTGAGCATTATATGCGTATTCTGTTTCAAACGCCGCAGTTCTTTGTGGTGTTCTGGAATTCAATGAAGATGGTGTGTCTGATACTGGCAGGGCAGTTTTTTATTGCGGTGCCGGCGGCATGGGCTTTTGCGGTCTACTCTTTTCGGGGACGGAAGTTTTTATTTACGTTGTATATCGTATTGATGCTGATGCCGTTTCAGGTGACAATGCTCTCAAGCTATCTGGTGCTGAACCGGCTTGAGATGTTAAATACGCATGGCGCGATCATTCTGCCGGCGGTATTTTCGGCATTTCCGGTATTTTTGATCTACAGGGATTTCTGTAATCTGCCCAAAGGCCTGATCGAGGCGGCAAGGATAGACGGGGCGCGGGAGTGGACAATTTTCTGCAGGATCGGGCTGCCTCTTGCGTCCGGCGGTATTTTATCGGCGGGGGTGCTGGGCTTTCTGGAATACTGGAGCCTGATCGAACAGCCGCTGGCGTTTCTGGAGGATCAGACGCTTTGGCCGCTGTCTTTATATCTGCCGGAGATCGGGCCGGAACAGGCGGGATATTCTTTTGTGGCGGCGGTGATAACGCTGATCCCTGCGGTGTTTGTCTTTCTGACGGGGCGGGAATATCTGGAGCAGGGAATCACGGCATCCGCAGTGAAGGGATAGGGCAGGCAGCATTCGGGTATGCGGCTGCAGGGCTGGCGAAAGAGGCAAAAGAGGGAAGCAGCGGTTGTGCGTGCCGGCGAAGCAGGCAGGATAGGGCGGAGACGGCTGCGGATACTGCCGAAGAAGTGGAATGTGGAAGGAAAGAGGTTACTATGGAAATATTGAAAAAACAGAAAAAAATACTGATCCTGTTTGGTGTTTTTCTTGCGTTTATGTATGCCTGTACACTGATCTCCAGAGTGATCTATACATCAAAGCTTCCGCAGGTGAGCGTGGCGAAACCCGGGCGTATGGCGATCAGCCATCAGGTGGAGGCGGAAGGGATCGTGCATCAGGGGCGGGAGTATGCGGTAAATGTGCTTTCCGGGCTGCGGGTACGGACGGTCTATGCCCATGTGGGTGACAAAGTGACAACGGAATCACTGCTGTTTGAGATCGATATGGAAGATCTGGAGGAGCAGGTGCGGGAGAAGGAACTGGCGGCGAAAAAACTGCAGCTTCAGATAGCGGATCAGGAGAAGAACCGGGCTCTGCAGGATCAGAAAGAGGAACTCGATTATATCAGGGCGCAGGAGGATTATGAAAGGGCGGCGGAGGAAGAGCAGGTAAAGACAGACCGTGCGGAACTGGAAAAAAAGATGGCGGAGCGTGATCTGAAGGAACTGAAGGACAATCCGGTTTCGGTGACGCCGGATGAAGAGAGAAAAGCGGCGCAGGAGCGATATGATACATGGGCGAAGGAGGCCGAACGGCTCAGAGAGATCATGGAGCAGGCAAAGAAGGAATGGGATGCGGCACAGGGGAAAGTGAGGGAAGCTGAGGCGGGCAGCAGAGCGGCTTCGGCAGAGGATGGCAGAGAAAATGCGGAGAATATGCAGGATGCAGGCGGCAGGGATGCATCAGATGCGGAGACAGAAGGCGGCGGGGGGTCACCGGCGGCATTGGCGGATGAGGCGGAGCTGAAAGCGCTGCGGGATGCGGAGACAGAAGCGAAGGAGAAGTATGACAAGGCAAAGGCGGATTATGACGAATATATGAAAACCCCTGTGGCAAAGCCGGATTACAGCGCGGAGGACGCCGCCCGCGCCGCCTGGGAGAAAGAGAAACGTTCTTTAGAGGATGCGGCGAATGCGGCGGCGCTGGCAATGAATGACGCAAAAGCGGAACAGGAAAAGGCCATGGAAAATTCCGGACGCAATCTGGAGGATGCGGAGGCGGAAGGGATGGCTGACAGTTCTCTGGAAATCAACAGGCTGGAACTTTCCGCTCTGCAGGCGGAACTTGCCGCCTACAAAAAAGTGCTGGAATCCCGGGGGCAGGTTTTTCCGGAGGCGGACGGCGTTGTCACGCGGATTCAGGTAAATCCCGGGGAGCGGGTGCCGGACGGGGCGGCGGTGGTTTATGCGGATCTCTCCAGTCCCATGCAGTTTACGGTCTCCCTGACAAAAGAACAGAAAAAGTATGTGAATCAGGGAGATCTGGCGAGGCTGTCTTTGGGAAGCGGAAGGGGCGAAGAGTATCAGGTGGATTATATTGCGGAGAATGAGGTGAATCCGGAATTGTATGAAGCGCGCATTCTGCTGGAAGAGGGAGTGGGAACGATCGGACAGAGCGGAAAGTTTGAGGTGGACGCCCAGTCGGACACTTATCAGTGCTGTATTCCCATTGCGGCGCTGCATGAGGATGCCAATCACCGGAAATTTGTGTATATTGTCAGTGAACGGTCCGGAATACTGGGGAAAGAACTGGCGGCGGAGGCGGTCTATGTAAAGGTGTTGGACCAGAATGATTCCTATGCGGCGATTGAGGAGGGCGTGATAGACAGCGAGACGGAGCTGATCACAAGCTCTACGGAGGCGATCGAGGACAGAACGGTGATACGATATAGAGAATAGATGGAAGATTTATGCACTTTGCGGATAAATCATGACAATAATGGAATTGATTGCGTTTTTTTCTCCCGATATAATCAGAAATCATAGGGAAAAGGAGAAAAAGCGTATGGAACATAAATCAAATGTTTTTCTGGAACAGGAAAAAATTTCTGTTCTGATGAGAAAATTTGCAATACCATGTATTATTTCACTTCTGATCGCGGCTCTTTATAATATCGTGGATCAAATCTTTATTGCGAATGCAACATATCTTGGCTCATACGGAAATGCTGCAAATAATGTGGTATTTCCGTTGACGATAGTGGCGCTGGCGATAGCCGGACAGATCCTGACAGCGTTTCTTGCGGTATGGTATCTGTTTCATATGAAGGCAGTAAAACCGGACATATCGGGACAAGCGGCGAGTTTGGTGCGCTTGTACAGTATATTGTCAGTGAGGAGGCAGGATTTGTAACAGGGCATGTATTCAATCTGACCAGAGGATTGCGTATCGGATATGGCGGAAAGTCTATGGGCATTGGTGAACATAAAACCGTATGCGGGGCGGCGTACGGCAGCGGCTTTTTATGAAAGAAAAAATAAAAAAAGGATGAAAAGGGGACCATTTTGGTCCTTTTTTAATATACATAAGTATATAGAGAAGAAAAAGAGAATGAAAAGATAAATTGGAAAAGAAAACTGACAGGCAGAAAATGCGCTTTTCCGGAAAGGGGAAAAATGGCATATCATTTTATTGATGTATCCGATTACCAGGGCAGGCCGGACTGGAAAAAAGTAAAGGCCTCCGGTGTCGACGGCGTTATCATGCGGATCTTAAACAGTGCGGGGCCAGACGCAGGCTTTGAGTATAATTACGGCGGATGCGTTGCCAACGGACTTGCAAAAGGCGTATACAGATACAGTTATGCGCTTACAACGGCGCAGGCTAAAGAGGAGGCGGAGGAAGTGCTTCAGGTTCTGACAGGCAGAAAGCTGGAAACAGGAGTATTTCTTGATCTGGAATATAATGCGCAGCGGAAACTGGGTTCTGCAAAGGTGAAGCAGATTGCGGGGAAATGGATGGAGGTGATCAGGGCGGGGGGATATGAGTGTAATATATACTGCAATCTCGACTGGTATAAAAATGTATGCGGCGGGCTGAACGCAAAATACTGGATCGCAAGATATCCCCGGCAGGATACCGGAAAAGTACAAAGCAGTCTCCGGCCGAATGTCGGCGAGATCGGGTGGCAGTACAGCAGTAAAGGCAGGGTGCCGGGCATTACAGGAAATGTGGACATGAATTTATGGTACGGGGATCTTTATCCTGTTTCCGCCGACACGATATTCGGCGGACTTGAGTATTCGCCTGTATTTGATGCATCCTATTATGCCGGAAGATATAAGGATTTAAAAGCTGTATACGGAAATGACGCCGCGGCGCTGTTTTATCATTTCATAGCACACGGGATGAGCGAAGGAAGACAGGCGATCGATACGTTCAATGTGCAGATCTACAGGGCAAGATATCCGGATCTGCAGAAGGCCTTTGGAGAGAATCTTCCGCTTTACTATCAACACTATATCCGGTTTGGGATAGCGGAAAAAAGACGCGGTTTGTAGGATTGGAAAGGGATCGGAACAGTGCTTCAAAATATTTTCCGTCAGATCACGGGGTTATAACATCACTGTTCCATTCCCTGTTGGCAATATCACATCTAAATCAGGTCTAAATCATATCCGGATCGTATGAAAGCCGGATACAAACCATCTGGAAGTCCCGGACGAATCCGTCTTTCAGGACCCCGCCAGCGTCTTAATACTGGAAAGCCCCTTCTGCACGGCAGGAACCGCCAGTACGACGAGCGTCAGGGCGGCTTCCGCGCCCAGATAGATCCCGTTGTAGGCGAGGGAATAGACCGGCGCGCTCATCCCGTAGTCTGCGGCATAGCTTCCGAAGAAGATCATTCCGGAGAGAAAAGCAAAGAAATAGCGGCCCAGTACCCCCAGCAGATAACCTTTGATGAGCCCGTGCTTTTTGTCATGAAAGATACCGGAGAGACCTAAAGCGCCGAAGGCAAACAGGTAATCCGTGAGCATCTGCGGGATGCTGATGATATAGGGGTCTATCACAAGCTGCAGGATGCCGTAGGCGCAGGCTGCCATCAGACCGGTGCGGAGGCCGAACCAGTAGCCGATCAGACAGATGAACAGCATACTGAACAAAGTGAAGGAACCGCCCATGGGCAGATGGAACAGCTTCAGATAAGAGGTGATCGTGCCGAGCGCCATGGCGGCGGCGCAGGTGACAAGCTGTTTGGTGCTGATGGATGTTTTTCCCTGTTTTTCCCGTGTTTTTCCGGAGATGTAACAGGCTCCGATCAGCAGGATGAGCATGATGATGACCAGCAGGGCGTAGCCTGCGGGGGTGAGATTGAAGTAATTTCCATACTCCTGATCCACGATTTCAGTTGCAAAAATTGACATAAAAAAACCTCCTTTTTGTTTGCCAGGAGGAAGTAGACTGGAAGAAAACGGAAAACAGAAAAACTGACCGGATAAGTCAAAATATCTGTTATGTGATTCTTCCAATATGCTTCCCTACGCCGGTATTATCCGGTTCAGGTAATAAGGGTCAGGCAGTGTGTGTATTTCACACATAAGCCAGTCTCAGCATCCGCTCCCCTAGCCAAATATATGATTTGTATGATAGTATAGATTCAAAAGTTTTACCGGATATATTTTATCGGCCGGAAACTTTTGAGATCTGTATCAGTATAAAAGAAGTGCGGAAAAATGTCAATAAAAAGTGGTATACTTTGAATGATTGATGCAGCAGAGAAGCCGGAGGCTGAACTGTAACGGGTTAACGGAAGAGAGGCTTGGGTGTTGACGGATGCAATTTATATACGGAAAAGAACAGGTGATGCCGATGCACGGTATACGCAGGCAAATGAGCCCCGGGATGCGCTGCCGGAGGGGAGCAGTGAACCGGTGGAAGGCGGGAATGCCGGTGCCGGTCCTGATCATGTTGACAAAGATATCGGCGGCGGTTTAAAGGACGATCCTTTCAATCAGGATGAGGCCGGAGAACATGAAATTCTGGTAGTCAGTATAGGCACTTCTCTTTATGACAGTCGTGTGAAGGATATTAAGGGGATAGAAGACGCGATACAGAAGGCAAATCCGGGCTGGTCTGTCAGAAGGGCTTTTGCGGTACAGGCTATCATTGACCGTGTGCAGGCAAGAGATGGGGAAGTGATTGACAATATAGATCAGGCACTGAAAAGAGCCGTTTCAGACGGCGTAAAAAATCTGGTGATACAGCCGACATATCTGCTGCACGGAGCGGAATATGACGAACTGGTGAAAGCGGTGGAAGCATATCGGGATGAGTTTGAAACCGTAAAGACGGCAGAACCGCTTCTGGGAGAAGCAGGCACGGATGCTTCGGGGATCGGGGACAAAGAGGCGGTGGAAAAGGCAATCGTGGAAAGCGCCGTAAAAACAGCCGGATATGAAAGTCTGGACGGAGCAAAAGAAGACGGTACAGCCTTTATCTTTGTGGGACATGGCACTTCCCATCATGCGAAAACATCATACAGCCGGATGCAGTCCCGGATGAAAGAACTCGGATATGATAATGTGTTCATCGGTACAGTGGAAGAGGAGCCGGAGGAAACTTCACGCGGGGCGGTTCTGGAGGCGGTGGTGCGGGCGGGGCACAGGAAGGTGGTCCTTCGCCCGCTGATGGTTTCGGCAGGCAGTCATGCAGGCAGGGCTATAGCGGGGGAAGGGAAAGATTCCTGGCTCGGTATTTTCAGGGCTGCCGGCAGATTTCACGCGGTGGATGTGCAGATGGCGGGCCTCGGGTCCGTCGAGGCGATCAGGAAGATCTATGCAGAGCATACAAAAGAGGCAATAACACGGTAATAAAGAGGGAAACGCAAAAGGAAACGGAGGATATGATTAGATGAAAAATTCCCATCGATTTTTTGAAAACAGAGAATGCGGGTATTTTCCCTGCCACAAGGGGCTTGATGAGTTTAACTGTCTGTTTTGTTACTGTCCGCTGTACACAGGGGAGGATTGTCCGGGAAATCCTGTATATCTGGAAAGTAACGGGAGAAAGATAAAAGACTGCACAGACTGTACATTTCCGCATCAGGCGGAAAATTATGACAGGGTGATTTCCTTGCTTTCTCAGGGAAACCGGGATAAATGCCAGAGGACATAATGGTCTGCGTATAGAATATGCCATAAACGACTTGATAAATAACCTTTTAAACAACAGAGTATATTTTGCAAAATGCCGGCTATTGTGATAAACTGTGCGTACAGCTTTGCAGTACTTATGGAAGATATGAGGGAAATGTATATATAGGGTGCATATCTGCCGGAGTGAAGGGAAAGAAAGGACTGATGGAGAGATGCGACGTGGAATGCCTGCGGTTTGGGGGCTTATAAAACCGCTTATCGTATATTATGTGGGATACTATGTGATCCGCATGATCGTGGGAACGCTGCTGGCAGGTGGCGGGATGGCTTTTTTGATGGAGGATGGCAGCAGCATTGTAAACGGGATCGCGATGCTGGGCGGCTGCGCGGTGCTTTTTCCGATGATAGAGGAGGAACGGGAGGAGCAGAGAAAGGAAAAGAAAAAGCGAGGGGAAAGTGAAATACAAAAAGGAGGGGACGGATTGCGGCAGTCGGTCCTGAGATATCCCGCCCTGCTTGTTTTTTCTGCCGCCTGTGTTGTTTTTTTTAATACATTGGTAAGTTTATCCGGCCTGATAGAGCAGTCGGGGGCGTATCAGGAAACGGCACAGCGGCAGTATGCGGTTTCTCTTGGCATGGGACTGGTTCTTTATGCGGGCGTGTCTGCGCTTGTGGAGGAGGTCGTATTCAGGTTTTTGCTGTATAACAGGCTCCGCCGTTCCTGCGGACGGGCAGCTTTCGGCATTGTGGCGTCCGCCTTTTTGTTCGGGGTCTATCACGGGAATATCGTGCAGGGGGTATATGCCTTTGTGATCGGTTCCCTGATGGCGCTTGTCTATGTTTATTTTGACAGTTTTCTGGCGCCGGTGCTGTTTCACGGGTTGGGAAATGCGGTTATTTTCCTCTGTAATATGATACCTGAAGCGTATGAGATTGTCTTTTCGCCGCTTATGTTCTGGGTATTCGGTCTGATTACGGCGGCGGGGAGTCTGTTTTTGATACGGGAAGTAAGAATTGCGGAAAGTTCCCGCAGGGAGGATGCCGGAGTGGAATGACAGCTTGCAGGGAGCGGAACTGTGTTGCTTTTCACGGACAGGAATGGGCCTTTACTGTGCGTTTGGTGAGAAGATGATTCAGATCCGGGGCGATTTTTGTGAAGCAAAATTTTTGATATCGCTCCGGATCGTTATTGTAAGCAGCTTCCGGGCCGTGGCTGGAAACGAACTGTTAAGGAAACCGGGAAGGATGTTGGTTTTTACTCTTTACAAATGAAAAATTTTGTTGTATAGTGATACTCGAAAGCCGCAAAGGAGCGCTGAAAGCTTCCTTTGCGACTTTTTTTGTGTGTATAATCGGAAAACAGCATCAGTTTTAACGGCGGATGCGGCACTGGAATGGAGATAAAGAGATGTTTGATGCAAAAATGACGGCGGAGAGGGCGCCGCTTTACAGGGCGGAATTTGAACATGATAACTGCGGGATCGGTGCCTGTGTCAATATTAAGGGAGTAAAGAGCAGGGATACGGTGGAGAATGCCCTGAAGATCGTGGAGAATCTGGAGCACAGGGCAGGCAGGGACGCGGAAGGAAAAACAGGGGACGGCGTCGGTATTTTAACGCAGGTGCCCCATCGGTTTATGCGGAAGGTGACAAAGCCGCTGGGGATTCAGATCGGCGGGGAGCGGGAGTACGGCGTGGGCATGTTCTTTTTTCCACAGGACGAACTGCAGTGTAATCAGGCGAAGAAAATGTTTGAGATCATTGTGGAGAAAGAGGGACTGGAATTTTTGGGTTGGCGTGAGGTTGCCACATTCCCGGAAGTGCTGGGGAAAAAGGCGGTGGAATGTATGCCGCATATTATGCAGGCTTTTGTGAAAAAGCCTTTTGATGTGGAGAAAGGGCTTGCTTTTGACAGAAAGCTTTATATTGTCAGAAGAATTTTTGAGCAGTCTACGGATGTGACGTATGTGGTTTCTTTATCCAGCAGGACCATTGTCTATAAGGGGATGTTCCTTGTGGGGCAGCTTCGGACGTTTTTTGCGGATCTGCAGGATCAGGATTATGAATCCGCTATTGCCATCGTGCATTCGAGATTTTCAACAAATACGAATCCTTCCTGGGAGAGGGCGCATCCGAACAGGTTTATCGTACATAACGGGGAGATCAATACGATCCGGGGCAATGCGGATAAGATGCTGGCAAGGGAAGAGAACATGGAGTCGGAACATTTAAAAGACCAGCTCGGGAAGGTGCTGCCGGTCATCAATGCTTCCGGTTCGGATTCCGCGATGCTGGACAATACGCTGGAATTTCTGGTGATGAGCGGGATGGATCTGCCGTTGGCGGTGATGATCACGATTCCCGAGCCCTGGGCGAACAACAGGACCATGAGCCGGAAAAAGCGGGACTTTTACCAATACTACGCGACCATGATGGAGCCCTGGGACGGTCCGGCTTCCATTGTGTTTTCCGACGGGGATGTGATGGGGGCGGTGCTGGATCGAAACGGCCTTCGTCCTTCCCGGTATCTGGTTACAAAGAATGATACGCTGATCCTTGCATCGGAAGTAGGAGTAGTGGATATAGAGCCTTCTCAGGTTCTGGTAAAAGAACGGCTGCATCCGGGAAAGATGCTGCTGGTGGATACGGTGGCAGGCAGGGTGATCGGAGATGATGAGATCAAGGAGTACTATGCTTCCAGAGAGCCCTACGGGGAATGGCTGGATTCCCATCTGGTGACGCTGCAGGAATTAAAGATTCCGAATCAGAGGGTGCCGGAGTTTTCGGAGATCGAGAGACAGAAGATGCAGAAAGCTTTTGGATATACTTACGAAGAACTGAGAAACAGTATTCTGCCGATGGCGAAAAACGGTGCGGAAGCGACGGCGGCGATGGGGATCGATACGCCTCTGCCGGTGCTTTCCTCAGCCCACCATCCGCTGTTTGATTCTTTTAAACAGTTGTTTGCCCAGGTGACAAATCCGCCTATCGATGCGATCCGTGAGGAAATTGTGACTTCCACCACGGTCTATATCGGTAAGGATGGAAATCTGTTGGAGGAAAAGCCGGATAACTGTACGGTGCTGAAGGTGCAGAATCCGATCCTGACCAATACGGATATTCTGAAGATCAAAAATATGCACCACGAGGGGTTTCAGGTGGGTGTTGTGCCGATCATTTATTATAAGAACACCAGTCTGGAAAAGGCGGTAAACAGGCTCTTTGTGGAGGCGGACAGGGAGTTCAGGAAAGGCGTGAACATTCTGATCCTGTCGGACCGGGGCGTGGATGAGAACCATGTGGCGATCCCTTCCCTGCTGGCGGTATCGGCGCTGAATCAGCATCTGGTGGAGACGAAAAAGCGTACCAGCGTGGCGGTGATACTGGAGTCTGCGGAGCCCAGAGAGGTGCATCATTTTGCAACACTGCTCGGCTTTGGTGCCTGTGCGGTAAATCCCTATCTGGCGCAGGAGAGTGTGAAGGAACTGATCGAAAACCATATGCTGGATAAGGATTATTATGCGGCGGTGGACGATTACAATGGGGCGGTGCTTCACGGCATTGTGAAGATCGCTTCCAAGATGGGGATTTCCACGATCCAGTCCTATGAGGGTTCCAAGATCTTTGAGGCGATCGGAATTGACAGAAGTGTCATTGATACCTATTTTACGGGAACGGTATGCCGGGTGGGCGGTATTACGCTGAAAGATATTGAAAAAGAGGTGGATACGCTGCACTCCATGGCGTTTGATCCATTAGGGCTGGAGAATGATCTGTCTTTGGATCATCCGGGGCATCACCAGATGCGCAGCGGCGCGGAGGAGCATCTGTATAATCCGGCGACGATCCATACGCTGCAGGAGGCGGCGAGACGCGGGGATTATCAGTTATTTAAACAATACACTGCGATGGTGGATAATGAAGAGTCGGTGAGAAATCTCCGTGGGCTGATGGAATTTAACTATGTGAAAAAGCCTGTGCCTCTTGCCGAGGTGGAGAGCGTGGAAAAGATCGTCACAAGGTTCAAGACAGGCGCCATGTCCTACGGTTCCATCTCTAAGGAGGCCCATGAAACACTGGCGGTGGCGATGAATCATCTGCACGGAAAATCCAATACCGGTGAAGGCGGTGAGGAGGAAGAGCGGCTTGCTACCTGCGGGAGCAGCGAAGATAAGTGTTCCGCTATCAAGCAGGTGGCTTCCGGGCGTTTCGGCGTGACCAGCCGTTACCTGATCAGTGCACAGGAAATTCAGATCAAGATGGCGCAGGGGGCAAAGCCCGGCGAAGGCGGCCATCTGCCGGGGAGCAAGGTATATCCCTGGATCGCGAAGACAAGGCATTCCACGCCCGGCGTGAGCCTGATCTCGCCGCCGCCCCATCATGATATTTATTCCATAGAAGATCTGGCACAGTTGATCTATGATCTGAAAAATGCCAACAGGCAGGCAAGGATCTCCGTAAAACTGGTATCGGAGGCGGGTGTGGGTACCGTGGCGGCGGGTGTGGCAAAAGCGGGAGCGCAGGTGATTCTGGTATCCGGTTATGACGGAGGAACGGGGGCGGCGCCCAGAACTTCGATCCACAACGCGGGACTGCCCTGGGAGCTGGGACTTGCGGAGACGCATCAGACGCTGATCCAGAACGGACTGAGAAACAAGGTGCGGATCGAGACGGACGGGAAGCTGATGAGCGGCAGGGACGTCGCCATTGCGGCGATTCTGGGCGCGGAGGAGTTCGGTTTTGCAACGGCGCCTCTTGTGACAATGGGCTGTGTGATGATGCGGGTCTGCAATCTGGATACCTGTCCTGTAGGTGTGGCTACCCAGAATCCGGAACTGCGGAAGAGATTCCGGGGCAAACCAGAATATGTGGAAAACTTTATGAAATTTATCGCGGAGGAACTGCGGGAATATATGGCAAAGCTGGGTGTGCGCACCGTGGATGAACTGGTGGGGCATACGGAGCTTTTGAAGGTGCGGGAAAACCTGCCGGAGAGGCTTAAGCAGGTGGATCTGAGCCTGATTTTGAAAAATCCCTATGAAAGATCCGGCAGAAAATATATTTTCGATCCGAAACAGGTTTATGATTTTAAACTGGAAAAGACACCGGATATGAAGGTGCTGCTGGCAAAGCTGGGGAAGGCGCTGGAAAACGGGGAAAAGGGCAGGCTGGAGATGGAGGTCTCCAATACGGACAGAGCGTTCGGAACCATTTTCGGTTCGGAGATCACGAGAAGATACGGGGAAGGGCTGCCGGAAGATACCTTCCGGGTGGTGTGCCGCGGCGCAGGCGGACAGAGTTTCGGCGCGTTTATTCCGAAGGGGCTGACGCTGGAACTGGAGGGAGACTCCAACGATTACTTCGGCAAGGGACTTTCCGGCGGAAAGCTGATTGTTTATCCGCCGAAGGGCAGTACCTTTAAACAGGATGAAAATATCATTATCGGTAATGTGGCACTGTACGGGGCGACTTCCGGCAAGGCTTATATTAACGGTGTGGCGGGGGAGCGGTTCTGTGTCAGAAATTCCGGCGCGCTGGCGGTGGTGGAAGGCGTGGGTGACCACGGCTGCGAGTATATGACCGGCGGACGGGTTGTGATCATCGGCAAGGTGGGAAAGAACTTTGCGGCAGGGATGAGCGGCGGCGTGGCTTATGTGCTGGATGATGACAATGATCTGTATACGAAGATCAACAAAGCAATGGTTTCTTCCTATGAAGTGACTTCCAAGTATGACGTGATAGAGTTAAAGGAACTGATCAGGGAGCATGTTGCGCTGACCGGATCAGTCAAAGGGAAGGAGATTCTGGATCATTTTGCTCAGTATCTGACGAAGTTTAAAAAGATCATTCCCCATGATTATGAGAAGATCCAGAAGATGATCGTGCAGATGGAAGAGAAAGGGCTTTCGGCGGAGCAGGCGCAGATCGAGGCGTTCTATGCGCGTAAGCAATGAGCAGTGCGCAGCATGCGCCGCTGTCCCGGCAGGGAGTTTGCTCATCGCCGGGGCAGCGGTGTATGCTGCATAGGGCGAATGCCCGGAAAGGGATGGAATAGGAGAAAGAAAGATGGGAAAACCAACTGGATTTTTAGAATAAAAAATAACTGAACCGTGAGGTGAAGTTATTTGCTGCTTCTCGATTTTCGGAAGAAAATTGAGAAGGTTCCCGTATAGAAGAAGATGGAATAGGAGAAAGAAAGATGGGAAAACCAACTGGATTTTTAGAATAAAAATAACTGAACCGTGAGGTGAAGTTATTTGCTGCTTCTCGATTTTCGAAAGAAAATTGAGAAGGTTCCCGTATAGAAGAAGATGGAATAGGAGAAAGAAAGATGGGAAAACCAACCGGATTTTTAGAATATAATAGAGAAACAGCAAAAGCGCAGGAGCCGAAGAACCGGATCAGGCATTTTGATGAGTTTCATGAGCATCTGCCGATGGAGCGGCAGCGTCTGCAGGGGGCGCGGTGTATGGATTGCGGCGTGCCGTTCTGCCAGTCGGGAATGACGCTGGCAGGGATGACCAGCGGGTGTCCTTTGCATAATCTTGTGCCGGAGTGGAATGAACTGGTGTATATGGGAAACTGGCAGGAGGCTTATAACAGGCTGCATAAGACCAACAATTTTCCGGAGTTTACATCGAGAGTGTGCCCCGCGCTGTGTGAGAAGGCATGTACCTGCTCTCTGAACGGGGAGGCGGTTTCCACGAAGGAAAATGAATATGCGATCATAGAGAATGCCTACCAGAAGGGTTATGCGGCGGCAAAGCCGCCGAAAGTGAGGACCGGAAAAAAGGTGGCAGTGGTAGGGTCCGGTCCTTCCGGACTGGCTGCGGCGGATCAGCTGAACAGACGCGGACATCTGGTGACGGTGTTCGAACGTTCCGACAGGATCGGCGGGCTTTTGATGTATGGTATTCCGAATATGAAACTGGAAAAACACATCATTGACAGAAAAGTGAAGATCATGGAGGAAGAGGGTATTACTTTTGTGACCGGTGTGGATGTGGGAAAGGATAAGAAAGCGAAGGAACTTCTTCAGGAATTTGACAGGGTAGTGCTTGCCTGTGGTTCTTCTGATCCCCGGGATCTGGATGCGCCGGGCAGGGACGCGAAAGGCATCTGTTTCGCGGTGGACTTTCTGGCGGGAAATACAAAGAGCCTTCTGGACAGCGATTTTGCGGATAAAAAGTATGTGGAAGTAAAGGGAAAGAATGTGGTGATTGTGGGCGGAGGCGATACCGGAAATGACTGTGTGGGAACCTGCATCCGTCATGGCTGTAAATCCGTGACTCAGATCGAGATGATGCCGAAGGCGCCGGATGAGCGGGCGGAGAATAATCCCTGGCCTCAGTGGCCGAAAGTCTGCAAAACGGATTACGGTCAGGAGGAGGCGATCGCGGTATTTGGAAAAGATCCGAGAGTTTATGAAACTACTGTGAAGGAGTTTGTGAAAGATAAAGCGGGAAATCTGGCAGCGGTAAAGACTGTGAAAGTCGGATTTCAAAAAGAGGAAAAGAGCGGGCGCATGGTAATGGCGGAGGTTGCCGGAAGCGAAAGAGAGCTGCCCTGCGAGGTGCTGATCATTGCGGCGGGTTTTCTGGGGAGCCAGAAGTATGTGACGGATGCCTTTCAGGTGGAAGTGGACGGCAGGAGGAATGTAAAGACACAGGCGGATGGATTTCTGACTTCTGTGGAGAGAGTATTTACTGCCGGAGATATGCATACCGGGCAGTCGCTGGTTGTAAAGGCGATCCGGCAGGGACGGGAGTGCGCGCGGGAGGTGGATTTAAGCCTGATGGGGTATACGAATCTGGCGATACAGTAAAAGAAGAATGGATATGGTATGATCGGAAGTCCTGATAATTGTTTTAACAGTTTCAGGGCTTTCTGCGATGTGTGGCAATAGAAAATTCGGAGAGTGTGTTTTGTGCTTCAGGTTATATTTTATATTTGTTATATTTATGATTTTTTCTTGTAAATGAGGAGCGATTGTGGTAGACTGAAATCCAAGCAAAGAAACCCTTCTAAGATTCTGATTATCTTAACAGAGCATTCTATGAAAAGAAAGCTTTTGTATCTGAGCAGACATGGTATCTGCGGACTCCTTGCTTTGTAACTGAATAACTGATCGACAGGGAGAAGATATTTGGAATGAATCTCTCTGTCTGACACGAAAGAGAGGAAATGTATGGAACGAAAAATGAAAACAAAACAGGCATTGATAAAACAAAGGGGGTATTGAAATGGCGTTGACGAGAAGTGATTTACAGGCGATACAGGGGCTGTTACAGCCGATCAATGAGCATCTGGAGGGGATAGACAGCCGTCTGGACGGAATGGACGAACGTTTTGACAGAATGGACGAGCGTTTTGACGGAATGGATGAGCGTTTTGACAGAATGGATGAGCGTTTAGATGGAATGGACGAGCGTTTTGACAGAATGGATGAGCGTTTAGATGGAATGGACGAACGTTTTGACGGAATGGACGAGCGTTTTGACAGAATGGATGAGCGTTTAGATGGAATGGATGAGCGTTTAGATGGAATGGACAATCATTTTGACAGAATAGAAAACAGACTGGACAGAGTTGAATCGGAAGTATCTTCACTGAAGAGCGGTCAGTTGGAGATAAGAAAAGGATTAAAGGAAGTGGAGCGTAAAGTTACGGGTACATATGATCTTGCGCTCGAGGCATGGGGGAAAAGCACGGAAAACAGGAGATGGCTTGAAGGAGAGCGTGCAGTTTTCCAGTAAAGTTCAGTGAAAGAAATGCGCGGGCGCGGTAAGAAAGAAAAGGAGGGCGTTGAAATGACATTGACGAGAAGTGATTTACAGGCGATACAGGGGCTGTTGCAGCCGATCAATGAGCGTCTGGAGGGGATAGACAGCCGTCTGGACGGGATGGACGAACGTTTTGACAGAATGGACGAGCGCTTTGACAGAATGGACGAGCGTTTTGACAGAATGGACGAGCGCTTAGATGGAATGGACGAGCGCTTAGATGGAATGGACGAGCGCTTAGATGGAATGGACGAGCGTTTAGATGGAATGGACAATCATTTTGACAAAATAGAAAACAGACTGGACAGAGTTGAATCGGAAGTATCCTCGCTGAAGAGCGGTCAGTTGGAGATAAGAAAAGGATTAAAGGAAGTGGAGCGTAAAGTTACGGGTACATATGATCTTGCGCTCGAGGCATGGGGGAAAAGCACGGAAAACAGGAGATGGCTTGAAGGAGAGCGTGCAGTTTTCCGGTAAAAGTTTCAGAGAAGGAAATGCGCAGGTGCAGTAAGGAAGGCTTGGGTGCCATTTAATATTGAGAAGTATGTAAAAAGAGTATTTGGAAGATAGATATCAGATATTTTTTATAGAAGCGGGAGAATGATATGAGCGGCATGGAGAAAGAAGTGTCGGATGCGGCAGGCAGAAACAGAAAGGATACCGGTTTAACAGAAGGAAAACTGTGGGATAAGATACTGTTCTTTGCGATGCCGATCGTGTTGATGAATATATTACAGCAGTTATTTAACACGGCGGATATTGCGGTCGTAGGACGGCTTGTGGGAAACGACGCCCTCGCGGCGGTGGGAAGTGCGGGACCGATCGTAACGTTGTTTATTACGATCTTTTCGGGATTATCCGTGGGTGCTAATGCGGTTATTGCGCGGATGGTCGGTTCGGGCAATAAGGAGCAGATCGAAAAGTCGGTACATACTTCAGTAGCAATAGCCGTATTGAGCGGTGTGATCGTTCTGGTTGTGGGGGAAGTGATAACAAGGCCGCTGCTTGCTCTGGTAAGTACACCGGAAAATGTGATGGATATGGCGGTTTTATATCTGAGGATTTATTTTTCCGGCAGTATTTTTATTATGCTGTATAATTTTGAGGCGGCGATCCTTAGGGCGGGCGGCGATACGAAACGGCCGTTATATATCCTGCTGATCTCCGGTGTCCTGAATATTGCGCTGAATCTCTTTTTTGTCACGGTATGTGGCATGAGCGTTGAAGGCGTTGCGATGGCGACACTGGTTTCCAATATTGTCAGCGCCGTTATGCTGTTTGGTATTCTGGTAAAGGATAAGGGCAGCTTCCGGCTGCGGATGCCGGAAATATGTCCGCATCCCGGCATTGCAAGGGGCGTTCTGATGGTAGGCATTCCGGCGGCGGTGCAGGGTATGCTGTTTAATATCGCCAATATTGTCCTGCAGTCGGGGATAAACAGCCTCGGCCCCACCGTGGTGGCAGGCAACACGGTAGGGGTGAATGTGGAGATTTTCCTGTATTTTATCGTGGCAGGATTTGGACAGACATGCATTACCTTTAACGGGCAGAATCTGGGGGCCGGCAAGTTAAAGCGCTGTGTGAGCGCCACAAGGTGGTGTCTGGGACTGGGATTTATTTTTACCGTGATCGCCAGCGGTATTGCGTTTATGCTTAGAAATGGCCTGGCAGGACTTTTTACGCCGGATGAGACAGTGATACGGATCGCGGCGTTTCGGATCGCCATACTTGCGGCGTTTGAGGTGCTGAATATGATGATCGAAGTGCTTTCCGGAGCGCTAAGGGGCTGGGGGCATTCTTTTCTTCCGGCATTTCTCAGCCTGTTTTTTGTGTGCGGGGCGCGGATGATATGGCTTTTTGTGATCTTCCCGATGGACAGAACCTATGAATGGCTGATGAGCGTGTATCCGGTGAGCTGGGCGCTGGCGGTGGCAAGCCTGGGCTGGGCATATTTTTATGTAAAGCGGAAGCTGTTTAGAGGGATGCCGCAGGAAAATTGACGGCAAAGTGATCGAGCCTTGCGGATGATTGTTCCGCAGGGCTTTTTTCGAGAAAACGGAAAAGAATTTCTATCAAAAGAAAAAAAATTATAACTTTTTTCTTTCAGGTCAAAAAATTCTAAAAAATGGTAAAGCAATTCTATTCTAAACAAAAGTCGGAAAAGTTAAAATCAAACCATCAAACTTAACTTATTTTTGAAAGGAGAGGTCATGAAAAAGAGAGTTTTAAAAATGATCAGTTTAATGATGGCGGCAGTTCTGGTACTTGGCTGCACGGCCTGCGGGAGTTCAGGCGAAGGCGCGACGGAGACAGGAAACGACGGTGCGGCAGAGGCGGATAATGCGGCTGAGGAGTCTGCGGACGACAGCGCAGAGGCGGCAGGCGGCGAGAAGGTAACGATCACTTTATGGTCACAGTTCTCAGACCCGAATTCTACCGACGGTAACTATGTCGCGTTTTACAATGCGCTGGAATCGATCAAAACAGATATGCCCAATGTGGAAGTGGTGCATGAGGGAACGGAATCCGAGTCCTATAAAGTAAAACTGAAAACGGCGATGGCGGGAAACGAACTGCCGGATGTATTTTTCAACTGGGGTGCAGGCACGATGAAGCCCTATGTGGACGCAGGCCTGGTACTGCCTCTGGATGAGTATATGACCGACGATGTAAAGAGCCGGATTCTGGGCGGCACGCTGGATAACTTTGTCTTTGACGGAAAAACATACGGCTATCCTTACAGTGTGGCGGTTGCTTCCTTATATGTCAATACGGAATTGTTTGAACAGAACAATGTAAAGGTTCCCGAAACATACGATGAACTGCTGGATGCGGTGGATGCTTTTAATGCGGCAGGCATTACCCCGATCTCGCTGGGCGAAAAGGATCTGTGGCCGGGGCTGATGATCTTCGGTATCCATGCAATCAGAATGGCAGGCGCTGAGGACTTTAATGCGGCGCTGAACGGCACGGGCTCTTTTGATACGCCGGAAATGGCGGAAGCGGCAAAGAGGGTGCAGGAACTTGCGGCAAGAGGCGGCTTTGGCAGCAGTGCGATGGGCACATCGGAAGATGATGCGGTGGCAGCATTCAAGCAGGGAAGAGCGGCAATGATGTTTATGGGAAGCTGGTTAAACGGCGACTGTGAAGCGGAGGATGCGGCAGTAAAGGGTAAGATATCCGTTATCAAATTCCCTGTGATCGAAGGCGGAAAAGGCACGATCGATGAGTTCCACGGCGGCTCCGGCGAGACATTCCTTGTGAGCAGCAGCACGGAACACCCTGCGGAGGCGGCAGCGGTTGCACAGTATATCTGTGAGAAGATGTCGAAGGATCAGTATCTTGCAGGTTCCGGAATGCCGGCATGGGAGGCGGACATGGGCGATACCGCTGATCTGAACCGCTTATCACAGGAGATCGCAACGCTGACGGCGGATGCGACAGGATATGTGTACTGGCTGGATTCTCTGACCGGCGGTTCAAAGGCGGATACGCTGATGAACGAGATCGCGAAGCTGATAGACGGTTCCGAGACACCGGAGGATTTCTGTAAAAATCTTCAGGCATTGAATGAATAAATAAGTAAGGAAAGAAAACGGCGGACGACCGGATGGAAATATCCCTTATGCAACCTGCCTGCACAGGCTCCGGGAAACAGAGCCGGGGCAGGCGCAGCGGATACAAAGCCTGTATGTGGAGTTCACATCGGCTGTGGTGTCGGTATCTGAGAGGGTTGCCGCGGGGATATTTTCGTCTGTGCCGGCTGCTGTCCTGATGAAATATTAATGAAGAGCGAGGGGCAAAAGGAGGTATACCATGCAGAAAATGCTTGGAAATAAAAAGGCATATTGGATTTTTGTTATCCCGGCGCTGGTGATCTATCTGGTTATGGCGTTTATCCCGATTGCCATGTCCGGGTATTACAGTACGATGCAGTGGGACGGGATCGGTGAAAAAATATTTATCGGAATTGACAATTATCTGGAACTGGTAAAGGATGAGGCGTTTCTGCTCTCGGCAAGGAATTCCCTGATTCTGGCGGTTGCGTCGATCGTGGGGCAGCTGATTCCGGCGCTGTTTTTCGCGCTTGTGCTGGCGCGAAATATCAAAGGGGAAAGGGCATACAGGACAATCTATTTTATTCCGGTTCTGCTTTCCACGGTGGTGATCGGGCAGTTGTTTTTGAAAATATATAATCCGGATTACGGCGCTTTAAATGCCGTTTTGACGAAGCTTGGTCTGGAAGGGAAGGACTGGCTCGGGGATAAGCGGTATGTGCTTGCCTCTTCCTTTTTCCCGATCGTCTGGCAGTACATAGGATATCATATGCTGATCCTTTATACGGGTATTAAAAGCGTGCCTTCGGATATTTACGAGGCGGCACAGATCGACGGGGCGAATGAGCGCCAGATCGCATGGCATGTGACGATTCCGCTGATCAAAAGCACGATGAAGGTGAGTCTGACCTTTGCGGTGATCGGCTCGCTGAAACTGTTTGACCTGATCTGGGTTCTGACAAAAGGCGGACCGCTCCATGCCAGCGAGGTGCCAAGTACATTGATGTATACTTCTATTTTTACAAGAATGGAGTACGGAAGGGGAAGCGCGATGGCGATCTTTATCGTACTGGAATGCCTGCTGTTCTACTTCCTGATCGAAAAATTCTTTAAAGTGGAAAACACAACTTATTGATGCGGGAGGCGGATATGAAGAAAATTAAACTGACTAATATAAAACCGGCAAGGGTTCTGCTGCATATCGTGTTGGCGGCTTTTGCCGTTGTACAGATCTATCCGCTGATCTTTCTGGTATTCTTTTCCCTGAAGGATAACAATGAGATATACAGCGGAAACGTTATGGGAATTCCGGATCAGTTCCAGTGGGGAAATTATGAGAATGCCCTGTTTAATGCAAATGTAGGGCATTATCTGCTGAACAGCATTTTTGTGACGGCGGTAGTGATCATTATATCGGATATTTTGGCGTGCATGGTTTCCTATGCGATCGCACGGATGCGGGTGAAGGCGAATCGTTTTGTGAAACTGTTCTTTTCCATTGGTTTGATGATCCCGCTCCACGCAGTGCTGCTGCCGGTGTTTATCATGCTCCGGAACCTGAAGATGCTGGATACTTATCAGGCGATCATTGTGCCTTATATTGCGTTTGCGCTGCCGATGGCAATCTTTTTTATGATCGGTTTTTTCCAGGCGCTTCCGCTGGAACTGGAGGAATCAGCGTTTCTGGACGGCTGCGGGATATTCAGAACTTTTGCGGTTATCATCGTACCGCTCGTAAAACCGGCACTTGCAACGATCTCCATCTTTACCTTCCTGTCCACATGGAATGAGATGATGTTTGCCATTACCTTTATCAATTCCGAAAAGTACAGGACGCTGACGGTAGGTATCATGCAGATGGTAGGCCAGTATACGACAGACTGGGGAACTATGGGAGCCGGGCTTGTGGTTGCGACCCTGCCCACCGTAATCATCTATCTGCTGTTCAGCAAACAGGTACAGAGCGGTATGGTTGCCGGCGCAGTGAAAGGCTGACTGAGAGTTAACTGTAATAAAAACAGCAGAATTTCCGGAAGCGCAAAACTCGATTAGCAGATGTTTTGCGGCTGCGAATTGAGTTGTATCAGGGTGTGCTGCAGGAAATTTTGCGGAACTGAAATAAAAATTGAAAAACAGCAGAATTTCCGGAAGCGCAAAACTCGATTAGCAGACGTTTTACGGCTGCGAATTGAGTTGTATCAGGGTGTGCTGCAGGAAATTTTGCGGAACTGGAATAAGAACTGGAATAGGAGAACAAATATGAAAATAAAAAATCCGATTTTAAAAGGATTTCATCCGGATCCGAGCCTGATCAGGGTGGATGATACCTATTATATTGCTTCCTCAACGTTTGAGTGGTGGCCCGGTGTCAGGATCCATGCATCAAAAGATCTGGCAAACTGGAGACTGATCACTTATCCGCTGAACGAAAAGAGGCTTCTCGATATGTGGGGGAATCTGGATTCGGGCGGCGTCTGGGCGCCGGACCTGTCCTATTATAACGGGAAATTTTATCTGGTGTATACCGATGTGAAGGTAACGGACGGATCGTTCAAGGACTGCATCAATTATCTGATCACGGCGGAGAATATCATGGGGCCGTGGTCAGATCCGGTTGTTCTCAATACGGCGGGATTTGACGCGTCGCTCTTCCATGATGACAACGGGAAAAAGTATCTGGTAAATCAGTACTGGGATCCGAGGAGTTTCCACCATCCTTTTTACGGCATCATGTGTACGGAATATTCGGAAGAGGAGCAGAAACTGGTGGGAGAGCCGCGGGTGATTTATAGGGGTACCGCGGACCGGTTCACGGAAGGGCCGCACATTTACAAGATCAACGGATACTACTATCTGTTTGTGGCGCAGGGCGGCACAGTGTATGCCCATCAGGAGAGAGTGGCAAGGGCGGAATCCCTTTCAGGCATCTTTGAGACACAGCCCGGGGAGCCGTTTCTGACAACGCTGGATGCCCCGTTCCATTCCATTCAGAAAGCCGGACACGGTTCCCTTGTACAGACGAAAACCGGGGAATGGTATTTTGCGCATCTGATGGGACGGCCTCTGCATCGCCATACGGAGTCTGTCGCGGAAGTAAGAGGCTGGTGTCCTTTAGGGCGGGAGACGGGAATCCAGAAAGTAATCTGGGATGACGACGGCTGGCCCCATATCGTGGGTGGACACAAGGGAATGGCAGAGGTGGAAGTTCCGGCGGATGCCGTGGAAAGCGAAAGAGATGAGATCAGCGGAAAAGATGATTTTGACGGGGAAAAGCTGGGCCTTCATTTCCAGACGCTCAGAATTCCGCTGCCCGAAGATACGCTGTCTCTGAGGGACAGACCGGGGCATTTGCGGCTCTACGGAAGACAGTCGCTGGCATCCAATTTCCTGCAGGCGCATGTGGCGAGAAGATGGCAGAGCTTTACTTTCGATGCGGAGACAAAACTCTCCTACCGGCCGAAAAATATTCAGCAGTTCGCCGGACTGAGCTGCTATTATAATACGAAAAACTGGTCCTGTATTCAGGTGGAATGGCATGAAAAATACGGCAGATCGATCGATGTGGTATACACGGATCTGGGAAAGACATACAGCGTATATCGGGAAGAGCCGGTTCCGGTGCCGGAGGATGCGGAGTATATTTATCTGAGAGTGCAGGTAAGGGGCATTTCCTACAGGTATCAGTATTCCTTTGACGGAAAAGTATGGCGGGATACCGCATACCTGTTTGATTCCGCGAAACTGTCCGACGAATACATCAAAGCCGTCTATGATGCCGCTTTTACAGGCGCCTTTACAGGAATGTTCAGCGTAGACGGACTGGGCACGGCGCTCCCTGCCGACTTCGACTATTTTTCCTATCGGGAGCTGGATATGGAAGTGGACGGGAAGTACATTTAAGAGAATGTTATATTAACTTTCTGATATCAAAAAGGTACTGATAAAAATACTTTTGATTTCAGCATTATATGGCTTAACGATCATCAGCCCGGAGAAAAGTATTCAGGGGGGGATGTGGCCTGTATCAATCACATCGCCCCTTATTTTGGATTATCTATTTTCCGATCGTCTCCCTGTTTTGGATTATCTATTTCCCGATCACCCCTCTGTTTTGGACTATTTATGTTCCGACAGCCCTGTCCGGCTGTAACCAGCTGATCAAGTCCCCCCTTTCCGGTAATCCCGTATCGATTTCCCGGTATATTTTTTAAAGCAGTTACTGAAATAATAGGCATCCGGAATGCCGACTGATTCCGCGATCTGATAAGCCTTCAGATCCGTCGTGCGAAGCAGCACAATGGCGCGTTCCATACGGAGCCTGTTTAAGTATTTGGAAAAGCTGAATCCCAGTTCCTTTGTAAAGGTACGGCTTAAATAACTGTCATTCATATGAAACAGTTCAGCGACAGAGCCGAGAGAGAGGGACGGGTCGGTCAGGTTTGCCTGAATATACTGCAAAATTTCCCACAGAGCGGATTTGCTTTTATTTGTCCTGCATTCGGCGATCTGGGCGGCAAGGCGGGTCAGAAAGGCGCCGGTCTTATGCCGGAGGTTCTGGCTGGAAGGCTCAAGCAGGATCTGGATAAAGGAATTGCCGGGATCGGAAAGCAGATCATCTAATGGGATACCGATATCATTCGCCACATTGACGGCGGAGGACAACAGTGTCATGGATAAAATGCGGGCATGTTCCAGAGAGAGCAGGCTGCCGTCCGGTGTCAGATAGAGGGAGGGGAGCAGTTTCTGGACGGAATCGGGAAGCCCGGCCTTGATATAAAATCTGATATCTTCCAGCTGCGCAGGAGAGGAAGTCCAGCCGGTATTCTGCACATGGATATCGTTCTGGTAGATAACAATGGGCTGGTTGGGCATATACTGGCTGAATTTCAGGGATTCCAGCGCTTCCCGGAAGGAGGTTTCCGCCTGATAAAAATTATCGTAATGATTGCCGATGCCAAACAGGATCTCGTTGCCTGAAGTCTGGTAGATAATGCGCTTTAACTGTTCACATAAGGGAACGACCTGCACATCCGGCGAATAAGTCAGAAGCACCAGATGGTGGTTATTGTCCGCAAAGATTTCCACATCCCTGTTCCCTTCCAGATATTTTTTGATAAATTCCAGATTTTTCATATCCTGCAGCAGCCGTTCCTCTTCCGTTAAATCACCGGCATGGGAAGCGTGGGATTTCAGAAGCGTTACCTGAATGTAGGAGGGGATGCCTTCCGGAAAATAGTAGGCGATCTGCTGTTCCGTGGAAGCCGAACGTGTACTGTTTTCGCAGAATTCCAGCAAAAACCGCTCCCGCAGAAAGGAATAATTTTTTTTCAGTATCTTTTTTAAATGGTCAAATTCAAACCACTGCTGTTTTTCGCTTTCAATCTGCTCCCGCAGTTTTAAGAGGGTGGATACCAGATCGCTGCGGTTGATCGGCTTTAGCAGGAAATGGGAAACGCCCAGAGAGATGCACTGATGGGCATAATCGAAATCCTTGAAAGCGGTGGTGATGACGATCTTGATATGGGGATATTTTCTGGTCACGATATGACACAGTTCCATGCCGTCCATATAAGGCATTTTGATATCGGTAAAAAGAATATCGGGCAGTTGTTCTTCCATAATCGAGAGCGCATCCTGCCCGGAGACGGCTTCCGCGATGATCTCCATATTCAGCGCCTGCCAGTCGGCGGCTGTGATCAGCATTTTGCGTGCCGGTTCTTCATCATCTGCGATAATAACCTTAAACATTGAGTCCTTCATGTTGTTTCTCCATTCTGCCGGATCATCGACGGTCAGACGGCCGGCGAAAGATCAGACGTCCTTTTTTAGGAATCTGTGCTGCACCGCGCCGTGGGGATAAAAAAGGTGATCGTGGTGCCTTCGTCCGGGCGGCTGTCTATCGTGCAGATATCCTGTGTTTCATAGAAGATCTGCATGCGTTCGATGGTTCCCTTTAATCCGAAGCTTCGGGAAGCGCTGTCGGGGCCGGCATTCCATATATTTTCCAGTTCCGCCTCGGACATGCCGACACCGTTGTCCGAAATGCGGAGGATCAGATGGTCCTTCTCGGTGTAAGCGCTTATTTTTATAATGCCGTAATCACAGGTGGGAATGATACCGTGGTACAGCGAGTTTTCCACCAGAGGCTGCAGGATAAGCCGCGGGATCTGGCAGGCGAGTACATCTTCCTGCAGTTCATATTCATCATGAAAAATATCCGGGAAGCGGACTTTCTGCAGCTTCAGATAGTTTTTGACGATATGGATCTCGGTGGAGAGGGGGATGATCTTATTTCCCTTGCTCAGGCTTTCCCGATAATATTCGGACAGCGAAATGATCAGATCATAGGCCTTTTCATTCTGCTGTGAGGTCACCAGATAGGAGATGGCGCCCAGGCTGTTGTAGAGGAAATGGGGTTTGATCTGTTCCTGCAGTATATTCAGTTCGGCTTTGCGCAGCCTTTTCAGTTCGGAAACTTTGGCTTCCAGAAGCTGCTGTATTTTATCCACCATATCGTTATAGGCGTTCTGGAGCTGGCCGATCTCGTCATGGTAGGGCGTTACGTTGGCATGGTTAAAATCTCCTGTTTCAGGTTTTTTCATGGCGTTCATCAGCCGGTAGAGAGGCGCCGTAATAAAACGGTTCGTGCTGAGGGCAATCAGTAGAAAGAACGCAAAGCTGATAAACAGTATGATCATGGAGATCAGGATGGAGGCTCTGTGCTCGCCCGTAAGAAGATGGTAGTTGACTGCGGCTATGTAGTTCCAGTCCATACCGGAGGTCTGGAATTTCAGAAGCATATACCGGGTGTGGCGTAAATGGGTCGTCGATTCGGCGGGAAGGGAATCTATGGAGGTATGTTCCAGCCGGAGGTTCAGATCCTCGTTTAAAAACGGCAGGATGATATCATCCCCGGAGGATACACAGAAATCGGTGTAATTGCTGCCTTCTTCCCCGGCAAAGGAGAGGAGGGAATCTACGGAGATATTGATAAACAGATATCCGAGAGGTCTGGCGTCTTCCGTGCTGTTGATCCGGCGGATCAGGGTGACATAATTTTTGCCGTCCTCAAAAGACAGATAGCCGTCCGCGTTAACCGTTAAGATCGGAGCCCCTTTTTTTTCACAGAGCTCTTCATACCATGAGGCATCTTCCGGGGAGTCCATTGTTATGGAAGGCAGGGCATAACGCGCAGCCCCTTCGTAGGCACCGGAGGGCTGCATCACGATAATGGAGGAGGCAAGGGGCATGGATTCCATGGTCAGATAGAGAAAATTGCGGAGCTGCTTGGATAAGATGGCATATTCCGAGTGGTTTATATCCTGCAGGTAGTTTTGTACTTCTGCGGTCCCGAGCAGATAGGTGGAAGTCTTGGAGATCACGGAGAGAGAACTGTCCACATTCCGGGACACGGTCTCCACAGTCTGCGAGGTGAGTGTGGAGAGGGTTTTCTGCATCTCGCGCGAAAAAAAGCCGTACAGGATCAGCAGGTTGCAGGAAATGCAGAGGAAGATCAGAGCGGTGTAGATGTATTTCAGTTTTGAGGTTAAAGAGAGATTGAAAAATGCTTTTTTCATTCGTTGATAGTACATGCGGAGATCCCCCTGACTGTTTTCCATTAATCCTACTGTTTAAGAAGATTATAACAGAATCGGGAAACGGGGGCAATGATGTTGCAGGAATTGATTGAGGGACAAAATCTGGCGCTGCCCTATGCAGGCGCTGAAGCCGGTGAATCAGTGGATGGGATTGCGGGTACGGAGACGGCTGTGAGGGCGGCGCCGGCAGAGGGTAATACGGTGTATACCAATGCCACGCCGTATTTCAGTAATGCCTGTGGCTTTTTCTATTATGGCGGCGCTGATTCCAGCGGGTGCGCCAGAACGGCAGGGCTGATGTATGAGATGCCCGGTGTGGAATGGGAACATGCGGCAGTAAGCTATAACGGTATGATTCTGTATCATTGGAGTGTGGTGACCATTGACGGACAGCGGTATACGGTTGATCCGTGCCTTGGCATACCGGCACCGGAACAGAGCAGATTTTCGCATCCGGGGCTTGATTATATTTTCAGTCTGTATGGAATAGGGTAAAGAAGAGCGAACCCCCTGCGGTCATCGAAAAACCGCAGGGGTTCTTTCTACATTTCCAATATCAAAACCTGATAACCATGCAAAAGGATGGTGCTGCCTTCCCGGGTAATATCCGCATAGTTATTCAGCAGTACCTTTGTATAAGGAAGAGGAAGCGTTACAGCCTGCTTTCCGCTTTGATAATTGCCGATCACAAGCAGCGTTTTATCGCCTCTGCGGTAGTATGCCATCAGGTTATGCTGTTCTCTGAAGGCGGGTTCCAAAGTGCCGTATACGATTGTTTCTTTATAGACAGGATCTTTGCGCAGCCGGATGAGTTTTTGATAAAAATGAAAAACGGAATCCGGATCTTCAAGCTGGGAGGCGGCATTGATGGATAAGTAATTCGGGTTGACGCGCAGCCACGGCTTACCGGTGGTGAAGCCGGCATGGGCGGCATCGGACCACTGCATCGGTGTGCGGGCGTTGTCACGGCTGAAGCGTGCAACCGCTTTTAGGGCATCTTCAGGGGAGAGGCCTGCGTCAAGGGCAACCTGGTATTCGTCCAGCGAGGAGATATCGTCCACTTCATCGATCGAGGAAAACGGTATGTTTTCCATGCCCAGTTCCTGCCCCTGATAGATAAAGGGAAGCCCGCGCAGCATAAAGTTCAGGGCGGCGAGCATTTTCTTGCTCTCTTTGCAGCAGTCCCCTTCCGGGATATAGCGGCTGACGCCCCGGGGCTCGTCATGATTTTCGATGATATTGGAAAGAAAGCCGATATCGCCGACTTTTTTCTGAGATGCAAAACAGCAGTTTTTGTAATCTTCCGGCGTGATCGGCTCAGCGTCGTACCATCCCTTCCCGCTCTGGCCGAAAATGGCCTCGTTGAAATCGAACATGGTGGAGAAATAGCCGCCATCGCCGATAAAATCCGGTATTACTTCCGGCTTTTCATTAAAGACTTCTCCCACGGAGAACGCGTCATATACGGAAAAGGTGCGATCGCGCATCTCTCCTAAGAATGTACCGATGCCCTCTGCGTCTTTTAACATGGTATTTATACTGCAAAGACCGTCGCTGCGGTCAGGCGCGTAATCGCGGAAGGGCAGTGCCTTCTTGATATTGATGATCGCATCAATGCGGAAGCCTGCCAGCCCCTTTTCCAGCCACCAGTTGATGTTTTTGTAGACTTCTTCACGGAGTTTCGGGTTTTCCCAGTTAAGGTCAGGCTGTTTTTTATGGAATACATGAAGATACTGCCTGTTCGTGCCGGGAAGGTCGTCCCAGACCGGCCCGCCGAAATAGGAACGCCAGTTGGTGGGCAGTTTTTCTCCGTCTTTTTCTCTCAGATAGAAGAAGTCCCCGTATTCGCCGTCGGGATCTTCGCAGGCTTTCCGAAACCATTCATGTTCATCGGAACAGTGGTTGACCACCAGATCCATCAGAATGTACATATCCCGTTTTTTGGCCTCGGCGATCAGCCGTTCCATGTCTTCCATCGTACCGAAACGGGGATCGATGTTATAGTAATCCGAGATGTCGTACCCCTGATCCGCCAGCGGGGAGGAATAGCAGGGGGAGAGCCAGATCATGTCCACGCCAAGCTCCTGCAGATAGTCCAGTTTGGAGATAATGCCGGGAATATCACCGATGCCGTCTCCGTTGGAATCATAGAAGCTTTTCGGATAGATCTGATATGCCACTTTGTCATGCCACCATTTTTTCGTCATAGTATGTACCTCTTTTACGGCTGCGCTGCTTCGCTTCGAGCCGGTATCATATCTGTTGATATAATACCATGTCTGGAGGACATGGTATGCGCTTTACGATGCACACTCGCTTCGCCCGCGCCGTGATATCATATCTACCGATATTATATCAGAAATGGAAAGTAAAGAAACTATTGATTTTTATCTTCCGAATTGCTATACTGTATTCAATGACGGAAAATGGCGGGAGAGAAAATATCCTGTCGTAAATCAGATGAATATTTGAGGGAAGATCTATATAAGCCTGTAGGACTTATATGTTCTTTCCTTTTGTTTTTTTATACGAAGACCCGCATGGGGAGGCCTGCTGCAAAGGCAGCATGCGGGCTGTGCGACGGGCAGGAAAAGAGGCTTTTCCCTCTGCCCGATCTAAGGGATAAGACAAAATGAGACTTTTATCAAATCGGATGAAAACTGCATTTTATACGACAGCGGCTGTATTGGTCCTTCTGGGCGGGCTGGCTGTTCTTGACAAAAACAATGATTTTTCTCTTACACAGAGGGAAAATGTGCATAAATTCGGGGCAACGTATATGACCATGAACAATCCTTTCTTTGAGGTGATCAACGAAACGATACGCGCCACCGTGGAATCAAACGGGGATATTCTGATCACAAGAGATCCGGCCCTTGATGCGGACAGACAGACGCAGCAGATTTATGATCTGATAGACGAGGGAGCGGAGGCTATATTTATCGCCCCTGTTGATTTTGAGAAGATCATTCCCGCTATCGAGTATGGGAGAGAGAAGGGGGTAAAAATAATATTTGTGGACACGGAGATCTATGATGAGAGCCTGGCGGACTGTACCGTTGTCTCGGATAACTATCATGCGGGGGTTCTCTGCGCCGAGTATCTTCTGGATAAAAAAACAGAAGGAAAGATCCTGATCTTTGAACATCCGACAACCAAATCCTCGAATGACCGCGTGGAGGGGTTTGTAGACACGATAGAGGGGAACGGAAATTATGAGATCGTGGACAGGCTGAATTATGCGGGACAGCTTGAGATCGCCATGCCGCTGATGATCGACGAGTTGAAAAAGGGTGTGGATTTTGACGTTGTTTTTTCCATCAACGATGTGGGAGCGCTTGGTGTGATGGCAGCGCTGAAGGATTACGGGAGACTGGACGGCATATCTGTTCTCGGAGTGGATGGCGCGCCGGAGGCGAAGTCCATGATAAAAGAGAGGATCATGCTTGCGACGTCGGCACAGTATCCGTCTTTGATCGGACAGAATGCGGTGGATCAGCTTTACAATATGATAGAAGGCAGGCCTGTCGAAAAGAAAATAAAGGTTTCGGTCACTTTGATCAGTGAGGAAAATATAAACGAATTCAGTACAAAGGGATGGCAGTAACAAATGGACACGTCGGCATTAAAGAATTCCGTATTAAGTTTTATGAAAAGCTTTAATTTCATAACAGTGCTGTATATTTCCGTTATTTCCGCGGTAACCATCATAAAGATCGGAAACTCCGGGGGAGCGGTCCTGTTCCTGAAAAAAGTAAACACGCTCCCCCCGGTGCCGGGGAGGATGCTTCTTACTTCGCTGAGTTTTTTTGCGCTTTTGATGGTACTGATGTACATGCATGACAATTATGAGATAAAACATCAGTGGTATATTATCGTTATGGAATTTATCTGCACGGTTTCCGTGATCGCCGCACTGCAGGTAAACTATAACGGCATCATCCTTCTCTTTGTGGCGCATATCATGAAATACTTTGAGGGAAGCAGCCAGAGGCTGCTCCCCCTTATACTGGGCAGTACCTTTTTTTTGATCTTTGATTTCAACGCCTGCTCCAATATCATTAAGATCATATCCTTTGAGACCTATACGGAGTATTACATCGGAACGGTGGCGGCGATCCTGATCCTGATCAAAAATCTTTTTACGACGCTGAATATCATTTTCTTTATTGTGTATACCATTTTGCACCTGCGGGAACAGATGGATGAAAAGGATGAGATAAATTCTCTGTATGGGCAGCTTCAGGCGGCAAACAGAGAACTGGAAAATTATGCAGCCGAGTCGGAAAAACTGGCGCAGACAAGGGAGAGAAACAGGCTGGCAAGGGAGATACATGACACGCTGGGGCACACCCTGACCGGGATCATCGCGGGGATCGATGCGGCGTCTGCCGTTGCCGACGTTTCACCCGAAATGTTAAAGCGGTATCTTTCACTGGTCTCGGATGTGGCAAGGCAGGGCATGACGGATGTAAGGCGTTCCGTCAATGAACTTCGTCCCGATGCGCTGGAACAGAGAGATCTGCTTTCGGCAATCCATAAAATGATCTCGCAGATGGGCGCCGCTTCCAAAGTGACGATCACATTGGACAACAGCGCAGGCAGGCTGTCTTTCGGCGAGGATGAGGAGGAGGTGATCTACCGGATCATTCAGGAAAGTATCACGAACTCTATCAGGCACGGAAAGGCGGATACGGTAGGGATCAGGATGACGCGGGAATACAATATTGTAACGATAACGGTAAGGGATAACGGCGTCGGCGCTCCGAATATCGAGCCCGGCTTTGGGCTGACACATATGAAAGAACGGTTGGACATGCTCGGCGGGAAGATACAGGTTGACGGAAGCGACGGGTTTTGTCTGGTGGCGGAGATTCCGATAAGGTGGGGAACGGAAAATGATTAAAATACTAATTGCAGACGATCAGGAACTGATAAGAGACAGCCTGCGCATTGTACTGGCGGGCAATCCGGATTTTTCGGTAGATACTGCGGCGAACGGCATCGAGGTGGTCAGGGCTGTCAGGCGGGATAAGCCGGATGTCATTTTAATGGATATCAGAATGCCGGAGATGGATGGCGTGCAGTGTACCCAGATCATCAAAGAAAACTATCCGGAGATCAAGATCATCATTCTGACAACTTTTGACGACGATGAATATATTTTCAGCGCTTTAAAGCATGGTGCCAGCGGTTATCTTCTGAAAGGTATTTCCGCGGACAGGCTGATGGAGGCGATACATAAAGTTTATCATGGAAATGCCATGATAAACGAGGATATAGCCGGGAAGGTTGTGAAGATGTTTTCACAGATGGCAAGGGAGAATGCGGCAGTCATCACGGTGGATGAGAATTATATAAAGGAAATTACGGAGTCGGAGTGGAAGGTGATAGGACTTGTGTCAAAAGGGCTGTCCAACAAGGAGATCGCGGCGGAACTTTTCCTCACGGAAGGCTCCGTAAGAAACTATTTAAGCTCCGTCTTAAAGAAGCTTGATCTGCGCGACAGGACACAGTTGGCTATCTGGGCCGTACAGTGGAGGAAGAGTTGACTTTGATGAAAAAGAAGATAATGGGCAAAAGATTTATCGCAGGTGTTTTTCTGGCGGCAGCCCTTACGGCGGCGGCGGCCTCACTGTATTATTTCCAGCATAGAAAGACGATAACACTGGGCTTTTTTACCGGCAGCGCATGGGATGTTCCGGACGCTTACACCTATCAGCTCATCGATGATGCGGTGGAGAAATTTGAAGCCTGCCATCCCGGAGTCAAGGTAGAGTTTGTAAGCGGAATTCAGAAAGATGACTATTCGGAATACATTGCGTCTGCTCTGATAAAGGGAAACGCGCCGGATGTTTTCTTTGTACTGCCGGAAGATTTTTCCACGTTTGCGGGTACGGATGCCCTGATGAAACTGGACGGGTATATTGACAGGGATACGGATTATGACAGAACCAGATATTACGATGCGTCCTTTGAATTCGGAAATATTTCCGGCAGCCAGTACGGAATTCCTTTCGAGAGCGTGCCTCAGATGATGTTTGTAAATAAAACGCTGCTGAAAAACGAAGGGATAGATGAAATTCCGGAAGATTGGACGTGGGAGGATTTTTATGAGATATGCGACAGGGTCACCAAAGATACCGACGGCAGCGGAATAGTGGATCAGTTCGGTGTCTGCGGTTATACCTGGGAGCACGCATTTATCACAAACGGTGTGGATGTCTTCGACGCAGACGGTACAAGCTGCGATCTGCTCAGTGAAAATGCGATCGAGGCTGTGGATTTCATTAAGGAAATAAACGGGCTTGCAGGAGGAAATATTGTCACGGCAGACGACTTCGACAGGGGGAATGTGGCGTTTATGCCTGCGCTTTTGTCGGATTACAGAACCTATAAGCCCTATCCGTGGAACATTAAAAAATATACGAATTTTGAACTGGACTGTATTACGCTGCCGCGGGGGGAAAAAGGTGATAACAGATCGACTATGAGCACGCTCCTGCTGGCGATGAATTCCAGAACAGACGATGAGGGGCTTGCCTGGGAATTGATAAAGACTTTTTGTTACGATATAGAAATTCAAAGTGAAATATATACCTATAAAGAAGGCGCATCCGTACTGAAAACGGTTACCGATTCCATGACGACCATGCTCAGCATAAATCAGGTGCTGTCCGAGGAGGGAGGAATGGATATAAACCTTATCACATCCATTATGGATCACGCCGAGCCGGATTATAATTTCAAGGATATCACATCGGTTAAGGAGATGATCGACGCCGGCATTGACGATATTGTAAAAAACGGGACGGATTCAAAGATCGGGCTGCAGATGATAGAAAAACGAGTCAGGAGCTTCCTGAACGAATAAATAAATGAAACGGTTTGTATATGACAGAAATGTCAGCGGCATTTGCCTGATGACAATTGTCATATGCAAACCGTTTTTTTATTTGACGAATGTCATTATAAAAGATATGACATCCGGCAATAGGCAAAACACGGCGATTTTTCTAAAATAAAGACAGTTAGAGATTGCAAAAGCAAAACGAATTTTACGGGGAAGGGAGGTAAGGGGTTAGATGAGTGACGGTTATATTTTGCAGATGAAGAATATCACCAAAACGTTTCCGGGGGTCAAGGCGCTTTCCGATGTGACGTTAGAGGTCTCAGAGGCTTCCATACATGCGATATGCGGTGAAAACGGCGCGGGAAAATCCACTTTGATGAAAGTTTTGTCGGGAGTTTATCCGTATGGCAGTTATGACGGCGAAATCATTTTTCAGGGCAAAAAAATGACATTCAAAAACATCAAGGACTCTGAACGTGCGGGAATCGTTATCATTCACCAGGAGCTTACGATGATTCCCGAGCTGTCCATTACGGAAAATATTTTCATGGGCAATGAAATTGTGGAAAAGGGACTCATAAATTGGGAGAAAGAACGAAAGAAGACAAGGGAACTGCTGGAGGAAGTCGGATTACATCTTGATCCTGATGCCATCATCAAAAATCTGGGCGTCGGACAGCAGCAGCTTGTCGAAATCGCAAAAGCATTGTCAAAAAATGTCAGGGTGCTTATTCTGGATGAACCGACATCGTCGTTAAATGAATCGGATTCGGAAAATCTGCTCCGTTTGATGCTCGGGCTGAAGAAGCAGGGGATCACCTGTATTATGATCTCACACAAGTTAAATGAGATAGCGGCGGTTTCCGATTATGTGACGGTGATCAGAGACGGAAAAACCGTGGACGGTTATGCCGTGGAGGCGGGCAGGGTTGACGAGAACAAGATCATCAGGGCGATGGTGGGACGTGAGATTGAAAACAGGTACCCTGAGCATACGCCTAAGATCGGAGAAGTGATCCTTGAGGTTTCGGACTGGAGTGTTGAGGATGCGAAAGTTCCCGGAAAGATGCTCTGCAAAAATTCTGCATTTTATGTCAGAGCCGGAGAGATCGTCGGATTTGCCGGTCTTATGGGGGCGGGCAGAACGGAATTGATGAGATCCCTGTTCGGAAAAAATATGGGGATTTTCAGAGGCGGAAAAATGAAGATAGAGGGCAGGGAGGTACGGATCAATTCTGTCCGGGAGGCTATTAAAAATAAGATTGCCTATGTGCCGGAGGACAGAAAGGGACTGGGGTTAAATCTCCTTGACACGATCAGAAAAACCGTTGTCTCCGCAAATCTCGATGTGATCAAGACAAAGGGGCTTCTGGACTTTGACAAGGAGAGGGCAGCCTCGGAGAAATACAGGGATTCCCTGAAGATCAAGTGCCGCGATGTGGGTGTCGGCGTGAATACTTTATCAGGCGGGAACCAGCAGAAAGTCGTTCTTTCAAAGTGGATGTTTACGGAGCCGGATATCCTCATTCTGGATGAGCCCACAAGGGGTATTGATGTGGGCGCAAAATATGAGATCTATAAACTGATCCATGAACTTGCGGATCAGGGAAAGGCAATTATTCTGGTGTCCTCGGAACTCCCGGAGCTTCTCGGAATGGCGGATCGCATTTATACGATCTTTGAGGGAAGAATCACGGGTGAGATTTCCGCAAAAGAGGCAGATCAGGAAATATTAATGAAGAAGATGACCATAACGGCTTAAGAGGAGACGATGATGAAATATGTTAAAAAGGTGCTGGGCGAAGATCTTCGTCAGTATACGATGGTAGTTGCCCTGGCAGCACTCATTATAATTTTCAATATTGCATCGGGAGGTAAGATGATTACTTCCTCGAATTTTCAAAATTTAATATCGGGAAATGCTTATGTATTGGTTTTGGCTTTGGGAATGCTCATGGTAATTGTGATCGGACAGATCGACCTGTCGGTGGGTTCGGTCGCGGGATTTGCCTCCATGGTAATGGCGATAACCGCCCGCCAGTTTAACCTGCCGTGGTATATTGCGATTCTGATTGCTCTGGTGATCGGCATGATAGCCGGAGCGTGGCAGGGATTTTTCTTATCAAGGCTCGGCATTCCGGGATTCATCACAACGCTTGGCGGCATGATGATCTTCAGAGGCGGTGTTATTTGGATATCAAATTCAATTTCAGTTCCTGTTCCCTCAGAGCTGAAATGGTTTGGTGCCGGTTATCTTCCTGAATGGGGACCTGCTTTTACCGGGATGAACAACTCAACGTTATTGCTTGGAATAATCGCGATAGCTGTGTATGTGACCGCCCAGATAAAGAAGTTTAACCATTCGGGGGATGTTACCGGAAAGAAAGAGGAGTTCTGGCCGTATGCGGTCCGCATCGGGATCGTGTCGGCGGTGATCGGATATGCGACATGGCTTTTCGGAAGCGGGAGAGTGGGAACAAGTTTTCCGATTCCGGGGCTGATCCTTGTGATCCTGATCATCCTGTATTATCTGATCACAGAGAGGACATCCTTCGGACGCCATGTCTATGCGGTAGGGGGAAATAAGGCGGCGGCAGAACTTTCCGGCGTAAATGTGAAAAGAACATATTTTCTCACAATGCTCAATATGTCGCTTCTGGCAGCCGTGGCAGGCATATTGTTTGTGGGGCGCTCCACAGCGGCGGGACCGGCGGACGGAACTTCGTGGGAGATGGATGCCATCGCTTCCGTATTCATCGGCGGTGCGTCTGTATCGGGCGGTGTCGGAACCGTGATCGCAACGATGGTCGGCGGCCTGGTGATGGCGGTCCTTAACAACGGACTGATGCTCATGGGCGTCGGAGCAGACAAAACACAGGTTATAAAGGGCTTTGTGCTCTTGGCGGCTGTAGCCTTTGATGTATATAACAAGAAACACAGGGGATAAGATCCTGCAATTAAAAAACAAAAAAAGAATGCAAAAACAAAAAGGAGGAAATGAATGATGAAAGCAAAAAAAGTGTTGTCACTTTTGATGACGGCAGTTCTTGCGGCAGGCGTGCTGACAGGCTGCGGCGGAGGCAGGGGAACGGAGGATGCCGCACAGACGGCTGACACGCCTGAGGCTGCGGAGGAGACTGCTGAAGCCGGAAGTGCGGAGGATGCAGAACCCGAAGAGGCGGCAGAGGAGGCCTCCGCAGGCGGCGGTATCGTTGGTGTGGCACTGCCATGGCTTGGAACACAGAACTGGGCAGAGGCGGAAGTGATGTTTAAAGAACAGCTTGAGGCTGCGGGGTATGAAGCGATTATTCAGGCCGCTGACCAGAAAGTTCCGCAGCAGCAGCAGCAGATCGAGTCCATGATTGAGAACGGCGCACAGGTTATCGTTGTCGGTCCTGTTGACGGTTCACAGCTCGGCTCGGTGCTGGAGAAAGCAAAAGATGCGGGTGTATACGTGATCGGATATGACAGACTGCTGGAAAATACCACAGGCGTTGACGGCGTAGTACAGTTTGGCAGTGTAAAAACAGGGGAATTACAGGCACAGGCGCTCCTGCAGGGGTTAGAGGAGCTGAAGGGCGAGGCACCCTACAACATTGAACTTTTCGGCGGCGGTCCGGCTGATCCGAATGCACCGAATTTCTTCACAGGCGCAATGTCAGTGCTTCAGCCGCTCATCGATGACGGGACACTGGTCGTTGTATCAGGGCAGACAGATTTCACACAGTGTGCGACGGTTGACTGGGATAACTCCAAAGCGCAGTCACGTATGGATGCCATTCTTTCCGGCAACTATTCAGACATTGAGATTGACGGTGTGCTTTCACCGAACGATGGTATTGCCCGTGCGATCATCACATCCTGTGAAAATGCGGGACAGCCGATTCCCGTAGTATCTGGACTGGATGCGGAAAACGAATCTGTTGAGTGGGTATGGTCCGGCAGACAGTATTCCACAGTTGCAAAACCGACCAATGCGCTTGTTGCGGAGACGGTTTCCATTATTGACAGCCTGCTTAGCGGCAACGGGATGCCGGCGACCGATGTGACGGCGGACAATGGCGTGATCGATGTTCCCGTTTATGAACTGCCCCCTGTCGTTGTGACAAAGGACAATGCAAAGGAAGTATTTGCGGATGATCCTGACAGGATGGCTCTGCTGACAGATTAATATTTCTTTTGGTTCATTATACACTAAACTGTACCGGGCTTGTTTTTTCAGGCCCGGTACAAAGCTATATATAGAAGAGGGAGGAGTCAAAAATGAGAGATGACATTCCTTGCAGATTAATCTGTATAGATATTGACGGTACACTTTTAAATGATGCGAAAGAAGTGCTGCCCGAGGTGAAAAAAGCCGTGAGAAGGCAGCATGAAAAAGGAAGAAAGATCGCGCTTGTCTCCGGGAGAATGCCCTGTGCAGTGTCGCAGGTCGAAAAACAGCTTGAGACAGACTGTATTAAAATATGCAACGCGGGAACTTTTATGATCATGAATGGGGTATGTGTGAAGGAAGAGGTGATGTCAACACGGGTCATGAGACAGCTGTATACGGATATTGCGGAGAAGCATCATGTGCCGCTGTGGGTTTTTCAGGGATATAAATGGTATGTGACCCGGATCGACAGTTTTGTGGAAAAGGAGAGCGATATCATAAAGTATATGCCGGATGTTGCGGATCTGTATGAGCTGGCGGAAAACTGGGACAAAGCCGGGGTAAAGCCCAACAAATTCCTGATAGCGGCGAAGGAGGAGAAGACGGCAGAGATACAGTCAGAGTTGGAGAGGTGGAAAGACAGAGCGTTTGATGTTGCAAGATCGAGCGGAAATTATCTCGAAATATTTCCGAAAAATGTTGACAAGGGAAAAGCCGTTGCATCTCTATGCGCTATCTTAAATATCGGCACGGAAAATGCAGCGGCAATAGGGGATCATGAGCTGGATATCCCGATGATCGAAACGGCAGGTATCGGGATCGCAATGGGAAATGCAATACAGGAACTGAAAGAAAAAGCCGATTTTGTCACTTTGACCAACAATGAAGCCGGAGTGGCGTATGCGTTGGATCACTACTGCGGCTTCTGACCGATAGCCGCAAAATGCAGCGGGCTTTATTATCTGCAGTTTCTTTGTCTAGTATTCGGGCAGCCTGATCCGGAACGCTTTTGTGTATCCCTCGCCGAATTCCTGATCCAGAAAAAGCTTTCCGCCGTGCATTTCTACGATCTTGGCGCTGATGCTGAGGCCGAGGCCGCTTCCTTCCTTTGTTCTGCGGGAGGAATCCTCCCGGGAGAAGGGGTCAAAAATACGTTCCGCAAAATCGGGATCGATGGGTTTGCCGTCATCGGCGATCGTGAGGAGATCATCCCTCAGGCGTACCAGTACCTTTCCCTTTTCCCGTCCGTAGCGCAGCGCGTTTGTGAGCAGATTGGTGATGGCGCGCCCGATCTGCAGGGAGTCCATCTCGCAGGGGAGGTCATGATCCGGAATGTCTATGGTAAGCGTGATCTGTTTTTCCTCAAAATCCGCATAGTGGGAGGCAATAGTCTCCCGAAGAAGTTCCGCCAGATCCCCCGGCTCTTTGTGCAGGCAAAAGCCCTCGCTGTCCAGTTTGACATATTCAAACAGCAGAGTGATCAATTCGTCGATCCGCAGGGCTTTCCCGTAGATGGCGTTCAGATAATCCATGCGCTTTTCTTCCTGTGCGACGCCTTCCGACAGAGCTTTGCTGTAACCGCAGATCGTGGTGATGGGGGTCTTGATGTCGTGGGCTATGTCCGACAACAGCAGGTTTCTTCTCCGTTCATAGTTTAACTGTCTCTCCTTTTCCTCTTCCAGCAGTTCATTGACTTTCCCGGTCACTGTTTTGTAGTACCAGAGCGTACCTGCAATATAGGGAAGAAGGCTCAGGCCCAGCAGAAATAAAAGAAGGAGCAGGAAGGAAACGGTAAGCAGAGAAGCCCACTGCCCTTGATAAAGCGGCGAGGTGACTTTAAACTGTATACCGATCCCGAAAAGGTCGGTGAGGAAGCCCTGCAGATAATCGGAAGCGCCTTTCGGCAGAAAGGAAACCAGATAGTAGAACAGGAGCTGTATCATAAAAATAAGAATATTACCGTTCCCGGAGATCGTGATCTGCTGCATTTTAAACAGATCCATCAAACCGGGCAATATAACCAGCCGGTACAGCAGGCTGAGCAGTTCTTCGCTGATATAAATACATAACAGGATGATCAGAAAATTTTGTATCAGAAACAATTTCAGGGATTTTTTTTGCATAAGTCAGTCTTCCTCATCTTCCAGCCGGTATCCCAGAGAGCGGATCGTGCGGATATATTCTTTTTCGCCGCAGTCCAATTTGGCCCGCAGTTTGGAGATGCATACCATAACGTTGTTGTCGGAGAGCATATAGGCCTCGCCCCAGCCCTGCTCAAAAAGCTGCTGTTTTGTAAATACTTTGCCCGGGTTTTCCATGAACAGTTTCATGATCCGGAATTCCACGGAGGTCAGAGTGATCTTTTCACCCATCCGGTAGAGCAGGCAGCCCTTCAGATCCAGTTTCAGCGTCTTTGTTTCCAGAAATTCGGTTTCCGGTTTCCGGCATTTCCCGCTGCCCAGATCATAAAAGCGGCGAAGGGCGGAATGCACTCTTGCGACGGCTTCCAGAGGGACGAAGGGTTTGGTGATGTAGTCGTCCGCGCCCAGATCCAGTCCCAGGATCTTATCGGAATCGCTGCTCTTTGCGGATAAAAGGATCACGGGGATATTGCTGTTTTCCCGGATATTGTGGAGCACGCGGTATCCGTCGGGACCGGGCATCATGATATCTAAAACAGCAAGATCGATCTTTTCCTGTTTTAAAAGGGCGAGGGCTTCTATGCCGTCTGCTGCCTCAAAGACTTCGTATCCGTCTTTTTCCAGATATAACCGCAGAAGTTCGCGGATCTCTGCCTCGTCGTCTGCTATCAGTATTTTATATGCCATAGTATACCTCGAATAAAAGCGGCAGATCCAGCCCGGCGTTGAAGGAGCCGGACTGCATCCGTGTCATCATGTATCAGAAGGAATATCGGTAAAGGTTTTGCAGTAGTTTAGCCCGGGGCTTTGTATTTGCTGTAGAGTTCGTGACAGTTCAGCATTTGGCAGAGCTGTCACAGACTTTACAGCATTTGGCAGAACTGTTTACAGGGATTCCCCGGATGTTCCCTGCGGCAAAGCTTCCGGCCCGCTCAGCCTGCGGTATAGAGCCGCGGATGTCAGAGCCTGATAGGGCGCTGCATAAAATATTTCCACTATGAAGCAGGTGATGATGCCAAGTATATGCCACGGTATAAAAGAAAGATCCAGAAGAAAAGCTTTCCATTTATGCCCGTTCATCAGGGCGGCGCTTCTTTGCAGTACTTCCCGGTAGGGCATGTCAGGGCGTTCCGCCAGAATATAGGGTACCAGACGGTACTGGTACTGTTTATAGATACCGGGGATGATAAACAGTAAATACCACAGGGCTATGCGGATATCGTAGTGGAACATGGTTTTGATCACATTTTTGTAGGAGTGGTCAAAACCGTAGGCGATCTCTTTGACGTTTGCCCTGTCATCGATGCTTTTTATCATAAATCTGCAGATGCCGACATGGAAGGGAAAGATCAGCAGTACCTGCAGGATATACAGGAAAACGAGAGCGACGAGAGCGATCAGGATAAAGAGAACGACAGCCACCATCCTGGCTTTTTCCGGGACGATGACAGAGTATTGGGACTCGTCTGTCATATCAGCGGCATCTGTTTTTTGGACGCCGATCAGAACGGAATCGTCCTGTTCTTCCATGATATCCGCAACATCCGTGCTATCTGCTGTGTCAGCGGCGGCGATCTCATCAGTCATATCCGTATTCTCCGCCGAGATTTCCGTGTCGGAATCGGAAGCGGCTCCCTTGCTCCAGCCGGTGCCGGCGCTTAATCCGCCGCAGAATAGGAGCGATAAAAAGGAGACCAGCACGATCTTCCAGTAGTTTCGCTGCAGGGCTTCCTTTGCCCATGTTTTTAATTCTTTTCGTGTCCACATATTTTTATATCCTCCGTTTGAAATACTATTCCTGTCTGGTGTCGATTATTTGCTGTCAATAACAGGATAACACGGCAGGCTTAAAGAAGAAGCGGGAAAACCTTAACGTAACCTGAAAGTGAAAAAAGTTTTGTATCATAATGACAAACAGTATTATAGGTGCGACTGAAAAGTGTAAGAAATAAGGAAAAGTGCGACTGAAAAGTGTAATACTGTATATAATAGCAGATAGAGGTACAGAGCATATGGAAAGACTTTTACTGGAGCAATTGCAAAAGTGGAAAAATAAAAAGAACAGGAAACCATTGATCATCAGGGGAGCGAGACAGGTTGGAAAGACCTGGCTTATGAAGGAATTCGGGAGATGCTGTTTTGAAAGTACAGTATATATCAATTTTGATAATAATGAACATATGAAAAATGTCTTTGAACTGGATTATGATATCAGACGGATCCTTTCCGCATTGAAAATAGAGAGCGGGAAAGCGTTTGGGGCGGAGAATACACTCCTGAATTGAGACAGATGATCTGGCGGAGGTGAGGGAGGTTCAGAAACAGCTTTTGCTGTATTATGCCAATGATTTTTCAAAACATGCGCCAAAAGAGACGGTTCCGCGGATCCGGATGGTATGGGATTCCATTCTGATGCAGCTTGCAAAGGAAAACAGAAAATTCATTTACGGAGCACTGAGGGAAGGGGCAAGAGCCAAAGAGTTTGAGATGGCGATACAGTGGCTTTTGGACTGCGGGCTTATCCATAAGAGCAGAAGGGTGGAAAAGCCGGGAATGCCCCTGATATCTTACATGGATATGTCAGCATTTAAAATATATATGCTGGATGTAGGACTGCTTGCGGCAAAAGGAAATATAGCGGCGGCCGTACTGCTTGAGAAAAATGCGATATTCTCCGAATTCAGGGGAGCCTTGACGGAACAGTTTGTGGCGCAGGAACTGGCTGCGGCAGGAATGGAGCTCTATTATTACAGTGCATCAGGTTCCAGCGGAGAAGTTGATTTTATAGTGCAGGTAGAAGATAGGGCGATTCCTGTAGAAGTAAAAGCGGAAGAGAATCTGCAGGCAAAAAGTTTAAGGGCGCTCGTTGCGAAATACGGTCTGAAAGATGCGGTCAGGACTTCCATGTCAAATTACAGGGAGCGGGACTGGATGGTAAATGTGCCGTTGTTCGAGGTGAGCGGATATTTGAAGGGAAGATGAGCAGGGGCGGCAGTACAAAAAAATTGTAGATCCGGAAATAATGAAGGATCCCGGGAAAAGTCCGGTATGTTTGAAACTGAAAGGCTTTAAGTGGAAAGTCAGTTCGTTGTATTGAATATGCCATTCTTCCGGCAGGTTAAAAAATTCCCGTTCACCGCCGCCTTTATTACTTCTGTGGTAATGACCGTTTCTTTTTTTCCAGCCGCTGTGGCTCTGCGGCGTATTCCAGATTACCTGAGGATCCGGGCGTATAAGCAGGTATTTTCCCCAGCGTTCCAGTTTTTCTCCGGCAGAGGTATCAATGACTTCATAATCTTTCCGGTTTTTGGCTATCCACATAGGCAGTTTCCTTTCTTTGCGGTATACAGGTTCGAAAGTTCGTGCCATGCAGCCGCTTGTTTTTTTGTGTATGTATTATTATATCAGTAAGATTGAGAAATTGGCAATCGGAGTTTGGAGGATCGGTGTAAAATATTAGCGAAATTTGAAATGTTATGTTACCCAAATGCCTTTTGCAGGTATAATAGAATAAAGGTGGAGAATACATTTTTTGACGGGGTATGACGGATGGTTGAAGAATTTTATGGATGCTTATCCAGAGAAATGATCGAAAGCTGCGAGTCTCAGAGGGTCGGATTGGAATTTGAGGTGGTAAAAGCAGATCAATTGAATTTCTTTCTGGGAAAGGGTAACGGGGAACGGATCGTTTCGGAAAAGCACGAAGCAGTTTTCAGTATGTTTCAGGAGTATGGCCTTTTGCATGAACGTTTCAGAGAGGTAAAAGGACGATATCTGGGAGAGACGGGTTTTAAGGTGCTTACCGTTTACTTTGATGGACTGGATTTTGCAAAATATCGATGCGGGAACTGGTACGGGATTCGTTTTTCTCAGGATTCATCAAAATTGGGCTGGGAAGCGCTTGCCTGTTCTATCTGTGACTGGGGGGACGAAGATAATGCGGAGATAAATTCATATTGCAGTATTGATACGCTGCCAGATGAACAGGCTGCTATGATCAGAGAGCTTTATCGTCCTTATATTCCTGAAGAGAGCAGCATTCGGAAAACGGGCAAGGTGGGCGCGATCGCTGAGGGGACGGTCTTTCGATGGGTGCGGTTTTATTATGTGGGAGCCGCTTTGTGTGTGTTGCTTTTGGATGACAGACCAAGGGTAACGGCGTTCTTTGATCTGGGGGTAAAGGTTTCCAAGGAACCGGCTTTGAGCGCCAGATTCCCGTCTGCCGAAAATGCGAGGGGAAGAATTCTTGCATGTTTAAGCGATATTAGCGATGTTAACAAGGCAACCATATTTATTTCGCACTGGCATAATGATCATACGAATGCAATCGGAAAGTGTTATAGATTCAATAGAGGTTTGAATAATATGGTAGATAATACGGAATGGTATGTTCCTGCATCCGGACTGCCAAGTTTTACGACAGTACAGAATGTGATGCCGGCAGAGTTATTTCATGTATGTCAGGAAGGGATGGAGCAGGATCCGATGGATATTGACAATAATCCCAGAATGCAGATCGGAAAAATTAATCTGCAGAATAATCCGCATCCGCATCATCAGGGGATTTATGCCAGAGTGACTCTGCGCAGCGGAAAGCAGGTATTGCTTGTAGGTGATACTACATATGAAGGGCTTCCGGAGGAAATCAGGAGCAATGGAGGCAGAGGCTATGACTGCCTTCAGGTCTGTCATCACGGGGGAGATTATTATCTGCCGCCGGCAAATCAGAATATACAAACGGCAGCAAGCTATATTCCAAAAGCAAAAAGCGGGGCGATAGCGGTATATTCCGCGGACGGAAGAACTTACGGACATCCCGATCCGTTTTTTGTAGCACATTACAGGGGGCAGGGGTATACTGAGGACAATGAATGGATGATTCATACAAAGGCAGTTAACGGCATCTGTATGTGGGATATTGAGTAATATCATAACACCGAAAAGAATATGCGGGGGATTAGGATGGATATTGGTCTGATTGCCGGAAAAGTAAAAGAAAATACGCGGGGGGATAGCTTTATTCTGAGCGACGGGACAGTAGGAATCCCTCATATGATGTTATTATTCCTTGGATATTTGAAGGGGAAAGCATCGTTGGAGCTGAAAGGATTTACCAGCCTGTATGAACATAACATTCTTACGATAAGCGGAAGGGGAACCTTTCCGGACAGTACGGACTGTCCTGTGGAACTGGTGTTTTTGAATGATGAAAATGACATTTTGCAGGTTGAAATGCCGCGGCAGTATCTTTTGCCCGCATTTTCAGAACTGCGGTTATCCTGTCGCTGTGCTTATGAACGGGAAGCATGGCAGGTTACGTTTGAGCGCCATGGCATAGTTTCCGCCGCTAGGCTGCTCTCGGCCGGTATATCCTATCTTGGGATATCACTGCAGCCCTCCTGCTTTGGAGATAAGGGGGATATTACCGATATATGTTTCCGCTTTGAACTTCCCTTTGAGGAAACAGGGGAAGAAAATGACATATTTATTAATTACAACAGGAAGAAATACTTGTCGCTTTATTTTGAAACAGATATGCGGCTGGATTTATCCGGGATTTTTGAGAATGGGAACCAGGTGGGGCTTGGCATTCAATCTTTTCAGGTGGAAAAGTTTGGTGATCGGTATGGATTTTCCTTCAAGGGAGATATGAAGATATGGGAATTAGAAATTCCGTTTATGATCCGGTATGGCAGTGGATCGCTGACTCTCTCAACAATAAAAAATGAAAACAGTCCGATTGCCATTCCCTCTGTCAATGATCTTGGAAAAATCGTCGGACTGGATGATCTGCATCTGCCCGAGAGTCTCAGCAGTCTGACCGCCTTTACCTGTGAAACCATTTCTTTATCTGTTTCAGAAGACTTAAAGCACCTTCTTTCTTTTTCTGTGGTAGTTACCAATAAAAATGTCTGGCAGATCGCACAGACTCCTGATATACATATTACGAATCTGACAATTGGTTTTACGAAAAATACCTGGGGAAGCGAGATTTTTATCAGCGGTGAACTGGATCTTGCAGGCTGGGCGCTGACTTTAGCGGCGGCATATCATACGCAGGACGGCTGGGTTTTCAGGGCGTATATCTCTCCGGAGGTCATGCCGGCGGACGAGAGAGAGAAACAGATGAAGCTGAGCAGCCTGTTTGATAAGCTTTGTGATTTTCTGGGGTTTGGCGAAATTCCTTTTCCGTTGCCGGATCCGGAGATCATAGGAGCGATGGCATCTTATTCTCTTAAGGCAAAACAGTTCTCCGCGCATATGGAAATCGGGGAGCTGGTATGTGATTTCCGATACCTTTTTGGATCATCAAGATCATACCGCCTGAGTTTAAGCGCAGGCTATGAACTTTCATTATCCAGGCTTCCGATCGTGGGAGAGGATCTGCATCTGCTGGATCATATTTCGATCAGGGATATCCGGTTGGAATCAGATCCGGAAAGTACGATACTGTATCTGGACTTTGCAGGGGAGAGGCTGAAGCTGAAACTTGCAGGCGGAGAGAAAAAAGATGGAGAAAATCTGCCGCAGAGAGAAACAGAAGCTGTGACCGGCGGTGAATGTCCTGCATATGCTGCCAGGGAAGAGGGAATGAAACTTCTCTGGTTCCGTCTCGAGAAACATTTTTCTGTTTTTACGATCCACAGGATCGGTATTGGTTTTGGTGGAAAGAAAATTACTTTTGCATTTGACGCAGAACTTACGGTATGCGGCTTTCAGCTGGCTATGGAAGGGCTGGCAATTTCTGCAGAAGTGGCAGACAGACCGGGAATTTCTTTTGATCTGTCGGGACTATTCATCGGATATGAAAACCCCGCTTTTGCGCTCAGCGGCGGTTTTCGGCATTCGGTCTGCAATGATGTTTCTTCTTATGACGGGTCGCTGTTGGTAAAAACAAAAGGAATATCTGTTTTAGCAGTAGGATCCTATTCGGAAGGTTCTTTTTTGGCCTATGGTATGCTGAAGGCGAAGATTGGCGGTCCGCCGGCCTTTTCGATTACAGGATTGGCTGTGGGATTTGGTATGAACAAATATCTGATGCTTCCGGATATAGAAAAAGTGGAGGAATTTCCGTTGGTTGCAGCGGCGATGAAACCGGCTTTTTCCGGAGAGCAGCTGTTAGAGGGCTTAAAAAATAAAACAACCGCATTGATCGGTCAGAATTTTCTGGCAGCCGGCATTCGCTTTCACTCTTTTGGCATGGCATATTCCTTTGTACTGCTTACGGTTTCTTTCGGGCAGCATCTGGAAATAGCGCTTTCGGGCATTTGTGAAATGACGGCTCCGCCGATGGAAGCAGAGGGTTCCAAAGAGAAGGTTCATCCCGCGGCAAAGGCAAAACTGGCTTTAAAAGCGGCATTACTGCCGGAATCCGGTGTGTTTTCGGTGCAGGCACAGTTGCTGCCGGATTCTTATATTCTTTCTGAAAGCTGTAAACTGACAGGGGGTTTTGCCTGCTGCATTTGGTTTGGCGGGGAGCATAGGGACGATTTTGTGATCACACTGGGCGGTTACCGGAAGGGATACCGGAAACCGGAACATTATCCGGACGTGCCAAGACTGGGATTTCGCTGGAATGTGACAAAGGAACTTACAATGAGCGGTGAGATGTATTTTTCTCTGACACCTTCCATGCTGTGTGCCGGCGGAAGACTGGAGGCAGTTTTTGTGATGGGGGCGCTGAAGGCATGGTTTACTGCTTATGCGGATTTTGAGATGGGGTGGAAACCATTTTGTTATGACATATGTGTTGGGATAAGTCTGGGCGCTTCCATTACTCTTGATCTGTGGCTGTTTTCGAAGACATTCACTCTTGAATTGGCAGTGGATCTGCATATCTGGGGACCTGAATTTCATGGCAGAGCCAAGATAACATGGTGGGTGATATCCTTTACGATTTCTTTTGCAACCGGACCGGAAGGGGAAAAAACGATTGATTGGAGCGAGGTTAAGCGTACCTTTTTACAGGGAAACATGGGAGAAGACAAGTCAGCAGGGAATGCGGAGGCAAAAAACATTATCTCTGTCCATGCGGCAGAGGGTATGATCGGCAAGGCTGAGAGAGAGGGCAAAGAAATCGAGATTCTTCATGCCGATACCGCAAAGCTGAATGTGGAATCTCTGGTTCCCGGTGCTTTTGTGACATTGAATCATACAAAGATCACAAAAACTGAAAAAGACAGAGAACAGGAAGCGCTGGGGGTATATCCCATGGGCGAAAATGTTCTGTTGAAATCTCATATGGACATCTCTTTGAAGCGTGAAAATGAAGAAAGACCGATTACATATCAGGTAGAAGAAATCAGACGCAGTCTCCCGAAAGCACTGTGGGCTGCGCAGAAAAAGACAGTCAGTGCGGGGGAAGCTGCGGAAGAGATGATAAGAGATGTTCCGGTGGGAGTTTTGGTCAGTTTTGGTTCAGAAGATTTTGTTCTGTTTCCGGCAAAAAAGTTTCTGACACAGGATCTGCTCTCAGAATATGAAAAAACAGAAAAGAAGTTTCGGTATACATCGGTGTTGGTTCCGGATATAACGGGAGATGATACTGACTTTGCCGTATTTCGGGCTGCGGCAGAAAAAATTCCGGACAAGGTGGGAGCCTTCATAAAAGAAATGGAAGGCTTCGGGTTCGATTTTGATATTGTTCCGGACCTGACAATTATGTCAGAAAATGCAATGAATTTATTTGATGAAGAATTCCGGCTGGGACAATATACAGTATGATAGGAGGATGTGTCTATGGCTGAGTATATTGAGTTTATGGAAGAAGGAGAAGACTATGGGATGAAGTTCATTGAGAAAATAGAACCTTCTTCCGGCAGCGGAAAGATTTCGGTAGAAGTGACGCAGCAGGTGCAGATCACAAAGCCGGACGGGGAGGTTATCAACGATGAACTGAAAGCATCAAAAGAATTTCTGATTGCGTCCCGGGCTTTTACGTTGGACGTATCGGATGTTTATTCGGTTTCGCCTGCTGAAAATGCCTGCTGAAATTTTGCCAATGAACTTCCTCATATTACACTGTGTAAAAGAACGATCCCCTGGGAATTTAAGAGTTCGCTTGGTGAGCCCTGGCTTGCGCTGATTCCTCTTTCGGGAAGGGAATATGAAGAGAAGGACATGACTATTGCAGAACTGAAACAGAATAAAGAAGATATTTATTTTCCGGTTTCCGCACAGCCTGCCGTATATCTGGAAAAGGACACCGATCTGTGTCATGTGATCGATATGGATAAAGCATTATTTCAGAAAATTGCGCCCCGCAAAGGGGAGCGGTCCCTGTTGGCCCACGGAAAATTTCTGAACTTATTGCAGAAGACAGATGAAACGGTCAAAATGGACGGATATTTCTCAACGGTAGTGGGAGGAAGATTTGTGCCGACGGCAGATACGGATGCTGTGAAAAGTACGATCCATCTTGTTTCCATGCTGGGATACGATGAGCCGGAAAAACTTCCGGCTGATTGCGTCAGGGTAAGGCTTGTTTCTCTGTATCATTGGAGTGTTTTTTCCAGGCGAGATGAAGAAGCCGGATTTGTTTCTCTGATGAAAGGACTGCAGTGTGATGTGCTCAGGATAGATAAAGCCAACACACTGTTGCAGCATGGTTATGTACCGAAGCGCCATCTGTTTCGAAGCGGGGAGAGCACAGTTTCCCTTTACCGGGGACCGCTTGTACCTTTCCGGGCAGCAGGAGCAAAACAGAAAGAGGAAGCCGCTGTGGAAAAGATACCGGCCACATCGGATGGCGCCCTGATTTTTGACAGGGAGACGTCGCTTTTTGATGCGTCTTACAGTGCGGCATGGCAGATGGGGAGGCTTCTGACTTTGCGGAATAAGGGGGTTGTCGCAGCAATTGTGAAGTGGCGGAAACGCGTAGAGACAATATTGTTAAAGAGAGCAGCTTCTGATTTTATGAATGCAAAGATGAAGGAGGAATATTCTGCAAAAAATCTGGCGGAAAAAGCAGTCAAACATATGCTGTATCAGCTTGGAAATGCCCGGGAGGAGGCTGACGCAGAGAGGAGAGAAGGGGAGGTGAATATTGATGAAAAGATGGAAGAATGATTTTAACGTATCCGAGGCTCTTCATACTGCTGCTTTGGGGAACCGGATGAAAGAAGATAATCCTCTTTTTGCTTCTTTCTATCCGGAAGAGATTGCGGACTGGATTGCACAGCTGAAACTGTTAAGGGGAGTGCCGCTTTCCTCTCTGGTGGGGGATGAGATGCAGCTGCCGCCGGAAAGCATCCGGTTCTTTTATGTGGATGAAAGCTGGACCGCACAGATGATAAACGGTGCGCTCAGCATCGGTACACACTGTACAAAAGCGGAAAGAATCAATAATCTGTTTGCGGAGACAGTCAGAGTTTCAGGCAAAAGAAATATTCGCTCTCCAAGAAAAAACAGTATCCATGAGAATCAGATGCAGTTTTACAGAGAGAACAGGACAGAGACGGAAGAAGTCATACTAACCGGATTTCTGATGCGTTCGCGGCTGGTAAAACTTTGGAAAGGACTTGAGAGCAGCGCTGTTGATCAGAACGGAACGAAGCTTGACATTCTGCGTATGGATCAGTTATCCGGGGAGACTATGATCTGTATTTATCAGGGGGAGATTACGGGGCTGCGGATCAGGGAACCGAAAGAAGGACTTCGGTTCGGTGCCCATGAAAATGACAGAATGATTCGTGTGCGTGATGTGAAATCCGGAAATGAGGGTGTCATACTTTCCGGGAAAACAGTACAGATTACCGCCAATGAGCAGGGGAGGGCGGATATTTTGTCGCTTGCAGGAGCGCTTGAAAAGATATTGCAGACAGAGCATCTGACTTCCGCAGAACTGGCTATGGAGCTGATCGTTGCACCTGGACTGGCAGAGTTTTGGAGGGAGGATTAGGAAATGGGAGAGAGGCCATTGATCGTGCCATTTCAAATAGAAACATATGTGGCAAATAATAAAAATACGCCGGATAAAAACTGTGCGCAGATTTCACCTGATTATACAAAAGCAGAGTATACTTCGTATCTGGGCGGGAAATTAGAACCTGCGCCGTTTACGGCACCCTCACCGCTGCGGGCAGGGGTTCATCTGCATTTTATCCTGCCGGGATGTTTCAGACGTGCAGTGCAGAAGGAAGACAAAGAAGGCTGCTCCTGGGATTATGCGGACGCTCCGGACAGGTGGGCAGTGACAAGGATGGTTCTCCATGGAGATCAGAAACTGTCTTATAAGAGTTTTATAGTGGAAAGCAATTACATAGGGCTTGATAACAGCGGCAGCGTAGCAATACCTTATCTTTCTGACACAGATGTCAGTCACAGATTTCTGGGAAGATGTTATGAATATCAGAAAGAGCGAAATGATACGGAGGGTACTTATTTGGATAAGCTGACTGCAATGGGGGCGGGCGATCCGTATTTTGCAGCATTTTATCCAAACTGTCACAGTGTATTCGGTTTTTACGATGACATGTCAGGTGTGGAAGAAGAGAGTGATGTCAGTTATTTTGTCTGCGGCTATTTTTCAAATGCATCACAGGATCCTTTCTGCCGGGCTTCTTTGGAGACATTTTCAACTATTGCAGAAGAACTCGGATTTATTGTGGAGGATAAAGGATTTTATACGGACCATTGCGTATTATTCGGTGAAGTGTGCAATCTTCGATGGCGGGGATATTCGGCGGACTATCCCAGCGGGCGGCCGGAAGGAGAGATAAACTGTGGGATTGGTAATACTTCGGCGGAAGTGCTGTCGGCGGTGATCAGCCGGGCTGTCGATGTTCAGGACAAAACGGATGCAGAGCGGTTATTTAATGCGCTTCAGTATGAGCTGGCGGATGAACTGGAAGAGACAGATGGTATAAGCCATGTGGAAGATGCCATTCATGCGCAGACTTTTGCCCGCAGAGACGGCGGAAAAATATGGAAACTGGAATTTCATGACAGTGATACGGAGGCGCTGCCGGAAGGGGCGGGATTGCTTCTTGCAGCATTAAACAGGGCGGCGCGGCAGTTTTATAAGAAACAGGAGGTTCTTTCCTTTTGGCAGGATGGGGCTTATGCGGCCTGGTATTCGTATATGCTTCGCTATGAGGGAGATGATACTCCGTCCCCGGAGAAAGAAAACATGCAGAAAGAGATTTTCAGAATCTGCCGGGAGGTGATTCCTCAAATAGAGGAAGAGACAGCGCAGATAGAGAAAGAGATGGGTGAGGCTCTTGCGGCGTTAAATAAGGTTCTTATGGGGACCGGCATTACAGTGGGGGAGGAACCGGATGAATATTATCTGGAGCCGAAGGAACCTGTATTGTTGCTCTATGGGGATGGCGTGAAGAGAAATTATGCTTTTGCTGATGAAGGAAATATTCTTTGCCAGTCATCGCCTGTGACAAAGCTTACCGACGGAGAAAAGATGCTGCAAAAGATGGAAATTTTAAAATATGCAGGAGATATTCCGGAAATCCTTCCCGGTTTTGATGAACTGTTTGCGCAGGCAATGTGTCTGAACAGAAAAATAGTGGAGATGATAGGAAGTGTAGAAAATATACCGGAATTAGCCTGTGACAGAAGCGGAGTATCCGAACTTGCAGGCAGGGAGTTTATCCAGTCCTGGCTGACTTTTTTTATTGAGTGGAAGATCAGTTTTTACCCGTCCCGTACACTTTCAGAGGAATCAGACGATTCCATGCGCTTTTGGAAGTTTGACGGCCTGGATTATGATGATCCGGAACCGTGCCGGGAGATGGCTGTTATCTATTCCGGAAGAAATATGATTACACCACATGCACTTTTTCAATTGGAATATGTGGCAAAAAAGTATCTTTCCAGAGGGGGCGCACTGGATGAGGAAATCATAAGAGCGTTGGAGCAGGTGAAAAAACTGCCTGTCTTATCGCAAAGTCTGGATGGCCTGAATCAGCAGTTTTTATCCCGCAGACAGACGCTGCAGGCTCCGATTATCGGAAATGACAGCGATAAGGAACTGACCGGGGCGCTTTTACAGATTCTGCCGCCATCGTTTGAGAAAACCGCAGTAAATGATATGCTGCCGTTTTTTCCGCTGCGGGCAGGCCATATACATGTAGAAAAGGTCAATGTGATCAGTACATTTGGGGGTGTGCAGAATGTGTTTGTGAAGGAGATGAATCCGGTGTATTCCGAGGTGATAGGAGAATACAGGAATGCGCAGCAAAACAGGGATTATGGACTGCTCCGCCCAAGAATTATGGGAGGCGTGAGGTTCCATTTTGATTTTGTAACGGCAAAGGATGATGCGCTGCCTGCTCCGCCTGTGCCGGAAACAACACCGGTCTGCGGAATCATTCTGCCGGAGCTTTTGAACGGAAGACTGGCACTGTATTCTGCAGAGGGAAGTTACTATGGCAGTCTCAAAACCGTCTACCGCAGCGGGAAACGGAAAGCGGCGTGGATTTCTTCGCCTGACAGGCCGGAAGCGGGTTTTGAAGATACCGTATTCGAGGATGAACATTTTAAAAATATCATCCGGTGTTTGTTGGAGGATTCCGAAAAAGGAGGGACAGCATATTCGGATCTGTTTGCGCTGATACAGGAATTACTGGACAAAACGCTTCCTGCCGGTATGGATCTGGGTGAGGAGCTTTCCTGTATCTGGGGAAGGCCGCTGGCTGTTTTCCAGTGCCGGGTGTCATTGGAACGGGAGGGCGCACTGGCATATTCGCAGCTTTCATCGGATTTCGGAAAATATAAGGATTTGTCCGCAGGGGAAGTGGAGTTTCCGCTGATGGTGGGGGATATGGATCGTTCACTGTCAGGAATCGCGGGATATTTTGAAAGTTATAATTATCAAAAGCTTTATCCCGCTTATCATGCCACAGCCTTTTCATCGGATTATATCCGGTTTGGTGAAAATACCATGTTGCGTATAAATGATGATGAAAAAATATTGACGGTGATCTCGGAAATGGGGAATGAACTCTGTTTTCAGACCGGTATACTGCCTGTTTTCTGTTGCAGGCTGCAGGCCGCTCATATCCGCGGCGCCTGTAAGGTTAAACTCTGCTTTGAGGCTGATGGTATCGTATGTACGCCTGGGAACCCTGACATTCCGGTCCCGGCTGCAGGTGCCGGTGAAGCATGGTATTTTGAGTATACGGACAGGCAGGCGGCGGGAGAGAAAAACAAAAAGTCAGGGATTTCCGGTAATGGTGATGTGTTTCAGGAGGAAAAAGCGATGATCTGTGACGGATATCTGGTCCTGGAGAAAGAAGAGAAGAAAGGCGGGGAAGAATAAGATGTCATATATTTATGTAAAGGCAATACCAAACTATATTCCTGTTACAACAAAAGGACATATTCATTACTGTAATCTGGAATTTATCGTTTATAAGTCAGAACTTTCTCCGGCGCTGAACAGAGAAATCAGAAATTATAAAGTAATGGAGGAAGGGATCAAAAAGGGACCTGAAATTACAATTTCCGCCCGGACAGCTCTGCCGGACAGCATAGATTCCAAAGAGGCGCTCTGTGTAACAAATGATATCCCTTCCGCCGGATATGCCTATCATTATCCGGAGGGCTGGGGCTGTACCCATACCAGTGAGGATGCTGCGCTTACTTTTGTTATCAGCGCCCCGGTCAGCGGCGGGGAAAGCTTTGAGACAGCAGTGATCAGAGTAGACGAATTTTTGACGACTGCCCGGGAGGGTGCCTGCGCCCTGCATGTCAGCGTTAAAAATTTTCAGGCGTATATTCCGGATGCTGAGGATTCTGAATTTACAGTAATAATGTCCAAAAAATATAATCTGGAGATTCTGAACTTTACGGCAAATTCTTTGACGGGTAAGTTTTTTTGCCATCATGATCTTCCGGTGTTATTCCATTGGGATGCGGTCTGTGATGTGGATACGCCGTTGACTTTGTTGGAGGATGGTATTTCAATCGGCGCAGTACAGGAATTTTCCGGGGAAAAACTGCTCAGGACAAGAGAGGGAGGAGATCATACCTATACGCTGAAAATGACACTGCCTGCAGGGGAAAAGACAGAAAATATTGTGATAAGGGATACCAGGTGGCGGAAGTTGGAGGCACCGGCAGGATTGACACCTGACTTTTCATTGCCAGGGCGTTTTCTGGCATATCACAAAATGATTTACCTGTTTTACGGCGGTAAGGTATATCAGTCTGAGCCAGGGAAGGATCATGTCTGGTCCGAATGGAAAACGGTCTGTAATTATGACGGTAGTGTCATATACCCTGCAGTTACGGCATTGGCAGTGATGGGAGACATGCTCTGTCTGGCAGGAGGAACAAAAAGCGACAGCGGGAAGTTGTTCTATTCTACTTATAATCTGAAGAAAGGAGGAAACTGGACAGATCATGATATGCAGCAGAGCGGGGAACTTGCAGGAGGGGCCATGGCCTGTGACACTTCCGGTTCGGGATGGATTGTGTATGCAAAATGGGGGGGAGATTATATTGTTTTTCTGGAGTATGATCCGGAGACACAAGGTTTTATCGGGAAATACGGTCTCAAAATTCCAGGTATGAAATATGCGGAGTTCAGTATCAGAAAGAAGAAGTTGTATCTGGCGGCTGCAACAGAGGATGAGATTCTGCTGAAACAGCTGAAAAAAGAAGATATTGGTTTTTGTGATATCGGAGTAATAGAAGCGGAGACAAGCCCGGAGTGGATGAGATGGGCGGAAGGCAGTAACGGTATGTTTTTATGGACGGATAAGGGTCTGTATCGGGGAAGCCGCTGGAAGATAACGGAATACTTTCAGCCGCCCTGGCAGAAAGGAACGTATCCCTGGTGCGGCGGGGTCAATAAAAAGCTGATCAGTCTGTTGGCAGGAGAGGAAAAAGCCGGAGCTGTACAGGCGTGGGAAACAGATGTTTTACAGTAAATACCAAAGATAAGAAACAATGGAGGATATGGCTGATGAATAGCGGAGAAAGCAGATATTATAAATATAGTTTATTAAATCCCGAAGATGAAAAGAAGCTGATTGCCAAATGGGGCGGGGAGAATGTCATTAAGAGAAAGTATCCTGCAGTCTGGACGGCGATTCAGAATACAAAAGAATATGAACATGAAGTCAAAAGAGTGCGGGGGGATTTACAGGGGATAGGTGGAGATTTGAAGGTCAGTGCTCCCGGGTTTCCGGACAAAGGGGATAAAAAACGAAGCGGGGAAAGTATAAAAGGCGGATTGGTGTCTGTTATAAAATTAAGTTTGGAGGACGGGACTTATATATCGAATCAGGCACCGGATACGGCAGAGGGCGAACCGATATCGAAAAAATGGCCTGCCGCGGTTATATCCGGGAGCATTGACAATCTGACAGATGGCTACGGCATTGCTTCTTTTACAAAAACATTCCGGGATATTAATTCTGCGGAAGAACAGATGATTACGGATAAAATTTATGATGGGACGGATTTTTCGAGAAGGCGGGTACGTGCCTATACCCATTATTCCGGTATAGATTTTAACGGCAATCTGCACGATGCGGAATGCATCTTGGCGAATCAACATTTTACGGACGATGCGGGAGGCATATTTGTCAGGGATTTATCGGTAAGCGCTCCTTATTCAAAACAGGCCAATAATCCGATCAAAATGCTCTATGACCGGGGGGCGGACAGCGGGGAAGTGATTGATTACAGCTATAAAAACGTCAGGGATGCTGCCAATCAGCAGGTAAAGACATCCATCCCGCTGAAGATGCAGATAGAGTTTATAGATGAAGTTTCCATAAATGACCCTGTTCTGGATGCCGAATATTCTTTTAAACCCAGTCTGACATTTGGAAATCCACCAAAGAAGCATGTGGTGTATAACAGGGAGTGGGATGTAATAAAAAAAGCTTTTACAGTAAACGGAAAGATACTTACTATTGATTTTTCCAAGATAAATGACAAGGATGACTGGAATTATCCGATGATGATGGCAAATTATACGACGGGTTCCTATGAAGTGGGACGGACCGTAGAGTTACATGCAACCTTTCATATTAATATGAAGTGGGGAGAACTGCCAACAAAAGTTCCGATTTCTATTGTTTCCTGTGATAATGCACCGGACGGCTTTCATTTTTATCATACAAGCAGCGGCTATTCGGTGTATATTCCGAAAATCAATATCCGGTGGGGATGTTTCGGAGAGGGAACGCTGATCACAATGGCGGATGGCAGCAGAATACCTGTGGAACTGATCCGGCGGGGTAATATACTGTTTACTACGTCCGGCCCCCTTCCGGTGCGGGAGATTTATGCAGGAAGGGAAGCAGTTCTGCTGCATATCTGCACAGAGGGAGGGAAAAAACTCAGAGTAACCCATACCCATCCGATCGTATTGGAAGGCGGAAGAACGATTCAGGCAAGGAGTGTGCGCCCCGGTTATCGTGTTATGTCCGGAGACGGAAAGACAGACAGGGTAAAATGGGTATATGAATGCGCCGGGCATGGCATGGTATATAATTTTGAATTTTCCGATGGGAAGGAACATGTGGTGGAAGCGGACGGGATTCTTGCGGGGGAATTTATAGCGCAGAATTCGGTAAAGGCGGCAGGCAGAAAACAATTCTATACTCCTCAGATGCAGTCGCTCACAGAACAGTTTATTGCGATGCATAATGCAGACAGATGTGATGAGATGTAGCAGTTCAGCAGGGGGCCGGACTGTTATGATACAATATTGTTATGCGGAAAAATTCTGGCAAAAAAAGCAGGCAGGTGTTACACTGTATTTATATAAAAACGAATGATACGATGGGAATGGCAGAAGGTGGCATAATGTTCAGGATTGTTTTAGTGGATGATGAAAGAGAGGAAAGAGAGGGCATTGCATATCTGATCGGGAAATATGGATACCCGCTTCAGATCACGTATGCCGGCAACGGAAAGGAGGCATTGAACTATATATATCATCATGAAGTGGATATTTTGTTCACAGATGTAAAAATGCCTGTTATGGATGGATTGGAACTGGCGAAGCTGGTATATGAATATGACCCGGAGATCAAGATCATTATTTTCAGCGCTTACGGAGAATTTGAGTATGCGAAGCAGGCTCTGGAAGCAAATGCCGTCAGTTATCTGCTAAAGCCTATTGAACTGGACGAGTTTCAGAAGTTGATGACGAATGTGCTGCATACCATTACAGCAGAAAAAGAAGAGAAAAGATACAGGGAGGAAAAGGACAGATATTATTTCAATAATATATTATATAAGGCATTTACCATGTCGAAGGTGAACAGGTATGAGATGAATGATATTCATACATATCTGTTTGGGCATGGCGATGCCTGTATCCCCGTCCACATTGAGTTTATGGACAGCTTTTTTGATCTGCATGAGGATGAGTTCATGCGCTGTGCCTGGATGTATCTGGGGAAGGAACTGAATTATATAGAGTGTTACCCGAACGAAGCATATATTCTGCTTCATAATAAAAAGCTGCATCAAAAAAAGGAACTTTCGGAGCAGCTTTCAAAAATATTCCGGGATATCCGCAATACCCTGTCGAGTGATAATCAGTCCATGGTAATCGTAGGCAGATCGGTCAGCACAGTGGAAGAACTGCTGGCTCAACAAAAAAGGATCAAGCATATACAGGATGAAGTATTCGGCTATCATGATAAGATTATTTTTGCGGACGATTATTATACAAATGCGGAACATTATGCGGAAGATATTGAGCTTATCAGCAGGGATCTGAGGGAGTCCATAGACATTGTGGATGCGGAATTGATTGAAAAGGAAAGCGGAAATCTGGTCAGTGCGGTAGAAAAATCCGGACAGATCAGCCGGATCTATATTCAGAATATGCTGTATTCCATGATCAAAGCCCTTTGTGACAAGGTCAGGCCGGAAAATCTGGATGAACTGTTGGTCCGGGCGGAGAGGCTGTTTCAGATGAAAGATCCGGGCGGCATGCTGAAAGAGTATCAGGAGGCTGTCGGCATGCTGCTGGCTCAGATCAGTGCAAAGGAGGATAAGTCTGGGATTATTTCCGAGATCAAAAATATTGTGGAACTGGATTACAGGAGAGATATCGGTCTGGATTATGTGGCGGAGAAAGTGAATTTGTCTTCGACCTATGTCAGTTATTTATTTAAAAAGGAAACCGGACAGACCCTTGTGAAATATATTACGGATAAAAAGATGGACAGGGCAAAGAAAATGCTGGGCGACAGAAATCTGAAGATTATGCAGGTGGCAAAAAGCTGCGGTTATGAAAATCAGTCCTATTTCAATAAACTGTTTAAAAATTATTTTGGTGTTACACCAAAGCAGTACAGGGAAAATTTATGAAAAAGATTCTGCGATGGTATTACGGGAATGCGTCCATCAGAAAAAAACTGATATACAGCTATGCGCTTTTAGTATCCATACCGCTTCTGGTACTGGGAATATATTCCTACAGGATTTCCAGGCGGAATCTGCTTATGCAGACAGAGGATACGATAAAGAGCAATGTTTCCATTATTGCCTCAAGTTTGAATGACAGTATGCAGCGTGAGAATGACAATATCAGATATCTGTCCTACAATGCGGGGTTTCGGGAAAAACTGCAGAATGCCGGGAAAGATATGAACGGCCTTGTAAAGGAACTGAATAATTCCGTGGAACCGGCTTTCTGGTATTTTATTACCAGTGATGAGAATTTAAAAGGGATTCGTATCTACTCTCCCAATGTGGAAAATGCGGTGGGCTCTTTTCTGCTTCCCATGTCAGCGGAGGAAGAACCGGGATGGTATGAAGAACATCAGGAAGATTTCGGGACGGAGTGGGAATATCAGAACAGACAGATTTTTGCATCCCGGATCATTCTGGATGCAAACAGGTCCTCCGAACCGATCGGATTTATCAGGATAGAATTATTTCCGGATAAATTTCTGGCTCCTATTTTTCAATCGCAGTTTCTGGATAACGGTGTGGCGCTGCTGGATGATAAAAATAATGTGATCGGAAAAAGGAGCCTGAAAGATAAAGAACTGGACGGCAGTATTTTAAAAATAATTCAGGAGGAGAGCCCGACAGGGTTTTGTGAGACGGCGGATTATATGATGGCGGCATCCGATGAACTGGCAAACGGCTGGTGCCTTTATTACTATATAGATAAAAGCGAGATATCTGCCCAGATGAATGCTATTTATATCTCTACCGGCTTGATTGTAGGTCTTTGTTTGATTATGATATTTATATTTATCAGTATAATATCAAAGATATTGGGTTCCCGCATTCTTCAACTGAAATATTATGCGGAGGAAGTCAGCAGGGGCAATTACAGTATGGAACTGACGACCGAATGTACAGATGAGATCGGTATTGTGACAAACAGTTTTCAGGAGATGTGTGACCGGATCAATCAGATGATGGAGGATATGTATCAGCTTGGTCTGAAAAAGAGAGCGGAGGAACTTAAGGCGCTTCAGGCAAAGATCAACCCGCATTTTTTGTATAATTGTCTTTCCAGTATTAAATGGAAGGCAATCCGGTCGGATCAGGATGAGATTGCGGAGGTAACCGGACAGCTTGCGAAATTTTACCGGACAACGCTTAACAGCGGGCGGCAGATTACAACGGTTGAAAATGAACTGAGCAATATAAAGTCTTATCTGGAATTACAGAAACGTACCCATGAAGACAGCTTTCATGTGGAATTTTACTTATCGGAGGAAGGCAGGGAACTTCCCATGCCCAATTTCCTGCTGCAGCCCATTGTTGAAAACGCTATCTGCCACGGGATCGATTATCGGGAAGAGGGAACGGAGGGAAAGATCATTATCCATTACAGTCTGAGGGATGGATATATTATTTTTGAGATCATGAATAATGGACCTGCTTTAAGCAGTGAAGAGGCAGAGCGTCTGCTGAATACGCCCGGAAAAGGATATGGACTCCATAATATCAGGGAAAGGGTTAAAATATATTACGGGAGCGATGAAAACTGCGGGATATCCGGCAGACTGACAGAAGACGGCATGGTCTGTTTCACCGTAACATTAAAACAGAAAATGGATATGGAAGAGGAAAAACCAGACTGAGTGCAGTCTGGTTTTTAGCTGTATGACTATTTGCGGGTCATGCAGCCGTTTGTTAACATTTGACTAAAAATTTGTTAAAAATCGAAAAAAAATGCCATTTTCATCAAAAATCACAGGAATTATAATATAAACAACAAACGGAATGTGTGACATAACATTCATATGTTAATAAAAAAAGGAGGAAGATTCATGAAAAGGAAACTATTGAGTATTTTGCTCTGCACTGCTTTAACAGCGGCATTATTATCCGGGTGCGGAAACAGCTCAGAACCGGCTGACAGCACATCCGGGGAGACAGCAGATGCAGCGGAGGAAACAGGCGGAGATGATGATGCGGGAGCTGTGACAGAGGCGGCCAGTGAAGGAAAAACAAAAGTCAGGATGACATATTGGAACAGTGAAGATACGATACAGGCGCTGTTGGATTATCTGGCGGAAGAAGTGCCGGATGTTGAAATTGAATTTCAGTTTATTGATAATTCCAACTATGACACTATCGTAGATACACAGCTTTCAGCAGGAGAGGGACCGGATATTATCTGTGAATCTCCGGCATCATCTTTAAAGCATGCCAAGCTGGGTTATCTGACAGAATTAAATGATCTGGGTTCCAAGTATTCCAGTGCGGGTACAAGCGTATACAGTTATGACGGCAATATTTATGCCCTGCCCGGTATCAGCTGGTTTGAAGGTATTTATTTTAATAAGACGATGTTCGAGGAAAATAATATTGAACTGCCTACTACTTTTGATGAGTACCTTGCAGTCTGCAAGCAGTTCCAGGATCTGGGAATCAAACCGTTGGCGGCAGGCCTGAAATCCTGGGAGCCGATGCTGAAAAATTCCATGGCATTCGTAGCGGCTGAGTATCTCTCTACAGATGCAGGTGCTTCATTCGGAGAAGATTACCGGAACGGAGAAGCGAAACTGGACGGGACATGGAATGTTTATCTTGAAAAATGGTCTGAAATGATCAGTTCCGGTGTCTATACAACGGATATGACCGGTATTGACCATGATCAGTCTCTGGAAGAGTTTGCAACGGGTAACGCGGCTATGTACTGCTCCGGTCCCTGGGATCTGGATGCAATCCAGAGCAAAAATCCGGACCTTGTAGTGGATATGATGCCGTTTTACGGGACTCAGCCAAGTGCCGGCTGGCTGATCGGCGGACCGGGTTGCGGCTTTGCGATCAATGCGGCATCTGAAAATCAGGAAGCGGCAATGAAAGTGCTTGCAGCGATCTCTACAGAAGAAGGACAGAGAGCTTTCTGGGAAAACAATCAGGGCGGTTCTTCCTATCTGGAAGGCGTTGAGTTTGAACTTCCCGAGGCATATGACAGCGCATCGAGCGCACTTGCAGCAGGCAACGTATACTGTCCTTGGAATGAATGGGGCGAAGCGGCGGGCGCACATGAAACATACGGAACAGAGATGCAGTCTTACTTATTGGGAGAGCAGGATCTGAGCCAGACATTGACAAATGTTGATAATGCTGTGCAGGAATTACTTGAAAAATAATTCTGAAAACATATTTATGTAAAAGCGGTGAAAAAGGGCTGCTGCACTAAGGTTTTTCAAAGCTTCTGTGCAACAGCCCTGTTTTTACAGAAATTAGGGAGAAGTGCAATGACGAAAAAGAAAAAATTACGGGCCGGTGAGCTGGGAAAATATTTCTTCCTGTTTATTATTCCGGCACTGGCGATTTATCTGATTTTCAGCATAACGCCTTTTTTATACACCATTTATTTCAGTTTTACGGATTATACGGATATGAATCCGGTCAATCTTCATTTCGTGGGACTGAAAAATTACATAAAGGTATTTGATACCCCCCTGATGATGACAGCTATCAAAAATTCAGTAATATATGCAATACTGCTGACCGGATTTCAGGTAGTGCTCGGCCTGCCGTTGGCGGTGGTCCTGAATAAGAAGCTGAAAACAAAAAATTTACTGCGGGCGGTATTTTTTTTCCCGGCTGTTTTCAGTTCCCTGATTATCGGTTATCTGTGGAATTTTATCATGTCGTCTTCGGACTTTGGACTGATCAATAACCTGCTGCATCAGATGGGATTGGGAACGGTCAATTTCTTTACCTCCGGGCGGGCGCTTTATTCGGTTATCTTTACCCAGATCTGGCAGTGGACCGGTTGGGGGATGGTTATTTTCCTGGCCAATCTCCAGAGTATTTCCGAGGATCTGTATGAAGCGGCGGACATCGACGGCGCAACAGGTCTGCAGAAATTCTGGCGTGTGACGCTGCCTCTTATGTGTCCGTCGGTAAAAATCATTGTCGTAACCGGGCTGATCGGCGGTATGAAAGTTTTCGATATTATCTATTCCATGACATCCGGCGGACCGGGAAATGCAACGCAGACAGTGATGATGGTCATGATGAAAAAAGGTATTTCTGACGGATTTTACAGTCAGGGAGCCGCTTTTGGCGTGATCTTCTTTGTGATCGTTCTGGCAATAAGTGCAACCATGACATGGTTTATGGGGAAATGGAGTGATGCGATACAATGAAAAAGAAAACAAGAAGTTTACTGATTACTGAGATCGTCATGATTATCATTGCGGTTATCTGGTTTATTCCAATCTATTATCTGATCATGACGACGTTAAAGTCGCCTCAGGAGGCAACAAACCATCCGTTGGCGCTGCCTTCTTCCCTAGGGGTGGAAAATTATGTGAACGCATGGAAGAATATGCAGTTTCCGAGGGCTTTTGCCAATACTTTTATCATTACCGCATCGGCGGTTCTTCTGGTAGTTATCTTAGGATCCATGGCAGGATATGCTCTTGCCAGGACGAAAACGAAATACAGCATGGCGATTTTTTTGCTGTTTCTGGCAGGGCTTACCGTGCCTTTTCAGATGAATATCGTCAGTTTGTACCGTATCGTAAAAAATCTGCATCTTATGAATACGCTGTTTGCAGTGATTCTGGTGGATGTAGCAATCAATACGCCGCAGTCCATTTTTCTGTTTAAAGAATTTGTGGAATCGACGGTGCCGAAGGAACTGGAAGAAGCGGCATCCATAGATGGCTGTTCGGTGATAAAACGTTTTTTTATGATCGTATTTCCGCTCCTGAAGTCTGTTATTTCCACAGTGGTGATCCTGATCACGCTGAATGTCTGGAATGAGTTTATGACGCCCCTTTTATTTTTACAGAGCAGAGAGAATGACGTGATTCTGCAGGAAGTAACAAGAAATATCGGACAGTTTTCCACGGACTGGACAGCGCTGTTTCCGATGCTGATGCTGGGCGTGGCACCGCTGATGATCTTCTATGTATTTATGCAGAAGTATATCATCGCAGGCGTAGCGGCAGGAGGAGTGAAAGGATAAGAAGATGAATAATCTGGAATTGGGACAGATGAAAGGCGGCATCATGGTTATGATACCTCATCAGGATGATGAGGTACTGCTCTGCGGCGGCGTGCTTTATCAGGCAAAAAAACTGGGGCTTGATATAAAAGCAGTTATCGTGACAAACGGGGACTGTGGATGCAGTGATCAGTCAAAGGGACAGATGCGGCTCAGGGAGACGATCAGGGGAATGCAGACTCTGGGAATTGGGGAGCAGGATATGATCTTTCTGGGATATGCAGATACCGGGATGCCGAGACAGGAGAGTTTTCTCTGGAAGCTGTATCAGGAAAAAGACCAAAAGAAAGTGATTGCGTCAGACTGCGGCAACACAACATATGCCCTGCCTGAAAAAGAGGAATACCATAAAGAGGTATATGGCGAACATGCCGTCTATACACGAGAAATGGTAAAAGAAGATTTGCGCTCAGTTCTTTTTCAGTACAGACCGGCCTGCATTTTTACGACATCAGAGGAAGATACCCATGGGGATCACGCAGGATTATATCTGTTTCTCCGGGAAATTCTGAAAGAACTTGAGAAAGAGGATTATCATCCGGAGGTATTTTGCGGGTTGGTGCATTCACAGGTAGGAGATGACGTCTGGCCTGAGAGAACGGGGGAGAGGTTTACCTGTCCGAAAGATTTGGACAGAAACGGCGGTTTGATATGGGGAGAAAGATACTGCTTCATGCTGCCGGAGGAAATGAAACTGGAAAAAGGAAGGGAGAACCTGAAATACCAGGCGCTTTTGCAATATGAAACGGCGTTGGAGCCTGAGGCTTATGATTTTTTGATGTCTTTTATCAAGGATGAGGAAATATTCTGGAAGATGAAAGAGTAGCCTGTAGTTAAGAGAGGAAATGGAGCGGGGAAATATGCGGCGGAAACTGTTTTATGGGGAAAATTTATTTTTCAGACTGATGGGAAGACTTGGGGATTTTATGTGCCTGAACATCCTGTATCTTCTGACTTCCCTTCCCGTAGTCACGGCCGGGGCATCTGTGAGTGCGCTGTATGATGTGCTGTATGATATCAGCAGGGGAAAGGAAGGCGGATGTGTAAAAAGATATATTCGGGCATTTAAAAAGCATTTTCAGAAAGCGACAGCATACTGGATGATATGCCTGTTTTTGGCAGTATTTCTGGTTTCGGGAATCTTTGGTATCAGGTTTATGAATGGCAGTGTCAGGATTTTCTTTCAGGGGATCTCAGCAATATTATTTTTGCTGTGGGCAGGTATGGGATCATTCGGGTTTATTTTAATTTCCTGGAATGGGTTTTCCATAAGAGAGGCGTTTGGCAGTGCAGTGCTGATCACGATCGGAAGTTTCCCGTGGCTTGTCATGAATTTACTGATCACCTGCATTCCTGCATTGTTTTTTATAACGCGCAGCAGGTTTATTGCGGCATTTGGTATGCCTCTGTTTATATTGTTCGGCATTCCGCTGCTTGGATATATAAAGGTATTTGTTTATAAGCAGGCGTTAAAAAAGTATGGGTTGATAAAGGAGGAAGAGGAAAATGATAATGGGGAAAGCGCCCATTTATCCGATAGAGCCTTGGACGGTTACGGAAAAAGCATTTGACAGAAAAACGAATTACAGGAATGAGACTACGTTTTCTTTATCCAATGGGTATATCGGTACCCGGGGGACTTTTGAAGAAGCGTATGATTTTGATATTGATACAGGATTGGAAGGCAATTTTGTGAACGGATTTTATGAGAGTGAAAAGATTCGTTACGGGGAGGCCAATTTTGGTTCTCCTCTGCACAGTCAGTCGCTGCTTAATCTGCCAAACCTGAAGGAGACGAGGCTGTATGTGGACGGAGAAATGTTCCATATGGAGCAGGGGAAGGTGGAGGAGTATGCGAGGGTACTGCATATGAAAGAAGGCTTTCTGGAGAGAAGTCTTGTGTGGACATCTCCCGCGGGAAAGTCTATGAGGGTACGGACAGAGCGGCTTGTATCCTTTGAGATGGAACATATTATGGCAATCAGGTATGAGGTGACGCCGCTGAACTTTTCCGGGAAAATCCGTTTTGTGTCAAAGCTGCAGGGAGATGTGGAGAACCATACAAGAAAGACAAATCCGATTGTGGATTACGGGCCTTTCGGGCGGAAACTGAACGTGGATAAGTTGAAACAGAAGGGTTCGCTGCTTTATTATGAAGGTACTACACAGACGAGCGGACTGACTGTCGGATGCGGAAGCAGTCACAGAATTCTTGCCGGCAAAGCACCGGCAGAGAGGCTTTTGGTGCAGGGAGAAACGCTGGAGCTGGAGGCATCCTGCCTTTTTGAGTTGGAGGCTGAGAAAGGGGTTCCTGTTGTACTGGAGAAGATGATATGTTATGCGACCTCTCTGGAGATGGAAAAGGAAGAACTGGAGAACTTTGCAGAACAGGAACTGGAAAAAGCCGAAACAGCGGATTGTGGAAAGCCGGAAGAAACAGGTTATGAAAGGCTGAAAAGATATCAGAAAAAATATCTGGAAGAGTTCTGGGAGACAGCGGATATTCGGATAAAGGGAGAAGAAAGTGAGGCGTTGATACAGGGGATGCATTTTAACCTGTTCCATATCCTGCAGTCTGCGGTAAGAGGCGGAAAGCAGGGGATGGGAGCCAAAGGTTTGTCAGGCGAAGGCTACGAGGGGCATTATTTCTGGGATACGGAGATGTATGTGCTTCCGGTATTTATCTATACGGCACCGGAAACGGCAAGGAGGCTTTTGGATTTCCGGTATGAGACGCTGCATAAGGCACGGGAGAGAGCAAGGGTTCTGGGTCATGATAAAGGAGCACTGTTTCCATGGCGGACCATCAATGGGGAGGAAGCTTCCACCTATTATCCGCTGGGGACGGCGCAGTACCATATCAATGCGGACATTGCTTATGCACTTTCCTTGTATTTACAGGCGACGGGCGATAAAGAATATATGAAAGAAAAAGGAGCGGAACTGCTGATAGAAACGGCACGGGTCTGGGCGGATGTGGGAAGCTTTGCAGAGTGCAGAGGCGGCAGGTACTGTATCTGCAGTGTGACAGGACCGGATGAGTATAATGTACTGGTGGATAATAACTTTTATACAAACCTGATGGCGAGGGAGCACCTGAAAGATGCGGCAGGCGCCGTACGGTGGCTGATGGAAGAGGAACCTTCCGTATATGAGGATCTGAGGAAGAAGCTGTGTTTTCAGGAAGAAGAACTTGTACTCTGGGACAAGATCATAGAAAAGATGTATTTTCCTTATGATGAAAAAAGAAAGATATATCCCATGGACGACGGCTTTATGATGAGAAAGCCCTGGGATGAGGAAAAGATACCGGAAGAAAAGAGAGCATGGCTCTATGAAAATTATCATCCGCTGTTTATTATGCGGCACCGGATGTCAAAGCAGGCTGATGCCGTTTTGGGATTGTACCTGCACAGTAATATGTTTACGGAAGAGGTTATTCGGAGAAACTATGACTTTTATCAGGAAGTGACGCTTCATCATTCCTCGTTATCCACCTGTATTTTCGGTATCGTAGCCTGCAGCATCGGTTATACGGAAGAAGCCTACGAATATTTTATGCAGTCGGCACGGATGGATCTGGATGACTATCACAATAACTTTTATGCAGGGATTCATGCGGCCAATATGGCGGGTACATGGCAGATGGTCGTAAATGGTTTTGGCGGTATGCGGTGCCAGAAAGGCAGACTCCGGTTTAAACCATGTCTGCCGGAGAAATGGGACAGTTATGCGTTTAAGGTGCGGTATCACGGGAGCCTGTTGGATGTATCCGTGACAAAAGGGGAAGCAAAATTTTCGCTGGTCAGCGGAGAAGGCATCTGCTTTTTGGTGAACGGAGAGAAGGTAGAACTAAAGGAAAGCGGGGAAGAGTGGATTGAAAGGATGTAAAAAATACCAGGCGGTCTTTTTTGACTGGGACGGGACGGCTGTTCTTTCCCGGAGGGCTCCTGTGGATCAGGCAGTGGCAGCAATGAAACCTCTTCTGAATCAGGGGGTCAGGCTTGTGATTGTCAGCGGCACTACGATAGAAAATATAGCGGGAGGAAGGATCGAGAAATATTTTTCGGAGAAAGAGCTGGATAACCTGTACTTAGGTCTTGGCAGAGGGGCATATAATTATGCGTTCAGAGATGGAGAGCCGTTCCTGTTTCATGATATGCTGCCGGATGCAGAAAATCTGGAAAAGATTCATCGGATCTGTTTTGAGGTTCATATGGAACTGAAAAAGCGGTATCATTTTAATACGGATATCATATTCAGCAGACCAAATTACTGTAAGATAGATCTGATGCCGGAGGCGGTGCGGGGAGATAACCTGTTTATGCAGGAAAACGAGCTGGAGATGTTGAAGGAGAGCCTTGCGGCGCATGGGATTGCAGGGGGATTGAAGAGGCTGATGGAGTTAGCCGCGGAAACAGGCAGAAGATATGGCCTGGAAATGAAGCCTACCTGTGATGCGAAGTATCTGGAGATAGGGATCAGCAGCAAGAGTGACAATGTAGATGCTATTTTTCAGAGGATTCAGGAAATAACAGGACTCAGATCAGAGGAATGCAGCTTCTGGGGAGATGAGTTTGTAGGGATTGAAGAAGGTATTTTTGGAAGCGACAGCTTTATGATAACGGAATTGACAAAAGGCGGGGATTTTTTCGATGTCTCGGAAGTGCCTGGGAAAAGGCCGGAGGAGGTGATTAAACTAGGAGGAAGCGTAGAACGGTTTATAGGATTTCTGCATGGTCAACAGGAGTAAAGGAGGAAGAGGATGGGAAAAACAGCAAACGGTATATTAGGATGTTTGGCGGCGTTATTATTGATAATGATACCAATAAAGGCTGAAGCAGTAGACACACCGCCTAATCCATTGGAAAAAGAAGGCTATACACTGGATTTTGCAGATGAATTTGACGGGGATTCTCTGGATATGTTCAAATGGACGGATTCTTATCTGCCGCACTGGTGCGAAGATGAAAATACGGCAAAAGGCAACTATCGGTTTGAGGATGGCTGTCTGGTGGAATATATAACGGAGGATCAGCAGCCCTGGTGTCCGGCGCATGATGGGGCAGTAAGATCTTCTGCCATTATGTCGTTTGATAAAAGCTGGATACATAATTTCAGCGGTACAACAGATAATCATGACAGAGACACCTGGTATGGCTATAAAACGAAATATGGATATTTTGAGATCCGCGCAAAACTGGCAGACTGCGGGGGCGGCGGACATCAGGCATGGTGGATGGTCGGCATGCAGCAGGATACGGACGACTGGTTTCACTCGAAGGAGACTGCGGAAATAGACATATTAGAAACGTTTTTCAGTACACCTGATGCATGGAGGATCGCCGCATATGGATGGAATGATCCTACATTCCAGACCAATTGGTGGATTAGCCAGGACAGCGTTCCATCAGGAAATCCTACGGAAGAATTTCATATATATGCAGTGGACTGGACACCGTCAAGTCTGAAATTTTATTATGATAATCAACTGGTAAAGGTTTTGTATGATTCTCCTGATCATGAGATGGGAACTATTCTCAATATATATACGGATGCCGGGTCTGGAGTGCATAACAACGTATGGCCGAAAGAGTGGTATGTAGATTATTTCAGGGTATGGAAAGACAATGATGGATACGAAGAACCGGATTATTCCGGGGAATACCTGTTAAAAAATCATCAGACAAAGTTATATGCGTATATTGATCCAAATGAATCGTCAGTCAGGTATGGAGAAATTCCTGAAAATGAAGATTATGCAAAATGGGCAATTGAAAAAGTCGATGGATATGTCCGGTTAAAGAATGTCGCAACAGGAGAATATATGCATATCGAGGGATTGACCGGAAATGTTGAACATGGGACGGTTCCCGAGACATATTGGAGCGCACAGTGGAAAATGATGAATGTGGAAGACCAGTATTTCAGATTTTCCAACCGCTGGCAGACAGATTATGCAATCCATACCGAGGATTATAAGTATACGCTGCAGTATGGCACATGTCCATTGACATGGTGGACGAGCCAGTGGGAATTAATAGATACAAAGGAATAATTCGGTAATAAACAGTAAAGAAAACAGGGGATAATTTTATTAAAGATGACTATGCAGACGGCAGGGGCAGAGAGATGATCTCTGCCCCTGCGGCATATGCGGCGCGGTTGGTCTGATAGCCTTATCAGTAGCGAAGCAGATTTATGAGATGGAGTTTATTCCGCTTTATTCACATGGAATCCAATCGCCGATCCATTCTCCGGTGGAGTAGTTGTACAGCCGACGATATGTTACGCCGTTTTCCACTTTAAATACCCATTCAATAACAGGAGCACGTGGTTGAATGGTTTCCCCACCTTCAGCCGTAGATTGGAGCGTTATATTGGAGGCTTGTGCGGGGATAGCGGAAGCCGGGCATAACAGAAGTATCGTAAGAGCGCAAGTTATAAAAATAGAGTTAATAAATTTCTTTTTGTTCATATGATTCATCTCCTTTGCTTTGAAAAATTGGAATATCGGGATTTAAATATTCAATTGAATCTGTGGTGAGAAACAATTCATTTTGATAATATATATCATAAAGTTCATTATTTTGTATGATATAACAGTTATCCTTATTAAGTGTAATGTAAGAACTGTCTTCAGGCATTGCATATGGCTCAAATGTAAAAGAAGTACTGAACCATAGAAATAATAATAATATACCTACTACAAAACCATCTCTTATGCGTCTGCTTTTTCCGAAACTCCCAATCAAACGAATCCGTCTGCGTAGAACCTTTCCCTCATGATAATGAAAAGAAAGTGTAAACGGAACGGAATAACTGCATATCTTTTTAGCAATATCTGTAAGACATTGCATGTATGCGGCTTTCTCATCAGAAGAAAAGAAGGCTGTTAAGTGTCTGTCATTTCCAAGTTCAATTAATTCAAAGATTTTTTTTCTTAAAAGAAAAAACAATGGATTCCACCAGTAAACCGAACACAGAATGTCTGCTGTAAATTTGATAAGAATATCATGCCGGATGCAGTGTAATATTTCGTGTTCTAAAATCATTCGGTATTCCGCCGGACTAAATGAATATTCAGGAAGCAGAATGACCGGATGTTTGATACCTGTTACAAGCGGACTGATATTTAAATCTGCCGTAACAACTCTTACATATTTTGCTGACGGATATTTTTCTGTCAGGGACTGCATGGTTTTCAGAATTACTTTATCTTTGCAATCGGGCAGACTGCGGATTATTTTCTGCATATGGAAATAAAGCCGGAATTTTCTCAGAATCATGATTAATGCAATCAACACCCAAAAAAAGAACACAAGCTGAGAGACTTTTACAGAAAATGTACCTAAAGTGAAAGGATGTTTCATGAAATCCCGTATGGAAGGGAGAATTTCACTTATAAGTATTGTTCTGGAAAAAGGAAATTCCAATGGAATGAGTGCACGTATCATAACGGCAATACAACATACAGCCAACTGACGGTCATTCAGATTTTTCAGGAGAAAGTCCCGGTTTAACAGCGGAAGAAGAACCATCAGAAGAATGGAAAGTGACAGATTGATCGTGATGATAGTCATCAAAGAAATTCTCAATGGAATTCACCCTTTCTTTGTTCTTTTGTAGTCCTGTATAAACGTTTCCAAATCCTGAAAAAGTGCATCATTTTCATCCTGACTGTTGATTTGTACCAAAGTACTTAGCATAGCCTTGATTCCTGTTTTTTGAAATAGCCGATGCAGTTCATCCTCCATATAATCCTGCCTGGAAATGTCAGCAAGGAAAGTACGAGCGTATTTAGTATTCACCGGTATAAATTTTTCAACATGGATAAATTCTTTTTTCAGAAGACGCGGTATTACCTGAGCGATACAGGCAACAGTCAGCTTAGGATCATCAGAGATTTCAGAGATTTCATTAATCGTCAGATCCTTTTCATTGTTCCACAGAACATCCATAACTTTATATTCTCTGTCTGTTAACCCGCCGGGGCTTTTTTTCATTAATTTATCACCTCCTTTTCGATATAATTTTATATACAAAATGTATTATTGTCAAGCTGGTTATTTTGCATAATTACTAATAAATTTTGTGTGAAATAAATAATTATGTTGATAATATTACTAATTATTGACAAAAATTGTTATTATAAATATAATTTTATTAAAATAAGACGAATGAAATACAGATTTGTATTTTATAAAGCAGGAGAGGAGGAGATGAACAGAAATGAAAAGGCGAAGTTGGAAAAGATTTTTGGCAGGGCTGTTATCTGTAGCTTTGGCAGTAACTTCTATCCCGGTGCTGGAGGCGCGGGCGGAAAGCCCTCTGGAGACACTTGGGCTTGCGGCGTATGATTATACCCGTATGGAATCCATTTTACAGGACGGAAAGGAACTGGCTTACCGTAACAATTCCACCGGAGCGGAAAAAATATCGTATCCGATGTCTTTTGGGGAGATGGTATATCTGCAGTTTGCTCTGCCGTATAATGTCAACTACGATGTGAAAGTACTGGATGAAAACGGGAGCGATCTGGGATACCTGTATGGAAAATATTACGGGGAACATATAACGGGAACTTCTGACGGAGGCTATTCCCCTCTGGGAAAAAGTCTGGCACAGATCAAACAGGAACTGAAACTGTTTGTCTATGGGCTGCCCTATACATGGGCGAATGATTTTACCGGACTGGGGCTGACAGGAGAAACCCTTCCATGGAGCACACTGGCGGAATACTATGATTTTCATGGACTGTCGGAATCTGGACAGGAAGAGATGCTGGCAGAGGAACCGGTGGAAAAAGATGCCGGACAGGACACTGCGCAGGAGGAAGACGAAGAACCCGCGCAGGATCTGCCGAAGCCCGAAGAGGATAAAGACGGTTCAGGTGGAGATGCCGTATCGGGGAATGATATAGCGGCGGCAGATAATGCAGCTTCGAAAAAGTCACCGTTTTCTGCAATTACCTCCTTCTTTACGCTGACCGCAAAAGCGGCGGAACTTCCGGATGGTGATGTATCCGGAAATAATGAGGGATCCCGTGAACAGAGGGATGAAATTGAAGAAGGTGAAACCGAAAAAGACGAAAACGAAGAAGATAAAACCGGACAGGACGAAAATAAGATAGACGTAAGCGGGCAGGACATTCCGGAAGCCGAAACGGCGGAAGAGATGCAGGACATCCCGGAAGATTTTTATATCCGCCGCGATTTCCGAACCAGCACGTTCGGTGCCAGGACGGCGGCGGAACAGCGCCCGGATCTGATACACAACTTTATCGTGTGGAAGGGGGAAGTGATCCGGAACCTCGGGGATACCCCAGTCTATCTGCAGCCGGGTAATTACACGATCCAGATTATTCCGAAAGCGCAGTCCCTGGAGCCGGTCACCCTGCCCTTTGTGATCGGAGGGAGCGGCGAGGGAGGCGCATTGACGGAAGAGGACATTTTAGGGGCGATATACCGGGATATGGTTTACTTCCCGGGATTTTCCTCCGGCTATCCGAGCCTTAAGATCTGTACGGGCGGGGATCCGGTGGACCTGCTCTCCGGTTCCTTAAACTGGACTTACACAGACCTGACACTGGACGGAAAGCATCCGCTTACCTTTACGCGGACGTATTTATCCGGCATGCGGGAAATAGATGATTCCGGACTTGGGAAAGGATGGAGCCATAATTATTCCTACCGTGCGGAAACGTTTGAGGGGAACGTGGATGTTTACCTGCCGGGCGGCGGGCATATTTACTATTACCTGGAATACGATAATACTTATACGACAAATAAAGGGAATGCATGGCATCTGGAAATTTGGGGCGAAGGCTACCGGATGTACCATGACAATGGACAGGAAGTATATTTTGACGGCGACGGATGCGCGGTCAGGATCGCGGAAGCCGGAGGGAATGTGATTACCCTTACCTATGAGGGAGGACACCTCTCCACGGTCAGCAATGCTTCGGGAAATTTCCGATTCTCCTACAGCGGGGACCATATCAGTACTGTTACAGACAGTGCAGGCCGCACCCTTTCTCTGGACTACGGCCGCAGTCTGAGTGAGGTACGGAATCCGGATGGGGACTCTTTTGCCTATCGTTATGATGAAAACGACTGTCTGGCTGAGGTAACGGATCTGAACGGGAATATGATCCTCCGGAATACCTATGATGATGCGGGGCATGTGACAGAGCAGTGGATGCCGGATCGGGGAAAAATGACTGTGGAATACGATCCGGACAACCGTACTAATATATACCGGGAAGAGGGCGGCAACACAAAAACGGTGGTGTATGATGACAGATTCCGTATCATTTCCTATACGGATGATGCAGGTTCAGAGACCTATGAGTATGATGAGGATAACAGGCTGGTTTCCGAGACAGACCGGAACGGCAATACAACCACCTATGCTTATGATGGGGAATACACTTATCCGGCAGAGATAACTTATCCCAACGGTACGAAGGAGCACTATACTTATGGCGATTGGGGAGTGAAAACCCGGACTGTGCAGAAAGATGGGACTGCCGTGACCAGAACCTATGACGGAGACGGGAACCTGACAGGCATTACGGATGAAAACGGCGGAGTGACTGCCTATACATATGACGATAAAGGGCATCTGGCGTCCAGTACGGACATGCTGGGGAATACTACCGTCTATGTCTGCGACAGTCAGGGAAATATCATCTCCATGACAGATCCGCTGGGAAATACCAGTACGTTCACCTATGATGAGTCGGGCTGCATGACCAGCCGGACGACACCGCTTGGGCATACCTATACCTATCAGTATTCGGAAGCGGGAAAACTGCTGAGCGAGACAGATCCGTTAGGGAATGTGAAGGAATATGAATACAACGGCAACGGCTATGAAACCTCCGTCTCCGACTGGCAGGGCAATAAAACCCTGTATACTTACAATGCGGTCAATGATCTGACCGGCATAACTGACGCTGCCGGCGCGGAGACTGTCTATACCTACGACGGACAGGGGAACCGGACATCGGAGACCGATGCGGACGGACATAAGATATCTTATACCTATGACGCGCTGGGAAGGATGACCAGCCGGACAGACGGAAACGGCAATACCACATCTTTTAGCTATGATGCGAACGGCAACCTGACGGCGGAGACAGATCCTTACGGGAATACATTCTCCACGGCATACGATTCCATGGACCTTTCCGTCAGTGAGACAAATGAGCGGGGGATGACGACATCCTACGAGCGGGACGCCATGGGACGCATTGTAAAGGAGACGGACGCGAAAGGAAACGCTGTCTCCTATGGCTATGACGCAAACGGCAACCTGACCTCCGTGACGGATGCGAGGGGAAATACGACAACTTATACTTACGACGCGGAAAATAAGCTGACAAAGAGCGTCGATCCGGAGGGCGGCACCACCGTTTTAACCTATGATGCCCTCGGGCAGCTCGTCAGTGTGACAGACGCCAACGGAGCGGAGGGAAGCATCTCCTATGACGCGGACGGCAATGCCCTCAGTGCGTCGGACGGCCTCGGGCAGACAACGGGATACGAGTATGACGCCCTCGGCAGGATCACAAAGCAGGTAAACCCGGACGGGACAGAGCGCAGCTACACTTACGATGCAAATGGCAACGTGCTCTCCGTCACCGACGAGCGCGGCAACGCGACCGTTTATACCTATGACAAGATGAACCGGCTGACCTCCGTTACTGATCCGGAAGGCGGGGTTATTTCCTACACCTATACCGCAGGCGGGCAGCTGGCGGCGGTAACGAACCAGAAAGGCAGCGTGACAGCCTACGCCTATGACGGGAACAACAATGTCACTTCCGTGACGGACGGCAGAAAAAATAAAACGGTTTATACATACGATAAATTAAACCGTCTTGCTTCCGTGACGGACGCGGAGGGCGGCGTTACCTCCTATGACTACAATGAAAACGGCAGCCTGACAAAGGTTACCCGTCCTACGGGAGGCGTCTATCAGAGCGCTTACGACGAAACGGACAACCTGACCACCCTGACGGATGCGCTGGGGCATGGGGAAAACTATACCTACGATGAAAATGGCAACTGCACCAGCGTCACAGACCGCAGGGGCAATACCACGAACTACACCTATGATAAAAACAACCGCCTGACGAAGATCACGGATGCGCTGGGCGGCACTACGGTATACGAATACGATGCTCTTGGTCAGGTGGTATCCATCACCAATGCGCTGGGCGGAAAAACATCCACCGTATATGACGCGGCCGGGCAGACTACCACGGCGGCGAACGAACTGGCGGGAGAGGGAAACACCCATAAGGTGCGCTACGTATACGATAAGATGGGGCGCGTCATCAAGCAGTACAATGAAGACAATACCTATGTGAAGTATGTCTACAATAAAAACGGCAGCGTGCTCAGCATGACCAATGAGCGGGGAAAAACATACAGCTATACGTACGATAAAAACAACCTGCTCCTGACAGAGAAAGATCCCATGGGCGGCGTTACCGCCTACACCTATACCCCTACCGGGATGGTGGAGAGCGTGACGGACGCGATGGACGGCGTTATCCGTTTTACCTACGATAAGAACGACAACCTGATCCGGATCGTGGACGCGGAAGGGCACAGCCTGAGTTACGGCTATGATAAGAACAACCGCCCGGTATCCGTCACCGACGCCAACGGGAACCGGACAGGATACACTTACGACGCCAACGGAAATGTAATATCCGTAGCAAATCCGGACGGCGGGGTGGAACAGTATGTTTATGATTTAAACGACCAGCTCATCTCCTACACGGACGGGGAGGGGTATACCACCCTGTACGCCTACGATGAGAACGGGAACCTTGTGAAAGTGACCGATCCCAGGGGGAACAGCCGCAGCGCGGAGTATGATGCTTTAAACCGCAGGATATCCTCCGTCAACGAGGAGGGCGGAGAAATTTCGCTCACCTACGACGCTCTCGGGCGCATTGTGAAAGCAGTGAATGAGGACGGCGCCGTGACGGAATACGAGTATGACGCCAAAGGAAGGACGACCGGCATCAAAGACGCCCTTGGACACTATAAATATTTTGAGTATGATCCTATGGACAGGGTGACCGCCGTGACGGATGAGAACGGCGTAAGACGGGAGTATGAGTACGATTTCAAAGGAAACCTGAAAAAATATAAGGATGGCCGCGGCTTCACGGAGACTTATACTTACGATGCAAACGACAACCGCACCAGTGTGACGAACCGGAACGGGGAGACCTATACTTACACCTATGACGCTTTAAACCGCGTCACCAGTGAGACCGATCCGAAGGGCAATAAAAAATCCTTTACCTACGACAAGGACAGCAGGATTACGGCGGTGACGGACCGGAACGGGAATACCACGAAATATACACTGGACGGCAACGGAAATATCGTAAAGACGGTGGATGCCGCCGGAACAGGCAGTGAGTTCACCTACGATTCGATGAATCGTTTAACTAAGATAACGATGCACCGGGTAGATACAACTCACAAAGTAGATGAATACCAGGAGACGTTATACACTTACGACCACAGAGGGCTTATCAAAACGGAAGTCAACGCCAAAGGAGATGGGAAAACTTTCGTCTACGACGGCAACGGCAACCTGATCAGGAAGACCGATGAGGACGGGTATGTGACGGAGTACGAATACAGCCGTGTGAACCTGGTGAGCAATATAAACTATAACGGCGCGAAATCCGCCTCCTATCTCTATAACGGCACCGGGGAACTGATGGAGATGGAGGACTGGAACGGGAAGACATCCATCGGCAGGGACCTCTTAAACCGCGTGACGGAGGTGACGGACCATAACGGAAGAAAGACCGCCTACGGCTGGGATAATGTAGGAAACAAAACCGTGCAGGGCTATCCGGACGGTACGCAGGTGGATTATTATTACGATAAAGAAAACCAGATCGTGGAGATGAAGGACTTCGACGGCGGCATCACAAAGTTCGCCTACGACGGCAACGGCAACAAGACCTTCAAGGAATATCCGAACTATGAGACGGCGTATTATTTCTACGATGCGTGCGACCGGATCATCGAGATGGATGAGTACAACATCGGCGGGAAAAAGCTGTTCAAGACCACCTACAGCTGGGATGCGGAAGGAAACCGTTTAAGTGAGATGCAGTATAACCACGGCCAGAGCGGAAGCGGCAGTGGAAATAAGAGCGGGGAGGACAGCACCGGCACTGCCTCTGCGGAGGCGCCTGAGGCAGAGATCCCTGTCGTGGATACGGAAAGATTGAGCACTACGGTTTCCGTTGTAAACAGGCCGGAACTGCCCGATCCTGGAGCAGATACCGCGGCAGGCATTGTATTAAAAAATCAGGAGAGCACCGCACAGGAGACGAATATCCGGCTTCTGAATACGGTGAAAGATGACGCTTCCATCGAAGGAAACGGTGACGGCAACGGGCAGGTTCCTCCGGGACAGACCGAGGATGAGGAGGGCAATATCGTCAATCCGGGCGGGCATATGCCTCCGGGATTAAACAGAGGGGAAAAGGGAGAAAAACCGGATAACCCGAATAAACCCGTAAAACCGGATAACCCGGGAACTGAGGACAGTGCGGATAAGAAAGCGAACCAGGCAGGAAAAGGAACCCACAAATACGGCTACGACAAGTTAAACCGTATGACAAGCAGCAATATCGCCGGGACAACTACCACCTACACCTATGATACTTTAGGAAATCTGGTGCTTGAAAAATCGAAAAATGATGTGGTAGACTATCAGTATAACGAATTAAACCAGCTGACAAAGAAAAAGGAGGGCAGCGAATCTTATAGTTATACTTATGATAAGCGGGGCAACCGTACGGCGGAGATCGGGAAGAAGGCGAGCCGCTCCTACCAGTATGATGAGACGAACCGCATGGTGGAAGGCACTAACCGGAAGGGTGATAAATCCGCCTACACCTACAACGGATTAGGCCTGCGCGTTAACAACACCCATACCACCCACGCAGGAAAGATCTATACCCGCGATTACGTGATCGACTACACCAGCTTTGAGAATGATGACCTGATGGTATTTGCGGAAGGGAACGGGCAGTTAGAGTATGAACAGAAGCATGTATATGCGGGAAGCGAGAGGATCGAACAGTTCACGGATAAAGGGAACTGGGAGAGGACGCTGTATGTCCATGAGGATGTGATGGGCAATACCCGGTATTACACGAAAGCGAACGGGCAGAGTTTTGCGGAGCTGACCTACGACGCATGGGGAATGCCGGAGAGCCCGAACAAGCTGTTGAATAACGACCATGGGAACTATGTCTTTGCAACCTTTACCGGGCATATCTACGATACGACACTGGATATTTACTTTGCTGAGGCGAGGTTCTACGATGCGAACAACCGTACATGGCTTGCGATGGATCCGGTGAAGGACGGTGGGAACTGGTACCAGTACTGCTACAGCAATCCGACGACTTACTATGATCCGACCGGACTGGCGGGATTTTCCCCTTTCAGCGGATGCGTGGACATGAATAAGCTGGCGGAGCAGATAGATTGGGATGAAGTCAATAAATGGATACAAACTGTAAAAGCTTTCGGGCAATGTGTAGATGGTACATATACTATAGGATTAGATTTATCATTTACTCCGAAGATATGGCAATTTGATGGAACAATTGGAATTTCAATAGACACAAAAGGAAATGTTGCTGTGCAGGGAGCATTATTAGTAGGACCTACTACCAGTACGCCAGCACTGGGAATTCTTGAATATAAAACAGTAACCACCGCATCATCAGTGTATGAACTTGAAGGATTTTCGGCGCAGGTTGGTGGTTCGAAACTATTTCCCATTCAAGAAGGGTGTCCTATTTGGGGTATGGCGGGAGGAGATTTAGTCTTTATAGGAAATCCGAATAATGGAAGACCTGGTGCTATTGGGATTACAAGTTCGGGAGGCATAGGTATAGGTGAAGGGGTAGAATTCCATGCACAAATGGGACAGACTACAACTTTTTATTCAATAAATTTATTCGATTTATGGGATGGTATTTATGATAAAAAGAAATCCAGGTAATGCTTGAAATAGCCGGGAAAGGAGAGGATATGGAATTATACTATCTATCAAAATATCCAATAAGGTTATGCCGAGAATATATGACACATTTTAATGTATATGACCGATTTGAGTACATATGGGAGGAGAGAGGAGATTACTATCTCATAACATTTAAAGAATTTAGAAACAGCATACGTTCTCTTTCTAATGCCCGTAAGCCGATCTTTAAAGTAGTATTTGAGGATTTTGGAGAGCAAACAGGGATAAGGACAAGATTTATGAATCCAGGTTTAATTATAGAACTTCCAGAGATACCTATAAAAGATATTGATTGCTTTTGGGAGACAAAACTGGATGCGAAAAGGATAAAGCAGAGATAGAGAAAAAGTATACAGTTGACAGTGCTTATTCAAAATTAATAAAGAAACGTATCTGATAGAGTGCAGCTGCAATAGAGGGAAACCACTGGAGCAGCTGTACTTTCATAAAAGACTGGAAGGGCGATACATTCGCCTACACCTACAACGGATTAGGCTTACGCATTAATAATACCCATACCACCCACGCCGGGAAAGTATATACCCGTGATTACGTGATCGACTACACCAGCTTTGCGAACGATGACCTGATGGTATTTGCGGAAGGGAACGGGCAGCTCGAATATGAGCAGAAGCATGTGTATGCGGGAAGCGAGAGAATCGAACAGTTCACGGATAAGGGGAACTGGGAGAGAACCCTGTATGTTCATGAAGATGTGATGGGGAATACCCGGTATTACACGAAGGCAAACGGACAGAGCTTTGCAAAACTGACCTATGACGCATGGGGGATGCCGGAGAGCCCGAACAAGTTGCTGAACAACGACCACGGGAACTATGTCTTTGCAACCTTTACCGGGCATATCTACGATACCACGCTGGATATTTATTTCGCGGAGGTGAGGTTCTATGATGCGAATAACCGCACCTGGCTGGCGATGGATCCGGTGAAGGATGGTGGGAATTGGTATCAGTACTGTTATGGTGATCCTGTTAAATATTTTGATCCGAATGGATTATGGGTAGTTGTGGCTGGATATGAGTTGGCAGAGTCAATGGGAATCAGAGTAGGCGCAGGTACTCAGGTGGTTGTTGATGGTCATGGTAATATGGGCATACTTGATTACAAATTTACAGGTGGAGGGTTTCCTGCTGTAGGCGTAGGAGGTCTTTCAATCGGTTGGTATAATGCAGAAGAGATATGGGATTTAGACGGAATGGGAGGAAGTGTAGGAGGCGGTGGAAATCTTTCAATTATGGGTATTCCAGTCTCTGTATCTGGGGATTTTATAGTTGGATTAGCGAGAGATGGCTCTATGGTTTGGGGAATTACTTTTAGCGTCTCAGGAGAAGCAGCATTTCCAATAGAAATGCATGGAGAATGGATGGTTTCAAAAGTTTACAAATTATTTAATATCCCAGAGGAAATAGAGAATGTGAAGAAACTCTATAGAGCAGCAAAAAGTATATTTCAAGCTTTATCACACTGTTAAGCTAAATGTATAATTAGTATTGTCTGGCTGTTATATATACAACAGCCAGACATATTTTAGGAGGCGGGATATGTTTTATGTCTTGGGACAGAATTTTAAGTTATTTTTAAAGATTTTTCCGGCATTTTTAAGTATAGTGTTTGTAATGTTTTTCGTACTATGTTTTCCGGAACATATAATGATAGTCTGGCTGTTCAAGATAGCAATAGCCATTTTTGTGGTGTGGATATGGGCAAAAAAAATAAAAAGACATAGTAAATTAAAATGTTTTAAACCATCTTTAAAATGTTTGGGTATATACTGGAGCTTCATAATTGCTATGATGGTTCCACGGAATGATGAAATAATGGTTAATGCCGTAATGATAGGCGGTGTATTCTTTTTGATTGCCGGCATGGTTTTAGCTTATAAAGCCGGAGATGATTCTTTAACAGCAATAAGAAAATATGATCCCAAAATAAAGATGAATACAGAAGTTCATTCTCCGGATGAGTACTTTGAAATTTTTTCCCGGGCGGAAAATTTAGACATGGAAATATCCAAGTTAAAAAAAGAGGCACCTCCCGAAGTGGTGGAAGCAATTATGCAGAGAGAAGCAGCAAAGTTAATTCCTTTTTTTCATTTGACGATGATATATCTCACGATTTTAATGGCTATGGCTACATCATGGATGCCGGTAGGCGTTTAAAATGGATAGGGATTTTCCATTATTCTGTCTGAGATATTGAGAATATTGGTGTGACATTGAGTGTGGCAGAATAAGCAAACAAAAAAGCGGAGATATTTGCGGGCTTTAAAGTCTTGGAATATCTCCGTTATAATTTCTTGTTAAGAATGGAAAAAGTAATTGATATGAATAATTTTCTGCCAGACGGAAGTCAACGCCAAAGGAGACGGGAAAACTTTCGTCTACGACGGCAACGGCAACCTGATCAGGAAGACCGATGAGGACGGGTATGTGACGGAGTACGAATACAGCCCTGTGAACCTGGTGAGCAATATAAACTATAACGGCACCGGGGAACTGGTGGAGATGGAGGACTGGAACGGAAAGACATCCATCGGCAGGGACCTCTTAAACCGCGTGACGGAGGTGACGGACCATAACGGAAGAAAGACCGCCTACGGCTGGGATAATGTAGGAAACAAAACCAGATCGTGGAGATGAAGGACTTCGACGGCGGCATCACAAAGTTCGCCTACGACGGCAACGGCAACAAGACCTTTAAGGAATATCCGAACTATGAGACGGCGTATTATTTCTACGATGCGTGCGACCGGATCATCGAGATGGATGAGTACAACATCGGCGGGAAGAAGCTGTTCAAGACCACCTACAGCTGGGATGCAGAAGGAAACCGCTTAAGTGAGATGCAGTATAACCACGGCCAGAGCGGAAGCGGCAGTGGAAATAAGAGCGGGGAGGACAGCACCGGCACTGCCTCTGCGGAGGTGCCTGAGGCAGAGATCCCTGCCGTGGATACGGAGAGATTGAGCACTACGGTTTCCGTTGTAAACAGGCCGGAACTGCCCGATCCTGGAGCAGATACCGCGGCAGGCATTGTATTAAAAAATCAGGAGAGCGCCGTACAGGAGACGAATATCCGGCTTCTGAATACGGTGAAAGATGACGCTTCCATCGAAGGAAACGGTGACGGCAACGGGCAGATTCCTCCGGGACAGACCGAGGATGAGGAGGGTAATATCGTCAATCCGGGTGGGCATATGCCTCCGGGATTAAACAGAGGGGAAAAGGGAGAAAAACCGGATAACCCGAATAAACCCGTAAAACCGGATAACCCGGGAACCGAGGACAGTGCGGATAAGAAAGCGAATCAGGCAGGAAAAGGAACCCACAAGTACGGCTACGACAAGTTAAACCGTATGACAAGCAGCAATATCGCTGGGACAACTACCACCTACACCTATGATACTTTAGGGAATCTGGTGCTTGAAAAATCGAAAAATGATGTGGTAGACTATCAGTATAACGAATTAAACCAGCTGACAAAGAAAAAGGAGGGCAGCGAATCTTATAGTTATACCTATGACAAGCGGGGCAACCGTACGGCGGAGATCGGGAAGAAGGCGAGCCGCTCCTACCAGTATGATGAGACGAACCGCATGGTGGAAGGCACTAACTGGAAGGGTGATAAATCCGCCTACACTTATAACGGATTAGGCCTGCGCGTTAACAACACCCATACCACCCATGCCGGGAAAGTATACGCCCGCGATTACGTGATCGATTATACCAGCTTTGAGAACGATGACCTGATGGTATTTGCGGAAGGGAACGGGCAGTTAGAGTATGAACAGAAGCATGTATATGCGGGGAGCGAGAGAATCGAACAGTTCACGGATAAAGGGAACTGGGAGAGGACGCTGTATGTCCATGAAGATGTGATGGGCAACACCCGGTATTACACGAAGGCAAACGGCCAGAGTTTTGCGGAGCTGACCTACGACGCATGGGGGATGCCGGAAAGCCCGAACAAGCTGCTGAATAATGACCATGGGAACTATGTCTTTGCTACGTTTACCGGCCATATTTATGACACAACCCTTGATATTTATTTTGCGGAGGCAAGGTTCTATGATGCAAACAACCGCACCTGGCTTGCGATAGATCCGATTAAGGATGGCGGGAACTGGTATCAGTACTGTTTCAGCAATCCGACGACTTACTATGATCCGACAGGGCTTGCAGGATTCTCTCCCTTCAGCGGATGCGTGGATATAAGTAAACTGGTTGAGCAGATGTCAGCAGGAGATGAGCAGAACTCAATAATTGAAGGAATCCGTACAATAGGTAAAGTGGCGTATGTGATTTATAAATCTGTAGCTGATGAATTCAAGGACTCAGTTAAAGACTTAAATGGAACGGTAACAGTTAAAGGTACTTTTAATGCTACTGCTTATGTGGGAATCTATATAGATATAGGACTTTCTTTTGATTGGAAAGGTAATACAGCATTACAATGGTCGTATGCGATTCCGGGGGTTGATGATACATTATCTTTGGGTGTGCTCGATATTGGCGCAACAATTAGCGTGGCGTTTACAGATGCAAACGATATATATGAATTGCTTGGAAAGTCAAGCGCTATGGGTGTTTCGACTGGCTTCTTTAAATATCTTTCATTTGATTTATTAAGTTTTGATGAAATGGAAGATACGAATGGAGATATAGACGGCTTACAAATTGGAGTTGGTTACGGAGGAGGCTTTGATATTCATATGATGGAATCTTATACGAGAGAGATTTATTCATTAAATATTTACCAAGGAATTGATAAAACATTTGAACTTCTTGGGATAGTGTGAGAATATAAGATACATGCAAAAGTAGTGAAAAGAGGACCATTTTTCAGAATTTCAATGAATGAGAGGTCACCTGAAATTTAACAACTAAATATTGTGCAGAGGAAGAATGTTGCAGAAACGGACACGAATATTTGACATAATGGGTACTATGCTTGAATAATTCCATGATTTAGGATAAGATATTATTGTTAAGTTGGAAAACTTGATAATAATTCTTGAAACGGCGTAACAGACGACACTTTCCATATGTCAAGGTGTCTTGGAACATCATGATGTGTAGAGGCGGCAGTACCATCCTTAGCTAAGCGGTGCTTGCCGTCTTCTAATTATGTAGATTTCTTTCTCATGCTTGTTGGGGCATTTCATGGAAATTTTTACATTGAATTCCTTTTTTCGGTGCTTTGTTTCTTTGGGGGGTATGTTGAATAATCTTAGAGTATTACTGAAATAAATATGTATGATTCTACTATATTTGATGGAAGAACAGAGATATTTAGGGGGGTAAATATGTCTGCAATCCAGTGGCATTTCATAGGGTGTTTTTTTGAAAAAGATGGGCGTTTATTAAAAAAGTGGAGTCTTGAATCTATATAAAATAAGCGTTTAAGATTCTGAGTAAATATGAAGATAAAAGGAGGAAATGCTGAAAAATAGCATTTATAAAGAATGAACATTATTGTAGGTGTGATAAGCTTCCTTGCAGGAATAGCAGGAATTTGGGGCATATATAGAATTTTTCGAAATAATGGTTTAAAGGAAAGATGCAGAAAGCGTATTTTAGGAAAGATACTAAGTTGTACAGAAATAATTGGACAACCGATAAGATATATCGTTGAGGTAGAATATCAATTAAATAATGATGTCTATAGGAGAAAGATAGTAACATCGGATAAAAGGATTAAGGAGTACAAAGATAATGAACAGATATTATTACTATATGTCGAGAAAATAAATAAAATATTCTGGGCAGAAGATACATCAAATGAATGGTTTGGTTGGATACTGATGCTCATAGTATTTTGTTGTTTTATGTTTATGCTAACATGTGCACTTTGGATTTTAGCTTAGGAATTGTGCATAGAAGTTATGGATAGTTTTCGAGAGAAAAACATGAATATTATTATTGCGATGATATTAATGGTTAAGGGAGGAAATGACTATTTAAAGGTTATAAATAAATATTATCCTGCTGTAATGAGAGAGTATAATAATTCAGAAGATTCAATAGATATAAAATTGGAAAATTTGGAAAAGAAATTACTTGAATTAAAAGAAAGTTCACCAGCAATAGTGGTAGATGCCATTATGAAAAGGGAGACAATAAAACTAATATGGCCCTTTCATATAGAAATGGTGTTTCTTGTAATTATGATTTTTTGGGGAACAAACTATACTTGATGAGTGTAGTTTTATATCTGTTACCCCTATATACGGTGTACCTCGTAGACAGAGCGGTAGCAATAGCAGCGATATTATTTCTGTGGAAACACTAGCAATTGAGATTCCCTTCGTGCTGAAAAAGATATAACTGAACGTCCATTAAGCCCCCAGCAGAGCTGGGGAGAATAGAGTGAGCAGTAGCGATCCCTAAAGTACCAAAAATAAAACCTCCATGTTATCATAGATTTGGGTCTAGGCAACCTAATCAACA
>CAJTBO010000005.1 GCA_910573755.1 Lachnospiraceae bacterium | reverse complement strand
GTAAACTATCCCTCTCGCACATCACGCCCCCGTTCGACTTGCATGTGTTAAGCACGCCGCCAGCGTTCATCCTGAGCCAGGATCAAACTCTCTTGTTTTGATTTTTTGCTCCGCCCTCCCGGCACCCTCCAGGGGCCCGCGGAAGGCTTCCGCTTCCCGGCCAAGTCCAAACTTGGCTTTTTCCTTTTTTACTGCTTCCTTAGGTTTGTTTGTTCGTCTTTTTTCTTTCTCTGAAATCATTCCGCTGCTTCTCCCGGGTTCCCCCCGGCTTCCGCTCCGCTTCCGGCCTTCCGGCACGGCGCTTCGCTTCCCTTGCAGCTTCGGAATCTTTCAGGGCTGCATTACTGTTTATTTGTCAAGGTTCGCTGTGCTCTCCGGCAGGTTTCTTTCGTCCTCTGCCCTGACAGCTTTGATATCTTATCACAGACTTCATCGCTCTGTCAAGCACTTTTTTCTACTTTTTTGTTGTTTTTTCAGAATCAGGATAAATCCTCTTTCTGTTATAACGCGAAATGTATATATTCCAACACATTCCGAACGGAGAAGGAGGGATTTGAACCCTCGCGCCGCTATTAACGACCTGCACCCTTTCCAGGGGTGTCCCTTCGGCCAGCTTGGGTACTTCTCCAAGTGTAGCAGAATATCTACTATTATATAATATGGTATTTCGTTTGGAGTTATCTCCAGCGGAGAGGATGGGATTCGAACCCATGCGCCCTTTCGGACAAACGGTTTTCAAGACCGCCTCGTTATGACCACTTCGATACCTCTCCAAAGTATTCCACTTCAAATCAGTGCAAGAAATATATTAACAAAAATGGTTTATCCTGTCAACACATTTTTGAAAGTTTTTGTAAACTTTTTTCGTCAGCCTTATTCAGAATCTTTTCCGCGATCACCAGATCCTCCGGTGTGGTCAGTTTGATATTTTCATAGGAACCTTCCACCAGTTTAACCCTGTGGTTCGTAAAATATTCCACCACCATTGCATCATCCGTGATATGAACGCCCTCCTCTTTCAGTTCCTGCAGATTTTTTTCAAGCGCCGCATAGGCATCTGTGATCAGCTTCGTCTCAAAGACCTGAGGCGTATGCATATTCCAGACAAGGTTTCTGTCCGGCGTCTCACTTACAAAGCCTTCTCCGTCCGCTATTTTAACGGTATCCTTACTGCGCACGGCACTGACGCAGGCGCCATATTTCCGCGCCGCCTCATAAGTATCCCGCAGTATTTTCTCCGTCAGAAAAGGCCTCGCCCCGTCATGTACAAAGATATAGCCGTCCCTGTTCGGCACAGCCATATCCCCCGATCTGATCAGCCGCATGGCGCCTGCCACCGAAGCGTACCGTTCATCGCCGCCGGCGATCACCGTATCCACTTTATGATAATGATATTTCCGGACGATCTCCTCGCTCACCCACATAAGATCCCCCGCACCTGTCACAAGGATGCAGTCATCTATGATATCCGACTCCTCCACAGCCTGCAGGGCATAACAGATCAGCGGTTTTCCTGAAAGCGGCATAAACTGCTTTGCCATATTGCTTTTCATCCTGCTGCCGCTTCCTGCCGCCAGAATCACCGCCGTGCATCGTTTCTTTTCCATTGTTATCCTCATCATCCTCATTTTCGGGCATGCCTATCCCCGTTTTCCCGGGTATCACACAACACCTTCACACCGGACCGGTGCGGCGCAGTATTTTACGCATACTATCCTGCTATCCCTCCCGGAAATGAAAATTCCTCTTGTTCACTCTCCCAGTTTCAGATTCGGCACCGCATTCAGATCATATCCGTGCCGCACGCCCTTTTGATATTCATAATAGCCTGCAGCCCCGATCATCGCCGCATTATCCGTACAAAATACCGGAGACGGATCATAAAATTCTATTCCTTCTTTTTTGCATGCCTCCACGAAGGCTTCCCGCAAAGAGGAGTTGGATGCCACACCGCCCGCTATCGCAAACTTTGTAAAGCCATACTCCCTGACCGCCGCCATGGAATGCTCCACCAGCACATCCACCACTGCCCTCTGGAAAGAGGCCGCCACATCCGCCTGATTCACTTTCTCCCCCTTCATCTGACAGCCGTTTAAATAATTCAGCACTGCCGACTTCAAACCGCTGAAGCTGAAATCATACATTGATTCCACCACTTTAGCACGGGGAAAATGGATTGCATCGGGATTTCCCTCCTTAGATATCTTGTCGATCTTCGGTCCGCCCGGATAACCCAGCCCGATCGCCCTTGCCACCTTGTCAAAGGCCTCCCCCGCCGCGTCGTCCCTGGTCCTGCCGATCACTTCATATTCTCCGTAGTCTTTCACCACCACAAGATGGGAATGGCCGCCGGAGGCAACCAGACAGGCAAAGGGGGGCTCAAGTTCTTTATGTTCTATATAATTGGCGCTGATATGCCCTTCGATATGATGCACGCCGACCAATGGAATCCCGGTTGCGAAACTGAGCGCTTTCGCAAAGGATACACCGATCAGCAGCGGCCCTACCAGCCCGGGGCCGTAGGTGACCGCAATTACTGACATATCTGTCAGTTTTTGTCCCGCCTGCTCAAGCGCCGTCTGCACTACCTGATTGATCTTCTCTATATGCTTTCTGGATGCGATCTCCGGCACCACACCGCCATAGACCGTATGCAGTTCTATCTGTGAATAGATAATATTGGACAGGACTTCCCTTCCGTCTCTGATCACAGCCGCCGCCGTTTCATCACAGGAACTTTCTATTGCCAGTATCAGCACTCCCTTTTCTTCGTTCATCTTTTCCAGCATATTCATTCCGTCGTCTCATCCTCTGCGGGAGTCCATCCCAGAATTTTCCATCTTCCGTTGTCATCTTTGCGCAGCACATAAATTTCCTTGATCGTCATCATGCTTGTTTTCTGCCGCATCGTATAGATGCATCTGATCTGCGCGCATTCTCTTCCATTATAAGTAAAGTAATCCACTGCCGTGCTTGAAGAGAGCGCCACATGGGAAAGCACCGTCCCCGATGAGGCAAACCCGGCGATCTCCGTTTTTAAATCCGCCAGATACATTTCCTCACTCTGAAAATTTACAAGTTCCGTATCATACAGTTCAAGCGCTTTATCCGCCAGATCCTTTAACTCCTCATCCGTGGGGCTTTCACTGTAGTAGCAGCTCATGATTTCGTTATAATACTTTATCACTTCCCGGACCGTCGCAGGATAATCCGTCTCCAGATTTCTCAGAAGGACATCCTGTATCGCGGTCGTTTCCACCTCCGGTGAAGAACGCTCCACTTTATTGACCAGATAATAATACAACGCAAATACAGTGATCACCATGACTGCCAGCACCGCCGCTGATTTTGGACCTTTTCTCATCATCAAACCTCCATCTGACTGCAACAACCGGATACGCACTCACACGAATCCGTACATGAAAAATTAATTCCCGTCCTCTTCAAACTGAAGTTCCATACTTTTTCCATCCTTCCCTGCATACGCTCTGGGAAAAATTTTTCTGACTCCATCCATAAAGGGCTCCGGCCTTGTCAGGGAAGGGCTGTAGTGCGTCAGCCAAAGCTGCCCGACCTCCGCCTTTTTCGCCAGTTTCGCCGCCTCCAGGAACGTCATATGCTTATGTTCTTTTGCTTTTTCCTGTTTATCCGCCTCACCGTACATTCCTTCGCAGATAAACAGATCGGAACCAGCCGCATGCTCTGCAATGCTCTCTGTGGGCCTGGTATCCGTACAATAGGTAAGCTTCAGCCCTTTCCGCGCGGGTCCGAGAACCATTTCCGGCGTCAGGATACCCGTTTCCGTTTCGATCCTCTCACCCTTCTGCAGCCTGCTCCAGTATTTCATTTCGATCCCAAGCTCTTTGGCTTTTTCCACCTGAAACCGCCCCGCCCTGCCAAGCGAAACGCTATATCCATAACATACCACATTATGGTTTACACGAAAAGCCTGCACCTTAAGTTCTTCAAAATCAAACTGTTCCTCCGTCTCCGTCAGTTCCAGATAACGGATCTCAAAAGGAAGTTCCGGCGCGATAGTCCTCAAGGCGCTGACTACTCTGGTCAACCCTTTGGGACCCACCAGCGTCAACGGCTCTTTTCTCTCCGCATTTCCCATTGTCAGAAGCATCCCCGGCAGACCGCTGATATGATCCGCATGGTAATGCGTAAAACAGATCATATCGATAGGATTGGGACTCCACCCCTTTTCCTTCAGAGCGATCTGGGTTCCTTCGCCGCAGTCTATCAAAATACTGTGGCCGTTATATCTTACCATCAGGGACGTAAGCCACCTGTAAGGCAGCGGCATCATCCCGCCTGTTCCCAGCAAACAAACATCTATCATCTATCCTACCTCTTCGCCGCACCGCATCTTTCAACCCGAAAACTCTTTTCAGGATCTTTCCGCACCGGCATCCTCTCCTGTCCTGTACCACAATATGAGCGCATCCTCATCGGGCTTTTTATAAAAATTTTTTCTGCGTCCCTCGCAGACAAATCCGAATTTTTCATAGAGCCGGACCGCCGCCTCATTGGAAGCGCGCACCTCCAGGGTAAATGCCCTGATCCCCCGCTCCTTTCCCTGTTTCAGCAGTTCCGCCATCATCCGTTGCGCCACTCTCTGTCTGCGGAAAGGCTCCGCCACCGCCACATTGCTGATATCTCCCTCTCCGAGGATATCCAGCAGGCCGCACGTACCGGCTATTTCCCCGTCCTCGTTTTCCGCCACCAGATACAGCGCTTTTTCGTCTGTCAAAGTTCGCAGGTAAGCATTCTCCGACCAGGGTTCGGAAAAACAGATCCGCTCCAGCGCCGCTGCTGCCGGCACATCTTCCGGTATCATCCTGCGGATATGAACCGTGATATTATGATTCCCTTCCGCCTTTTTTGCGGCTTGTGCCTCACTCATCTTCCGCCCTGTCCTCTCTGCTGCCTCTATCTCTTCCCCATTCAGCTTCTGCCTTTCCTGCCGGGTTTCCGCTCCGGTTTCCCTCTGCTGCTTCCGCTTTTTCTTATCCGGCTTCTGCTTCGTCTTTCCTCTGCTGTCTCTGCCCGGTTCGGCTTCTACTTCGTCTTCTCTGACGCCTGCGCCTCACTCTGTACGTTCCTCTCCCGTTCCGCCTGAGAGAGCCGCAGATATTCCGGCGCATATTCCGCCGCCGTCTGCACTTTTCCCTGCCTGTAATACTTTGCCGCCAGCGCCGCTACCGCCGCCGCCCGCTGTCTGTTCATATGGGCAGGCGCAAAACCGCAGGGAACCGTTAGCAGTCCGGCGATCTCTTCCCTGAAGACAGGAACGCCATCCCCCAGAAAGATAACGCCTCTGCCTCCCTGTTTACAGGCCTGTTCATTGCAGGCTTCCAAAATTTCCTCTATCGCAACGGCACATTGTCCCATTATGACATTCATGTCATATTCTTCTGTGCCATCCTTACTCCTGAACTCATACAATCCCGTATATGTCTGGCTTCTTCTGGCATCCATCAGCGGACAGACTATCTTGTCTGTTCCATATAAATTATAGGCAAGCCCCTCCAATGTCGGCACCGGAATGATCGGTTTATCCAGTGCAAAGCCAAAACCTTTCACTGTCGCGGAACCGATACGAAGCCCGGTAAAGGAACCCGGCCCGGAAGTTACCGCTATGGCATCTATTGTTTCCATATCCAATTCCGTTTTCTCCCGGACAGCCTCCAGCATCGGAAGCAGCGTCTGGGAATGCGTCATCTTCGCATGAATGGAAAATTCCGCCAATGTCAGATCATCCTCCCAGACAGCTACGGATGCGGTCTGCCCCGAACTGTCGATTGCAAGTATTTTCATGATAATAACCTGTTGCCCTTCCCGGGCTGCCTTACAGATATTTTCCTGTAATCAAACCCTTTTTCCAGATCTTTTTCAATGATGATCTGTGTATGTTCCTCCGGTATCAGTTCTCTGATCAGATCCGCCCACTCAACAATGCACAACCCTTCACCAAAAAAGTAGTCCTCATAACCGGTCTCTTCCATCTCTTCTATATCCCCGATCCGGTACACATCCAGATGGTACAGGGGAAGCCTGCCGCTTTCATATACCTGTACGATCGTAAAGGTAGGGCTGTTTACACATTCTTTTATGCCAAGCCCCTTTGCAATTCCCTGCGTGAGCACGGTCTTTCCGACGCCCAGATCTCCTGTCAGTGTACACAGCATCCCCGGCTCCGCCTCCCGCCCGATCCTTTCTCCTATTGCAAAGGTATCCTCAGGCTTATAACTTTCATAAATCATTTCCGTTATCATCCATTCATCCGTTAAATCCCGCGTCCTGATGATCATTCCCCCGGAGTTCTGATTCCCACAGCTTGATCCGCATCATCCCCCGGAGCTCTAATCCCCGCGGCCTGATCCGCATCATCCCCGGACATTCTGCTCATCCACGCACATTACGCCGTTTTGATCTTCACCTTCTCGGGCGATACGTACCTCGAAATCACCTGAACCAGTTCTCCGCTTCTCTCCCCCAGCACCCGCTTCGGGAACAGAAAAGCGTTTACTTTGGATGTGTATAACATGATCGTCCTCCCTGTTGCAGCGGCTTTCGTAATGCTCTCCCAGGGGACAAGCTGCTTTTCCTCCTCCGTGGAAATCTCAAGCCCCTCCTCCGACAATTTATAATGCAGAGGTTTCTTAAAAACAGGGGATGCCGCCTGAGACGCCGCTCTGATATGCAGTGTCCACGGAAAATACAAAATCACAAAAGCGCCGATAACCAGATACAGGGGTGTCCCTGTGTTAAAAAATCCGACGATAAAAAGACAGCCCACAATAGTGCCGAACAACCCCGTGGGCGAGGTATAGGCATGATGCAGCTGATAATCGTATAAATCTTTTTTTGTGATCTGTATATCAAATTCCATTTCCATTTTCGCATCTCCGCTTTCTTCATGACTAAAAAGCGCCCACATTGCAGGCGCCTTTTGTGACTTTTCAAATTGAAATCTATTCTTTTATCCTGTCAATCTCTGTCAGACTGATTCCTGATGCATCCAGTCCTGCACCTTTGAAAATTCTTCAATCAATATTTTTGCCGTTTCCTTTGCGGTCATACACTATCACCTGCCTTTTATGAATCATGCAAACCGTTATAGTCCCATTATAATAGAAGAAGCCAAAGGTGTAAAGCTATTTTCACAAAACCTCTTGCATCCTCTGCAATTTAGTGGTATCCTATCTGAGTAAACAGTATAAAGAAGTTCTTCGGGGTCGGGTGCAATTCCCTACCGGTAGTGATACGTCTTCTGTAAAAAACAGAAATACGGCAAGTCTACGACCCATGTAAATGGCTGATTTGGTGAGAATCCAAAACCGACAGTAAAGTCTGGATGAAAGAAGAAACTGTAAAGTATGGCCGGTTATTGTAAAGCTGGAAACAGCTAGATCCCGGTAATGGTTTTACGGTGATGCCCCGCATATTTTTGATGTGGGGATTTTTTTATGTGCAGATCCGTACAAAAAGTGCCGCAGATACCCGGAAATATGCTGCCGGCACAACGCGGTCCGTATGCTGCACAAACTGGAAGAACTCCTGAAAGAAAGATCGGAGGAGAAAAAAATGAGTGAACTGTTACAAAGTATTCAGGAAAACGTGGTATTTTTATTGGAGTTTCTGGCGCTGATCTGCGCATTGTTCCTTGTTGCTTACGCCGCGGAAAAATGGGCAAAAAAAGTATCCGGCGATACAGAACGGGTGCTCTCCACAAGAAAGATCGCAGTGATCGGCGTGCTTTCGGCAATTTCCGCGATACTCATGCTGTTTGAGTTTCCGGTTCCCTTTGCCCCGCCGTTTTACGAAATTGATTTTTCGGAACTGCCGGCGCTGATCGGCACTTTTGCCTACGGGCCTGTGGCGGGTGTTTTGATAGAACTCTGCAAGATCCTGTTAAAGCTTTTGATGAAAGGCACTACCACCGCTTTTGTCGGGGACCTTGCCAATTTTTCCATCGGCTGCAGTTACCTGCTGCCCGCATCCATTATCTACCTGTTTAAGAAGACAAGAAAAAATGCGGTGGTCGGCTGTATCGCCGGAACCTTTGTGATGACCGTGGTGGGAACCGCTTTCAATGCAATATATCTGCTGCCGAAATTTGCCCAGCTTTACGGTATGCCGTTAGATGCCATTATCGGTATGGGAACAGCCATCAACCCCTCTATCAACAGTGTTTCCAGTTTTGTCATGCTGGCGGTGGCGCCGCTGAACCTGTTGAAAGGGACATCCGTTTCCGTTATGACACTGCTCATTTACAAAAAACTCAGTCCTGTTTTAAAAACCAATGAGCCGATCAAGGTAGTAAAACAGAAGGAAAAAACAAAAATGACGGTTTGATCCGCCCCTGTAATACGCGTAAACTATGAAAGAAAAAGCTGCCGCATATACTCGTTATGCGGCAGCTCTTTTATTCATTTTTCAACTGCGTGAAATTCCTTATTTCAGGTTCTGTTCGTAGTTCTTTACCATTCTCTTAACCATTTCGCCGCCGATGGAACCAGCCTCACGAGAAGTTAAGTCACCGTTATATCCCTCTTTCAGGTTAATACCCATCTCAGATGCAACCTCAGTCTTGAAACGGTCCATAGCAGCCTTTGCTTCAGGTACTGCCATAGTAGAAGAATTTTTGCTATTAGCCATTTTTTCATACCTCCATAATTTTCGTACTGTTTTCATATTTCAGATAAGTCCTTGCGACTTATCCTGTAGTTATTATTGACAGCCTCTTTGAAAATATGTTGGTAATGAATGGTATTATTTCTTTTCTGTTTTTTCACATAAATATTCTATGATATTTTTTCTCGTGATAATGCCGATAAAACATTTCTGCCCGTCGATCACCGGCACGAAATTCTGCTGGACGGCTTTTGAGAAAAGATCCTCCATTTTCGCGCCCACGCTTACCGGCTGGTTGTCCCGGTGGCGTTTGATATCCTTAATGCGGATGTCTTTTGCGCTATGTAAATTCAGATTATGCTGATTTTTAATATACCAGAGCAGATCCCCCTCGGTGATCGTTCCTTTATAAGCGCCTGTCGACTTTGAGATCATCGGAATGGATGCAAACCTGTGGGCTTCCATAACATCCAGCACCTGCCGCAGGGAATCCTCGTCATATACATAGACGCATTCCCCTTTCGGTTTTAAAAAAAACAAAATATTCATACTGCCTTCTTATCCTGTTCCATCTGTTTATTTTTTATCCGGCTTTCTTCCGTCATATTACCTGTTGTTTCAGTAAATGATCGTTTCCGCCATATTGTCAGCCGCCTCTTTTCCCTGATACCGCTCCAAAATGGAAAGCGCAAACGGAATCGCCGCGCCCATACCGCGCCCTGTCGTAATATTTCCGGAAACGACGCTTGGGTCTTTCAACACTTTTGCCCCCTCCAGATGACCTTCAAAGGACGGAAAGCTGCAGGCTTCCCTGCCTTTTAAATGACCCCTGTGCCCCAGGATGCTCGGCGCCGCACAGATAGCGCTGACAGGACGGTCCGCTTTTACAAAAGCATCCACCTGCTCCATCAGCGGCGCACAGGCTTCTAAATTTTTCGTTCCCGGCATGCCGCCCGGCAGTACGATCATCTCCACCTTGTCAAAATCCACCTCTGACAAAAGACTATCCATCTTAACCGTGATCTGATGGGAACCCGTCACTTCCCTCTCTTCTGTGATAGATACCATTTTCACGGGAACAGATGCCCTCCGCAGAATATCCACCACAGTAAGCGCCTCTATCTCCTCATAACCCTCACCGAAAAATACACAAATATCCTTCATTGCCGATACCCTCTCTTTTTGCTGTTTTATTCTGATATCTTTAGTGTACCATTTTATGTGCTATTATCCAATGCATTTGATGTTAAAATTTTGTAAATAATTTCCACGGATCATGTCTCTGCGCTGCCTATCAGTACTTCTTTTCCGCAAAAGGCAAACCCATATTTTCGGATATGTTCCTCCGAAATCCCCTTTACCTTCGCAAAGCTTAGGGCGATCACAGGATATGTCCCCTGCAGCTGTCGATATTTCTCTTCCTGCCAGATGGAAAGCCCCTCAAACAGATCGCTGCGTCCCGCATAATCTACGGAAAAACCTGCTCCATCATACTCATATTCAGCGTTTTTCCGAAACGCCTCGGGCGGACGATCAGCGTCACGCTATCTCCGCTCTCCCACCATTCCCGGATAAAACCGGTCTTATCTATATAAAAGTATCCTTCTCTCCGGACCGTTTCAAAATCCTGATTCCCGATCCCTACTGTCCTTGCCATAAAACACCTCTCTCTGACATACGTCCCATCTTACGGATATCATATCTTTTTTCTGCCTTTAAAGCAATAAATTTTATTCCGGCATCTCGAAATCCTTATCATTTTGTGGTATGATATATATGTATTGGGAGGCTTTCATGGAAATCGAACGTAAATTTTTAATAAAGCATATACCGGAAAATCTGGACAGTTATTCTTATCACCTCATCGAACAGGCATACCTGTGCACAGAACCTGTCGTACGCATCCGCAGACAGGATGATGAATATTATATGACTTACAAGGGCAGCGGCATGATGAGACGGGAAGAATACAATCTCCCGTTAAATAAAGATGCATATGACCACCTGCTGCCAAAAGCTGACGGCAATGTCATATCCAAAAAAAGATATCTGATCCCGCTGTCAGATAAAGAAATAAACCCTGAATGCCTCTCGCTTTTAAACGGGGCCGCCCTCACCATTGAACTGGATGAGTTCGCCCCGCCCTTTGCGCCGCTCCTTCTGGCGGAAGTGGAATTTCCAAACGAAGAAGCCGCCCACGCTTTTCGGATGCCGGACTGGTTTTTAGAGGATGTAACGCAGGACGTCAGATATCACAATTCCTATATGTCAAGGCAGGTGTTTTACAAAAAATAATCAAATCGAAGGGAATACTGCTACGTTTTTCAAAAGTTGATCAACCGGGGCGGGCGTCATTTTGCCCCTCAGATTCCCTCTATCCCCAGATCCTCAAAACTCGCCTCCAGACAGTTATAATATCTCCCGGCAAAAGTAATGATCCCTAATCCGTCCTCTGTCAGGTAAAAACAGGAGTCATACTCGCTGAGTGGTTCTTCCTCCTCCAGTCCTCCCATCCGTTTCACTTCGTCGATCCACTCCTGCGTCGACTGCCCCTCCCATGATAATAGGCTCTCAAAGACTCCGCTCTCCAACAATGATTTCACCGATTGCTCCTTCCCTACTACATCCTCCAAATGGATCACCCCGCCTGTTTTCAGGTCAACGGTAAATCCACTCTCCCACTCATTCGGATGGTTGGCACCGCGCGTATAATTGTCTTCATAAATGCGAACCGAAAAATATCTTTCATCTTCTCTGGTAACCTTATAGGTTCTGCATATTGAAGTATACATTTTCTCCGCCGGATACAATTTGTCATCCGAATAATATCCATAGAAAAAGGCATCTCTCACCGCTTCATTGATCCTCTCCTCCAGTTCCGCATCCGACCCATACGGCAGCGAAATTTCCGGATATTCTATGACGATATCTATGTCCATTCTTTCATCCTGATAGGTATAGAGCATCGGATATACATAATAACCATAACCCGAACCGGCATCGTGAAAAGGAATTTCCTTCCGCAAATCTCTCTCGAGCGGTCTGCCCTCCGAATCATAATGGACGGTTGCCGTCAAATCCGTCCTGCCGGCGATCCGGACTTTATACCTGCAGTTTTCTTTCAAATCCATGACATAGGAGTCATCTTCACGCAACATGCATAGAGCATCGCCGGAAAAAATCGGCTCATGCTGTCCTCGAAATGTGTACCAGGCATTTTCCGTATCCATTGTATAGGAAATGTACTCACTCCACAGTTCGCCCTCTCCCTCCAGCAGTATATCACAGGAAAATAACTCCTCTTCCTCTTCGATCGGACCAAAATATGCCTGATAAACGTCTTCGATTCCATAAATGCGGAATCCTTCCTGAATATAGAGAGCCATCTGCTCATAGGCGTCCGACTCTTCAGCAGATAATCCCGGGACGGTTTCCGGTTCCGCCGCCTGCTCCCCGGCGGATTCTTCCACCTTCTCCGCCGCCTGATCTCCGGCAGATTCTTCCATCGACTTCTCCGCCGTCTGCCCTTTTGCGTTATCGATCACGGTTTCCCCGGACCTGCTCCCCGTACTCCCGCAGCCCGCCATCAAAAGCCCTGCAAATATACACAATAAAAACGAATTTACAGTTTTCCTCACACGAGAACTTCTACACCCGTCATCATTACATTGCATAGTAAGACCTCACTATTCATACAGCGCTTAAATTCATCCATGATAAAAGAGCCGAACCTCTGCCACACAATTCCTTTATCCGGAAGCTGCTCCATTTCCTCCAGACATGCAGCAGAACTTCATAAAAATATTCTCTGTGTTCTTTTCATATCTGCCGGCGGGCATTCCTCTTTATAAAATCTCCGCTTCCCGCACATCCTCTCCGCACTGCACCAGAACTTTTTCATAGACCGGCGCATATCCCTGATGTGTAAGCGTAACCGCCGCCCTGCCGTCTTTCCAGACCACGTGGTACAGGTTATACTCCCCTTCCCGGTACGCGAAATCCTCCCCGTTGTCCTGATAGTGGAAATACTCTCCCCCGCCGGGATACACTTTAAGAATCAGTTCCCTGTCCTTTTCTCCGGATATATGATCCATCTCCGGATAACAGGGAATGACGCTGCCCGCCTTCACAAACACAGGACACTCATCCAGCGCCGCCCTGCGGATCACATACCGTCCGCCTTCCAGCTTTTCGCCGCTCCAGTAGTCATACCAATCGCCCTCCGGCAGATAGACCATCTTTCTCGTCGCGCCCTGTTCCACCACCGGCGCCGCAAGAAGACTCTCCCCGACCATAAACTGCCCGTTCATATTCCTTGTCTCTTCGTCCTTTTCGTACTGCAGCACCATAGGACGCATCAGCGGCAGCCCGCTCTCCTCCTCCTGCCGGAACAGATCATATAAATAGGGCAGGAGTGCATAGCGCAGTTTCACATATTTGCAATAGATCTTCAATGTTTCCTCATCAAAAGTCCAGGGCTCCTGTACTCTGTTTCCGAAGGAGCAGTGGTTTCTGCAAAACGGCGACAGGCTTCCCAGCTCGATCCAGCGGCACAGAAGCTCTTTCGTGGTATCCGCGCCGAAGCCGCCGATATCCGTTCCCACATAAGGCATGCCGCTCAGTCCCAGATTACAGATCTGGGGGATCGCCATCTGCAGATGTGCCCAAAGGCTCTGATTGTCTCCCGTCCATGCCATAGTGTACTTCTGGGAACCGCTGTAACATGCCCTTGTGATTACAAAGGGACGTTTTCCGGTCAGTTCCTTCAGCCCCGCATAGGTTGCCCTCGCCATATTGTGGCCATAAACATTATGTACCTCGCTGTGGCATGTCTTTCTCTCTTCCTCATAAAACACCACATCTCCGGGCAGTTCCCCGTTAAAGCTGGCGGGCTCATTCATATCGTTCCAAATACCGGCAATACCGTTTTCCATCAGATATCTGTGGTTTTCCCCCCACCACCTGCGAACTTCCTTCCTGCCAAAATCGGGATATACCGCCGCGCCGGGCCAGACCACATTCTCATAGATCTCACCCTCCGGCGTTTTCGCAAAATATCCCTTTTCCGCACCCTCGTCATAGACCGTATACCCGGCATCCTTCTTGACGCCTGGATCGATGATCGTCACAAGGCGCATCCCCATCTTATGCAGATCCTCAGTCAGCCCTTTCATATCCGGGAACTTTTCCTCATCCACCGTAAACACCCGGTATCCCCGCATATAGTCGATATCCAGATGAACCGCGTCACAGGGAATATTATACTTTTTCATGTTCTCCGCAATGCCCCGGACATCCTCCTCGCAGCAATACCCCCAGCGGGACTGATGATATCCCAGAGTCCAGAGCTGCGGCAGCGGCGCCGTACCTGTCAGGTAAGTATATCCCTTCACCACATCCTGCATGGAATTACCGCCGATAAAATAATAATTCAGATCCCCTTCATCCGCCGCGAAGAAATAGTAGTCGTCCGATTCTTTTCCGAAATCAAAAAATGTTTTGTATGTATTGTCAAAAAAGATTCCGAACACTCCTTCCTGTTTCAGTGTGATAAAAAACGGTATGCTCTTATACAATGATCTGTAGGAGTCCACATGAGGGTTCGGATCATCGGTATTCCAGGACACATACTCATAGCCCCGCTTGTTGATAAAGCCGGTCTTGTCCCCCAGCCCGTAGAAGCAGTCTCCCCGGTCCAGCTTTTTCACAACCTGAATCCTGTGCTCCGCCCCGCAGTCCTCCACGCTGTGCCCTTCCTGCTCCATAAGCTTCCTCATCTTGTCGGAGAGTTTCCTTGCCGGCTTCCTCACTCCCCTGTAGTCCATACACAGCAGTTTCCCGTCCTTATCGTAGAAATCGCAGCCTGCCTCATCTCTGATCTCAACGGTCAGTTCTTTTGTCAGGACTCTCACGCAGCCTTTCGTCTCTTCCATTCTGACAGATATGTCAGTTCTTTTATCGCCTTCTATCGCATGGGACACAGGGCGGACACCCGAAAGATCGGAAAACACCCTGATAATAAGATCGGTGTATGCCGTCACTTCCAGTTCTCCGTTTTCAAATGTGATAAAAACCGCTGTGCCTTCCTGTCTTGCCTTCACAATTTTCCCGTAAGTTACCTTTTCCATCACAAAGTCCCTCTCTTTTTTCATTTTACAGGATTCTTACTGTCGAATATACATCCCACAGACTCATCTAATGCCTGTCATATAATTCCGCCATCCCGGCAATCTGCTCTGCCATTTCCCCGGTCAGTTCTCCCGGCAGCAACCGCCACTTCCAGTTTGTACCCAGCGTGGACGGCAGGTTCATCCTCGCATCATTATCAAGCCCCAGATAATCCTGTATCGGGATCACCGCCGTATCCGCGGCAGAGGCAAGCGCCGCCCGGATCATTCCCGCCCGGATATCCTTTCTCCGCTTCACTCCCAGATATTTCATGGCAAAAGAAACGCTTGCTCTCTTTGCGCTCCCAAGCCAGCCCTCGATCGTATCGTTATCGTGGGTTCCGGTATAGACCACCGCGTTCTTTCCGTAATTATGGGGCAGATATTCGCTGTCCGATCCTCCGTCAAACGCAAACAGGAGAACTTTCATCCCCGGGTAACCGCTTCTCTTCACCAGCCGCAGCACGGAAGGCGTCAAAAATCCCAGATCCTCTGCGATCACGTCCCTCTTCCCAAGCTTCTTTTTCATCACCTGAAAGATATCATAGCCCGGACCTTTCTCCCAATGCCCGAACTCCGCTGTCGGATCGCCGTAGGGGATGGAGTAATACTCGTCAAAGCCCCTGAAATGATCGATCCGCAGAATATCATACAGCTCATAACATCTGGAGATCCTCCTCATCCACCAGTCATACCCTGTCTCCTTATGGTAATCCCAGCGGTACAAAGGATTCCCCCAAAGCTGCCCCGTAGCGGAAAACAGATCCGGCGGACAGCCCGCCACACCCGTCGGCAGCAGATCTTCATCCAGCTGGAACAACTCCGGCCTGGCCCATACGTCCGCCGAATCATACGCCACGTAGATCGGAATGTCCCCGATGATCCGGATTCCCTTTTTGTTTGCATATTCTTTCAGCGCAAACCACTGTTCCCCGAACAAAAACTGCTGGAACCGGATAAAGCCGATCTCCCCTGCATACTTTTCCCGATAGCGCCTCATGGCTTCGGGCCTTCTGAACCGGATATCCTCATCCCACTCGCTGAAACTCTTTCCGCCAAAGGCATTTTTGACTGCCATATACAGTGCATAATCATCCAGCCAGCAGGCATTTTTCTCACAAAACCCGCGAAACGCCGCATTGTTTTCGATATTGCTGTTCTCATATGCCTTTCTGAGGATCACAAACCGGGTTTCATAAATCTCTCCGTAATCCACATATCTTTGCTTCCGCAGGGAGACTTTTCCCGCATCTTCCCCTTCCCCGGAGATTTTCCGCCCCGGCGTTTCCCCCTCACGGCGCTTCTGCCCCGAAGGATTTTCCGCCGAAGTTCCCTCGCAGTCCTCTCTTGTGATCCAGCCCGCTTCCACCAGCTTTTCCAGATCGATAAAATAAGGATTTCCCGCATAGGTGGAAAAAGACTGATAGGGGGAATCCCCGTATCCTGTGGGCCCAAGCGGCAGAATCTGCCACAGGGACTGCCCCGCCTTCTCCAGAAAATCCACAAATTCATAGCTTTCCTTAGAAAATCCCCCGATCCCGTACTTCGACGGAATACTTGTGATCGGTAATAATACGCCGCTTCGTCTCATACTTAACTCCATTCGATAACTTCTCTTATCTCAACATTTGTTTCCGTATCAATGACCCAAGTCCGGGTAAATAAATAACACAAGGGGTAACTGCAGCCATGTCGTTACCCCGTTGTTATTTATTTTCTCAGATCTGTTTGGTTATCACATCTTACTGAGATGCCATATATCCCTGTTATACTCTTCGATTGTCCTGTCGGAAGAGAAAAATCCCGCCTTCGCAATATTGTGCAGCATCATTTTTTTCCACTTCGTCCTGTTCTCATAATCCTCAAACGCCTGATCCTTTACCTTGATGTAATCCTCCAGATCCAGCAGCGTCATAAACCAGTCTTTGTTCAGCAGTTCGTCATGAAGCCGCTTTAAATTCTCTTTATTGCCCGCCGCCATCGCCTGCTTTCCGACAATAAAGTCCACCGCCTCTTTGATCACTTTGCTCTTCTCATAGTATTTTTTCGATACATAACCCTGTCTGCCTTTTTTCTTTTCCTCATAGTAGTTGATGACCGTATCGGAATCCTCGCCGAAAATATAAATATTCTCATCTCCCACCAGATCGTGGATCTCCACATTGGCGCCGTCCGCCGTCCCCAGTGTCACCGCGCCGTTTAACATAAACTTCATGTTGCCCGTGCCGGAAGCTTCTTTGGACGCAAGGGATATCTGTTCGGAAATATCACAGGCGGGAATAATCTTCTCCGCATAGCTGACATTGTAGTTTTCCACCATCAGCACTGTCATATAAGGACTGACATCCTTGTCATTATTTACGATCTCCTCCAGCACGAGAAGCAGGTGGATGATATCCTTCGCGATCACATAGGCGGGAGCCGCCTTTGCCCCGAAAATAAAGGTCAGCGGCCTCTCCGGCTTTTTGCCGCCTTTGATCTCCAGATATTTATGGATGATATACAGGGCGTTCATCTGCTGCCGCTTATATTCGTGAAGCCTCTTTACCTGAATATCGAAAATGGAATCCGGATTCAGTTCTATGCCTTCCGTCTCTTTTACGTAAGCCACCAGTTCCTGCTTCTTGATCCGCTTGATCTCGGCAAGCTTATCCAGCACCGCGCCGTCATTTTCAAAGGCGAGCAGTTTTTCCAGTTCATTTGCGTTCTTTTTAAAGCCCTTGCCGATCAGCCCGGAAATATAGGCTGTCAGTTCTCTGTTGCAGGATAACAGCCAGCGGCGGAACGTGATACCGTTTGTCTTGTTGTTGAATTTCTCCGGATAAAGCTTATAAAAATCATTCAGTTCCGTATTTTTCAGGATCTCCGTATGGATCGCCGCCACGCCGTTCACGGAAAAACCATAGTGGATATCGATATGCGCCATATGTACCTTATCGTCCTGATCGATGATCCATACATTCTTATTCTTCGGGTATTTCTCCCGCACCCGCTTATCCAGTTCTTTGATAATCGGCACAAGCTGGGGCACTACCTTCTCCAGATATTCAAGCGGCCATTTTTCCAGCGCTTCCGCCAGGATCGTATGGTTTGTATAAGCGCAGGTTTTGCTCACCACCTCGATCGCCTCATCCAGCGTAAATGCCTTATCCTCCACCAGAATCCGGATCAGTTCCGGAATGACCATCGTCGGATGCGTATCGTTGATCTGGATCACACAGTAATCATGCAGTTTCTTTAAATCCTGTTTCTTTTCCTTCAGCTCCTGCAGGATAAGCTGGGCGCCGTTGCTGACCATAAAATACTGCTGGTAGATCCGCAGAAGATTACCCGCCTCATCGGAATCATCCGGATACAGAAACAGTGTCAGGTTCTTTTCGATCTCTTCCTTGTCAAAGTTGATCCCGTCCTTTACAATGCTCTCATCCACGGATTCAATATCAAACAGATGCAGTTTATTGACACCACTGTCATATCCGACAACATCAATGTCATACAGTCTGGACTTTACGGTCATATCTCCAAACGTTACCTCAAAAGTGGTTTCCGTCTTATTCAGCCAGCTGTCCTTCTCGATCCACTCATTCGGCTCCGCCTCCTGCAGTTTCTCCTGAAACACCTGCTTAAACAGTCCGAAGTGGTAATTTAAACCGATGCCGTCGCCGGGCAGCCCCAGCGTTGCGATAGAGTCCAGAAAACACGCGGCGAGACGCCCGAGCCCGCCGTTTCCAAGAGACGGTTCCGGCTCAACCTCCTCAATCCTGGCCAGCTCTTTCCCGTATTTTTTCAGGATCTTTTCCAGTTCCTCATAAATCCCCAGATTGATCAGGTTATTAGACAGCAGTTTCCCGATCAGAAACTCCGCCGAAATATAATAAAGCTTCTTATCCCCCGTGATCTCCTCCGTCACTTCCGTCATTTCCTTTGTCAGTTCCAGAATGGAATAATAAAGCTGTTCATCCGTACAGTCCGAAAGCCCTTTTCCGTATTTCCTTTCCGCCAGCATCTTAAGCTGGGTCTCCATGTTAAGCTGTAATACTTTTCTTGGCATCTGTAATTCTGTCATAACATAATCCTCCTGCTTCCATTCCGCATAGCGCCTGTCAGCCTATGCAATTTTTTGTTCACAAATGCATGATAGCCGCAGCCGTCCGGCCGCCGGCCCCGCCGCTGCTTATGGTTTTTCATTCTGCCGCCGTCCGGGCGGATGAGGGGATCTGCCCCGCTTATCTGACGCCCTCATGCAATAATGTCCAGATATTTCATTCGTATGATGCTGTGCGGCAGAACAACCTCTCTTCCTTCTCCGCCCTGCAGAAGATGTTGCAGCTCTTCCACCGCCGCGGAAGAGATCCCCGCAAAGTTCTGCTGTACCGTGTTCATCTGCTTTCCGGCGTATCCCATCAGCACAAGGCCGTCGAATCCGCAGACCGGGCGGAAGATATCCATTTCGATCAGCGCCCTCATCGCCCCGATCGCCATCAGGTCCGAACCGCAGACAATAACATCCCTGCTCCTCGCATACCGGAATGTCAGGTTCCTCGCTTTCAGTTCGCTGAAGTCCCCGTACCGTACAAACAGCTTACAGGAAAGTTCCTCCGCCAGCTCCTCGATCCCCTTCAGGCGTTCCGCCCCGGGATAAGAATTCTTTTTCCCGGCGATATAGAAGATCTTTCCGGATTTATTCTCCAGGATCGTCTTCCGCGCCACGTCGATCTGCGCCTGCCTGTGGTTAATGCCGATACAGGAAACCGATGCCGCATGAAACGAGACATCCGCCAGCACCATCTTGAAGGCCCCCGTCTCCACCAGTTCCCAGAGCACCTTATCATTTGTGGGAATCCCGTAAACAATAATGCCCTCGATACTCTGTGCCTGAAAATACCGGATGATCTCTCCCACCGTTTTTCCCTTCAGCATGGAGAAAAACACGGTGATCAGATCCAGCCTCATCTCCTGCGCTTTCTGGATGGCGCCCGCGATATACTGCATGCTGATCTCATCGATCGCCTTGGTCCGGGTATTCAAGTTCATCAACAGCGCAATGCGCCCCGCCTGTTTGGAGGAAAGCGCCGCCGCGATGGAATTCGGCACAAAATGCAGTTCCTTCGCCGCTTCCTGCACCTTCTTTTTCGTCGCATCGCTGACCCCCGGATACCCGTTCAATACCTTTGATACCGTGGAGATCGCCACGCCCGCCTGTTTTGCCACATCTTTGATCGAAACCATTTCTGCTCCTGTTTTCCCCCTCTGACTCCGCGTTTTATGTATGCCTGATGATTCTGACACATCCCATGACAGGATATCAGGTTCAGAAAACGTTTTCCATCGATACTATAGTACAAATGTTGTATGGTGTCAAGAGTTTTTTTAATCACTGACAGAAGCCAGCAGTTAATCAAAATCTCCACTCTTGCTGAACGTTTCCATTTCGCAAAGTGCAATTTCTCTGATACAGAAACGGCACAACTCCGCAGCCATGCCGTTATCCTTTCTTTATTTAAAATTTCAGCGTTACTGAAATTTCCCTTCTTCCATTTATAACCGCGTAAATTTAAAGTGCCTTCCCTGCCAGAATTTCCTGATAATCCCGATAATTCTTTTCCAGCAGCGCCGGCGTATCCAACCCATACGGACATTTCGATTTACACTTCCCACAGTGCAGGCATTTTTCGATCAGCTTCATCTTCTCCTGCCATGCGGGCGTCAGCCATGCCTCGGAAGGCGCCCTGCGCAGCATCAGGCTCATGCGGGCGCTGTTGTTGATTTCGATTCCCATCGGGCAGGGCATACAGTAACCGCAGCCGCGGCAGAACTCCCCGAGCAGTTCGCCTCTGTCCTTTTCGATCAGCGCTTTGATCTCCTCCGTCATCACCGGCGGATTTTCTATGTAGGATAAAAATTCATCCAGTTCACTTTCCCTCTGCACGCCCCAGATCGGCAGCACATTATCAAACTGCGCGAGATACGCATATGCCGCCGCCGAATTGGTGATCAGGCCGCCGGATAACGCTTTCATCGCGATAAATCCCATGTCAGCCTTCTTGCAGGCCTCCACCAGTTCCAGATCCTTCTCCGTCGCCAAATAGCAGAAGGGAAACTGCAAGGTCTCATACAGGCCGCTCTCTATCGCTTCCATCGCAATATTCAGCCGGTGGTTTGTAATACCGATATGCCGGACCATCCCCTTTTCCTTCGCTTCCAGCATCGCCTCATACAGCCCGCTCCCGTCGCCGGGTTTCGGGCAGAACGCCGGATTGTGGAACTGATACAGGTCGATATAGTCCGTCTGAAGATTGCGCAGGGAAACCTCGATGTCCTTCCAAAACCCTTCCGCTGTCGTTGCGCCGGTCTTTGTCGCTATGATCACTTTCTCCCGCATGCCTGCAAAAGCTTCCCCTACTTTTTCCTCACTGTCCGTATAAAATCTTGCGGTGTCGAAGAAAGTGACGCCATTGTCATATGCTTTCCGAAGCAGTTTCATAGCTTCCTCTTTGCTGATGCGCTGGATCGGCAGCGCGCCAAACGCATTTTTTTCCACACAGAAACCTGTTTTTCCCAGTGTTACTTTTGCCATGATCTTCTCCTTTTCTTATCACTGTATTTCCTACTCATCAGAAAATGCCGCTTATCTTCCCGCTTCAGCCAATGCTTTTTCCAGTTCAGCAATCCTTTTGTCTTTTTCCTGTATTGTTATCTCTTTTTCCTGTATTATCTTCAAAGCATCATCCCGCTCCCGGATAAATCTCTCCTCCACCGCTTTTTGTTCCTCATAGCGCAGGCATGCTTCCCGTATATTATCCTCCGCCAACGCCTCATAAATCGCATCCGCAACACTTTCATAAACAGAATTTTCCGCAGCCAGCATCTGAAACTCCTCCCACGTCTTAGCCAGAAAAGCAGCAGCCCACTTATCCAGCCCCTGCCGCTTATCCTCTTCTGTCGCCATCTCTATATATTTTAAGTTTAGCACGGATATACATAATTTGTCACTATATATCTCATGAGTTTTGGGGTTCATCATATAAAAATGACTGTAAAATTCTTCAGACAGATGAGACAGCGCAAAATCCAAAATACCGATATGCTGAGCTGGTATTACATCAATATAATCCGCCCCCTTTTTTATATTATTAAAGCATCTGCACAAATAGATGAGCGAACGCTCCTGCCAGTCATGACGGTCAATATTCTGCATTTCCAGATTAATGATTTTTCTGTTATTCAGCAATATCTTTATATCCAGCATCGTTGTTTTTTCATCAGCTTTACTGCCCGGTATGATCGGATTTGTCATCATTACTGATATGATTTCATCTTCTCCTACTCCCAACAGACTGCATAATAAGGAGCGCAGTTGCGTAAATTTTGACCGACCGGCCAGAATTTCAGAATTGCTTTTAAGAAAGCATATCCAAAGGCAGATGAAAACCGCTTTTGAATATGCTTATTATACACAGAATCCGTAATATGTACAAGCCAAATTATTTTTTCTTTATAAGTCCTTTAAAGAACCATACTGTTCACTTTAGATACACCGCCGCAGCCTCCCAGTTCTCTCCCGGATGATACCGCAGCACACGACCCTCAATCCGCAGATCTGCTTCTCCCGCCGCGTAAACCTCCGCCATCTTCCCCGGGCAGCCTTCCGGCAGCGGAATCTCTATCACTTCCGGCACTTCCCCGCCAAACGTATGAATCGTCACATACCCGTCCAGCCTTTCCCTAAAACGCACCATTCCCTGCCACCCCTTCGGATGACGTAGGCTTTTGATCTTTGGTCCATACCGGAATGAAATCCCCTCTTTAATAACGGGTGCTATTTTATGATAAAACGCAATACCGGAATCAATCGCCTTCCATTGTTCCCCGCTTAAATTCGTTACATCCCCGGAAATACACATTCTGCCCAGAAAGGTATTCGCCATCGAATACACGACCCTCCTTACAGAATCCGTCTGCCGGATCACCGCCCAGATCTGACTTTGCGCCGGATGGATCAGCCTGTGCAGATTCGCCGCGATAACCGGAATCTCCGGACACTCGTGGGCATCCGAAAAGGAAGCCATGCTCATCAGCCCCATCAGTCCCGGCTCCAGCCTGTGCCCGCCGGAAGAACAGTTTTCCAGCACGATGCCCGGAATCTCCCGCTTCACTTTTTCAATAAAGTCCATTGAAGCCTCCATATTCTGCCGCAGCCCCTCGCCCAGAGATTCCGCCCCGTCACAGCCTATGCCGATGGTCTCGTTATAATCGATCTTCATATAGCCGAAGCCGTATTTTTTCAGTGTTCCTATCACTTTTTCCGTCAGGTATTCCTGTACCCAGGGATCTCTCATATCCCAGAACCGCCTGAAATAACTGGTCAGCACCGCGCCGTCTTTGTGAAGCAGATGATCCGTCTTCTGATATGCCCTCGCCGCACTGCCCACATTCTCTATCTCAAACCAGAGCCCCGGCACCATCCCTGCATCCCTAATCGCCTGAACGGTCTTATCCAACCCTTCCGGAAACAGCGTCTTTGAAACCTCATAATCCCCCATGCCGATATCCCAGGGGACGCCGTCCTCCTTATACCAGCCGCAGTCGATTACAAAATAACGAAATCCCTTTCCCTGAATACAGCGCAGGATCTCCCGGATATTTTCATGGGACGGATTCCCCCACGTGGTACAATACTCGTTAAACAGAACCGGCAGATCCCGCTCCGACTCCGGCGCCCTCTCGAACCCTTCCAGCGCCGCCCTTGTCAGCCGCTGCGCAAAAACATCCAGAGAGTTCGTATGTGCCGCAGAGACAACGGCATGCGGCGTTTCAAAATCCTCTCCCGGCAGAAGCGTCTTCCTCCAGTGCCCGAAATCCCGGTCCGCAAGCCCGCCGCTGAGGGCAAGTCCTTCATCCTTCCGGTAGAGTTCCATCTGCCAGGACGCCGGATGGGCGATCTGGGCGCCCCAGAATACATGATGCTCCGCATCCTCCACCGCGGCAAATGGAAAGAACCTGTTGACCGGCATGGAGCCCGCCTGCCCGAACTTTTCACACCGCACCGCATGGGGATCCCATGCCGGTTCTAACTGCAAATCCTCCAGCGGAATTCTCTCCATCCGTCCTTCCTGGCTCCACACGCTCCTCGCACGATACACAAAAAGCCGTTCATGTCCGTCCCCCTCCTGATAGGGCGAAAGATTTCCCAACGAGAAACTTTCAAACATCTCCATCGTCAGGGGTTCTTTTCCTGTGTTTCGCAATTTGCAAAAAATCCGCACATAGGGGTCGCCATGCCGCCAGAAAAGCGTATGCACCGCTTCGTACCGCTCTGCCGCCATCACTGTCTCAATCTGCAGCCTTTCCCCCTCTTCCTTCACCCGCTGTTCCCGAAAGACAAGCCTGCGGACACTCTCCCCGTTCCGCATGGAATTTCCCAGCGCATAAGCTTCATTATAGATATCCCCGGTCAACTTCACCTGCACCAGAGAGTCCACTGCCTCTTCCTTCTCATACAATGTCTCAAGGGGCAGGTCCGCCGGAAGCAGCATCAGGCCAACCTGCCTGCGCTCATCATCCGTCACATACCGCGCCACCATATCCCCCAGCGGATAATCTTTCAATATTTTCATGTTTATTTCCCTTTACTTTCCACCGCATCTATAGAATATTACAGTTAACCCGAAATTGCACTCTCTTCATCACAGACAGTTTCATCAAATATCCTCCTGGCCGCCGCTACCCTTTCACGGCTCCAACCGTCATTCCTTTGATAAAATACTTCTGCAGGCTGAGAAACAAAACCGCGATCGGCAGAACCGAGATCACGATCGCCGCCATCGCCGTCGTATAGTCGCTGCTCTGCGCCGAAAACAGAGACTGTATCGCTACAGTCAGCGTTTTAAGCTGTTTCTTGCTGACATAAAGGCTTGCCAGCAAATAGTCATTCCATATCTGGAACGCCTGCATGATGACCAGCGTCGCCATCGCCGGCTTCAAGAGCGGCAGTACCACCGAAAAATAAGTGCGGAACACCGAACAGCCGTCGATCCTTGCCGCCTCCTCCAGCTCCAGCGGCACCGTGGACATAAAACTTGTCATCAAAAATACGCCGAACGAAATCCCCGTCGCCACATACATAAAAATAATACCGTATCTTGTATTGGTCAGGTTCAGCCGGTATCCTATGATATAAATCGGCAGAAACAGCGCCTGATAAGGAATCAGAATTCCCACGATAAAATAAACATAGGCAAATTTAAAAAACTTTCTTTTGCATCTCGCGATCGCCCAGGCGGTCATCCCGCATAATATTGCAAGAATCAGAACGCTTGTCACCGTATAAAACAGCGTATTGACAAAAGTGGTCCCCAGATCCAGTTTTTTAAAAGCCGCCGCATAGTTGTTAAAATTCAGGCTCTCCGGCAGTGCCAGCGGACTGCTCAGATAAAGTTCCCTCTTTCCCTTAAAAGAATAGTTCAAAATAATAAACAAAGGCGCAACGAACAGAACTGCTGCCAGCGTCATTATGATCTGCAGAACCAGCGTTCCCTTTGTATAGGGCTGGGACGGTACAAATTCCTTTTCTTTTTTCTGTTTTATGATACTCATTACACCTGCACCTCCTTCTTCTTGAGCCCCTTCACCTGAATCATTGCCACAAGGAGCAGCGCCAGTACCAGCGTCACAGACATGGCGCTGCCATAGCCGTACTGCCTGCCGTTGATCGCCGTCGTATAGGTCTGATAGATCACAGAAGTGGAAGCCCTGCCGGGTCCTCCCTTTGTAGATGAAACAAGCAGGTCATAGACCTTCAGGGAACCCGTTGTAATGCCCACCACACAGATCGTGATCGCCGGCGCCAGCATCGGCAGCGTCACGTTGATGAACCGGCTTACCGGCCCTGCGCCGTCCACCTTTGCCGCCTCATGGAGATCTCCCGGCACAGACTGCAGTCCCGCCAGATAAATCAGCATCCAGTAACCGATCCACTGCCAGTTGTTGGCAATCAAAAGCCCTCGCAGAACAGTCCTCTTTTCTCCGAACAGCAGGAAATTGATATTTGTCCCCAGCACATCATTCAGCGCAGGCAGCACATTGGAAAACATTTTCAGCCACACAAACCCGACCACCAGCGCACTGATCAGGCAGGGCACAAACAGCACCGTCCTGTAAATCTTCTGCGCCTTGATACCGGAATCCAGCGCCACCGCAAACAACAGTGCCACTACATTCTGAATGACCGTATTCCAGATTGTAAACCGCAGGGTAAACCACCAGGCATTGCGGAACTCCGGATCTTTCATCAGGTCAATATAATTCTGAATCCCCACGAAGGGTTTTTCCGCCGACATGCCGTCCCAACTCGTAAAAGAATAACGGACTGCCAGAAACAGCGGTACGATCAATCCTATCGTAAAAATAATAAAACCGGGAAGTACCATCAAAAAGTACTGCCTGGACATCTTTTTTTCCATGTGACTTATCTTCTTTTTTTCATTCATAAACGCCGTCCTTCTTTCCCCAATCATAAACATACAACAAAACCGGCCCCGGGACCACCGCCTGCCAAAACCTGCCGGATACAATATACCTTCCAATTATAATGCAGCCGTCGGATACATTGGAAAAGGGGAAAAGGCCGTGCTTCTCCCCTCCTGCATTATCGTTTAGTTAGCGGAACTTGCGTCCACCCTGCCGTCGGAAGCTTTCAGGCAGTCTTCAAAGGATTCGTCTCCCTGCAGCCATGCAGCGATATCTTTTGCGTTCTCCTCCTGGAAACCGCCCCATACAAGCTGGTTGTTTCCGAGGGTTACATCCACGATCATGTTGTCTGCCGCATAAGCGTCGATATCAGCCTGACTCGGATTTGCGAAAGTAGGCGTAACATCTTTCAGCATGGAAGCGGTCTTTGTGTAGTCCAGAATTTCCACTGCCAGTTCCTTGTCGGAGGTCAGCACATCCAACACCTTGTTGACCGCATCCTGATGTTCCGTCGCCGCACTTGTCATAATGGTGATGTTCGGCTCAAAAATCAGCTTGGAATCGCCGGTCTGGTTCGGGAACGGGAAAATACCGAAATCAAAACTCTCATCGATATCCAGGAAGTTCTGGATAGACCAGGAACCGGAAACCTTCATGGCAGCTTCGCCCAGTACCATCTTCGCGTCACAGTCCGTCTGCTCCGTGGAGAACGTCTCGGGATATGTATTGTCAAAGATCAGCTTGTTATATTCGTAAGCTGTCTGTGCCGCCTTATCCTCCGCGAAGGACACCTCGCCCGCACGGAACTTGTCGCCCCATGTGGGATCGTTATTGAATACGTCGTTCATCATAAACTGCATGGTCACGTTGCCGATGGACCAGGTATCTACCATGTGGCTTGCGAAGGGAGTGATCCCCTTTGCGTTGCAGTCGTCGATAATCGCCTGCAGATCCTCCTGTGTTTTCGGCACTTCCCAGCCGTTCTCCGCAAACATGGTCTTGTTGTAGTAAACGCCCTGATATAATGCGTTATATACAAGGCCGTAGGTCTTACCGTCGATGGTCACGTTCTCTCTTGCCGCATCCAGTCCCTTATCCAGATATGCCGCGTCGATCTCGCCCAGAATGCCCTGAGGCGCGTAGGTTGCCACATCCTGTGCCTTGCCGATCATAATATCGGGCAGGCCGGACTGCATATACTGCTGCATCTTCGGCTGGAAATCATTACCCCAGTCCACGCATTCCCATTCCAGTGTTACTTCCGGATACTTCGCCGCCAATGCCTCATCGATCATATCCTCAATGCCCGCGTCCGTTGTGGACTGTCCTGCCAGTACGGTGAGTGTCACCGCCTCATCGGAGGAACTCTCCGCTGCCGGCGTCTCTGCTTCCGCCTCCGCTTCCGCACTTTCCTGCGTCTCCGCCCCGGACTCCGCCGCCGGTGCTTCCCCGGTCTCCCCGGAACTGCCGCAGCCTGCAAGGAGCGCTGCTGTCATACTTGTTGCCAGTAGTAAACTCAAGATACTTTTCTTTTTCATTTTCCTTCCTCCGTTTCTTATTTGCGGCAGTCCGTTTGAAACCGCCGCTTTCTGATGGTCTTATTATACTAAACCTTTTCGGGGAACAATTAGGAAAAATTTGAAAATATAAGTTGGATTTTTTGTCATAACTTTACCCCCGGCATACGATCTCCTGCCAATAATGCTACCCCGGAAACCGGCTTCTGTACTCCCGCGGGCTCTCCCCCGTATTTTTCCGGAACACCCTGCTGAAATACGTATAATCATCATACCCCACCATAAAGGCAACCTCCGTCAGATTCTTCTTCCCTTCCTGAATATACTGCTTCGCCTTCTCCATCCTCCTGTTTGTAATATAGATAACCGGACTTATTCCTATCTCCTGCCGGAAGACCCTTGAAAAATAGGAATGCTCCACATGGAACTGTTCCGCCAGTGTGGTCAGCGTCAACTCCTCGTAAAAATGCTTATCGATCCATGCCGCAGCCTCCTGTACGATGGCTTTCATGGAATCTGTGGCGGCTTCCCTCTTTTCCGGCACCAGCACGCTGACCGCTTCCCGCATCATATCGCACACATTCCTGATATCCAGACTTTCCACCATCTTGTCCAGTGATTCCGTCACATTCTCGATATCGATGGCTTTCTCCGTACTGCACTCCCGCACCGCATAGTCCTGCAATACGTTCATGATCTGCCGCACGGTCTGCCTCACCTCCAGATAACTCCAGCCCTGTCTCTCGCAGTCCGCCAGATCTGTCTCTTCCAGAATGGTCCGAATGACACCCTCCCCGTCGCAGGCTGTAAGCTGGAAACGAACCTGCTTCTCCTTCTCCTCCTGAAAATGAAGCACCATCTTATCTGGCCGCTCCCTGTTCTCCCCGCCAAACAGTATTTCATCCTTCTTGCTGAATGTCCGCTCCATCAAAAGCCCTATCGTCTCCATATAAGCCGTGTGAATGCTCTCCATAGAATAGGAATGTCCGCTGATGCAGATCGTCAGCCTTGTCTGCAAAAATTCCGACATGCCTGTCATTAATCGCTCCGCCGCCCTCTCCAGCTCCTTTCCGCCTGTTTCCGTGATGATCAGAAATTCATTGGAGTGATAAATATAATTAAATACGATCGCTTTTTCATTGCAGAGAAGTTCCCGTATCTTCTCCTTCATCTGAAACGAAAACCCGTTCCTGCCTTGCCTGCTTTTTCTGACGATGTCCTGCAGGTTATGTATTTTAAGAAGTATCAGACTGATCCCCGCAAGATCCATCCCCGCATTGACAGACACGCTCGATGCCAGCGGAAGCTGTCTGTGGGCGATCATCTCGCTGAATTCCGTATCCTGAATCAGGGAAGCCGCCTCCTGCATCCGTCTCTGCTCATGCTCCCGCTCTCCGATCAGCTCCAGCGCCCTGACCAGCGCATTCACCAGATCCATCTTTGTCACCGGCTTCATCAGATAGTTGATGGAACCGGCAAGAAAGGAATCCTTCACATAGGCAAAATCATTGTAGCCGCTGACGACAAAGGAGATCACCTTCGGATACTTTTCCTGCACGATTGCCAGAAGTTCGGTCCCCGACAAAAAAGGCATATCAATATCCGTGATCAGGATATCCGGCACTTCCTCCTCCATCCTCCGCAATACGTCCTCCCCGTCCACGGCAGGCACAAGCAGTTCCAGAGAATACTTTTCCCAGGGGATCATTCGTTTCAATTTTTCCCTTGTCCAGTATTCGTCGTCAGCAATCAGCACCTTATATTTTTTCTCGTTCATATTCCCCTCCTCAGTCATCCGCATCCGCCGCCGGCACTTCTAATCCTCCCCCGGCTTTTTACTCCTTTCGGCATCTCCGCCCCGCACCTGATTTGCAACAGTTCAGCCTTAGGCTTCACTGTTACCCCGCTTCCGGCTTTCCCGCATCCTTCTCCGGCTCTCCCTCTATCTTCGGTATCACCATCCACACCCGCGTCCCTTCTCCGATCGTGCTCTCTATATGCAGTCCGTACTCTTCCCCGTACAGAATCTTCAGGCGGGCGTTGATATTGTGAATGCCGATGGAATTTCCCCGCTCCACATAATCCAGATTGCTCTGTTTCAGGCTCTTATTCATCTTCTCCGCATCCATGCCCACGCCGTTGTCCGCCACACAGATCTCCAGAAGTTCCTCCTTCACCTTTGCCCCGATCCGCACCTGTTTTTCTCCCCGCTTATTGCGAAGCCCGTGGTTCAGTGCATTTTCCACAAGCGGCTGTATCGATATCCTCGGAACCCGCGCCTTTAAAGATTCCGGATCGATATCATAATAATACTGCACATGATCCTGCATCCGCACATCCATTACATAACAGTAGTTTTTTAAATGCACGATCTCCTTTGCCACCGTGGAAAAGGGATCTTTCATATTCAGGCTGTAGCGGAAAATATTGGACAAAGACTGGCTCAGCATACTGACTTCCGGGCAGTCCTTCACCTCCGCGATACTGCTCATCGTATCCAGCGTATTATACAGAAAATGCGGATTGATCTGCGCCTGCAGCGCTTTGTACTGTGCCTGCGCAAGCTGAAGGTTCGCCTGATTTTCCTTCTCCTTCAGTTCCTCCACCTGATCCAGCATCACATTGAAATTCCTGCCCAGTTCCCCGATCTCATCCGACTTTGTCACATTCGCCCGCAGTTCCATCTCTCCGCCCGCGATCCGCTGTATCGTCCCGATCAGCATATCCAGAGGTTTTGTAATGCTTCTGGATACAATGAAGATCAGCATGGCGGATACGATCACCATCACCACGGCTATCGTGATCAGGTTGACTGTCAGCGCCTGCTGGTTTTGCTGCAGAATGCTCTCCGGCATCAGGGAATACGCCGTCAGGTTATACTTTCTCTGCTCCGCCTGAAACAACTCCTGCTTGGACTGATTGGCTATGGACGCCTGATCCCCCGCCTCGATCTGTCCGGAGATCACCTGATAGATCCCGTCATCCACTTCCGTAAGGCTTCCCTGGGAAACGATCGGCCTGTCGGAATCCGACTGCAGCCAGATATACATCGTATTCTCCGTACAGTATTTTTCCAGAATATCCATAAATACCTTGCTGTCCACATCGCACACCACATAGCCGATCTTTTTGTTCCGGTTACTGTTATTATACAGTTTCAACACAAAACGGATAATATCTTTCTCCCGATAAGCATTATAATATCCTGAGATCAGCAGCGCCTGTTCATCCGATTCCACATACTCCTGCACTTTCCGCGCATTATAGGCTTCCATATCCTCATAGATATCCACCGGATAATTGTGCTTCGGCGTCGTCGCCTTCCGGTAGGTGCTGATGATCTCATGATCCATCGTATACAGATACAGTGCCATCACCTTGTCGCTGGTCTCAAAATTTCCCGCACCGACCTCATAGGCCCTCCGGTAAAAATCCTCCCGCAGACGATCCACCCCGTAACTGTCATCCTTCAGGGCGCTGATAAAGTCCTGTTCACTGTAGATCTTTATCAGCTTTTTCTCCATATTGCCTGTAAAATGATAGATTTCCTCCTGCATATTTTTCAGAGAGTTTTCACTCTCCTCCCGGGAAAGATTATAGATCATCTCAGAAGATGTCTCTTTAAATAAAAAAGTCTGTATCAGCAACGCCAGAAGCACACAGACGATACAGCTAAGCAGTATACGAAAACGCAGTTTCATGCCCTCTTTGATTCCTTTGCGATATTTTCCTTATCATATCATAAAATACTGCTTTCCCAGTTGGATTTTTTGTAAAATCTACTTGGATTATTTTGAAACAAAAATATTTTTCTCCCGTCTCTTCTATCAGGCAGGTAAGCAGATAATAGGGCAGATAGGACCTATGGAATATTTTCTTTCCTGACCTCTCCCCCATATTTCTCTTACATGATTTTTGTACTTTTATAAAACTCCGTAAATCGCTGCAGCCCTTCTCTGTAAAAAAGATGTCTCTCCTTATCGGGTTTGTAAGATGAAGCATACCGGAATAATTTTCCTGCCTGTTCAAAAGAAGGAATCTCCCCGCAGCCTATCATCGCGAGAACGGCATCCCCATAGGAAGCCCCAATTGTCACCTTCGGAACAAAAATCTCCCTCCCTGTAACGTCTGCCAGTATCTGTAAAAGCAGTCTGTTCTTCGTCCCGCCCCCGGTCGCCGTCAAACGCCTGATCTCCACCTGATTTTCTTCCAATACCAGAATATTCTGAGCTATGCTGTAAGCGATTCCCTCCAGAAAAGCCCGGTATATATGCCTTTTGTCATGATGCAGGCGCAGTCCGAACAGGGCACCGCTCGCACAGGGATCATTGATCGGTGTCCGCTCTCCCGAAAAATAGGGCAGCGCTACCAGCCCATCAGCACCTGCGGGCACGCTCTCCCCCAGTTTCATCATCGCCGCATAAGCGTTTTCACCGCCGTTTCTCTCCTTATCTTCCAGTTCCGGAAACAATTTCTCTTTCATCCATTTTGTCACGGTTCCCATATTATTAGTGGCACCCTGAATAGAATGAACCCCCGGAACCAGATAGGCACTGTTCCACAATCTGGAGTCAGCGATAGGCCGATCCGACAGGCTGATCATATACATGGAAGATCCCAACATAATCATCGTATCACCCTGACCCACAATACCTGCACTGACGGCTTCGGCGCCTGCATCATCCGTGCCGGTGATCACAGGTGTTCCCTCCATAAGCCCGGTCTGTTCTGCCGCCCGCTTTGTCACCTTTCCCACCACATCCGTACAGGACGCCGTATCTGCCATCATGGACGGTTCAATAAAACGGGAAACCATCTCTTTTGCCAGTGTTCCGTCTTTATGGTAAGCCGGAAAGTAACAGAGCTGCGCCAGATAATTATCCACCACAAAAACATCTGTCAGTTTCGCCGTCAGATAAGTGGACGCCGTGCAGAATTTATATGTTTTTTTGTAAATCTCCGGCTCTTTATTCTTGATCCAGAGCGATTTTGCGAAAACATCTTCGGAACACAGCGGATTACTCCGCATCTCTCTGATTTTTTCCGGTCCGATGCTGTCCTCTATCTCTCTGAGCTCTTCCTCCGCTCTGGCATCGATCCCGTAGAGGATCGCCCTGCGAAGCGGCACACAATTTTCATCCACAGGGACGCAGTCCGCTCCAAGCGCGCTGACTCCGATACTTTTTATCTCCTCCGGAGCCACTTTACCCATGATAAGCAGATTTCTGCTGATCCTGCAGAAATCTCCCCACCATACCTCTTCGGCGTCGTGCTCGTAATAGCCAGGTTTTGGATTCTCCATATCATGCGGAAAGCTTATCTCCGCATGAATCTTTCCCTCCTGGTCCACCAGCACTCCTTTACTTGAAGAACTCCCGACATCAACTCCCATGTAATAGCGCATGTTATACTCCCCTTACTCCGTAAACCCTTTACGGAAATCTTTTACTTCATCCATAAACTCTTTTACTCTGTGATAATCAATAAAGTTCTCAAATTTTCCGTCCACTTTGAAGGTGGTTCCCACAAAGGCACCGTCCGCCACTGTCAGCTTCTCACGGATATTTTCTTTCTTACATCCTGTATTGCAGAATACTCTGGTACTCTTTGCGGCCTCCTTGATTCCCTTTATCCACGCCGAATCCGGATCAGCCCCGGCATGGATTCCCGCCACACAGATACCGTCCGGCTTACATTTGAAGATCATCGACCGCACGATTGTCGCATAGTCCCGGTCATTTAAATAGACATCCGATTCATTATTCAGGAAGTAATACATTTCCAGATCCATTGCGTCCAATTGCCTGCGCCGTCTCAACGTCTCCGCAATATCAGTGCGGAATATCCCCCCTTCCCCGACAAAAGCGCCGGTAAACTGCTCTCTCACAAAGGATGCCTCCACCGCGACCGCCAGATCGATGATATTGACCGGATCCTGCAAAAGATCCACGCCATAAGGTACGGAAATATCATGTTTCAATTCCCCTACGATCCTTGCGATAGCCGCCGTAGTCATATGATCCGCCACATTTCTATAGGGTATGCCGAATTCATTTGAAAACAGCACGGCATCCACACCGCCCTTCTGCAGGGCCTCCAGATCCTTTGCCGCCTGTTTCACAATCTCTCCCATGGTTGTCCCTCTCACATAATTGGGATCACTCGGAAATGCTGCCAGATGCAGCAATGCAACGATCGGTTTTTTAATTTCTTTAATTCCTTTAGCCATTTTATATTATCTCCTCTCTTAATTACCGCCTAACAGTCTTTTCTCCGCCAGTCTGTTTCCAACATGGTTACACGCAATGATCAGGATCAGGGCCGCCCCCCAGATCAGGTCTTTGTAAAAGTTGCTGAGTGACGGAAACATATTCAGTCCCGATGAGAGTACCTGCAGAATCAGCACCGCAAACACAACGCCTCTCACTTTCCCTGATCCCCCGTTTGGATTCACGCCACCGAGTACACAGATCAAAATAGCCTGCATCGTATAGGATGATCCGAAGTCCGCCCTGGCGGTATTGAACCTCGCACACATCAAAAGGCCTGAAACCGCCGCCAGCATCCCGCTGAAAATATATGTCTTCATAATGGTCTTCTCATTATCCACACCGGAGTATCTCGACGCTGTCGCATTTGAACCCATCATATATAATTTATAGCCGAAAGTCGTTTTATTTAGCTGATATGCCGCAAAGCACGCGCACAATATAAACACAAGCAGCGTTACCGGAAACAGGTTACCGAAAATATGTGTTCCCGTCGCATTTAACGCCGGCGGAATATCCGTTACAGAAGATCCCTTTGTCAGGGCAATCGCCAGCCCCATGACCAAATCGCTCCCACCCAGTGTTGCCAGAATAGGCGGTATCCCCAGTTTTGCTATCAGTACGCCGTTCAAAGCACCGCATATCATGCCGATCAATAAAGCGAGCAGCACTGCAATACAAAGTACTGCAATCCCCGCCCCTGGCGTCTCCGAATCCCCCAGCACCGTTTTCATAAAAATACATGCCAGAATGCCGGAAAAATTTGCCGTTGCGACAACGCACAGGTCAATTCCTCCGCTGATCATACAAAACGCCATTCCCAGCGCAAGAATGCCGAATTCCGGAAAAAGATACAGCATGGATACCATATAATCCTGCGTCAGGAAAATATCCGGTTCCATAATCGCAAGCGCCACGACTGAAACGAACAACAGTATACTGAGACGCGAAATATTGGAATCCGCTTTCAAGAAATGAACTATCTTATCTTTCATCACTACCCTCCTTAGTCCTCCAATACATTGGCTGCCAATTGTTTCTGTCTCTTTAATGCCTGATATGCCGATACACCTGTCCCCAAAATGATCAGAATGCCCGTCACAAATTTGCTCCAGTAAGTGGGAATCCCCATCAGGATCAGGCTGTTGCTCACCATCGTAAGAAGCAGTGCCCCCAGCAGAGACCCCGTCACGGTTCCATGCCCGCCGCTGATCCTTGTGCCGCCCAGCACAACCGCCGCAATACAGGTCATTTCATAGCCGATCAGACTGTTCGGCTGGCAGCTTCCCACCAGGATAGTTCTCGTGATTCCGACAAAACCTGCCAGAGCACCCATAAAACCATATACAAACAATCTGATGCCATTGACATGGAAACCTGCTCTCTCCGCCGCCACCGGATCACCGCCCAGCGCGTATATACCGCGCCCCAGCATGGTATATTTTAAAAGAAAAGCCGTAAATGCCACAATAATGATCAAAAAAACAAATACACTCGGAAGGGAACTTGATATCCCAAGCTCCTGATTTGTCACCGTCAGCAAGAATGATTTTACCATTCTGCTGACCGGTCCCGGCAGAAGTGACGATGTGTGGCTCTTTAACACAGCCTGCATAAATCCCAGATAAATACTGGAAGTTCCCAATGTAATAATGAAAGCGGGCAATTTCAGCCAACAGATCAGTGCCCCGTTGATAAGCCCAAGGCACAGACCGATCATCGTTGCAACCGCAAAAGCCAGTGCAACCGGTCCATCATATTCTGTTTTTAGCAAAAGTTCCAGAGTCGCGTACATGCTTAACATCGAAATAGCCGGAAAAGACACATCAATACCGCCCGATATGATCTCCATCATCACTCCCATCGTCAACATGCCCGGAATGATCATGGCTCTCGCCAGATCCACAAAATTGTTTGCCGTAAAGAACTGGCCGCTTCGAAGCTGAATGACAAGGCTCAACAGAAAAATGGTCACGGCTACATAAAATTCATTTCTCTTTAAAAGCTTTTTAGTTTTCATCTGCTTCCTCCTTCTGTGCAGTGACCGCGCTCATCAGTTCCTGCTCGGTTACTTCTTTATTGCTGTATTCCCCGGTCAGCCTTCCCTGTTTCATAACAATGATTCTGTTACAATTTTCAATCAATTCCGGGATATCATCCGAAATAACAATGATCGCCGTTTCCATCGCCTCTGCAAGCCTGTGCAGATACGCGTGCAGATCATACTTTGCCCCGATATCAACTCCTACCGTGGGACCGTTCAGGATCAACACTTTCGGTTGTATCTCAAGCCATTTTGCCAACACTACTTTCTGCTGGTTTCCGCCGGAAAGAGTTGTGATCAATGCATTCATGGCACCCATTTTTATGGACAGTTCATCCCTCCATGCCCCGGCATGCTCATGCAGGGTTTTCCAGTCGATCATTTTTCTTTTTGTGGTAAGTGCATCGATATTTGCAAGCATCATATTATTTTCAATCGGCTGTCCTAAAAACAGACCCTCTGTCAGCCTGTCCTCGGGAACATATCCAATCTTATGTCTTATTGCATCCTGCGGTGTGCGGATACGTACCGCTTCTCCGTCAATTAAGATATCACCGCTTGTCGATGGCAGCAGTCCGAACAGCGATTCCGCAAGTTCTGTTCTCCCTGAACCCAAAAGCCCGACTATACCCAGCACTTCCCCCGCATATACCTTAAAACTGATATGTTCAAAACCCTTCTCAAGGCACAGATCCCTGACCTCAAACAGCGGTTTGTCTTTTCTGATCTCTTTAGGCGTAAAATTTTCTTTTTTAATTGCCCTTCCGGTCATATAGTATATAAATTTATCATTGTCCACATTAGATGCCGCATCACTAATGACCTTTTTCCCGTTTCTGAGAATCGTAAAATTGTCGGCAATCTCAAACACCTCATCCAGTTTGTGGCTTACAAATAAAATAGCAATTCCCTTTTGCTGCAGTATCCTGATAATTCCGAACAGCTTATCTACTTCCCTCCTTGTGAGTGCCGTTGTCGGCTCGTCCATAATGATCAGTTTCGCATCGTGAACCATCGCCCTGCAGATTGCCACAAGCTGTCTGTCCGCCACAGGAAGTTCTTCCACAAGGGCATCCGGCGGTATCGTGATCCCCAGCTTATCCATGGTATTTTTTGCTGTTTCCGCTGTCCTTTTCCAGTTTTGCAGTTTCTGCTTCGACGCCACGGCATCATACATCGCAATATTTTCAGCCACCGTCAAATTCGGAAAAACAGAAAAATCCTGATAAATGACCTGTATTCCGGACATGATCGCTTCGATCGGATTTAATTTACTGTGATCATGTCCTTCTATGCTGATCGTACCACTGTCAGCCTTATAATATCCCGAAATAATCTTAATCAATGTTGACTTGCCGGAACCATTGCCCCCTGCCAGACAATGAATCTCTCCGCGGCGGATCTCCAAATCCACTTTATCAAGCGCTTGTACTCCCCCAAAAGCTTTGCTTATCTGGCTGATCTGTAACATAACATCTGACATTTGCTAATCCTCTCCCATCATCCCTATGCCCGTGCTTATCCGGGCATGAATGCTTCAGCTAAAAGGAGGTTACAGAAAATGCATTCGCATCTCTGAACCTCCTCGTCCCTTATTACTCAGCGAATATTCTGCTTTTAGAAATTATAGTCTGACATATTATCTTTGGTGATCGCGATCCAGCCTTCCCCGTTAATATACTTCCCGTCTGTCACCGAAATGCTTTCAAAGCCCGGTACACCAAGGTCCAAACCTGTCTGAATCTCATCTCTTTTGCCATCAAGAATCATTTTAGCAAGTACATTCATCGCATAACCTGCATCTGCGGGATCCCAGCAGGTAGCAGTTGCCACGGAACCACTCTCCAGATAGGGCGCCGCCACGGATGTCACGGATGTTCCCGCCGCAAATACTTTTCCTGTCAGTCCCATCTCATCGATTGCTTTTCCCGCTCCCGGAGGATCATTGCTGGCTGTTCCGAGAAAGCCTTTGATATCAGGATACTTTTTCAATATTTCCTTTACTCTCTCGTATGCCACTTCCATGCTGTCTTCCGTTTCTATTTTTTCTTCCGGAATCAGTTCCATATTCGGATACATTTCTTTCTGGCGGGCGATTGCCGCATCTGACCACTCCTTATGTGCCGCATTGGTCAGATAGGAAACCATACATACATATTGTCCTTCCTCTCCCATCGCCTTTGCCAGTTCATCCATCATATATGCGCCATATCCCGCATTGTCAAATGCCTCAATATTAAAGTCGCAATTCTGCTGCGTTGTCGCTTCGTGTGTGATCACAACAATCCCCTTGTCCATTGCTTTCTTCAGTACACTCTCGCAGGCTGCCGGATCGATGGGCACCACACAGATTGCATCGATATCCTGTGCAACAAGTTCCTCAATAACCTGCACCTGCTGCGCCGCATCCGTCTTGCTCGGTCCCTTTTGAAAAGCGTTCACACCGGTATCATCCGCAAAACGGTTTACACCTTCCTCCATACGGATAAACCACGGATCCGAACTTTCTTTTACAACTGTAGCGATCTTATAATCACCGCTTTCTGCAGAAGCCGCTTCTGTCGTCTCTTCTGCTGCTTCCTCCGCCGCCGGAGCTGACTCTGCCGCCGGCTGCTCCTCCTGTTTTGAACCGCATCCCCACAAAGAAACTGTCATACATCCGAGAACGAGCCACGTGATCCATTTCTTTTTCATAACCATACCTTCCTTTCTTTTCATAAATGTCTATGTTCATGCCGTCAATCATGACTTCCGACAGCTATGCACCTTGTCCATAAATCTGAGAACCCTTTCCTTATCTACGCCATTTTCAAATACACCGTCATATTTGAACGTAGTCCCCACAACGGCGCCATCCGCAACTGCCAGCTGCTTTTCAATATTGTCGATCCTGCATCCGGTATTCGCGAGAACAACCGTATCTTTTACAGCATCCTTTACTTCTTTCAGAATCTGTTGATCTGTCTCGACCCCCGCTGTCAATCCCGATACACACAACGCGTCCGCCTTACAGTTGAACACCGTCGATTTTGCAATCTGGACGATATCCCTCTCTCCCAGATATTTTGCCGCTTCCGGAACAATATTGAAAAGAAGTTTTACATCTTCTCCGCCTACCCTGCAGCGATGTCTTGCCACCTCTCCGTAATTTGTATTCCAGAGACCAAAGTCACTCGCATATACGCCTGTAAAAATCTCTCTTACAAATTTTGCCCCTGTCGCCACTGCAATATCTATCGACGCTGAGCCATCCCACAATGCATTTACACCAAACGGAATCCTCACTTCCTTTTTCAGTGTACCCACAACGTACGCCATTGCAGCCACCGTTTCCTTTTTGACCTCCGTTAAATACGGGAGGCTGAACTCATTTGAAAACATTACTGCATCGACACCGCCGTCCTGCAATGCCGTTAAATCTTTATAGGCTCTGTCCACAACCCAATCCATCCCCTTTTCTTTTGAAAAGCCCGGATCACCCGGAAGAGGCTGCAAATGGCACATTGCAATAACCGCTTTCTCCGTCCCTATAATCTCCTTTAACCAGCTCATTTCCTTTTCCCTTTCTGTTTTATTTCGATTTGATGTTTTTATTATATATTATGTTTCTATTTGTTTCAATATTTATTTCGTTTTACCATATAACCGAAAGTTTATTATTTCGTTTTTGTCATTTTTACCATTGACTTAATCACGGAAATATAGGAGAATATACAATAGATATGTATTCATTTATTGAATCAGGAGGAGTTATTTATGCATCGTTCCGAAAGAATCATGCAAATAAAAGACATTTTGTTAGATCAGGGGAAAGTTTTTGTGGAAGATTTATGTTCCAGATTTGAGGTCTCCGAGGTGACCATCCGAAAAGATCTGAATCTGTTAGAGGAAGAAGGATATGTCCAGCGAATCTACGGGGGCGCTATTATGACTTCTGAAAATACAGATTCTATTTTTCTTCCCCGTTCCATGATAAAAAATGAAATCCTGAATTTCAGTTCTGACAAACGGTATATCGCCTCCATCGCTTCCCGTCTGGTGAGCGACGGAGATAATATATTTATCGGCTGCGGTGACACCTGCGCCGCCATAGCTCAGGCAATGCTGTCCCGAAAAGCCAACTTTGTTACAAACAGCATTCTTGTTGCTGCTATCCTTGCCCTCAACCCTTATGCTTCCGTACTTGTAACCGGCGGAAATCTGAGCGGGTATGACAGACATTTTCTAAGCGGTGATACCTTTATAAAATCCATGCAGGATTTTCATTTCAAATATGCCTTTTTAGGTGCAGCCGGAGCCGATGTTTCCGGCGGTTTTACAACCTATTCCAACTTTGAGCAGACTGTCTGCGAAACCGTAAGAAAAGCCTCCGGCACAGTTGTCTTTGCACTAGCCTCTCACAAATTTGGTAAGACCAACTTTATGAAGATCTGTGATTTGACCGTTGCAGATATTATTATTACAGATTCTGATATCCCTGCAGAATATCGGACATACTTTGCTGCGCATAATATAGATGTGTTTGTTCAGTGACCCGAATCATCATAAAAGGGCATTGAACTTCTCAATGCCCTCTTTTTCATTACTTTTTCCTAATTTACTTTCTCACCAGATGTCTCGGTGTGCCGTTTACATACAGCGGCATCAGCTCACCCATGATAAGGGGTCTGCCGTACTTCTCGAAATCATCTGTCAGATCCGTACCGTCCGCCGTGATCCACTCGTCGGGCACTTTTCTCTCCACATTTGCGATAGCGTGGATATCGTAAGCGCTTGTACCGCACTGGTAAGGATCGTCGCCGTTTCTGTCCAGTGTGATCATCATGCCGGTCTTGCCTTCGTTCGCGGCAACCACAGCGTCATGGCCTACCTGAAACGCTTCGTTGATATCTGTCAGGGAAGCAATGTGTGTAGCGGCTCTCTGCAGTGTGGAGAACTCGATCGCCCTTGTCTTAAGACCCGTCTCCTCGGCAACTTTCTGTGCAAGGATCACTGCCGTACCGGACATCTGCTTATGGCCGAACGCATCCACAGCAACTTCTCTGCCAAGTTCGCATACAAATCTGCCGTCCGCGATCTGAACGCCCTCGGATACGGCAATCACAACAGAAGATTTCTTCGCTGCCAGCTCTTTTACCTTCTCCATGAACGCATCCATGTCAAATACTCTCTCCGGCAGATAGATCGCATCAGGGCCTTCACAGTCGCTTCCGCGGGATAAAGCGGCAGCAGCCGTAAGCCAGCCTGCATTACGTCCCATGATCTCCACGATACAAACCGTAGGTTTCTGTACGCCGAAAGAGGAGTTGTCGCGGATGATCTCTTTCATGGATGTTGCGATATATTTTGCAGCGGAACCGTAACCCGGACAGTGATCGGTGATCGGAAGATCGTTGTCAACCGTTTTCGGTACGCCCACAAATCTCTGGCTCTTGCCATGAGCCGCCGCATAATCGGAAAGCATCTTTACGGTATCCATAGAGTCATTTCCGCCGCAGTAGAAAAGGCACTCGATATCATGCTTTTCCATGATCTCAAAAATTTTCTCATAGACATCCTCATGTCCCTCGATTTTCGGCATTTTAAACCGGCAGGAACCAAGAAAAGCCGACGGAGTTCTCTTTAACAGTTCGATACCTGTCTCATCAGCAAGATACTCATCCAGATCGCAAATCTTGTCCTGCAAAAAACCTTCGATGCCGTGAACCATGCCATATACTTTGTTCACACCGAGCTTCTTTGCTGCCGCATATACACCTGCAACAGAAGAATTGATTACCGCGGTAGGCCCGCCGGACTGTCCAACTACAACATTTCCCTTCATAACGTTTCTCCTTTTCTTTATTCTTCAAAATATTTTCTTTATGCACTCATACGCACATAACATAAAGCCTCTATCCTATAGACCCACAAAGTCACATACCCCACAGCAAACTGCAGGGTATGTGCATTTTATCATTTTATACTAACTCTAATACTACCTGCATCGCCGCATCACCTTTACGGGGACCGATCTTTACGATCCTTGTGTAGCCGCCCTTACGGTTCGCATATTTCGGTGCAACTTCATCAAACAGCTTATTTGCCATATTGATCTCTTTTGTATTTTTCTTACGTCCGGCAGGCGCAGTCGGTATTTCCGTCACAGGAAGAAGTACTTTCATCATCTGACGTCTCGCATGCTGTCTGGACGGCAGATCTTTTCTGATCTCTTTTTCCACTTCGTCAAATACGGTTACTTTCTTGCCGTCAACAACCTCTTTGACCCTCTTGCCGTCTTTGTCCTTACGTGCTACTTTTGCTTTCACCTTTACGGTTTCGAAATTATCTTTTTCCTTTACAGCCAAAGTGATCACATGCTCCGCGATCTTGCGCACTTCTTTTGCTCTCGCTTCGGTTGTAACGATCTTGCCATGATATAAAAGCGCCGTAACCTGATTTCTGAGCAGTGCTTTTCTCTGGCTGCTTGTTCTGCCAAGTTTTCTGTATTTTGCCATGATAGGCTCCTTTCACATTAAATGGTCTATTCCGGCCACGCGCATCGGACTTACTTACCGGGATATTACCTGTATATTGATAGTTACCATTTATGAAAACACATATCCGCGCTCATCGGTCTTACCGGATACGCCCGTTTCATCACTCCTCGCTGGGATTTAACTGAAGGCCTAACTCTTTCAGCTTCGCCAGCACTTCTTCCAGAGACTTGCGGCCCAGATTGCGAACCTTCATCATATCCTCGGAAGTTTTATTTGTAAGTTCTTCCACCGTATTGATACCTGCACGTTTCAAACAGTTATAAGAACGGACGGAAAGTTCCAGTTCATCGATGCTCATCTCAAGAACCTTCCCTTTTTCGTCATCTTCTCTTTCCACCATAACCTCCGCGGACTTCGCATTCTCGGAAAGATCGATAAAGAGGCTTAAATGCTCGCTGAGTACTTTTGCCGCAAGGCTCACCGCCTCATCCGGCGCAAGCGTTCCGTCCGTATATACATCCATCGTCAGCTTATCAAAGTCAGTCACCTGACCGACACGGGTATTCTCCACCGTCACATTGACACGCTCTACAGGTGTATAGATAGAATCCACTGCAATAACACCGATAGACATATCACTGCTCTTATTCTTGTCAGCGCCCACATACCCACGGCCCTTTGTGATCGTCAGTTCCACATACAGCTTGGAATCTTTTCCGCCGCTTAATGTCGCGATCACCTGATCCGGATTCATGATCTCGATATCCTGATCAACCTGAATATCAGAAGCGTGGATCACGCCCTCGCCCTGATAATCAATATATGCTGTCTTTGGTTCATTGCTCTCGCTGTTGTTTTTTATCGCAAGGCTCTTGATGTTCATTATGATCTCAGTCACATCTTCCTTTACGCCTTCGATCGTCGTAAATTCATGTAACACGCCATCAAATTTCACCTGGCTTACAGCGGTGCCGGGCAAAGAAGAAAGCATAATTCTTCTGAGAGAGTTACCAAGTGTGATGCCATAACCTCTTTCCAAAGGTTCCACCACAAATTTGCCATACTTTTTATCGTCAGAGATTTCTACAACCTCAATATTAGGTCTTTCAAAATCAAACACTGCAAACACCCTCCTTTTATGAAAACTACAGACGCATAAGAAAAACAAATATTCGCCGACAAGTGACGGTATCACTTTGTGATAACGTCACTTTGCACTTTGTTTTTCTTTTACGCCACATTATTTAGAATATAATTCGACGATAGCCATTTCATCAACAGGTACGTCTATCATTTCTCTTGTAGGAAGTGCTTTAATGGTGCCTTTGAAAGCTTCCAGATCTACATCCATCCATTCCGGAACCAGCCTGCCTGCTGTCACTTCAATAATATCTTTATATCTCTGCAGTTCTCTGGATTTCTCTCTGATCTCTATCGTATCGCCGGCGCTGATCAGATAAGAAGGAATCTGTACGGGCTTACCGTTGACAAGGATATGCTGATGGCCGACAATCTGTCTTGCCTCTCTTCTTGTTCTTGCAAAACCCATTCTGAATACTACGCTGTCAAGCCTTCTCTCCAGCAGGATCATCAGGTTCTCACCTGTACGGCCTTTCATTCTTTCCGCTTTATTATAGTAATTTCTGAAAGGTTTCTCCAAAACGCCATAGATGAATTTCGCCTGCTGTTTTGCACGGAGCTGCACAGCATACTCACTCATCTTCTTGCCCGCTCTGGGAGATTTTCTTCTGGACTTCTTATCATATCCCAGAAAAGTCGGATCAAGTTCCAGGGAACGACATCTTTTCAGTACCGGTACTCTGTTTACTGCCATTTAATTAATTTCCTCTCTTTCTATACATTGTTTACAATACGTATTTTCGTACATTCTTCCAACGTTTCAACTCAAAAGCCCGTACGGGCTTCGCTAATTGCTTTGCAATTTGCATGAATTGCTAAAATTAATTTTAACAATTCATTATACACGACGGCGTTTCGGAGGGCGGCACCCGTTATGAGGAACCGGGGTTACGTCACGAATGCTCACTACTTCCAGCCCTGAAGCCTGAAGCGCACGGATCGCTGCTTCACGTCCTGAGCCGGGGCCCTTTACAAAAACATCAACTGTCTTAAGGCCATGGATCAGTGCTGCCTTAGTTGCTGTTTCTGCTGCCATCTGTGCTGCATACGGAGTAGATTTCCTTGAACCTCTAAAACCAAGACCACCGGCACTTGCCCAGCTGAGAGCGTTGCCTTCCGTATCCGTCAGTGTGACGATCGTATTATTAAAGGAAGACTGAATATGTGCCTGTCCGCGTTCAACGTTTTTCTTGACACGTCTTTTTGTCACTTTTTTTGCTGTAACTTTTTTTGCCATTTTAAACTAACCTACTTTCTTTTTACTATGCATGTATGCATTTTGCATGTATGCATTTTGCATGTATACATTTTGCATGTATGCATTTTGCATGCGATACATCTGCATCATCAACAATTTACTTATTTCTTCTTGTTTGCTACGGTTCTCTTCGGACCTTTTCTTGTCCTCGCATTGGTCTTTGTATTCTGACCGCGGACAGGAAGTCCCTTTCTGTGACGGATACCACGATAGCATCCGATTTCCTGCAGCCTCTTGATGTTCAGAGCAACTTCTCTCTTTAAATCACCCTCCACCATATAATCTGCATCGATCACTTCGCTGATCTTCTTTACTTCTTCATCTGTCAGATCACGACAACGGGTATCAGGATTTACCTTCGCCGCCGCACAGATTTTTGTTGCACTCACACGTCCAATACCATAAATATAGGTAAGTCCGATTTCGACACGTTTGTCTCTGGGTAAGTCTACACCTGAAATACGAGCCATTCCATTTTCCTCCACTTTCTTTGTTTCTTTGGATTTGCCAGAAATTGCCAAAAATAAATTTGCAGCAAATTTATTTCACAGCACTTCCTTATGCAATTAAGTTACTAATTGACTGGGCTGATCAACAGCCGTTCCGCCCTGCGGACCGGTCTCATGTCAGCCAGCCGGAAATAAATCCAGCCTTTCCGAATACCTCTCGGTATCAAAAAGTAAAACGCTGCACAAGTCAGCATGGAACAGGCTCTCAGCCCTGTACCTGTTTATGCTTTGGATTCTCACAGATTATTCTTACTTTTCCTTTTCTCTTAATAACTTTGCACTTTTCGCAAATCGGTTTTACTGATGATCTAACCTTCATCGTGTTCCCTCCTTTCAAAAAGACCGTCTCTCATTGTATCATATCCGCATTATTAATGCAAGCATAAATTATTTGAAAGCCTTTATTCTACGGGCTTGCAATTATCTTTTCTTACTTATCCCTCCAGATGATTCTTCCTTTGGAGAGGTCGTAGGGGGAAAGCTCCAATGTCACCCTGTCGCCGGGCAGGATACGGATAAAATTCTGTCTCAGTTTTCCGCTGATATGTGCCAGCACCTTGTGTCCGTTTTCCAGCTCTACCTGGAACATCGTATTAGGCAGTTTTTCCACTACAGTTCCTTCAATTTCGATTACATCTGCTTTTGACATGCTTTAACCTCCTGAATCATGATACTTACATCAATACTTTCACCCCGAAGGAGCTTTCCGGCCACTTCGGGATTCTTATATTTTTTTATTATCTGGATATGCTTCTTATTCTTTTTCTTCGGATGCTCGCAGGTTCTTTCCTTTCCATCCGCAAGATAAACATACTCTTTTTCTTCCCTGACTATGAGATATATCTTATTTCGATCATGTCCCGCAAGGGACAACGCCATACAACCTGTCATATTATTTTAGTTATTATTCCAGTTCCGCAGAATTTCCTCCGGCACATCTCACATGCAACCCGCTTTCCGGCTGCTCCGCATCTGTAAATCAAGTTATGTGCTTCCGGAAATTCTGCTGTTTCTATTATTCCAGTTCCGCAGAATTTCCTCCGGCACATCTCACATGCAACTCGCTTTCCAGCTGCTCCGCATCTGTAAATCGAGTTATGTGCTTCCGGAAATTCTGCTGTTTTTATTATAATGTTCAATGGCTGAGGGTCAGAATTTCCGGTTCGCCCTCTGTGATCAGGATCGTATTTTCGTAATGAGCCGAAATGCTTCCGTCCTCTGTCACGACTGTCCAGTCATCGTCCAGCCATTCCACATCGGCACGTCCCAGATTGATCATGGGCTCCACAGCCAGCGTCATTCCGGGCACCAGCCTGATCCCTTTTCTTCTTTGCCTGAAGTTGGGAACCTGTGGATCTTCATGCAGGGAGGTTCCGATGCCGTGCCCCACAAGATCTCTGACGATCCCGTATCCGAACTGACTGATATAACCATCGATCGCATTGGAGATATCATAAAGATGCGCGCCCGCCCTTGCATTCCTGATACCTTCAAAAAAACTCTGACGTGTTCTTTCTATTAAAAGTCTTGCCTCTTCGCTGATTTCTCCCACCGCATGCGTCCTTGCCGCATCGGAATGATATCCTTTATAGATCAGCCCGGCGTCCAGACTCACGATATCGCCGTCCATCAGTATCCTGTCCCTGCTCGGGATTCCGTGTACCACTTCATCATTGACCGAAACGCAGATTGATGCCGGATAACCGTTGTAATTTTTAAAATTCGGTATACAGCCCATCTCCCTGATCATTTCATCTCCCTTTCTGTCGATGTCCAGAGTGGAGATACCCGGCCTGATCATTTTCCCCAATTCGTCATGCACTATTTCGAGGAGCCTGCAGGACTCCCGCATAAGCTCAATTTCTCTTGCTGATTTTACACTAACTGCCATTGCCCATGCCTTCTTTAATCTATATGTCTATTCCAGAATTTTCGTAATTGTTTGAAACACACTCATCATATCCTGTGTGCCGTCCACCGTCTTCAGGATACCTTTTTTGGTATAAAACTCGATCAGCGGCTGGGTCTGTTCATGATAAACATCCAGACGCTTCTGCACTGTTTCCTCTTTATCATCATCACGGAGAATGAGCGCCTCCCCGCAGACATCACATATGCCCTCTTTTTTCGGCGGTACATTTACAATATGATACGTTGCGCCGCAGGATGAACATGCGCGTCTTCCTGACATCCTTCTGATGATACTCTCATCCGGTACTTCCATATCGATCGCCGCATCGATCTTTTCGCCAAGATTTTCAAGTTCCTTTTCCAGAACTTCAGCCTGCGGAATATTTCTCGGGAAGCCATCCAGAATGTATCCGTTCTTACAGTCCTCCTGAGCCACCCTGTCGAGAAGAATCCTGACTGTCAGTTCATCCGGCACGAGTTCACCGCGATCCATGTAACCTTTTGCTTCTTTTCCAAGCTCCGTACCGTTCTTGATATTGGCACGGAAAATATCCCCTGTGGAAACGTGAGGCAGATGATACTTTTCCGCTATCATATGTGCCTGTGTTCCTTTTCCTGCCCCGGGTGCCCCTAACATTATAATTTTCATTGACAAACCTCCCTATCTTGGGTTTTAACCTTCTTCACCGGATTATGGGATGAGGTACTCCCCATCCCATATCATAAGGCCTGTGGCCCTTTCTTTATCAATCGTTCAAAAATCCTTTATAATTGCGAACCAGCATCAGTGATTCTACCTGTTTCAATGTCTCCACTATAACGCTGACGATAATGATCAGGCTCGTGCCGCCGAAGGATACGCTTGCGCCGAATACACCGTTAAAGAAAAACGGCAGTACGCATACGATCGTCAGTCCGCAGGCACCAATGAAGATAATATAGTTCAAAATTTTTGACAGGTACTCGCTGGTCGGTCTGCCCGGTCTGATACCGGGGATAAATCCGCCCTGCTTCTTCATATTCTCTGCAATCTCTATCGGATTGAAAGTAATAGATGTATAGAAATAGGCAAAGAATACGACCAGAACAATATATAATACAAGGCCAATGCTGTAAAGCGGCTCGCTCGGCCTGCACCAGTTGCTTGAACTGAGCGCCCTCAATACCTTGCCGCCAAAACCTGTGCCGCCGCTCACTCCCAGCAGGGAACAGATAATCACAGGGAACTGCATAAGAGAAGATGCGAAGATTACCGGAATAACGCCCGCCGTATTGATCTTCAGCGGGATATTGCTGGAATTTCCTCCATACATTTTCCTTCCCTGCATCTTCTTTGCATACTGCACCGGAATCTTACGGGTTCCGGAATTCAGGACGATAACAAGTACCACCATGATAATGATCACCGCAATAATGATCACTGCGGCAACCACTGCCGGCGCGATCTCCCTGCCGGATATAAACTGGTTAAACAGTGTGGTAAGCTCCTGCGGCAGTCTTGAAACGATATTGATCGTCAGGACAACAGAAATGCCGTTTCCGATACCTTTTTCCGTGATCCGCTCACCGATCCACATCAGGAACGCACTGCCGGCCGTAAGCGCAACGATCACTGTTATAACATTCAGTGCATTATAAGTCTGCAAAAGGCCGCGCCTTCCAAAGCCGATCGCCATAGCGCCGGATTCGATCACTGCCAGTGCCACCGTAACATAACGGGTGATTGCCGTGATTTTCTTTCTGCCCTCTTCTCCATCCTTCTGCATCTCCTCCAGCTTCGGGATTGCAATGGTCAGAAGCTGTATAATGATGGAAGATGTGATATAAGGTGTGATATTGAGCGCAATGACTGACATGCTCAAAAATGAGCCGCCTGTAAACGCATCAAAGAGATTAAATGCATCTCCTGTCTGCTGGGCAAACCAGTTGGCAAAATAGTCTCTGTTTACTCCCGGTACAGGGAGCTGGGATGCAAGCCTGATAATTACCAGCATTCCCAGCGTATACAGAACTCTCTGTCTGATTTCCTTTACTCTAAATGCATTTTTTAATGTTGTAAGCATTACATTACCTCTGTTGTTCCACCAAGTGCCTGAATCTTTTCAGCAGCCGATGCACTGAAAGCATTCGCTTTCACATTCAGCTTCTTGGTAAGTTCTCCGTTTCCAAGGATTTTCACACCATCTCTGGGATTTTTCACAATGCCTCTGTCCATCAATGCCTGTACATCTACTACAGAGTCATTTTCAAATACTTCGAGAGCACCTATATTAATGCCTACGATCTCTTTTCTGTTTCTGTTCTTAAAGCCTCTCTTGGGAAGCCGTCTGTATAAAGGCATCTGACCGCCTTCAAAACCGATCCTGGGAGCTCCGGAACGAGCCTTCTGTCCTTTATGGCCTTTACCGGCTGTCTTGCCATTACCTGAACCGTGTCCACGACCTCTTCTAAAACTATCGCTGTGTTTGGAACCTTCCGCAGGTCTCAAGTTAGATAAATCCATCCTGATGACACCTCCTTCTCTATTAAGCTTCTTCTACTTTTACTAAGTGTCTTACTCTCTGAATCATGCCTCTGGTCGCTCCGTTATCAGGCATTTCCACTGTCTGATGCATTTTTCGAAGTCCCATTGCAACGACAGTTGCACGCTGCTTAGGGATCGCACCAATAGGAGATTTCACTAAAGTAATTTTTAACGTTTTATTATCTGCCATTTTGGGTCTCCTCCTTTCTAGCTTACAACTTCTTCTACGGATTTGCCGCGGCTTTTTGCAACCTCCTCAGGAGTCTTAAGCTGGCTTAAGCCTGAAATCGCTGCAAGAACCACGTTCTGTTTATTATTGGAGCCCAGAGATTTGGTACGGATGTTCCTGATGCCTGCAAGTTCGCAGACGATACGTGCAGGACCACCTGCAATGATACCGGTACCTTCGGGAGCTCTCTTCAAAAGAACCTCTGAAGAACCATATTTTCCGATAAAGTCATGTGTGATACTGTTGTTTTCATCAATGGCAACGCTTACCAGATTCTTGATAGCGTCTTCTTTGCCTTTTCTGATAGCCTCAGGGATTTCAGTAGCTTTTCCCAGGCCGGCACCTACATGACCATTGCCGTCACCAACAACCACGAGAGCTGTAAAACGCATATTACGTCCGCCCTTTACAACCTTAGTAACACGTTTGATGGTAACAACTTTTTCCGTTAATTCCATGTTGCTTATATCTATGATTGTACGCTTCATGTACGTTTCTCCCTTCCTAGAATGTAAGGCCAGCTTCTCTGGCCGCATCAGCTAATGCTGCTACTTTACCCTGGTATATATAACCGCCTCTGTCAAAGACAACTGTTGTAATACCCTTTTCAAGCGCTCTTTTACCGATTACCGTTCCGAGATATGCTGCCGCGTCAACGTTGTTGGTCTTCTCCAACTCAGCCTTCACCTCTTTTTCAAGCGTGCAGGCGGAAGCAAGCGTTACTCCGGCGGTATCGTCGATAATTTGAGCATACATATGATTATTGCTTCTGAATACCGAAAGACGAGGCCTTGCAGCGGTTCCAGACAAACGGTTACGCATTCTTCTGTGTTTTTTCACACGAACTTCCTGTCTTGATTTTTTACTAACCATCTTTACACTCTCCTTATCTGTTATTTCTTACCGGTCTTACCAACTTTACGCCTGATCACTTCGTCAGCATACTTGATACCCTTGCCTTTATAAGGTTCAGGTCTTCTCTTGTCTCTGATCTCAGCCGCAAACTGTCCGACTTTCTCTTTATCGATGCCTTTTACGATGATCACGTTCTGTCCTTCCAGTACTGTCTCGATACCTTCGGGATCTGTCATCTCAACCGGGTGGGAATAACCGAGGGATAAAGTAAGCACCTTGCCTGCCTTTGCTGCCCTGTAACCTACACCGTTAACTTCCAGCTTCTTCTGGAACCCTTCCGTCACACCGACTACCATATTGTTGATCAGTGTTCTGGTAAGGCCATGCAAAGATTTCATTTTCTTTAAGTCATTCGGTCTTGATACGGTAACTTCCGCACCTTCCACCTTGATCTCCATCTCAGACGGAAGTACTCTCTCCAGAGTACCTTTAGGACCTTTTACAGTCACTTTATTATTTTCTGCAACTTCCACAGTCACACCTGCGGGAATCGCGATTGGCATTCTTCCTATACGTGACATGCCCGTACCTCCTAATTGTTATATTGTCATAGCGCCGGGGCGAAACCCGGATTTTCTCAGGCGGCGTCCTGTAGCAGCAGAGAAAATGCAGCGCATTTTCTCCTACGGACGAAACTTAGATTTTCTTAGGCGGCGTCCTCTGACGCCTTAGAAATTCTTTTCGTCCTTTACCACACAAACGCTAATACTTCGCCGCCTACGCCTAACTCTCTTGCCTTCTTATCCGTGATAACGCCCTGATTTGTGGAAATGATAGCGATTCCCAGACCGCCCAGAACCTTCGGCATGTCTTCCTTGCCCGCATATACGCGAAGGCCGGGTTTGGAAATTCTCTTGATACCGGAAATGATCTTTTCATTTCTGTCTGCGCCGTATTTCATACTAATTCGGATCGTATTGAATGAACCGTCTTCTATCACTTCAAATTTTTTGATATAACCTTCATCTGCCAGAATCTGCGCGATAGCCAGTTTCATTTTAGATGAGGGTACGTCTACTGTATCATGTTTTGCAGTATTTGCATTACGGATTCTTGTAAGCATATCTGCAATAGGGTCACTCATTGTCATGGTCAGTTTCCTCCTTCTTCATTTTGACTCATCACGCGCCTTTACCAGCTTGATTTCTTTACGCCGGGAATCTCGCCCTTGTATGCCAATTCACGGAAGCAAATTCTGCAGATTCCGTATTTTCTTAAATATGCGTGGGGACGACCACAAATTTTGCAGCGGCTGTATGCTCTTGTGGAGAACTTCGGTTTACGCTGCTGTTTAATCTTCATCGCTGTCTTAGCCATGGAATTTACCTCCTGTTATTTTTCATAAGGCATATTGAATAATCTCAGTAACTCACGCGCCTCTTCGTCCGTCTTGGCAGTCGTTACGATGATCACATCCATGCCTCTTACTTTATCAATCTTATCATATTCGATCTCCGGGAAGATGATCTGTTCCTTGATACCCAGTGCGTAGTTGCCTCTTCCGTCGAACGCGTTTGCGCTGACGCCTCTGAAGTCACGTACACGGGGCAGTGCCAGATTGATCAGACGGTCCAGAAACTCATACATCTTCTCACCGCGGAGAGTTGTTTTACATCCGATGGACTGTCCTTCCCTGATCTTGAAGTTTGCAATAGATTTCTTTGCCTTTGTAATAACGGCATGCTGTCCTGTGATCTTTTCCATATCAGCGGCAGCAGCTTCCAATACCTTGGGATTTTCCTTTGCTTCGCCGACACCCATATTTACCACGATCTTGTCGATTTTAGGAACTTCCATGATATTCTTATAGCCAAACTTTTTGATCATAGCGTCTACGATCTCATTTTTGTACATATCTTTTAATCTGCTCATGTTTTACCTCCTCCCTTAATCGATCACATCGCCTGTAGATTTGGCAAAGCGGACTTTCCTGTCGCCTTCCATCTTAAAGCCGATTCTTGTTGCTTTTCCTTTGTGCACATACATCACATTGGAAATGTCGATCATTGCTTCTCTCTGCACGATACCGCCGTTAGCATTTGCTGCAGAAGGTTTCATATGCTTTGTGATCATATTCACGCCTTCTACCAGCACACGGCCATTCTTGCGGTCTATCTCAAGGACTTTGCCTTCTTTGTCTTTATCTTTACCGGCGATCACCTTCACAGTATCGCCCTTTTTGATCTTTAACATCGCCATACCGGTACCTCCTATAATACTTCCGGAGCCAGGGAAACAATCTTCATAAACTGTTTCTCACGAAGCTCTCTTGCTACCGGTCCAAAGATACGGGTTCCTCTCGGAGTTTTGTCATCTTTGATAATAACAGCAGCATTTTCATCGAATCTGATGTAAGAACCATCTTTGCGGCGGGCGCCTTTTACGGTACGCACTACAACAGCTTTTACTACATCGCCCTTTTTCACAACGCCGCCTGGTGTTGCATCTTTAACAGAAGCAACAATTATATCACCAATACCTGCATATCTTCTTGTCGAGCCGCCCATTACCCTGATGCAAAGCAGTTCCTTCGCACCTGTGTTATCGGCAACTTTCAGTCTGGTTTCCTGCTGAACCATGTTGATTCTCCTTTCACTTTGTTCATGATCGCTTTTTGCGTTTTACTTACTTCGCACGCTCAACAATCTCGACAAGTCTCCATCTCTTGTCCTTGGACAGAGGCCTTGTCTCCATAACCTTGACGGTATCACCGATATGACAATCATTGTTCTCGTCATGAGCTTTCAATTTGTAAGTTCTTTTTACGATCTTGTTGTAAAGCGGATGCATTTCGTTATTCTGAATCGCTACAACGATCGTCTTATCCATTTTATCGCTGACAACCTTGCCAGTACGTGTTTTTCTTAAATTTCTTTCCACGATTTGCTCTCCTTTCCAGTTAATACAATACAGATGCTCAGTTTGCCTTTGCTGTGATCACAGTCTGAATACGGGCAATATTTTTCCTCACTTCTTTGATCCTTGCTGTATTGTCCAACTGATTTGTTGCGTTCTGGAACCTCAAATTGAAAAGTTCTTTCTTAGCAGCCACTAACTCTTCCGCCAATTCCGCAGAAGTCTTTGCCTTTAAATCTTCTAAATATTTACTAGTTTTCATTTGATGCACCGCCTTCCAAGTCTGCTTTAGAAACGACTTTACATTTACATGGAAGCTTATGTGTTGCAAGACGCAGCGCTTCTTTTGCAATATCCTCAGGCACACCTGCGATCTCGAAAAGCACGCGTCCCGGCTTAACAACTGCTACCCAGTATTCGAGAGTACCTTTACCGGAACCCATACGTGTTTCTGCTGGTTTTGTTGTTACAGGTTTATCCGGGAAAATCTTGATCCAGACTTTACCGCCACGTTTCACATAACGGGTCATAGCCACACGGGCCGCTTCGATCTGGTTGGATTTGATCCAGGCCGGTTCCGTTGCGATAATACCATATTCGCCATAGGTAATCGTTGTACCTCTGGTAGGTTTGCCTGCCATGGAACCACGGAACTGTTTACGACGTTTTACTCTTTTTGGCATTAACATAATTATTTCTCGCTCCCTTCCTTATTTCCTTTAGCGGGAAGTACTTCGCCCTTGTAGATCCAGACTTTCACACCGACTTTGCCGTAGGTGGTATCTGCTTCCGCAAAACCATAGTCAATATCAGCTCTCAGTGTCTGAAGCGGAATAGTACCTTCGCTGTAGAACTCCGTACGGGCAATATCCGCGCCGCCCAGACGTCCGGAAACGGCTGTCTTGATACCGAGTGCTCTTGCTTTCATTGTTCTGCCCATGCAGGACTTCATGGCTCTTCTGAAAGATACACGGTTTTCAAGCTGCTGCGCAATGTTTTCCGCAACAAGCTGTGCATCTCTGTCGGGTACCTTGATCTCTTTGATATCGATCAGCACCTTTTTATCTGTCAGTTTGGAGAGTTCCGCTTTTGTCTTTTCGATCTCCGCACCTGCTTTACCGATCACAACACCGGGTTTTGCTGTATAAATGATAACTTTTACTCTGTCGGAAGCTCTTTCAATTTCAATCTTGGAGATACCGGCAGCATATAATTTCTTTTTCAGATATTTTCTGATATTATAGTCTTCAACCAGATAATCGGAAAACTCAGCATCAGCATACCATCTGGAATCCCAATCCTTAATAATACCTACTCTGAGGCCGTGAGGATTAACTTTCTGTCCCATATATTACTTAACTCCTTTCTTCCGCCCATAACGGAGCATACCGCCCCCTCTTATGAGCCTTCGCTAGATTATTTCTCGTTCAGCACAATCTTGATATGGCTCATCTTCTTTTCGATTCTGTATGCCCTGCCCTGTGCCCGGGGTCTCACACGTTTCATAATAGGACCGTTGCTTGCGTAACACTCCTCTATATAAAGGTTGGCCGCATTCATGCCGTTGTTGTTTTCAGCGTTGGCAATTGCTGATTCCAGTAATTTTTTGATAACGCCGGATGCATATCTGGGATTGTACTCCAGAATCGCAAGAGCGTTTGTTACATCTTTGCCTCTGATGGCGTCTAATACAAAGCATGCTTTCTGTACAGGAATCCTTGCGTAAGATAACTTAGCGGAAGGTCTTGTATCTTTCTGAGCATTTCTTTCTCTTTTAATCTGACTTCTATGTCCTTTAGCCATAGTATAAACCTCCTTTCATATGAAAATCTTTGATTTTCATATTAACCTTTCATCTCACTTTGGATTTTTTATCTTCTTTTGCATGTCCCCTGTAGGTTCTGGTTGCAACGAACTCACCCAGTTTGTGCCCAACCATATCCTCTGTAACATATACAGGTACATGCTTTCTGCCGTCGTGAACCGCAAACGTATGTCCTACGAAAGACGGAAAGATTGTGGAACGACGGGACCAGGTCTTAATGACCTGCTTCTGACCGGATGCATTTAAAGCATCTACTTTTTTCAGTAAGCTTGCATCTGCGAATGGTCCTTTTTTCAGTGATCTCGACATGATTCTTCCTCCTCAATATTCTTACTTGATAGCTCTGCCGTCTCTTCTTCTTACAATCATCTTGTTAGAAGCTTTTTTCTTCTTACGGGTCTTTAAGCCAAGCGCAGGTTTGCCCCAGGGTGTGCTCGGGCCGGGACGTCCGATCGGTGCACGTCCTTCACCACCGCCGTGCGGATGGTCATTCGGGTTCATAACAGAACCGCGGACTGTCGGGCGGATACCCATGTGACGTTTCCGTCCTGCTTTACCAATATTGATAAGGTTGTGGTCAACGTTGCCTACCGTGCCGATCGTAGCGCGGCATACGCTGAGAACCATTCTCATTTCACCGGAAGGAAGACGCAGTGTCGCATACTTGCCTTCTTTTGCCATAAGCTGTGCGCTGTTGCCGGCGCTGCGGACCATCTGGCCGCCCTTGCCCGGATACAGTTCAATGTTGTGTACCTGTGTACCGACAGGAATCGCCGAAAGAGGCAGGCAGTTACCGACTCTCACTTCCGCATCGGGACCGTTCATGACTTTCATGCCATCCTTCAGTCCTTCAGGAGCGATGATATAAGCTTTCTGTCCGTCCGCATAACAGATCAGCGCAATATTTGCCGTTCTGTTCGGATCATATTCGATGCCGATCACGGTTGCCGGAATGCCGTCTTTATTTCTCTTAAAATCAATGATCCTGTATTTCTGTCTGTTGCCGCCGCCATGGTGACGAACGGTGATCTTACCCTGATTGTTGCGTCCCGCATGTTTCTTCTTGCTTGCAAGCAGGGACTTTTCAGGGGTCTTTTTCGTGATCTCAGAGAAATCAGAACCCGTCATATTTCTTCTGGAAGGTGTATATGGGTTGTAGGTTTTAATTCCCATGTCTCTTTTCTCCTTTTCTTTTTATGTCGCAATAGATTTTTCGGCGCCTCACCGGACCTGCCGGCTCTATCGCATAACCAGACGCGCCGCCGCATTTCATTTTAGAGGCCTGTAAAGATCTCGATCTCCTTACTGTCCGCCGTGAGCTGGACAATCGCTTTCTTTCTCTTTGCCGTTCTGCCGACTGTCATGCCTCTTCTTTTCTTCTTGCCGTCAAGGTTCATCGTGTTGACACGTTCCACTCTGGTTCCTTCGAACATCTTTTCCACCGCTTCCTTCACCTGCGTCTTTGTCGCATCGGGATGCACCAGGAATGTATACCTTTTATCAGCCATGCCGGACATGCTCTTTTCGGTGATGACCGGTTTCAGTATGATATCATAATATTTCAGGTCAGCCATTATGCATACACCTCCTCAATTTTTGCCACGGCATCTTTGGTCAGGATCAGTGTGCCTGCTTTCAAAATGTCGTAAACATTGATTGTCCCCGGCAGGGCGGTCTGTACGAAGGGAAGGTTGTTTGCGGATTTAATCACCACGTCATCCTTTTCTCCCAGCACAACCAGCGCCTTATCTTCCACTTTCAGGTTATCCAGCACTGCCTTGAACTTCTTTGTCTTGATCTCGTCAAACTTCAGTTCATCCAAAACGATGAGCTTGCTCATAGCAACCTTGTCGGATAATACCGATTTTAAAGCCGCTCTTTTTTCTTTCTTATTCATCTTAAAGGAATAGTCTCTCGGCACGGGAGCAAATACAACGCCGCCACCCTTCCACTGAGGAGATCTTGTAGATCCCTGTCTCGCATGACCGGTTCCTTTCTGTCTCCAGGGCTTTCTGCCGCCGCCGGATACTTCGCCGCGGGTTTTTGCCTTCTGGGTTCCCTGACGGTTATTTGCAAGCTGCTGCAATACTGCCATATGAACCAGATGTTCATTCGCTTCCACGCCGAACACTGCGTCATTTAATTCCACAGTACCGACTTCCTTGCCTTCCATATTATAAACAGATACGTTAGCCATCTCATTGTCCTCCTTTCGTCCCTATTATGCTTCCGCCCTGGTTGTCTCTTTAATAGTAACCAGTGCTTTCTTCGGTCCCGGAACGGAGCCTTTTATCAACAGCAGATTTTTCTCTGCATCAACTCTTACCACTTCCAGATTCTGAACCGTTACCTTTTCGCAGCCCATATGTCCAGGCATGCCTTTTCCCTTGAATACTCTGCTGGGAGATGAGCAGGCGCCGTTGGAACCCTGATGACGGTGGAACTTGGAACCGTGCTTCATGGGGCCTCTGTGCTGGCCGAGTCTCTTGATCGCACCCTGGAATCCTTTACCTTTGGAAATACCGGAAGCATCGACTCTCTCGCCTACTTCAAAGATATCAGCCTTGATCTCTTTGCCGAGTTCGTATTCTTCTGCATTTTCAAAACGGAACTCTCTGACATATCTCTTTGCGGAAACGTCCGCTTTTTTAAAGTGTCCCATCTCGGCCTTGTTCACGCCGTGGCGGTGAACGATCTCTTTCCTGCCGCCCTTATCCTTGTTGACGATTCTTTCCTTTTTGTCAACGAAGCCTACCTGCACTGCCTTGTAACCGTCATTTTCCTCTGTCTTGATCTGGGTTACCACGCAGGGGCCTGCCTGAAGAACGGTTACCGGGATCAGCGTGCCGTCTTCCTGAAAGATTTGAGTCATTCCGACTTTTGTAGCTAAGATCGCTTTCTTCATTTTACCCTCCTTTGTTTCTACATCGGACCGCACATCCGCGGCGGGTTGTGCGTTCATACTAGTAGAAGGTTATTTTTGTTTCATTTTGATATCAATGTACACACCCGCCGGCATTTCCAGTCTCTGCAGTGCATCGATGGTCTTGGGTGTCGGTGCAATGATGTCGATCAGTCTCTTGTGAGTCCTCTGCTCAAACTGTTCTCTGGAATCTTTGTATTTGTGAACCGCCCTTAAGATCGTAACAACTTCCTTTTTTGTAGGAAGGGGAACCGGTCCGCTCACCTGAGAACCATTTTTCTTGACTGTTTCGATGATTTTTTTGGCAGACGCATCAACCAGCTGATGGTCATAAGCTTTTAATGTAATTCTCATTACCTGACTTGCCATAAAAAAAGTCGCCTCCTTTTCGCACTTTTAATAGTACGACAAGCGGTGACTGTACACTCTTCCGTGTGTGTCCGTCTCCGGACTCCGCCAGACCTTTTCATAACTCTTTATGAAGTATCTGGTTCCACACGTTTCTGCTTTCCTTTAAAATAAGTCCTTGCAGAATATCCTACGTTTGTACAGTGACTTGTCGTCAGTTTCCTTACCGGAGACCTCTGATCTTCCGGTTTTGACATTCGCTCCACGGAAAACCTGTCAGTAGTTGCCCGCTGACAGCAACCTCACGCTTCATCGCTATCATGCCACAGCAAAAGCTATTGTACTATAGAAAGTTTCATAATGCAAGGACTTTTTTGAAAATTTTTACGTTTTTTGCCTAAACGGGTATCTAACCGATATTTGTTTCACAAACCCGGTTATAAGCGGCCTGGATTATTGACATAGTTTATATACTCGGCTACAGAACGGTCAAAGCCTTCTATATGTCTAAAAAGCCAGTCCACCACCTGCTGCTTCACCTGATCTACAAAGGCGGCGGTAGGTCCTTCGGATTCTTCAAGGAATTCGTGGAGCGCATCGACGGTTCTCTTGAATTCCTCATGTTTTTCCTTGTGTTCCTTAAAGCCCGGATAGGAAACCTCCTGCTGGAGTTTTTCCTCCTCGGAGAAATGGAACTCCGTGTATTCCGCAAGGTAGTCCAGCATCTTGATGGCTTTCATTTTTCCGTCCCCCTCTTCGCAGGAGCTGACAAAGGCTGCAATGCGGCCGATCAGTTCCCTGTGCTGAGTGTCGATCGTGTTGTTGCCGGTTAATAAGTTATCGCTGAATTCTATGAGCATAATATCTTCCCTTCCTTATATAATATATAATATTTCTTATTTTATCATCTAAAGAAGGATTTGTTAATCTTTTTTGAAGATATATTTTATCATTCCTCCATTCTTTTTTGTCATGGGATTGGATTTCCGACAGCTTTCAAATTTTATATCTGTCTTTTGGGAAGAGCACCTTCTTAACCGCCAGACAGATATCCTCCGCGCACAGGTGATACTGCTTCAATAATTCCAACGCATTTCCAGATCGTCCAAAGGTATCCTGTACTCCAATCCGCTGTATCGGCACCGGACAGGTTCCCGCAACGACCTCTGAAACTGCGCTGCCCAGACCACCCAGAATATTATGCTCTTCCGCTGTTACAATCCCGCCTGTTTCTCTGGCCGCTTTCAGTACTTCTTCTTCATCCAGTGGTTTTATAGTGTGCATATCCAAAACACGGGCACTGATTCCTTCCCGTTCCAGAATATCCGCCGCCTTTAACGCCTCTGCTGCCATAAGTCCCACCGCTATGATAGTTATATCTTCTCCCTGCCTCAACCGCACTGCTTTTCCGATTTCAAAAGTATAATCTTCCATATCAGTCACTGTATCCACCGCAAGACGCCCCAGCCGAAGATAAACCGGTCCCTTATATTCTGCAATTGCCTTCGTTGCTGCTTTAGTCTCTTTTGCATCAGCCGGACAGATGACCGTCATCCCCGGAATCGCCCGCATTAATGCAATATCCTCCACACATTGATGCGTTGCGCCATCCTCCCCCACGGACAGTCCCGCATGTGTACCAACACATTTTACATTCAGCCGCGGATAACAGACACTGTTTCTGATCTGGTCGTATCCCCGTCCTGCCATAAACATGGCAAAAGCATGCACAAACGGAATATAACCAAAAGTAGAAAGCCCTGCCGCCATCCCGATCATGTTCGCTTCCGCGATTCCACAATTAAAAAATCGATCCGGATACTTCTTCCCAAAAATCACTGACATAGTGCAGGTAGACACGTCCGTATCCAATGCCACGATCCGTGGATCATCACCGATTTCTGCCAGGCTTTCCCCATATGCATGCCTGGTTGCAATTTTTTCTGACATACTTCTCCTCCTAATGCTCCAAACGAAATTGTAATTTCAATCCCCCAGTTCTCCTGCCCTCTGATACAATTCTGCAAACGCCGCTTCAAACTGCTCTTCATCAGGCGTTTTTCCATGCCATGTGCTTTTTCCTTCCATAAAGGAAATCCCCTTCCCCTTCACCGTATTGGCAATGATCATAGACGGGCTTCCTTTTTCTGCTTTCGCCCTGTCTATCGCTTCCACAATGGCCTCTACATCATGCCCATCAATAGACTGCACAAAAAATCCAAAACTTTCAAATTTCAATTTCAGATCTCCCGTATCCAGAACTTCCTGTACCGTCCCGTCAAGCTGCACCTTATTTGAATCTATAATTCCGATCAGATTATCCAGTTTATGGGCTCCTGCATACATGCATCCTTCCCATATCTGTCCCTCCTGAATTTCTCCGTCTCCCATCACCGCATAAACGGATAACTCCTTCCCACTCAGTTTTGCTCCTACCGCCATTCCTACTGCTGCTGAAAACCCCTGCCCCAGAGAACCGGTAGACATATCCACTCCCGGCACATAGCGCATTTCCGCATGTCCTGATAAATGCCCGTCAATTCTCCGGAATGTATCAAGCCTTTCCATCTCAAAAAAACCTCTCAGCGCCAGTGTGGGATAAAGCGCCACCGTACAATGTCCTTTTGACAGGACAAAACGATCCCTTTCTTCCCAATCAGGCTCTTGGGGCCGGATATTCATTTTATCAAAATATAAAACAGACATGATCTCGGACATGGAAAACGCCCCTCCTATATGCCCTGAATGTGCTTTCTGCACCATTTTAAGACCGCTGATCCGTATATCCATAGCCCGTTTCATTAGTTTACTTTTTTTATGTTGGTCCATAATTCCCTCCGATGCATTCCTCTCTTTGGTCCCGAGGTACTATGTTTGCCACACGGCTGGCAGTCAGATGCTGCCAACCGCGCCTTTTATCTCTTACATGATACCCTTACGCAGAATAATATTCGCAGCTAAAGCTTTTTCTGATGTGGTGATCAGACAATACGCATTCGCAACTGCTGCATTAAACTCCGCAGGCGGCAGCATAAGAAATCCATTTTGGAATTTATCTCCTTCTTCACTCTCTTTAATGATCTTGGCATATGTATCCCAGATCGGCGCATCCGGTCCGTCCCATCTGCAGATTGCCGCAGGTTTTTCTACGGTATGGTCTAAAGGCAGGATATCAAGAATTGCTTCCAGAATTTCCGGAACATTATGCCCTGGCATATTGACAATGCGCTTTCCCATCGTACATGCCGGCATATTTCCGTCACAAATCACAATTTCATCCGTATGTCCCATCTCCATCAAGACTTTAATTAAATCCGCTCCAATAATCGGCGATATTTTCTTCAACATTTTATTTTTCCTCCTAATATGCTGCTGTTAAAATTTCCACAAAATCCTGTCGTGTCATATGGGAAAATCCTCCCAAAGTTCCGCTTCCATCCGGATATGCCTTGTTTGCTATTAACTCAATATCATCTGCGCTTTTAACGCCCAGTTCTCTCATGGTGATCGGAAGCCCCACTTCTTTTAGAAAGGCAGCCAGACGGTCAATTCCTTCCAGCGCCGTTGCTTCCAGATCAGAGGTATTTACCTCCACATCCATCACACGATTTGCCCACTGCGCAAAACGCGGAACATTCACCTTATAAACATGCCGCATCCAGTGCGGTACCACCACCGCGAGTCCCGCGCCATGGGACGAATCCATACAGACAGAACCTATATCTCTCTGCAGCAGATGACTCTCCCAGCACTGCTCACGCCCTACACCGATAAAATCATCCTGTGCAACTTTGCACCCCCACATGATCTCTGCCCTGTAATCATAATTTTCGGGATCTGTCTTGATCAGCTTCATATATTTCATCATGGACTTCATAATACCCTCTGCCATCCGATCCCCAAAATCCACATATGCAGAATTTGTAAAATAACGTTCCATTGCATGTACGATTGCGTCAAAAGCTCCAGCCAGAGTATGATACATCGGAACCGTTGTCGTTAATTCCGGATTCATGACTGCAAATACCGGCCTTGCAAGATCCGTATCACAGGAACGCTTTAATTCCTCTGACAGGCTTGTAATTACAGATCCGTTGCTGGACTCGCTGCCTGCTCCCGGAATTGTCAGTACTGCTCCAATCTTCAGGCAGGAAACAGGATTTGCCCTGCCAAGATACAGATCCATAAAATCTCCGTCATATTCTACGCCATAGCCAACCGCTTTTGCCGTATCGATCACACTGCCGCCGCCAACGCCCAAAACAAAATCAATTCCATTTTTACGGCAGATTTCTATTCCTTCATAAACCAGATCATCACGCGGATTTGCTTTTACACCGCCAAGTTCAAACCACTCTACCTTTGCATCCTCCAGAGACTTTGCTACCGTATCAAACAAACCTGATTTTTTAATACGGTCTGATCCGTATACGATGAGAACTTTTTTGGCATATCTGGCTGTTTCCTCTCCTACGCGTTTTTCCATTTCTTTACCAAAAAGGATCTTGGTTGGACAATAAAATTCATAATTTTCCATGCGATTATTTTCTCTCCTTTTCATAACGGCGGCACAGAATATGAAATCCCGTGCCACCATTTCATTCATACCTTTTCCTGTATTCGCAATTTTCAATATCTAAAAATTAGCAAGGTACTCGTCCACATTTTCTGCCGTAATCAGCTTAAACGGAACATAATTTGTCTTTTCATACTCTTCTTTGTTCAAAATCCTCATACAGACATTAAATGCTTCTTCAGCCTGTCCATATACATCCTGATAAACATCAGCACACAACGTTCCTTCTTTTACCGCACACAATGCGTCATATGTTGCATCAATGCCAATAATGGGAATCTCCAGTCCCTGGTCCTGACAGGCCTGCAAGGCCCCCATTGCCATGATATCATTATGACAAATGATCGCATCAATCTGCGTCCCTCCTGCAAGCCAGTTCTCTACCAACTCCATTGCTTCATCGCGATTCCAGTTTGCAGTATCATCCAATACGATCTCACAGTCGGGATATTCAGCAAGTACCTGCTCCACTCCTTCCTGACGTGCCACCTGTGCAGAATGTCCAAAAGGCCCTTCCACAACTGCAATATTTCCCTTGCCGTCAATCAACTCTATGATATACTCCGTTTCCATGATTCCCGCTTCAATATCATTAGCTCCTACATACGCCGTTGCATCATCTACATTGGAAGTAATATTGTTACAACAGATAACAGGAATCCCCGCATCGTTACAGTTATCAATGATGGGCGCCGCCCCGTCTTTATCAAAAGGAATAAATAACAGTGCGTCCACACCTGAAGAAATTGCATTCTCACACTGATTCAACTGCGTTTCGGTATCACTCTTACCGTCAAATTCTATCAGCGTGATTCCCGCTTCTTTACAGCGTGTGCTTAAAACTTCCTGAAAATAAATATTAAATTCCTGAGACAGATCCTGATAGATCATAGCAATTGTATAAGAATCCTGCGCTTCTACCATCTCCGTATCCGTATCTGTCTTTACCGTTGTTACTGCGTTGTTGCTGTCCCCACTTGCGGCAGGATCTGCTGCCTCTTGTGTCCCTCCGGCAGCGCCGCATGCAGCCAACGAAAACACCATTGCCAATGTCAACATCATCGTTACCAGCTTTTTCATAGTTCTTCTCCTTTTCTTTTTTGAATTTTTTATCTTATCTATGTGCACATTATAGATAACTAAGTTAGTGATTCCGATTCACATTATTGCGATCGATGATAACAGCCAACAATACCACTACACCTGTCACGATTTTCTGGTAATAGCCGGATACCCCCAGTAAATCCATTCCATTATTTAAAACAGTTACAATAAATACGCCAATAATCGATGGAAGGATACCTCCCGTTCCACCCTGATTAGAGGTTCCGCCTACTACTACCGCTGTTATTGCCAACAGATCATAACTCTCTCCTGCCGTGGGCGAGCCCACAGCGACACGGGCAGATAAGATAATCCCTGCAAGAGCCGCTGTAAGACCGTTGATTACATATGCGATACACTTTATTCTTTTTACTCTAAGTCCTGAAACTAACGCTGCTTGCTCGTTTCCGCCGATGGCATAGATATAACGCCCAAACTGTGTTTTTGCCAGAAAGAACCAAGCGATCAGAGCAATGATTATAAACAATATTACGGGCACGGGCACGAATCCGACATAGCCTTTTCCTATATTGGTATACGAAGCCGTCAATGCATTGATCGGCCTCCCCGAAGTATATACCAACGCCACCCCTCGTATCGCATATTGCATTCCCAGCGTTGCGATAAAAGGTACAACTCCCAGATAGGAAACAACGATTCCGTTGATAAGCCCTACTGCCATCCCCGCCAGACACCCGAGCAAAATCGCTATTGGAAGCGGGATCGCTGTACTTGTTGTAGCATAAGCTGCGGCAATACAGGATGCAAGCGCCATAGTAGAACCCACCGAAAGATCGATGCCGCCTGAAATGATCACATAAGTCATCCCCATGGACAGAACCCCCACAACAGTCGCCTGTCTCAGAACATTGATCAGATTATTGGTTGTCAGAAACGCTCTGGCAGAAACCGAAAGCCCCAGCAGCATAATGATAAATGCAATATATATAATATTTTTCAAGATAAAATCTTTTGTTTTGTTCTGCTGTTTCATAATTGAATCTCCTCCTTTTTCGTGCCGGTAGCCGCCGCCATCAGCCGCACCTGGTCATATTCATCCCTCTCAAAAATTCCTGTGCTTTTCCCTTCACACATAACAAGGATACGGTCGCACATACCAAGCAGTTCCGGCATTTCTGATGAGATCATGATGATAGCTTTTCCCTCTGCCGCAATATCGCTCATAATGCTGTAAATTTCAGATTTTGCCCCTACGTCGATCCCGCGGGTCGGCTCATCCATAATCAGCACTTCCGGTTTATTTAAGAGCCATTTCCCAACTACTATTTTCTGCTGATTTCCGCCCGACAGATTCACAACTCTCGTCTCCTGGGCCGGTGTCTTTATTCCCAATGCCTGTATCATGGAATCTGTAGCTTCCTGCTCCTTTTTTCCCGAAACAATCGAGATCGGCGTGGAAGTATAATGCGGCATGCTTGAGATAACACAATTCTGCCGAACGGAATGAATCAGACTGAGTCCATACTGTCTTCTGTCCTCTGTGATAAACGCCATACCAGCTTTTATCGCATCTGCCGGATGACGAACCTTTAACTCCTGCCCATTTAAAGACACCATACCCCCATCTATCTGACGCAGTCCGAAAATCGCTTCCGCTGTTTCAGAACGTCCGGCTCCCACCAGTCCAAGAAATCCGAAAATTTCCCCTGCACGCACTTCAAAACTAATGTCCTGCAGAGCCTTACCGCTGCTTAAATGTTCTACCTTTAACTTTATGTCTCCAATAGGCAGTTCACGTTTATCATAAATATCTGTCAGTTCACGCCCAACCATCATCCGGATGATATCAAGTTTTGTCAGTTCCTCTATCGGTGCTGTCCCTATTGTCTTCCCGTCCCTTATAACCGTTACTGCATCCGCAATCTGCAGAATTTCATCCATTTTATGGCTTATATAAATAATTGCCCTTCCTTCTGATACCAGTTTTCGGATCATCTTAAAAAGAATTTCAATTTCGTTATCGGTCAAAGAAGACGTCGGCTCGTCCATAATGATAATATTAGCATTGAACGCAATCGCTCTGATGATCTCCACCATCTGCTGCTTGGCAATCGTCAGCTCTTTCATTCTCGCGTTTGGATTGATATCTATCCCATATGCCTCCATTACTTCTTTTACCTGACGCAGATTTTCCTTCTTATTTACAATCCCCCCAAAATATGTGGTTTCCCGGCCAATAAACAAATTTGCCTCTACTGTCATATCCGGATAATAATTCAACTCCTGATGGATCATAGCGATACCTTTTTCCATAGCATCACGGGTATTCAAAATATTTACTTTTTGTCCGCTGATGATAACATCTCCAACCTCCGGCTTATAAATTCCCGCCAGAACTTTCATAAGAGTCGACTTTCCGGCTCCGTTTTCACCACAAAGAGCATGAACCGAACCCGGCGCCACGCAAAAAGTCACATCATCAAGCGCTTTTACCCCCGGAAAAATCTTTGTAACTCCCCGCATTTCGAATAAATATTGCTTCTCCACAAACATCCTCCTTTCCTATTCTCTTTCATTTCCTACTATCTATTCAAAAAATGATTCTCTGATCTTAATAACATTTTCAAGAAGCACCGTATCCTTCATCTGATCTGATGCTTCTATAAACCAGTTAAAACACTGCTGTACCGCATGATACCCCTGCTGATACGGCTGCTGACAGATTGTTGCGCTGATCTTCCCCTCATAAAACAATTCTTTTGTGTGTGCCACATCATCATAACAAACCACATCTATTCTTTTTCTCTGAAATTCGGAAATTGCCTGGCAGGTTCCGCAGATACCTTCTCCCACAATATAAACCATATCAATCTCAATATTATTTTTTAATTTTTCTCTGACCAGATCATACGCCCTGTAATCATTTTCATTACAAACCACTACATCCACCACATGGATACCAGGATATCTGCCTTTTATTGTATCCAAAAAACCTTTAATTCTTTGACTTTGCGATAAAAGCTGTGGAGATCCGTTTACAACCAGAACTTTTGCCTGCCTGTTCATCAAACCGATCAATCCTGCTGCCAGTTTCCCGCTGTTCACAAAATCTGTTCCTATGTAACAGCATCTTTGGGTTCCATGAATATCAGAATTGATCGTAAAAACTTTCATACCTGATTTGACAATTTCATCAATCTTTTTGGCTATTCTGGGATCATCAAATGGTGTTAATGCCAATATATCTATCTTTTGGTTTAAAATCTCTTCTATCTTTTCCAGCTGTTCTTCAGGATCATATCCACGCATCTCTACCAGTTTAATCTCAACCCCATAATCTTCCAGCGCCTTCTTGGCATCCATCGCTCCACGGATCAAATCTGCAAAAAAGAGATTCTTCACGCTCGGCAGCAATAATCCTATTGTCATTTTTTTCTTTAAATTTGATAATGCTTTAGCAACAGAATTGGGCTTATATCCCATATTTTCTGCTATAGCCCGAATCCTTCTCTCCACCTCCGGTTTTACGCCGCCTCTTCCATGAAGTGCTCGATCAACCGTTCCTCTTGAAACATTTGCATACTCTGCAATTTCTTTGATTGTTACTGCCATCTTCTTTCCCTTCCTCGTGGTTTATTTTCGTGTTCGAGCACACTTTGTATTTTTATATTACCATCGTGCCCACAAAACGTCAATAGTGCTAAATAAACAATAAATTTTACTATTTTTCTTGGTTTTCAACTTTATTTTTATAACATTTTCACAAAAGTATTTTCTCCATCACGTGCTTGTGCACGAAACCATATGAAAAACTACCAAATGATACAATTTTCTGACACGCAAGATGCAAGTCCGGAAATCCGAAGCATTCTCCTACAAAACAAAAAGGGTGCCAAGCCACAGCTTTCAACACTGCAGCTCAGCACCATTTTTTATTTTTTCATAAACGTTGTCTTCCGAAACGCAGAACTCCGTATACTCTGCTCTATTACACGCAGACTATGATTTAATTCATTCTCTCTGCTGTCCGTAAGTAATCCTGATAGTATTTTTTATAATGTTCCGCCCTCTCTTTATCAGGATAGAATCGCTTTTCTTCTTTTGCAGCCATGCGTAAAAGAGCCTCATGAATATTTTCATAGCATCCGCTTCCCATCGCGGCATAAACTGCAGCTCCCAGCGCGCAGGTCTGATCCACATCCAGAACTGCTATCTCCCGCCCTGTTACATCAGCCATCATCTGCATGATATACTCTGATTTTCTGGAGATACCACCTACAGCCCTCACCCGGTCAATCGAAACTCCGGCCTTCTCAAATCCACACAGAATACGATTCAGCCCTGCTACCGCCGCAAACACCAATGCCCTGTAAATTTCCGGCGCACCAGTTCCAATAGAAAGCCCACTGATCACACCGCGTTGAAAGTCATCTGCATCCGGGTATCTTCTTCCGTTGAACCAGTCCAATGCTACAGGAAAAACAGTCTCTCCCGACAGTTTTTCCACGCTTTTTTCCAAAAGAGACAGCATCCTTTTTTCTGTTTTCTCGTAAATCAGTTTACAGATATCTCCTTCAACAATATCGCCGAGTGTTTCCAGCGGCCAAAGCAAAAGCCGTTTGTACCATGCAAACAGATCACCAAATGCTGACTGTCCTGTTTCAATCCCCACATATCCCGGTAATATCGCATCTTCCGCTAAACCGCCAAATCTTGTTAATTCTTTTATATTGACATGTCTGAGCTCCTCTGTCTTCATTACGACCATGTCCACCGCAGAAGTTCCAATAGCACAGACCAGCATTTTTTCATCTATGCCTGCCCCTACCGCCCCTGCATGTGCATCAAAAGAACTTCCGGAAACTTTTATATTCTGCAAAAGTCCCAGACGAGTCCTCCACTCTTCACTCATGTTGCCCGCACATACCGTCGCTGCCTCGGGCGCAGTTCCATAATGCTCCCTGACCATTTTCAGATACGGATCAATCTTCCCCAATACCCCATCATCTGGCAATCCTCCCCATTCCTTATTCCAGAGCGCTTTATATCCTGCCGCGCAGGCACTATGATACATGGTTTCAGGTTTTGTATTCCCTATCAGTAGTCCGACCATCCAGTCACAATGTTCTACCCATGCATAAGCCTTTTCACGAACCTTTTTATCTGTACGGATTCCATGCAGGATTTTGGCCCAATACCATTCTGCAGAATAGGTCCCCGTAAATTTACAGTAATTTATATCTCCTCTTGCAGAAAATGCTTTAGATATCTCATCAGCTTCTTTATGCGCCGAGTGATCTTTCCACAAATAAAACATTGCATTTTCATTTCCGCTGAATTCCTCAAGCAACGCCAGAGGCGTTCCATTTGAATCCACCGGCACCGGTGTTGAACCCGTTGTATCAATTCCGATCCCTGCTACTTTCTGGCGTTCTTCCTCTGAAAGTTCTCTGAGTGCACCTCTGACGCATTCGGTGAAAGAGTCCAGATAATCCTGAGGATGTTGACGAAAAATCGCCTGCTCAGGCCACTGATATTTTCCCTGTTTCCATCGTGAATAAAAGGATACTCCTGTTGACAATACTTTACCTGTTTCTGCTTTCACAACGACAGCACGCACGGAATCACTGCCAAAGTCCACACCTATTACATTCTTATCTGTTCTTGTCATATGCGTAACTTACCCCACAAAACTATTTTTACTACTTAAACTATTGCTTATTTCTTGATTTTTCCTCGTCTAAGTGATACTATTTTAACAGAAAATTTATGCGGAATAAAGCATAAATATTAATACGATAAACGAAAACAAAGGAGCGAAGAAAATGAGCAAGAATTTTTCTGATCTACTCTCCCGGGTTTCTGCCTGCAAAAAGAAAACTCTTTCTGTGGCAGTTGCTCAGGATAAGGCTGTGCTGGAAGCCGTAAAAGCTGCGAAGGAGCGCGGTATCGCCGATGCCATTTTAGTCGGTGACGAAGCAAGGATAAACGAAATCGCCGCTGAACTTGGTATGGATATGGGCGAATATACCGTGATCAACGAAACGGACACGGTGGCAGCTTCCCTGAAGGCTGTACAGCTTGTACATGACGGCAAAGCCGACATGTATATGAAAGGGCTTCTGGACACAAAGACGTTCTTAAAGAGTGTCCTTGACAAGGAAGTAGGGCTTCGTACCGGACAACCGCTGTCCCATGTCTGTGTATTTGAAGTACCCGGCATCGACCGTCTTCTGTTTTTGACAGATGTGGCTTTCATGCCGTATCCGACTCTGGAGGACAAGGTAACGATCATTAATTACACGGTGGAAGTGGCAAAAGCCTGCGGCGTAGATTGTCCCAAGGTAGCGCCTCTTGCCGCTGTGGAAGTGGTGAATCCGAAGATGCCTGTTACGGTGGATGCCGCCGAACTGACAAAGATGAACGAAGAAGGCAGGATCAAAGACTGTATCGTGGACGGTCCTCTGTCTCTGGATATCGCATTATATAAAGAAGCCGCAGAAGAAAAGGGCGCGCTTGATAGAAAGATTGCCGGAGACGCGGATATTCTTCTGTTCCCCGACATTCACGCAGGAAACCTTGTTTACAAAGCCATCGTACATATGGTGGATGTAAAGAACGGAAATATCCTGACAGGTACAAAGGCTCCGGTCATCCTGACTTCCCGTTCCGATACCTGTGAAGTGAAGGTAAATTCCATCGCCCTTGCCGCTCTTGCTGCAGAAACACTTAAAAAGTAAAGGAGAACAAACATGTCTGTGAAAAGCTTAGTGATCAATCCCGGTTCCACCTCCACCAAGATCGGTATTTTTGAGGATGAAACCTTATTATTTGACGAGACTCTCCGCCACTCTACGGAAGAGATCGCGCGTTACGATTCCATCATCGACCAGAAGGATTTCCGCAGGGATATTATTCTGGACTTCCTGAAATCCAAAGATTTTGACGTAAATTCACTGGATGTCGTTGTGGGCAGAGGCGGTATGCTGAAACCGATCCCCGGCGGCACCTATGCTGTAAACGATGCGCTGGTACGCGATCTGGAGATCGGCGTTTCCGGCCAGCACGCTTCCAACCTGGGCGGTATCCTTGCAAAGGAGATCGCAGATTCCATCGGAAAACCCAGCTATATCGTAGATCCCGTAGTGGTAGATGAACTCTGTGACGAGGCAAGGATCTCCGGTGTTCCTGAACTTCCGAGGATCAGTATCTTTCATGCGCTGAACCAGAAGGCGGTTGCAAAGCGCTATGCCGCGGAATCCGGAAAAGACTACAATGCCCTGAATCTGATCGTCGTACATATGGGCGGCGGCGTTTCGGTGGGTGCGCATGTGCAGGGTAAGGTTGTGGACGTATTCAATGCCTTAGACGGCGACGGCGCATTCTCTCCCGAGCGTGCAGGCGGCGTACCTTCCGGCGCTTTGATCAAAATGTGCTTCTCCGGCAAATATTCCGAAAAAGAAGTTTACAGAAAGATCGTAGGCGCGGGCGGATTTAACGCTCTGCTCGGCACAAACGATATGCGCGAAGTGGAAAAGATGGTGGCAGACGGCAGCAAAGAAGCCGATCTGTTCAGAAAGGCTTTCATCTTCCAGGTTTCCAAAGATATCGGCTCCATGGCATGCGTACTTTCCGGTAAGATCGACCAGATCATCATCACCGGCGGTATCGCGTATGATAAGGAAGTGGTTGCCGGCCTGAAGGAGCGCTGCGGCTTCCTCGCTCCTGTTACAGTCTATCCGGGTGAGGACGAACTGCTCGCTCTTGTGCAGGGCGGCCTGCGGGTAGTAAACGGCGAAGAGAAAGCGTTGGAATATAAATAAAAAGCAATTCAGCTTTTTACCCCGCCGGCAGATGCCTGCGGGGTATTTTATTTTATCATTTCATCGACACATATACTTCTCAATCTTACAGGCATGCTTTTTACTCTTCATATCATAATTAATGCCAGCCAGCAGAATATTCCCGCCGCAATTCTTAAATACCTGTGGATAATCGTTTCTTTGTATCTACATAAGGAAATTGCGAAACTGATCCAAAATTCGGATCATTCGCTGAGACAGACATTGGGTATGGATGAAGAGGCGGCTGCAGAAGCTATCGAAAAAGCACATAAAATGAGCGTGGCACCGATCCCTCTTTTTCTCATATATAATACTCCGTTCACTACCTATCCCCAAAACTCCAGATACCACGTGACCGGAAACAGTTTTGACAAATGATCAATAAACGGTACGGTTTCTCCCAGATCAAAAAAGATCGGACAGCACAAAAGAACGAGCAGAAGAAAACACGGCATTATGCCTTCCAGTAATTTCTCCGGCAGAAGCCTGCTGAAAAATACTGCAGACAGCCACAGGGCGATTCCGTATAAAAAGGCACTGCCAATTTCCGTAATGATCCACGCCATATATGCAGGCTTTTCCGTACCCGCACATGACACATTTGTCATATTGATATGCGTAAACAGCATACCGCAGACCAAAAGCAATACCGCCGGTAAAACCGGCGCTCCTACGGCACACGCCGCAAGGCTGCGCCTGCAGGATATTCCTTTTCCGACGCCTCTCTTTCTGTCCCGGCTTCCATCCACCGCTCCCAACGAAGCTGACAAAAGTGTCAGAAAAGCAAGAACACCCCTGAGAGACAGCACGTTGGAAATATTCCTCCCGTTTCCCGCCGTATTCTGAATCCCTTCATCCATTTTCCCCGGTTCTTCATAACTTACCGCAAAAACCCTGCCCTCTTTCTGATATTCAGAAAACTTCTGAAGTACCTCTTCAGGTTTTATCTGATATCCCTGCTGTTCCAGAAGTTCCGCATACCAGAGGGCGGAATACGCCTGATAGATCCGCGCAAAAATATCCTCCTGCACCATACCGCCCACATTCATCCCTTCCGGAACATATAAAGTAACGCAATGCCAGTAATCCTGCCTCTGTACCTTTTCCGCAAACTCCTTATCAAAAACAGCGCCGCAGGATACCTCCCCTGTCAGAATATCTTCCTTCATTTCGGCAAGATCGGTATATTTTATATATTTAAATAATTTTCTTCTGCCAGCCGCCGCTGTCACACCCGGCATATTTTCTTCTGTCGCTTCTGTACCCTCTGATATTCCGGTTATCTGTTCTGCTTCCTCCCGCAGTTTATATTCTATTCCGTCGAGCAGTTGTCTGCTGTAAGACTTCTTTCCGGTTTCCGTCCCTTTGTACGCTATGCTCCCGGCGGCTGCCTGCTTTGCCTGCCTTTCCCCTTTCGCACCGCTCCCGGCGGCTGCCTCCCTTTCTTTTTCCGTTCCGCTTCCGGCTGCTGCCTGCCCTTCCTCTTTCGTATCGTCCCCGTCTGTCTCCTCTATCACATACCCGACCAAGATCCGCTCCTCATCCACCGCTCTATTCAATTCCGGCACTATAAAAAGCGCCGCCGGAAACAACAGCAGAAGCCCCCAATATACAGGATATTTTCCCATCCGTTTTATCATCATCCAAAGACAGATTCCCGTTTGTTTCATTTTCTCTTTTTACTCCACTGCCTCCCGTAAAAAAGAAGCTGTCCTCCTGCTCCAAAGAAAAGACACCACAAAATACCGCATTTTATCACCTGTACTTCCGCCCCTCTTTTTTCCGATATAATCTGCCGGAAAAATTCCATACAGATTCCAGCCGGAAAAGCGCTGCATACTCCGGCCAGATTCCTTGGGAGAAAAACTGTCGGCAATACCCCGCCTGCTCCGAAAAATCCGATCAGCCCCCAGATGCCGTTCAGGAAAATCCCGCTGCCGGTGGTAGGTGCAAGCTGAAAGAAAAAACCGCACTGCATTGCCAGCATAGCGCCGCAAAGCGCCAAAGCGACTGCGGTTTTGCCGGAATCTGCCGCAGCAGGCGATACAGCCATCCCTGCGCCGCCTGCATTTGCCGCCAGATACAGTATCGGAACCGGTATCAGATACAGCCCGATAAACAATACCTGCCTTACCCCTTGCTGAAAAAAAAGCGGGATTCCCTGTCTCTCCAAAAGAAGCGGCAGATTTTTCTCCTGTTCCCTGAAAAAACTTCCGCTTCCCAACCCCCAAAAAAGAAACAGCAGTGTCATCCCTGCCGCCATATAATATGTTTCTGTATCGATACTGCCAAAGGCGCTGACCGTCTCCTTCTCAAACCAGTTTTCACGTTCAAGCACCAGGCCCATATGAAATAAATCAAGCACTGTTCCCAGTTCCTCGGGATTTTCAGCCTGCAATTCGTATAAAAGCAACGTCTCCGCCTGCGGTACGTCGATCAATGCCGCTCCGCATTCTGTCAGAACCAAAAGCAATTCACTCTGCAGATAACGCTCCGGCGTATCTGTTCCGCCGCTGAGCAATACCCGAATCGGGATATTGGTTCCGTCCATAATAGATTCTGCAGTCCTCTCCGGGATCATAATACCTGCCGCCAGTTCTCCCTCCCGCAGTGCCGCCTCTATTTCCCGGCTCTGCATCTCACAAAATTCTATCAGACCTTCCGTACTCTCCATCTGCTGAACATACTCCCTGACATACTCTGACATCATGTCACCGCCCTCTGCGCAAAATCCGACCCGAAATGGTTTTACTTCCAATACCTCCGGCAAAAAATGCCCTGCCAGCAGCAGGAAAAACACTCCCAGCAGCAACACCCCGGACACAGCCAGAAAAAAGCCGGGCAATGTATGAAAAAGCCGTTTTATTTCTATTTTGATATATTGCCCCATCCGAACAGTTCCCCTGCTTCCTACTGCAGCATTTTTAAGTATCCGCTATAATTTTTATAAACATTTCCCACGCATTCGGCAAGAAATACCGCTGTCTCCATCTCGTTCATCTCATCCACTCTGTATTCTTTCCCGGAGGGCAGCAAAATCTCCTCCGCCAGCGGTTCAAATGCCGCCTTCCCGCTGAATCTGCACAATACCTCTTTCTCCGTACCCCATGTCATATTTTCCACATCCAGAAAAAGCCGTTTCCCGTTTTCTTCCTGTTCTCCCTGAACACTTCCCTCTGCCGAAAATATCCGGATATGATCCTGATATGTCAGATTCAAACTGCATTTTATATCATAAGCCCCTTTTTTATCCGCATCCTTCTCTACAACTACACTGCCCTCCGTCTCCATCTTTCCGGTCAGGCCCGAAAAGATTTTATCCGCCTCTGAAATATCCGATATCTCCAGTTCCAGCCTGTCTGTCACGGCTTCCCTTCCGGTCAGATTCAGACCGATCCGGCTCTCTCCTGCATTTGTCACAAAAACTTCGCCGGGCAGCGTGGCGATCCTTACGATCCTCTTTTCCTGATCCAGATATACCCCCAGCCTTATACTCCCTGTTATATCCGGAAAAATTGCCCGAAGTTCTTTCTCCGGTAAAATCGCCAGATAACAGATTGTTTCTATCCGCTCTCCTTCTGCATTCTGAACCTTATAACCCTCCAGCACCTCTGCCTGTTCCCTGCTGATCATTCCCTTCTTTTGCGCCTTCTCTGTCTTTTCTGTTTCCATATTTTCATACAACGCTTTCAAAGCCTCTTCATTTTTCCCCAAAAATTCAGAGGCAGAAAACCGCTCTACCGAAAAACCTTCCAGCATCTTTATATCTATCTTCCGGTCAACGCCCAGTTCCTCCTGCGTCAGCTCCTGAAGCTGTTTTCTTGCCGGCGAATCATTCCACTGCCCGCTCACATTCTCCGTATCAAAAACAACGCTCCCCTCCCAGATGGAAGGTACCTGTACAAAAAGCGTATCGCCGTTTCCGTACAAAGAAGCCGCGGCAAGCCTTGCGTTCGTCACGCTCACCTGAAGATCTGTCTGAAAAACCTTCTCTTCCATATCTCTTTTAGCTTCTCCGTCCAGACCTACCGTTATATTCTGCAACGCAGGGATATTGCCAATATTAAAGGAATATTCTGCCTGAACATTTCCTGCTCCGATCTGATCAATCACATCTGTCCAGAAATATTCTCCCAGTTCGGCTTCCTTTGCCGCCACTTCCCCTGCCAGTTCTGCCAGCCCCGCCGCCAGCGGATTTTTCTGCTGAAAAACCGCTCCTACTATAAGCGCGATCCCCGCCAGACAAATTCCCGCCAATATACATGCCGCCATGATAATTTTCTGTTTCCCTTTGTTTTGCACCGGATAATATTCCTCCATATATGATCCATGTATATTTCTATGCGCCGACATCCATACCGGGAAGAAAATATTTAAGATGATCCGGTCATATCCTTTTCCTGCAGCTTCCCATCGCTCAACAAATACACATGATCCCCCATCTCCCAATCCGCCTTCTCATGGGATGACATCAGTACCGTTCCGCCGGCTTTCCGGTATTCTTTCAAACATGCCTGCAATATCTCCTTACACTCCAGATCAAGCGCCGTCCCCGGCTCATCCATGATCAGAATACGGGGATTTCCCGCCATGGCGCAGGCGATACAGACTCTCCTTAGCTGACCGCCTGACAGAGTCCCTGCACGTTTCTTCAGCAGTTCCCGCAGGCCCAGTTTCTCTATGATACCGCCGTCTGCCGCCGTCTCAACGGCTTCTTTCCCGCCGTACCATAAAAGCAGATTATCTTTAACCGAAAGTTCGAAAAAAAGCGGGCTCTCCTGAGGAGCATAGCCGGTCATCCGCTGTCTCTGCTTTTCTCCCGCCTCTTTCCCCTCTATCAAAAACTGCCCGCTTCTCGCCTTCTTTATGCCTGCCAGTACAGAAAACAATGTAGATTTACCACAGCCGTTCGCACCGATGATGAAAGTACAGCTTCCCTGCTCCAGATCCAGCGACAGATCCTTCAGTACGATTTTCTTTCCATATCCGGCGGTTATATCAAGTGCCCGGTAAATGAATTTCCCCATATCCTTTTCCTTTATTATAAAAACAGCCTATAATCAGAACTACACCACCTGCAACATCCTCTGCATACGAGTCTGAATATTTAATTTCAATTGCACCTCAAGCAAAATACCATCTTTATATAAAATGCATATATTTAATATGTAATTTCCCCATCATGCTCCATTAATGTTACACTCTCTACCTTTTCCAGTTCAGATATGTTTTTAATCAGTTCCGCCTCATCTTTACTCTTTAACTCTATGATCATATCTATACCTATTGATGTTATATTTCTTGATTTTACTTTATAATAACGGGTACTTCCTTTCAAAATTTCATTTATTTCCGCTTCTGCCATCAAATCTGTCGCATTTATCAATAAAAGATGCGCCGGCTGTACATTGGGAACCGTATAAAGAAGCAGCATAACGAATGTGATTACCAAGGACCCTTCCAACGCTATCTCATATAAATTCGCCCCACATATAATCCCTATGGAAATTGCCCAGAAAAGAAATGCCAGATCCATTGGATCTTTAATCGCCGTTCTAAACCGAACAATTGACAGCGCCCCAACCATTCCAAGCGATATTACTACACTAGACTGTATTGTTATGATAATGATCGACGTCACCAACGCAATAACCACCAATGAAATTGCAAAACTTTTAGAATAGAATGCTTTTTTACAAACCATCCGATATATAAAAAACAAATACACCCCAAGAATTGCCGTTGCCAAAAGGACAACCAGAACATCTGTTGTCGAAATATCTGTATTTATCTGATTCAAAAAAGAATTTTTAATTACATCTCTTACGCTCATCTTTTTTCTCCTTTATCTTGTGAATTTTCTGCAAAAATAATATTTTGAATAAGCCGTCTGCCTGAGATCTCCCAGATTCATAGTCTGATACAAAAAATCAGGCAGAAATTTATCATATTTCACCTCCAGTACATGTTGTCCTTTCGGCATAACGGGACGTACAGGAAGATATTTTTCAAAAAAATCACTCACTTTTGCAGTTCCTCCTATATATCTGTCTAATGTAATCCTAACATTACCTACTGAATAGATATATGGTGTCCTCTCATATACCACAACTACTTTAGAGCGTAATTGTTTCCCTTTGCACTGCAGATAAAACTTTGAAAGCAATCTATCCTCCCAACCCCTCCCTGAAAATCTCCCATCTAATATATCCTTGCACTCTTGTTCGGAAATTACAGAATGATATTTATATGCCATACTTTTTTCTTTTCCTTTACATTCCAAAAAGATATTGGAAAAATCCTCATTATATACTCTGATACGAAATTTTTCTCTGGGATCTGTTCCATTTTCATTTTCATAAAAACACCTATCATATTTATCATCAAAATAAATACTTCTAATTCTGTATATTCCATCTTGTCCCACATGGGGATCAAGTCTACAAAATGGTTCTATTCTTTTCTTTATCTGTATTAATTCACCTTCCGAACAGACATATTTTAATTCATTCCTGTATGTTTTCTCTCTCGAACCTTCCTCAATTTTCTTATAAATTAGCATCATCCTTTTCCTACCTTTTTTCAAAGACTGCCCTAAGCACCAATCCCCCCTCCACCGATGCCTCAATTACCTCACCTGTCTGCTCTATGTCACCTTCCCAACCGACAAACCTGTAACCCTCATTCGCCTTTGCAGTGATTGTAATCGGATAATCTGTATAATATTTTCCCTCCCATCCCCCCTCAAAAAATTTTATTGTTGATGTATTTATGATAACCATTCCACTATCTGCATCATTTATTGATATCTTTACCTTTTCCAACGTCCCTGATAACTTAAATTCTTCAGCCAGATATGTTGTTATATAATCATATCTTTTCAAAAAGAAACTATCATTCCAAGAGAGATCCATCCCATACTTTTCCAAAATAGGTTCCATATTGTCAGGTGAAAAATTGTTATTTGCCATATCCATAAAAGACTGCACAAATCGTTTACGATAGGCTTCATTTACATAAAACGCACTATAAAAAGGATTTTGATTCACCGGCATATTTCCATACATATCTTCTAAAAACGTATTATTATCTGCCGGACCTGTAACATCCAGATCATAAATCGCCCAACGCATACGCCCATCTTCAAAAGGCGCATTTCCCCTACTTTCACTAAACCAACGCCTGTAGTTATGATCAACCCAAAAATCCATGTTACAAAGATAGATATTAGCTGCCATATAATCTATATAGCTTTGAACATCAATTTTCTCTTCGAGTATATCCCATTGGGCACTATCCGTAAAATCCGCATTAGAAACCCATTCGATTAATCTTTCAAACTCTGCTCTTGTCTCATATTCTTTACATTCAATATCCATTCTATCTATTATAGTCGCCGTATCTTTTATACCATAATATTCTTGAAAATAGGTTTGATCATATCTTTCCAACATATAAGCATCATACCAGAATTCCCCATTTAAAAATACCCTCACTTTCTGGCTTTTCTGCGTAGAGACTCCCCTGTCCGAAAGAATATCTGCCATTGCCACATATATACTAGATGGTCTAAGCATAACAGAATGTGTCCTTACCCCCCCATATAATGCTGCATCAAAAACATCACTCCTACTATATTCATCTCTTGAAAATATATTAAAATATTTTAATTTCCCTCCTCTGCTACCACCTCCCCTGATCCGAATTCCGCTTAGCTGATTTAAAACTCCCCTTTTTCCTTTAAATACCTCTATATTTCCTGCTATTTCTATCTTCTTATAATAATTTGGCAGTATTTCTTCTGTTATTTGAGTTCCACCTGATAAATACCACTCATCATATTGATTTCCTGTAACATAAATTCCTTCTTCTCCAAACAACTCTTCAGGGTCCGCCACAATTGAAAGTGTGCAACTCTCCTCTTCCGCCAAATCATTTTGCCCGATAAAATATGTCTCTGTTATTATATCGCTTGAATTCCCCCATTTGCTCACAGAAATAGCCCTGATAACTGTTCCCTTTTCCACTGGATCAGAAATAGGATCATATTCCAACCAATTATCTACAACATTTCTTATGTTCCTGTAAACATTCTCTTCTCCACTTCTGTCTATTATTTTAATTGGTTCTTCATATTTTAAAGATTGATATGTAGGGATACTTCCATCTGTTGTATAATAAATCTCATTTCCCCAAGTCGTTGACAGTTCCAACATAAATTCCTTGTCGTATATCCCCCCACGAACAGACACAACAGGTTCATCCGGCGCAAGCATAGCTTTACTCCAAATCAAATAAATACAGAAAAATGTCAGAAATATAACAGAAGCCCCCATTACAAGAATCCGTTTTTTCATTCGTCCCCTCCCATATGATTTATACGGTCTTTCATATATCCTTATTAATACCTCACTTCCATCTCCCTGCTGTTTTCCTTCTCCCCGTTTTCACGTCACACAATTCTGCATATGCCATGCTCATCCATTGGTATATTAAACTGCTTATTTTCCGAAAAATCCTGTATCATAACCGTCTCTCCGCCTTCCGGTGTCAGATAAATCTGATACTGCAATCCCCTTTCCCTGTTGGAAGCTATTGTCACCCGATACATATCAGCAGATATTTCTCCCCGCGCCAACTCATCTGCCGTCCCCTGATGATAATGCATGCCTGCAACCTTGGCATCCTCATCAGCGCCAGTTCTGCCGTTACCCTAAACCACCAGCCCTGTGCCAGAAACCTTTCCGCCACGTTGATCCCTCTGTCCCTTTTCCCGTCAACCCAGAACAGAAAAATTATCACCAGCAGCAATACCCTGAAATATCCGATCGGCACCCCGAGATTGTAAAGACTGCCGTTTATCAGGATCATCCAATCCATATTCCGGATACCTCTTATCATTTCTAACGCCTTCATCAGATTTCCAGCCCTGAAAAAAAGCCAGGAGAAACAGATAAACAGGAAAGTAACAATACGTTTCAGCAGCCTCCCTGAAAAAGTCCCGGCATCTCTTTTTGTCAAATGCATTTTCACTGCTGCCACCCGGACAAAATCGCCCGCTGCCTGATAAATACCATTCAGCAGTCCCAGACGATATAGGAAACCGCCGCGCCATGCCATAATCCGCTTAACGAAAATACAAGCAGCAGATTCCCCTCTTTCCGAAGCTTTCCCTTTCTGTTCCCGCCGAGCGGAATATAGAGATAATCCCGAAACCAGCTTGTCAGAGAAATATGCCACCTGCGCCAGAAATCTTTTACACTGTCTGCATAGTAAGGGGCACGGAAATTATCTGTAAGTTCAAATCCCAGTACCAGCGCCGCGAACTATCGTCGAATACCCCGAAAAATCACAATAGATCTGTATGGCAAAAAACATCGTCGCCACGATAACATACATCCCCATATGAAACTGACTGTTTTCATATACTGTATCAACGGTTATGCCCGCTCTGTCCGCTATGACCATTTTCAGGAAATATCCCCACAGCATAAGCAATAAACCTTTTCGCAGATTTTCATAGGAAAGGTTTTTGGCTCCCCAAGCTGTCGTAATAAATTTTTGGCCCTTTCAATAGGCCCTGCCACAAGCTGTGGAAAAAAAGAAACAAAAAGAGCATATTTCAAAAAATTTCTTTCTGTATAGACATCTCCCCTGTAAACGTCTATCGTATATCCGATCGCCTGAAAAATATAAAATGAAATCCCTACAGGCAGCAGGATCTCCATCGTAGAAAGAGAGCCTCCTGTATGAATATACCCTGTACTTTTGTTCCAGAATTCGATCAAAAAATTCAAATATTTAAAATATACCAATAATCCCAGATTGAGAAAAAGACTCCCTGCTATACACAGTTTTTTCCCCGTATCTTCTCCTCTTCCGTACATTCTCCCCTGTCAATTTTATCTGTCAGTATTCCGCAAACATATGTGACTGTCGTAGAAAAAAGCAATAAAAGCACATACTTCACTTCCCATTTCATATAAAAATAGTAGGAAGCAGCTAAAAGCCACAAATATCGGTACTTCTTCGGAATAAGAAAATATAATATTGTGACAACGGGAAAGAACATCAGAAAATCAATTGAATTAAACAACATAACTGACTCCCGTCCCTAACCAACGCCCCAAGGGGCTTATGCCAGCCAACACCCGCTCTTTAAGCGGACTTGCAATGAAAAGAATAAAAGTCCCAACAGGTTCCCCGCCTAATTGGGACTTTTATTCTTTTATGTTTTATCGCTTATTTATTCGCAACAGCCTCTTTCAGCTTCTCTGTCAGAGCCGGAACGATCTTGTTCAGATCACCTACGATACCGTAGTCAGCCACGTCAAAGATCGGAGCTGTCTCATCTTTGTTGATCGCCACGATGATATCGGACTCTTCCATACCTGCCAGATGCTGGATCGCACCGGAAATACCGATTGCAAAGTACACATTCGGGCGGACTGTCTTACCGGTCTGCCCCACCTGCAGATCTTTCGGTTTCCAGCCTGCATCTACAACGGCACGGGAACAGCTCACTGTGCCGTCCAGCACTTCCGCCAGGTCTTCAAGGATCTTGAAGTTCTCAGGGCTTCCCATTCCACGTCCGCCGGAGACAAGGATCTTTGCATCCATGATATCCACTGTGTCAGCAACAGCTTTTACAACTTCCAGAATCTCAACATACTTGTTATCCGGTGTAAAGCCGGGATTGTAGTTGATCACTTCCGCTTTTCTGCCTGCCTCTCTCGGTGCCTTCTGCATAACGCCCGGACGCACCGTTGCCATCTGAGGACGGAATTCAGGACACGCGATCGTAGCGATCGTGTTGCCGCCAAATGCCGGACGGGTCATCAGAAGCTGGTTGTGAAGCTGCTCTTTACCCGGGATCGGGTTGATCGGGAAATCACCGATCTCAAGCTGTGTACAGTCTGCTGTCAGTCCCGTATGGATCCTTGCGGATACACGGGGGCCGAGATCACGGCCGATAGCCGTTGCGCCGATCAGGAAGATCTCAGGCTTATATTCATTGATCACAGATGCCAGTGCATGCGCATAAGGCTCTGTTCTGTATTCTTTCAGTTCAGGGTCATCCACAACGATAACCTTATCTGCACCATATTCAGCCAGTTCATCAGCCAGAGGAGCCACGCCGGAGCCCACGAGAACAGCCGTTACTTCCACGCCCAGATCTTTCGCAAGGTCTTTTCCCTTGCCCACTAATTCCAAAGCAATTCCGCTGAGTACGTTGTCTACCTGCTGGGCAAAGACAAATACTCCTTTATAATCTTGAATATTCATGATTGAACCTCCATTTGTTCTGTTAATATCACCCGCAGTGCTCATTCGGAAAATCTGCAATTTTCCTCATTGTACGGGCATTCGCCCTATCAAAACCAACGCCTGCACGCTTCGCGTGCAGCCTTATGCCAGTCAAATCTGCCAATCCGGTCTGCAAGCAGCCAGTCTTGTCATCTTATGATTTTGGCACTGCTTATTTAAATAACATGTTTTACTTTCAGCTTATCTACGATGTAGTCCACGGATTCCGCAACACCCAGATTTACCTTCTCGCCGGCACCCTTTCTTACCTTATCGGAAGCCCTTGCGATCTGTGTCGGGGAACCTTTCAGGCCGAGATTGGAGTCTTCCACATCTTTCAGATCAGCTCTGCCCCATACGGTGATCTCTGCATCATATGCATCAAAGATTCCGCCGGGTGTCATATAACGAGGCTCATTCAATTCAGCCAGTGCCGTGATCAGGCAGGGCATTTTTGCCTTTAACACATGATATCTGTCGTCATACTGACGCTGTACGATCACACTGTCGCCTTCGATCTTGATGTCCTGCGCATAGCTGATAACAGGAATGTTCAAATGCTCGGAGATCTGGGGGCCAACCTGCGCCGTATCGCCGTCGATCGCCTGACGGCCTGTGATGATCAGATCATATTCCAGATTGCGGATAGCGCCTGCCAGTGTCTGGGATGTAGCCCATGTATCCGCGCCGCCGAGCACCCTGTCTGTCACAAGGATACCCTTGTCTGCACCCATTGCCAGTGCTTCACGAAGCACTTCCTCCGCCTTCGGCAGCCCCATCGTTACAACAGTGACTTCCGCATCATACTGGTCTTTTAATCTAAGAGCTGCTTCCAGACCTGCCTTGTCATCAGGATTCATGATAGCAAGCATCGCGCCGCGGTCCAGCGTACCGTCGGGATTGAACTTTACGCCGCCCTTTGTATCAGGCACCTGTTTTACACAAACAACAATTTTCATTGTAATTTCTCTCCTTTTTATTTTCTTTCTCTCTCCTGTGCCCGCCTCCGCGGGCATATACATCAGGATGGTGAAATTCTGTTTTCACCCTCTGTCCGTAAGGCGGCACTTTCCGCAGATGCACACCGCACCGCTCTGCGCCGTCTTCGTTCACCGCATGTTACTCCTGCTCGCAGGACTTCCATGCATATTATCCGGCCTGCCCCCTTACTTCAGCAGAGCCGCGGAAATAACCATCCTCTGTACTTCGGATGTTCCTTCGTAGATCTCCGTGATCTTTGCATCGCGCATCATACGCTCTACATCGTATTCTCTTGTGTAACCGTAGCCGCCGTGAAGCTGTACAGCCTTTGTGGTAACTTCCATAGCCATCTCTGCCGCGTACAGTTTTGCCATAGCCGCTTCCACACCATAAGCGGTCTTGTGATCTTTCACATACTGATCTTTTGTCTTTGCCGCCTTATAGACAAGAAGCTGTGCCGCCTGTGCCTTTGTCGCCATATCGGCAAGCTGGAACTGTGTATTCTGGAACTGGGCGATGCTGCGTCCGAACTGCTTTCTTTCCTTCACGTAGTCGACCGTTCTCTCCAGTGCGCCCTCACCGAGGCCGAGTGCCTGTGCGGCGATACCGATACGTCCGCCGTCCAGTGTGTGCATGGCGATACCAAATCCCTTGCCCTGCTGTCCTAACATATTCTCTTTCGGAATACGGCAGTCTGTGAAGATCAGCTCATATGTAGAGGATCCGCGGATACCCATCTTCTTTTCCTTTGTGCCGAAACTGAAGCCCGGTGTTCCCTTTTCCACGATAAACGCGGAAATCTCTTTCTGCTTTCTGCCGCGTTTCTCAACGGTGCCTGTCACGGCGATGATCACATACACATCAGCTTCCTTACCGTTTGTGATGAAGATCTTAGAGCCGTTAAGCACCCACTCGTCGCCTTCCAGAACAGCCTTTGTCTGCTGTCCCTGCGCGTCCGTACCTGCGCCGGGCTCTGTCAGGCCGAAAGCGCCGATCTTACGGCCTGCCGCCAGATCGGGTAAATATTTCTTTTTCTGCTCTTCCGTGCCGTAGGTCAGGATAGGATCACAGCAAAGGGAAGTATGTGCGGAAACAATAACGCCTGTTGTGCCGCAGACTTTAGAAAGTTCTTCCACACACATCGCATAAGTCAGATTATCGCAGCCCTGTCCGCCGTACTCCTTCGGGATCGGAATACCCATAAAGCCTGCCTTTGCCATTTTCTCAACTGTCGCGCGGGGGAACTCTTCTGTTTCGTCAACTTCCTGCGCTAACGGCTTAACTTCTTTTTCAGCAAATTCTCTGAAAAGAGTTCTTGCCATTTCATGTTTTTTAGATAAAGAAAAATCCATGATTTATTTCCTCCATTTATATTATTAAATTCTTTTCATGCCAATCACGGGAACATGCGTCATTTTCGCGGCAACTCCCGGGCCGCCGCCTTGCACCTGTTCTTATTTACTGTAGTCAAAGAATCCAACACCGGTCTTTCTGCCGAGTTTCTTCTCTTCCACCATCTTCTTCAGCAGAGGCTGAGGAGCATACTTCTCATCTTTTGTCTCATTGTAAAGCACTTCCATGATCGCAAGGCAGATGTCCAGTCCGATCAGATCGCCGAGGTGCAGAGGTCCCATGGGATGGGATGCGCCAAGCTGCATAGCCACATCGATATCTTCCGCGGAAGCTGTGCCGGCATCTAAAACGCCGATCGCTTCATTGATCATCGGGATCAGGATTCTGTTTACAACAAAGCCCGGAGCCTCTTTCACTTCTACAGGAGTCTTGCCGATCTCTTTAGAGATGGCAACGATCTTGTCAACCATTTCCTGAGGTGTATTTTCGCCCTTGATCACCTCCACCAGTTTCATTCTGTCAGCAGGATTGAAGAAATGCATGCCGATCATCGGTCTGTCCAATCCTTCGCCGATCTTTGTGATGGAGAGGGAAGAGGTGTTGGATGCGAACATGCAGTCCTTTTTCACGATACCCATCAGTTCGGTAAAGATATTTTTCTTGATCTCCAGATTTTCCAGAGCAACTTCCACGATCAGATCGCAGTCTGTGCAGATGCCGTTAAGGCCTGTCGTGATCTTGCCCATGATCTCATCAGCCTTTTCCTGCGTGATCTTTTCCTTGCCCACAAGGAAATTCATATTCTTCTGAATTTTCGCTTTGCCGCCTTCCGCGTACTCTTCCTTGATATCGCATAAGCACACTTCATAACCGTCAGTCATTGCGAATGCCTGCGCAATACCGGAACCCATTGTACCAGCGCCAATAATACCTACCTTCATTTTAAAATCCTCCTGTTTGATTCATTTATCTTTTTTAAAGGAGACAGTTTTCCATCTCCTTTTTCCCATACTTCATTTATACCGCCTGCAACTTTAGCAGTTTTTAAACGGTTCTTTCACTTTCTCTTTGTTCTTGTCAAGGAAGAATGCCATACCATATTTCTGATCTTCCGTCTCGAAACAGTCGCCGAAAAGCTTCTCTTCGATCACGATCGCTTCATCCATATTTACTTCCAGTCCGTCATTGATCGCCCTCTTGCAGTTACGAACGGCGATTGGAGCGTTCTTTGCAATGCCTGCCGCCATTTTCTGTGCTGCCGGCATTAACTCATCCTGCGGATAGACAGCATTTACAAGGCCGATCCGCAGCGCTTCGTCCGCTTTGATATTTCTCGCCGTATAGATCAGCTGCTTTGCCATGCCGGGGCTTACCAGACGCGCCAGTCTCTGGGTACCGCCAAAGCCCGGTGTAATGCCGAGTCCCACTTCCGGCTGACCGAATACCGCGTTATCGGAACAGATGCGGATATCGCAGCTCATGGATATCTCACAGCCGCCGCCCAGCGCAAAGCCGTTTACCGCCGCGATCACGGGGATCGGGAAAGTCTCCAGTTTCCGGAAGACATCATTGCCTTTCTTGCCGAAAGCTTCACCCTCTGCCTTTGTCAGCGTACTCATCTCGCCGATATCAGCGCCCGCCACAAAAGACTTTGTGCCTGCGCCTGTGAGGATCAGGCATCTCACTTCATTCAGATCCACAGCGTCAAGTGTTGCGTTCAGTTCATCCAACACTTTAGAATTCAGCGCATTTAATGCTTTTTCACGGTTGATCGTAATGGTACCGACCTGACCGTTCACTTCATATAAAACAAATTCCATGTTCCTATTCTCCTATTCCAGTTCCGCATCTCCCTTTCCGGTAGATGCTGTTTTTATTCCGGTTTATACTATTGATAAACGCCGGAATACCGAGAAGCCCCGAAAAGCTTCCCGGTATCTGATTTCATGATTTACTTAAGACCGTCTCAGTCTCTCTCAACGATGGTTGCGCAGCCCATGCCGCCGCCGATACAAAGAGTTGCAAGGCCTTTTTTGGCATCTCTCTTCACCATCTCATGCAGCAGCGTTACAAGGATACGGCATCCGGAAGCTCCTACAGGATGTCCCAGTGCGATAGCGCCGCCGTTTACATTCAGTTTTTCAGGGTTAAATCCAAGTTCCTTCGCCACAGCTACGGACTGTGCCGCGAAAGCTTCGTTCGCTTCGATCAGATCCATATCATCTACGGTAAGGCCTGTCTTAGCCATAACTTTCTTTGTTGCCGCTACAGGGCCGATGCCCATGATGGAAGGATCCACGCCGCCCAGTGCGCCGCCTACGAATGTCGCCATAGGTGTCACACCAAGTTCTTTTGCTTTTTCTTCGCTCATCACAACGATCGCAGCCGCGCCGTCATTGATACCGGAAGCATTACCCGCCGTTACCACGCCGCCTTCTTTCTTGCCGGAGCAGCATTTCAGTTTTGCCAAAGCTTCGATGGTCGTACCCGGACGAGGGCCTTCATCCTTTACAAAGTCAACGATCTCCTTTTTTACTTTAACGGGAACCGGTACGATTTCATCATCAAATTTACCTTCGCTGATCGCTTTTTCACACTTCTGCTGGCTGTTTACGGAAAACTCATCCAGTTCTTCCCTTGTCAGCTTCCACTGATCCGCAATGTTCTCGGCAGTGATCATCATATGATACTGGTTGAAAGCATCCCACAGTGCGTCGTTTACCATGGTATCCACCAGAGTGCCATTGTTCATTCTATAACCGTAACGGCCATTCATCATCGCATAGGGAGCCATGGACATATTTTCCATACCGCCTGCCACTACGATATCGGCATCGCCGGCCTGGATCATCTGCGCCGCCATGTTGACACAGTTCAGACCGGAACCGCATACTACGTTAACTGTTACCGCAGGAGTCTCCACAGGAAGCCCTGCCTTGATGGATGCCTGACGCGCAACGTTCTGTCCGAGGCCTGCCTGAATAACACAGCCCATGTAAACATGATCAACCTGATCTGCAGGAACGCCTGCTCTCTTCAGTGCTTCCTTGATTACGATGGAACCAAGTACAGGTGCCGGCGTCGTTCCCAGAGCTCCGCCCATTTTACCGATAGCGGTACGACAAGCACCCGCTAATACTACTTTTTTTGCCATTTGAATAGCCCTCCGTTTTACTTATTTATTTTTGTTTGTTATTTTTTTGACAAACTCACTTTTTCAATTATATCATATCAGTCGACATTTTGCAACACAGAACCCTGCAAAAATCATACCTCCGGCTCGATCATCCCGTAGGTGCCGCCTTTTCTCTTATAAACCACGCACATCTGCTCCGTCTCCGCATTGCAGAACACATAAAAGTCATGTCCAAGCAGTTCCATCTGCACACAGGCATCCTCCGGATACATGGGTTTGATATCAAACTGCTTTGTCCTGACGATCTTTACCTCCTCCTCGTCATCCTCGATCTTCTCGATAAAAGCATCGCTGAAGGATACCGCATTCTGCTTTTTATCGATCAGTTTTTTCTTATATTTCTTAAGCTGGCGTTCAATGATCTCCTGAACCAGATCGATAGACACATACATATCACTGCTTGTCTGTTCGGAACGGATGATATTTCCCTTAACAGGAATCGTTACCTCAATCTTCTGTCTGTCCTTCTCCACACTGAGCGTCACTTTGGCAGTCGTATCCTCAGCAAAGTACTTTTCCAGCTTGCCGATCTTCTCTTCCACCGCATTTCTTAACCCTTCGCTCACATCAAGATTCTTTCCTGTAATAATAATTTTCATGAGTCTACCTCCTTTGGGTTTTATGGCGGCCCGCTTTTTGTCTTTACAGATCCTGAAAGCCGCCGCTTTTTTTCATTCGGACCGAATTGCCGAAAGCACTTTGATCCGCTGCATCTATTGTATCATACCCTGCCCGAAATAGACAGCATATAAAATATTTTTTTACCGGTTTTTTCTTTACAAAACCGGTATGATCTGCTATGCTGTCACCATTATGAATACATACAAAACACGAGCGCCGGAAAAACGGCTTTTTTGCAGATCGCTGCTCTCTCTGGTCATCCCGATCACGATCCAGAATTTAATCACACATATGGTAAATTCCGCCGACGTGCTGATGCTCAACTATGTGGGCCAGTCCTCCATGTCAGCGGTTTCCCTCGCCAACCAGTATCAGTTTATTCTGGGGGGCTTTTTCTTTGGCATCACCTCCGGGACTACGATGCTCTGCGCCCAGTACTGGGGGAAAAAGGATCTTGATTCCATTCAGGCGGTATTTGGCATCGCCCTGAAAATATCTTTGACTTTTACTCTGATCCTGTCCCTTGCGGCAGTTTCCTTTCCTGCGCTTTTAATGCGGGTCTTTACCCCCTGATCCGGAACTGATCGGCATCGGCGCTTCCTATTTAAGAGTGATGGGGACCTCCTATCTCCTGACCGGTTTCTCACAGACCTATCTCTGTGTGTTAAAAAGCGTGGAACGAGCCAAAACAAGCACTCTGATCAGTTGCAGCGCCCTGTTCCTCAATGTATTTCTGAACGCCGTGTTTATTTTCGGACTCCTCGGCGCTCCGAAACTCGGTGCAGCGGGTGTTGCCCTTGCCACACTGATCGCCCGCATTGTGGAGATCCTGCTCTGTCTTGTCGATTTTTTCAAGGGACATATTTTCAGGCCGGATTTTTCCGTTTTATTCGGCAGACATAAGCTTCTGTTTCAGGATTTTCTAAAATATTCTATCCCCGCCCTATTAAATGACTGCATCTGGACCTTTGCCTTTTCAACCTATTCCATTATTTTGGGGCATATGAATTCCGATATGGTGGCGGCATCTTCCGTAGCAACTACGATCCGCGATCTGCTTACCGTTGTCTGTTACGGGCTTGGCGGCGCAGGTACGGTGCTTCTCGGAAAATCCATGGGAGAGATGCAGATGGACAAAGCAAAACGGGAGGCAGGGAGCCTTTGCCGGTGCACTCTTGCCGTCAGTATACTGACCGGCCTTATCATTATCCTTGTCCGCAGGCCGGTCATCGGCATCTTCGACCTGACCCCGCAGGCGCAGGATTATCTGAACTTTATGCTGCTTGTCAGTTCCTACTATGTTGTCGGACAGGCAATGAATACGCTGACCATCGCCGGTATTTTCCGCGCCGGCGGCAACTCCCGCTTCGGACTGATCTGCGATATCATCACTATGTGGGTTGTGGCGGTTCCGCTCGGCTTTATCAGTGCTTTTGTGCTGCACCTGCCGCCGAAAGCGGTTTATTTTATTCTCTGTCTGGATGAATTCTGGAAAGTGCCGGTGGTGTACCGGTATTATAAGAGTGAGAAGTGGCTTAATAATATAACAAGAGAATATGAATAATATTCCCTTACCCCGCCTTTTTTGCAGGATCAGCCCGGCATCTTTATTCGATCCAACGCGCCCTGCGGGCGTACTTATACCACAAAGCGGAGCTTCCGCCCTGTGCAAAAGCCCCGCTTTTTTCTTTCTTCTTTTCTTCAATATATTTCAATCAGTCTTTCGGTCTGATCCAGAAGTTTCCGGTGTGGTCATCGCAGTCAACATAGACTCTGTACATTCCCACCGAATCTGCTTTCACTTCAACAGTCCCTGTCTGAATATCATACTTTTCAAAAATATCTTTCTGGTTTTTTATTTTCAGATCCAGTTCTCCGCTTGTCGTTACACAGGAAATCTCCAGTGTCATCGGTTCCGGAATCCATATATCAAAGAAAAGATCTTTCGCAGTTGTATTTATATTTTCCCTGCCGATACTTTCCGGCCAGTTATCTTCTATTCCGTAAATATCTTCTATTTCCGAAACTTCGGAAAGCTGATCCTGTCCGTTTTCCGCATCATAATCTTCTCCCGGATCTGAGCTCTCTTTCTCCGGCGGTCCTGCTTTCCCTTTTATTCCGTCTGCAGCCCCCGCCGCACTGTTCTTTCCCTCTTTTCCGTAAAATTTCACATAAATATTTCCCATACTGCAGTTCAGTCCATACACGCTCTCCCCCGTGGAATTTTTGCCGGAGCGTTCCGCCAAATTCGAAAAACCGGCATACTCATTTGTTTTTCCGTCCTCCTGACATATCGTGATCTCTCCCATACCACAGTCTACCTCATAATCATGGTCTTCATAGGAATCCCTCAGAAAAATACTGATCTCTCCCATACTGACTTCCGCATTCATATTCCCTGTCACAAGAGCCTCCTGCAAAGTAATACTGCCCATGCTTACCTCCATATCGCACTCCCCGGCATCCAACTCAAATACGCTCACCGCGCCTGCTCCTACCTCCGCCTCAAGCCTTCCTGTTTCTACCGCATCCATGGAGATCTCACCGGCAGACATCTCCACTATAACCTCCTCAGACGAGAGCAGGCCTTTTGTCATAACCTCTCCCGCCCCCATTTCAATATCCACTTCCTCCAGACAAATCCCCTCCGGCAGCGTTAATATTAAATCCGGCGACCCTCCCCCTACGGGACATCTCTGCTTTAAATAGAATGTATCTCCTTCTATATAATACTGGCATTCCGGTCCGCCGTCCTTTTTCAGTTCCATCCCGTCACCGTACTGCAGGATCAATGATCCCCCGCCGATGTCCAGATCCAGATTATGCACATCCGTATCCCGCAGACCGTCATCCGTAAAGCTGCCGTACACAATATCATGGTTTTCGTCAAACTCTATACCGTCATAGATCAGTACCAGCCCTCTCCCGTCTCCTTTGATCCTCCGGAAGTCCCATTTATTCAATCTGTCCAATGCATCTCCCACTGCAGTATACCCTGACGCATTCCCGTTTTTCTGCCATGTATAATGCGCCCCTGCCGCTCCGATACAGCCCAGCACAACACCAACGCCCAAAAAGATACCTGCCGCGGTCAGCATCCTCTTAGCAAACTTTTTCATATATTTTCCGCTCCTTTCCTCTTCCTCTCGGACCACTTTCTGCTCAGATATTTCCCGAAACTTTCCACCTCACGGATCAGCCACGGGAAAAACCTGCCGAATATCGCTGTGAGCAGCACAATGCACAGAAGGAAGACCGCGAGCATGATACATCCCAGAGCGATACAGAGTAAGCCGCCAAACAGATTATAAAACAACATCGGAATTCCCACCACAAACAGGCCGATTCCGAATACAATCAATATCACGACCAGCCCTAAAATGCCGACAACCACACCGAATGCAGCGCCTACCACGCCGATGATCATACCAATGACCCCTGCGCCCAGGCCGAAAAGAAGGGGTGCGGCAAAAATACCCAGAACAATCAAAAGCGCGAGCATCCCGCCGCTTATCTTATTTTTCTTTTTTCCGTCCTGCTGTCCCTGAGATCCGCATCCGCCCTGTTCATAAGTTCTCCCGCTATACGAATCCTGTCCGTTGCCGCCATGCCGACAGCTTCCCGCGTCATTCTGATCCCGCCCGGTTTGGTACGCATAGCCGTTCCCGTTCTGTGACCCATTCTGATATGCGCCGCCCCGCCGGCTGTCTGCCGCGCCCTCACCGGCATAGCTTCTCCGCCCCGTCTCATCCTGCGTGCGGGTATCTTTATTTTCCTCTTTTCTCCCGTAAATCTCCGGCGGATTATCGCTCTCCACCTTCTCACGATAACCGTTTTCCGTAAACATCCCTTCATCCGCTTTATGGAGCCCCGCCTTGATCTGCTCCGCCACCTGTTCCGGTGATCCGAGGGATATCAGAACGTCAGCCTCGTTCTCTTCCCCTGCATCCGCAAAATATTCTTCGTAATATTCCAGCGCTTCCCTGCGCTCATCGCTGGTCAGATCCGCAAGCTGCATCTGCAATCTGTCTAAAAATTCTCTCTTATCCAACACTCTGTCCCCCCTCAAATATTGCCGTGATTTTCTTGGAATATCTCAACCATTCCGCTTTATACAAATTGAGCTGGGCATCTCCCTTTCCCGTGATCTTATAATAACGCCGGTTTCTGCCGTCAATCGCCCTGTCATATATCTCGAGACATTCGTCCTTCTGCAGCCGCCGCAGCACCGGATACAGGGTAGATTCCGATACATCGATAAGCTGCTGTACTTCCTTCGTGATCTTATAGCCGTAAGTGCCGTCTGTCGTCCACGAAACTACTGCAAGCACAATCGCATCCAGCAGCGCTGCTCCCGTATTAAATATCATCACTGTACCTCCTGTTGTTTTCTATAATATTATATGCTGTATAATATCATAGAAATACTATATCTCATATAATATTGTTTGTCAACATATATTATATAAAAATAATCAATGCCCTGTCCCCGCACCGCAGCAATGATTTATACCGCGGCATTTCCCGTAAAACCAAAAATTGCGGCACAGCATCTTCTCTGCCATACCGCAATCTCTTTCCTTGAAATTCCGCTTTATTTCTATTTAATTTCAGTTGCAAAAAGCCGGTCCATTTCAGGTGACAAGGCAACCGGTCCGTTTTCCGTAATGCGGTAGCCTGTTTCAATCCTGCCGTCTATTTCCCTCTACTGCACAAGCCCCAGAAATTCTTCATAAATCCTGCAGACTTCCCTCGCATCCTGCTCGGAAGGCATTTCGCAGAAAATCCGAAGAAGCGGCTCCGTTCCGGAAAATCTTGCTGTCACCCAGCCGCCGTTTTTAAAGTAAACCTTGCTTCCGTCCAGATAAGATACTTTTTCTGTCTCAAAGGGAAGCTTTGGCAGCTTTCTTTCCTTCAGAAGTATTTTCTGAATACGCACCTTCTTCTCCTGATTAAATTTGTAATCCTTCTCCTCCATATAGATCTTACCGCATTCCGCCTCGATATCATCAAAAATCTCCGAAAGTTTTTTCCCGGTAACCGCTATCATCTCCACCAGAAGGGCTGCCGCATAAATACCGTCCTTCCCGCGGATATGCCCCCGCACCGTAAGGCCGCCTGAGGACTCCCCGCCGATCACCGCTTCCGTAGCATACATCTTTGCGGAAATATGTTTAAATCCGACCGGCACCTCATAGCAGTCTTCGCCAAACTTTTCCGCCAGCCTGTCCAATGTATGGGTCGTACAGATATTCCGGACCACAGGGCCGTTCCAGCCTCTGTACCTGACCAGATAGTAATACAGAAGCACCAGAATATCATTGGGATGCAGAAATCTTCCCTTATCATCGATCACACCGATCCTGTCCGCGTCCCCGTCCGTGGCAATCCCGATATCGCACTTTTTATCCAATACATAATTCTGCAGAGCCCGCAGCGTTGCGGCAGAAGGCGCGGGCAGTTTCCCTCCAAACAGCGTGTCATGCCGCTCATGGATCGTCTCCACATCACATCTCGCCGTCAGCAGGATCGTCTTCAAAGAAGTCTCGCTGACACCGTACATCGGGTCCAGCGCCACCTTCAATCCAGCCTCCCTGATTTTTTTCATATCCACCGCCGCAATGATCTCATCCAGATATTCGTTCAGCGGATATATCTCCCGTATCAGTCCCTTCTCCAACGCTTCCTCATACTCCATCGCCTCCGGCGGAATGACATCCACCCTGCTTATATACCTCTCTATATCCGCAGTCTGTGCCTCATCCGCATCTCTGCCTCCCGCGGTAAATACCTTGATCCCGTTATAGATCGCCGGATTGTGGCTTGCCGTGATCATCATGCCATAAGGCAGATCATGCTTCAATACATAAAACATGACCAGCGGCGTCGGCGCGGATTTATTGATCAGATAGGCTGTGATCCCCTCCTTCGCAAAAACCTCTCCCGCCCACTGCATGGCCTCCTTAGACAGAAATCTCCTGTCATACCCCAAAACGATGCCCTTATCAGCCGCCTGTTCCGCATACATCTTATCCGCCAACGCTTTCGCCAGTATCCGGATATTTTCTTTTGTAAACTCATCCCCTATGACAGCTCTCCAGCCGCCTGTTCCGAATCTTATCATTTTTTGTACCCCGCTGCTCCTTCCCCGCTAAATTGTACCTTCTCTGTCAAAACCCTCCTGTGATCTGCTGTCATCTTTAGTATAACGTATATCCCATATTTATGCCACTATCTTTCACCATACGGCCGGATATTTTATTTCCACGCTAAAAGAGCCACTGCACTCATCCGTGCAACGGCCCTTTTTATCAAAACTCTTTATAAGTTTTCCCTAGAAAATTCTTCTGATCGCCAGAATATTTCTGTAGCTTGCGTTAGAAACAATGATACCTGTCTTGGAAGTAGACGCATGCACGATCTGGTTGTCACCGACATAAATTCCCACATGGCCGGAATAGCAGATGATGTCGCCCGGCTGCGCTTCCGCAAGGCTTCCCACGCCGCTTCCTACACTCCTGTCCGCTGTGGAGGAATGGGGGAGGCTCACGCCGAAGTTCTTATATACGCTCATAACAAATCCCGAACAATCCGCCCCGTTTGTCAGGCTGGTACCGCCCCACACATAGGGATTTCCCTTAAACTGCAGAGCAAACTGCGCCACAGCATTACCGGATGCGCTGCCGCCGCCCGCAGGTATATAACTGCTTGCAGAATTATAATTCTTATTTCCGCTGGATTCCGGTTTCTTGGAGTTCGCCGACGCTGCCGCCTGCGCTTTTCTTCTCTCCTCCTCCTCCTTCGCCAGCCTTGCCTCTTCTTCCGCCTTACTCTCGGCTTTTACGAAGTCAGTCCTCAGGGATACATAATCCATGGACACCCAGCCGTAACCTTCTTCGATATCCACTTTGATCCAGCCGTTATCTTCCTCCACCACACTCAGTTCCTCTTCGATCGGAACAAGACCGAGTACGGTAGATTCCGCGGATGCTTCCTCTCTTACTTTTAATGTGGTCGTGGTAACCGTCGCGATCCTTGTTCCCACCTTCTTTGCAAGTTCGATCGCATCTGTACCGGTTACACAAAACTCGGCTTTTACATAACCTGTTACATTACCGGAATTAATTTCGTACCAGCCGTCTTTCTCGGAAAGGTAGGTACCTACAGACTTATCATATAACTTTCCGACAACCTCACTCTCTTCACTGGCATCGCTTCTGACATTTACATAGTTATTAACCTGCGCAATGACCAGATTGGAAAACTCCTTCTCCTCATCCGTCAAAGTTGCCGCCTGACCTGCCACCAGCTCCGCCACAGACTGGGTTGTCTCCAGTACTTCTTCATCCGTATTCTCTGTTTCCTCCTGAATACCGGCTTCCGCATCGTTGCCGGATACTGTCGTCTCCGTATCTCCCTGCGTTTCACCGGATGAACTGTCCCCGTCCGTATCGGAAGTGATATCGTCTGACGAAGACATCGGTACCTGTTCTTCCAGCATGGACTCTACCTTCGCAGATGCCACCGCCTCGTTGGAACCCGCATTCGCCACTGCTGCTATCACAGTATCCTTTTCGGCTTCCGCCGCCTGCTGAATTTCATTTTCCTCCAGTTCCAACGCCGCCAGCACCTGCTGTACCTCCACGGTTTTTACGATACTTGCGGAGGTGATCGTTTTCGCTGTTATCAGCTTATTTTCTTCCAGATAAGCTTTCATCTCAGATACGGAGAGCATCATGGTCCCGTCCTGATTTTCTTCTGCCTGAACCCTTTCCTGCATCTGCGCAAGAGTGACTCCGTCCGAAAACGTCACACCGATGCCTGCCGCCGGTAAAACATCAGAAAGCTTTACCGCCTGAGCATCCATGCTTACGGACGATGCCGCTATAAATGCTGTCATTCCATATGCCGCTATCCTGACTTTTTTATGTGTCATAAACTCCTCGTTCCTCACTCATCTAAAGTAATTTATTTCCTGTTTTGGTTTGATTTGTTACAAAATTGTTAAATCTGTTAACTAATATAACACCTTCCCCGATATTTGTCAACCGTATGTTTTCTCAGAAAATCATGGAAAACGCAACCTTTTATATTTTTCCGTTTGATTAAAATTTTGTAACAATTCAATATTCAGTGGGCTTCTTTCGACTTTTTCCGCCGGACAACCAGATGTGGTATTTTGTAAAATATTTTATATATTTCATATCTTTTTTCACGAAAATAGATTAAAATAATAAATAAAAGGAGGAGTGCCATGAATAAAAAAGTTCTCATCACCGGTGCCTCCCGGGGAATCGGGGAGGCCATCGCAAGAAAACTGGCAATGGAACATTATGATCTTTATCTGACCTGTCTCCATTCGGAAGATAAACTCCGTTCGCTCGCCACCTATCTGGAACAGGAATACAATGTTTCCGTGGGTGCCTTTTTATGTGATATGTCCTCTTATAAGGAAGTGGACCGGCTCTTCAGGCATATCCCGTCGCTGGATATCCTGATCAATAACGCAGGGATCTCCTATATCGGGCTTCTTTCCGAAATGAGTCCTGAATCCTGGCAGAAGGTGCTGGACACAAATCTCAGCAGTCTTTTCTACACCAGCAGAAAGGCGATCCCCCTGATGCTTCAGAAACACCGCGGACAGATCATCAACATCTCTTCCGTCTGGGGGGAATGCGGCGCTTCTATGGAAGTTGCCTACTCCGCTTCCAAAGGCGGCGTCAACAGCTTTACAAAGGCTCTGGCAAAGGAACTTGCCCCCTCCGGCATCCAGGTCAACGCCATCGCCTGCGGGCTCATTCATACGGAAATGAATCTTTGCTTTACCGAAGAGGAACGCCGTTCCCTGATAGAAGAAATACCGGCAGACCGCATGGGAAATACCGCTGAAGTGGCGCAGATGGTATGTTCCGTGCTTTCCATGCCTTCCTATGCCACAGGCCAGATCTTTACAATAGACGGGGGATGGCGCTGAGCCATCCCCCTGCTTTACCGTTTTACCAGTCCTTCCGTATCCTTCTCGTTATCCCGATGCCCAGCGCGTTCGGCCCGATATGGCAGGCGGTACAAAGCGGCAGAGGCGCCGCCTCCAGTTTCAGATCCGGAAACTCCTCCCGTATCTTCCCCTCCCACTCTCCGGCAAGTTCCTCCTCCACACAGGTATGCGCCATCTGCAGGCAAACCTCATCCTGCCCGGCATACTGTTTAAACTGTCCCTCCAGTTCTTCCCGAACGGCATGCAGCATGATACGCCTTGCCGCCTTCATGCCCCTTGCCTTTTCATAAGAATCCAGCTTTTCCCCCTTCATCAAAAGAACCGGTTTGATGTTCAGCACGGTGCCGAGCGCCGCCGCGGTTCCCGTGATACGTCCGCCTCTTTTTAAATATCTCAGCGTATCCACCGCAATATAGATCGCACAGTCCATAGCACCTGCACTCAGCAGCTCCTTGATTTCCGCCGCGCTTTTCCCTTCCTTTACCAGTTCGGCTGCATCTAACACCATCATCTTCTGGGGCACGGATACGCGCCTGCTGTCCACTACCTGAACCCTGCCGTTATAATCCTCTGCCAGCATCCGTGCCGTCTCACAGGATTTGCTGAGCGCACCCGACATCGGTATATAGACCACTTCGTCATGCCGCTTTAACAAGGTTTCCCACCTCTCTATCACTTCTCCCGGCGCCGGCTGGGATGTGGATACCTGTGCATCTTCGCCCAGTTTCTGAAAAAATTCCTCATGGCTGATATCTATGCCTTCGTAATAAATCTTTCCGTTTATGATAAAAGACATAGGCAGGATTTCCACACCATATCTCTTTCCCTCTTCCTGCGTCATTCCTGTATTGGAATCTGTCATGATAACAACATCCGGCATTGTACAGCGCCTCCTTTTTCCGTCAAGAGAAATGTCTGTCCGTTTTAAATATTATATATGGTGTTTCCCGATTTGTCCAGTGCGGGGAGATTTTAAAAAACCGCATAAGAGGGGATCTGTCTCCCCTCTTACACCGGATTGTCATAACGCACAATATATAAATTTTATATCGTTCCCGTCACCGTCAGCACCGCGCCGCCGGGAGCCGCCATATAAGCACCGGCGGATGTATTCTGTGTAAAGACTGCCGCCGGAACGGTAAGGGCTCCCTCCGTTGTCGCAAATTCTCCCGTTTTTCCGGAAGCTCGAACCTTGACACCAAATTATACGGCTGTTAGAATATACTTATTAAACGATCTTCTTTTAATCAGGTACGGGTATATTACTTAATACACTGCGCCCGCCTGTCAGGGAGGAATGTATGTATCATTGTCATTTACGATTTTATTTTCTCAGCCATCGGTCTGAATTATTCACACCGTTAAAGGAAATGCCTCCTCTGGAAGCATTTACACATGAATTTCGGGAAAGCGAAAAACCTGAAAGAGATCTGGCTGCAAAAGCAGACCTTATTTTAGCCGATCTGCGGGAGACGGATGCCAGAGAGACGGTAAGATCACTGAAAACATGGAAAAAAGCAGAGGCACAGCTTATCGTTCTGGCACAAAAAGACCAGGTGGAACATCTGACAGATCTTTTCCCGGAAATTGCAGATATCTGGACTCTTCCTGTTTCCGAAGCGGAACTGCGTTTTCATTTTCTCCGCTGGCAGCAGGACTGTAAGGTCCGCAAAGACTACTGGCAGACCAGCCATTATCTGGAGTGCGCCATCAACTGCTCTCCCAATCTGATCTGGTTTAAAGATAAAAACGGTATTCACGAAAAAGTAAACGACAGCTTCTGCGCAACAGTCGGGAAGAGCAAAACCCAGGTGGAAGGCAGAGGCCACGCCTATATATGGGATGTGGAACAGGATGATCCGGCATGTATTGAGTCCGAGCGCGTCGTTATGGAAACCAGAAAAACCTATATCTCTGAAGAGATCATTCAGACCGGGGAAGGAATGCGGACTCTTTCCACCTACAAGTCCCCGTTGTATAATCTCGACGGCAGTGTTATGGGTACGATCGGCCTTGCGATCGATGTGACAAAGGAACAGGCCTACGCCCGGGAACTCATCCGGAAGAACCAGACGCTCGAAATGCTCTTTACTACAATGGAATGCGGCATTATGTGCCATTCTCTGGACGGCTCCCGGATCATCAGCATCAATCCGGCAGCACTGGAAATTCTGGGATATGAATCCGCCGAGGATATGATGCAGGACGGATTCGATCTTGTAGCACCTACTGTTTTTGCATCGGACAGAGAAAAACTTCAGGATAAGATCCGTTCCCTGTCAAATGTCGGGGACAGTGTCAGCATTGAATACAGCGTCCGTCATGCAGACGGAAAAGTCCTGCATGTCATGGGCAATATCAAGATTATAGAAGAAAACGGAAATTTATTGTATCAGCGCTATCTCCTTGACTGTACCGCCCAGAAAACCCGGGAAGAACAGGCAAGGCTGGAAGCCGAGCGGCGCCAGATGGAGTTGATCTACGCCCTTTGTGTGGAATATAATCTTGTCTGCTCTTTTGATCTAGATACCGGAAAGGGCGTCGCCCTTCGGAGCGGCGAATGTAAAAAAGGCATACTGGAATCCATCTTTTCCGGAGATGACCTCTCTCTTGAAGATTGCATAGACCGCTACATAGAGGTCGGTGTTTATGAAGAGGATAAAGACGCTCTGCGAAAGGCGCTCTCATGTAAACGCTTAGAGGAGATGCTTTCTGATAAACTGATCTTTTTCATCAACTTCCGCACCACCTGCTGCGGCACACTGCGTTATTTTCAGGCAAAAGTTGCCCGGGCGGGCGACTGGGAAACAAATCACAGCATTGTTCTCGGTTTCCGCAGTATCGATGAGGAGACCAGAAGCGAGCGTGAGAAAAAGGAACTGTTAGAGGATGCGCTTGCTCAGGCAAACCGCGCCAGCAAGGCAAAGAGCACTTTCCTCTCCAATATGTCCCACGATATCCGCACACCGATGAACGCTATCATCGGTTTTACGACTCTGGCGATCACACATATCGACCAACAGAGTCAGGTAGAGGAATATCTGAAAAAGATCATGACCTCCGGCAACCATTTGCTCAGTCTTATTAATGATATTCTCGATATGAGCCATATCGAAAGCGGAAAGATCCATTTGGAGGAGGAACCTTGCAGTTTGCCGGATATTCTTCATGAACTGCGCAATATCATTCAGGGAGATGTCCATTCCAAACAGCTGGATCTTTATATGGATGCCGTCGATATCCGCCACGAAGAAATATGCTGTGACAGGCTGCGGCTCAACCAGGTTCTCTTAAACCTTCTCGGCAATGCCATAAAATATACGCCGACCGGCGGTATGGTCAGCCTGAAAGTAGTTGAGAAAGCCGAAACGCTGACCGGTTTTGCAAACTATGAATTCCATGTCAAAGACACCGGTATCGGCATGAGCAGCGAATTTGTCTCCCATATTTTTGAACCTTTTGAGAGGGAGCGCAACTCCACGATCAGTGGCATTCAGGGTACCGGCCTCGGCATGGCTATCACGAAAAATATCGTTGATATGATGAACGGTGTCATCACCGTAAAAAGTACACAGAATGTCGGCACGGAATGTGTGGTTTCTCTTGCTCTCCGTCTGAGTACCGGGGAAAAAGAGGCACAGGATATTCCCGAACTGAAGGGCTTCAGGGCGCTGGTTGTTGATGATGACTTCAACACCTGCGACAGCGTGACTACCATGCTGCAGCAGATCGGACTGCGGGCGGAATGGACTCTCTCCGGAAAGGAGGCTGTTTTACGCACCCGTCAGTCGGTTATGAGGGACGACCGCTATTTCGTCTATATCATCGACTGGCTCCTGCCTGATATGAACGGCGTAGAAGTTGCCAGAAGAGTCCGCAAGGAAATGGGTGAGGATGTGCCTATCATCGTCCTCACCGCTTATGACTGGAGCGATATCGAAGACGAAGCCAGAGCCGCAGGCGTGACTGCATTCTGCAGCAAGCCTCTGTTCTTCTCCGAACTTCGCAGGTGTCTTCACTCCATCGTAAACGCTGATAAGATATGCAAAGCAGATGCAGAGATGCAGAAAGGCCTCCGCAGCGGGCGTATCCTTCTGGCGGAAGACAATGAACTGAATCAGGAGATCGCCCTTGCTATTTTGGAAGAGGCCGGATTTACCGTGGAGATTGCAGGAAACGGACAGATTGCCGTCGATATGCTGAAAAACTCCGCCCCCGGACATTATCAGGTAATATTGATGGATATCCAGATGCCGGTGATGAACGGACATGAGGCTACCAGAGCTATCCGGAAGCTCGAGGATGAAACGCTCTCCTCCGTTCCCATTCTTGCCATGACTGCCAATGCTTTTGAGGAAGATAAGAAAGAAGCTCTGCGAAACGGTATGAACGGACATATCGCAAAACCTATCGATATTGATAAATTGATCAGTACTTTGGATGAGGTATTGGGTGCTGAAAATGATACCTGATCTAAAAGGGCATGACTGCCGGTGTTTTCCACACCGTGCTGTCATGCCCCCTTTTTGTTTTTTATGGATTTTCAAACAATCTGCGGTACACACTCTCACCGATCAATGCATGCCCTGTTCTATTTGGATGCAGTCCATCCACAAGGCAGGACGCCTGCTTCCCCGCAAAGTCCAGCCCCGGTTCATTGTACAGATCGATCACACGGATTCCCCAGAAAGCTGCCATCTCCTGAATCGCCGCTGCATACTGCGCCAGATTATAACCGTTTTTATTATTCCGCGTATATCCCCAGCGCCTTACCGGCGTCATAAACACGATCTCACCGTCCGGATACATCTGTTTTAAACCGCACATCATCAGATTCAGCCCTCCATAGAAGGTTGCTCCGGTCATATCTCCGAATGCCCCCAGCGGCGTACCGCTTTTTCCGGCTCCGGCATAATCATTAGTTCCGCCAAACACCAGTATAAGATTCGCGTCCCGCCCCATCTCCGGATAGCGGTCGAGAAGTTTACCGGGATTCATTCCCGCCACGCAGGAACCGTTTAAGCCATACCCATTTAAAACCGCAGCGCCGCACTTTTCGCTGACTATATTGGGATAAGCCCAGTTCCTGTTTTTCAGTTTGTCCCCGTAGGTAAAACTATCTCCCAGCGCGTTGATCTTAATATCTCCCTGAATCTCTACATTCTGCCAGAGCACAGGTTCCGGAGTTTTGTATTCTGCCGTTACATTTTCGTGGATATACGCCGGAATGCCGATATAATAAATCTGCAGCCAGCCGTCCTTCGTCCTTGCAACGGAAATAGCGGGCTGCCCTTCGCACAATATGCCGACAGGCGTATAGCCCTCCCCGGGCCCGGCATACACCTGCGTATCTTCCTTTATCGTCAGATATGCCGTATAAGCAGTCATATTTACCGCAGTATCTCCTGCTGCACTCTCCCCGCCTCCCGGCAGGGCCTCTTTTGCATACACCTGTTTTCCTGCTCCGAAGAAACATCCGATCAGGACCGTTATTCCTCCAAGCAGCACCGCCATTTTCTGTTTCATATTTTTCTCCAGTTATACTATATATTATTGATACATCCGATTATCTGGGATATACAACCTGACTTAAATCAGATGCGCCGCGAAGAGCCAGTGCATTCTGGATGTAAGTTCCGGCATTTGGCCCGTCAAGCTGCTTAAAGCACTCATAAGTGCCTTTATGACTGCCGTCCACATTGTTAAGGCCAAGCGCAAGTCCCTGGGCGATCTCCACGGGATGGTCTGTCTGTCCTGCCATGATCATGCCGTCGATATGCTGGTTATTTGCCGCCTGCTGATAACCGAGTACCATAGCCGCACATGCGTAGTCGTCGCCCTGCGTTGTCGTATAGCCTACTTCCGTCAGAAGGATGGAACGAACCTGCCCGGTCGGCGAAAGAAGCTGCGGGCTGCACATATAGTCCGTCATCACTTCGATGTTTTCCATCGTCATATAAGCAGTGCTCACATTATGTTTTACAAGATTTTTGTAGTATGCATCGCCCGTCCAGTATGCCGCCCATGTAAGCGGTACGGGATAAGGATGACTCACAAGGCCCCAGTCGATGTTGCCGCCTGCGGAAACGATCGCATTGAAGGAATCGATGAAATCCTTGCTGTCATATTTACCTGCTTCCGGCCGGTTGCGGTCCCACTGCTGATCCATGCAGATGTAAACATTCGCATTCGCATTTCTGCTTTTGATCGCATTATAACAGATACGGAATCCTTCCGCATATTCATTTACATAAGCGTTCAGATCGTTGATCGCCACATAGTTCCACTCATGTCTCTTGTTTACTTCGTTGCCGACTATCCAGTTATCTACTCTGCCGTGTGTCCCGTCAGAATAACGTTCGGCAAGGAAAGCCACTGTAGCTTCCAGATATTCCGCCCCGTCTTTCTCTGCCGTATTGAACACATAATACTGACAGGAGAAGCCGTCCCTTGCAAGCGGATGGATCAGCTGAGGTGCCCTTCCGTTATTGGGATTCAACAACTGTGCCGTGATCTGAACCCCCATCCCTGTAAGCTTGCTGAAAATATTATCATATTCCGCCACAGCAAGACCGTTGAACTGATAGCTTCTTCCGTTATAAGTATAATTGATCGTAGGATAAACAGAATCCTCTGTAGGTCCGATAAATTTGCTCACCGGAAGTACGAGCGCCGTCTGTTTTACGCCGAGATCAGTGATCTCACCGTTATTTAACTTGGACGGATCAATGATCAGCCCCTTCTTGCCTGTCGCGGTTCTTCCAAAAGTCTTATTAGCGATCGCTTCCGGGTTGATGATGTATGCCCCCGTATTTAACGGTACATACTGTCCGCCCTGAAGGGCTGCCACAATAAATTTGGAATACAGTCTGGAATCTGCACTGTTCGCATTCAGAGGCGTCACAAATGCCGCGTTTGCCCCCACAGGTGCGCTTGCCAGCGCGTTTGTAGTGATGGTGTCGGAATAGACCGGCTCTGCAAATAAATAGAGCATGCCATCATCGCTTGCAGGCGCCTTTGCCGCGCTTGCCGACACATGTACATCCGTACCGCTGATTGCTGCCGTAACGGCCATGCCCGATCCCGCCGCCTGTACTTTGCCTGCGCCATCTCCCGCCGCACCGGATAATACCAGCACAGCAACGGAAAGAATGCCCGCAGCCAGTGTGCGTACACATTTTAAATTCATAAAGTTTCTCCTCCTTTAATTTTATAATGTACATTCCTATTTTAACAAAATGTCGCCCTACAGGCAACTGATAATGCACATTTTTCTTTTCCGGCAAAATTTTACAAAGGTCCCCATGTCCCAGACATTACACTAACAGCAGACAAAATCCCCAAAATCTGTTGATTCCGGGGATTGATATCCATAATTGATATTTCGTTTGCCTGACTCATGAAAAAATTCTGCAAAGTTATCTCTTTGAGAACTGCGGCGCACGTCTCGCTGCTTTGAGACCGTATTTCTTTCTCTCTTTCATACGAGGATCTCTTGTCAGGTAACCTGCTTTCTTTAAAGCCGGTCTGTAGTCATTATCTACTGTCAGAAGCGCTCTTGCGATGCCGTGTCTGACAGCGCCCGCCTGACCTGTTGTACCGCCGCCCTTTACTGTCACAACTACATCGAATTTATCCACTGTCTCCGTCAGTGTCAGCGGCTGACGAACGATAACCTTTAATGTCTCAAGACCAAAATAGTCGTTGATGTCACGTTTGTTGATTGTAATATTTCCTTTGCCGGGTTTTAAATAAACTCTGGCAATTGATTTTTTTCTTCTACCTGTACCGTAAAAATTGTTTGCTGCTTTAGCCATTTTACTTTTCTCCTTTCAGTCCTTTTGGTTAAAATGTTAATACTTCAGGTTTCTGTGCAGCGTGTTTGTGTTCCGGGCCTGCATAAACAAAAAGCTTTTTGTACATCTGTCTCCCTAAAGGTCCCTTCGGAAGCATGCCTTTAACAGCAAGTTCAATCACTTCTTCAGGCTTTTTAGCCAGTTTCTCTTTTAATGTAGCTTCTTTCATACCACCAACGTAATCGGAATGATGATAATAAATCTTCTGATCCATTTTCTTACCGGTCACTTTAATCTTTTCAGCATTTACCACGATCACATAATCGCCTGTATCCATATGAGGTGTGAAGATCGGCTTATTTTTTCCTCTCAGCACCTTAGCAATCTCAGCTGCCATACGTCCAAGTGTCTTATCTGTAGCGTCCACTACATACCATTTTCTGTCGATTGTAGCAGGACTTGCCATAAATGTTTTCATCATGTTTCCTCCATATAAAATCAAGTCACTCAAAAAACTTCTCTTATGCCGGATCTTCTTTCTGTTTTTTTTCTGCGGATGTCCGGGCCGCATACTGTTCACAAAGAACCGATCCGTCTTTCGTTTCCGCCGGTTTACCGGGGCTTTGGCAAACCTTAGAAAAGTGTTGTCACAATTAAACATTATATATTTCCGGTATTTATATGTCAAGCCGGATTTCCAAAAAATCTTGTATTTCCGGCGCTTTTTTCCGGTTTTATATTCTTTCGGCCCGCTGTTTCAGTTTATATCCGCATCCTCATAAATAAGTCCCGTTAAAATCAGTCCGCAGGCAGGCGCGGTAGGCCCTGCCGCAGCTCTGTCTTTTGCCTCTATGACCCTTTTGACCGCCTCCGGTTCCAGTCGTCCGCAGCCAGCCTCCATCAACGTCCCCGCAATGATACGCACCATATTATATAAAAAACCGCTTCCCGTAACACGGATCACGATCTCCTCCCCCTCTTTTTCCACCTCCAGTTCATAGATCGTTCTGACAGTCGTCTCCGCCTGGCTCCCCGTGCTGCAAAAGCTGGCAAAATCCTGTTCCCCCGGAAAATATCCTGCTGCCTGCCTCATTTTCTCTATATCCAGCGGCACATACGTAAAATGGGAATACAGCCGCCTTACCGGATTCGGAAATGCCGAATTAAAGATATGGTACTCATAGGTTTTTCTGCTTTTGCAGCGTCTCGGATGAAAATCACAGGGCACCTCCCCCGACTCCCGCACCCTGATATCCTCCGGAAGCCTCTGGTTCAGCGCATAGGAAAACTTTTCACCGGGTATCCGGGATAACGTATCAAATACAGCCACATTGCACAGGCCGTGCACCCCTGCGTCCGTCCTGCTGGCGCCGATGACCTGTATCTCTTCTCCTGTCACTTCCTGCAGCGCCTTATTTAATTCTCCTTCTATCGTCCTCGCATTATTCTGCACCTGCCAGCCGCGGTACGCGGTCCCGTCATATGCCACGCGCAGACACACTCTCTTTTTCTCCTGCATATGTTTATCCGCTCCTGCTTCCCGGTTCTTTCAGATCAGACAGGTTCCCCCGCCTTCACTGTTCCCCTTTTGATCAGCCGCACCTTTCTCAGCAGCAACACCATATATCCCCATCCGATGGCTGAAAGCGGCACCATATAAATAAAATAGGGAAAAACATACCTTGCCATTGCCTCCCAGATCAGCGTAAAAAGACATCCCCCAAATACCACGATAAGCGGCAGCAACTGATAAAAAGGCTCCCTGCACCTGAATGCCGAAATACAGTAAAACAATACCCCCAGATAGATCAGCAGCTGATACTGATTCATCAGCTCAACCGCCATCCCATAATATTTTCCTTCATCACTCATGATCTCCCGGATCGCCGGAATATCCGGTTCCGGCATGAAACTGCGGTTCTCCATAAAACAGGTCAGTGTGGGATCGTTCCACTGTACCAACAATTTCTCTTTGAAAAAAGGCACTGCGCCTCCTCCCGACAGCATGGTCCATCTACAAAATACTCCCCCAGGGCACGATCCGTCCCGCAACAATACAGAGTGCCAGATAAACCGCCAGGATCAGATAAGCCGCGTAGTCTCTTCCCTTATACTGCAGCGGCTTCATCTTCGTCCTCCCCTCGCCGCCCCGGTAGCATCTCGCCTCCATCGCCATTGCCAGGTCATTGGCTCTGCGGAAAGCGGAAATAAACAACGGCACCAAAAGCGGCACCATACTCTTTGCCTTCTGGATCAGATTCCCTTCATCAAAGGAGGCTCCCCTGGCCATCTGTGCTTTCATGATCTTATCCGTCTCCTCCAGCAGGATCGGTATAAACCGCAGCGCAATGGACATCATCATCGCAACTTCATGTACCGGCACTTTGCACTTCTGCAGAGGCCTTAACATCTTTTCCAGCCCGTCCGTCAGATTATTCGGCGTAGTCGTCAAAGTCATAACGGAAGAACCGACGATCAGAAGCGAAAGCCGCACCGCCATCTTCACCGCCAGCGCGATCCCCTCCTTTGTGACCGTCAGCTTCCAGACCTGAAATGCCGCCTCTCCCGGCGTCAGAAACAGATTGAAGAAGAATGTGATCAGCAGCAGAAACAAAATAGCCCGCATGCCGCGTATCATAAACCGGAACGGCACATGGGACAATTTAATTGCAGCCGCCAGAAAAAGAACAGCCACAACATATCCCGCCGCCTGTTCCACAACAAATAAGGAACAGATAAAGATAAGCGTCGCCGCGATCTTTACCCGGGGATCCAGCCTGTGCACTATGGAATCCGTCTGATAATATTGTCCTAATGTGATATCTCTTATCATATTTTAATCCTTACAATACCTTTTCTGCCTTCCCCTCACCTTGCCAGCCGCTTCAGGATCTCCCTCTTCGTCTCCTCGAGCGTTGTCACCGTGGTATCCACAGACCACCCTGCTTTTTTCAGAGCATGCATGATATCCGTCACCTGAGGCGCGGATAAGCCCATGCCCTCCAGCTCCTCCTTATGGCTAAAAACCTCCTTCGGCGTATCATCAAAACAGACGCCGCCCCTGTCCATCACAACGATCCTGTCCACATACTCCGCCACATCATCCATACTGTGGGAAACCAGTATGACCGTCATCCCGTTCTCATCCCGGAGGGATGACACCAGGTCCAGAATCTCATCCCTGCCCTTCGGGTCCAGTCCTGCCGTAGGTTCATCTAAAACCAATACTTCCGGCTTCATGGCAAGCACCCCGGCGATCGCCGCCCGGCGCTTCTGGCCGCCGGAAAGATCAAACGGCGGCTGATAAAAGCAATCGTCCGGCAGCCCGACCTGCTTTAATGCCTGAAAAGCCCGAAGCTGCACCTCTTTCTTATCCAGTCCCAGATTCTTCGGCCCGAAACAGACATCCGTAAAAACATCCGTCTCAAACAACTGATGCTCCGGATACTGAAACACCAGCCCTACCCTGCCGCGCAGCTTTTTTTTGCTGAAATCCCTGTCGTGGATATCTTCCCCGTTATAATAGATATGCCCCGAGGTAGGCGTAAGCAGGCCGTTTAAATGCTGCACCAGTGTGGATTTCCCGGAGCCTGTATGCCCGATCAGGCCGATAAACTGCCCGTCCGGTATCACCAGAGAGACATCGTTTAACGCCCGCACCGTCAACTCTGTCCCGTTTCCGTATTCATATGTTACATGATCCAAAATCAGTGCCATCTATCTTCTCCCGCTCCGCAGTCTATCCAGCGCCTCCACAAACTCTTTTACCGTCAGGATTCCATCCGGCAGCGGCACCCCTTCTTTTTTCAGTTCATGTGCCAGAAGCGTTACCTTCGGCACGTCCAGTCTGAGTTCCTTCAATTTTTCCACCCGGGAAAAGATCTCCCGGGGCGTACCCTGCATGGCGATCTTTCCGCCGTCCATCACAAACACCTTATCCGCATGAATGATCTCTTCCATATAATGTGTGATCAGAATGACCGTCACCTTCTCCACATCGTTCAGCGCACGCACCGCACGGATCACTTCCCTGCGTCCCCCAGGATCCAGCATCGCAGTGGGCTCATCCAGCACGATACACTTCGGATGCATCGCCAGCACCCCGGCAATGGAAACCCGCTGCTTCTGACCGCCGGAAAGCTTGTTCGGCGCATACTTCCGATACTCATACATTCCTACCGCACGCAGGCTCTCCTCCACTCTTTCCCAGATCTCCTTCGTGGGTACCCCCATATTTTCCGGTCCGAAACCCACATCCTCTTCCACCACCTGGCCGATGATCTGGTTATCCGGGTTCTGGAACACCATCCCGGCCCTCTGCCGGATATCCCAGACCTTTTCCTGCTCCCCGGTATCCATGCCATCCACCCGGACCGTGCCCTCCGTGGGCATTAAAATAGCGTTAAAATGTTTCGCCAGCGTGGATTTTCCTGAGCCGTTGTGCCCCAAAATGGCAATAAAATCTCCGGGATTCACCTCCAGATCAACATGATCGAGAGCCGTTGTGATCCCCTCGACATTTCCTTCTTCATCACGCCTGATATATTCAAAAACAAGATCTTTCGTCTTAACGATTTTCATGGGCAATTATTCCAACCTGTTTTGTGTTGTTTCCGCTGTTTTTACCTCATTGATTATACAGGATATCATTTCTGATTACAAGTCGTGAAAAATGTGGTACAATACTTTTATGGATAAAAATTTTTTGAATAAAAACCAGAAAAGAATACTATATAGGAATATGGGCATCTTACTTGCCCTGACTGTTGTATGTGCCGTTTTAGCCAGATGCGGCGCCTTCGGCACAGGGGAAACTCTGGAAGATCTGGCAAAAAAACAGGAGCTGGCGGCCGCCGAAGATCCAGAATCCGCTGTTTCCGGGGATGATCTTTCCGCCGGGGAAGATACCGCACAGCCGGATTCCTCTTCTTTGCCCGGAGACGGCTCTGCCGTTTCGCCTCAAAATCAGGAAACGCAGCCGGAACCTTCCCCCGGCCAGACGGAAGATTCCCTGCCTGATCCACCGGGAAATACAACAGATCAACCGGAACGGGAAACCGGCTATCCCCAGGAGGACATTATAATGGAAGACAGAGTAACCTATCAGGAAGGTTTTTACTACGAATCCTTAAACGATGCGATAAAAGAAAAAATCACCGGTATTTCCTATCCCGAAGATGACAGCAATGCCGCTGTTTCCTATGACATGCTCCGCTATGTAAGTGTTCTGTATTACGATTTTAACGGTGCGTCACAGACCGGAGAACTGATCTGTCATAAAGCGATCGCACAGGATCTGGTCGAAATTTTCTGTGAACTGTATGAGGCCGGCTATCCCATAGAGCGGATATGTCTTGTGGACGAATATCAGGGGGATGACGAAATGTCCATGCAGGATAATAACACCTCCTGCTTCAATTACAGAGCTCTCCCTTCGGGTAAGCTCTCCAACCACGCCTACGGCCTTGCCATTGATTTGAATCCGTTTTATAACCCTTATGTCACCACCAAAAAAGACGGCACCGTCAACATCACTCCTGCCGGAAGCGAACCCTATGCCGACAGAACACAGGACTTTGCCTATAAGATCGACAAAGAAGATCTGGCTTACCGGCTTTTCCTTGAACATGGCTTTACCTGGGGCGGCAGCTGGCGCTCCAGCAAAGACTATCAGCACTTTGAAAAGGCGATTTAACCGGCTTTTGCCGCGAACACGAACTATTACAGACAACCATCATATTCAGCGAAATAACCAGGAGATACAACATGGAGAAAAAGCGCCCCGTAGATACAAAATTTATCGCAGAAAGAATCACAAAGCTGCGCATGGAACATAAAGTTTCCGAATATCAGTTAAGTCTGGACCTCGGTTTCAGTAAAGGCTATATTCAGGCTATTTCTTCCGGAAATATACTGCCTTCTCTCAGTTCCCTCTATAAGATCTGCGAATATTTTGATATCACTCCCGAGCAGTTCTTTTCCGGCAGCGGCAGCGATTCCAAATTATTGAAAGACCTGTTGAAGGTGCTCCGCGAAATGTCGCCGGAAGAACAATATACTCTTTATCATTTTCTGAAAGGCGGAAATCTCTCGGAATTAAAAGACCAGGTTGATTTTAATCCGGAATCACCGGCAGAGCTCCCTCCGGAATCGGACAGCTGAAACCTTCCTTTGTCCGTTTTTCAAATTCCTCTCTTGCTTCCCTCAGCAGATCCGGATTTTGAAACAGATCAATAGCACCTGCAGCCAGCACTTTGCCTGCCTGCAGCGCTGCCTTATGTCCGATTCTGGTTCTGTTACATGAAACAACCTGCCAGCTGTGTCCCGGGCAGCCGTTAGGCCAGGCCGCCACATGGATCTGCGCCGTGGGCGTCAGCCAGCTCACATCCCCCACATCCGTGGAGCCTGGTTCAAAAGCTTCCCCCGTATAGAGCGGCGCCAGAAAAGCGTTCATGGCATGGCCGTATTTTTTCTGCAACTCTTCCACCTGTTCCGCAGCGTCTCCGTCATATTTTGCCGCCACGCCGGGGCGGTAATTCTGCGTATCATAACTCGCCGCAAGCTTATCCGCATAATCATTTTCTTCCTCTGTATATTCAGGGACGCCCAGTTCCCTGAAATTATCATAGAGCATCTTTTCCAGTACATGATTGCAGACCGTATCCGCACAGCCGTCAATAAACTTTCTCTCGAAAGTTGTCTCCGTCATCAATGCCGCGCCTTCCGCTATCTTATCCACCCGCGCCTGCAGTTCCACCGCCTCCGCCACATGGTTGGAGCGCACCATATAAAGCACGCTGGCCTTCGGCTGTACCACATTGGCGCTGCAGCCGCCGGCATCCGTAATCGCGTAATGCACCCTCGCCTTATCGCTCATGTGCTCCCGCAAAAACTGCACGCCGATATTCATCAGCTCCACTGCATCCAGCGCGCTCCTGCCCTTTTCCGGCGCCCCTGCCGCATGGGAAGCAAGGCCCGTAAACTTATACTGCACCTGAATACAGGAATTGGAGGAGCCCGTGGTCACTTCATTCACATCCTCCGGATGCCAGGTGAGCGCCGCATCCAGTTTTTTAAAGACGCCGTCCCGCGCCATAAAGGCTTTTGCCGCGCCGCCTTCCTCTCCCGGACAGCCATATAATATAACGGTTCCCGAAATATCCGCCTTTTCCAGATAGGCCCTGATACCGAGCGCCGCCGCAAAAGCCCCTGCCCCCAGCAGGTTATGTCCGCAGCCGTGCCCGTTTCCGCCGCATATAACCTCTTCTCTTTCCGCGGCGCCCGCCTTTTGGGACAGCCCGGAAAGCGCATCATACTCTGCCAGAATACCGATCACCGGTCTGCCGCTGCCGAAGCTTGCCGTAAAAGCGGTTTCGATGCCGGAAATACCTTTTTCCACCTGAAACCCTTCCTCTTTTAACACCTTGCAGTACAGTTCACAGGACTTATACTCCTGCAAAGACAGCTCCGCATATTCCCAGATGCTGTCCGCCACATGGATGATCGTCTCCTTTTTTTGTTCGATCGCGGCGATCGCCGCCTGTTTTTCTGCCGTCATGATCCTTGCCCCTTCCTATCATACTTCCGCTTTTCCCGGTCAGAATATCTGACAGTTTAAAACGTTTATTCATCACTCATCTAAACCGGCAAATGGACATGCCCGCATGTCCATTCGTCCCCTCTGTCAATAACAAGATATTCCTGTAGTTCCGCCTCTACAGCACCTTCGATAAGAATTCCCGCAGCCTCGGACTCCTGGGATGCTCAAAGATATCCTCCGGGCTTCCCTGTTCCACAAGCAGGCCGTCCGCCATAAACAGCACCCGGTTTCCCACTTCCCTCGCAAATCCCATCTCGTGGGTGACCACCACCATGGTCATCCCTTCTTTTGCCAGCCCTTTCATAACATCCAGCACTTCCCCCACCATCTCCGGATCCAGTGCCGAGGTCGGCTCGTCAAAGAGCATCACATCCGGCTCCATCGCCAGTGCGCGCACGATCGCCACACGTTGCTTTTGTCCGCCTGAAAGCTGGATCGGATAATCGTTGGCACGTTCCTTTAATCCGACTCTGTCAAGAAGCGCCAGCGCCTTCTCCTCCGCCTGCGCCTTGCTCATCTTCTTTACCTTGATCGGCGCAAGAGTCATATTCTCCAGAATAGTCATATGGGGAAACAGATTAAAATGCTGGAACACCATCCCCATCTTCTGGCGCAGTTCATCAATATTCAGCTTTACCGTCCTGCCGCTCTCATCCTTGTATTTCTTTTTCGTGATATCGATTCCTTCAAATAGGATCGAACCGCCCGTGGGCTCCTCCAGCAGATTCAGACTCCGCAGAAAAGTGGATTTACCGGAACCGGAAGGCCCGATCACCACCATCACATCCCCGAACTGTATATCCACGCTCACACCGTCTAAGGCTCTGATCTTATCTCCGTGATAATGCTTTTTCAGATCCCTTACCTGTATCAGATCATCTCTTGTCGCCATGGCTCATCCTCCTTTCAAAGTATGCGATCAGCTTGGAAGTCGGGAAGCACAGACAGAAATAGATCGCCGTCGCCACCAGCAAAGGCTCTATGATCACAAACGTCGCTCCCTTTACCGCATTGACGGCAGACATGATATCCTGCACACCGATGGTATATGTAATAGCTGATTCCTTGATAATCACAACAAATTCATTCGCGATCGCAGGCAGGATGTTTTTCAGCGCCTGCGGCAGAATGATATGGCGCAGGTTCTGTGTCTGGGATAACCCGAGGGACCTTGCCGCCTCGGTCTGCCCGCCGTCTATGGACTGGATACCGGCACGGATGATCTCACACAGATACGCGCCTGAGTTCATGCCCAGCGCCACGACGCCCGGAAAAAATCTGTTGAATTTGATAAAACCAAACAACTGAAAGTTCGGAAGTTCTATCATACTGAACACTCCGAAATAAATGATGAAAATCTGTACAATGACAGGCGTGGAACGCAGGATCTCCACATAGGCTGTCGCCAGAAAATCCAGCGGGTTAAATTTGCTGATTGCCAGAAGAGCGCCGCCCTCTCTCTGGTGTCCGTCCTTATCAATCCCCAAAAAGCGCAGCGGCCTGAAATTGGACATACGCATCAGCGCCAAAATCAAAGCGAGACAGAAACCGATGACCACCGTAAATAAGGATAACAAAACGGTAACCAGAAGTCCCTGCCTGAACAGCTGTGCATAAGGCGCTATCTTTGAAAAATTAGACAGCTTAAATAATTGGTCCATAAGATATTCCTTTCCCTTCTCTTTCTTCCGATAAATAAAACATGTCCCGTTCCGTAAACTGTGCCGAACCAACGCCTGCACGCTGCGCGAGCAGTCTTATGCCAATGCCGAAGGAAAGCCCTCTCCGTTTCCGAAGGGGACTTTCCGCATATCATTTCTCACCAGAACGGGAATCTTCACGATTTACTTATACAGATTGTGCTTTATTCCTGTACATTTCCCTCTTCATCCAGCAAGCCTTCATATTTTTCACCGGCTGCAAGTTCATTTGCTTCCGCTACGAACTTATCTATGGAACCGTCCTCCAGAGCTGCCGCAATCGCTTCGTTTACGGCTGCAAGGAGCGCTGCATTGCCTTTGCTCACGCCGATGGAAGAACCTTCCACCTCATAGGGCACATCCAGTACGATCTCCAGATCGGGATAGTTCTTCTGATAACTTTCCGCCACGGCAGTCTCGATATAAGCCGCATCCAGCTTTCCGCCCAACAGTTCGCTGATAATATCCGTCACCTTCGGAAGCGCAACGATATCCGCATCCGCGGAGAACTCGTTTGCAAGATCCATCTGAATGGAGCCGATCTGCGCGCCTACGGAGACATCCGGCTGATTGCATGCTTCAAAGCTGTTTAATGTATCCGCATTTGCCTTTACCGTCACAAGAGACTGTCCGCCCAGATAATAAATGTCGGAAAAGTCCATAGCATCCTCACGCGCCGGGTCGGGAGAAAGTCCTGCCATGCCGAGGTCAACGTTCTTCATCTGTAATTCACTTAACACACCGTCAAAATCCATCGGAACCACTTCCAGTTCCAGTCCCATGTAATCTGCTACATACTGCGCCAGAGCCATATCAAATCCTGCCAGCGTCGGGTTCCCGTCTTCCCCGATGGCATAAAACTCATAAGGCGCAAAGTCCGGACTGGTCGCTACCGTAAGCACACCCTCTGTTACCGTGCTCAGTTCTGCCGCTTCTTCTGCGGGAGCCTCTGCCTCTCCATCCGCGGGAGCTTCGCTCTCATCTGCCGCTTCTTCCGTCTCTGCCGCTTCTTCTTCCGTCTCTGCCGCGGGTTCTGCCGTTTCGCCTGCCGCGTCAGAGTTGCCGCAAGCCACAAGGCCCGCTGCCATGGCTGCTGCCATCAGTACTGCCAATACTTTCTTTTTCATAATAATTCCTCCTTCTGCCAAATGCATCTGATACCTGTTCCGGAAATCATTTCTCTTTTCCTTTCCGGTTTTATGCATTTTTATGTATAAATATTAGTTTTTTATACCTTTATCCATTATAGCCGTTTTTTTCTGTTTGGCAATAGGAAATTTCAATTTTTATCAGAAATTTGACATTTTGTCAGGAATACCATGATATATCCCGCTCTTATATAAATAAATCCATATTATCACACTCTTATCCGCATCAGCCTGTTTACCGCACGACCAGAGCCCTATAAAAGAACATCATCCCGCAGCGCCCCTGCCAGATCGATCCGAAGGATCTTTCTCCCCCCCAGATAATATGCCAGTGCGGTAAACCCGACAACGATCAGGACAAACGCAGCGATCGGGCCTGCCGGCGCTTCCCTGATAAATTCCATCGGATCAAGAAAACTCATCTTTATCATACAGGCGGATGCCGCTATCGCAGCAGCCAGCGCAAACAACAGCGGACGGCCGACAAGAGCCGCAGCCTCTATACAGAATATTTTCCGTATCCCTTCCGGCGTTAAGCCCACAGACATATAGCGGGCAAACTCTCTTTTCCTCTGATGCAGAAATCCCAATGTGTTGGCAAACATACCGGCGATACCGATCAGGGCGAACAGCGCGCAAAGTCCTCCCAGTATCATTTTATAGCCCCATATCATTGTATCGTTATCCTTTTTTTCCTGTATGCGGTTTTCGCTCTCCGCCTCATAACCTTTACCGATGCTTCCCATCATATTTTTTTCCAGTACATCCAGCGCTTCCGCAGAGTTTCTCTCCCCGGCGATCGCGCGGATATAGAGGTCCGCCTCCGACTCTTCAGCAAGCGCCCGGATACCAGCCCCTTCCCCCGATCCCTTTGTCATTTCCGCCGGCGCTTTCCATAAGGACAACGGCATAAACTGTACCAGCGCATAATCTTCATACTCTTCCCGGAGAACGGGAGGTATTTCACTGCAGGCAAGTACCGGTATCTCCACCATTCGCTCCACTGTCATTCCGCTTGTTTCTTCTGTTGGCTCTTCCACTCTTTCTTCCGTCCTCACCCCCTGCGGCATTGCTTTTACCAGCGCGATTTTCTCCGTATCCTCCTTTATATAAGGAAGATATTCCGGATATCGAAAATTACTGTCAATACTGTCCCATATCCGGTTATACACGATCACTCCGTCCATCTGTGCCCTGATACCGACAGTATCACAATACTCCGCAAAACTTTCATCATCCAGTACCACAAGAGATGTTTTTATCTGATAAACATCTTCTCCGACAGCCGGATAAATGCCGGCCAGTGCCTCAAGACCGCCCTTTTCCTGTAATTCGGAACTGATCTGATCTATCGGAATAAGGCTTTCCGCCTCCGCCTTCTGATAGATAACAGCACTCTCCAATCCCTGTATCCTCCGGATTTCCTCTGCTATCTCAAAATCCTCTATCCTTGTATCCTCCACAGTTACCATAACATCCCATGCATCCTGATATGCCTCAAAATAGGTGTGTTTTGTACTGATCGTGGAAATGGCGAAAAAGCACTGCATCAGCATAAATCCGGAAAAGGCAAACGTAAGGGAAAGCGTTGTGGTGCGCAGCGCCTTTTTCTGCGCCCGCAATGCATTGCCCGACAGTTCCCCTTCTATCCCGAACCATGCTCCCGCCAGAGAAAAACGCCTCTTTTTATCAGGCTGCAGTTCACCTGAACCTCTGACTGCCTCAAGAGGCGTCATTTTTCCCAGCTTTCGCGCCGGAATAAAGGCGGAGATCAACACCGTCAATAAAGATACGGCAAGGGACACCGCAAGAATCGCCGGATGCATGCTGAATTCCATCCTGCGCCCGCCTGCCAGATTTTCCGCAAAAGCCCCCATTGCCCGGACTGTCCCGAAACCAAACAGAACTCCCGTCAGAATACCTGCCAGAACGGGAAAAAGTGATACCATAAAGGCCTCCTGCAGCAGACAGGTTCTGATCTGTCCGGGGGTTGCGCCGATACTGGAAAAAATACCGAACTGATGGATTCTGTTCTGCATGGATACCGCGAAAGAATTGTGTATCACCAGAATCAGGGAAACACATACAAGCAGCAAAACGATCAGATAAAAAGCAGCCAGAACATGCGGCACCTCTTTCTCCCCCTCCTGCACACTGTCCAGCCAGAAATTATAGAACAGATTGCACAGAAAAGAGAGAAACAGCGCCGAGATAAAGGACGCCGCCCTGATGGAATAGCTGACGGCGCGGTTATGTTTGATATAGTCCGATGAATAATCCTTCCACATATTCCTATTCCTGTGCCGCTTTCAATACGACACTTCCTCCTTTCCTTTCATCACTGATGATCCTGCCGTCCTCCAGCGTAATGATCCGGTCCGCCTCCAGCGCGATCCGCTCATCGTGAGTGATCAGCAGGATCGTCTGCTGCAGGTTGCGGTTGGATAACTTCAGCATATCCATAACCTCCCGCGAGTTTCTCTGATCCAGATTTCCCGTGGGCTCGTCCGCAAGGAGCAGTGCCGGGCGGTAGATCAAAGATCTGGCGATCGCCGCCCTCTGCTGCTGGCCGCCCGATAACTGATTCGGAAGAGCCTCCAGTTTGTCCGCAATCCCCAGTGAATTCACCACCTGATCAAAGTATTCCTGATTTGGTTTTCTCTTATCCAGCAATAGCGGCATCAGGATATTTTTCCGTACAGTAATTGTCGGAATCAGATTATAAAACTGATAGACCAGCCCTACTTTTCTGCGTCGGAAAATAGCCGCCTCTCTCCGGCTCAATGTGGAAATATCCGTTCCGCCTATAATCACCTTTCCTTCCGTGGACTTATCCACACTGCCGAGAATATGAAGCAGCGTGGATTTTCCGGAACCGGACGCCCCTATGACCGCCACAAACTCACCTTTTTCCACAGACAGATCAACCTGATTCAGCGCCTCGACTCTGTTGTCGCCGCTGCCGTATACCTTGCTCAATCCCTCACATCTTAAGATTTCCATTTTGTCCTCCTATTCCAGTTCCGCATCCGTTCTTTCAGTACATACGACCGGAAATGAATTACAGCCGACTAATGCCTCGTCTGTAATCCATTTCTTGCACTGAACGGCCGGATGCTGTTTCCAGTTCCGCATCCGTTCTTTCCATGCGTGCTGTCTCCGCTTTTACTTATAGTATAACAGGAGAAAGTGACAGTTCAGTGACGGTAGAAGCGAATTTCAAAACAGGCGCCGCCTTGCGGAAGGTTTCGCGCAGTAAGCGTTCCGTTCTGTCTCTCTATGATTGCTTTGGAGAGGGCAAGCCCGATGCCGATGCCGTCTTTCTTTGCATCCTTTCCTCGATAAAACCGCTCGAAAAGATATGGTATGTCCTCCCTGGCAAATCCACTGCCTGTATCCGTTATCGTGATCTGTGTATAAATCGGATTCTGTTCATAAGCGCAGCGGACCGTACCTCCCCTCGGCGTATGTTCCATACAGTTTTTCAGAAGATTCATCACCGCTTCCATAGTCCACTCCATATCGGCCTGTATGATCATCTCCTCCTCTTCTGGTATTTCTACGGAAACCTCCGCTTCCCGGCATAATTCCTCCAGATGTTCCGCCGAAAGTTCAAGAAGCGTAAAAACATCCGTCTCCTTCCTTTCCAGCGATAATGCCCCTGCGTCAAGCCTGGATAATAACAGCAGAGATTCTTCCAGATGAGTGAGCCGCAAAAGCTGCCGGCGTATCTGCTCTGTATAGATCGGAGATGGGGATTCCTGCAGCATCTGCAGGGACAAGGAAGCCGATGTGATCGGCGTTTTGATCTGATGTGCGATATTATAAAGATTCTCCGCGAAATTATTTTTTGCCTCCAGCGCCATTTCCCGGGTCCTGTACAACTCTGTTACCGTTTTGTAAATCTCATCCTGCAGTTTGGAAAGATCATCCTCATCGCTCTGAAGAAGAATCCCTCCTCCCCCTATATTCACCTCTTCCAGATATGCAGTCAGCTCTTCTATCCGTCTCCGCCGTTTCCTGCGCCATAAAAAATACAAAAAGCCGCATGCCAGAAATCCGGCAAGCATGCCGGCAGCCAGAGCCGGCAGTGCCAGTATCGCTTTTTCACTCATCTCTGTTCCTCCATCCGATAGCCTATGCTCCTGACCGTTTTCAGGCACTCCGGCTTATGCAGCTTTTCCCGCAGGCGTTTCATGGCAACTGTCAGCGTATTGTCATTGACAAAGTTCCCGCTGTTATCCCAGACTCTTTCCAGAAGCTGCTTCCTCGTGACAATGATCCCCTTATTCTGTAATAAATACAAAAGCAGCTGATACTCGGAAGGCGACAAATCCACTTCGTTTCCTTCGCTGAACACAAGCATCCTTTTCTGATCCAGAGAAATTCCGCCGCAGGAGAGATATTGCCGCGAAACATCTCCGCATCTCCGAAGGAGTGCCTCGATCCGTAACAACAGAACCTCCAGTTCAAAAGGTTTTACCACATAATCATCCGCGCCGCTCTGAAAACCGGACACAATATCGCGGGAATCGCCGCGGACCGTAAGCAGGATGACCGGCAGCTCCTTCCACTTAGAACGAATCCACCGGCTCAGTTCTCTTCCGCTGCCGTCCGGCATATTCCAGTCCAGCAGCGCCAGCATCGGGCAGGCGCTTCCGAACGCTTTCTTCGCCGCTTCTATCGTTGTATAGACAAAAACACTGTAACCATGCTGTCCCAGAAATTCCTTCACGGTTTGAGATATGCTTTCGTCATCCTCCACATAATAAATATCATTCATCTTTTATCCTGCTTTCCTTCCCCTTTGGCTTTTTTCAGCACTTTTCCCCTCCGCAGTGAGCATCCTGATAAAACCGGATCATTACGGATTCCAGATTCCAAAACTTCACTAACTTATTATTATACAGTTCTTTTCCTGCAATGACAAATATCAGCGAACGATAACCGGACCGGATTGGCAACAGGTCAGCTGAAGTTCGCACTGTCACAGCTGAAATCTGTTTTAATCGAAGCTTTGCAAATGCTTTTTAATTCCTCCGCCGCCAGCCGGACGTCAGACTGCGCGAGAATCGCCGATACGACCGCCAGTCCATCCGCCCCCAACCGCAGAAACTCCTCCGCATTTTCTTTGCGGATACCTCCGATCACCACAAGCGGAATTTTAACCCCCTGCCTGATCCTGCATAATTCACTTACAGGAACGATCTTCGCATCCTCCTTCGTTTTAGTCGGCAGCATGGCACCCACACCCAAATAATCGGCACCATCCTTCCGTGCCTGAAGCGCCTCTTCCAAAGATGTCACCGATACCCCCAGCAGGCGCTCCGATCCGATCATCCTCCTCACCGGAGCCGCCGGTATATCCCTCTGCCCTATATGTACCCCTGCGGCATCCACCGCCAATGCTATATCCGCCCTGTTGTTGATGATCAACGGGATATGATATCTGTCTGTGATCTGCTTGATTGCCTTTGCCTCATAATAAAATTCTGATGACGGTATCGCATTTTCCCGCAGCTGGACCATGCTGCAGCCCCCCATAATCGCCTGTTCCACAGCTTCCTCCAGATTCCTGCCATTTTTGTATCTGCGGTCTGTTACAAGATACAGTGAATAGTCATATTTCATTTTCCACCTCTTTCTGATATAGTAAATATATTTATGAATGACATGCCGGCAATCAGGATAAAATTTTTCCCGCTGCTGCATCCGGTTAATATTGTATTGCCTGTTCAGCTTCTTCCATTTTTTACTCACATAATCCCCTTCTGTATAAATCGTAGAAATGATTCGTCGGACCATTGCCCTTCCCGATCGAAAGAGAATGTTTTATTGCCGTTGTCACATAGTTCTTTGCTCTTTCCACAGCTTCCCGCATACTTCTTCCCTTCGCAAGTTCGGAAGCGATCGCCGATGAAAAAGTGCATCCTGTCCCATGCGTATTTTTTGTATGAATCCTTGCCGTTTCAAAATAATAAAACTCATCTCCGTCAAACAGGATATCCAGCGCATTTCCTGCGGCGTGTCCGCCTTTTACAACTGCCGCCTTAGCCCCCATACCGCATATTTTCCGGGCAGCCTCCTCCATATCTCTGACAGATGTAATTTTCATCTCCGCTATTTTTTCCGCCTCCGGTATATTCGGTGTCAGAATATCCGCAAGCGGAATCATTTCCCTGATCAGGGTATCCACAGATCTCATATCCATAAGCGGAGAGCCGTTTTTTGCGTACATGACCGGATCGATAACAATATTTTCCGGATGATACTGCCGCATTTTCTCCGCAACCGCTTCCATGCATTCCGATGAGGACAACATGCCGATCTTAACCGCATCAACATCAATATCTTCAAATACTGCATCTATCTGCTTTCTTATCATATCCGGCGTCACATCCTGCAAATCGATAACCCTGCCCGTATTTTCCGCAACCACGGAAACGATAACGCTCATCCCGAAAACACCATGGGCGGAAAATGTTTTCAGATCCGCCTGTATGCCCGCTCCGCCGCTGCAGTCAGACCCTGCTATGCTTAACACTTTTTTCATATATCTGTCTCCTCCCTGCTTTCCCTGTATGCCATCCTCCAGAAATCCAGCTCCAGCATACTTGCCCTTTCAAAAATCCTGCCCAGCCTTTCCTGTTCCTCCGCTTCAAGATCCCTGCATTTCTGTTCCGCAAAACAGCACCAGCTTTTGCAGTTTTCAAAATACATATCCTCCGCATAATCCTGTATAAAATCATAATATTTCGACCGGGATGTGCCCGGTATTTTTTCAATCTTCCGAAAAATATAACTGTAACTCAGCATACAGGGCAGCACTGCCATCCATATTTCAGGGATTTTCCCTCCCTCTGCCACCTCCATCAGAAAATCAATATATCTTTGATTTTCCGGCAAAGGTTCCATATCTTCTATATCATCATCCGACAGCCCGAATCTCTTCAGATAAGACAGCCTCACCGCCGACTCCTCCTTTGTGACAAGACTCAGGATCGAATAATATACCTGAATATCCTTTAAACTTGAAGAATGATAGATCGCCTTCCCGTAAATACGGGCATAATTTTTCAGATAGATACTGTCCTGTATCATATACCGCCTGAACTTTTCCTCCGGCAGCACCCCCGACCGCAGCTCCCTCATAAAAGGCGTCTCCGCACAGTTATCCCAGATCGGGATATTTTTCCTCACTACTTTCTCCATAAATGTCATTTCATTTTTCCTCCTTCAAAACACAAAAAACCGGCGTAAGAAATTGCTTCCCTACGCCGGTATTAGCCGACAGGTCCAGAGGTCAGGTCTTAACCTTTTTCAACTTGTTCAGTTCCCTCGCAAACGTGTATAAAACTGCAAACCTGCGCCTTCAGCGCTTTATATCCGATTTCATCGGATGTCTGCCCGTTATATCATATTCAGTTATCCCAAATAATCCACCGATTCCAGAAAATATTCTTTTAATCTCATCGGTAATTTGTGTCTTCAAATCACATCTTCAATATAATGCCCTTCATACAGTCCGCAGATCATCCAGCCGCTTTTTATCCTTCTGACAGGCAGAACATTTAGGGTATCGTATAAATAATACGCTTTCCTTCCTCAACGATCCGTCTTATTTCAGTCTGAACGCCTCCACCAGTCCCTTCAGCAATCCCGCCTGCGCAGACAGCTCCTCACTGGCTGCTGCACTCTCCTCGCTGGTCGCGGAGTTTGTCTGAACCACGGCTGAGATCTGATCGATCCCTTCCGTCACCTGACTGATGGCGCTTGTCTGGTTCTCCACAGCCTCCACTACGGCTGCCATCTGGGCACTCACGCCGCCGGCGTTCTCATTGGTAAGTTCTAAGGACTCCGTCACCTTGTTTACGACTTCGATCCCCTCTGTTACCGCCGCTATGGAACCTTCGATCAGCTTTCTGGTCGCCTTGGCAGCCTCATCAGACTTGTTTGCCAGATTACGCACTTCGCTTGCCACAACCGCAAAACCTTTTCCCACATCTCCTGCACGGGCTGCCTCCACTGCCGCATTCAGCGCCAGAAGGTTGGTCTGGGACGCAATATCTTCGCTGGCTGCTATGATCTTGCTGATCTCCTCCGATGTATTGGAAATCCTTTCCATCGCCGCGTTCAGGCTCTTGACATATTCCATGCTGATCCCGAGCTGGGCGCCGGCTTTCTCCACATATCTGCCCGCTTCTCTGGTCGCTTCCGCCGTCTTTCCGGCATTCCCGGAAATCTCACTCATCGTAGCGATCAGTTCCTGTACGGAACTTGCCTGTTCGGTAGCACCCTGTGCAAGATCCTGCGCGCTGGACGATACCTGTTCCGAACCGTCAGACACCTGCTCTGCACTGTCCCTGATCTGGCTCATCGTATCGTTCAGCTTGTCGCTGATCCTCTCCAAAGAGCGCTGAATGGATGTGAAATCACCTATGTACTCCTGGCGGACACTGTTTGTCAGATCACCCTCCGCAATGGAATCCAACACACTGGAAATCTCCCCGATATAAGAGCCCAGACGCCGGGTGGTGCTGTCAAAGATCCGCCCAGCGTACCGATCTCATCCCCCGAATATATGCCGTTACCGGCAGCCTGCCCGTCCGCAAGCCCCAGATTTCCCTGTTCCAGACGTTCCGCCGTTTTTGTGATCTCAGACAAAGGAGCCGAAACCTTCTTCTTCAGATAATCGATCAGAATAAAAAGACATATGATGATCGCCACCACGCCGACCACACCGGACAGAATAACTGCCAGAAGCATTTCCCGGTTGGCCTGTTCACTGGATATGCCTGCAAAGATCAGTCCGCTCGCCTTTCCGCTCTCATCCGTTACAGGAGCATAAGAGCACAGATACTTCTCACCCAGAATCTCAGCCTTGCCCACATAATCCTTGCCCTGCTGCAGCACGATCTCGGATATATCCGAAGATAACTTCGTTCCGACCACGCGCTCACCATCCTGGATCACTGTCGTATACACCCGGGTATCCCCCTCAAAGATCGTAAATTCACAGCCCATTCGATCCTTCAGTTCATCCAGCATCTCGTTTACATCCCCGCTGCCGTCACTTCTTTCAAGTTCATAAGCCAGTATTTCCGTTCCGGTGACACAGCGCTCCTTCAGGATACTCATAGCCAGAGTACGGGACATGACTACACACAAGACCACTACCGAAACAATAGATGCCGCCAGCATAATGACTACTACGCGGCCAACCTTCTGGGCAATACGCCTGTCATCTCCTCCCATTCCGTTTTGAGACATCTGAAATTCATTCATGATTGTTTCCTCCGACTGATAAAAACACTCTTATTTCGATCAAAAAAGGGCTTTCCAATATTTCAGAAAGCCCTGTAGGTTTTGTAACTCTTCAATTATTCGATGATGCTTGCAACCCTGCCGGATCCAACTGTACGTCCACCCTCACGGATAGCGAATGTAAGACCCTGCTCCATAGCGATCGGATGAATCAGTTCGATCGTCATTTCAATATTATCACCAGGCATGCACATCTCAACACCTGCGGGCAGATTAATAACACCGGTTACATCTGTTGTTCTGAAGTAGAACTGAGGTCTGTAGTTGTTAAAGAAAGGAGTGTGACGGCCACCCTCGTCTTTCGTCAAAACGTAAACCTGAGCCGTAAACTTTGTGTGGCATGTTACTGTGCCGGGTTTTGCAAGAACCTGACCTCTTTCGATCTCGGTTCTGTTGATACCACGAAGCAGAGCACCGATGTTATCACCAGCCTGTGCCTCATCCAGCATCTTACGGAACATTTCGATACCGGTTACAACAGTCTTCTTTGTCTCTTCCTTGATACCAACGATCTCAACATCCTCGTTCAGATGCAGAGTACCTCTTTCTACTCTACCTGTAGCAACTGTACCACGGCCTGTGATCGTGAATACGTCCTCGACAGGCATCAGGAACGGCTTATCTGTATCACGCTGAGGATCAGGAATATAGGAATCAACTGTTTCCATCAATTCCATGATCTTGTCGCCCCATTCGCCGTTAGGATCTTCCAGAGCCTTCAGAGCGGAACCCTTGATGATCGGGCAATCCGTGAAGCCGTACTCTTCAAGCTGCTCTGTTACTTCCATCTCAACCAGTTCGATCAGTTCTTCGTCATCTACCATATCGCACTTGTTCAGGAATACTACGATATAAGGTACGCCTACCTGACGGGACAGAAGGATGTGCTCTTTTGTCTGAGCCATAACACCGTCCGTAGCAGCAACTACGAGGATAGCGCCGTCCATCTGCGCAGCACCGGTGATCATGTTCTTTACATAGTCGGCATGGCCCGGACAGTCAACGTGAGCGTAATGTCTCTTATCTGTCTGGTACTCTACGTGAGCGGTAGAAATTGTAATACCACGCTCTCTCTCTTCAGGTGCTTTATCGATGTTCTCGAAATCTACCTTTTCATTACCGGCTACTCTCTCAGCCAGCACTTTTGTGATTGCAGCTGTCAGAGTTGTTTTACCATGGTCAACGTGGCCGATGGTACCAATGTTACAATGCGGTTTGGTTCTGTCAAATTTAGCTTTAGCCATTTTCTAAAGTCCTCCTTATTTTTGTTACCTTGTTCCAAAATTGATGTTTTTTACCAAAACTATACAATCAGCTATTTCTGATTATATCAAAACTATTGATATTTTCAAGAGTTTTTCTAATTATTTTGTCTTTGCCGCAAGCACTTTTTCCTGTACGCTCTTCGGTACCTGTTCGTACTTTTCAAAGAACATGGAATAGTTGCCCCGGCCCTGTGTCTTACTGCGCAGGTCAGTGGAATAACCGAACATTTCGGCAAGCGGCACATAGCCGTGTACGATCTTGCCGCCGCCCAGATCATCCATACCTTCGATACGTCCGCGGCGGGAGTTGATATCGCCGATGACATCGCCCATATATTCTTCAGGCATTGTCACTTCCACCTTCATGATCGGCTCAAGCAGTACAGGATTTCCTTTCTTCATGGCTTCCTTGAATGCCATGGAACCGGCAATATGGAATGCCATTTCAGAAGAGTCGACCTCATGGTAGGAACCGTCATACACATTAGCGTGTACGCCCAGTACCGGGAATCCTCCCAGGATACCTGCCTTAGCCGCTTCCTCGATACCTTCGCCTACAGCGGGGATATACTCTTTCGGAATTGCACCGCCGACAACGCTGGACTCAAACTTGAATGTCTCTTCGCCGTTGGGGTCCATGGGTTCGAATTTCACCTTACAGTGACCGTACTGACCGCGGCCGCCGGACTGTTTTGCATACTTGTATTCCTGATCCACAGGTTTGGTAAAGGTCTCCTTATACGCAACCTGAGGTGCGCCGACGTTAGCCTCTACCTTGTATTCACGGAGCAGACGGTCAACGATAATCTCCAGATGGAGTTCGCCCATACCTGCGATAATGGTCTGTCCTGTCTCGGAATCCGTGTGTGCGCGGAATGTAGGATCTTCCTCCGCCAGTTTTGCAAGCGCCTCACCCATTTTGCCCTGACCCGCCTTTGTCTTGGGCTCAATAGCCAGTTCGATAACGGGCTCGGGGAATTCCATGGACTCCAAAATAACCGGATGCTGGTCATCACAAATAGTATCACCGGTTGTGGTCAGTTTAAACCCGACTGCCGCAGCAATATCACCGGAGTAAACCTTATCCAGTTCTGCTCTCTTGTTTGCGTGCATCTGCAGGATACGTCCCACACGCTCTTTTTTATCCTTTGTGGCATTCAGTACATAAGATCCGGAATTCAACGTACCGGAATATACTCTGAAGAATGCCAGTTTTCCTACGAACGGATCCGCCATGATCTTAAACGCAAGCGCAGAGAAAGGCTCGTCGTCAGATGCATGTCTCTCAACCTCATTGCCGTCCGGATCAACACCCTTGATTGCCGGGATGTCTGTCGGAGCGGGCATATACTCGATTACCGCATCAATCAGCTTCTGTACGCCCTTGTTTCTGTAAGCGGAACCGCAGCATACCGGAACCGCCCTGCATTCGCAGGTAGCCTGTCTCAGCGCCGCTTTCATCTGTTCTATGGAAGGCTCATCCCCTTCCAGATACATCTCCATCAGCTCGTCATCCAGTTCGGATATCTTTTCAACAAGTTCGGAACGGTAAAGTTCCGCATCCTCCTGCATATCACCGAGGTCATCCGTAACCGTAATGTCATCGCCCTTATCATCATTATAGATATATGCCTTCATCTCAAGCAGATCGATGATTCCCTTGAATTCATCTTCTTTACCGATGGGCAGCTGCAGACAGATCGCATTTTTGCCGAGTCTTGTCCTTATCTGCTCTACGGCGCCATAGAAATCTGCTCCCAGGATATCCATCTTGTTGATGAATGCCATTCTGGGTACATTGTAGGTATCAGCCTGGCGCCATACATTTTCAGACTGAGGTTCCACGCCACCTTTTGCACAGAATACGCCGACAGCGCCATCCAGTACACGCAGAGAACGCTCAACCTCAACTGTAAAGTCAACGTGTCCCGGCGTATCAATGATATTGATACGATGCTCCAATGCACCCGGTTTAACCTTTGTAAACTCTTCCAGAGTCCAGTGACATGTTGTAGCGGCTGATGTGATTGTGATACCTCTTTCCTGTTCCTGCTCCATCCAGTCCATCGTCGCAGTACCTTCATGAGTATCACCGATCTTATAGTTTACACCAGTATAGTATAAGATACGCTCTGTCAATGTGGTCTTACCCGCATCGATATGCGCCATGATACCGATATTCCTGGTTCTCTCTAACGGATATTCTCTTCCAGCCAAAGTTTCTTCCTCCTAAATCTAAAATGACAGCCTTAGAAACGGTAGTGCGCGAAAGCCTTGTTTGCCTCTGCCATCTTGTGCATTTCTTCTTTTCTCTTTACGGATGCACCCGTATTGTTCGCCGCATCCATAATCTCATTCGCAAGCCGCTCCTGCATGGTCTTCTCGCCTCTCTTACGTGAGAAGGTGGTCAGCCAGCGCAGTCCCAGTGCCTGACGTCTGTCAGGCCTTACCTCGATAGGCACCTGATACGTGGCACCGCCGATACGTCTCGCTTTTACTTCCAGAAGGGGCATGATGTTGTTCATAGCCTCCTCAAATACTTCTACTGCCGGTTTGCCGGTCTTTTCTTCTACTCTGGCAAATGCACCGTATACGATCTTCTGGGCAACGCCGCGCTTACCGTCTAACATAATGTTATTGATCAGCTTGGTCACTACCTTATTATCATACAAAGGATCTGCCAGTACATCTCTTTTTTGGATATGTCCTTTACGTGGCACGTCTCTTCCCTCCTTAATTATTGGTGACTGCCCCCGTTCTGTCCGGAAGCGCCACTGATTAAATCACAGGTACTCACAATGCGCAGATAACTGCAGACTAATGTGTTGTGCGGTCTATCTATCTCAGTATTGCCGTGCTCCGCCTTTGGCAGGCCGCTTTGGCAATACGTTAACACAGAATTCCAACACTATACTTAGTTTCGTCGTGGTCCCATACATAAGGTAAACAAGTTTACCCGATAACAGTCTGCCGATAGACAGCCTCTCTGTAAACAGGTTCACCCGCGAACAACTTCGCTCACCGCAGATAAATCCCTGATGATGATTTATTTGCCGGCTTTCGGCCTCTTAGCGCCATACTTAGAACGTGCCTGCCTTCTGTTTGCAACACCTGCTGTATCGAGTGTTCCCCTGATGATGTGGTATCTTGTACCGGGCAGATCTTTTACCCTGCCGCCACGGATCAGTACAACACTGTGCTCCTGCAGATTATGTCCCTCACCGGGAATGTAGGATGTAACCTCCATGCCGTTGGAAAGACGAACTCTGGCAATTTTTCTAAGAGCTGAGTTAGGCTTCTTCGGGGTTGCAGTTTTCACAGCCGTGCATACGCCTCTCTTCTGAGGAGCGGATACATCCGTCACTTTCTTGTGCAGAGAGTTGTAGCCCTTCTGCAGTGCAGGTGCTGTAGACTTCTTGGAAACTGTCTGACGTCCCTTTCTTACTAACTGGTTAAATGTTGGCATTCTGTTTCACCTCCTTAAAATATAATGTATAAGCTAAACTGTAAGCTGCCGGTTACTTGTCACTTCCCCAGCCATATAAAACCGGAAACAGTAACTTTTACACAGCAACTTACAGTATAATAACTTCATGACGCTCTGTCAACAAAAAATTTTATTTTCTTTATTCTTCCACGGTTTCGAGATCTTCTTCCATCTCTTCTGCGGCTTCTTCCTCTGTCTCTTCGATGTCCTCCTCCGGCTCATCCTCGAAATCAATCACAGCCTCCCCGCCGTTTTCCATCATCTCTTCCGTGTTATTTTCAGAAGTTTCTTCCGTTTCCTCTTCAAAAAGAATTTCTTCCTCCGCATCAACGGGATTCATCAAAAGATTCTTATCCGTGTCCAGTCTGGTGTTACGGTATCTCTTCATTCCCGTACCGGCCGGAATCAGTTTACCGATGATCACGTTTTCCTTCAGGCCGATCAGCGTATCCACCTTACCTCTGATCGCCGCCTCGGTAAGCACCTTCGTCGTCTCCTGGAAGGAAGCCGCCGACAGGAAGGAATCTGTTGCGAGAGCCGCTTTCGTGATACCAAGCATCACCTGTTTCCCCTCGGCCGGCTCTTTTCCTTCTTCGATCAGCTTTGTGTTCATCTCCTCGTAGTCCAGAATATCCACCAGCGTTCCCGGCAGGAACGGCGCATCGCCGTTATTTTCGATCCGGATCTTCTTTAACATCTGGTGCACGATGATCTCAATGTGCTTGTCATTTAGATCAGCACCCTGCTGTCTGTACACTTTCTGTACTTCTCTGATCATATAATCCTGCACCGCACGGACACCCTTGATCTTCAACAGATCGTGAGGATTGATGGAGCCGCCCTTTGTCAGCTCGTCGCCCGCCTTCAGTACATCGCCGTCTTCTACTCTGATCTGGTATTTATACGGGATCGGATAAGTCTTTGCCTCACCCGTTTCCGTGCTTGTCACGGTAACCTCCCGTTTCTTCTTATTATCATTGATGCTCACCACGCCGTCGATCTCCGTCAGGATCGCCGTTCTCTTGGGCTTTCTCGCTTCAAACAACTCCTCTACACGGGGCAGGCCGGAGGTGATATCCTCACCGGCCACACCGCCGGTATGGAAGGTTCTCATCGTCAGCTGTGTGCCCGGCTCACCGATAGACTGCGCCGCAATGATGCCTACAGCCTCACCGACCTGAACCGTCTCGCCCGACGCCATGTTCGCACCGTAGCACTTCGCGCAGATACCCACATGGGATTTACAGGTCAAAATAGTACGGATCCTCACCTCTTCAACGGGCTTTCCGTCTTTATCCACGCCCACGCTCATGATCTTTTCCGCGCGGCTCGGTGTGATCATATGGTTTCTTTTAACAATGACATTTCCGTCCCTGTCACAGATATCTTCACAGGATACACGCCCCGTGATCCTCTCTTTCAGGCTTTCCAAAACGTCCTCTTTCTTCTCGCCGTCCTTTTTGCCCTCTTCCTGGAACGCTCTGACCGCCATACCCGGAAGCACCTCGGCCCCCTCTGAGCAGTCCACTTCACGGATGATCAGTTCCTGACAGACATCCACCATTCGACGGGTCAGATAACCGGAGTCGGCGGTACGCAGCGCCGTATCTGCCAGACCTTTCCTGCCGCCGTGAGCGGAAATAAAGTACTCCAGTACGTCCATGCCCTCCCGGAAGTTTGATTTTACCGGCAATTCGATAGTCTTACTGGTGGTATCCGCCATCAGTCCGCGCATGCCCGCAAGCTGTTTGATCTGCTCTTTGGAACCACGGGCGCCGGAATCCGCCATCATCTTAATATTATTGTAGGGATCCATGCAGTCCATAGACATTTCTTTTAAGACGTCATCCGTCTTATCCCAGGTTTCGATTACCCTTCTGTAACGCTCCTCATCCGTATATTTGCCACGGCCATACTCGGAGGCGATCTTGTCTACTTCCGCCTGCGCCTCATCCAGCATCTGCTGTTTTTCCTTCGGCACGATGATATCGGAAATGGAAACCGTGATCGCAGCCTTTGTGGAATAATGGTATCCCAGATTCTTCACATCATCCAGTACCTCGGCGGTCTTGGAAGCACCGTGTATATTGATAACTTTTTCAAGGATCGGTTTGAGCTGCTTTTTGCCGACCAGCTTATCCACTTCCAGTTTCAGCAGGTTTTCCGGTTTGCTCCTGTCTACAAAGCCCAGATCCTGCGGAATGATCTCATTGAACAGGAAACGTCCCAGTGTGGATTCCACGATACCGGAAACCTTCTCCCCTTCCGCGTTTTCCTTTGTCACTCTCACCTTGATGCGGGAATGCAGCGTACATTCGCCGTTCTCATAGGCAAGGATCGCTTCATTGATATTTCTGTAGGCATTTCCCTCACCAACGGAGCCCGGCCTCTCCTGTGTCAGATAATAGATGCCCAGTACCATATCCTGAGAAGGCACCGCCACAAGTCCGCCGTCGGAGGGCTTTAACAGGTTGTTCGGGGAAAGCAGAAGGAATCTGCACTCCGCCTGCGCTTCCTGGGACAGCGGCAGATGCACCGCCATCTGATCCCCGTCGAAATCCGCGTTAAAAGCGGTACATACAAGGGGGTGAAGCTTGATCGCCTTACCTTCTACCAGCACCGGCTCGAACGCCTGAATACCCAGTCTGTGCAGGGTCGGCGCACGGTTCAGCATAACGGGATGGTCCGCGATAACCTCCTCCAGCACATCCCACACCTGCACGTCAAGACGCTCCACCATCTTCTTTGCGCTCTTGATATTCTGCGCGATCTGCTTGGATACCAGCTCCTTCATAACGAAGGGCTTGAACAGTTCGATCGCCATCTCCTTCGGCAGGCCGCACTGGTAAATCTTCAGTTCCGGCCCGATCACGATAACGGAACGTCCGGAATAGTCCACACGTTTTCCTAAAAGGTTCTGACGGAAACGTCCGGATTTACCCTTTAACATATCGGAGAGGGATTTCAGGGCTCTGTTGCCCGGTCCCGTAACGGGACGGCCGCGTCTGCCGTTATCGATCAGCGCGTCCACCGCTTCCTGCAGCATTCTTTTCTCGTTGCGGACAATGATATCCGGCGCGCCCAGTTCCAGCAGCCTTTTCAGCCTGTTGTTCCTGTTGATGATCCTTCTGTACAGATCATTCAAGTCGGAAGTTGCAAAACGTCCGCCATCCAGCTGCACCATAGGACGCAGGTCCGGCGGGATAACGGGAATGGCATCCATGATCATCCACTCCGGCATATTACCGGATTCCCGGAAAGATTCCACCACCTCGAGGCGTTTGATGATCCTTGCCCTCTTCTGCCCAGTCGAATCCTTTAATCCCGCCTTTAATTCCTCCGCTTCAGCGTCCAGATCGATCGCCTGCAGCAGCTCCTTGATGGACTCCGCGCCCATGCCGGCACGGAACCTGCTGCCCCATTTATCTCTGGCATCCTGAAACTCTTTTTCCGTTAATATCTGCTTATATTCCAGATCGGTCTCCGCTGCATCCAGCACAATGTAGGACGCGAAATATAATACCTTCTCCAGCACTCTCGGAGAAATATCCAGAATCAGCCCCATCCTGCTGGGAATTCCTTTAAAATACCAGATATGGGAAACCGGAGCAGCCAGTTCAATATGCCCCATACGTTCCCTTCTCACTGCGGATTTGGTTACTTCCACACCGCATCTGTCGCAGACTACACCTTTATATCTGATCTTCTTATATTTTCCGCAATGGCACTCCCAGTCCTTGCTCGGTCCGAATATCTTCTCACAGAACAGGCCGTTGGGTTCCGGTTTTAAAGTCCTGTAATTGATCGTCTCCGGCTTTAATACTTCACCGCGGGACCATTCCCTGATCTTCTCAGGAGACGCAAGACCTATTCTGATCGCGTCAAATGTCATAGGCTGATAACTTTCATTCTTTACTTCTGCCATGATTCCCTCCATTTTTCATGTGAAAGTATTGTTTGCTGCTAGTTGGTAGAATCTTCATACTCCGCATCTTCGACATAATCTTCTTCACCGTCATAGTAGTCCTCTTCATCCGCATCAACTTCATCTTCTACGCTCTGAAGTTCACCGTCCTGTGAAAATTCCTGCGTCTGATAGCCATCAAAGGATTCTCCCTCCTGGCTGTAGTTTTTGTTGTCTTCCATCTCATAATGATAATCTGTATCACCGTAATCAACGGATTCCATCACTTCAACCTCAGTGTTATCTTCACGCAGCACTCTGATATCCAGTCCGAGAGACTGCAGCTCTTTCAATAATACCTTGAAGGATTCGGGAATACCCGGCTCCGGTATATTTTCACCTTTGATGATCGCCTCGTAGGTCTTCACACGGCCCACCACGTCATCGGATTTCACAGTCAGAATTTCCTGCAGTGTATAAGACGCGCCGTAAGCCTCCAGCGCCCACACTTCCATCTCACCGAAACGCTGGCCGCCGAACTGTGCCTTACCGCCCAGAGGCTGCTGCGTTACAAGGGAGTACGGTCCCGTGGAACGGGCATGGATCTTATCATCCACCAGATGGTGGAGTTTCAGGTAATGCATATGCCCTATCGTGACGGGCGCATCAAAATATTCTCCGCTTCTGCCGTCCCTGAGCCTTACTTTGCCGTCTTTGGTGATCGGAACCCCCTTCCATACCGCCCGGTGGTCTCTGTGATCATAAAGATACTGCATCACTTCCGGCAGCACCGTATCTTTATACTTTGCCTCAAATTCTTCCCACTCTGTGTTTGCGTAATCATTTGCCATCTCCAGAGTATCTTCTATATCAATTTCCTTCGCTCCGTCAAACACCGGCGTCGCCACGTTAAAGCCGAGTACCTTCGCCGCCAGAGACAGATGGATCTCCAGTACCTGTCCCACGTTCATACGGGAGGGAACGCCCAGCGGATTCAGCACGATATCCAGCGGACGGCCGTTCGGCAGATAAGGCATATCCTCCACCGGCAGCACACGGGAAACAACGCCCTTGTTGCCGTGGCGGCCGGCCATCTTATCCCCCACGGATATCTTTCTCTTCTGTGCGATATAGATCCGCACCGCCATATTTACGCCGGGAGAAAGTTCGTCGCCGTTCTCTCTTGTGAATACTTTCGCATCGATAACGATACCATATTCACCATGAGGCACTTTCAGGGAGGTATCCCTTACTTCCCTTGCCTTCTCGCCGAAGATCGCGCGGAGCAGCCTCTCTTCCGCCGTCAGTTCCGTCTCGCCTTTCGGCGTCACCTTACCGACAAGTATATCGCCGGCGCGAACCTCCGCACCGATCCGGATAATACCGTTGCTGTCCAGATCCTTAAGCGCGTCATCGCCGACACCGGGGACATCCTTTGTAATACATTCCGCGCCCAGCTTTGTATCGCGGGCTTCCGCCTCATACTCTTCAATATGGATGGACGTATATACGTCCTCCCTCACCAGTCTTTCACTGATCAGGACGGCATCCTCATAGTTATAGCCTTCCCAGGTCATAAAGCCGATCAGCGGGTTTTCGCCCAGCGCCAGTTCGCCCAGCGCCGTGGAAGGGCCGTCCGCGATCACTTCGCCGGCATTTATATGGTCGCCCTTTTTCACGATAGGCTTCTGGTTGTAACAGTTGGACTGGTTGCTTCGCACAAACTTTGTCAGATGATACTCATCCGGTTCGCCGTCGTCGCATACCATCTTAATGATTCTGGAGGATACATAGGTGATCGTACCGCTCTTTCTTGCCACCACGCAGACACCGGAGTCCACCGCCGCCTTCTGCTCCATACCCGTACCCACGGCAGGCGCTTCCGGAAACAGAAGCGGCACAGCCTGACGCTGCATGTTGGAACCCATCAGCGCACGGTGCGCGTCATCGTTCTGCAAAAACGGAATCAGCGCGGTCGCCACGGAGAATACCATTTTCGGCGATACGTCCATGTAGTCCATCAGTCTCTTCGGATAGTCCTTCGTCTCCTCCATATAACGGCCGGAAACGCTTTTTCCGATAAAATACCCGTCGTCATCCAGTGCGGCGGAGGCCTGTGCCACATAGTAGTTATCCTCTTCATCCGCCGTCATATATATAATCTCATCGGTTACTCTCGGATTCTGCGCATCGCTCTTATCGATCTTACGGTAAGGCGCCTCCACAAAACCATACTCATTGATCCTCGCATAGCACGCCAAAGAGTTGATCAGACCGATGTTCGGGCCTTCCGGCGTCTCTATCGGACACATACGCCCGTAGTGTGTATAATGTACGTCACGCACCTCGAATCCGGCACGGTCTCTGGAAAGTCCGCCCGGGCCAAGTGCGGATAAACGTCTCTTATGGGTCAGCTCGCCCAGCGGGTTTGTCTGATCCATGAACTGGGACAGCTGGGAAGATCCGAAAAACTCCTTCACCGCCGCCTGCACCGGCTTGATATTGATCAGCGCCTGGGGAGATAAATTCTCCGCGTCATGGGTTGTCATTCTCTCACGGACAACCCTCTCCAGTCTGGAAAGGCCGATACGATACTGATTCTGCAGCAGTTCGCCCACAGCCCTGATACGGCGGTTCCCCAGATGATCGATATCATCGGGATTGCCGATGCCGTATTCCAGATGCATATTATAGTTAATGGATGTCAGAATATCTTCTTTTGTGATATGCTTGGGCACAAGTTCATGGACATTCTTGCGGACAGCTTCTTTGATCGCGTCCTCATCCCCCGCATACTCCTCCAGAATCTGTGAAAGAACAGGATAATATACCAGTTCCTTTATGCCCAGCTCTTTCGGGTCACAATCCACATAATTTTTCAGGTCCACCATCATATTGGACAGCACTTTGACATTCTTTTCCGGCGTCACGATCCACACTGCCGGGATCGCCGCGTTCTGGATCGCATCCGCGATCTCCGCCGTCACTTCCGTTCCCGCCGAGGCGATGATCTCACCGGTCTGCATATCTACAGCATCCTCCGCCAGCACGCGGCCGCGGATCCTGTTTTTCAGCATCAGTTTTTTATTGAATTTATATCTGCCTACTTTTGCAAGGTCATAACGCCTTGCGTCGAAGAACATACCGTTGATCAGACTCGAGGCGCTGTCCACGCTCAAAGGTTCTCCGGGACGTATTTTTTTGTATAACTCTAACAGGCCCTCCTGATAATTTGTGGAAGGGTCTTTTGCAATGCTCGCCTGAATCTTCGGCTCGTCTCCGAAAAGTTCGATGATCTCTTCGTTTGTCCCTACGCCGAGTGCACGGATCAGCGCCGTAATAGGTACCTTCCTCGTCCTGTCGACACGGACATAGAACACATCGTTTGCATCCGTCTCGTACTCCAGCCATGCGCCACGGTTCGGGATCACCGTGCAGGCATATAACTCTTTACCAAATTTCGCTTTCGTGATATCATAATAAATACCGGGGGAACGGACAAGCTGGCTGACGATAACACGTTCAGCGCCATTGATCACAAAAGTACCCGTCTCCGTCATCAGCGGAAGATCTCCCATGAAGATTTCATGTTCACTGATCTCTTCCTTCTCTTTATTGTAAAGACGTACTCTTACTTTTAAAGGAGCCGCATAGGTCGCATCTCTCTCTTTGCATTTTTCAATAGAATACTTTACGTCGTCTTTACATAACTCAAAATCCACAAACTCCAGACTGAGCTGCCCGCTGTAATCTGTGATCGGAGAAATATCATCAAAGACTTCTCTTAAACCTTCGCCCAGAAACCACTGATAGGAATCTTTCTGGACTTCGATCAGATTCGGCATTTCCAGAACCTCTTTGTGCCTTTGATAACTCATACGTATCTGCTTCCCGGAAGCCATCGGACGTATTCTGTTTTTTTCCATCAACATTCACCCCGTTCTCTATTTTATTGCCTATTTTACGGTATTTTGGGCTCGAAAAAGCATACCTCACCACAATAGTGCATTATCCAGTATACTACAAACTGATTTTGCCCGTCAAGAAAAAATTTGAGAAAATTTTGTGAAATAACGAAAGCCACCTGCCCGCAGCCGGACAGATGGCGTTGTCTTTCGTAGAAATTATTTCAGAGTAACCTTTGCGCCTACTTCTTCCAGTTTCTTCTTCAGCTCTTCAGCCTCTTCCTTGGAAACTGCCTCTTTCAGTACCTTCGGAGCGGACTCAACTGCCTCTTTCGCTTCCTTCAGGCCAAGGCCTGTTGCTTCACGAACAACCTTGATTACTTTGATCTTCTCTGCGCCGATCTCTGTCAGCTCAACGTCGAACTCTGTTTTCTCTTCTGCTGTTTCTGTCGGGCCGGCTGCTGCTGCAACGACTACGCCTGCTGCCGCGGATACGCCGAACTCCTCTTCACATGCTTTTACCAGTTCGTTTAATTCCATTACGGATAACTCTTTAATAGCATCAATAAATTCCTGTGTGGACATTTTTGCCATGATCTTTTCCTCCATTTTACTTTATAGTTGTTTATAACTTTGTTTCGGTTTCAGTTTATGCCTCTGCAGGTGCTTCCGCCGCTTCCGCAGGAGCTGCTTCCCCGCCCTTTTCTGCGATCTGGTTCAAAACGCGGGCAAGATTTGTAACAGGCGACTGCATGCTGCCAAGCAGTCTTGACAACAGTTCCTCTCTGGAAGGAATGTTGGAAATCTGTTCGATTCCCTTCGCGTCATATACGGTACCTTCTACCACACCGCCTTTGATCTCCAGTGCAGGTGCTGTCTTCGCAAATTTGCACAGAACCCTTGCTGCCGCTGTAGCATCCGTATCACAGGTAGCCATAGCGCTGGGGCCTTCCAGCAGACCGCAGAGCCCTTCGCAGTCAGTTCCTTTAAACGCAAAGTTCATGAATGTGTTCTTATAAACCTTGTAGCCTACGCCTGCTTCACGAAGCTGTTTTCTGAGTATCGTATCCTGCTCAACCGTAAGTCCGCGGTAATCAACCAGTACGACGGTCTGCGCGTCTTTAATTGTAGCGGCGATCTCGTCCACGATAGGCTTTTTCAGTTCAACCTTTGCCATTTTTCTACCTCCTTTTAGATTTTACGCCGAAGTTTCCCGCCAAGCGGGAAATCCCAAATAAAAAACCTCCCCAAAGACAGGAAGGCAAAAGTTCATTATGATGACTTTTCCTCGGCAGGCGGCTGTCCTTACGCCGGTTTTCCGGCACCTGCTGTCTTCGGCATGGTCTTGCGACCTTTTCCACGATAGCATATGTGAAAAAGATTGTCAAGAACAATATGAAAATTTTGATATGGTTTTGCAACAGTGAAGCCAAAGCCGAACTGTTACATGGTTTTTGATACGGCCCGGGATATATTTTGCTGCCAGCGCTTTTTTAATGCCCACCTTGAGAATCCGCATTCCCGCCGGGCGGGCTGCCGGCTCAGGCAGATCAGAAAGTCACATACCCTTCCGCATCTATCGCCACCGTCCCCGAAATACCGCGCATGTATTCCAAAACCGCCTCCTTTTCCGCACCGGACAGCAGCTTCGTATAGCACCCTGACTGCAGTGCGGGCAGAAACTGGAAGCTTTGCATCTCACCGTCTTTCAACGTCACTTTTACAAGGCAGGTATTTAAGGTGCTGGAGTTAAACCAGTAGTTGCCGAGAGAGTAGATCGTCGGAACGCCCTCCACATTCGCCAGCGGCTGCAGGACATGGGCATGGTCTCCGACGATCAGGTCGGCGCCCGCCTGCGCCAGGGATTTTGCCATGCCGGGCTGCGCCCAGTCGAGCTGGTCGGTCTTTTCGGTACCCCAGTGGATATAGACCACCACAAAATCACTGTTTTCCTTTGCCTCTGCTATTTTGTCAAAGATTTCCGTCTCCGTCAGGCAGCGGAATACGCCCGGCGTATTCTCCGAAGCCCCCTTCGTATCGGGCGGCGTCATCCGCTCGATCTGGGTGCCCGACAGAAAAGCTATCTTCTGGCTGCCCGCCTGAAAATACACAATTCCGGAAGCCTCCGCGAGATTTCTCCCCGCCCCTACATAAGGCATATCGATCCCCTCCAGTGTGGCAAGAGTATCCAGCAGGGAAATTTCGCCGTAGTCATAGGCATGGTTGTTGGCAAGCGAAACGATATCCACCCCCAGTTCATGCAGCATCGCCGCATTTTCCGGCTTTGCCCGGAAGGTAAATGCCTTTCCCGGCGTAGGCTCTCCCCGGTTCGTGTAGGTAAACTCATTATTCAGCATGAAGATGTCCGCCTCTTCCATCTCCCGCAGCGTCTCCGCGGAAAAGCATGCCCTGATGCTTCCCCTCTGCCGCATGGTGACCATCACCGTATAGCTGTCGTCAAACAGAATATCCCCGGCAAATAATAAGATCGCCTCATCATTTCCCGTTTCCTGCTTCTTCACAAGAATCCTGCCGTTCTCATCCCGTATACAGCCGCTCTCATCAAAGCCATCGTCTTCCTCCACCGGCTCCGGCATTTCTGACACTTCCGTCATCTCTGCCTTCCGGGGCTCCGGTTCCTTACTCACGATCTTTTCCGGGATATCCTCCTTCTCAACCTCCGCGACCTTTGGCATCTCCTCCCGGACTTCCTCCGGCTTTTCTTCCGCTCCGAAAAACGTAACAAGAAACAGTACCGAAGCCCCGGCAGACAAGGTAACAAACAGTGTCACTAAAAAAGCCCTTCCCAGACTCTTTCTTTTATTGTTTTTCCTTTTACTTTTCTTCTTGCCCATACTGATACAGCTCCGTCAGATCCGCGATCCGCCAAATTTCAAAAGAGCGCAGCCAGCGCCGCGCCCTTATTATTTTTATGCTAATTTTGCTACGGAAACCTTTACGCCCGGCCCCATTGTGGATGCCAGCGTCACGCTTCTGATATACTGGCCCTTCAGTGCGCTCGGCCTTGCCTTCAGAACCGCGCCCATCAGTGCGTCAAAGTTTTCCATCAGCTGCTGTTCCGTAAAGGAGATCTTACCTACCGGACAGTGGATAATATTCGCTTTGTCCAGCCTGTATTCAATCTTACCGGCTTTGATATCCTTGACAGCTTTAGTCACGTCCATTGTTACCGTGCCGGCTTTCGGGTTGGGCATAAGTCCTTTCGGGCCCAGCACCTTACCGAGACGTCCTACAACACCCATCATGTCGGGGGTTGCCACTACAACGTCAAAATCCAGCCATCCGTCATTCTGGATCTTCGGGATCAACTCATCGCCGCCTACATAGTCGGCGCCTGCCGCTTCCGCTTCCGCAACCTTATCGCCTTTTGCAAATACAAGTACCCTTACCGTCTTACCTGTTCCGTTCGGCAGTACCACCGCGCCGCGGACCTGCTGTTCCGCATGACGTCCGTCACAGCCCGTTCTGATGTGTACTTCAACGGTCTCGTCAAATTTAGCTGTTGCCGCCTTCTTTACCAGAGCCACTGCATCAGTCGGGTCATACTGAACGGCACGGTCAACAAGCTTTGCTGCTTCCATATATTTCTTACCATGTTTCATTGTCGTTCCTCCATTAATCTTCTACTGTGATGCCCATGCTTCTGGCTGTGCCCGCGATCATGCTCATAGCTGCCTCCAGATCTGCAGCATTCAGATCAGGCATTTTCATCTCTGCGATCTCCTGTACCTTTGCTTTGGAAATCGTCGCAACCTTTGTCTTGTTCGGCACTGCGGAACCGGACTTGATGTTGCACGCCTTCTTAAGCAGTACGGCTGCAGGCGGAGTTTTCGTAATGAAACTGAATGTTCTGTCTGCATAAACAGTGATAACGACAGGAATGATCAGATCGCCCTTATCCGCTGTTCTCGCGTTGAACTGTTTTGTAAATTCAACGATGTTCACGCCGTGCTGTCCCAGTGCAGGACCGACCGGCGGTGCTGGTGTAGCTTTACCAGCAGGGATTTGTAATTTAATATATCCTACTACTTTCTTTGCCATAATGGCACCTCCTATAATAAATTGTGGTCAGCGTCGTTTTATGACTCCCACTGTCCCAACCATACTTATAACACATGCCCGGCATGTGTTTCTGCATATACGGCATATGTCGATCCATTGTGCCATACATGTATCCGCGCATCCGCGCGGCTTTTTTCCGCCCGTTACGGCGTCAACTAAACTTTCGAACTTCTGCAAAGCTGATCTCAACAGGTGTGTCCCTGCCGAACATATCCACATTGATGGTCACTGCCTGTTTATTAAAGTCTATCCTCTGGACAACGCCCACCGTATTTTTCCATGCACCTGCCACCACAACGATCGTATCGCCCTCTCCGAAATCAATCGTAATATTGTCCACTTTGATACCGAGAGGTTTCATCTCCGCTTCCGTCAGAGGTACAGGCTTACTGCCCGGGCCCACGAAGCCGGTCACGCCTCTCGTATTGCGCACAACATACCATGTATCATCATTCATGACCATATTGATCAGAACATATCCGGGGAACATTTTTTTCTGCACGGTCTTGCGAACGCCGTTTTTCAGTTCCATTACGTCCTGCATCGGTACGCGCACCTCTAAAATTTCTTCCTGAAGATTTCTGTTCTCAATGGTTTTCTCTATATTGGCTTTTACCTTATTCTCATATCCTGAGTAAGTATGCACTACATACCAGTTTGTTTCTGCCATATACTCTCCACTCCTGTTGCCGTCCGCGCACAAACCCGCAGACGAATCCTTTCAGCAAAGTCTGCTTTCTTCTTGTTACATCGTCAGGAAACTAACACCATACTGTACGATAAAATCTAATATGGTAATAATGACTCCCAACACAAGAGAAATGGCAACAACAGCAACTGTCTGTTTGATGATAGACGTCTTATCGGGCCATGAAATCTTTTTGAATTCAACTTTTACACCGTCAAAGAATCCTGTTTTGTTTCCTTTCTTTGAGGAATCTCCCATTTTTTACTCCTTCCCGGGCAGATAGGGCCCGCGGTCAGTTCATTTTCGCATCTCCCGGATGCGTTTCATACTGCTGCAAAGCCTAGATTACTTTGTTTCTTTGTGCAGCGTATGCTTTCTGCAGAATCTACAATACTTTTTCATTTCCATTCTGTCCGGATGTGTCTTTTTATCCTTTGTTGTATTGTAGTTACGCTGTTTACATTCCGTACATGCCAGTGTTATTCTTGTACGCATTTTTCCACCTCCACGCGTCATTTCGAGCATAAAAAAAAGACCTGAATCTCATCTCGTTTAGCAACTATAACATAAGAAAGAAATTTCGTCAATCCTTTTTCGCAAAAACCCTTAAAATTCCTGCCCGATCTGCCGATAATTATTGTAACATGTGTTGGAACGTGTTAAAATACCAATAAGTGTAAATGGATTTATACACCCGATTTCAAGGAAGAAAGGAGGGGGCACTATGGCTTATAATGCCATTCAGGATAATGTCTATAATTATTATCTGACTGCATATACTCCCAAAAATGCCGGCAAATATGACGCCCATAAGAGGAGTGAACTTCGCAGCCTTTATAATTCCATGATAAAACTCAACAAGGAATCCCCTCTGTATATGATCGCCAACAGGCGGGAGTCCGCGCAGTTTGCGGTGGGCCTCAAGGAAAATGCCCGGGGCCTTCATATGGAACTGGCCTCCCTCGGCGGCAATCTGGACAGTAAAGAACTGCTTGAGCGTAAAGTTGCCTATTCCAGCAATGAGGATCTGGTGACAGCCTCCTTCATCGGCGACATGTCCGCCAGCAGCCTGGTTCCGGAACTGGATATCGAAGTACAGGCACTGGCATCAGGCCAGATGAATCTCGGAAACTTCTTATCGAACGATTCCCGGATTTCTCTGCCTCCTGATACCTATTCCTTTGATATCAGCATCAATGACATGAACTATGAATTCCAGTTCACGATCCGCGACGGCGAGACCAACCGCAATATTCAGGACCGTCTGGGACGCCTGATCAACAACTCCCATATCGGGCTGAGGGCGGAAATCATCGACGGCGAGGAAGGCACTTCCTCTCTCCGCATAGAATCGGAAGCGACCGGTTTAAGGCCCGGCAGAGATAAGCTTTTTTCTATTTCTGATGAAAATACCAGCAAGTCCTCCGGAATGGTTTCCTATCTGGGGCTTGATTATGTTTCCCGCAATGCCTCCAACGCCGCCTTTACGATAAACGGCGAAGCAAGGGAAGCTTATTCCAATAAATTCACCCTGGATAAATCATACGAGATACAGCTTCAGGGTGTCAGTCCAGAAGAAAACGGCGTTGCTTCTATCGGCCTTAAGGCGGACTACGAAGCCCTCGCCGATAACGTGGCGCAGCTCGCGGGAAGCTATAACAGCTTCTTAAGCGCCGTGGATCAGTTCAAGGTTTCGCAGAGCAGTTCCGGAAAACTGAAAGGGGAAATGTCATGGATCACCGCCCTGTATAAAGACAATCTCTCCCGGATCGGGCTGAATGTGCAGGAGGACGGCAGTATCGACGTGGACCGGAACACTCTTTCCACCGCCATCCACTCCGGTGACGCGGACGATAAATTTCAGGTGGTAAAAAATTTTACCCAGCAGATCTTCCGCAAAACAAACCAGATTTCCCTGAACCCTATGAGGTATGTGGATAAAACGGTAGTTGCCTATAAAAACCCGGGCCACAATCTTCCGACGCCCTATGTTTCCAGCAACTATATCGGAATGTTATTCAACTACTATTGCTAAAACAGCCGCGGGCACAATGCCCACGGCTGTTTCCGTTCTGGATATCATTCAGGATACTATTCGGGATATCCTCTATCCGGCAGGCATCCTTTCCACCCGCCCTCACTCTTCATCCTCTGCCATCTTTAACGCCGCCTCTATCGTCCTGTCCATGTCATAATATCTGTACTGTCCCAGTCTTCCGCCGAACAGCACATTTTTCTCCCGCTCCGCAAGTTTCCGGTAAGCCTCATAAAGCCTGCCGTTCTTCTCATCATTCACCGGATAATAGGGTTCGTCCCCCCTTTTCCACTCTGCAGGATATTCCTTCGTGATGACCGTACCGGGCTGCTTTCCGAACTCAAAATGTTTATGCTCTATGATACGCGTATAGGGGACTTCTCTTTCCGTGTAATTCACCACCGCATTTCCCTGATAATTATCCTCTTCCGGCAGTTCCGTCGTCTCAAAGCGCAGGGAACGGTATTCCAGCTCGCCCAGCCTGTAATCAAAATACTCATCGATCATGCCGGTGTAGAGCAGTTTATCATAGGTGATATCCGTCCTTTTTTTTCGAAACTCCTGCCAGCTTATCCCGGTCTCAACCGGGATGCCGGAAAGCAGCTTTTCCACGATCCCTGTATAGCCGCCCTTCGGGATGCCCTGATAAGGATCGTTAAAGTAATTGTTGTCATACGTAAAACGCAGCGGAAGGCGTCTGATCAGAAAAGCCGGAAGTTCCCTGCAGTCTCTCCCCCACTGCTTCTCTGTATAGCCCTTTACCAGTTTTTCATAAACATCCCCGCCGACTAAGGAAAGCGCCTGCTCCTCCAGATTTTTCGGCTCTTTGATCGAAAGTTCCGCTATCTGCTCTGCTATTTTTTCCTTTGCCTCCTTCGGCGTTTTAATATTCCACAATTTGCTGAAGGTGTTCATATTGAACGGCAGATTATAAAGTTCGTTCTTATAAACAGCCACCGGCGAATTAATATAATGATTAAACTCCGCAAACTGCCCCATATAGTCCCAGATATCTTTATTCGAGGTATGGAAAATATGCGCTCCGTAACAGTGTACAGAAATACCAATCCGCTTCTCCGTGTAAATATTTCCGCCTGTATGATCCCGCTTATCGATCACATAACAGCCCTTTCCCCGCTTTTTCATTTCATGGGCAAACACACTGCCAAACAGCCCTGCGCCCACGATCAGATAATCATAATGCATTTCTTTATTTCCCTTTCTTTTTTGTATAAAAAACAAGTTATGGCTTGCCTGTTTCACAAAAATATAATAAAATAAATTTAACTAAAAATTTTGAAGGAGTTTTGCGTATGAGTGAACTGGATTTTGCAAAAGTAGGTTTAAAAATGAAACAACTCCGCGTAGAGCAAGGCTATACGCAGGAAATGGTGGCAGAGGATCTGGATTGTACAGTTGCTTTTGTCAGCAATCTGGAAAACAATCGTGCCAAGTTGAATCTTCGGGTTCTCCTTTACTATTCTAAACTCTGCAATGTGACTATCGATGAAATTCTTGAACCCGGTTTTACAGATCGTACCCCTCAAGAGGCAAATAAAGCAATGAATACGGAACTGCTCCGCATTTTCCAAGGCTATTCGCCAGACGAGCAGAAAAAAATTCTAAAAACACTCAGATTGTGGAAGAGAGGCTGAAACAGCCTCTCTGCGTTTTTCAGAATCTTTTATTATTTCTTTTTATCCATAAACTGCGAATCCACATAATTAAGCTTTTTCATGTTATTGTAATAGTTACGCGCCGCCTTCCCGGTATCTCTCCTTTGTCTGAGGGCAAGGCTCTCTCTTTTGGCATAATTATCCACTTCCAGCCTGATACGGTTCTCCTCTGCCTGAATCAACACGTTCTTTTCACTGATCTCCGCAATCAGATCCTGCAGCTCTTTGATCTGGACAGCATACTTTTCCTTATTGCCGATCATTTCCTGCCTAATCCTGTCATAAACCTGTTCAAAGCCGTCATCCAGCGAATCGATACTCTCCGCAAGAGCCACCTTATCATTAATGCTCTTATCAAAAGCTTCCATATCCATGCTGCCTTTTAACATGTCAGATTCCTTTTTCTGATAATCCATAATCCTGTTCAGAATATCCAGTTTCTTCTTCAGGCTGTCCCTAAGCATATCCAAATACGTATCCATCCGATTTATTCCTTTCTCTCGATACATCTGTTCATAAAAATATATGCACATTCATATCAGACACCACTTTATAAAAAATGGCCATGCCTTTTGCATAGCCATTTTAACATTACAGATTCTTATGACTGTTTTGAGGGTTTATTCGCTTCCATCACCTGTTTCCAGGTATCCCGCATACTCCGGAGATGTGTATTAACCTCCTCCAAAATAGCCGGATCCTTTTTTACATTTCCTTCCAGAAGCCTTTCCAACATGTATACATATACTCTGTCAAAATCCTTGGATACCTCATACTTGGAATCCAGTGTTGCGCGAAACTCATTGATGATCTTTTCCACTTTGACAATATTATTGTGGGCTTTTTCAATATCCTTTTTTTCTATTGCCATAATGGCGATATTATTGAACTTAATCGCCCCGTCATAAAGCATCAATGTCAGTTCCGCCGGTGAAGCTGTCAAGACCTTGCTGTTATTGTACTGTGCGTACTGGTTCATAGATCTCAATTTCTTTTTTCCTCCACTTAGATCAAGCGTATTTAAAACCCGAAAAGCTTACGCCGACAGATCAGCCGAACAGGCTGGAAATGGAACTCTCTTTGGAATTCAGCTTGCCTAATGCCACTTCCATCTGGGAGAACTTCTCATACCATCTGTCTATGTAGTCATTTAATTTTTTCTGTTCTGTGGCAATTTTGCTGTCATACTCTTTCAGTTCGGAAGCCATCTGTATATCATTGTATACAGTATAACGACTGCTGTAATCAGTCTTTTCCATTTTTTCTTCCAGAGTATTATACATATTAGTTGCCAACTCTTTAAAGAATTCTACCACAGTATCCGGATCTGTGGCAATAGCTTTTTTCAGTTTATCCTCATAATTCTTGACATCCGTATCATCCGGATCACCGTTGATATGGTAGGCGTTCTTTTCGTTGTCTTTCGCCTTGAAATATCCGAGTGTCTCGATTCCGAACGCGGAAAGATATATATCCTTTCCGTCATTGAAACCTTCCTTCCCCGGTATATGGGTCTGCATCATCACCGTCTTTAACGCGGAAGACACACTCGACAAAGTCGTATCTCGCCTGAGCAGGGACTCTTTGATCTTCTTCTCCCACTCTTCCACTTCCGTATCGGACAGCGCCTCTTTCTCTTCTTTCGTAAGCGGTTCATACTTGGAAGCGCTCTCCGCATTGTAGAGTTTATCCATCTCGTTGATCAGTTCGCTGTACTTCTTGATGAAGTTCTTGATCGTGTCGTAGATGCCGCTGGTATCCTGCTCCGTGGTCAGGGTTATCACTTCGTCCGTCGCTTTATGGACTGTCAGTGTCAGGCCGTTTATCTCAAAATTGTTCGTATTCGACGTAAATATGGCACCGTTTAATTCGATCTCCGCATCCTCGCCGTCAATCTTGCCCGCAACTTTACCTGCTTTTTTTTCTTCTTCCGTGAATGTCACGTTATATCCGCCCTCTGACGCCATCTTCTCCGTCATCAGTCCGAGAGATTTTAATGTATTAGCGAAATCATCTTTGGATTTTTCATTAAATGCGTTTATTTTCCCGTCTGTATCCGCGGCTATCTTTTTGTTGTTCGCCGCAATGATCGCCAGCCTGTTGGCATTCGCCTTGTTTTTGCGATCTATTTCCTCTTGGGAATCGCTGAATTCAATCTTTTCCTCATCCGGCACCAGCTGCAGCCCCAGATTTTTATTTGCTTCAATAATTTTGTTATTTGCCGCAATAATCCTGTCTCTCTCTGCGTTTGCCCTCTCTATCTCCGCAAGTTTCTCCTCGGATATCGTCTCTCCGGGTGCACTTACTTCCGGTACCCTGAGGTCCGGTACTTCCCGCAGTTCGGCATGGGATATCGTAAAATCGGCATCCTTACCGGTTTCTTTGGAAGTAATGAAGAAACGCTTTGAGGCTTCATCATACTTTGCATTGAGGCCTGCTTCCTCAAATTTCTTAGCCACACCGTTCAACGTATCATAGCCGTTCAATGTGATATGTTTATCCTCACCATTGAATCTTACTTTAAATGTAACAGACTCGCTTGAATCTTTCAGCCATTCGAGTCCCGGCATATTGGCAACCAGCTTGTCACCCGAAGAAGCGTCAAGCTTACCGCCCGTCAGATAACCTGTCTTAGCTATCTGATTTATCTTCAGAGACTGCACTCCGTTCATCGCATCACCGGCCGTCATCACGGTAACCGCATCAGCGTTGGAAACTTTGGTCGTTTTCTTGGCGTATGCATAGTCATAACGCATATCGCTGATTACATCCGAATACAGGGAATAGATCTTTGTATTCAATTCTTTCCATGCGTCAATTTTCCAACTCAGTTTTGTCTGATTTTTCTCAATCTTCTGCACTTTTATGGAACGGGCGCTCGCCAGTTCGCTGATAATGGCTTCCGTATCGAGACCGGAATTCATACCGGTAATTCTGATAGTCATAGTAGTTCTACCTCCGCTTGAGTTCTGCTTTTATAATTTCTTATCGACTAAAATGCCCGCTATCTCCCATACCTTAGCGATCATATCAAGAGTTTCCTCCGGCGGAACCTCCTTGATCACTTCTTTGGTATCTTTGTCAACGATCTTGATCGTCACTCTGTTGGTCGCTTCATGGATACCAAATATTGCTGAAGAGTGGCTCAGATTCTTGTTAAACTGCTCTACGGCTTTTTTGATCTTATCGCTCTGCTGCTTTGTCATCTCAGCATAGTCAATACTTTCCTTCTGATCGCTGTCGGTATTCTCACTGTTATTCTCCGACGTATCCGTAGCCGCCGCCACCGATACTGTGGTGGGATCAATATTGTTTACCTGAGTTTCTGTTGGGTTCGCATCCGTGCTGACCGTTTCTGTTTTCTGTGTTACATTCTGCTGCAGGGGCTGCGCCTGCACTGTCATGATACTTCCTAATGGTTCTATTGCTGCCACTTTGATCACCTCCGTGTGAAATATTGATAGATTTCTTTATCCTGTATATCGGATAATTAACGGAAATCTTTAGTCTGCCCATAAAATTTTCCTCAAAAAAAGCCGCTTTTTTGTATAAAGCAGCTCCTTCTGACTTTTACCGATCATCATCTAAAACAAATCTTTCAGCGCCTCCAGATTATCTGCGTTCATCGCTTCCTTGTTGGCTTCCTGAATCTGGAGATATACCTCTTTTCTGTATACAGGTACTTCTTTCGGTGCCGAAATGCCGATCTTCACCTGATCGCCCCTGATATCAAGGACAGTGATCTCAATATCATTGTTAATGACAAGGGCTTCGTTTTTCTTTCTGGATAATGCCAGCATCCTATTCACCCGCCCTTTCTTTCTTTTTCTGCAGAATATCATAGATCATGAACTTCACCGGAAATTCATCCTTTTCACCGTCCACAATAATCTGACAGCCCGTTTTATTCTCTGCATTAACTATAATCGGCGCCTGCAGATTGACACTCATCTGCGTCAGCTCCTTCGGCACTGTCACTGTCACAAGCACCAATATCTCATCCGGATTAAGATTGCCCAAAGGTTTTAACAGTTCATCTTCCACCACCGGATTATAAGTTTCTTTTACATAAAGCGGGTCCATGACCGGCATGGCAAATGCAGGTTCATCTAAAGACTGCAGCCACTTTATGCCTCCCGTCTTTTCCGCATCATAGAGCAATGTAAACTTTTTCAGATCCGGGAATCCGATAATACCGCTCTCGAACGTGATGACCTTCGAATCATCGATCTCAATCTCCCCGAATACTTTGGTTTTTATCACCATAGCCCTCTCCTTTGCCGTATTTAAATGAAATCCATCAGATTTACCTGCATAACCTTTCCTGTCGCCTTCAGCGCCGCTTCATAAGTATTTTCCGCACTGGTAAGCTGAACTACCGCCTCCGAAAGATCCACATCCTCATTTTCGGATTTCAGTATCTCAAATGTCGATTTCTGGGAAGAAAGCCTGTTGCTCACAAGATCCAGCCTGCTGCCCCTTGCGCCGCAGCCTGTCACTGCCACGTTTACCTCATTCAAAAAGCCCTGCATCACGGTGAGCCCGCTGGAAAACTTCTTCTGCACCACTTCCTTTTCGTAGGTGAAAGCCTTATTTGCCGCATCCAACTGATCCTGAATCACCTTCTGCTTCGCCGGATCGCTTTCTTTATCCAGCATACCTTTCAGCGTCGTTGTTATGCCCTCGATCTTCTGAAGCCGCTCCAACGCCTGTATCATATCGTCCACTTCCCTCGTAACGGAAGGATTGAAGGCTTCCTCCGCTATCGTATTAACCTGTATGCGCTGGTTATATCCCACATCATATTCTATCACCTGACGCGCCGCATTATTCGTCAGATACGTCGGGTTATATACGATATTGTCCGCCGCCTCGGCAGCCTCCGGCGATCCTGCCGCCGGCTTTGGATTATCGGGTGTAATGCCGAGTTTTCCGTCATCCCCCGACGCCACACAGTAGAAATAGTGTTCCGGCTTCAGATCTCCCTCTTTAAAGTCGGATTTCTGATAGGTCACCCTGATCTCACCCTCATTTGCGCTGTTGGTCAGAGGATCATCCACCAGGCCGGAAAGTTCTTTATAAACATTCTTCCCAAGCAAAAGTTCCCCCGTATCCGAAAGATAAATCACATCATCATCCCCTACATTCATATAAGGGCTCGGCACATCAGTGGATTTCGCTTCTCTAATACCACCTGCACCGGCTACGGCAACTCCGTCCTCCGTCTTTCCGTTTTTGTCGATCCTTACGGTCTTTCCGTTCTTATCCATATATTCGAGCGCCGGTATCACTCCCTCTTCGCAGTCTTTATAAGACAGCCTGAGGCGATGATATTCCGACTTATCAATCAGCTTTTCTTCGACATCCGCATAATCCGTCTGTGTCCCTTCCTGCAGATTTGCCAGATCATGCCAGTTCCCTGCGGCATCCTGATAGCTTGTATTCACATACATATTCGTCTTCAGATCCGAAGCCGTAAACTGTTCCGTAATCTGATAGACCTTATCCGTATCTTCCTTAAACATCAGGGAACTTTCCGTGCGGTAACCCGTAAAGATATAACGCCCCGCATAATCTGCATCCCCGGTTGCATACACTTCGCCCTGCAGCGCCTTTAACTGCTCTAAGATAATATTTCTGTCACTGCTGGTCAGATACTCGTTTGCACCTTTATCATACTGCTTGATCATATCCGTAATAACATCCGCCACCTGTTGCAGCGCGTCATCCGTCGTCTTCATCCATGCCTCCGCATCTTTGGCATTACGGGTATAGTACTGGGTGAGTTCCACCACGCTGCTGCGAAGGCGCAGCGATCTGATCGCCACGATCGGGTCATCCGATGGCCGCACGATCTTCTTTCCGGAAGAAACCTGACTTGCCTTGTTATCCTCTGCCACCTTTGCCAGATTGATGTTGGAAAGTGAATTATTCTGTATAATTTTATTTGTGATCCGCATCTAAATACCTTTTACCTTTCTGTGATAAGTGTTTCATCATACTCCGGTTTCCAGAATCAGCCTGTCATAAATCTCCGAAAAAGTGGATATCATCTTACATGCAAGCGTATAGCTGTCCTGCAGATGCACTACGGCAAGCGCTTCCTCGTCTTCGTCCACGCCGGAGATTGAAAGCCTCTGGTTATTCAGCATTGTCTGCAGGCCTGCATGATTTTCCTCAAAAGTCTGCGCGCTTCCCGCCGCCAGCGTAATATCCCCCAGCACACAGGTCAGAAATTCTCCCGCACTCGCCCCGCGGAAACTGAGTTTCTTCTCATCGGCCATCGTATCGAGAACCAGCTTCATATTGGCATACTGGGATTCACCGTCCGAAGCCGATTCGCCGTCCGGAGCTATATCTCCCTTAACCCCCAGCAATTCCGGGTTCTTTTTGAGTGCATCCAATATCGCAAAGTTTTTCGCCGTCATCCGCAGATAGCTGTCATCCTGACAGGATACCACATATTTTTTAGTCGGATCGATATTTCCGGAAAACAAATCCCTGCTGTTTGATGTCTGCGTATTGCCGCCTCCATCCACGTAAGTATATTCGCTGTTAAACAGCCCCTCCGTGCTGTCCGGATAATCCGATGTGAACATCGGGCAGCCCGGCTTCCCGTCGTCCGTATAGCCGTTTTCCAGAATGGAATTTATCGCCTGGGAAAAGAGCCTCAGCCATTCGTTCATCTGCTCCATGTAGTAGGGAACGCCCTGATAATCAATACTGTCTCCCACAGATGCAAACTTGCCGTCTATATTAATGTCAATCTGCTCATCCTTCGCCAGCGTCAGCGTATAGCTGCAGTTTCCGTTCTCATCTCTTTCAAAAGACCAGCTGTCATATTTGTAAAGTCTGTTTCCGATATTGACCGTGCCGCTCTCTGCCAGATTGGATTTATTCAGATCCTTCAGATATTCCGCAGTCACGCCGATCTTAACGGTCTGGCGCACCTCTGTGCCCACCGTCGTAGTTCCAAGCCCGCCTTTTTCCACCGTTCCGTAGAAATTCTCTCCGTTATTACCGTCTCTGAGCTGCAAAAGCCCAGCCAGTGCTCCGCCCATCATGGAATTGGCGGTATTGAACATATCGCCGCCCACCCAGTAAATATCGTATAAGCCTGCAACGTCACTCTGATTGACCTTGTTATTTGCTTCCCTCGCCCGGCATTCCAGTTCATTTCTGACGTTATTATCCACCAGCGTCTGGCCTCCGGCAATCTTTACGATATAACGGTGTCCTCCGGTTTCCCTGTCCGGATCATTTGAATCATAGATCGGCGATTCCGATACCTCCACATCTACGATCTCGGACAGCTGATCTACGAGCAGATCCCTTTTGTCACGCAGTTCATTGGCTTTGCTGCCGGAAAGTTCAATGACATTGATCTGTTTGTTCAGTGTCTGGATCTCCTTTGATATGGCATTGATCTTCTCCACCCGCACTTTAACTTCGTCATTGACATCTTTCTGAAGCTTCTCCAGATTTTTAGCCGACGTATTGAAGTATTCCACAAGCTTCTCCACCGTCCCGATAAAGTTTGTCTTTGAAGTCGCATCTCCCGGGTTCTTCAGGACTTCCTGCGTCCCGCATGCCTGCATATTTTTAAATATAGTGACAAAACCCGTCACCTCATCATCGTCAAAATATTTCTGGATCAGCTGCATATAATAATTCTTTGTGCTGTATTCCCCGTAACTTGTTTCATTCTCACGGTATTTTATATCATAAAATTCGTCCCTGATCCTCTCGATCGCCAGCGTCTTTACGCCGGCTCCGGCGCAGCCGTAACTTGCGAAAACACGCAAGGGATCTGCTGCTTCCTGTACGACTTTCTGCCGGCTGTAGCCAGTCGTATCCGCGTTGGATACATTGTTTGCCGACGTATTTATTGCTGCGTTCGCCGCTCTGAGTCCTGAGCCTGCTATCATAAGCCCTGCAAAAGTTGATGCCATCTTTCTCTCCTATTCCAGTTCCGCAGAATCTTCTGTGGTTGTGTCTAAATATTATGCTCCGAACTGATTCAGCATACTCTCCAGCATACTGTTCAGCGTCGAGATGTACCGGCTTGCCACGTTATAGGCATTCTGGAACCTGATCATAAACTGTAATTCTTCGTCTGAGGAAACGCCGAGTACCTGTTCTCTTGCGAAGCTTGTTTCCTCCTGTGTATCAAGCTGATATTCATAAAGCAGCTTATTTACTTCGCCGGTATTAGCCACCTGAAATACCAGATCGTTGTAAAAATTGGCAAAATTGGTTCGCTTCTCCGAATTGGGATTCAGCGTATAAATCTCTTTTTCAAAAGCTTCCTTCAATTTATCCGCCGTCTCCTGATCCACCTCATCATCAGGCTTCACGAAATTCAGAAGCGCCGGCTCCTGCAGGAATTTACTGTTTACCGCTATATTGCCGATATGCCAGCCTTCCGCAGCATTCATTCCCTCCGTATTGATCCGTACAAACAGCAGATTATCCGTAGCATCCGTACCGTCTGTATATCCGGCATCCCCCAGTATCTTATTCACTGTTGTCACAATGCCGTTGATCAGTCTGTCAAACTCCGCCTCCACATTCATGATAATGGACGGGGCTATCTTCTTATCATATTCTTCCGCATCCGTCATCTCGCTGCAGTCTGCAGGATGGTCTCCTCTTGCAAGCAGAATGCCTTTTAGTTTGCCTATATCCGTATTGGCGGCGCTGGAGATCTCTCTCTCCAGATTAAACACCTGGCCCTTTGCCACTTCCTCCGGAGAATATACCCGTTCTCCGTCCGCATTTACGGTGCTCTCTATAATATGGGGCCAGAACGGGATAGAATATCCGTATTCATTCTCGCTCATCATCATCTCATAATGAATATTGCCCTTTACAAAATCAACGCCTTCTATCTGAATCGATACATAGCCGTTAGCATCCTCCGAATAGGAGATATTACACAGCTCCGCCATCTGATCCAGAATATAGTTTCTCGCATCCCTCAGATCATTGGGGTGCTCCACACCGCCCCCCTCTATCTTGGCGATCTCCCTGTTCAGCTCTACGACGCGCTTTGCGTAATCGTTCAGCTTCTTCACATGCTTTTCCACTTCGTTATTCAGGTTATTCTGATAATCCACCAGACTCTTATAGACATTCGTCGCTCGTTCGATCAATGTCTGCGCTTTGGACACGAAGAGCCCCTGCGTTACAGCGCTGCTGGGATCGAGTGCCAGTTCCTGTATGGTCTCCCAGTAATCGGAGATCGCTTCTGAAAAGTTTCTTTCCCCGCTCTCGCCAAGCAGATTCTGCACATGGACCAACGCTTCATAGGATACTTCATAATAAGCGCTCCTGCCGGATTCCCTTCTATATACCTGATCAAGGAAAACATCTCTGACCTGTCTTGTTTCCGCGTAACGGACACCCATACCGATTTCTTTGGCTGATGTGCTCACCGTTGCGTCCGCAAGAATATTATAGTGCCGTGAAGATTGTGATACCTGCTGCCTTGTATAGCCCAGAGTATCCGCATTAGATAAGTTGTGTGCTGTTGTATTTAAAGCGTCGGAAGCGACACGAAGCGCCGTTGTTCCAACGTATAATCCACTGAATAATGACATACTCTCACCTCAAATGTTATTGTTTTGCATCAAATGTTCCCCTGGAGGTTCCTATAACAGATCCGTCGTTATACGCGGCTTTGTTATAGTTCGCCGTCTCGGGTGCGGATTTCATCGACTGATAGAGATTCAGTTCAAACTGTGCCATCTCAAGCGCTTTTTCGATCAGCTCCAGATTGTGCTCATTGATCTGCTTCATACGGTGCACCACCGTTTTCAGCCGTTCCTGACAATCCTCCATCATTTTCTTTTCCACCGGCCTGCGCTCAAGGACCCGGATCATATCCGCCAGCTTCAGTGCCTCAACATCCGTGTTAAGTACGCCCGCTATTTCTTTCATCACTTTGTGCCGTTCTTTTTCGAGACGGCTTATTCTCGCCGCTGCAAGCTGCTCTTCGTCCGTGATCGCCTGCAGCGCCTCCAGATCCCCTTTAATGACCACAGGGGTCTTTTTCATGGATAACTCCACCAGTGTCTCATATTCATCGCTTTCCCGATTTAATGTATCCATTAAATTTTCAATCAAGCTTGCCACCGGCAATTACCTCATTTCTTAAATTTCTCCTGCTGCTTTCATTAACTTATCGGCAAATTTTTCTCCGCTCACTTCATAAGTCCCGCTACTCACAGCTGCTCTGATCGGCTCTGTTATATCCGTTCTGATGTCCGGTGCGCCGGCTACCGCCTGTTTTGCCACCTGGTATTCTCTGCCGATACTGGAGATCACAACATCATCCAGTCGCCCGATGTTTTCTGTTTTTTTCGTACTCCCCACCTTTTTCGGGTTGTACGTCTGCTGTACTTGCATATAAGGATTAATTTTCATAAACAGGTTCCCCCTCTCTGGATCAGCTTCCGTGCTCACCTGTAATTTTTTGTTTGATAACACGTTTTATACTTAATGTATCGGATGTTTCCCAAAAGACTTTAGGGTACATTGGAAAAATTTTGTCTCTTCAGTCTGCCAGCATCCGCCGCATGATCCTTTCTCCATTGTCTTTCAGCCATTTCCGGCGCCTCTTATAATCCGGCAGCACTCTTTCCACTTCCTGCCAAAAAAGCGGGGAATGATTCATTTCCCGCCTGTGGCAAAGTTCGTGCACTATTACATAATCTATGATCTCCGGCGGTGCCAGCATCAAAAGGCAGTTAAAATTTAAATTTCCCCTGCTGCTGCAGCTCCCCCAGCGGGATCTCTGGTTCCGGATCGTGATCCTGCCGTAGCTTACCCCGATCAGCGGCGCATAACAGGCAACTCTTCCGGGGATGTATTCTGCCGCTTTCCGTGCCAGTTCCCGGAGTTCCTCCACCGTAAGGAGTTCACCGGGCTCCGCTTCGTATTCCTCCCGTCTCTCCTGCATCTTCCGTATATGCTTTTCGATCCAATCGGATTTTTCTTCTATAAATTTCCGGACAGCGGCGTCGGACATCCGATACGGCGCCCTCACTGTGACTTTCAAGTCTTTATCGATCTGAAGCGAGACAGTCTTACGGCCGCTCCGGATCACCCTGATATCCTGCACTTCCAAAGAGTTTTCCCTTCGCATCGCTCTTTCTCTTTCCTTTTTTCTGATAATCTGTTTTGATCTTTTTCTTCCGTTCACTGTTACCGCAGTATATCTGCTGCATGTCATGCCGTTTTTTCCATATATATCCTTTCAAAAAGGCACGGTGGTGCGCACCGTGCCCTGAATCTCCGGCAGATCCGGCCGCAGATATCCGCTCCCGCTGTTATTTTACGCCTGTTTATCCGCTTTTTTTCTTCTCAAAAAACCGTCGATCTCTTTTTTGATTTCCTCCGGTTTTAAAAATTTCAGCAGATAACCCGCCGGTTTTAAACTCATTACCTTTTTCACGCTCTCCGGATCTGCCTTTCCTGTCAAAAAGATAACCGGCAGGTCTTCAAAGGATTTTTCCGAACGGAACATCTGCAGCGTCTGCGCTCCGTCGCAGACAGGCATCTCATAATCCAGCAGAACCAGATCCGGCCGGTTTAAAGTGACCGCCCGGATCGCCGCCACGCCGGATTCCGCCAGCATGATCTCATAATCCTTCATCAGAAGATCCCTCATAACATATCGTATTGTCTTGGAGTCATCTACGATAAGCACTTTAGGTTTATGGTCTTTCTCTTCCTTTGCCTCCTGCACATTCCGTTTCTTCAGATAATCTTCCACCTCTGCCATGGCGTTCCTGGATTCGATGGGCGTTCCCATGCCGCTCTCAAGAAGATGGGGCGCAATGACACAATACGCAAAATATCCGACATCGCCTGTATTAAACAGCAAACTAACCTGCAGCTTTTCCCGCTGTACCACTTTCTGGAACTGCTCATAGGAAAGAATATTTTCTTCCTTCAGTTCATAGTCTTCCATAGACGGAAAATTCTCCATAACCCGTCCCACAAACTGCCGCGCCGTATACCTGACAGCATGGATCAGCATCGGGTCCAGTTTATTTGTCTGGATTCCCAGAATTTTTCCGATCGTATTGATCAGCAGTTTTTCTTCAAAAACCAGAAAAACCTGCTGCCTTTTCTTTTCATTTTTCATTCCGTAAACCAGACGGTAATATACCCCGTTTCCGAACTTTTCCCCGTTGTACGCATCACTGACCAGCCGGGACTCCAGATGGAACATATCATACACAAGCTGGGCGATCACCCTCTTCATCGCCGCAAGCTCTTCCTCCGGCAGAAGCTTCTCCCACTTTCTCTGACTTTTTCCCGTGAGCGCCAGATCCTCCGTCAACGTATGTCCGATCAGCCAGCCGGTGCAGACACCCAGGAAATGATCCACCGCCTCCTGACTGTAGCCCGTTCTCTCCAGTTCCTCCTCCAGCGCCGGAAGCGTATTTTCCCGAAAGCTCTTATGTATCTGCGCATGCTTCTTCAGTCCGATATAATGGACAGACGACATATACTCTTCCTCATTTTTAAAATGCTTCAGCGCATGTCCCTTAAAAAATTTGATCCCTTCCTGACACAGCCACTGGCTATCCTTTTCTTCTTCTTTGAATGCAAAAAGCCTGTTAATAATTTTGAAAAGCTGCTGATGCTCCTTATCAACAGCCGCTACCCCGATATTAAATTCTTCCCGCCATTCAAATTGCTGACTCATACAAAAACCTCCTGATCATATCTGTAATTATACAAATATTTTGTTTTTTAATTATACACCTCAGTGTATCTGCAATGCAATCTTTCTCGGGAGAAAATTTTCCTGTGAAACCAGCATTTTCCACTACGCGGGCGGCTTATATCTACCAATATTCCCTGCTTTGTGAGAGACTTATGCCAGACAGTCTCTCTCACTTTGCAGGCGGCGTTGCCGGCAAAAAGGATGCCGGGACATCCGGCATCCTTTCTGCTTCATCATTCTGTGATATGATCTTTTATCCTTCGATCGGGATATATCTGCTCTCCTCGATAACAGGTTTTGCCTCTTTTTTCGGAATGGACACTTTCAGGATGCCATCCTCAAATCTCGCTTTGATATCCTCCTGTGTGATATCTTCGCCGACATAGAAGCTTCTGCTGCAGGTTCCGTAGTATCTTTCACGGCGGATGTACTTTCCGTCTTCGTCCTTCCGGTCATTACTCTGGTTTGTTTCGGCGTTGATGGTCAGATATCCGTTTTTCAGTTCCGCCTTTACATTTTCCTTACTGCAGCCCGGCAGATCGATATCCAGTTCATAGCCGGTATTGCTTTCCCTGATATCCGTCCTCATGATCCCTGCGGAAGTGCCGTATCTCGCCGCATTCCTTGCGGGACGTGCAAAGTCCTCAAAGAAATCGTCAAATAAATTTTCTCCAAAAATACTGTTTAATGCGTTTGTTCTCGGTAATAACATAATCTGTTCCTCCTTACCTGTTATAAATGTGTAGCAGCTTTGTAAGCTGTTGTGTTTTTTGTTATAATTGTGTTATATCACTTTTGTTAGCACTCGTCAATAGCGAGTGCTAACAATTTATAAAGTTTATGATTTCTTAATATATTATGGGTAAATGAGGAATTTTTATGCTGTTTTTTCTGATTTATCTGACTTTTTATGGCAGAATACTCCTGTGCCTTCGGCGTTCAGATCATTTCATACTGCATCATCTCGTACTTGAGTTTTGTTCCTTCCATGATCTCTGCCGGAAGCAGCGCTCTTGCCACCAGCTTCAGGTCTCCGGATGCCGTATCCGTTCTTTTTAAATTTGCGTAATCGCCGTCGATGCTGACTACTTCATAGTACCAGGTTTCCATTAGGGATCCTCCTTTTTGCTTTTTATGTTTCTGATATAACCGATCTACAGTCCGCCGCTTTCGCCGCCGGACGATCTCTTCCAGCACCCTTCTGTTAAATTCGCGGGTTTTCGCAATCCCGCCGATCAGTTCCTCCACATCAGCCCAGCCGTGCCCGTCGAGTTCGATGCCGATCGTCTCCGGCTTATGCCGCAGGATCAGGCTCATAAATTTGCCCGTATTGTTTAAGTCCAAACTATCACATCCTTCCGCCACGAAAAATACTTTGTCCCTGCAATATGTCTCAAGTCAGTGCTTTCCCAGCTGCTCCTTCAGGTATTCATATCTCAGTTTCTTTTCTTCTTTGGCAAAATGAACCTCCCGGAACTGCTCCGGGTTTCCTTCATATACCAGAACTTCATCGCCAAACTGTTCGCTTGTCAGATCAAACTTTACCTCTCCCACTACGTTGTAGCAGTGGTAATTCCCGTCGGACCGCGGCACGCCATACACCTTTCCGCCGAAAATATCCTGCGCCAGAAACGCGGTGATCGAACACTGCCCGAGAGTTTTATTCTCCGGCGACCAGTTCTGTCTCATTCTTGGCGCGCAGGTATCGGCGCACCAGATTTCGGAAAGGGCATCATACAGGTCCGCAGGAGTATGTATTCCTTTGTACTCACCGGTTATAGCCTGTACATCCGCCTGTTTACTGCCCCAGAATTTGTGTTCCATGATTTCAGTTCCCTCCTCTTCATCCAATCGGACATTTTTGAGCAGGATTCATTTTTCCATAACGCCATGTTTATCCGCCCACAATTTGATAACATCCTTAATTAATATACCCAACCATATAAAAACTCATAAATCCATGTTGCTGCCTGTCACAACCTGCCCATGATATCCCTTACTCTCCGTATCGCCTCATCCACCTGCGCTCCGGCATTATTGATCCGGCTCTGTACGAGCCAGTCCGCCACCAGACCGTCAAAAAAGTAATCAGCAAAACTCAGAAAATCTGCCGCATTAAAATCAAGGCTGATGTAAGCAGCCACATCAGCGAGCTCTTTACTGAATTTCTGCAGATCATACTTTGCCTGCTCCATGTGGCTCTGCGCATTATTCATCTTGGAATGTTTGATCAGGCTTGTTATCATTCCGCCGCCAAGCAGATCTACAATCCCCCAGTTTTTTGCGCTGTTCAGATCATTCTGTGCGGCATACAGGCTTTGGAGCGCTTTGTTGCCTGCATCGATCGCTTCCTGCCGTTCTCTGTTATAGTCGTATGTCATGATCCGCCTCCTCCATACATAATGTTCCATCTAAATTCCATCTGCATAACTCTGCTCTCTGAATCCACCGTTTTCCGCTGCTAATTAAATATATTACCACAGAGTTGTCTACCCGGCATCAAAAAAATAAAAATCATATTCCTAAAACATTACTGCCTTTGCAGATACGAATCGTTTCACACATAGTTTTCCAAAACCAACGCAGCAGAACCAGTATAAATCAATTGCAGAAATAAAACAAACAGCGCAGAAAAGGATCCGGCATTTTCTCCGAACCCTCTCCCTGAAACCTTCTCTATCAAATTTTACCTTTTCGCAATATTTAATGCGGCTGCTATCCTTTCACGCTCCCCATTGCCACACCCTGCACAATATATTTCGAGAGGAACATATAGATAAGAATGATCGGCAGAATGGAAAATACGATCATCACATATACCTGTCCCATATCAAATTTCAGCCAGTCCGTGGAACGCAGCTGTGCGATCAGGATCGGCAGCGTCTTCTTTTTATCCGTGTGCAGAATCAGGGCTGGAGTAAAATAATTATTCCAGCTGGAAACAAAGGTAAAGATCGCCTGCACTGCAATCGCCGGTTTCATCAGCGGAAGCACGATGGAATTGAAGGTACAAAATTCCCCCGAACCGTCAATGCGCGCCGCCTCTATCAGGGATAACGGCAGGGAACTCTCCATATATTGTTTCATATAAAAGAAGGTGACGGGCGCCGCGACGGAAGGCACGATCAGCGGAATGAACGAATCATCCAGCTTCATCTTTCCAATCAGCTGTAAAAATCCCAATGCCGTCACCTGGGTAGGTATCATCATGATCATAAGGATAAAAGTAAACATGAATTTTTTCATTTTAAATTCATAGGCATGGATCGCATACGCCGTCATCGTGGAAAAATAAGTACACAGGGCCGCACTGAGCGTCGATATAAAAAAGCTGTTAAATAAGCCGTACCAAATGGGCAGCGCACTTGCGGCTCTGCCGGCGCTTAAATTCTTCCAGTTTGTCCATAGACTGGAACCGGGGATGGGCGTAAATCCTTTGGTCAGTTCGGCGTGCGCTCTTGTCGCGTTAATGAACAGCACATAAAACCAAAACAGGCACAGGAAGGAAATTGCGACCAGCACAACATATGCGACTCCCCTTCTCGCTTTTATATTCATACCTTTTTTCAGATTCGTCTCCCTATCATTCTTCATCCCGTCACCCCCTAATCTTCCTTCTTATTTGTAAACTTATATACGATCATGCTCAGGATAGCCGTGACGATAAACATTACCACCGAAAGCGCTCCGCCCAGACCGTAATTCTTACTGTACAAATGTTTATTCAGATACATGATGAGCGTCATGGTGGAACGCATCGGATCGCCGGTCGCATTGGTCAGGATCTGCGGTACGTCAAACATCTGCAGCCCGCCGATCAGGGACGTGATTATCACATATACCAGAATCGGGCGAAGGAGCGGTATCGTGATCTTAAAAAATGCCTGAGTAGAGGTCGCCCCGTCCACTTCAGCCGCCTCGAAAAGCGCCGTGTCGATCCCCATCATCCCCGCCATCAAAAGGATCGTCGTGTTGCCGAACCACATCAGAAAGTTCATGAACGCGACCAGTGTTCTGGCGCTCCACACGTTCGACATGAACTTGTAAGGCTCCGCCAGTATCCCCATCTGCGCCAGAATGGAGTTGACCGGGCCGCTGTCCGCAAACAAGGTGAAGAACAACATTGCAAACGCGGATGCCATGATCAGATTCGGCAGATAGATAACCGTTTTAAAAAATCTCTGTCCCCTGAGCCGCAGGCTGGGATTGGAAAACCATGCGGCAAGCAGAAGCGAAACTATGATCTGCGGCACAAATCCCATCACCCACATGATCAGCGTATTCTCCGCATATGTGATAAGATCCCCGTTTACCACAATAGTCCTGTAATTCTCAAGCCCCACAAAATTGGGACCTATCTGCGTAAGCCCGGAACGGTAATTTTCAAAAAAACTGTTGTAGATCGTACTCGCCAGAGGGATGAACTGAAATACCAGATATACCAATATAAACGGAATCAGAAAAATATATCCCCACTTGTTATACCTTACAACCTTGCCCCTTTTTTCAGTCTTCATCGCAGTCACCCCCGCCTGTTTCTTCCTTATTGTAACAAAACCCGCAGCAGCCCTCTACCGCCGCTTTCGTAAAGCCCCGCTGCCGCTTCTGTTAAAAGCCATGCCTGCCCGTTTATTCAGGCAGGCACAGCCATAAGCAGATAACCTGTTATGCCAATCTATTTATGATCAATAGGTCAGTTCCGGATATTTTTCCACCACCGCTTTATAAAACAGCTCCAGTGCTCCGTCCAGATCCGTATTGCCGTCAAAATAGTTCTTCATCGCGTTCTGGAATTCCTCATTACAGCCCTGGTCATAAACCGACAGATTACTTAAATCAAGTCCTTCAACACCTGCACAATACATATTGAGAGGATTCTGTCCTCCGAGAATCTTGCTGGAGTAACCCGCATCAGCTGCCATTGCCTCCATTGCCGGCTTATTGTTTACAAAATCATCATCAGCCACTACGATTTCCTTCATGATTTCTTCGTTGGATGTCATCTGAAGCATGATATCCTTTATCAGGGCCGGGTTATCCGTACCTGCTGCCGCACAGATCCAGGTGCCCCCCCAGAAAAATCCCTGAGGTCCTTCCGTTGCCGCCCATCCGCCGGCATTTCCGATACTGCCTTCGGCATCTGCCGCCATGGAGAAGTTAATGAACCATGCAGGTCCAAAATAACTGAATACCTTTCCTTCCGGATAAAAGCCTTTGCTCCAGTCATCGCTCCATAATTCATATGTATTGGTTTCGCCCGCGTCTACCAGCGCTTTGGAATCTTCCACCCATTTCATGATATTGCCATCGATATTGATCTTTCCGCCTTCTACCCACTTGGAAGTTACATTGTTGGAGTATACACGGTAGCTGTCGTTTACGGAAGAAATAATGAAATACCCTGCATCCTTCAGTGTTGCAGCCGTCTCGTTGAAGGCATCCCAGTCAGCAACATATTTCTGCACTTCCGCCGGATCATCCGTACCGAACACTTCTTTAGCCACATCGCGGCTGTAGAACATTGCGCCGGGGCAGCCCTGCCAGGAAACACCCTTCAATACGCCGTTGGAATCCGTTACAATATCCTTGGTGTACTGATACTGATTCGCAAGATCCGCCTCTGTAATACCCAGATCGGCAACCGGCATGGTCAGTTCCGTATCCACATATTTTAATGCATAATCCGCTTCCACAAGGAAGATATCGATCTTGCTGTCATCCGCCGCGTCTGCCTGTTTTAATAATGTCTCGTCCAGATTATTCTGATAGGCATTGTCATCATTCGGCGTGATGTTCCACACCACTGTCACATCGCCTATGGTTCCTTTGGTGGCATCGCTTGCATCCGCCGTATAACCCGGATAATGATCCTGAATACGCCTCTTAAACTCATCGTTCCAGCAGTAAATGTTGAGAATCTTTCCTTCATCCGCCGTCTCTGCCGCTTCCACAGCCGCTTCCTCCGCGGGAGCTTCCTGTTCCTGTTCCTGCGGCTGCGTCGTATCCGCGCCTGTCTCTCCCCCCGCAGCGCCGCATCCCGCCAGCATACCGGCTGTCATCGCCGCAATAAGTACTGCACTGAGTAATTTTTTCTTCATGGTTTACCTCCCTTTTTCATATTTATGATGTTTACCTGCCGCATTTATATTTTAAGAAGAAACAGACTGCATCGAATCTTTTCTTCCAAATGCCTTTGCACAACGCTTAAATTTGTTTTACCGAAGTGCCGGGGATCACTTCTCCCGTCACGATGATCTGCTCCACCAGTGTGGTCTTCGGCCTTTCGATCAGATTTATGAGTTTCTCCGCCGCCTGACTTCCGATCTGTTTTGTATCCTGTTTCAGTGTGGTAAGCTGCGGTTCAAAATGTCTTGCGATCCTTGACCCGTCATATCCTGCGATCGAAATATCTTCCGGTATCTTCATCCCCCTCGCATGGATCGCATTGATGCCTCCCAGTGCGGCAAAATCGTCCGGATATAAAATACAGGTGGGCGGGTTCTTAAGGTCAAGAAGTTTTTCCGTCTCCTCGAAGGTTCCTCTGGTATCCCGGTAGGGCGCCTCCCCCATATACTGTGCGGGAACCTCGATCCCGAGTTCCTCGCAGGTCCGGTAGAAGGAAGAAAGCCTGTTCTGTGTAACCGCCGAATCGGCGCCGTGTATGTATGCGATCTTCCGGTGTCCCATATCGTATACAAATTGAACCAGATCCCGCATCCCTTTGATATTATCTGAAATAACGGCGCACCGGTTATGAAAAAGATGGTCAATGGTCACGACCGGTATCTCGCTTCTGACCAGTTCCTCAACCTCCGGATCGTAAAAATCAACGCAGGCGATCACCACGCCGTCAAACCCCCGGTATCTGCTGTGCTCGAGATAGGACATTCTTCCGGCACGCTTTTTACTGCAGTTGATAAATGTGATATCATATCCATTTTCCTCCACCGTATTCTTAAAGCTGTCCAGCACATAAGAAAAATAGTCGTGGGTAAGCCCGCTCATGGCCTCATCCGCAAAAAGCACCCCCAGATTATAGGTTCTGTTTGTCTTTAAAGACTTTGCAGCGGCATTGGGGGAATACCCCAGTTCTTTTGCCACCCGCCGGATCTGTGCCTTTGTCTCTTCTCCGATGTCCTTGTGGTCATTCAGCGCCTTGCTCACCGTCGCTATGGACACACCGCAGACTGCCGAAATATCTTTCATCGATACCATGTTTTCTCTTGTCCTTATCTATCAATTTTTAACTTAATCGTTTTCGTAAAATCAGTTTATAATATTTTCCACAGTTTTGCAACACTTTTTTTGATTTTTTTATGCAATTATTATATTTTTAGCAATTTGCACATATTTCTCATCTTCTTTTCACTTGTTTCTGCCTGAAAAATGGTACATTTTACTTAAATTTTCTTAAATCCATCTTTTCACACGGCTCCTCACTTCATTTTGATTACTGTCTTTTTTAATTACCTGATTCTTTTTTAGATAAGATGTATATTTTTTTCTTGCATATGCTTCTCTTATTATGTATAATTCTGATTATATCAATTACTTAAACGTTTTCTGATCATACCGTCAGTCTGGCCACGACATGCCAACACGAAAGAATAAGATACGAAAGTACGTTAATCACAGGAAAATACATACACCAAGAACAGGAGAATAAGATTATGAAATATGGCTATTTTGACGATCCGGGCCGTGAATATGTGATCACTACCCCGAAAACACCGCTCCCCTGGATCAATTATCTGGGCTGCCGGGATTTCTTCAGCCTGATCTCCAACACCTGCGGCGGCTATTCTTTTTATAAAGACGCGAAACTGCTGCGCCTGACGCGCTACCGCTACAACAATATACCGCCGGATAACAACGGCAGATACTTTTATCTGAAGGAAGGCAATACAGTCTGGAATCCCGGCTGGCAGCCCTCCCAGACTCCCCTTGATTCCTATGAATGCCGCCACGGCATCGGATACAGCCGCTTTACCTCATCCAAAAATGAATTAAAGGCGTCCGTGCTCACCTTCGTCCCTATGGACGATGCCTGCGAGATCAGCCTGCTGAAGCTGACCAACGAATCCGCTTCACCCAAAGCGATCTCCCTCTTTTCTTATGTGGAATGGTGTCTGTGGAATGCCGATGACGATATGAAAAATTTCCAGCGGAACCTTAATACCGGTGAGGTGGAGATCGTTGATTCCGCAATATTCCACAAAACAGAGTACCGGGAGCGCCGCAGCCACTATGCGGTTTATGCCGTCAATGCCAAAATAAACGGTTTTGACACGGACCGCGACGCCTTTCTCGGCGCCTGCCGCGGAAACAGTCTCCCCGAAGCAGTCGAAAAAGGTGCCTGCACCAATTCCGTTGCCAGCGGCTGGTCTCCCATTGCCGCCCACCAGATCGATCTCACCCTTGCTCCCGGCGAGACAAGATCCTTTGTCTTTGTCCTCGGCTACATAGAGACCACGTCGGAAAATAAATGGGAAAGTCCCGGAGTTATCAACAAGGAACCCGCTTTTGCCCTGCTGGAAAAATACCGGACGGAAGATGATGTAGACCGGGCATTTACCGGTCTGAACGCATACTGGACGAATCTTCTGTCCGGATTTTCCCTCAGGTCCTCCAATGAAAAAATAGACCGCATGGTCAATATCTGGCATCAGTATCAGTGTATGGTGACCTTCAATATGTCCCGCTCCGCCTCCTACTATGAATCGGGGATCGGAAGAGGTATGGGATTCCGGGATTCCTGTCAGGACCTGCTGGGTTTTGTGCATCTGATCCCGGACCGCGCCCGGGAGCGGATCATCGACATCGCTTCCACCCAGTTCCCCGACGGCAGCGCTTATCACCAGTATCAGCCTCTCACCAAAAAGGGCAACACCGATATCGGGAGCGGCTTTAATGACGATCCCTTATGGCTTATCGCCTGTACCGGCGCCTATATCCGCGAAACCGGAGACACCCCGCTTCTTGATGTCCCGGTTCCCTTTGACTGCGATGAAGGTTTAAGCGCCCCCCTTATGGAACACCTGAAACGTTCCTTCGACTACACGGTAACACATAAAGGACCGCATCTGCTTCCGCTGATCGGACGCGCCGACTGGAACGACTGTCTGAACCTGAACTGTTTTTCAGAACATCCCGGCGAATCCTTCCAGACCTTCGGCCCGGACGAGGGGCCCGTCGCGGAATCCGTCCTGATCGCCGGTATGTTTGTGAAGTACGGGGAGGAATACGCCCAGCTGTGCGAACTCACCGGAAACCAGCCGGAGGCGGACAGGGCGCGACGGGAAGTAAAGGCAATGTACGAAGCGGTTATCAAAAGCGGATGGGACGGTGAATGGTTCCTGCGCGCATATGACGCCTACGGCCAAAAGATAGGTTCCGCAGAATGTGAAGAAGGACAGATTTTCATCGAACCCCAGGGATTTTGCGTCTTTGCAGGGATCGGCGTAAAGGAAGGGCTTGCCGAAAAGGCACTGGACGCCGCAAAGGAAAAACTGGATACCGGCTATGGCATGATGATCCTTCAGCCCGCCTACACCCGGTATCATCTGGAACTCGGCGAAGTCACCTCCTATCCACCGGGATACAAGGAGAATGCAGGCATTTTCTGCCATAACAATCCCTGGGTATCCATTGCGGAAACCGTCATCGGGCGGGGAGACCGCGCCTTTGAGATCTACCGCAGGACCTGCCCCGCCTACCTTGAGGATATCAGCGAGATCCACCGGACGGAACCCTATGTCTACTCTCAGATGATCGCCGGAAAAGACGCCAAAACCCACGGCGAAGCAAAAAACAGCTGGCTCACCGGCACAGCGGCATGGACCTTCCTCAACATCTCCCAGTATATTCTGGGCATATACCCCACTCACAAGGGGCTCAGTATATCCCCCTGTGTTCCAAAGGGCTTCGGCGATTTTGAGGTCACAAGGAAATTCCGTGAAGGGACTTACCATATCAGGGTTGTAAACCCGGGTGATGTGGAAAAGGGAATCAAGAGCATTCAGGTGGACGGCAGTCCCGTTGAAGGCTGTATCATCCCGTATATACCCGGAAAGAAAAACTATGAAATACTTGTTGCCATGAGCTAACAGACTTATCCCGTCTCACAGGATAAAATTTCAGTCATACGCACAAAACCGCCGCCACCCGTAAAACGGTGACGGCGGTTTTGCAGTATCGGATGCTGCAAAGCCGGACATGCCTGCTTTATTTTTCCATTTCCTCTGCCACGGCAGCCTCGCAGCTTCTCCCGCATGGGGGTATTAGTTGGTTTACAGCCGCATTTATCGTTTAGAGGGGCGGCAGTATTTTAACTATGCCCTTTGACTATCCGTACATGATATAACGGCAAAACTTATTCGTTATATATCCAAATCATTCAATCCATTCAGTAATCACTATAAACTTTATATTTTTTTCATTATCACTCCAAATTCTCACATTATTATTTCTATCAAATTTGTACTTTGTTTGTGAAATAAAATCATTATAATCAATCTTTTCATATTTTTGATACTCACCTGTAATTGCACTGAAAAAATATTCCATTCTATCGTAGCAAATAAATATTTCGCAGTCTTCTGTAATCTTGAACGCCTCTATTTCCCTTATATCATTTGCGCTTTTAACACTTTTTTCCACTTTTAGTACGCAATTATCTAACTCAACATATTTACCTGTGGCAGCAACCGGCGTGTCAATAAATATTTCTACAAGTTCCGGGTTCTTAATATCTATATCATATTGGCTAAGTATAAATAAATCTGTTTGGTAAACAAGCAAATATCCAAATACACTTGCCCCTAAAACAGCCGTTATAAGCGTCATAGCAACAAGAAAATACGTATATGTCTTGAATAGTTTTCTTATTTTATCTGATACAAAATATCCGATATATGCACCTGATACATTAAATATCAAATCATCAACATCTGTACTCCCAAGCGCAAAAAGGAGTTGCGTAATTTCAATCAGCAGGCTGAATATGATAGCGGCACATAAAACCCCTTTACGTTTTTTGTCGGAGATAATCGGAAAAAGCATTCCAAACGGAATAAATAAAACGATATTTCCTACTACATTTTCAATGATTCGTCCTATAGAGGTATTTGAAACAGCCATATCATAAATTGATCTAAAGGGAATGACACTGATTGTCCTTTCACTTGCACCTATGGCAGAAAATAAGTTATTTAATGTTACTTGTTTGAAAAAGGTTATGCGAAGCAGAAAGATAACATATATAATAAAAAATACCCACTGACAGCCACGCAAAATTTTTTCATGGTTTTTATTTTGATTATCCATAGCAATTCCTCCAAGAAAAAACTCACTCTACCGGGGAATTATTATACCCTGTTGAAGTGAGTTTTTGATTTTTTATTTCTTTTTGATTTCTTATTTTTTTCTTATCGCTGCTTTTCCGCAACAGGCAGCTTGACTTCAAACACTGTTATTTCATCATCACTCATGGCATATATGCTTCCATTGTGTATTCTTACAATTTCCTTTGCGATTGCCAAGCCAAGCCCTGTTCCGCTTTCTTCTGATTCCCCATATTCTTTGGAACGGTAAAACTTATCAAAAATATGCCCCAATTCATCAGCAGGTATTGTTTTGCCGTAATTCTTAACGGAAACAGTTATATAAGATAAAGTTTGGCTGGCATAAATTTCAATCGAACTTTTCGGATAACTGTAATTTATAGCATTTTTCAGAAGATTATTGAATACTCTTGCAATCTTTTCTGAATCCCCTGTTATAAACAGTCCTTCCCCCAACTTTAAATCAATGTGCAGCTCTTTGGGTTTAAGCAACGGGTAAAATTCATCTGCTAACTGTTCTATTAAAAAACATATGTCTATTTCCCGTTTCACCAGAGTTTTGTCGGATAAACTATATCTTGTTATGTCAAAAAAATCATCTATCAGTTTTTCAAACTGTATAGCCTTGCGGAAAGCAACTTTTGTATATTTTTCCCGCTGTATGGCCGGCATATCCGGCGCTTCACACAATAGGCTTAAATAACCCACCACGGAAGCAAGCGGGGTTCTAATGTCATGCGCAAGATAAGTAAGCGTATCTGATTTTTTCTGTGCTTCAATTTCCAGTAAATGCTGTTGCTCACGGTTCTGCATTTTTATAAGATTAAGCCAATTCTGCAAATCAGAAAATTCTAACGGGAGTACTATGTTATTTGCTGAATTGTCAACAACATATTCCAAGGAATCCAATACTTTTAATATTTTCTTTGATGAACTTCTTTCTATAGCAATCCACATAAATAACTCTAATATGAGAAAACCAAATACAATAATTGAAGGCTCATAATCATGTACAATACACGCAAAATCGTATCCTGCTACTTTTTCTATGAAAATATAAAAGTTGTTGTTTCCTACACTTTCAATCCCTGAACAAACAGCCAACAGAACAAAGAACACAATAAATGCACCAATAAAATGTCTAAGCAATAGCAGCTTTCTATACTTCTTTGAGAATTTGTTACTCAACAATATATCCTATCCCCCATATTGTTTTTATGAATTTCGGCTTTTCACCAGTATCATTCAATTTTTCCCGTATATGTCTGATTTGAACCATTACCGTATTTCTGCTGTTCTTAAAATACTTTTCTCCCCATATAATCTGAAATAGTTCATCAGCACCATATACCTTTCCCCTGTTTTTACATAAAAGCCATAATATTGAAAATTCTGTGGGGGTTAGTTTAATCTGTTCCCCGTTCAATCTACATTCATGCGAAGTTCTATTTAACAGAAGTCCCGCTATTGTAACCATTTCATTTGAGCCAATTTTTTTACCGTCATAATCATGTACCCTCCGTAGATGCGCCTTAACTCTTGCTGCAAGTTCAATCGGCAGAAATGGTTTTGTAACATAGTCGTCTGCCCCCAAAGATAAACCTGTAACCTTATCTGTTCCCTCTGTTTTAGATGTAAGCAATATAATGGGATAGGTATATTTCTTCCGTATTTCTCTGCATAAAGTAAAGCCATTTCCGTCCGGCAGCATTATATCTATTATTGCCAAGTCAAAACATTCACTGTCTATCGCTGAAAATGCGTCTTGGAACGTGTAATATTTAAAACACTGAAATTGTTCATTTTGCAAAAATACCTCAATCAAATCAGCAATTTCTTGCTCATCGTCTACCAACAATATTTTACCGCTCATTGTTTTTTCTTCATTTCCTTTTACTTAGTGGGATTCTATGGGTATTATTATACTGTGTTTATATAGATTTTTCAATTATACAGATTGCCAGTACATCGCCTTCTGATGCTGCCTTAATGATATGGAACGGCAACAAATTCTTTTCTTCTCTGTTCTTATATCTCTGTTTTATCTGATTTTCCCTTCCTGATACTGATTTTATCAATGATAAATCGCAATAGCTAGAAATGAACGCTTGCATTACGCAAGATGTTACATGAACAGTATTGTCAACCGCACTGAGGAAATCATCAAAAGTGAAATGATTGGCGCCTTAACAGATTCAAAACCCATGCAAATACGCTTTTACAAGAACATGAATATCAGGGGGGAGGCTTGCTATACCAGCAGGCCTCCCCTTGGTATTTTCTCCGTTACATACTGCATATTCTTTCTAAAGCTATTTTCAAAAAAGGTTCTTGAGAAAGAGGTTATGCAATATTCCACAAATACGACCAGACCAGCCGTCAAAAGCGGAGAGCGGTTATTAGGCCGGAATATCCCTGCCATTGTTCCCAACAGCGCAAAAAAGAGTGTAATAAGGACAAAAGAACCGGCCACCAACCAAAACTCCCTTGCTGGAAATCCAGGGTGAAACAGCATCATCGCGAAAAAGGACGCCAACAGATAAGAAATGCCTGTCACACATACTCCGGCAAGGACACACAATAGTTTTCCTTTGTATATCATCTGCCGCCCACAAGGTTTCGTATATAAAAATTCCGCTGTGTTTTCTGTACACTCCTTGGTATGTAAGGACAGGCCTAGGTGCATCCCGAAAATGCCACCAGCAATCATAAAGAACCCCGTGAGAAACGAATACATTCCCAAAGGCATTGTCAGAAGCTCCAGAGAGACGCCAACAGTTTCAAAAAAGCCTCCCTGTGCAAATCCTGTTGGCAATGTCCCCGCCGTTTCTACCATGCCATAGTAAACTGGTGTCATGGAAAAAATGCATATCGCAAGAGAAACGGCCCAAATCAGGATATATTTTCGTGACTGTTTCAGTTCACAGAGCCTCTGTACCTCGCTCAAAACATGGGAGGACAGAAAAATAGTCGTACCACGTTCATTTTCTTCTTTTAACAGGTCGTAAAAGGTCTGTTGGATCAGCGGGTCAAGACCACTGGTAGGCTCGTCCATGATAAGTAACTTTGGGGAGGGCAGCAAGGCCGAAATGATGCCGACTTTCTTTTTGTTACCTAAAGATAGGTCGCCAATCCTTCTGGACAAATCCAAATTCAGCCGCTCCGCCAATGCTTCCATTCGGTTATGATCTGCCACTCCATAGAGCTCCGCCGTATAAAGAAGCATCTCTTTGACTTTCATACTGTTGTAGTAACAGTTTTCACCGGGCAGATATCCTACATCCTTTGCAATCTCAGACGCCTGCCGCCCACAGTCCAATCCAAAAATAGAAGCGGTTCCGCCGGTGGGCTTCAGCAGTCCCATCAGGGTACGGATCGTGGTGGACTTTCCCGCCCCGTTGGGGCCGATAAAGCCAAAAATCTCACCACGATCGACCGTAAAGTTGATTTCCTCAATGCCCCGATGCTTTCCATAGCTTTTGGTGAGTTTGTTTAAGACGATTACAGGCTCGCTCATGGCAGATATTCCTCCTTATAAAAATTGCGTTTCAACATATTTAGGATTTTTTCAAATTCCTTCATAATGTCATCATAATCCGCCCCATTTTCCAACTGAACAGACATACCCTGTGCAAGCATCATGAACATCCGAAACAGCAATTTTGCGTCCTCTGGGCGTTTGAATTTCCTGCAATCTTCCTCATGTAAAACCAGTGTCTCTATAAATTTTTCATTCGTTGTGGAAAATATGGCATCTTTCAATTCCGGCATTTGCTCTGCTGCCGCACTTGCAATAAACGATGCGATATAAGGATGCTTTTTCAAATTTTCGACCTTCATCACGCTTGCATCCCATACCCGGTCAAAAAAATCCACATTTTTCTCCAATGTGTTTGCGTCATAGGCTTGCTTCATTTGGCCTGTGCAATAGTCAAGCAAATACTGATAGAGAGCCTGTTTATTCCCAAAATACTGAAAAACAGACGCTTTTGAGATGCCTGCCGCCGCCGCAATATCATTGATCGATGCCTTTTCGTATCCATATTTTGCGAAGCAAGCCAGAGCTGCGTTGCGTATGGTATCTTGTTTTTCGTTTGAAAGAGCAAAAAATTTTTCCATTCTATCCGCCTCCAATACCTTTTCAAAATTACTATTCCCAAACATCATTTACCGAACCCTTTCGGCAGAATATACAAATCGGCAATTATCTACAATGCATAATTGCTTGCTAAATGCAGTTTGTCACTTTCTTGGTTTTTTCGTTTGAAATCATGCCTTTACTTACGCAGTATTTTGTTCATGGCTTTCCCTTTGGCAAGTTCATCAATCAGCTTATCCAAATAGCGGATCTCCTGCATCAAAGGTTCTTCTATATTTTCTACCCGCACACCGCAGACTACACCTTTTATCAATTTCCTGTTTTCATTCAATTCGGGGGCATTCAGAAAAAAGTCTTCATAAGTAATCGAGTTTTCCGACAACCTTTCCAATTCTGCCCGGTTGTAGCCGGTAAGCCAATGAATCACCTCATCAACCTCCTGCTGTGTCCTTCCTTTTTTTTCTGCCTTATTGACAAGCAGACGGTAAACTTTTGAAAACTCCATTCGATATATTTTCTCATTTCCCATAAGAATTTCCTCCATGATTACGCTCTAAAGCAAATATGATTTTTCTCTGATTTTTTCCTTTATACTCAAAACAGTCTGGTCAACCAAATATTCTGTTGTATCAAGCACATGACGTTCATGCTGTCCTAAATTGTTAAACTGCTTCCACATACTTTCCACCAATTCGATATTGCTTTCCCGATCCAGCTTGGTACGAGTGACCGCCCGTTTCAAAGTTTCCTGCCTGCTCGCCCGCAATATGAAATAGTGTATTTCATAATTTTCTTGTACTGCCTTCATCCAAGGTTCCAAAAACCAAGGCCCAATAATTCCATCTACAATTACATCATAGCCACCACGAGCAAAACGTTTTGCAGCTTCCAAGAATGCTTCAATAACAATTAAATTCTGTTCCTCTGATGCTGGCAGATGTGGAGCTATCGCTCCCTTACAAAGATAGTGATAAAAATCATCGGTATGTAGATGCACCGATTTTAGCAGGTCAGTTTTTTTCGCAATCATTGATGCCGTTGTAGTTTTCCCTGTTCCGGGTGCTCCTGTAATAATAATAATTCTTCCTTGGTTCATGTAGATACCATCCTTACAGTTATTTTCTATTTGAGCATAAAATCTGCCCAGTCATCTTTATAATCACCGAAATGCTCCCTCCAATAAAATAACCTGTTAATGTACTCTTGTTTGCGTTTCTCGACTGATTCAATGCAGTAATCTATCCCAAGCCTATATATGATAGCGGTGAGATCATAGATTGGATACCCGATTGCATGTTTGGCTGTGTGAACGACTGCACAGGCTTGCCCTATCGCATGACAATGTGCAATATCTTCTTTACAGTCAATCTCTTTCGTAAAAGCATGGCAATCCAAAATCTTTCGCTGCGCTAATCGCATCTTCATTTTACCGGCTGACCATTCCTGAGCTGCAATCAGTGCATTCCGCGGCCGTATTTCTTCGGGATATTTTTCTTCAAGTTTTGAAATCGATTCAGCAGCAAAGTCAAACGCCCATAAAGCGATAACCTTATGATCTTGATTTTGGAACAAGCCAATCAAATCCTGCAAATATTCCGAATCTTTAGCAAACAAAACTTGATTGTTTCTTTTGATTCTTATGCCAACTTCATCAATCCACTGCATTTTTACCCTCCTTAAGTACCGGAACGGGAAGATTATGCTGTTTTAAGAAAGAAAGTTTATCCCAATATCCACGCTGAAATAGAATCTTTTCATTTACAATTTGAAAAAATCCACACCCACGCAGACCTAACGGGTCTTTCCATTCCAAAATGGCCCACTGTCCATCTTCAAAGATATTTTCAACAATACAGACCATTTTTGCAGTTTTGAACTCATTTATAAACATTTCTCTAATAGCGTCGATCCCGACAACCGAGTCATTTGCAACTTGATGATTTATGGCATTGTCATGGTAAAGATTGGTGATTGCATCTACATCACCAGCATTAAAAGCATCTATCCACTTACTGACAACTTCTTTTGGTCTTAACATATTTTACCTCCGCAATCGAAACCTTTTGATTATCTTTTTCTTAGTTCATTTTCAATAAGAGAGTTCGCAATTTTAAATGCTTCTACTCGTCTTTTGGCTTCTACTAAATCATCTCTTGAAAATTCCACTGTCTCACCTCCAGCAATAACCGAATCGGTTATTGCTGAATAGCATATCACAAATAACCGAATTGGTCAACAGTGTTTTTCATTTGTTAAAAAGCGAATATCGTAGTTATCCCGGCTTTTCTATGAAATCTTTTAAATTTATCAGTACTGACCTCTTTCAATTTCTCGTAGTAGAATTTTCCATGTGCATCGCTGATAAAAATAATCGCTTTCTCTGCTCCTAACGCTGTACTACTCATGTTCATTTCCTCCATTTCTTATTTTGTTTTTGACCATAACAAAAGGACACTTCCCTAAAATTTTCTTTTAGAAAAATGTCCTTATCGTACAAAATACTAAATTGGATTTATGAGTACAACTATTCATTAACGCTCATTATTCTTCATTATGCGTTGTAAAATTGTTGTAAATTTGTTGTAGTTTACAAGTCCAAGTACCGCAAACCCTTGATTTTACTGGCTTTTCTCTTTACTCCCCCTTACTCACCCCTCTATGAAAAGTGCGTGAGTAAGGGGGAGAAAGCAGAACAGCCGCCGCCATTCAGAAGCACTCTAGCAAGGCTCTATTTGCCCCGTATCGGGCTTGTACTGCCTTGCATGAAAATTACCGCCTATGCCTTTAAAATGCGAAATATGGGCTTGTGGCGTGTTTCTGTGGGTATTCTGAAAAGTGGGATCACCTGATAAGAGAATGAGAGGGCAGCAGACGGCTTTTACAACCACATTACAGTAAACGTGTGTTTGGCTCTTGAATCCTGCTGCCAAATGTGCTATATTAAGCATAGAAAAAGGGAAAGCCATAGAAGCGGCTCTACCTCTCATAATAAGTTTAAACTTCTGCTATAAGCAGTCAGCCGTCACTATTGGCAGTAGTGGCGGCTATTTCTTTCCCTTAAAAATCTGATAAAGCAGACTAATAAGGGCAACAATGAACGTACAGAACAAAAAGAAATTCTGATATGTAACATACATTGTATCGCCCTCCTTTCTTTCGTCTGGAGGGCTACTTGAACCCTCCGCAAAATACAAGAGGAGTAAAGCCGCCTTTGGCTCTATGGTTTTCCCATATCCGAAGTATAGCACACATTTCTTTGTCAGGCAATTATAATATGCTGTTTTGGCAGCAGCGCCGCCCTGTGCCTATTTCCGCAAGCGGTCAAGTTGCCGGATTGCCATTTCTGCAATATCTTTGGCATAACAAATCTTAGACAGCCCTACCCAAAATTCACGCTCATAGTCCTTTTGAAGCTGCCGGAACTCTTTCATAATCCTTTCGTACTTTTTCCACCGCATATAGGGCGGCTTTGGGATATGCCACAAGTCCTGTATGGGCGTATCGGGATAATCTCTCCGCCACCATGTATACCCCAATTCCCTTTCTATGATACGCTCCATTTTAAGCCGCTTTTTGTCCATTCCGCTTTTTTGCTGGCTTGCATAATTCAGCTCTGCGCAATTCCGGCACATATAGCGTTCCTGCCGTCTGTAAAGGTATCTGACACGCCGCCCGCAATATGGACAATGAAAATATAGCCTTGTGGATTTTCCGTCAATCCCCGGCACACTGGATAAAATCAAATCGGTGTAAGAATCCCCCTCCCTGATCTCTGCCATTCCCTCCCCCACATAATAGACAATATCCCCCCCTGAACAACGGATATTTTACAGTTTCTTTGCAGAAAAGGTATTTATCCCCTTTGAGATAATCATAAAAAGAAAAGCTGTCAATCCTGCGGAAGTTTTCAAGCTGCCTGTGCGTCTTATTGTGTCCGCCGGAACCGTAACCGCCCATATTATCATCCCCTATCTATAAATGCGTTCTCTGTTACTATTTCCTATATGTGCGTGTTTTGCCTAAATCAACGGTGAATTTACACTTTTTGCAACTATATAAATCCTGAACCCCTGATAAAATCAGCATTTTCCAATACTTCACTTATCCATTTATCAGGAAAAGATACCAGTAAATCTATGAATAATGTGTATAAATCATGGAAAAACCTCATTATTCCCCACTATTCTCCGCCGCAATTCTGCCAACCGCTGAAAATAATTCATAATATTTTACCCGAACTAAAATACCGTAATATACGCCCCGTATCTTTCTGAAACACCTGATAAGAATAGACCTCTGACAGATTTCTTCTACCACAAACCGCCTTATCCTTGAATCAGACTTTATAAACGCACTGACAAGCCCACGCAGTTTCATCTCCTGAAGCGTCTGCGAAATTGACGTGTACCCTCACCACCTTTTCTTCCATCAATGCCACATAAGCATCCGAAACAATATCCCCGGAAACGTAACACTCCAATATATCCCGGCATATCCTCACCCCGGCAGCGGTCAGTTCCATATCCGGGAAGTTTGCAAAATCTATCCTTACATCCTCACCGTCTATCAATAATGCGTCTGATATCCGATCACCGCACATTCCTAAATATCCGTCCGCTTTAATCCCTCCTGTTTTAAGAATCATTGATAACTTTATGAACGGCTCACAAAACGGCTCCCGGCTTCTGATTGACTTCATCACTCTTTTATCTGCTTTATCCATTACGCTATCCTCCTGATTGTTTATGCCGCCCCATAAAAAGGCTACCTCTCTGCCACTGGCTATTTTAAAATCTCCCTTGCGTAATACTGGAAAGTGGAAACTATGTAATAGCCGGCATATTCCGGGGAAATGAATTGTATGTTTGCGTCAAATCTGTGTTCAAACGTCTTTAAAGATGCCATACTGGCAGCAGGCAGCCCCGGCGCATCCGCTAAACCGCTAATTTTATTTTTGTTCATCCGACTTTCCTTCCTCCGGCCATATCTCGCCGCCCTCTAATTCATATCCGTACACATCATAGACAGCTTCATCTATGGGGGAAATTCCAAGTTCATGGTCGAAATATAGAGGGTAAATCTCCAAATCATCACATAGCGCATACATAAGAACCTTGCACTTATAGCTATATCCCTCATCATCTCTCATTACTGCATACATATCATGCATACAAGGGAGAATCTGCTTGATTTTAGGTGCTTTTGTTGGTCTGCTCCATTTTATCTCCTTTTGATTTCTCTCTCCTGATACCTTACATTTTCTTCACCAAAAGCATCATTTAATAATTCAATCTGCTTTTCATCAAAAGAATATGTATTCAATTCCCGGACATTTTTAATATCCTTTATGTATATGAAAGCCGCACACTCTCCCGGCGTTTCCCTCAATAAAGTACACAATCTAACTCCGTTTTCACGGTATGATTCCATATCCTTAAACTGTACCCATATTTCCTTTGTCATAATATCTCCTTACCATTCCGTTCACCTGATAAAGCGGACACTGCTGTCAACGGCTCTCCGTATATATCCCTGTGCCGTTGATACCGTTGATTACCGTTGGTAGCCGTTGATACATTGGCAAATACACCAATACTTATCAACGGTTATCAACAAAATCAATACTTAAAGGATATATACAGAGAAGTATTGATTTACTGTTCCGTTCTGCAAATTTAATCAGTTCCGTCATTCTCCCACGCCATTGCCCTGATTCTTCCAAGGCTTTATTGACTTCCCTGACAATCGGATTGTTCTGATATTGCCTTAATGTATCTCTTTCCTGCATTTCTTCTAAAGTTCCCACCTTTGCCCATCTGCAATCCTGCATTTCAATCACAAAAGCGTCATTGCCGACATCACGCCCACGAATATATAATTTTACCTGCTTATCAGATACATTTTCTTTCTTTATGACCATCATCAAATCAAGCGCACCTGTCAGCCCCCTTGTGCCTGATATGGAGAAAAAAAGGTCGTTAGGATTGTCCATCTTGCTTGTATGGTGAATCAGCAGGATTGCAAGGTTATGTTTCTTTGCAAATGATTTCAGCTTATTCATTTCCTTGTAATCATATCCATAAGCACCGCCATCCTTATTGTTGTACTGCCCTCGGATGCATTGTAGCGTATCTACCACAATAAGCCTTAAATCATTCATGCTTTGACAGACAAGCTCCATTTGTTCTATGAATCCACTGGACAAATCATTGATTTCTATGCAATAATTGAAAGTGTCCGGCAGCTTATCCCCCTCAAATATTCGCTTAATCCTTGATTTCATGCGGTTGTCGCTGTCCTCTAAGGCAAGGTATAGGACATTGCATTTATGCGTTTTATATCCAAGAAATTTCTTCCCTTGCGATACGCATAAACACATAAGCAGTGAAAACCATGATTTCCCGGTTTTGGGATCTGCTGCCAACATGGACAGTCCAGGCGAAAGCATATCATCAATGATAAAGTCAATCGGCTCCACGTGTTCCAAGTCAATCATGCCCCCTTTCATCAGCACAGGGATTTCAATAGGCTTTTTAGGTTTAATAACCCCGTTTTCTGTCGTTGTCAGATTCCTCCGATTAAGTTCTCCAACAACATTATCAAGTCGATGTCGCTCATCTTCTGTAAGTCCTCCTGCTCTCGTTTCCGTCTTACCTCACCTCTTTTCTGCTGCCGCCTTTCTCCGGGCTGTCTGCGCAATTCAAAATCTCTCTGTTTCTCAATCCTTGCTATTTCCTCTTTCGTGGCCTGAAATGCCACGTCCTCTGCCAGTATTGCCAACGTGTCTAAAAGCCATTGCGGACGGTCAGAGGATAGCCCTGCTGCTACATCCGGCTTCATCCGGCGATACGCTCCCTGATCTGCAGTGCATAGAATATCAAGTTTGTACTCTGCCTTTTGCAGTTCATTGATACAACAGCCCCACATATCGCTGAATGGCTCATACAGCCGTTTTTCTATGACTGTCCCATAAATAGCCCAACGCTTCAAGCTGTCTATTTCGCCTAATAAAGCCGTCTTAAACTCCTGTTTCCGTTCCTCCTGCCGTTGCCGCTCCCTCTGCCGCCGCTCTATCTCTTCCCGGCGGTCTGCTCCACCTGATAAAGATATAGGCAGAGAAAAGGCTTGTATACAGTCGTGGATCATATCAAACCTCATCGTGGAGACAAGAAACTCTTCTGGGATCGTGGGAACTGCCAGCCTTTATGTGAGCATCATCATAATGTAAAGACAATGACGGAAGACAGATATGTGGAATACCGCTTCTGATTGAGCTGGGGTAGGGGGTGTTTGAATCTCTACAGCCCTTAGGCTCCAAGACCGGCGCCCCCTCTTCTGTGCAAAATCGCGAAATTGAAGACGGGGGTACAAAACATATTCAAAAATTAAAAACATAAAACTCGTTGATAATTTTTAAAAATGGTGATATACTACTTCTGGATAGGAATTAAAAACGTAAAACACGTAAATAAATTTGGAGGTAGTTATGAAACTTCTTCGTATCACGGCGGAAGGATTACCGCTTTTTAAAGAAAAACTGGATTTGAACTTTTATGCACAGCAGAGAGTGGCAGAAGAACATAAAAATATATTGTCCTCATTATTTTCAAATATATATTTGAATTCAGCTAATGGATTCATTGGAATTAATGCTTCAGGAAAGACTTCTGTATTGAAGGTTATTCTGCTTGTTTTGGAATTGTTAAATAATGAACCAATCAACCATATAGAGACCAGAGACATTTTGGGAGATGGGGAAGAGATTAAGTTAAATACGTACTTCTTTTCTAGAAAGACAAAAGAGGTCTGCAGATTGGAGACGATTATTACTGCAGTGAAGAGCAAATCGGAAGGAACAATCTATAGAATTGTTTCAGAATCTCTGTGGACTAAGAGTACTGATGAGGTAACGACCCGTAAAACTATGCTGGATTTCGAGGGAAGAGAGCCGGCAATCATTAGAAGCAGTCAGGAAGAGTTTTTATCTGATGATGTAAGTATTATGATTGCTCGAAATAAGAAAACGAAAGAGCATATTCGAATTGTTAATCTTCTTAAATTTACAAATGTAAATGTTCTACCGTTTTCTGAAGTTATTCCGGCAGAGGTAATTACATTTCTTGATCCAACAATTGAAAGCTTGCATTTTGATGAAAAAGATAAGAAGCAGATTATCCACTTAAAGTTCAAGGGGAAAGAGGAAATCATTCTTAATAATCCAGTAGAACTCAATAATTATCTTTCTTCTGGTACGGTTAAAGGTATGATAACTTTCACTTTGGCGCAGGAAGTACTGAAAAGTGGCGGATATATTGTAGTAGATGAAGTGGAGAATCACTTCAATAAAGAAATTGTTACAACTTTGATGCGATTCTTTATGGATAGTAAGTTAAATAAGAATGCTGGAACACTTATTTTTTCAACACATTATCCAGAGCTGTTGGATGAGTATGATCGAAACGACAGCATTTTCATTACTAGAAATCGTAATGGAATAACAGTTGAAAATCTGTCTAATATATTGAAAAGAAATGACATTAAAAAGAGTGATGCATATCAAAGCGGTTTCCTTGAAGGCACAACTCCAACATACGAGGCATACATGCAGCTAAAGAAAAGCATTGCTGCAGCTCTTGTTTAGGACAATATGAAGTGACCCCACATTTGTAGCAACGTGGATTTACCTGTATACTAAGTTTTGGAAAAAAACGATGGTAACAGGGATTACCGCATACAAAAGGAGGCCACTTACATGAAAAGAATACTACGAATTGGAATGGATGTCCATAGCACAAACTACACTTTATGCGCCATTGAGCCAAGATTTGACGGAGACGACATTATTTATGCAAATGTTAAAGTAACGCCGGATTCGGACAATATTGTGCAGTTCATTGAGAATCTTAAGAAAAAGATAAAAGAGGACTGCGACATTCTCTGCGGCTATGAGGCGGGATGCCTGGGATTTTCTTTGTATCATGAATTAGTGAAGAAGGGAATCCGGTGTGTCATCCTTGCTCCGACCACAATGCTGACACAGCAGGGAAAAAGAATTAAAACAGATAAAAGGGATGCGCTTATGATTGCCCAGTGTCTGTCTTATGGAGGATACCATGCTGTGCATATCCCGACGGATAAAGATGACGATGTGAAAGTCTATCTGCGGATGAGGGACGACCATAAATCTGATTTGAAAAAGACAAAACAGAGAATTAATGCATTCTGTTTAAGCCAGGGATTCCATTATGATAAGGGCAAATGGACGCAGGCACACTTAAAGTGGCTGAAATCACTTGAACTGAGTGGATTGGACAGGGAAACGCTGAACGAGTATCTGATTACCTATGAATACCAGACAAACCGGATTGAAGGCTTTGATAAGAGGATAGGGGAACTGGCGTCTGAGACAGAGTATGTGGAGAAAGTGAAGAAGCTGGTATGCTTTCTCGGAGTGAAAACGCATACGGCGTTATCATGCCTGGTTGAGACAGGGGATTTCCGAAGATTTGCAAAAGGAAACATCTATTCTGCATACCTGGGGCTGGTACCGGGGGAAGATTCAAGCAGCGATAAAATCAACAGGCTTTCCATCACAAAAGCAGGGAACAGCCATGTGAGGAAGCTGCTGATCGAGGCTTCCAAAGGGATCTGCAAGGGAGCGGTCGGGCATAAATCAAAAGACCTGAAAGCAAGACAGGGCGGCAATCCGCCGGAGGTGGTAGCTTATGCAGACAAAGCAAACGAGAGGCTGAGGAGAAAGTATTACAGAATGATAAGGAAAGGCAAGAAAAAGAACGTAGCGGTAACAGCCGTTGCGAGAGAACTTGCCTGCTTTATATGGGGTATGATGACAGACAATATCAGCATGGGGTGATATCAGGCTGCCATCCGCCCGTCAAGGGTAAATGAACTGCTGCGCAGCCCTTGACAGTCGGCTGTCATCCTGATGGCTGGCAATCAAGCTGATTAAGCAGGCGTAGCTGCATAATCAGCAGCAACTAAAAACAAAAAAACTGGAGATATCTTGAAGGAGTCTTTTGGAACTTCAAGGTTCGGGCTATCTGCGGCACCTCCTTGTCGGCAGGGTAGCGATACACTGATCCACGTTTTAGGACAGCAGAGCCCACGGCGGACCATTGACCTGTAGGTAACCAATCCACGAATAACGGAGTGGCCAAATGCCGGGAACTGTTAATCAAAAGGCTTCTCCAAGATATCTTCAGAATACAAATGTGGGTTTTGTCAGAGAAAAAAGTTTGTTATTTTTTAAATTTACCTCTTGACAAAAGTCACTTCATAACGGAGGTGCCTATGGAATTAGCTAGATATAAGGCATGTATCTGTGAGGGGGCAGCTGAAAATGCAATCATGGATATCCTTCTGGATCATAACCTACTAATCTTTTCCAGAGAAGAAATGCTTGAGGAAGAGATAATTCGCTGCAGAGAAGGCAAGAAATTTGAAGAAAAGTACTTGAGAAAAGGATTTATGGATAAAATCTCTGTAATAAGGATACTTGATTCAAGACGCGAAAACTTCAAGTTAAGTAAAGCCTATGCCGGTAAGGTCGATGTCATAAATGTAATTACGGCACCAGAAATTGAGATGCTGATTATTTTTAATGAAGATAAGTACAAAGAATTCAAAAAATCCGGAAAGAAGCCAAGTAGTTTTTGCAAAGAAGATCTGAAAATGGCAGAAGTAAAATCGTATGATTTTGTTAAGGGTTATTTTAGTGATCCAACAGTTCTTGTAGCAGCAATAAAGAAATATCATGAGATGTCGAAAGTACAAAAAGGTGAATACACATTGCTGGATTTGTTGAAGTAATATCATAAAGAATTTTAAAAGGCGCTTGCAGTTGATGTAGGCGCTTTTATTATGCAGAAATTTAGGAAGGAGGGGATTCCAATGGCAGGAAGAAAGCCAAAGCCTACAGCAATTAAGAAGCTGGAAGGTAATCCGGGAAAAAGAAAACTGAATACGAAAGAGCCTATTCCTGTAAAAGGAATGCAATTTCTACATTCTTTACTACTATCTGGAATGCAATAAAGACTACGGTTACAACGGTTGTTACGGCAATCAGTACATTCCTTACAACAGCTTGGAACGCTATTAAGACCACAGTTTCTACAGTGCTGAATGCCATCAAGACTGTTTTTGAGACCATCTGGAATGCGATCAAAAATACCGTAACTTCTGTGGTTAATGGAATCAAAAATACCATCACTACAGTCTGGACGAATATCAAAAATACTGTAATGAACCTGGTGAATGCTATCAAGAATGGTGTTTCCAATGCTTTCAACAGTATGTGGAACGGAATTAAGTCAGTAATCAGCGGAATTTATGGCACCATCAAGGGTGGATTTGATAAGGCCGTAGGATTTATTACCAGACTTGCATCATCTGCATTTAATTGGGGTAAAGATATCATCATGGGTATCGTAAATGGTATTAAGTCTTGCATTGCAGATTTTCACGATTTATAATATAAATATCTGTCTCTGCGTTCAAAGCTTTCATTCTTTCAGAGGCTGTTCCAACTACAATGGAATAACGAAGTCCCTTCAAATGTTCCCATTTTTTAATTTCATCGCTCCAGGTATTTCTTGCTACTCTAAGTGGTGCTACAACAAGCACCTTGTTTACTTCAAAACTGTCATATAATAATTTTTCAATAGCAGTTAATGTAATAGAGGTCTTGCCAAGTCCCATATCTAATATCAACGCTGCTACCGGATGCGAAAGAATATAATCAATCGCATACTGCTGATAATCATGTGGTTTGTATATCATCTAAAATTTCTCCTATGCAATCCACAAGCACCACATCATACTGGTCTCTAATCATTTCAATGTACAATTTCAAAATCACTTCTCTGCTCATCACATTAACCAGAGCAACCTCAAGACCGGATAACTCAATATTTGCTGGAAGAACATCCACTCCCTCTGAGTGATGAAGAATTCCATCCATAGGATCTATATCCACATCATTCATCACTTCCATCATCACAGTCGCCAATGTTCTGTTAATATCATCCGGCTCCACATATCCAAGGCTAGCTGTGAGGCTTCCCTGCGGATCTTATACCGAAAAAATGGTTATTCCGAGGTTTTTGATACCGATATGATTTCTTGAGGATTTATCTACAAAGTTTCGGCATAATAAGGTAATCTTTTCTAGATGAAAAACATCAGGAAGGAGATTTTATTATGTCAAATTGTACCAAGCCACTTGTCAGCGATCTGATTGATAAGGCATGGCAATGTATCGTTTCATTTGGGAGGGCTAAGAAAACAACCTACATGTATAAATGTTATGGCATCTCTCCGGTCACATCTTATTTCTCGACTCATTCAGTTTCGGTTTATTCTGAGGATGAGGGGAATAACTGTATCTGGTACTACTTCCGCCTTTATCAGGATGGCGTGATCAACAGCACAAAGTACCGGTACACCAGGAAAACAATTATAATTATGACCAGCATCATGAAGACAGGAAATTATGTCTGGTCCTATGAGCCGTCCATACTTACATCGTCCATTCCAGAGGGCCTTAACCGGATTCTGGTGGATTATCTGAATCACAGGCTTGCACAAGGCTGCCGAACTACTACACTGAGGGGAATCAAGCCCAAGATCAAACATTTCCTTCGTTATGTCGCAAGTCTTGGATTTGATGATCTGAAAGGTCTGGAAATTTCAGATATAAACAGTTATCTGCCTGTCCTTGCTGACAGTTATGGAAATGTTGGGGATTCCCTTTCCCTGCTCAGGTCTTTCGGTGCCTATCTGTCTGAAAATTCACTCTGCAGCCTTAACCTTGAAACCATCTTTACAATTAAAGTGCCTAACCGTAAAAAAATACATTCCGGTTTTGATAAGGACGAAGTAACGGCCATCCTGAACGCTCCGGATAAAAGCACAGCATTAGGAAAAAGAGATTACGCAATTATAATGCTTGCGGCTTATACCGGCCTCCGGGGCGTAGATGTCCTCACACTGAGGTTTTCGGACATTGACTGGCGGTTAAGGGAGATACGCCTGATCCAGAGCAAAACTTCCAAACCAGTCATGCTTCCTGTCCCTGTCGCAGTCCTCAACGCCGTTGCCGAATACATTCTGGAAGCCAGGCCGGAAAACACCGCAACGGATATCATTTTCCTCCGCAGCAGGCCTCCATATGACCCCCTGAAAACATGGTCTGCCCATTCAAAGTTAGCAACCCCCATTTCAAATGGGGGTTTAGTTTTAACCCCTCCGGGGTATAGTACTGGTTCCGCCTAAGGCGGGGTTCCGCAATACCATCTTTACCAGTTGCCCCCT